>NZ_JBFAPY010000005.1:0-841385 GCF_040676915.1 Asanoa sp. NPDC049475 | reverse complement strand
CTTTCCGGCTCGCTGGGGTGGTGGGGGGGGGGTGGCGGGGGGGGCTCGCCGCCCCCCCCCGGGGGGCGGGGGGGCCCCCCCCCCCCCCCCCCCCCCGGCGGCGGGGGGGGGGGCCCCCCCCCCCCCCCCCCACCCCGCGTTCACGAGGCGGTCAGATCCCGCGACGCGCGGGCGATGACCGCGATCGCGGCGCGGCGCGGCAGCAGCCGCGACATCAGCGTCGACGACACCCGCATGCCCAGGCCCGGCACCACTCGCGGCCCCCGGCCGAGGCCACGCAACGCCGCCCGCACCACCTGGTCGGGCGTCCGCGTGCCGGGTGCGGGACGGCTCTTCGCTCCCGCGAGGCCCGGCGTGGCGATGGCGCCCGCGACACAGGTGAGCACGTCGACACCGGTGCCGCGAAGCTCGGCCCAGAGACCTTCGCCGAGGATCGCGCCGAACGCCTTGGTCGCCGCGTAGGCGCTGATCGGCGGCGAGCCCTGCATTCCGGCCAGCGACGACATGACGACGAAGCCACCACGCCCCCGCGCCACCATCGGCGGAAGGAAACGGTGCGCGAGCTCCAGCGGCATGCGGCAATTGAGGTCGACCGCGCGGCGGGTCTGCTCCGGATCCATCTCGACGAACCGGCCGATCGGCGAGTACGCGGCGTTCGCGACCACCAACCCGACCTCCAGGCCCTCCGTCGCCGTGGCGACGGCCCTCAGTCCCTCCACGGTCGACAGGTCGGCGCTGACCGTGACCGTCCTGGTCGGCAGCGCCGCGGCGAGGGCCGCCAGCGGCTCCGCGCGCCGGGCGGCGAGGACCAGGTCCAGGCCGTGTTCGGCCAGGCGGTACGCGAAGGCCGCGCCGAGGCCCTCCGACGCCCCGGCTACCAGCGCCCACGGGCCGTAGCGGTCGGCGAAGCCGGGCCTCACGAGGCGACCCGCGTGAACGGGTTGTCCCGCCGCATGCGCCACATCATCAGGAACGGCGTGAGCAGCCAGGCGGCGTTCGCGGCGAGGACGATCGCGAAGTTGGGCGCGGGGGTGACGCCGTACCGCTCGTCCATCAGGATGATCAGCACGTTGGCGAGCATCGTGCCCGACCACACGAGCGCCGGCACCCGGATCCAGTCCCGGCCGCGGACGAACGCGTAGAGGGCGAAGAAGTAGAACGGACCGAAGAAGATCAGGTCGATCCAGATCGTCATCTGCCAGAACGGCGGGCGGGCCATCAGCAGCGGGTCGAAGTTCTCGCCCCACCAGTGCACCAGGTCGATCGCGCCGGCCGGCGGCCACAATGGATAGTCGAAGTCGGCCGGGTCGCGGACCACGATCTGCTCGAGGTCGACGATGTAGGTGATGACGGACGCGTTGACGGCGAAGAAGCCCACGAAGAACCAGTCGAACTTGCGCTCGCGCAGGGGCACGGTCATGAGTCAGATAGTGGCCCCGCGCGAGCGGCTCATCAAGATCTATGTCGCGGGCAGCCAGGGGTTCGCCGGCGGGACGACGCCGAGCTGCTGGGCGATGGTCATCGCGTTGGTCGGCTCCGTGCGGGCGCGCAGGTCCGCGTAGGCGGTCAGGGTCAGCGGCGCCAGCAGCACGGCCACGGCTCCGGCGAGCACCGCGGTCAGCAACGTCGAGACGATCGAACCGGTGATGATGCCGGCGTTGTCCGGCATCGAGACACTCGTCGCGGCCTCGACGACGCCGCCGATCACCGCGCCGACGACAGAGACGCCGATGGTCAGGCCGAGGATGGTCGCGATCCGGCCGGCCGCCGCCCCGAAGTCGCGGTGGAACAGCGTGAAGCAACGACCGATCGCGTTCGTCCGCTCGACCGCCACCACGACCGGGAGCACCACGAAGACGGCGGCCACGTAGAAGATCGGCAGGATGCAGAGGCACAACGCGACCAGGTAGACGGGCAGCGCGAGCAGCTGCCAGCCGATCAGCGGGAAGACCCGGCGGACGGCCATCCGCAGCGCGTCGCCCATGCGCGGCGCGACGCCGACCGCGATGCTCACCCCGACGTGGACGCTGGCCAGCGTCACCACCGTCGTCAGGAGCATCGCCAGCAGCGCCGCACCCACGGTCAGGGAGATCAGCACGACGAACGGCGTGAAGTCGGCGTTCCCGGTGCCGTCGTAGCTGGTGAAGGAGCTCTCGAGGTCGTCCGACGCGAACGCGATGAAGACGGCGGCCGGCGCCTGCACCAGCAGCGCCAGGACCACGCCGACCAGTTGCAGCCCAGCCAACGGGCGCCAACCGGCCTTGGCGATCGCCACACCACGGTTCCACCAGCCGCCGTAGGTCGGGCTGATCAGCGGATCGGCGGTCTGCGGCCCGAACTGAGGCGGGGGCAGGTAGCCACCGGTGGGCACGGAGGGGTCCGGATACATGTCTCGCCTCTGTCGCGACTCGTGCGCTGTCGCCACGGTCGGCCACAGACGGGCCTCAAGATAATGCTCCTCTTCCCATCGCGCAGCCCCGGGCCGCCATCGCGAGCAGCAGGAGACAGATCGCCAGCAGGGGTACGGACCAGCGGACCGTCTGGAACAGCACGGCGGCGACCGCGCCGCCCGCGGTAAGGGCGGCCAGCTGGCCGAAGGCGGCGGCACGGCGGCCCCGCAGACCGGCGACCAGGTCGTGCAGCGCACCGGTCAACGTGCCGGTCAGATAGGTCGTCGACTCGTGCATGCGGTGTGCCACCACGCTCTGCGTGCCCATCGCGACGCCCGCCGTGGCCAGCAGCAACAACGAGGTCGTCGGACCGGGTCGGCCGTCGGTCGCCACCCAGCCGGCCGTCAACGCGCCGAGCAGCGCGAGCTCCACGACGAGGTGGGCGGGCCACCGCCAGCCCGGGGTCGCCTGCGCCCACAGGACACCGGCGCTGTAGCCGGCGACCGCGACGGCCGGGGTCGCGAACACGTGGTCGTCGGCCGTGCCGATGCCCAGGCCGGCGACGACGAGGTTGCCGGTGACGATGCTCGCGAAGGCGCCGCCCAGTCCGGCGAACGCGACGACGTCGACCGCACCGGCGCAGGCGGCAAGGGAGAGCGGGGTGACCCGGCGCCCGCCGCGCCGGGCCAACCCCGCCAGCACCACGGGATCACCGTACGCGACTAACTGGACTTTCGCGGCAAAACCGGATCAACCCAGTTGCGCCAGCTCGCTGGCACGCGCCGCACCCAGCTCGACCGCCAGCGCCCGCACGGTCGGGTCCTCGGCCGCGTCCGCCGCGCTCGCCGAGACGAGCTTCCCCTGCGCCAGGTGCTCGCGGAGCAGGTCGGCCACCCGCGCGTCCCGGGCCGGCGGCGACAGAGCGGCGACCTCGTCCAGCTCCCGGTCGCTGAACAGGCCGGGCAGCTCGTGGCCGTCGTGCAGGTTCCCGTCCGGCAGCCCGGCCGCCCTCAGCAGGTCGCGCATCCTGGCCAGCTCCGCCGGGTGGTCGGCGACGACGGCCGCCAGCGCGGGGTCCTGCGTCAGCGCCGCCAGCCGGACCGCACCGACGTCCATGGGGATCATCAGCTGGAGGTAGGCGATGTCGGTGGGACCGAGCACGGCGGTCGCGGTCGGGCCAGTAGGCGGCGGGCCGGCCACCGCGGGGGTGGCCGGCCCGGAGGATGTCGTCGCCACGGTCAACGGGACGGCTACGGCCGTGGCGACGAGCACCCCGACGGCCGCCAGTCGGCTCTTGGCGGCCGGGCTCAGAACTGGCCGTCGGATCCGCACTTGACGCCCTGGTCGACGCAGTTGCGGACGCGCTCGGCGAGCGCCTTGGGCTCCCACGCGTTGAAAAAGTCGGCGTGCATCGAGTAGCCCGTACCGGATGCCAGCTTGATGCCGGTCATGTCGGTGTTCAGCGGGTAGCCGATGACGAACGACACCGAGGGGATCGCCACCGGGAACTTCCCGGAGCACTTGCCGTCACGGTCGGCCGGGCCGACGTGCGACTTGTGGTCCGGGCTGTCCAGGTGCTTGCCGTCCCAGCAGTCCGGGAAGGTGATCTGGCGCACCAGGTTCGCGGTCTTCGCGCACACCGGCCACTCCCCGTCGGGCGTGCGGCCGACCTCACCGCCGATGCCACCGCACCAGAAGTGGTTGCCCTGCTTGTCCGGGGTGTCCTTCTGGTTCTTGGCGTCCCCGGTGATCATCCGGAAGCCCATCGGGAACGGCACGGTCTTGGAGGGGTCCTTCAGCCGCGATCCGTAGTAGACGGTGACGCCGCTGGGGTTCACCGCCTTGCCGTCCTTGAGCAGGGTGGGAATCCAGTACGCCGAGTGGTCCTGGGCCGGCGAGCAGGTGGTCTTCTTGTTGGCGAACAGCGACCGCGCGGTGGAGAACGCGTTCGTGCTCGTGTTGCCCATGAACGTGTGGTTGTGCGAGGCGCCCTTCAGCCCGGGCGCGACGATCGGGTCGTCGTCGTTGCGGTGGCTCACCTTGCACGACGCGTTGAACTCGGGCACCTTCACCGGGTTGTTGGTGACCTTCCGCGGCTTCATGGCGAAGAAGGCGCGGACGTCGGCCGCCTGCTTGGTCGGGTCGACCGCGACCCAGCCGGGCCGGGCGGGCGGCGCCGATCTCGCCGTCTCGGCGGTTGCCGGCGAAGCGGACGGTTTCGGCGAGGCCGTGGGCGTCCCGGCGGACGGCGTGGCCCCAGCAGCGGCAGCACCGAGCTCCTCCGGGAGGGCTTCGGTGTCGACGTCGACGGCCCCGCCCGCCGACGTCGGCGCGGGGTCGGCGGAACGCGCGTAGGCGGTGGTGACCGCCACACTCGCCGCCAGGGCCACGACGACCGGAACCGCGACGAGGTAGGTGGACCGGCGGTGCAGCAAGGGGCGGCGCGGTGCGGGAGTGGGTTGGGACATCGGAGCCTCTCGGGGCCAAACACATCTGGGCAGCCCGAACTGTAGGTACCGATGATCGCCGCACGACCAGGCTTAAGCCGAAGATAAGAAGAGTTTGCAGGTCACTCGGCTAGCATTCGCGGCCGCCGCGCTGAATAACGGAAAACCGTTGCGAGCTTTTGGTTATTCGGCCGGTGCGAGCACGTCGCCGCGGGGCAGCAGGAGCGCCGCGAACGCCACCACGACCGCCACCGCCAGGACCCCGATGAAGACGTGGTGCACGGCGCCGACGAGCCTAGCCGGATCGCCGTGCGACCCCCGCAGCTTCGCGTTGGCCACCGCGCCGAACACCGCGGTGCCGAGCGAGCTTCCCACCGACCGCAGGAACAGGTTGTTGGCCGTCACCACCCCGCGGTCCTTCCAGCCGACGCTGGACTGCGAGGCGATCAGCGTGGGGCTGACCGTCAATCCCATGCCGAGGCCGATCACCATGCAGGTCAGGCCCACCTGCCACACGTTGCTGCCGCCGCCGAGCAGGAGCAGCAGCGCGCAGCCGACCACGATGATGCCCACGCCCGTCAGCGCGCAGTCGCGGAACCCGAACCGCAGGTAGAGGCGGCCGGACTGCGATGCGGCGATCGGCCAGCCGAGGGTGAGCGCGGCCAGGGCCAGGCCGGCGACCAGCGGACCGACGCCGATGACCTCCTGCGCGTACGTCGGGACGTAGGAACTGAGGCCGAGCAGGATCGCGCCGGCACCCGCGGAGACCACGCCGCTGGCCACCAGCAGCCGGCGCCGGAAGACCCACAGCGGCAGCACCGGCTCCCGGGTCCGGCGCTCGGCCAGCAGGAAGGCGGCGAGCAGCAGCGCGCCGATGCCGAGGGTGGCGGCGCTGGCCGGCGAGGTCCACGCCCAGGCCTGTCCGCCCTCGAGCACTCCGAGGATCACCAGGGTCAGGCCGGCGGTCAGCAGCACGGCACCCCGGTAGTCGATCACCGGCCGGGCCGGCGTGCGGCGCTCGTGGTAGCTGCGCCAGATCATCCCGGCGGCCAGCAGGCACAGTGGGAGGTTGACGAAGAAGATCCAGCGCCAGGACACGTACTCGCTGAACACGCCACCCAAGGTCGGGCCGACGACCGACGAGACGCCCCAGACGCTCGCCACGTACCCCTGGACCTTGGCCCGCTCCTCCACCGTGTAGAGGTCGCCGACGATGGTCACGGTCACCGGGGCGATGCCTCCGGCGCCGAGGCCCTGGATCGCCCGGAAGACGATCAGCATGGTCATGCTGGTGGCCAGGCCGCAGAGCACCGAGCCGACGAAGAACGTGGCGATGCCGAACAGGATCACCGGCTTGCGGCCGAACAGGTCGGAGAGCTTGCCGTAGAGCGGCACCGTGACCGCCTGGGCCAGCAGGTAGACCGAGAACAGCCAGGGGAACTGGGTGAACCCGCCGATGTCGTCGACCACCGACGGCACGGCGGTGGCGATAATGGTCGAGTCGATGGCGACGAGCGCGGTCGAGAGCATCACCGCAGCGAGCACGGGGCCGCGTTCGGACCGGAAGCCGACGCCGGCGGTGGCTACAGAGGGGGTGGCGGGCACGTTTTCCCAGCTTCCACCCGGATGGGTGACAGCGCCAGGGTGTGCCCGATCACTCCGGCAGCCGCGTGATTTCTTCACATCATGCGGATCTGGTTACTCGCCGTCATCGCCTCACTCACCGTCGGTATAGGACCGACGATGGTGGCTCCCGCGCCGACTCCCGTCGGCACCCACGGCGCGCTGCGGGTCTGCGGCACCCGGCTGTGCGACCGGGACGGCAAGCCGGTCCAGCTCCGCGGGATGTCCACACACGGCATCCAGTGGTACGCCAACTGCGTCAACGGACCGTCGCTGGACGTGCTGGCCCGCGACTGGCGTGCCGACCTGCTGCGGATCTCGATGTACGTGCAGGAGGACGGCTACGCCAGCGACCCCCGCGCGTTCACGGAGCTCGTCGACGACTACATCGACCTGGCCACGGCACGGGGGCTCTACGTCATCGTCGACTGGCACATCCTCGACCCCGGCGACCCGATGGCCAACCTCGATCGGGCGCGCACGTTCTTCGCCGAGATCGCGAGCCGGCACCGCGGCGCCGACAACATCCTCTACGAGATCGCCAACGAGCCCAGCGGCGTCTCCTGGAGCCGGATCCGGTCGTACGCCGAACAGGTCATCCCCGTCATCCGCGCACAGGATCCCGACGCGGTGGTGCTGGTCGGCACCCGCGGCTGGTCGTCGCTGGGCATCTCGGAGGACGCCGACGAGCGCGAGGTGATCGCGAACCCCGTGCGGGCGGCCAACGTGATGTACACCTTCCACTTCTACGCCGCCTCGCACGGCCACAACTACCTCAACGCCCTCTCCCGGGCGGCCGACCGGCTGCCCATGTTCGTCACCGAGTTCGGCACGCAGAAATACACCGGCGACGGTGGCGACAACTTCACCCGGGCACAGTCCTATCTGGACCTGATGGCGGCGAAGAAGGTCAGCTGGGTCAACTGGAACTGGAGTGACGACAAGCGCTCCGGCGCGGTGTTCAAGAAGGGCACCTGCAAGGCCGGCGCGTACGCGGACCCGGCCCGGCTCAAGCCCGCCGGGGTGTGGGTGCGCGATCGCCTGCGGGCGGGCCGCCCGGTCGCGTAGCGTCTGAAAATGGTGGAAGAAGAACGCTATCTACCGATCGGCGAGCATGGCCTCATCGGCAACTTGAGAACCGTGGCCCTCGTCGGCACTGACGGGACCATCGACTGGTGCTGCGTCCCCCGCTTCGACGCGCCCAGCATCTTCGCGTCGATCCTCGACCGCGACAAGGGCGGCTTCTTCCAGCTCCATGCCGACATCCCGGCCACCACGCGGCAGTTCTACTTCCCCGACACCAATGTGCTCATCACCCGCTTCCTGTCCGACGACGGAATCGCCGAGATCCAGGACTTCATGCCGGTGCCGGCCGACCGGATGGAGAGCCACGGCTTCCGGCTCATCAGGCGGGTGAGCTGCGTGCGCGGTGAGCTTCCGTTCCGGGCGCACGTGGCGCCGCGCTTCGACTACGGCCTCCAGCCGCACACCCTGCGGCTGGCGGACGGGCGGGCGCTCTTCGAGTCGGCGTCGATGAGCATGGCGCTGAACTCGACCGCGCCGTTCGAGCTCGTCGACGGCGACGTGATCAGCTCCTTTCGGCTCAAGCAGGGCGAGTCGGTGGTGTTCTGCCTCGACCGGGCCGACGACGGCAAGCCGGCGTACGGGACCGCCGAGGAGGCCGAGGAGGCGTTCACCGACACGGTCGCGTACTGGAGGCGCTGGCTCTCGGCGTCGCGCTACCGGGGCCGCTGGCGTGAGGCGGTGCACCGCTCGGCCCTCACGCTCAAGCTGATGACGTACGCGCCGACGGGTGCCATCGTGGCCGCGCCGACGACGAGCCTGCCCGAGCGGCTCGGCGGCGAGCGCAACTGGGACTACCGGTACGTGTGGGTCCGGGACGCGGCGTTCTGCATCTATGCGTTGCTGCGGCTCGGCTTCACCGAGGAGGCCGACGCCTTCATGAACTTCCTCGCCGCCCGGGTGCGCGCCAGTGACCCCGACCCGGAGGGCCCATTGCAGATCATGTACCGCGTCGACGGCGGCGAGTCGCTCTCGGAACGCCGCCTGGACCACCTGGAGGGCTACGAGGGCTCGGCGCCGGTCCGGGTCGGCAACGACGCGGTGAACCAGCTCCAGCTCGACATCTACGGCGCGCTGATCGACTCGATCTACCTCTACAACAAGTGGGGCCAGCCGATCTCCGCCGGCGTGTGGGACGGCGTCACCACGTTCGTCGAATGGGTGTGCGAGAACTGGGACCAGCCCGACGAGGGGGTCTGGGAGATCCGTGGCGGCCGGCGCAACTTCCTCTACTCGCGGCTGATGTGCTGGGTGGCGCTCGAACGCGCGATCCGGGTCGCACACCAGCGCGGGCTGCCGGCCGACCTGGTGCGCTGGAGCAAGGCCCGCGACGCCATCTATTACCAGATCATGGACCGCTTCTGGGAGCCCGATCTGAAGGCCTTCGTCCAGCACCGCGACGGCCACGTCCTGGACGCCTCGGTGCTGATGATGCCGCTGTCGAAGTTCGTCGCGCCGACGGACCCGCGCTGGTTGACCACCCTCGACCTGCTCGGCGACACACTGGTCTCGGACTCGCTGGTCTACCGCTACGACCCGCACCTGAGCCCGGACGGCCTGGAGGGCGAAGAGGGCACGATGTCCATCTGCACCTTCTGGTACGTCGAGGCCCTGTCCCGAGCGGGCCGGGTCGACGAGGCCCGCCTGGCCTTCGAAAAGATGATCACGTACGCGAACCACGTCGGCCTGTACGCGGAGCAGCTCGGCCCCACCGGCGAGCAGCTGGGCAACTTCCCTCAGGCCTTCACCCACCTGGCCCTGATCAGCGCGGCCTTCAACGTCGACCGCGCGCTGGGCTGATGCAGACGTTCCTGCCGTTCCCCGACTTCGCACGGTCGGCCGCGGTGCTGGACCCGCCGCGGCTCGGCAAGCAACGGGTGGAGAACGTGCAGATCCTGCGCGGTCTGACGGTCGCGGGCCACGGCTTCCGGCACCACCCGGCGGTCAAGATGTGGGCGGGATACGAGGAGGCCCTGGTCCGCTACGGCCTCGTCGTGGCGTCGACCTGGACCGCCGAGGGCCGCGCCGACACGACGGCCACGACCCTGACCACGGACCTGGCCGCGTCGTGCGGCATCACCGCCGTGCGCGAGGTGCCGGAGTTGCGGACGGCCGGCGACCTGCCACCCTGGCTCGGCGACGAGGCGTTCCACCGCTCCCACCAGTCGGCCCTGATCCGCAAGGACGCGACGTTCTACGGCCCGCTCTTCGGGGACGTCCCACCCGACCTGCCCTATGTCTGGCCGCCCTCGGACCGGCCGAACGGCTGCGCCCCACCGTGATATCTGTAACGATGGCGTTCGCGGTGGGTATGTCGTAACCTGCCGGAAGTCACAACGGGAGCTCGGAGCACCGGGCTGAGAGGGCGGCTGACGCGCCGCCGACCGTCGGAACCTGACCGGGTAATGCCGGCGTAGGGAGCTTCTTACGTGTCGACCATGTCCACGGCCGCCGCCGAAAGCGCGACCGAACCCGCTCGTACCCTCGGCTTCCGCGACACCGCCGGGCTGTTCGGCAGCCTCGGTGTCAGCCTCCTCCTGCCCGTCGCCGCCACCTTCGCCGTGCTGCCGGGGCGGCCGCTCGGCGTGACCATCCTGGCCATCGTGGTCGGGGCCGTCATCGGGTCCCTCCTGCTCGGCCTCGGCGCCGCCGCCGGTGCCCGGGAGGGTGCCCCCGGCATGGTGCTGCTGCGCGGGCTGCTCGGCCGGCACCTGTCGTACCTGCCGACCGTCTTCAACCTCCTCCAGTGCGTCGGCTGGGCGACCTTCGAGATCTTCATCATCGCGACCGCCGCCGCCAAGGTGCTGGACGCGCCCAAGTGGCCGTTCGTGCTCGTGGCCGGGGTCGCCGCCACCCTCATGGCGCTGCGTCCGCTCGGTGCCGTCCGGCTGCTCGCCCGGTACGCCGTCTGGGCCGCGCTGATCGCCGGCCTCTACCTGTTCGTCGAGGTGCTCCGGGCCGACCCGCAGCCGCTGACCGGCGACGGCGGGTCGTTCTGGACCGCCGTCGACGTGGTCATCGCGATGCCGGTCTCCTGGTTCCCGCTGGTCGCCGACTACACCCGGCACACGCGCAGCGGGCGGGCCGCGTTCGCCGGCGCCACCGTCGGCTACGGCGCCGCCACCATCGCGTGCTTCACGCTCGGGGTGCTGGCCCTGGCCGCGTACGGTGCCGGCGGCCTCGACGTCGTCGACGCCCTGCTGGCCGTGCCCCTCGGTGCCGTCGCGCTGGCCGTGCTGGTGGTGGTCGAGGTCGACGAGGCGTTCGCCAACGTCTACTCGACCGCCGTCTCGGCCCGCAACATGGTCGAGCGGATCGACCGGAGGCTGCTCGCGGCCCTCGTCGGCACCGTCGCCACACTGCTGGCGCTGGCCGTCGACATCGTCTCGTACGAGCCGTTCCTGTTCCTGATCGGCGCGGTCTTCGTGCCCCTGGTCGGCGTCTTCGCGATCGCCTACTTCGTGCTGCCGCGCGGCCGCTGGGACGTCTCCGCCACCGCACCGGCCCGACCCTGGCTCTTGCTGCCGTGGGCCGCCGGCTTCGTCGCCTACCAGCTCACCCTGCCGACCTTCTTCCCCGACCTCGGGCAGGGCTGGACGAGTTGGTGGACGGCCAGACAGCACGACCTCGGCATCGATCCCGCCAACGGCTGGTCGGCGTCCCTGGTCAGCCTCGCGGTCGCGGCCGGGCTCACGGCACTGGTGCTGCTGCCGGGCCGGCGCCGGCCCGCGCGGGTGGCGTCGTGATCGGCCGGCTGCACGTGGTCACCGACGCGGCCGGCGGCATCGCGGCGCTGGACGCCGTGCGCGCCGCGTTGGCCGGCGGCACCCCGGTCGTCCAGGTGCGCACCAAGGTCGGCAGCGACCGCGAGCGGTTGGCGTTCGCGCGCGAGGTGGTGCTCCTGTGCCGCGCCGCCGGCGCGCAGTGCGTCGTCAACGACCGGGTCGACCTCGCACTGGCCGCGCGGGCCGACGGCACCCACGTCGGGGCCGACGACCTGCCCGTCGAGGTGGTGCGCAGGATCGCCGGCCCGACCCACCTGATCGGCGGCACGGCCCGCGACCCGGACCGGGCGGCCGCGCTGGTGGCCGCCGGCGCCGACTACCTCGGCGTCGGTCCCGCGTTCGCGACGTCCACGAAGGACGGTCTGCCCGACCCGATCGGGCCGGAGGGTGTCGCCGCCGTCGCGGCCGCCGTGGGGGTGCCGGTCATCGCGATCGGCGGGGTCACCGCGCCGCGGGTGCCCCTGCTGCGGGCGGCGGGTGCGCACGGCGTCGCGGTGGTCTCCGCCGTCTCGGCCGCGCCCGACCCGGCGGCCGCCGCCCGGGCACTGCTCGCCGCGCTGGACGGCAACCCATGACGGTGCTGGTCGCCGGCGGTGGACTGATCGGGCTCGCGGTGGCCTGGCGGGCCGCCCAGCGCGGGCTCGACGTCACCGTGGTCGACGAGGCGCCCGGCACCGGCGCGTCGCTGGCCGCCGCCGGCATGCTGGCCCCGCTGACCGAGGCCGCGTACGGCGAGGAGGCGCTGCGCGCGCTGAGCCGGGAGTCGCTGGGCCGCTATCCGGCCTTCCTCGCGGACCTCGGCGGCACGGTGGACCTGCGTACCGCCGGCACGCTCGAGGTCGGCTTCGACGCCGACGACATGGCGGCGCTCGACCGGCTGCACGCCTACTACCTCGAGTCCGGCCTGCCGGTCGAGCGCCTGACGGGCAGCCAGGCCCGGCGCCGCGAGCCGGCCCTCAGCCCGCGCGTACGCGGCGCCCTGCACGCGCCCAGCGACCACTCGGTCGAGCCGCGCTCCCTGCACGCGGCGCTGCTGGCTGCCTCCGTCGGCGCCGGTGTCCACATCGTCCAGTCACGGATCGCCTCTTTGATGGTCGTGGACGGCCGCGCTGCCGGGCTGCGCCTGACTGACGGCACCGAACTGTTAGCCGACACCGTCGTGCTCGCGCTCGGCGCGTGGAGCGGCAGTCTGCCCGGCGCTCCCCCCTTGCCGGTCCGCCCGGTCAAGGGCCAGATCCTGCGGCTGCGCGGCGACGCCCTGCTCGACGGGACGATTCGTGCGCTGGTCCGCGGCCAGCACGTCTACCTCGTGCCGCACGGGTCCGCCGGCGGCCTGGTCGTCGGCGCCACCAGCGAGGAGCTGGGCTTCGACCCGACGGTCACCGCGGGCGCCGTGCACGCCCTGCTCCGCGACGCCATCGAGGTGGTGCCCGACGTCGCCGAGCTCGAGCTGGTCGAGACGCTGGCCCGCTGGCGGCCGGGCACGCCCGACAACGCCCCGCTGCTCGGTCCCTCGTCGCTGCCCGGCCTGGTGCTCGCGACCGGGCACCACCGCAACGGTGTGCTGCTCACCCCGGCGACCGCGGACGCGATCGCCGAGCTGTTGACCGAGGGGGCGCTGCCGTCGTACGCGGCACCGTTCGCTCCGGACGGGAGGATTGGATGACGCTGACCGTCAATGGCCAGGCCGTCGAGGTGGCGTCGCCGGTCACGGTGGCCGAGCTCGTCGCGGCCCGCACCGACCAGCGCCGCATCGCGGTGGCCCGCAACGGCGAGGTGGTGCCGCGCAGCGAGTGGGCGGACACGGCGTTGACCGAGGGCGACGAGGTCGAGATCCTCGCCGCCGTGGCGGGAGGGTGACGACCATGACCGACGACCACTTCGTCCTCGCCGGGCAGACGCTGCCGTCCCGGCTGATCCTCGGCACGGGCGGCGTGCCCAGCCTCGACGTCCTGGCCCGCGCCATCACCGCGTCCGGCACCGCGCTGGTCACCGTCGCGCTGCGCCGGGTCGAGGCGTCCACCGGCGGCGCGCTGGCCGACGTGCTGGAGCGCTGCGGCGTGCGCCTGCTGCCCAACACCGCCGGCTGCTTCACCGCCCGCGAGGCCGTGCGCACCGCCAAGCTGGCCCGCGAGGCGTTCGAGACCGACTGGGTCAAGCTCGAGGTGATCGGCGACGACCGCACCCTGCTGCCCGATCCGGTCGAGCTGCTCGACGCGGCCGAGCAGCTCGTGGCGGACGGCTTCCAGGTGCTGCCGTACACCAACGACGACCCGATCACCGCCCGCCGGCTGGCCGACGCCGGCTGCGTCGCGGTGATGCCGCTCGGCTCGCCGATCGGCAGCGGGCTGGGCATCCGCAACCCGCACAACATCTCCCTCATCCGGGAGGTCGTCGACGTGCCGGTGATCCTGGACGCCGGGCTGGGCACCGCCTCCGACGCGGCGCTGGCGATGGAGCTCGGCTGCGACGGCGTGCTGCTCGCCTCGGCCGTGACCCGCGCCCGCGAGCCGGAGCGGATGGCGCTGGCGATGCGGCACGCGGTGGACGCGGGCCGGCTGGCGTTCGGCGCCGGCCGCATCGAGCGGCGCTGGCACGCCCAGGCGTCCACTCAGGACGCGGGCCTGGCGGCTCTGTGAACCTGCCTCGGCTGCTGGTGCTGACCGACCGCACCCAGTGCGCCGGTCCGCTGCCACGCGCCGTCGGGGCCGCCGTCGAGGCCGGTGCGCGAGCCGTGGTGCTGCGGGAGAAGGACCTGCCGGCCGGTGCGCGTGCGGCGTTGGCGGCCGAGCTCGCGGGCATCCTCGCGCCCGTCGGAGGCACGCTGATCGTGGCGAGTCACGATGGTGCGGACGCCGTGCACCTGGCTGCCCGGGACCCGTTCCCCTGCCGATCGCGACCGGCGCTGGTGGGCCGGTCCTGCCACGACCTCGCCGAGGTGGCCGCCGCGGCGGCCGAGGGATGCGACTACGTGACCGTGTCGCCGGTGTACCCGAGCGTGTCGAAGCCCGGCTACGGTCCCCCGCTGGGTCCGGCCGGCCTCGCGGCGCTGACCCGCACCGGGCCGCCGGTGTTCGCGCTCGGCGGTGTCGGCCCGCGGCAGGTGGCCGAATGCCGCGCCGCCGGGGCGCACGGCGTCGCCGTGATGGGTGGTGTGATGCGCGACCCCTACTCCGTCGCTGAATACCTGAGCGCATTGCACACCACTGTGGAGGACATACCGTGAACCCGCCCGTCGCGTTGACCATCGCCGGCTCCGACTCGGGCGGTGGTGCCGGGATCCAGGCCGACCTGAAGACCTTCGCGGCCCTGCGGGTGTTCGGCACCAGCGCGATCACCGCGTTGACCGCGCAGAACACCGTCGGCGTACGTGGCGTGCACGCGACACCGTCCAGCTTCGTGGTCGCCCAGATCGCGGCGGTCCTCGACGACCTGCCGGTGGTCGCGGTGAAGACCGGGATGCTGGCCACCGCGGCGACCGTCGAGGCCGTCTCGGCGCTCGCCGCCCAGGGCCGCCTGCCCAACCTGGTGGTCGACCCGGTGATGGTCTCCTCCAGCGGCGACCGGCTGCTGGAGCCGGCTGCCGAGAACGCCTACCGCGACGGGCTGTTCCCCCACGCGGCCGTGGTCACGCCGAACCTGCGCGAGGCCGAGGTGCTGCTCGGCTCGCCGATCACCAGCCGCGACGACCAGCACGCCGCCGCCCGCGCCCTGGGCGACTTCGGCCCCGGCGCAGCCGTGGTCAAGGGCGGGCATCCGGCTGGCGACCCCTCCGGCACCGCGGTGGACGTGGTCTGGGACGGGAAGGAGACCTACGAGCTGAGCGCGCGGTGGGTGGACACCCCGAACACGCACGGCACCGGCTGCTCGTTCGCCGCCGCCACGGCCGCGTACCTGGCCCAGGGCGAGGACCTGCGCACGTCGCTCGCGGCCGCGAAGGAGTTCGTCTCGCGCGCCGTCGCCGGCGGGTCCCGCTGGCACCTGGGCGCGGGCCACGGCCCGCTGGACCACTTCGGCTGGACGGCATCCTGACCTGACCTCGCTGGCCGCACGGGGTTACCTTCGGGTGGAGCCACAGGAGGTACGGCCATGACCGACGATCGTTCCCGTAAGCGGCCCCGGTCGGGGCGCGCGCGCAAGCGGCTCGTGCGGGCGCACGCCGCGCAGGCCGGGGTGGCCTACTCGGTCGCCGCCCGTCAGGTGGCCGCGGCCGGGCTGGCGGCCGGCGAGACCCTCGGCGACCTCGGCCGCACCGTCTATCCCCTGGCCGTGCGCGGCGACGGGCGCTGGTCGCTGTGCGGCCGGGCCGCCCGTCCGGTCGACGTGCGCCTGGCCGACGCCCGGCGCGGAGGCGGGCTGCCCGCCGGACGTGCCGGACACCTGGTCGACCGCCTCCCGCCCGCCCGGTCCGCCCATGGCCCGCTCTACGCCGGCGCCGGTCGCGCCGCTCTGCTGGCGATGCTCTATCTCGTCGCGGCGCGACCGGCACCCGCCGCCGGCGAGCGGATCCTGGCGGCCGGGACTGGCGAGGAGACGGCGGTCGACCTGGTCTGCGCCGACGTCGACCGGGCCGCCCGTCGGCTGCTCGACGGCGACTGGACGATCCTCTGGGACCGCATCGACGGCGCGCTGACCGCCGGCGCGTACCCCCGGCTCCGATCGGCCTTCCGGGGCTTCCGCGACGAGGCCGGCGCGCCCTGGACAGGCACCCGGCAGGTCCTCGACGCCCTGCTGGTCGTGGCCGACGACGGGCACGCCCCCGGCACCCGCGTCCGGGCCGGGCTCGCCCCGGGCTCGATCACCGGCCTGTGGTGGGCGGCGTCCGGTCCGCCCGTCGGCTACGACGTGTGGTTCGACGGTGCCGCCGGGCCGCGGCGGGTGCGGCCCGGCGACATCGTCGTGCTGCCGCGGCAGGAGACGCCCTAGCCGGCCATCGCCTGCCGTTCTTCGACGCGGTACGCGAGGTCCGTGCCCGCGACGTCGACGACCACCGTCTGCCCGGCGCGCAGCTCCTCGAGCAGGATGCGCTCGGACAGCGCGTCCTCGACGGCCGTCTGGACGACGCGACGCAGCGGCCGCGCCCCGTACGCGGGATCGGTGCCCTGCCGCACCAGGTGCCGCTTGGCGTCGTCGGTGACCACCAGCGTCATGTCCTGGGCCGCCAGCCGCTGCGCGACCCGCGCCAGCATGAGGTCGGCGATCGCGAGCAGCTCGGGCTCGGTCAGGTGCCGGAACACCACGGTCTCGTCGATCCTGTTGAGCAGCTCCGGCGGGAAGTGCCGGCGCAGCTCCTCGCGTACCGTGGCCCGCACCTGGTCGTGACCATCCACGATGGAGTCGACGAACCCGACCGGCGCGCCCCGGGTGCCGAGGTTCGTGGTCAGGATGACGACGGTGTTCCGGAAGTCCACCTTGCGCCCCTGCGCGTCGGTCAACGCGCCGTCCTCGAGGATCTGGAGCAGGGTGAGCAGGACGTCGGGGTGGGCCTTCTCCATCTCGTCGAAGAGCACGACCGAGAACGGGCGCCGGCGCACCCGCTCGGTCAGCTGGCCGCCCTCGTCGTGCCCGACGTAACCGGGCGGGGCGCCGACCAGCCGCGCCACCGTGTGCCGGTCGTGGAACTCCGACATGTCCAGCTGGATCAGCGCGTCTTCGCTGCCGAACAGGAACTCGGCGAGCGCCCGGCACAGGTCGGTCTTGCCGACACCCGTCGGCCCCGCGAACACGAACGACCCGGCGGGACGGCGCGGGTCCTTCAGCCCGGCTCGGGTACGGCGTACCGCGCGCGCGACCGCACCGACCGCCTCGTCCTGCCCGACTACCCGCAGGTGCAGCTCGTCCTCCATCCGGGCCAGGCGACGGGTCTCGGTGTCGCTGCGCGGACGCACAGGCACACCGACCCAGTCGGCCAGCACCTCGGCGACGTCGTCCTCGCCCACCTGCGTGGCGCCGCGCAGGTGCGCCCGCACGCCGGCCTCGTCGACCAGGTCGATCGCCTTGTCCGGCAGGAACCGGTCGGCGACGTACCGGTCGGCCAGGGTCGCCGCCGCGACGAGCGCCGCGTCGGTGTACACCACGCCGTGGTGCGCCTCGTAGTGCCGCCGCAACCCGGTCAGGATCTCGATGGCCTGCGCGACCGTCGGCTCGGCGAGCGCGACCGGCTGGAAGCGCCGTTCCAGAGCCGGGTCGCGGACGAGGATCCGCCGATACTCGTCGGTGGTCGTCGCGCCGATCAGCCGCAGCTCGGGCCGGGCGAGCAACGGCTTGAGGATCGAAGCGGCGTCGAGGGCACCCTCGGCCGCACCGGCGCCGACGATCGTGTGGATCTCGTCGACGAACAGGATGATGTCGTCGCGACCGCGTACCTCCCGGAGCACCTTGCGAAGCCGCTCCTCGAAGTCGCCGCGGTAGCGCGAGCCGGCGACCAGGGCGCTGAGGTCGAGCGTGTAGAGCTGCTTGCCCCGCAACCGCTGCGGCACGTCACCGGCCGCGATGCGCTGGGCCAGCCCCTCGACGGCGGCCGTCTTGCCCACGCCGGGCTCGCCGAGCAGGACCGGGTTGTTCTTGGTGCGCCGGCACAGCACGCGGATGACCCGCTGGATCTCGGTGTCCCGCCCGACGAGCGGGTCGAGAGCGCCCCGCAGCGCGGCGTCGGTGAGGTTGGTGCCGAACTGGTCGAGCACGGCGCTGCTGGGCGGCGGAGCCCCGTCGGCTTTCTCGGTGAGCGCCTCGATCACGCTCCGCCGGACGGCCGCCGCGTCGGCGTCGAACCGCTCGAGGACCTGGGCACCGACCCCGCCGCCGTCGCGGACCAGGCCGAGCAGGAGGTGCTCGGGACCGATGTGGGCGTGCCCGAGCTGGAGGGCCTCACGCAACGCGAGCTCGAGTACCCGGCGGGCCCTGGGGGTGAACGGGATGTGCCCGCCGGCCGCCTGCCCGCCGACCCCGCCCACCTCCTCGACCCGCTCGCGGGCGGTGACCAGGGAGAGCCCGAGCGCGGCCAGCGCCCGGGCGCCGACGTTCTCGCCCTCCTTGAGAATGCCGAGCAGGAGGTGCTCGGTGCCGATCGACGCGTGGTTGAGGATCCGCGCCTCTTCCTGAGCCAGGATGACCACCCGGCGGGACCGGTCGGTGAACCGTTCGAACATGCCGCACGCCCTCGCGGGGCCCCACGCACCCCAGTCCGGACGCGGCGGAGCCGCAACGAGACAAGGGCGCTGAGTCGGAGCCTCTTGGCCGGGACGGTGGTCGGCGTGGGCGACCACACAGGCGCGGGCAGGCGCACTACCCACCACAGACGCTAGCGCTCCGCGGCGGGCAGTGCCCGCTGATGATCGTTCGCCCGTAGCGAACTCAGTAGCCGCCGGAGCCGTACCCGTCGTCCTCCTGGCCCTCGGCCGGTGCCTCTTCCTCCTCGACCGGCGGCGGTGCGACCGCCTTCGGGGTGCCCTTGGGCAGGCAGCTCAGGTTCTTCTTGCCGTCAGGCTTCACGACGAACCAGACGTTGCCGACCTTCTGCCCCTTCCACTGGCCCGGCTCCTTGTCGCCGACGTAGCGGTAGACCGGCCAGCCACCGATGGTCAGCTGCTGCTTTCCGTCGTTGCGGGTGAGCGTGCCGACCTTGCCCAGGGCCACACCCGAGAGCTTGGTCGTGCCGTCGGTGTACGCGGGCGGCCAGACCCGGGCACAGTTGCCGTCGCACTTGCTGGCGGAGGGGTCCGCGGAGTCGTTGTCGAAGCGGTACAGCACGAAGCCGTCCTGGTCGGTGACGACCTGACCCATCTTCGGGACGGTCTTGCCCTTGAGCTGCGTCGTGAGTGGCACGTCGGGCGCTTCGGGCGCGTCGGGCGTCGATTCGGCCGGCGGGGCGGGGCTCGGCGACGCCGTCGCGGGAATCTGCACCTGGGCCGCCACCTGTGCACCACCGTCGGAGGCGGGTGCGCAGGCAGCGAGTGCGGCCATGGCCGCCACGGAGCCGAACAGGGTGCGGGTGAGCTGTGCCATCTGGCCTCTCCTTCTCGGCAGGACGCCGGGGGGTACGAGGGTCGACCGAGGACAGATGAGCACGTCGATGATGGTGAATATCACAGCGATTTCGTTGATCCGCCGAGCCCGGCAGCACGTACTCGGAAGAACGCGTTCAGTCGTTGTATTGCCGCCGTGGCTAGGCTTCGCTCATGAGCGTGATCGACGAGATTCGGCGCAGCAAGCATGTCAGCCTCGTGACCTACCGCCGTGACGGCACCGGGGTCGCCACTCCCGTCTGGCATGTCACGGAGGGCAACCAGCTGTTGGTGGTCTCCGAGGCCAAGGCGTGGAAGGTCAAGCGGGTACGCAACACCGGCCGGGCGCAGGTGACCGTGTGCGACATCCGCGGTCGGGTCGCGCCCGGTGCCGCCTCGGCCGAGGGCGAGGCCCGGCTGCTGGACGAGGCGGGCACAGCGGCGGCGCGCGAGAAACTGGCCCGCAAGTACCTGACGTCGCGGCTCGGGAACGGGTTCGCGCGGCTGCTGCACCTGCGCCGGCCGCCGATGGTCGCGATCGCCGTCACCCTCTAGACGAGTAAGTCCTCACGGCGCCGCGTTGCAGGCCTGCCGTGGCCCATGGCCCGTAGTGCCCCGTCAGTCGTGGCCGTGGCCCGTGGGCCGTGGCCCGTCAGCGCTGGGGCCGTGATCGTGTGTGAGCTATCTGGAAGACCCAGCGCCGAAACGTTGATCGTGTGCACCAGATCTGGTCGACACGCCGTCCCAGGACCTGACCAGCCACACCCGATCACGGCCCAGGCACATCCGGGACCAGACCAGCCACACCCGATCATGGGCCGCCGCCAACAACCACCTCGGTCACGACACACCCCCGCCATAGACCGACGGACCGCTGACGAGCTCCTGAAGTTCCGCTATCCGGCCGAACATAACGGGAAGGCCGCGCAGTCCGTCGCGCACGGATTCGGCCGAGAGCGCCAGGTCCGGGCCGGTGCTGGGTTCGACGCCGCCGAGGCAGCGGAGGATGTTCCACCTCGTGTGGCCCAGCCAGCCGCCGATCATGAAGGCGAACCAGCTCGGACCGGGTGGCGGCAACACTCCGCCTCCCGCGACGTAGCCGTCGAGGACCTCGCGGAAAACGGCGGGCCGGATGTCGTCGAAGCCAGGTCCCTTCGCGAGGCTCAGTGCGGTCGAGCCCAGCTCACCGGACAGGTCGAGCATGCCCGAGAGCTCCCAGTCGAGCAGCACCGGCCGACCGCCTCGGGCGAGCAGGTTCCAGGGTTGGATGTCCCGGTGGGTCAGCACGACCGGGCCGGGTCGCTCGCAGGTGTCGACGAACCGGGCGATCGCCTGGAACGTCTCGACCCGGTCGGCGAGCTCTCCCGCCCAGGGCTGCCCGGTCGCGGTCGCCCGCTCGGCCAGCTCGGGCCAGTCCCGTGCCGCCGGCTCGTCGCTCTCGACGTGGTTCCAGGCGACGTCGAGCGCGTGGATGCGCGCGAGGATCTCACCGACCTCGAACGCGTACGCCGGCGGCACCGGCTCTTCAGGCACCTTCTCGCCCTCGACCCAGCGGTGGACGAGCACGTGCTCGTCGGCCGAGATCGGCTCGGGCATCGGGACGCCGGCGGCGAAGGCGGCCCTCTCGAACCTGAACACGTCGTCGACGCGATAGCTCCAGCGCCGGTCGTGGAGGTTCAGCTCCTTGACCGCGAACGACCCCTGGTCGGTGTCGAGCCGGTACGTCCGGTTGGCGAATCCACCGTGGACACGAACCATCGGCCGGACCGGCACGCCGAGATTCGCGAGGTTCATCGCTCACTGCCCGGCAGGTCGGCGTGTGCGGCCACCTGGGCAGCCCAACAGATTCGGAAGTGCTTCGCAACCCCCTGAGCTGGGGAGATCACGACCTCGCAACGAGGGCATTGACGGCGCGGGCGAGAAAAGTACACTCCCAGTGTAAATACCTGATCGGCCGTCGTTGATCTTTCTCGTGGGGTGAACATGACGCCGCAACACTCCGCCACCGTCCTCGAGCTTCGGGGGGTCGGCGTCAACTTCGGTGGCCTCGTCGCGCTAGACGACGTGTCGATGGCCGCCGCCACCGGGACCGTCGTCGGTGTCATCGGGCCCAACGGCGCCGGCAAGACGACCTTGTTCAACGTGATCTGCGGGTTCGTCGAGCCCGACACCGGCTCCGTCCTGTTCGAAGAGAGACCGCTGCGGCCACGGCCACATCAGCTCGCCGCCAAGGGCATCGCTCGCACGCTCCAGGGCGTCGGCCTGTTCCGCGGCCTCACCGTCCTCGAGAACGTGATGGCCGGTGCGACCCACACCTCGCGCGCCGGCCTCGTGTCCGCGCTGTTCGGGCTGCCGCGCAGCGACCGCGACGAGCGCCGGCTCCGCGACGAGTCGCTGGCCCTCCTCGACGAGCTCGGCGTCGCCGACCACGCCCAGGCCTGGCCGGACACCCTCCCGTACGCGGTCGGCAAGCGGGTCGCCCTCGCCCGCGCGCTGGTCGCCCGGCCAAGACTGCTGCTGCTCGACGAGCCGGCCGGCGGCCTGGGCGGCGACGACGTCGACGAGCTCGCGGCCCTGATCGTCGGCCTGCCGAACCGCTCGGGCTGCTCGGTGATGCTCGTCGAGCACCACATGGACCTGGTGATGAAGGTCTGCGACCAGATCGTGGTCCTCGACTTCGGTCGCGTCGTCGCGGCCGGCACGCCGGCGCAGGTGCGCGACAACCCCGCGGTCGCCGAGGCCTACCTGGGTGCGGAGGTGGCGTCGTGACCGACGTTCTCGTCGTCGACAAGCTCAACGCCGGCTACGGTGCGGTGCCCGTGCTGCGCGACGTCGACCTGACCGTGCCCGCCGGCACCATCACCGCCGTGCTGGGGGCCAACGGCGCGGGCAAGACCACCCTGCTGCGCACGATCACCGGCCTGGTCAGGCCGACCGGCGGGCGGATCCTCTTCTCCGGCGCGGACCTGCGGGCCGTCAAGGTCGAGCAGCTCGTCCGCCGCGGGATCGCCCACGTGCCCGAGGGACGCGGCGTCGTCGCGGAGCTGACCGTCGACGAGAACCTGCGGCTCGGCGGGCTGTGGCGACAGGACAAGGCGGACGCCAAGAAGGCCACCGCCGAGGTGTACGAGCTGTTCGAGCCGTTGGCCCGCCGGCGCGCGCACCTCGGCCACCAGCTGTCCGGCGGTGAGCGGCAGATGCTCGCCCTCGGGCGCGCGCTCGTCGCCCG
Source organism: Asanoa sp. NPDC049475 (assembly GCF_040676915.1). Lineage (NCBI taxonomy): Bacteria > Bacillati > Actinomycetota > Actinomycetes > Micromonosporales > Micromonosporaceae > Asanoa > Asanoa sp. NPDC049475. The sequence continues at coordinate 818,825 of NZ_JBFAPY010000005.1, read as the reverse complement.
GCCGACCCTCCTGCTGCTCGACGAGCCGTCGCTCGGCCTCGCGCCGAAGGTCACCGCGCAGATCATGGCGCTGCTCAAGCAGCTCCGCGACACCACCGGGCTGACCGTGCTGCTGGTCGAGCAGAACGTCCGAGGCGCACTGTCCATAGCGGACCGTGGTGTCGTGATGTCGCTCGGCCGCGTCGTGATGTCCGCCGACGCCGACCACCTGCTCGCCGACGACGGCCTGCGCCACGCCTACCTAGGCTTCTGACCCGAAAGGAAGCGCGGTTTGGAACGCTTTATCTTCCTCACCTTCGACGGGCTGTCGCGGGGAGCCGTCTACGCCGCCTTCGCGCTCGCGTTGGTGCTGATCTGGCGGGCGGCGCGGGTGGTCAACTTCGCGCAGGGTGCGATGGCGGTCGTCACCGCGTACGCCGCGTACATGGTCTCCGACGCCGTCGGCTCGTACCTCGTCGGCTTCCTCTTCGCGCTGGTCGGCGGCCTTCTGCTCGGCGCCGTGGTGGAGCGCGGCCTGATGCGGTTCGTCGGGCACGCCAACCCGCTCAACGACGTCATCGTCGCGCTCGGCCTGGTGCTGCTGCTGACCGCGGTCGTCGGCATCGTCTTCGGCGGGGAGTTCCGCGCCGCGAACCAGCCCTTCGACACGAAAGCGATCGAGGTCGGCGGCGTGCCGCTGATGAGCCGATACGACCTGTTCATCTGGGGCACGGTCGCCACGATCGTGGTGCTGCTGGCGCTGCTGTTCACCCGCACCGCGGTCGGCCTGCGGATGCGGGCGGCGGCGTTCGCGCCCGAGGTGTCGCGGCTGCTCGGCGTCAACGTGGGCCGGATGCTCACGTTGGGCTGGGCGCTCGCGGCCGTGGTCGGCGCGGTGGCCGGCGTGCTGATCCTGCCGACCGAGCTCGGCCTCCATCCACATGCGATGGACATCGTGTTCGCCTCGTCGTTCGCCGCGGCGATCGTCGGCGGCCTCGACAGCCCCGTCGGCGCGGTGGTCGGCGGCATCATCGTCGGCCTGATCCTGTCGTACGTCAGCGGCTATCTGGGTGCGGCCCTGACGCCCGTCGCGGTGCTCGCCGTGCTGCTCGCGGTGCTGCTGCTTCGTCCGGGCGGGATCTTCTCGGGTGTACGGGCGAGGACGGTATGACCACCACGAAGGTGCGGCCGGCGCGCTCGCCGATCAGCCGGCTCATCACGCCCCGACAGACGGGTCCCCGCCGTGGCTCGACGCTGCTGCGCCACCTGCTCTGGGTGGCGGTCGGCGCGGTGGCGGTCTACTTCGTCAGCTACGGCATCGACCCGTTCCGCAACTACCAGCTCGCCACCGTCGCCGCCTACCTGTGCGTGACCGCCGGCCTGACGATGCTCACCGGCCTCAACGGGCAGCTCTCGCTGGGGCACGGGGCGCTGATGGCCTGCGGCGCGTACACGGTGGCCCTGGCCCAGAACGAGCTGCGCGACCGGGGTGTGCTGGGCGCCTGGGTGCTGCCGGTCTCGCTCGCCCTCGGCGTGCTGGTCGCGGCGCTGGCCGGCGCGCTGATCGGCGTGTGCGCCGCCCGGCTCCGCGGCCCGTACCTGGCGGGTGTGACGCTCGCGGTCGCCCTGGTCGTGCCCGCGTTCACCACGCGCTTCGCCGGCCTGTTCAACGCCGACCAGGGCCTGTCGGTGTACGTGGAGCCCGCACCCGCCGCCCTCGGCCCGTACTTCCCGCCGGAGCGGTGGCAGGCATGGATCGCGGTCGGCGCGGCCATGGTGTCCCTGCTGATCGTCGCGAACCTGGTGCACAGCCGGTTCGGGCGCGCGTTCAAGGCGGTCCGCGACGACGAGGTCGCGGCCAAGCTCGCCGGCATCCACGTGGCCCGCACCCAGGTGCTCGCGTTCGTGGTGAGCGCGGGCTGCGCGGGCCTGGGCGGCGGCGTGCTGGCCGTCATCTCGCAGAGCGTGTCGCCCAGCGTCTTCGGCCTGACGCTGTCGCTCAACCTGTTGCTGGCGATCGTGCTCGGCGGCCTCGGCAGCCTGTTCGGCGCGGCCTGGGGTGCGCTGCTGCTCGTCCTGCTGCCCTATCTCACCACCGAGGTCACCCGCGGGTTCGAGCTGAGCCCGGGGCTGGCGAACAAGTTGGAAGGCAATCTCCCGCTGGCGATCTTCGGCCTCACGTTGATCATCGTGATGCTGGTCGCCCCCGGCGGCATCCAGGACGCGTTCCGGGCCCTGGGCCGCACGATCCGCCGCCGGTTCTGACATCCCCCGTCCCCAGTCCACCATCCGAACAGGAGAGCCATGCTTCGCATCGCACGTCGCGGCATCGTGGTCGCCGCATGTCTCGCGTTGGTCGCGGCCAGCTCCGCGTGTTCCGACGAGGCTCCCAGCAGCAGCGGCGGCGGAACCGCCGCGAGCGTGCCGGGGGTCACCGACACCGAGATCGTGCTCGGCACCCACATGCCGCTGACCGGACCGGCCGCCGCCGGCTACTCGAAGATCGCGCCGGCCACCAAGGCCTACTTCGAGTACGTCAACGCCAACGGCGGCGTCAACGGCCGGAAGATCAAGTACCTGATCGAGGACGACGGCTACAACCCGGCGAACACCCAGACCCTGGTGCGCAAGCTCGTACTCGAGGACAAGGTCTTCGCGATCGTCAATGGACTCGGAACCCCGACCCACACCGGCGTGCTCGACTTCCTGAAGACCCAGAAGGTGCCGGACCTGTTCGTCGCATCGGGCAGCCGCAGCTGGAACCAGCCCGAGAAGTACCCGACGACGTTCGGCTTCCAGCCGGACTACACGGTCGAGGGCAAGATCATTGCTGACTTCGTGAAGAAGACGTACCCGGGTCAGGTCGTCTGCCACATGGGCCAGGACGACGACTTCGGCCGCGACAGCCTGGCCGGCGTGGAGCAGGTCCTCGGCGCCGACGGCGTCAAGGAGAAGCAGAAGTACGTCACCAGCAACACGAACATCACGCCCCAGATCCAGGCGTTCAAGGCGGCCGGCTGCCAGGTCGTCATCTCAGCGACCATCCCGGCGTTCACCGCGCTGTCGCTCGGCACGGCGGCCAAGCTCGGGGGCTTCAAGCCCCAGTGGGTCCCCTCCAGCGTGGGCGCCGACTACACGACCCTCTCCGGCCTGCTCGGTGAGGGCAAGGTGCTGCTCGAGGGCCTGGTCGCGCCGGGCTACCTGCCGGTCTCGACGGACGCCGGCAACCCGTGGGTGCAGCTCTACCAGAAGGTCAACAAGGAGTACAACGGAGACGCACCCTTCGACAACAACATCATGTTCGGCATGACCGTCGGCTACCTCACCGTGCAGGCACTGCTGAAGGCCGGCAAGGACCTGACCCGCGAGGGCCTGATCTCGGCGGTCGAGTCGGGCGGCTTCAAGAACGCGGCCGTCGGCCCCTACCGTTACTCGGCGTCCGACCACTCGGGCATCGGCGGCATGCAGATGGGTCGCGTCACCGGCGGCAAGCAGGCGGCGTTCGGCCCGGTCCTGCAGACGGACGACGGCGCCGGCCCGGTCCAGGAGTACGGGGAGGCCCCCGCCACCCCGACGGGCAACGGCATCCCGTCGGCCTGACCCTGTTGCCTTGATGGGGCCGCCTGGGTGCCACCCGGGCGGCCCTTTCGGCTAGCGGGTGACGGCGATCGCGACCATCGGCGGCCGGCGCGGGCGCAGCAGCCGCGCGAACCCGTTTCCCAGTTGAGATAGCTTTCCGTCGTGACATGGATTCGCCGGACGGCGGTGGCCGGGATCGTCTGGTGCGCGGGGGTGCTGGCAGTGTCGACGATTCCGGGCATGCCTCCGCTCCCGTCCGTCGTCGGAGCGCCGGCGTTCCTGTTGGTGATGCCAAGCTTCGCGGTCGTCGTCTTCGCGTCCGTCCGCCTCGCGCTCCGGGAGACCGGCAGCCGGCGACGTGCCCACCGCGCGTTGTTGCGTCTGTTGAGCGAGCGGCTGCCCATCTGGGCGCTCCTCGCGAGCATCCTGTTGTTCGTCGGGTTCTGGCTGGTCGCGAGTCAATCTCTCGCTGGCGCGGCAAGCGGGGTGCCCAAGCAGCTTGACGGAGCCTACATCCTCAACAACGACGGCCACGTGATCGAGATCAGCGAGGACGAGTATCTGCGCTTGCAGGAGCAGGGGCAGCGGACGTTCGTCGCGATGGCCGGCGCCTTCGGCGTGGTCGCCGCGGTCCTCTCGACCGCGTTTGTTCGTCCGGAAGAGCGACCCGAGACGTCGGCTACGCCGCGCGGACCCGCTCCAGGGTGATCGGGAGGTCGCGGACCCGCACGCCGGTCGCGTGGAAGACCGCGTTCGCCACCGCCGCCGCTGAACCGACGATGCCGAGCTCGCCGATTCCCTTGCCGCCCACCAGTGTCACGTCGTCGTCGGCGCGTTCCAGCGAGTGCGCTTCCAGGCCGCGGATGTCCGCGTGCGTGGCGATGTGGTACTGCGCCAGGTCGTGGTTCACGAACAGGCCCAGCCGCGGGTCGATCACGGTCTGCTCGTGCAGGGCCATCGACACCCCCATCACCATGCCGCCGAGCAGCTGCGAGTGGGCCGTGCGGGCGTTGAGTGCGTGGCCGTGCGCGAACACCCCGAGCAGCCGGTCCACCCGCACCTGGCCCGTGTCGGCGTCCACCCGGACCGCGCAGAAATGCGCGCCGTACGAGTGCCTGGCCTTGTCCGGCGGCAACTGGTCCGCGGCCGTGTCCGCGGTCACCTCCAGACCGTCCCGCGGCACCGCGCCACCGTGCTCGGCCAGGAGGCGGCGCAGCTCGGCGCACGCCTTGCGGACCGCTCCGCCCCACGACGCCGTGCCCGCCGAGCCGCCGGCCAACGACGACCGGCCGTAGGCTGAGCGTCCGATGTGGATGACCACGGAGCGCACGCCCAGCACCGATGCGGCCTCCTGCCAGAGCGCGGTCCGCGCGCCCGTGCCGATGTCGACCGCCGCGACCGAGACGTGGAACGTGCCGTCCGGCTCCGCCCGCGCCGTGGCCTTGCCGCCCTGCTGGTAGACCGGGTACATCGCGGACGCCAGCCCCGTGCCGAACAGCCAGCGGCCCCGCCGTCGCGCGGCCGGTGTCGGGTCGCGCGCCGTCCAGCCGAACTTGTCGGCCCCGACCTGAAGGCAGTCGACCAGGTGGCGACCGTCGAACGGCAGGCCGCTCGCCGGGTCGGTCGACGGCTCGTTGCGCAGTCGCAGCTCCAGTGGATCGAGACCGAGCGCGTACGCCAGCTCGTCCATCGCCGACTCGACCGCGAACATGCCCGGCGTCTTGCCCGGCGCCCGCATCACCCGCGGCGTCGGCAGGTTCAGCCTGGCCAGGCGGTGCCGGATCCGCAGGTTGTCGCTCGCGTACATCGTGCGGGTGGCCGATCCGGTCTGCTCGACGAACTCGTGGATCACCGAGCTGTACTGCAGCGTGTCGTGGTCGATCGCGGTCATCGTGCCGTCGCGGCGCGCGCCGAGGCGGAGGTGGCTGCGGGTCGCCGTGCGGGCCGGCGCCATCGTGAACATCTGCTGCCGGGTCAGCATCAGCTTGCAGGGCCGGCCCGTGACCCGGGCCGCGACGCTGGCCACGACCGCGCCCGCCGTCGGCCAGACCTTGCTGCCGAAGCCGCCGCCGACATGCTCGGTCACCACCGACACCTGCTCGGGCGGGATGCCCCACAGCATCCCGAAGCCGGTCGCCGCCGCCCACGGCCCCTGGTTGGAGTCGTGGAGCAGCAACCGGTCGCCGTCCCAGCGCGCGATGATCGCGACCGTCTCCATCGGGTTGTTGTGCTGCGGCGGCGTCGTGTAGACGTGGTCGACCACCACGTCCGCGTCGGCGAGCGCGGCGTCGACGTCGCCCTTGACCGACGTACCCGGGAAGCCCGCGTTCGTCGTCTCCGGCTGTTCCAGATCGGGGTCGTCGGGGTCGAGCGCGACCCGGTGCGGGTGCTCGACGTAGCGCACCAGCACCTGCGCCGCGCCCTCCTGCGCCGCCTCGAGCGTCGTGGCGACCACGGCGGCGACGGGCTGGCCCCGGTACGCGACCGACGGCGACTGGAACACGAGCTCGTCGGCGGTGACGGCCGGCAGCAGCCGGGGCGCGTTGGTGTGGTCGACGACCGCGACCACCTCCGGGTCCGCGAGCGCCGCCGTGCCGTCGACCTCGGTGACGGTGCCGCTGGCCACGGTCGCGCCGACCGGGCAGACATACAGAACATCCTCGACCGGATACTCGTACGCGTACCGGGCCGCGCCGGTGACCTTGTCGCGGCCCTCCAGCCGGGACAGGCCGCTGCCGGCGGTCATCGGCCGGCTCCCGTCGAGCGCAGGTCGCGCAGCACCGCCGCGACCAGGTCCGCGGCGAGCTCGATCTTGAACGCGTTGTCCGGGAGGGGCCGGGCGTCGGTGAAGGCCGCGCGGGAGGCCGCACGCACCTCGTCGTCGGTCGGGTCGGTGCCGGCCAGCATCCGCTCGGTGGCCGTCAGCCGCCACGGTTTCGGTGCGACGCCGCCGAGCGCCAACGCGACCTCGTCGGCGCTCCAGACAGCGGCCACGGAGACCGTCGCGAACGCGAACGACCAGCGGTCGCGCACCTTGCGGTAGGTCGCGACCGCGCCGGACGGCGGTGGCGGGAGCTGGACGCCGGTCACCAGGTCGCCGGGTTCGAGCACGGTCTCGATCCACGGGGTGTCGCCTGGCAGCCGGTGCAGGTCCGCGATCGGCACCAGCACCTCGGCGCCGTCAGGTCGGCGCACCTCCACCACCGCGTCGTACGCGGCCAGCGCGACCGCGAGGTCCGACGGGTGGGTGGCCACGCAGTGCTCCGAGGTGCCGATCACGCCGAGGTCGCGGTGCGCGCCCGGGATCGCCGAGCAGCCGCTGCCCGGATCGCGCTTGTTGCAGGGCGTGGCGGTGTTCTGGAAGTACGGGCAGCGGGTGCGCTGCAACAGGTTGCCGGCCACCGTGGCCTGGGTGCGGATCTGCGCGGAGGCACCGGACAGCAATGCCCGGGTCACCGCCGGATAGCGACGGCGCAGCGCCTCGTCCCGCATGATGCGGCCGCCGCGGGCCGCGCCGCCGATCAGCACCCCGCCGTCGGGAAGGTGCTCGATCCGGTCGTACGGCAGCCGGCTGACGTCGACGACCAGGCCGGGGCGGAGCACGCCGAGCTTCATCAGGTCGACCAGGTTGGTGCCGCCGCCCAGGTAGACCGCGTCCGGCTCACCCGCGACCAGGGCGGCCGCTCCCCCGGGGTCGGTCGCCCGCGCGTACCGGAACGCCCTCATCCGTCGGCCACCTCCCGGATGGCGGCGAGGATGCCCGCGTACGCGCCGCACCGGCACAGGTTGCCGCTCATCCGCTCGCGGATCTCGTCGTCGTCCAGGTCCGGGGTGGTCGTCAGGTCGGCGGTGACCCAGCTCGGCACGCCGTCCGCGACCTCGGCGAGCATGCCGACCGCGGAGCACAGCTGCCCGGGGGTGCAGTAGCCGCACTGGAAGCCGTCGTGCGCGATGAACGCCCGCTGCAACGGGTGCAGCTCGTCGCCGTCGGCGAGGCCCTCGACGGTGGTCACCTCGCGGCCCTCGGCCGCGACCGCGAGGAGCAGGCAACTGTTGGCCCGCTCGCCGTCGACCAGCACCGTGCAGGCGCCGCACTGGCCGTGGTCGCAGCCCTTCTTGGTGCCGGTGAGGCGCAGGTGCTCGCGGAGGGCGTCGAGCAGGGTGGACCGGTTGTCCAGGTTCACGACCCGGTCTTCGCCGTTGACGCGCAGCACGACGTCACCGCGCAGCTGGTCGGTCAAAAGCCGTCTCCCGCGTGGTCTTCCCTTTCGACCGACCCTACGCGCGCAGCGGTCGAGCGATCAGCCGAACCGCGTCGACCACAGTGGCATCGGGGAACGGGCTTCTGCCGTCGTTCCGGGCACGCTCCGGAGTCGGATGATCACTTGTCACTTTCCTGTAACACACACGCAACTCGTGTTGCGTGATCCTGCGCACGAGGCCAATGATCTCCAACACATGATCCGCAACTCGTGTTGACCGGAGGTGCCTGAGTGACGGTGCGGCGCACGGACGTGGCCCGGCTGGCCGGGACCTCGCCGGCGGTGGTGAGCTACGTGCTCAACGGAGGTCCCCGACCGGTGTCCGCGCAGACCCGGGCCAAAGTGCTCGCGGCGATCGAACAGCTGGGCTACCGGCCCAACGGCATCGCCCGTTCGCTCCGGATGAGCCGCACCATGACGCTCGGTCTCGTCATCCCCGACAACGCCAACCCGTTCTTCGCCGAGCTGGCCAGGTCGATCGAGGAAGAGTCGTTCGCGCGGGGCTACACGCTGCTGATCGGCAACGCCGCGGAAAGCGACGAGCGGCAGACGGCGTACGTCCGGACGTTCCTCGCCCGTCAGGTCGACGGGTTGTTCATCGTGCCCGCCCACGGCGCGGCCGGCTTCCTCGGCGACCTGGAGCGGTCGCGGACGCCCTGGATCTGCCTCGACCGCCAGGTTCCCGGCGCCGCCGCGCCTGGCGTCCTGGTCGACAACCGGGGCGGTGCCTACGCGGCCACGCGCCACCTGCTCGAGCACGGCCGGCGCCGGATCGCCTGCGTCGGCGGGCCTCGGGACGTACGGCCGGCGACCGACCGGGTCGAGGGCTGGCGGGACGCGCTCGCCGAGGAAGGCGTCTCGATGCCCGTCACGCACACCGCCTTCGGCCGGCGCGGTGGCTACATCGCCGCGCGCGAGCTGCTGGCCGGGCCGGAGCGGCCCGACGCCATCTTCGTCGCCAGCGACGAGCAGGCGGTCGGCGTCCTGCGCGCGATCGCCGAGGCCGGCCTGCGCTCCCCCGACGACGTGGCCGTCGCGTCCTTCGACGGCATACCAGGCGCCGCGTACACGACGCCCGCCCTCACCACGATGGCGCAGCCGTTCGCCGACCTCGGCCGTGCCGCCGTCGCCCACCTGCTCACCCAGCCCGCGGGCCCGACCGACGTGTTGCCGGTCGTCCTGGTCAAACGCGGCTCCTGCGGCTGCCCGGACCCACCCGGCGGCGACCCGGTCAGCGACGAGGTGCCGGCATGAGCAAGGTGGTCGTCGTAGGCAGCGCCAACCTGGACCTCGGCATCGGCGTGCCACACCTGCCCGAGCCGGGCGAGACCGTGCTCGGCTCCGACGTGGTGGCCAGCCCTGGCGGCAAAGGCGCCAACCAGGCCGTCGCCGCACACCGGCTCGGTGCCGACACGGTGCTGGTCGCGGCCGTGGGCGCCGACCGGTTCGGCGCCGACCTGCGCGGCGCGCTGGGCCGCGCGGGGCTCCCGCTGGACCATGTGGTCACCCGGAACGACACCGCCACCGGTGTCGCGCTGATCGTGGTCGACGACGCGGGTGAGAACACCATCGTCGTCGCGCCCGGCGCCAACGCAGGCCTCGACAGCGCGGCGCTGGACGCCCTGCCCGACCTGCTCACGCCCGGCGACGTCGTCGCGCTTCAGCTGGAGATCCCGCTGGACACCTGCCTGGCCGCCGCCCGCCACGCTCGCCGGGCCGGTGCCCTGGTGCTGCTCAACGCCGCGCCCCTGCCGCCGGCCGGGCTGGCTGAGCTCCTCGGCACGGTCGACGTGCTGGTCGTCAACGAGGGCGAGGCGGAGCGGCTGGGCGGCGACGCCGTCGCCCTGCGGCAGCGGGGTCCAGCCGCCTGCGTGGTGACCCTCGGCGCCCGTGGGGCGGTCAGCTCCGACTCCGCCGGGACCCGCGACCACCCGCCTTTCCGGGTCGACGCCATCGACACCACCGGCGCCGGTGACACCTTCTGCGGCGCACTGGCCGCCGCCCTGGCCGCCGGCGCTGATCTCCACGACGCGGTCCGCCGGGGCTGCGCCGCCGGCGCGCTCGCCACCACCCGGATGGGCGCGCAGTCGGCGATGCCCACGGCCGCCGAGCTCGACCTTTTCCTGGCCGCCGAGAAAGCGAGCACGCATGCGTGACACGGGACTGTGGCATCCGCGCCTGGCGGCTCTGGTCGCCGAGCTGGGCCACACGGAGACCATCGTCGTCGCCGACGCCGGCCTGCCGGTGCCGTCCGGCGTCGAGGTCGTCCAGCTCGCGGTGACCCGGGGCGTGCCGCCGTTCCTGGGTGTGCTCGCCGCGATCGCCGGCGACCTGCTGGTCGAGTCGGCCACGGTGGCCACCGAGCTCACCGACGGGCCGGTCCTCGACGGCGTCCGCCGCCTGGGCGTGCCCGTCGAGGCGGTCGCCCACACCGAGCTCAAGCGACGCTGCCGGGACGCCCGCGCGGTGGTGCGAACCGGTGACGCGACGCCGTACGCCAACGTCATTCTGCGAGCGGGGGTTCCCTTCTGATGCTGCCCGACGACTACGACGAGCGGGTCTACGCCGGCGTGCTCGGCAAAGTGATCGCCGTCTACCTAGGCCGCCCGTTCGAGGGGTGGACCTACGAGCGGATCAGCCGCGACCTCGGTGAGATCACGGGCTACGTCAACGACCGGGTCTACCTGCCGTTGAAGAACCACCTGCTGGTGGTCACCGACGACGACATCAGCGGCACGTTCGTCTTCCCGCGGGCGCTGCGCGACCACGGGCCGGAGCCCACCTCGGCCCAGGTCGGCGACACCTGGCTCAACGAGATCCTGGAAGGCACCTCGGTGCTCTGGTGGGGCGGCGTCGGCAACTCCACCGAGCACACCGCGTACCTCCATCTCAAGGACGGCGTGCCGGCACCGGACAGCGGCTCGATCGCCCGCAACGGCGTGGTCGTCGCCGAGCAGGTCGGCGCGCAGATCTTCGTCGAGGGCTTCGCGATGACCCGTCCCGGCGACCCGGAGGCGGCCGCGGACCTGGTCGAGCGAGCGGCCCGGGTCAGCCACGACGGCGAGTCGGTGCACGCCGCCCGGGTCGTCGCGGCGCTGGTCGCGGGCGCGTTCACCGAGACCGACATGGACAGGCTGCTGGACGTCGCGGCCGGGCTGATCCCACGGGACAGCCTGATCCGCCGGGTGGTCGACGACGTGCGCGAGTGGACCGCCGCCGACGCCGACTGGACCACCACCCGGGCCAGGATCGACGACCGCTACGGCTACCACCGCTACGGCGGCAACTGCCACGTGGTGCCCAACCACGCCACCGTCGTGCACGCGGTGGCCCGCAGCCGCGGCGCGTTCCTGCCCGCGATGACCGTCGTCAACACGTCGGGCTGGGACACCGACTCCAACGCCGGCGACGTCGGTGCGATCTGCGGCGTGTTCGGCGGGCTGGCCGGCATCGCCGACGGCCCGGACTGGCGCGGGCCGATCGCCGACCGGATGTACCTGCCCAGCACCGACGGCGGCTCCACGGTCACCGACGCCGCGCGCGAGGCGATCGTCCTGGCCGACCACGGCCGGGCCTGGGCGGGGCTGCCGCCACGGGAGCACGCCGAGCGCTTCCACTTCGCGCTGCCGGGCAGCGTGCAGGGCTTCACGGTGCACGAGGGCGACGCTCGCGTGCACAACCCCGGCGGCCGGCTGGCGATCGACGGCGCGGCGACGGTGGCCACACCGACGTTCATCCCGCCCGAGGCGCGCGACATGCCCATCTACGGCCTGATCGCCAGCCCCACCCTCTACAGCGGACAGACCCTGCACGCCAAGGTGTCGGGCGGCGGGTTCCGTCTGACGCTGGCGCACTACGCCGACGACGGTGACACACTCTCGTGGGTCGACGGTCCGGCCGGCACCACCTCGTGGACCGTGCCGGACCTCGGCGGCCAGCCGGTCGTCTACGTCGGTCTGCGCACCACCGGCCCGACCGAGCTGAGCTCGCTCACCTGGGACGGCGCGCCGACGGTCACCCTCACGCGGCCGGCCAACGCGCATGTCGGCCACGGCGGTGACCCCGGCGCGATGTGGCGGCGGGCGTGGGTCAAGGCCGTCGACCGTTGGGACCCGCACTGGCCCGAACCGTTCCGGATCGTGCAGAACCGCGGCACCGGGCTGCTGATCCAGGGTGCCCGGGAGTGGCGGGACTACACGGTCACCGCCGACGTCACCCCACACCTGGCCGAGTCCGCCGGCCTGGCCGCCCGGGTGCAGGGGCTGCGCCGGTACTACGCGCTGCGGCTGGCCGGCCGCGACCGGGTCGAGCTCGTCCGCCACGTCGACGGGCCGGTGCCGAAGGTGCTGGCCACCCGCGCGTACCCCTGGGAGTTCGGCGTGACCCACCAGCTCGCGCTGCGGGTCGCCGGCTCCCGCATCACCGCCTCGGTCGACGGCGTGGAGCTGTTCGACCTCGACGACACCGCCCTGTCCTGCGGCGGCGTGGCCCTGCTGGTCGAGCAGGGGCGCACCGCGACGCAGGCCGTCCAGATCACCCCCATCCCCTCGGAGGACTCAGCATGACCGCACCGCTGTCCCGCCGTCGGTTCCTCGCCGGCGCGGGCCTGACCGCCCTTGGCCTGTCCAGCCCGAGCCTCCTCCTCGCCGCCTGTGGTGACAGCGGCGGCTCGGCCGGCACCGGAACCGGCAAGGTCGACCTCTGGCTCGACATCCAGGGCGACGCCAACCAGAAGTACTTCAACGAGAGCGTCGCGGCCGCCTTCGAGAAGGCCAAACCCGAGATCGACCTCAACACCACCTTCTACAAGGGCGAGGACCTGCGCCGGCTGGTGCAGACCGCGCTCCAGTCCCGGTCCGGCCCGGACATCGTGCGTGGCCCGAGCGCCACGCAGACCATCGCGTGGAGCAAGGCCCACCTGTTGGCGGACCTGAACCCGTACGTGGAGAAGTTCGGCTGGAAGGACAAGCTGTCGAGCTGGGCCATCGACGCGTTCACCACCGACGGCAAGCTCTACGCGCTGCCGATGCGCGTCGACACGATGCTGCTCTACTTCAACAAGACGTTGTTCGCGCAGAAGGGCTGGAGCCAGCCGACCGACCGGGCGTCGCTGGAGGCGCTCGCGACCGAGGCCGCGGGCCAGGGCATCGTCCCGTTCGGCTCGTCGAACGTCGACTGGAAGGCCGCCGGCGAGTGGCTGATGACGGTCTTCTGGAACCACTACTCCGGCCCGGACGCGCTGCGACAGGCGCTCAGCGGCGAGATCAAGTTCACCGACCCGGTGTTCGTCGACGCGGTCAACCTGATCAAGGGCTACTTCGACAAGGGCTGGATCGGCGGCAGCGTCGACAAGTACTTCGCGGTGCCGTCGCAGGAGATCGGGGCCAACTTCGGCAAGGGCAAGGTGGCCATGGTGCCGCAGGGCAACTGGTTCATGAGCCAGGTCGGCCAGTACTTCGGCGCCAAGGCCAAGAACGAGAACGACTGGGACTGGATGCCCACTCCTCCGCTGCGCGCCGAGGTCAAGCCCGGCACGCTGCCGCTGGGCATCGGCGGCTCGTTCGCGGTCAACGAGGCCAGCAAGAACAAGGACGCCGCAGCCGAATACCTGAACTGGTACTACGGCGACAAGACCGCCGCGCTCAAGCGGATGGCCGACGTCCCGTCGACGTACAACATCCCGATCGACTTTTCCGACGGTGACGTGCCGGGCACCATCGACCCGCGGTCGGGCCGGGTGCTGACCGAGGTCAACAAGGCGGTGGCGTCCGGTGAATACGGCTTCGTCACCTGGACGTGGTGGCCGCCGAAGACCGACGTGTTCGTCTACGAGGGCCTCGAGCAGGTGCTGACCGGCAAGCTCACGCCGGCGGCGTACTGCGAGCAGCTCGACAAGATGTTCACCGAGGAGAAGGCGGACGGGAACCTGCCACAGCTGCCCGCCAAGGGGTCCGGCAAGTGACCGCCACCGCCGCGCCCATCAAGGCTGCGCCGGGCAAGCGCCGCGCACGGCGGCGCGCGGCGGTGGTCGGCTGGGCGTTCCTCGCGCCGCTGCTCCTGCTCAACCTGGTCGTCGTGGCCGGGCCGTCGGTGGCCACCGTGTACTACTCGTTCACCGACTGGTCCGGCCTCGGACCCGCGACCTTCATCGGTCTCGACAACTATGTCGAGGCGTTCGGCGACGCCAAGGTGCACGAGGCCCTGCTGCACAACCTGATCTGGTTCGTGCTGTTCCTGTCGGTGCCGATGGCGATGGGCCTGCTCGGCGCCTACCTGCTCAGCCAGGTCAAGCGGTTCCAGATGCTGTTCCGGGCGCTCTACTTCATCCCGTACGTCGTGGCCAGTGTCGTCAACGCGGCGGTGTGGAAGATGCTGCTGTCGCCGACCAGCGGCATCGGTCACCTGCTCGGCACCGACCAGTCGTGGCTCGGTGACACCCGGACGTCGCTCTACAGCGTCAACTTCGTCGTCGACTGGCACTGGTGGGGCTTCCTCGCCGTCATCTTCCTGTCGGCGATGCAGGGCGTCGACCCGGCGCTCTACGACGCGGCCAAAGTGGACGGTGCGAGCAACTGGCAGCAGTATCGCCACATCACGCTGCCCGGCATCCGGCCCACGATGGTGTTCATCGTGTTGATGACGGTGATCTGGTCGCTCAAGGCGTTCGACTACATCTTCATCATGACCCAGGGCGGCCCCGCCGGGTCCAGCGAAGTGGTCTCCACGCTGATGTACAAGCAGGCCTTCAACGAGTACGAGGCCGGCTACGCGGCCGCACTCGGCCTGTCGATGACCCTGGTGACCGCCGTGATCCTCGCGGTCTACCAGTGGATGCGCCGCAAGGGTTGGGAGGACGCATGACCGCCAGCACGCTCGAGAGGCCGGCTCCGGCGGGGGTCGCGCCGCCCGGTCGACGGCCGCGGAGGTTCCGGCTGCGCGGCAGCACCTACTACCTGATCCTGGTCGTGCTGGCGCTGTTCGCGGTCGGACCGCTGGTCGCCGTGCTGTTCAACGCGTTCAAGAACAACGCGGAGATCGGCAGCAACCCCCTCGCACCGCCGACGTCGTTCACGCTCGACAACTTCGTCACCGCGTGGACCCAGGGCGACTTCGCGACGACCATGCGCAACAGCCTGATCATCTGCGCGGGCTCGGTGCTGGGCACGTGCATCGTGGCCGGCCTCGCGGCCTTCGCGCTCAGCCAGCTCAACGTGCCCGGCGGCGGCGCGGTCATCGGCTACCTCTTCCTCGGCAGCGCGCTGCCCGTGCAGCTGTTCCTGGTGCCGTTGTTCTTCCTCTGGACCCAGTTGCACCTGACCGACAACCTACTCGGCCTGATCATCATCTACTGGGCGACCGACGCGCCGTTCGCGACGCTGCTCCTGCGCTCGTTCCTGCTGAAGATCCCGAAGGACTTCACCGAGGCCGCCCGGCTGGACGGCGCGTCGAGCATGCAGATCGCGTGGCGGGTCGTGCTGCCGCTGGCGTGGCCGGGCTTCCTCACGGTGGCGCTGATCGTCGCGCTCTGGTCGTGGAACGAGTTCTTCTGGGCGATCACCTTCATCCACACCCCCGAGCTGCGCCCGGTCTCGACGAGCTTCCTGGCCTTCCAGGACCAGAACTCGACCGACTGGGGCCTGACCAGCGCGGCGGCGATCTTCATGATGGCCCCGGTCGTGCTGCTGTTCCTGGCCCTGCAGCGCAAGTTCGTCAGCGGCCTGACCTCTGGAGGCATCAAGTGAGCCGGCCCAACGTCATCCTGATCATCTCGGACCAGCTCCGCCGGCAGGCGCTGGGTTGCTACGGCGACCCCAACGTGAGCACGCCGCACATCGACGCGCTCGCCGCGGCCGGCACCCGGTTCGACGCTGCCTCCTCGACGTACCCCGTCTGCGTCCCCTACCGCTTCACGCTCATGACCGGGGAGTACGCGCACACCCGGTTCATCCCGTCGATCGAGTGGCGGATGTCGCCGGCCGAGCGGACCCTGGCCGACGAGCTCAACGAAGCCGGCTACACGACCGCGCTGTTCGGCAAGTGGCACCTCTACGGCAACTTCGGCCACTACCCCGGCCACAACGTGGTCAAGGCGTCCCGCACCCCGGTGCCACGGCCGTTCCAGGGCCGGTTCGAGCGCTTCGGCGGGTTCGACATCTGCAACGACCCGTGGGACACGTTCTACTGGAACGAGGACGACCCGACCCCGCACCGGATCGACGGGTTCCAGACCGACGGGCTGTTCGACCTCGCGATCGAGCACCTGAGCCAGGTCGGCGAGCGTCCGTTCGCGACCGTGCTGTCGGTCGAGCCACCGCACCCCATCTTCACCGCTCCGGAGTCCTATCTGGAGCGCTGGAAGGACCGCGAGATCGTGCTGCGGGACAACGTGGAGCTGGGCAAGGACTACAACAAACGCGGACCGCACGGCCGCGACCTGATCGACGACCTGCGGGTCTACTACGCGATGATCGAGAACCTGGACGACAACGTCGGCCGGCTGGTCGAGGCGTTGCGGGCCAACGGACAGCTCGACAACACGGTCATCGCGCTGACCGCGGACCACGGCGAGCTGCTCGGCTCGCACGGGCTGCTGGCCAAGCAACGGCCGTGGGAGGAGTCGCTCGGCATCCCGCTGATCGTCTCCGGTGCCGGCACGCCGGCGTCGGTCGTCCCCGACCCGGTCTGCACCGAGGACCTCTTCCCCACCTTGCTGGGCCTGGCCGGCGTCACGCCGCGCGACCCGAAGCCCGGCCTCGACCTGAGCCCGCTGGTGCGGGGCGAGGCGGACGGGATCGACCGGGAGGGCGTGCTGCTCGAGTTCGTCGCCGAGATGCGCCCGGGGCTGCCGTTCCACGACGAGACATGGCGGGGCATCCGCACCCGCCGTTACAAGTACACGGTCCTGGGCGACGCGCACGGCGGCCGCCCGTGGCAGCTCTTCGACCTGGAGAACGACCCCTACGAGCAGGCCAACCTCGTCGACGACCCGGCCCACGCGGACGAGGCCGCCCGCCTCCACGGCCTGCTCCGCGCGCGGCTGACGGAGACGCACGACCACTACGTGCTCGCACCCGCCTTCGGCGCGGCCGGGCTCAACGAGTGGGACCCCGAGGCCAAGTTCCAACGCCGATTCGGCTGAGACAGGAAGCTGGTACGCCCATGCCACGCAAAGCCCTCGTCGCCGTCGCCGCGCTCGTGGCCGCCCTGCTCCCCGCGGGCGCGGCCCGGGCCGACGGCCCGCCCTACACCGGTGCGCAGTACGACTTCGGTGGCACGGTGACCCCGATCAACGGGACCGTGCCCGTCGTCGACGACATCGCGAACAGCATCACCGCCTCGACCGCCGCCACCGTCGACGAGATCGCCGCACACCGGGCCACGCTGCCCTACGGCGACATCGACCCGGCGCCGGGCACGCCCGACCAGCTCACCACATACCCCGGGCCGGCCGGGATCCCGGCGTCGGACCAGTACACGGTGACCGTCCAGCAGGCGGGCGGCCCGGTGCCGTCGTTCGTCTACCGGTCGACCGCCAAGAAGGCCGACACCAACCGCGAGGCCGACACCTCGTGGACGTCGTTCTCGTTCTCGGGCGCGGTCACCGTGCGGGTCACGAAGAACGCTCCGGGCGCGACCGGCTGCCTGGTGCGGCCCTACTCGGCGGCGGTGGTCACCAGCTTCGCCGGCGACACCTGCACCTTCACCGTCGACCGGCCGGGCAACCTGTCCGTGGAGTTCCAGCCGGAGATCCACAACCCGGTGCTCCACCCGATGCTGGTGTTCGCCAACCCGCCCGAGGTCGACGTGCCGTCGCCCGCTGACCCGAACGTCCGCTACTTCGGCCCCGGCGTGCACACCGTCGGCGCCGGACAGCCGATCCTCTCCGGGCAGACCGTCTACGTGGCCGGCGGCGCGTTCGTCTCCGCCGCGTTCATCGCGACCGGCGCCGTGCACGACGTGACGATCAAGGGCCGCGGCGTCATCTCCGGCCTGTTCATGGACACCGGCAACCAGGACGCCAACAAGAACCAGCCCGGGATGATCGACATCGCCGACCAGGGCTCGTCGAACATCCTCGTCGAGGGCGTCACGTTCGTCGACGCACCCCGCTTCAACATTCGGGCGCTCGGGCAGTTCACCACCATCCACAATGTCAAGACGATGTCATGGTGGTACAGCACCGACGGGATGGTCGGGGGCAACAAGAGCCTGCTGGAGAACAACTTCGTCAAGTCCAACGACGACTCGGTCAAGCTGTTCTGGGGCGACACCATCGCCCGGCACAACACGATCTGGCAGCTGGAGAACGGTGCACCGTTCATGATCAGCTGGAACATCCACGAGGACAACTCGACGTTCCACGTCTACGACAACGACGTCATCCACGCCGAGCACTACCAGATCGAGAAGTCGGGTATCTTCCGCGCGCTGCACGCCGGCAGCGGCACGCTCTCGCGCTACCTCTTCGAGGACATCCGCGTCGAGAACGCCACCTTCCGGCTGTTCAACCTGACCATCGACAACAACAAGTGGTACGACCCCGCGCTCGGCTACGGCGAGATCGAGCAGCTGATCTTCCGGAACATCCACGCGTACACGACGTTCCAGAAGCCCAGCATCGTGCGGGGCATCGACAGCACCCACAAGATGCGCAACATCAACTTCCAGAACGTGTACGCGAACGGCGCGTGCCTGAACAACGCCGGCACCTTCGACATCGACCCGGCGACCACCAACGCGGTACGGATATACCGCAGCACCGACGGGAGCTGCCGCACGTGAACCGACCCAACATCCTTGTCGTGCTGGCCGACGACATGGGCTGGGGTGACCTCGGCTGCTACGGCTCGAAGATCCCCACCCCGCACGTCGACGCGCTGGCCGAGGGCGGCGTGCGGGCGACCGACGCGCATTCGGCGTCGGCGGTCTGCACGCCCAGCCGCTACGCGCTGATGACCGGCCGCTACGCCTGGCGTGGACCGCTGAAGAGCTTCGTGCTGATGGGCCACGGCCCGGCCCTGATCGAGCCGGAACGCCCGACGCTGGCGTCGGTGCTCCGGGACGCCGGCTACGCCACGGGCGCGTTCGGCAAGTGGCACCTCGGCCTCGGCTGGCGGCACCGCGACGGCTCGGTGCGCGACGCCTTCGCGCCCGGCGCCACCCTGCACGACAGCGTCGAGACGGACTTCGGGCACGACATCGACTACGCCGCCCCCGTCACCGGCGGGCCGACGGCGCTGGGCTTCGACCGGTTCTTCGGCATCGCCGGCTCGCTCGACATGCCGCCGTACGCGTTCATCGACCAGGACCGCACCGTCGGCATCCCGGACCGGGAGAAGGAGGTGTACCTCACCGAGCAGCGACCGGGCCTCCAGGTGCCCGCTTTCCGCGAGGACGAGGCTGATGTCCGGTTCGTCGCCGAGGCGCTGCGCTGGATCGACACCGTGCCCACCGACCAGCCGTTCCTCTGCTACGTGACGCCGTCGGCGCCGCACCGGCCCAACGTGCCACCGGACGTCGTGCGGGGGCGCTCGGGCCTCGGCGACCGGGCCGACGGCGTCTGCCTGGTCGACTGGGCGGTCGGGGCGCTGGTCGAGGCCATCGACGCCCGTGGCCAGCGCGACAATACGTTGGTGATCGTGACCAGCGACAACGGCGCACCGATGATCTTCAATGACGACGGCGACGTCGCGGTGCACCGGCCCAACGGCGACTGGCGCGGGCAGAAGGGCGACCTGTGGGACGGCGGGCACCGCGAGCCGTTCGTCGCGCACTGGCCCGGCCGGATCCCCGCCGGCACGGTGCTCGACGCCCCGATCTGCCTGACCGACGTGCTGCCTACGCTGGCCGCGGCCGCGGGCGCCGTGCTGCCCGCCGGCGCCGCCGAGGACGGGCGGGACCTCCTCGGCGCCCTCACCGGGGCGGCCGCGCCCCCGCCCGCCGACCGGCCGATCGTGCACCACAGCCTCGGCGGTCGGTTCGCGCTGCGGTCCGGGCGCTGGAAGGCGGTGTTCGCGTCCGGCTCCGGCGGCGGCTTCTCCGAGCCGTCGATCGACGCGCTGTTCGCCTCCGGATCCGGCAAGGCGCACGACAACCCGCCGTGGGACGCCGACCACCCGACCGGTCAGCTCTACGACGTCGCCGCCGACCCCGGCGAGACGACCGACCGGTGGGCCGCCGAGCCCGAGGTGGTCGCGGCGCTCTACGACCAACTCCGGGCCATCTGCCGCGACGAGACCAGCGGGTTCCCGTTCGACGTCAAGGTGTCGTCGTGAGCGGTGCGTGCTGCGCGCCGGGCGGGCACGGTCCCGATCCGGCGCCGGTCGCCCTCTCGGTGCCCGTTCGGGCCATCGATCCCTCGACGGCCGCGCGGGGGATGGTACGGGTGCCTGCCGGCTCGTTCTGGATGGGCAGCGACGACCCGGACGCGTTCCCGGACGACGGCGAGGGTCCGGTCCGCGAGGTAGAGGTGTCCGCGTTCCGGATCGACCCGAAGGCGGTGACCAACGCCCAGTTCGCCGCGTTCGTCAAGGCCACCGGGCACCACACTGACGCCGAGCGGTTCGGCTGGTCGTACGTCTTCCACGCCTTCGTCACCGGCGAGGCGGCCCACCGCGTGCTCGACGGCCACGTGCCCGGCGCTCCCTGGTGGCTGCCGGTCGAGGGGGCCTCCTGGCGCGCGCCCGAAGGCCCGGGCTCCGACGTGTCGAAGCGGGCCAACCACCCGGTCGTGCACGTCTCGTGGCAGGACGCCACCGCCTACGCGGCCTGGGCGGGCAAGCGGCTGCCGACCGAGGCCGAGTGGGAGAAGGCCGCCCGCGGCGGGCTCGACCGCGCGCGCTTCCCGTGGGGCGACGAGTTCATGCCGCGCGGCCAGCACCGCTGCAACACCTGGCAGGGCACCTTCCCCCGGCAGAACACCGGCGCCGACGGCCACCTCGGCACCGCGCCGGTCAACGCCTTCCGCCCCAACGGGTACGGCCTCCACAACACCTCCGGCAACGTTTGGGAGTGGTGTGCCGACTGGTTCAGCGCGGACTGGCACGCCACCGACTCCGCCGCCACCCGGCGCGACCCGGCCGGCCCCGACAACGGAGCGACCCGGGTGATGCGCGGCGGCTCGTACCTGTGCCACGAGTCGTACTGCAACCGCTACCGCGTGGCGGCCCGTACGTCGTCCACACCAGACAGCACGACGGGCCATGCCGGTTTCCGCTGCGCGATCGACGAACCAGAACCCGCCCGTGGCTGAACCGCGCTGGCAGCACGAGGGCGAGGAGCCCGACTACCGCTTCTCGCTGGCCAACGAGCGCACCTTCCTGGCCTGGATCCGCACCGCGCTGGCGTTGCTGGCAGGGGCGGTCGCCGTGATCCAATTCCTGCCGAGCACCGCGCTGGAGGGCCTGCGCACCGCCTTCGCCGCCGTGCTCGCCGTCGGCGGGACCATGCTGCCGGTGGTCGCCTACCGGCGCTGGGCCGCGGTCCAGCGGGCGATGCGCAACGACGGGCCACTTCCGTTCACCCCGTTGCTCGCCGTCGTGTCCGGCGTCGTCGGCCTCCTCGGCGCGGGCCTCGTCGTGCTCGCGGTGGTCTCGTGAGCCGCCCCGGCCTGCAGACCGAGCGCACCGCGCTGGCCTGGACCCGCACGGCGACGGTCGCCCTCGTCACCGTCATCCTGCTGGCCCGCCTCGGCGTGCACACCGGTCAGCCCGTCCTGTTCTGCGGCGCGGCGGCGGCCTGTGCCCTGGCGCTGCTGTCGTTCTGGCGGCGCCGTAGACGACTCGACGCGGGCACCGACGCGGCCCGGGCGCGGTCACTCCTGGTGTTCACCGGTCTGACGGCGATGTGTGGCGCGTTGGCCGTCGCAGGGGTCCTCGCCGCCGCCTGATCGCCCCTAGACTGTGCGCGATGGCGTCCCGGCGGTGGTTCGTGCTCGTCGCCTGGCTGGTCGCGGCCACGGCGCTGCTCGGTGGTTCGGTGGCGCCGCCCGACCGTGCCGTCCGGCTGCTCCAGCTCAACCTGTGCGCCAGCGGGCAGGCCGGCTGCTACACCGGCCGGTCGATCGACGTGGCGGCCCAGGTCATCCGCGACACCCGGCCCGACGTCGTGACGCTCAACGAGATCTGCGAGGGCGACATCGACACCCTCGGCTCGGTCCTCGCGGGCGTGCACGGCGGGCTCGTGGCCTCCGGGTTCCGCGCCGCGCCCGACCGTCCGTCCGGTGGACCCACCCGGTGCGGCCGCAACGGTCAGGCGTACGGGATCGGGCTGATCGCCCGCGCCCCGACCGTGGAGCACGAGGTGGTCGGCGGGGAGTACCCCGTGCAGGACCCCGTCGACCCGGAGGAGCGGGTCTGGCTGTGCCTGCTCGCCGCCGTCGACGTCTGCACCACCCACCTGGCCGGCTTCGACAGCGAGGCCGCGCTGCACCAGTGCCAGCACCTGTTCGGCGTCACACTGCCGGCCCTGCACCGGCGGGTCGGCTACCGCCCGACGATCGTGGCCGGCGACCTCAACCTGCGCTACGGCGCGCCACCGGACCTGCGAGCCTGCATCCCCCAGGGCTACCGGTGGCTCGGTGACGGCGGCCTCCAGCACGTGCTCGCGACCTCCGACCTCGCGGAGCCGACGATGCGGGAGGTCGACCTGGCCCGCAGCACGGACCATCCGGGCCTGCTGGTGACGGTCGGCCTGACCGGCACGACCTGAGCCGCCGCGGCGGGCGTACTATCCGGCAATGGCGCTCCTGCACAAAGCCACTGTGACCCCCACCAAGCTCGAGCTGCTGGCGGGCTGGCTGCCCGGCCGGCGCTGGCACCAGAGCGCGAGCGGCGAGCTCGAGCGCGTCGCGGCCTTCCGCTTCGACGACCCCGCCGGCGCCGTGGGCATCGAGACCATGCTCGTCCGGTTCGGCGACGGCCCGGTGCACCACGTCCCACTCACGTACCGTGACGCACCTCTGCCCGGCTGTGACAACTGGCTGATCGGCACGGCGGAGCACTCCGTGCTCGGCAAGCGATGGGTGTACGACGCCGTCAGCGACCCGGTCTACCTCGCGGCCGTAGCCGGCGCGATCATCGAGGGCACCGGCGAGGCCGAGGAGCTCGTCGACGTCGACGGTGCCGGCACGCTGGAACGACGGGAGCCGGCGATGACGGCCCGGGGCACCGGCGTGCCCGGCCGCGCCGCGCCGACGGTCGAGGAGATCCGCAGGATCGAGGAGCACGGCGACCACACCATGGTCCACGTGGGGTCGTTACGCATCGTCATCCTCCGCCGAATCACCGACGGTGACCTTCCACCCGCCGCACTCACCGGGCGCTGGGGCGAGCAACCGGAAGTTATCTTGGCGTATCTTTCGAACGGTTGACACGGATCGATCTGTGGACTGATGTAGGACCCAGCGTCCTTCGATGTCCGCAGGAGGTTCCATGTCGAACAGACGGATCTGGGTGGCCGGCGCCACCGCAGCCGTTCTGACCGTCGGGCTGCTCGCCCCGTCCGGGTCGAGCGTCGCCGCCCCGCCCGACACCGCCAAACCCGCCGCCGGTCCGGCCGTCAAGCTGGCCGCGGGCGAGACCGCGCTCGTCCGGTTCCGGCTTCCCGACGAAGCGATGCTGCGCGACCTGGTCGCCAGCGGCGCCGACGTCGCCGCCCGGCCGCGCACCACGCTCGGCCAGGTGCAGGTCGACCTCGTCGTGACCGACCAGGAGCTCGCGGCGCTGACCGCACGCGGCGCGGTGGCCACCCAGCTCATCCAGACCGCGTCGGAGGGCTCGGCCCGGGTCCAGGCCAGCAAGGAGGCCGCGGGCCTGCGGGCCGGCGTGGCCGCCAACACCGACACCCTCCAGTTCCTCCAGTCGTACTGGTGGACCACCGAGGGCCAGAGCTTCCTGGCCGTGCAGGTGGCGACGACGGCGACCGACGACCCGGACGTCGAGATCACCGTGACTTGGAAGACCGCCGACGGCACGACCGGGTCGTTCCCGCTCTCCCGGTTCGAGGACTCGGGCGAGTACCAGTACCACGTCGCGCTCCCCCAGCCCGTGCCGGCGCAGCCGGTGACGGTGACCGCCAGCTCGAGCCTCGGCGGCACCACCCGGGCCATCAAGCCGACCGCGTGGCCGGGCGCGATGCCCCCGCCCACCCCGGCCGGCTACCAGCAGGACTTCATCGCCGCGTACATGACGCCTACCGACATCCAGGCACGCATCAAGCGGCTGGGTCGGCAGTACGAGGACCTCGTCGACGTCATCGACCTGCCCAACAAGACCCAGGGCTACCGCCGCACGGCGTCCGCCTACCTCGGTGACCCCGCCACCGCCGCGGTCGTCGTCGACTCGGTCAAGTTCGGCGACCAGAAGATGAACGGCGTCCAGGTCAAGACCGTCGACCCCGGCAAGAGGAACAAGCCGCTGAAGGCCACGTACAAGGACCGGGTCCTGACCGTCTCGCTCGCGACGGACAGCACCGGCGCGATCATCAGCACCACCGACCAGGTCGCCGCGTTCATCGACGCCGGCTACCCGCAGGTGTTCAACGCGTTCGTCGAGGACGGCTCGGCCGGCAAGGTCATGCCGATCGCCGGCCCGGCCCGGCTCGACGACGGCCTCGACGGCACCGAGGTGTCGAAGAAGCCGTGGACCGTGCAGGCGCTGCGGATCGGCAAGGTCCGCGACGGCTCGAAGATCGGCGTCATGGCGTACTCGCAGGAGCACGCCCGTGAGTGGGCCACCCCGCTGGTCACCCTGGAGTTCGCGGAGCGGCTGCTGGCCAACTACGCGACCGACGCGGAGACCCGCAGCCTGCTCGACAACGTCGACGTCTTCGTGATCCCGATGGTCAACCCGGACGGCGCGAACTACGCGTTCAACGACTACAACTTCCAGCGCAAGAACCTGGTCAACCACTGCACGGGCGCCCAGCGCGACCCCCGGCTGGCCAACTCGTGGGGCGTCGACATCAACCGCAACTACACCGTCGGCTCCTACTTCGACGGGTACGTCGGCGGCAGCGCGAACTGCACCTCGGGCACCTACTCCGGCACCTCGGAGCTGTCCGAGGCGGAGAGCGGCAACGTGATCGCGCTCGCCAAGGCACACCCGAACATCAAGTTCGCGATGAACGTGCACAGCTACGGTGGCTACTTCATGTGGCCGCCCGGCGCCTACAAGGCGGACGGCCGCATCACGCTGCCGCGTCCGTCCATCGAGGAGTCGGCGTACTTCATGGACAGCGCCAAGCGCATCATCGGCGCCATCCGCAGCTCGCGTGGCACGGTGACCTGGCCGTCGTACACCGGTCCGGTCGCTGACGTGCTCTACTCCGCGGCCGGCAACTCGGCCGACCAGCTCTACTACGAGCTGGGCATCCTGGCCTGGGACTTCGAGGTCGGCAACGACCTGTGGAACGCGGAGACCCAGGAGTGGGAGGGCGTGGGCTTCCAGCCGCCGTACGACGAGGCACACGCCGAGTCGCAGGAGTACGCGGCCGGCCTGGTCGAGCTCGTCCGGGTCGCCCGCGACATGCAGGCCGACGGGGCCGCGCGCCCGTAAACAGCCACGAAGGGAGCGGCGCCCGGTCCGCCGGGCGCCGCTTACGGCCGGTTGGCGGTCCGCATGAGTCGGTAGACGGCCCGCCCACCGACGGCGACCGCGCCGAGCAGCAGCACGAGGCCGACCAGGACGAGGCCCGGCGCGTCGTCGCGCGCCCCGAACACCATGGCCAGAACACCGAGGGCGCCGAGGACAACCGTGATCGCGATGGACGTCATGCGCCTACCGTAGGAACATCTCCGCCTCGGCGGGCCGGGTTGCGTGCTTTCGTCGACCGCCGGAGCGGGTCACTGTGCCTGGCTGTCGTCGTCGAGCTCCCGTTCGCCGGCCGACGAGGTGATCGAGTGGACGCGCGGCCGTCCGTGGCCCAGCCTGGCCAGGCGCTTCCCCGGGTCCGGGAAGATCGGGACGAGGTGCCGTCCCCAGGTTCCGTTGACGAGCCCGGCGAACGAGCCGTACCAGGCGATCGCGGCGGTCACGAACCCGACGGCGCCGGCGGCTCGGATCACCGGGACCGAGTCGGCGAAGCTGCCGGCGGTGACCAGTGACAGCGTTATGAACGCACCGCTGACCAGGGCCAGCAATACCCCGGAGATGCGCAGCGTGGCCACCACGAGATAGAGGGTCAGGATCGCCCACGGCAGGGTGAACAGGCCGTCGGCCGTGGTCACGTCGTCCGCCGGCAGGGTCGGCCGGATGAGCCAGCCGAAGAGGCCGTACCCGATCCAGAACGTGCCGTACGCGGTGAACGCCGTGGCGCCGAAGGTGCTGCCCTGCCTGAACTCGACGATGCCCGCGACGAGCTGCGCGAGACCTCCGAAGAACAGCGCCGTGGCGAAGACGGTCGGGGTCAGTAGCGCATCGGTTCCGGCGAGGAAGAAACTGAGCAGGAACGTGGTGCCACCGAAAGCGGCGAGGCCCAACGGTGCGGCGTCCACCACCCGGCGAGAGGAATCGCTCACGACAGCCCCGTCCTGACGTGCTCCGCGTGGCTGCCGCTTTCCCCGTTTGGCGGCGCGCACACCCCGTAAGCCGTCCTAGGATGGAAGGGTCCGGTTCCTCACGGCGCGGACGGCAGCGGCTCTTGCGGCCAGCTGAGGGCCGCGGCGCCGAGCACCGCTGCCTGGAGCATGAAGCGGTTGGCCGGCTTCGTCGGGTCGTAGCCGGTGAGCGTGGCGATCCGGTCGAGACGGTAGGTGACCGTGCGGACCGACACGTGCAGGCGGCGCGCCGACTCAGTGGCGACTCCCCCGGTGTCGAAGTAGGCGGCGAGGGTGTCCAGCAGTGGCCCGGCCCCTCCGCGCGCCTGGGTCAGCGGCGTGAGCACGGCCTGGACCAGGTCGACGATGGCGGGCTGGTCGCGCAGGAGGACCCGGTAGACGAGGAGGTCGTGCGCGTTGACCACGGGACTGTCGACTCGCAGCCGGCCGGCCATGCCGAGGGCCTCGCGGGCCTCCTCGTACGAGCGGGCGATGCCGTAGACCCCGGGATGCGGCCGGCCGACGGCCACGCGCCACGGGCGACCGTGCCGCAACCGGTCGAGCTGGTCGTGCATCAACCAGCCCAGATCGCTGCGCCGGTCGACCGCGACCGCGGCCCGACCGGCGATCGCCGAGTCGGCGGGGGCGAGCACCACGAGCAGCCCGTCCTTGGTCGCCACCATGACGTCACGGTCGCCCAGGCGATCGAAGATCGCCGCCTCCAGTGCGCTGATCGCCATGTCCGAATCCGGCAACCGGCGATCCGGCGCCGCGAGGGCCACCTGGTGCACCGTGGTCAGGTCGACTCCGAACGGCTCAGCCCGTTCGACCAACCCACCCAGGTCCGAGTCGCCGCGCAGCAGGTCGTCGATCACCTCGCGCCGCAGGGTCTCCTCACGCCGCACCAGATCCCGCCGGGCCAGGTTGTATCCCTCCGCCAGCGTGGCCACCGCCTCGTCGACGGTGTGGAGAACGGCCGCCGCCGCCGCGCGCACCGCCTCCCCGTCGCGGTCCTGGAGCACGGTCGGAATCTCCTGCCAGAGCCGGCGCGCCGCCGACAGGTAGAGCTGGACCACGCGGCCGGCCGAGATGCCCCGCACAGCCGCCTCGCGGCCGAGCCGACTCACCGCCTCCAGCTCGCCACGCTTAGGCCGACGCCCGCTCACGGCCGCGTCCGCGAGCAGCGAGAGGTAGTCGCCCAGGAGGTCGACAGGAACGCCGCCGGCGTCACCGCTGGCGCCCTGCGCGACCTCGACGAGCCAGGCCTGCTGCGGCGCCGCGGACCCGGCGGGTGCTCGTTGCCGCGACCGTGCTGGCATGTCGAACCTCCCGCCACGGCGAAATTGCCGGACGTCGGCAGTTTACTCCGGCCGAGTCTGTGCCTCCGAGCCCTGCCGACCCGCCCCGCCGGCCCGCGATGATTCGGGGACAGGAACGCGAAGAAGGAGGACGCGATGCTGCGATGGCGAGTACGCGAAGTCATGACGCCAGACGTCGTCACGCTTCCCGACGATGCCCCGGTCGCCGAGGTGGCGGCCGTCCTGAGCGAGCGGGAGATCAGCGGGGTGCCGATCGTCGACGAGCACGACGTCGTGACAGGTGTGGTCAGCTGGACGGACGTTCTCCGCGACATCGACTTCGGCTGGCGAGTGGGCCACCGGCGATCGGACGAGCCCCGCTGGCGCCCCGGGATACGCACCGCGTTCGACCTGATGAGCGCTTCCCCGGTCACGATCCGGCCGGACGCCTCGCTGGCGGAGGCGGCCCGGACGATGCGTCAGCGCGACCTGAGCCGACTGCTGGTCGTCGACGACCGCCACCGGCTCCTCGGCATCGTGACGCGTAGGGATCTGTTCGCACCGTTCTCGCGGTCGGACGGCGTCACCGAGGACGACGTGCGACAGCGGGTGCTGCGCGGGACGTTGGGTCTGGCACCCGGCGCCATCCGGGTCCGCGTCGCCGACGGCGAGGCGACGCTCACCGGCCACACCACACTCAGGACGACCGCGCTCGCCGCCCTGCGACTCACCGAGGCGGTGCCAGGCGTCTCCGGCGTGGTCGACGAGCTCACCTTCGACCGGGACGACACGGCCCCCGACCGGCAGCCCGCGCCCGTGCCGGATCCGATGCGCGGCTGGTTGAATCCGGCCCCGGTCCTGGCGGCCAGCCCCGGGCAATGAGCAAATTGCCGACCATCGGCAAATGACCCGGGGAGACGTTACCGGCGTCAGCCCATGATGCTCGCCTGCGGACGGGCGATCGTAGGAGCTCGCCGCACCGCCGTAGTCGCGGGCGGATCGGCGCCAGAACGCGTAAACACATTGGAGTTCTCATGACTCTCAGCACTAAGGGCCGGCTTCACGGCGTGCACCTGGTCCTCCAGGAACTGTTCGAGCAGCAGACCGGCGAGCTCGTGAAGCTCGACGGCTACCGCACCGACCCCCAGCTCACGGGCCTCACCCCGCGCGCCCTCGACGAGCTCACCGCAACAGCCAGAGAGGCGCTGGCCGAGACCGCCGCAGCTCTCAAGCGGATGAACGACGGCACCTACGGCACGTGCCAACATTGCGGCCAGGACATCCCCCTCGAACGGCTCGAGATCCTGCCGACGACGCGATTCTGCGTGCCGTGCCAGCAGCTCCAGCGGACGCACGGGGGGCGTGGATGACGGTTACGGACATCGTTGTCGACTTCGATGGTTCGACGGAGTCCGCGCAGGCGGTGCGAGTGGTGGTCGGCGTGGACGGGCCGGCCTCGTCGTTGCCGCAGGAGGCCATCGGCGAGATCGCTGCGCGGGCCTTCGAATCGTCGAGGCAGGCCATGGCGCGGGCCGGGGTCGACAGTTCCAGGTCCGATGTCGAGTTCAGCCTGGTCGAGGGCCCGCCCGCTCCCGCGCTGCTCGATGCCGCGGGGTCCGGTCGATCAGATGTTGGAGCCGTCGGGAGGCAGACCGGCCGGCGGCCGCGGGGCGCCGCGGTCTCCCACCGCGTCGGCGCAGGACAGGCCCAGCGTGTAGGCCGTCATCTCGGGGTACTGCACGGCGAAGAGCTCAGGCGGGAACCCGTAGAAGTCGTGGATGGTCCGGGCCGCGGCATGGCGGTCACGGCGGTCGCGTTGATGTACCAGTGGGCGCTGACCACCAGGATGGCAACCTCCTGGCCGCCTCGTCGCCGACCCGGGACGGTAGACGCCCTACCAGATCCTATGGGCATCAGCGTCCGGGCGCTTTCAGCGCGTAGACCGCGCTCGCCGGACGGGAGCGCGACGGCGTGCGGGTTCGGCGCAGCCGCAGCACGGCGACAGACGACAGCACCAGGGTGGCGCCGGCGAGTTGCAGCGGCGTCAGGGACTCACCGAGGGTGAGCGCGGCCAGCGCGGTGGTGACGACGGGCTCGAAGGTCGACAGGATCGCGGCCGTCGACGGTCCGGTCCGCTCGAGGCCCGCGAAGAAGGTCAGCATCGCCACGACGGTGGAGATCACCGCGATGCAGGAGAGCCAGAACCAGCCCGCCGGCCCGAACGCCAGGTCGACGCCGCCGGCCAGGACGGCGCGGCCGCCGAGGGTGACGGCGGCGCCGCCCATCACCAGCGCGCACAGCACCACCGGCGCCAGCCGGTGCACGACGGTGTCGGCGACCAGGATGTAGACCGTGTACGTGACCGCGGCGCCGAAGGCCAGCGCCGCGCCGATCGGCTGGAAGCTGACCGCGCCGGCGCCGAGCAGGACCAGCAGCGTGCCGCTCGACGCGGCCACCAGGGCGAGCCCGCGCGCCGGAGTGAGCCGGTCCCGGCCGAGCAGCACCGCCCCCACGGTCACCAGGACCGGGAAGGTGTAGAGGATCAGCGACAGCAGCGAGGCGTCCAGCCGTTCCAGGGCCGCGAAGAACAGGCTCGCCTGGGTGGCGTACCCGATGGCACCGAGCCCGACGGCGACGAGCAGCACGCGCGCGGTCGCCGGCCGGCCCCGTCGGGCTCGGCGCAGGCCGGGCCGCACGAGCAGGAGCAGCCCGAGCAGCACCGCGGCCAGGGTGAAGCGGACGAGCAGCAGCGCCGCGGGCGAGACACCGGCCTCGTACGCCAGCTTGCCGAAGATCGCCATGGCGCCGAAGCACGCCGCGGAGAGAAGACACAGTGCGGGACCCACGTCCACCATGATCAGCGTACGGAGTCATCAGGTCCAGCGATGATTCGTGGAGCTGATTCGTTAGGATTCCCGCATGGTTGTGCTGGACCTGAGGCGGCTGCGGTTCCTCCGTGAGGTCGAGGAGCGGGGCACGCTCGCCGCGGTGGCCGAGGCCCTGGGCTACAGCCCGTCGACGGTCTCCCAGCAACTGTCCCTTCTGGAGAAGGAGGTCGGCACGGCGCTGCTGGCCAAGGCCGGGCGCGGTGTGCGGCTCACCGACGCCGGCCGGGTGCTGGCCCACCACGCGGGCGTCCTGCTGGCAGCGGCGGAGGCGGCGGAGGCCGACCTGGCCGCCCTGAGCGGCGACATCCGAGGCACGGTCCGGGCGGGCGGCCTCCAGTCCGCGGCCCGCCGGCTGCTGGTCCCAGCGCTGGCCCGGATGAGCGCCGACCATCCCCGGGTCCGCGTGGAGATCTTCGAGTACGAGCTCGAACAGTCCCTCCCCAGCCTGCGCCTGGGCGCGGTCGACCTGGTCATCGGCGACGAGTACGACGGCCAGCCCCGCCCCCGCCCGGCCGGCCTGCGCTTCACCGTGCTGCTCGACGAGCCGATGAAGGTCGTGCTGCCGGCGGCGCATCAGTTGGCCGGGAGCGGCGGACCCGTGGCGATCGGCGACCTGCGGTCGGCCGTCTGGACCGCGTCCGCCGAGGGCACCGGCCACCACGCCATGGTGGTGGGCACCTGCCGGTCCCTCGGCGGCTACGAGCCCGACCTGCGACACCGCTCCAGCGACGCCGACGTCCAGCTCGAGATCGTCCGCGCGGGGGCGGCGGTCGCCCTGATGCCGGTGCTGGCCCTCCCGGACGGCGACCCGTCGGTCGCCGTCCGGGACGTCGCCGAGGTGACGCTCCGGCGCCGGCTGTTCGCCGTCACCCGCGACACACCGCCGGCCCCCGCGCTGACGGCGCTCCTGGCGGCCGTGACCGACCAGGTGCGCAGGACGTGAACGCGTCCGTCAGGAGCGGCGGGCCAGTGCCTCCTGGCGCCGCACCTCCGCGATCTGGGCGGCCGCCTTGTCGAGGTCGGCCTGGCTGACCGCGACCTTGCCGAACGCGCGCACAGCCTGGTAGTAGGTCCAGGCCAGCCCGTCGCAGATCGGCTTCAGCGCGGCGTTGTAGCGCGCGCAGGACCGCTTGAGGTCCGCGTAGAAGGCACTGTCCAGACGCGACTTGGCCGCGCTGAACTGGCCCATGGCCTTGTAGTTGCGGTAACCGAAGTCGTGGCGGTAGCAGGAGAGCTCGAACGCGAACCCGAAGGGGTTGTCTGGGCTCGTCGAGCAGTAGTCGGTGGACCAGTCGAAGTTGTAGGCCAGCCACGGCCCGCGGTCGAGGCGGGCCGCGTTCCAGGCGTTGTAGCTGCTGGCACTGGTCTGGGTGAAGCTCGACAGGGTGGCGAGCTTCTCGGCGTTGGTGACGGCGGCGGCGGGGGATGCGATGCCGACGACCATCACGGCGGCAAGGGTGGCCGCGGAGATGAGGGTGAGCAACCGACGAGGCATACCGCCAATGGTGCGGTCGTACCCTCAGGAATGTAAATAAATGAATGTTGAAGATCGCGTCAGCGGCTGTAGAACTCGACCACGAGCTGCTCGTCGCACAGAACCGGGATCTCGGCCCGCTCAGGCAGCCGGACCAGCGTCGTGCGCAGGTCCGCGATCGCGGTCGACAGGTACGGCGCGGTGCGGGCACCGACGTGCGCGCCGGCCGCGGCGACCTGGAACGGGGTTCGATGGTCTGGAACGGCCGCACCCGGTACGACGGCCGGTCCACCTTGCGCCCGTCGACGGCGATGTGCCCGTGCGCCACGGCCTGACGCGCCTGGTAGATGGTGTGCGCGAACCCGGCCCGCAGGACCAGTGAGTCGAGCCGGCACTCCAGCGCGACGACCAGCCGTTCGCCGGTCTTGCCGGTGCCCCGGTGCGCCTCGGTGAACGCCCGGCGCAGCTGCACCTCGCTGACGTTGTACTGGTGGCGCAGCCGCTGCTTCTCCAGCAGCCGGACCTTGTAGTCGGTCTCCTTGCGGCGCGCGACGGCCCGCGGTGGACCCGGGCCGTTCCCGGTGCGACACGCACTCGACCGCGCCGGCTCACCGCTGCTCCTCGCCGCCGTCGGTGACCCCGTGGACAAGGCCCTGACCTCGTGCGACGACTACGACGTGGCCACGGTGCTGGCCATCACCGCACCCGACGGCGGTCAGCTCTGGATCTCCGGCTGGTCGACCAGGCTGCGCGAGCCGCTGCTGCGCGGCGCGGTGCTCGACTTCGCCGCGCACAACCCGCTGCCCGACCTGCTCGACGTCGGGCACGGACACACCCTGCACCGGATGGACGTCGCCGAGGTCCGCTTCGAGCACCCGGACGGCCTCATGATCGAGATCGACCCCGACGACTACGCCGCCGGCTGACCCGGAGCGATCGGCCTCGGTCGTTGCTCGTGCCGGTGCTCGGTGAGGAAGAGGACCCCGGACACGACCATCGGGCGCCGCACCGGGGACCAGCGCTCCCCCACGTATTCGATGCGCTCCTCGCTGACCACGCGCCCGCTGCACCAGTCGAGGGTCATCAGGAGCCCGCGGGTCGGCTCGAAGCCGGCCGGCCAATGCGCGGGCACGACGAACAGTGCCGGCCGCGAGCGTTGCGTCAGCTGGTGCGGTGCCTGCTGCCGTGCGGTCATCGCCGCTCCTCGGATGCATCCTCGTCGACTGGATCCTGATCCGCTTGTGTCGGGTGAAGGCCGCGACGTCACATGCCTGGCAGGGAAATTAGGTAACGGTTCGGTCGCGAAGGGACGGCCACTGTGGACCGAGCGACGACGTCTCCTCAGTTGGCGCTAATTTCTCTGCCGGGTGTGACAACTCGGAGGGGGTGGACACAACGGCGGTGACGGGCTCGACGAGCGATGACGAGAGGTTCGAAGCGATGTATCGGCTGCACTACGACGACGTCGGGCGCTACGTCCGCCGCCGTGCGGCCGACCTGGACTGTGACCACATCGTCGGCCAGGTGATGACGATCGCCTGGCAGGGCCGCGCCAACGTGCCCGCCGACAACCCCCTGCCCTGGCTCTACCGCACGGCCCGCAACGTGCTCGCCAACGAGTTCCGGCGGCGCAAGCGGGAGCGCAACGACCCGTACGACCCGGCCAGCGACCCGCTCGCCACCCTGCCGGACCACGACGACCGCACCGGCGGGCTGGTCGACCGGATGGCCCTGCGGCAGGCGCTGGCCGAGCTCGGCGACCGCGACCGGGAGATCCTGGAGCTGATCGCCTGGGAGGGGCTGACGGTCCCCGAGGTCGCTGCGGTGCTCGGCCTCGGCCGCACCGCCGTCAGCAACCGGGTCGCCCGGCTGCGCAAGCTGTGGGATCCCCAGCCCAACCGGACGCACCAGCTCGTCACGCTCCTCGGCCGGAGGTCCCGTCGATGAACGACGCCGACCGGCTACGGGAGATCTTCGGTCCCACCGACCCCGTCGCCGACGACGGTTACGTGCCCGACCTCGACCGGCGCGAGCGAACGCTGCGGGCGATCCTCGCCAGCACGCCGGCCCCCGCCCCGCCGCGCCGGGCCTTCGCGGGCCGGTCGGCCGCCGCGCAGCCGCGCCGGGTCCTCGCGGGCCGAGCGGTCGCCGCACCGCCGCGCCGGGCCTTCGCGGGCTGGGCGGTCGCCGCGGCGGCCGTCGCCGTCATCGGAGTCGTCGTGGCCGTCGCGCTCCCCCAGACCGCGTCGAGCGCGTGGGCGACACCGGCACCCCTGACCGGCACAACGGTGGCGCCCCAACCGGGCGCTCCCCGGCTGCTGGCGCTGGCCGCCACCCTCGCCGGCCAGCCTCCGGCCGCGGCGCCGATCCACGACCACCTGCTGATCCGCAGCTGGTCACTCAACAGCGACATCGCGGGCACGACGGTCACCTGCGTCGTCATCCCCACCGAGACCGAGGTCCGGCGCGCGCCGGACAACTCCGGCAGCCGCACGGTCGCCTACCTCCCGCCCGAGTCGCCCACGAAGGCGCAGCTCGACGAGTGGCACGACGAGGGATCACCCGGGGCCGACCAGACCCGCACCACCGAGGAATACGCCGCCGGTCAGTTCGTCGCCGTGTGGCCGGACCGGCCCCCGACCGACCCCGGCCGGCTCCGCGCCTGGCTGTCCGCGACCCGGCAGGGCACCGACCCGGCCACGACGGTCGTCGGCGGCATCACCGACCTGCTCCAGGAACGCACCCTGACCGCCGCCGAGCGCGCCGCGACGCTGACCCTCCTGGCCGGTCTGCCCGGGCTGCGCTACACGGGCACGCTCACCGACCGCGCCGGCCGCACGGGCGACGCGTACACGGTCGTCGTCGACGGCTCCGGCCTGCCGGTCACCCACACGTTCGTCGTCGACCCCGGTGGCGGACGCATCCTCGCGCAGGAACGCGTCCTGGCCACCGAGGTCGGACGACTCGACATCACGGCGCCGGCGGTGATCGGCTACGACACCTATCTCTAGCCCCAGACGGCGTACGCCTGGTCGTTGTAGGAGCCCATCGACAACGCGTACGAGCGGGCGCCGCAGTTGTAGACGGACGTGAGGTTGTAGAGGCTCAGGTGGCCCGCGTCGCTGGCGCCCTGGTTGTTGCGCCACGACGAGGTCGACCGGTTGAAACCCCAGTCGGCCAGGTAGTGCCAGTACTCGTCACTGAACTGCAGCCGCCGGCCGCCGCCGTTGGTGTTCTCGTAGAGGCACAGCCATCCGGACCCGCACGACGGCACCGCCGCCGCGACGACCGCGCCCTCCGCCTGGGCGGTCCGGGCGACGAGCGGGTCCGCCGCACGCTGGTAGCCCAACAGCTTGTCCGCCTCGGCGTGCGAGGCGAAGCACCGCGTGTCCGCCGCCGCGAACACCAGGCAGGTCTGTGCGCCCTGCCAGCCCTTGCCCAGGTCGATGACGCGCCCCTCGAACACCGCCGACCCGGGCGCACCAGCGGGTGCCGCGGCCACCGCCGGCACACCCGTCATCACCACCGCCGCCACCACGAGCACGGCAACCGCCCGGAAGAGTCCCTTCATGTCCGACCTCCTGCATAGCCCCCGTGCGGGCAGGGAAATACCCGCAGTGACATCGAGACTACGGAATGTTTACATCCCTCGAATCGGCCGGTCGGTGATCTGACCTTCGTCCCTACCGGGCGAACGCGTGGACGATCGCGGCGACCAACGCGGTGCGCGCGACCGTCGCGTCGACGTCAATGTGCTCGTCACCGGCGTGCGCGCCGGCTCCGACCGCGCCGAGACCGTCGAGCAGCGGCACACCGAGCGCGGCCAGGAAGTTGGCGTCGCTGCCGCCGCCAACAGCACATTCGGACAAGTCCTCGCCGAGCCCGACGGCGAGGGCGCGGGCCAGGTCGACCATCGCCGCGATCCCCGGGGTACGTGTCATCGGCGGCCGGTTCCACCCGCCGTCGACCGTGACCATCAGCCGGGGGTCGGCGGGCCGCAGCCCGCTCAGCGCGGCGTCGACCCGCCGCGCCTCGGCCGGCTCGGCGACGCGCACGTCGACGGTGGCCCAGGCGTGGCCGGCGATCACGTTGCCACGTGTACCGCCGGAGATGGTCCCGACGTTGACGCTCGTGCCCCGCCCGAGGTCCTGCACCGCGCGCAGTTCGAGCACGATCCGGGCGAGCTCGTCGATCGCGCTGATCCCCTTCTCGGGGTCGAGACCCGCGTGCGCCTCCACGCCGGTTACGTCGATCCGGAAGATGCCGATGCCCTTGCGGGCGGTCTTCAGCGCGCCGCCGACCCCGGGCTCCAGCACCAGCGCGGCGGTGACACCGTCGGCCGACGCCTCGACCGCCGGCCGCGAGGCGGGGCTGCCCAGCTCCTCGTCGCCGTTGAGCACGAAGCGCAGCGGCGGCCGGGGCAGCCCGGCGGCGTCCAGCGCGCGCACCGCCCACAGCGCCTGCATCAGGCCCGCCTTCATGTCGAAGACGCCGGGGCCACGCGCGATCCGGCCCTCGACCACGAACGGCCGGTTGGCGAGCGTGCCGGCGTCCCAGACGGTGTCGTAGTGGCACAGCACCAGCAGCCGGCGAGGCCCGACGCCCGCGAAGTCGGCGACCAGGGTGTCGCCGTGGGTCGGGGAAGGCACCCGCCGGATCGCCTCGGGCGGCCCGAGCGCCTCGGTGAGCCGGCCGGTGAGCCAGTCCAGGCCGGCGTCCAGGTGCGGCTTGCTGTCGCTGGGCGTCTCGCGCGACACGTAGTCACGGAGCTCGGCGAGGAGGTCTTCGCGATGGGCGAGCAGCCACCGCCGGACGGCCGACAGGTCGAGGGCGGGGGCGAGGGTCGGGCTGGGGATGTCCACGGTCACATCCTGCTATGCGCGCACCCAGGGGCCGATCGGGTCCCGGCCCGGGCGGAAGCCGTGCGCCGACGCGGCGTCGGCGGCCGCCCGGAACTGGCGGGCCAGCGTGTCCGGCTGGTGCGCGTCGCTGCCGAAGGTCACCGCTCGCCCACCGACCGCCCGCCACCACTCCAGCAACTCGGGGTGGAAGGTGCTGCGCGTGTTGACCTCCAGGATCCGCCCACTGCGGCGCACGGCGGTGAGGGCCGCGCGGAACTCCGGCTCGTACGCGGTGATCTCGCGCGGCCCGGCCGAGGCCGGCCAGTAGCGCAGCGGGTAGTCGAGGTGGGTGACCACCTCGAAGTCGGTGCCGGTGTCGGCCATCCGCGCCACCTCGGCCAGGTAGCCGCGGACCATGTCGTCGACCGACAGGCCCGGATACTCGTAGCCGACGGCCAGGAACAGGTCGTCGTCCGTCGCGCGGGCGTGGACGGAGCCGAGCACCCGGTCGAAGCCGCCGGCGAGCAGCGCCCGCAGCTCGTCGCCGTGCCAGTGCGGCTCGCTGAACTCCACACCGGACAGCACCCGCAGCGTCGGAAACCGTTCGCGCGCCTCGCCGATCGCCTCCCGGTAGCCGGCGACGTCGAACGGGGCGGCGAGCACCACCCGGCCGTCGGGCATGGTCCACGGGGTCAGGTCGACGTGCTCGGTGAAGGCGACCGCGGGCAGGCCGAGCTCGACCGCCCGCGCACACGTGCGCAGCATGTCCCCGCCTGGTGCGTCCCACGAGAACAGGCTGTGCACGTGCCCGTCCGCGGGAAGCGCCACGCCCTTACCCTAGCGCCGCGAGATCCGTTTGGCCCCGGGCTCGTGGGGCATGTGCCGGGCATGAACCTGACCTTGCTGTCCGGTGCGACCGCCGGCGCCGCGGCCGGTGCGGCCGGTTGCGCCGCGCTCGACGCGACCACCTATCTCGACATGGCCGTGCGGGGCCGACCGTCCAGCAACGTGCCGGCCGAAACCGCCGAAGCGTTCGTCAAGCACCTGCCTTTGGACGTACCGGGGCAGAACTCTCGCCGGCAGAACCGCTTCAACGGGCTCGGCGGCCTCTCCGGTGTCCTCACGGGCGTGTCGGTCGGTGCCGCGTTCGGCCTCCTCCACGGGTACGGCTGGCGGCCCGCGCTGCCGGTCGGCGCGGTCGCGGTCGGGCTCGGCGCGATGGCGGTGAGCGACGGCACCCTGGCCGGGCTGCGAGTCTCGGACCCGCGCACCTGGTCGGTCACCGACTGGCTCAGCGACCTGATTCCCCACCTGGTGTACGGCACGGTCACCTACGCCACACTGGTCGCGCTCGAGGACAGGTGATGAGGTCCAAGGTCGTCACCGACTCCGACGTCGTGACCTACGTGATGGTGTGCGATCCGGGCGAGGACGCGGTGGCGGCGCTGCACGAGCTGGCCGACCGGGAGCGCCTGGAAGCCGCGTCGATCACCGGCCTCGGCGGGTTCGAGCACGCCACCGTCGGCTGGTTCGACCGCGCCGTCAACGACTTTCGGCGCAACGAGGTCGACGAGCCGGCCGAGGTGCTCTCGCTGATCGGCAACGTCGCCGAAGGTCCGGACGGCCCGAGCCTGAACGTGCACGTCGTGCTCGGCCTGGCCGACGGCACCACCCGCGGTGGCCACCTCCTGGCGGCCACGGTCTTCCCCACGCTGGAGGCGGTGGTCACCGAGACACCGGCCGAACTGCGGCGGGTGATGCGGCCAGGCCAGCCGGTGCCCTTGATCGATCTCGACCAGTCGGACTAGTTCGGGCCGAGGGTCAGGTAGGCGAAGCCCATCAGGCCGCGGTGGCCGCGCAGCCAGATGTCGCGTTGGGTGTCGGCCTGCGCGCGTACGGCCGCCGCCTCCGGATGGTCGGGGTTGGCGATCAGCCACTCCTCGCGGTCGGCGGCCAGCAGCGACTCGAACTCGTCCCACTCGTCGCGCGTGGCGGTCTCGACGCGCAGCGGCCGGAAGCCCGCCGCGATCGCCTGGTCGACGAGCCCGGCCAGGTCGGTGCAGTCGTCGGCGGTCATGCCCGGCCACATCCGGGCGAGCCGTTCGGCGGGCGGCGGGTGCTCCCAGAACTCGGCCGCGAACAGCACCCGCCCACCGGGGTTGATCAGCGAGCGCAGGGCCCTCAGCGCCTCGGCGACGGTGCCGAGCGCCTGGTAGGCGCCGACGCTGACGAGCAGGTCGGCGGTGTCGCGGTGGTCGGCAGCCGGGCCGTCGACGAACGTGACGCGCCCGTCCAGGCCACGGGCCTCCGCGTTGGCCCGGCCCCGGTGAAGGTCCGGCTCGTGCGTGTCCAGACCGATGCCCGTGGCACCCGGGCAGGCGGCGACGACCCGCAGCAGCAGCTCTCCCCAGCCGCAGCCGAAGTCGACCACTGTGGACGGTGCGCGGGCGGAGAGGTCGGCCACGAGGCGGTCGGCCCGCGCCGTGGACAGCGGCGCCATGAACGTGAGGCGTGCACCGTTGCCCGCCGCCGGCGGTGAGGTCATGCCGCAAATTAGCAGCCCCCACCGACGGGCAGCCATCGATTAATTCGCGTAGGGTGGCCAGCAGGATCGAGATGTTCCGATCAATCGATGGGGGGTTCCGGAACTTCACAACGCTGTGCGAGATCCTCGCCGCTTGTCGGCGCGCTGGCCCCTTGGCACGGGCCCCGATGGTGTGCGCGCCGCCCGGCCAGTCCGGTCTCGCCCTTCGTCGGCCACATGGCACCAGCCGGCGAACGCCTGTCACCCATGACCGGCCGTGCGTCCTGCGCGCCTTCGTGTCGGCGACGAACGACACGCGACGCTGACCCGGTCCGGGTGTGCTCTGCCAACCCAGACACAGGAGGCGTCAGTTGCGCAAGAAGCTTGCCCTGGTCGTCGCGCCGCTCCTCGCGGTAGCCGGCGGCGGCATATCGCTGTCACCGGCCGCGGCCGCACCACCCGGTGGGCCACCCGCCGACAGCAACTTCCAGAAAGTGACCCTCAACGACTTCCCCGGCGAGCCCGTCAGCCTCGCCGTGCTGCCCGACAACCGGGTGCTGCACACCGCCCGCACCGGTGAGGTGCGGATCCACGACCCACGCTCGGGGCGCAACATCCTGGCCGCCGACGTGCCCGTCTACGAACACGACGAGGAAGGCCTGCAGGGCGTCGCGATCGACCCCGACTTCGCCCGCAACAAGTGGGTCTATCTCTACTACTCGCCGGTGCTCGACACGCCGACCGACGACCCGGCGACGCCGGA
The DNA here is from genome assembly GCF_040676915.1 of Asanoa sp. NPDC049475. Taxonomy (NCBI): domain Bacteria; kingdom Bacillati; phylum Actinomycetota; class Actinomycetes; order Micromonosporales; family Micromonosporaceae; genus Asanoa; species Asanoa sp. NPDC049475. The sequence goes on along the minus strand of NZ_JBFAPY010000005.1, from coordinate 778,682 downwards.
CGTCAACGAGGGCGACGCGCCGTTCGAAGGCACGGCGGCCGACTTCGCGCCGTTCAAGGGCCACCTCCAGCTTTCCCGGTTCAAGCTGGAGGGCAACACGCTCAACCTGCGCAGCGAGCAGAAGATCATCCAGGTGAACACCGACCGCGGCATCTGCTGCCACGTCGGTGGACAGATCGATTTCGACAGCAAGGGCAACCTCTACCTGTCGACCGGTGACGACAGCAACCCGTTCTTCTCGGACGGCTACGTGCCGATCGACGAGCGGGCCAACCGCAACCCGGCCTTCGACGCGCAGCGCACGTCGGCCAACACCAACGACCTGCGCGGCAAGGTGCTGCGGATCCGGGTCAAGAACGGCGGCGGTTACACCGTTCCGTCCGGCAACCTGTTCAAGCCGGGCACGGCCAAGACCCGCCCCGAGATCTACGCGATGGGCCTGCGCAACCCGTTCCGGTTCGCCGTCGACAAGCGGACCGACGACGTGTACGTGGGCGACTACTCACCGGACGCCGGTGAGCCCGACCCGGCCCGTGGCCCCGCGGGGCAGGGCCGCTGGCTCCGGATCGACAAGCCGGCCAACTACGGCTGGCCGTACTGCGCGACCGACGAACTGCCCTATGTGGACTACGATTTCGCCACGGGCACCTCGGGAGCGCCGTTCAACTGCCGGCGGCCGGTCAACGAGTCGCCGCACAACACCGGCCTGACCCGGCTGCCCGCCGTCGAGAGGCCCGAGGTGGCCTACTCGTACGGGCCGTCGGCGGAGTTCCCGGAGCTCGGCGAGGGTGGCATCGGCCCGATGGGCGGCCCGGCATACGAGTACGACCGGCGCAGCGACTCGCGGACCAAGTGGCCGGCCTACTACGACGGCGTGCCGCTGTTCTACGAGTGGACGCGCGACTACATCAAGGAGTTCCGCCTCGACCGGCACGGCAACGTCGCCGACATCCGGCCGGTGCTCGGCTCCCTCGTGGTCGACAACCCGATGGACATGGAGTTCGGCCCCGACGGCGCGCTCTACGTCCTCGAATACGGTGACGGCTACTTCGCCGAGAACCCGGACGCGCAACTGTCCAGGTTCGACTTCGTGCGGGGCAACCGCACGCCGGTTCCGGTGATCAGCGGCCAACCACTGGCCGGTGACGCGCCGCTGACGGTCCAGTTCTCCAGTGCCGGCACCACCGACGCCGACGGCGACGCGCTGCGCTACGCGTGGGACTTCGACGCCGACGGCACGGTGGACTCGCGGGCCGCGAACCCGACGTACACGTTCGCGGAGAACGGCAGCTACCGGGTCACGCTGAAGGTCACCGACAGCACGGGTCGATCGGCGTCGGCCGAGCTTCCCTTCGTCGTCGGCCCCCGTCCGCCGACGGTCACGATCGTCGCGCCGGAGGAGGGTCAGCCGTTCGAGTTCGGTGACACGGTTCCCTTCGAGGTGACCGTGGTCGACAACGAGCCGACGGACTGCTCGCGGGTCACCGTGAACTACATCCTCGGCCACGACGAGCACGGCCACCCGATCACCTCGGCGACCGGCTGCTCGGGCAGCATCTCCACCTCCGCACCCGGTCACGGACCCGGCGACGACCTGTCCGGCGTGTTCGTGGCGACCTACACCGACGCCGACGGTCAGGTCGGCACCGACCAGGTAGTCCTTTTCCCGGGGACGACACCGTAACGGAGCATCGTGGCGGGTGGTGCGGATAGGGCAGACTGCCTCGCGTGGCAGAGTCCTTCCGCACCACCCTCGCCCAACTTCTCAAGGCGCGCTTCCCGATCATCGCGGTCGAGTCGCACGAGGAGCTGCGGGTGCTGTTCGAGGTGCGCGCGGTCGCCGGCGACGCCGGCGCCGTGCGCACCCCACGCGCGGTGTGGACCTGGTCGCTGACCGACGGGCTGCGCCGCGACGACGGCGAGGAACAGGCCCGCACGAAGGACCCCGCCGACGCCCTCGACGCGCTGCTGCGGCTGCAGCAGCCGATCGTCGCGGTCTTCCGCGACCTGCACCCGGTGCTCGGCGGGGCCGGCCAGCCGGGCGACCCGGGCGTGATCCGCCGCCTGCGCGACCTGGCTACGGCGTTCCGCGCCGGCGCGATCCCGCGCAGTCTCGTGCTCGTCTCCCCGGTCAACCGGGTGCCGGTCGAGCTCGAGAAAGACGTCACGGTCGTCGACTTCCCGCTGCCGTCCGAGACCGAGATCCGCGCCGTGCTGGAGGGGATGCTGCGGGCCAACGCGGCCTCGCCCCGGCTCCGGATCGACCTCGACGACAGCGGACGCGAACGGTTCGCCAAGGCCGCGCTCGGCCTGACCCTGCACGAGGCGGAGAACGCGTTCGCCCGCGCGATGGTCAACGACGGCGTCATCAGCGTCGCCGACCTGCCCGTGATCCTGGAGGAGAAGCGGCAGACGGTACGCAAGGCCGGGCTCCTCGAGTTCGTCGAGACCGGTAGCCGGCTGTCCGACATCGGCGGCCTGGAGAACCTGAAGCGCTGGCTCGGCCGTCGCGAGGGCGCGTGGCTCGCGGACGCCGCCGACTACGGGCTGCCGGCACCGCGCGGCGTGCTGATCACCGGCGTCCCCGGCTGCGGCAAGTCGCTGACCGCGAAGGCCGTCGCGGCCGCGTGGGGCATCCCGTTGCTCCGCCTCGACATCGGTCGGGTCTTCTCCGGTCTGGTCGGGTCGAGCGAGCACAACATGCGGGGCGCCATCCGCACCGCCGAGGCGGTCGCACCGTGCGTCCTCTGGATCGACGAGATCGAGAAGGGCTTCGCCGCCACCGGCGCCAACGACTCCGGCACCTCGTCGCGGGTGTTCGGCTCGTTCCTGACCTGGCTGCAGGAGAAGAGCCGGCCGGTGTTCGTGATCGCCACCGCCAACGAGATCGAGAGCCTGCCGCCCGAGCTCCTCCGCAAGGGCCGGTTCGACGAGGTGTTCTTCGTCGACCTGCCGACCCGCGCGGAACGCGGGTCGATCTGGCAGGTCCACCTCGCCCGCTGGTTGCGCAACCCGCGGGTGGGTGGCGCGCTCAGCCCTGACGCCGCGGTGCTCGCCGAGCTCACCGCCCTGAGCGAGGGCTACTCCGGCGCCGAGATCGAGCAGGCCCTGGTCGCGGCGGTCTACGACGCCTTCGCCGAACGGCGCCCGCTGCGCCAGGACGACGTGGTGCGGGCGCTGGTCAACATGGTTCCGCTCAGCCGCACCCAGGCCGAGCGGATCGCCGCCGTGCGCGCGTGGGCCGACGCCCGCGCGGTCGCCGCGACCGCAGCCGAGGACTGGGACCTCGACGCGCCGCTGGCAGCGCCCCGGCCGCGACCGGACGGTGGTGACCCGCAGCGTCCCCACGGCGGCCGGCCCGTTGAGTTCTAATGAGCGGTCTCGAAGAACCTTGGAGTGTGCCTTGAGCGTGTCGTTGTTGCTCATTCCGGCGGCCTTGGCCGCCGCTGCGGCTATCCAGGCCAGCGCCACAGGCCAATCCGCCGCCGGCGGTGGCCAGGTCTGCACCGTGTCGACCCGGATGCGCGACAGCGCGCTGCTGTCCGCCGCCCTGCGGGAGGCCGGCGCCGTCGTCACCTCCGGCACCGACCAGGTCGACGCGGTGTGGCAGGGCGTCACCGCCCGATTCACCCGCGACACCGAGGGCATCTGGTCCGCGCATTTCACCGGCGACGTCGACGAGACCCGCGCGGTCGAGATCGTCCGCCGCCTCGACGTGGCGTATGGCCGGCAGGTCCAGGCGGCGGTCCTCGACCGCCTGCGCACCCAGGCGCCGGCCGCGGGTCTGCGCCTGGAGTCCGAGACCGTCGGGGCCGACGCGGCCGTCCGGCTGGTCTTCGCGGTCGAGCGGGAGGTGCGGGCATGAAGATCACGGTGCTGGTGGCCCCCGACGGCACGGTCACCGCCGAGACCCAGGGCATCCACGGTCCCGCGTGCCTCGACTACATCGCGGTGCTGGAGGACCTGCTCGACGCGACCACCGTGTCGAGCGCCCACACCGCCGACTTCACCCAGGCCCGCGCCACGGCCCCGACCACGGAGACGGTGCACGATGTCGACCGCCTTTGATCCTGGCCCGGCCCGCAAGTTCTCGTGGCGCCTGCTGCAAAGCCTCTGGCTGCTGGTGCCGGTGCTCGGCTTCGGCTGTCTCGGCGCCAGCGCCCTGATCTACCTCGGCATCCGGATGAGACGCAAGTCCCTGTGGATCTCGGGCATCGCCTACCTGGTGCCCTCGATCGCGCTGTTCGTCGTGATCGGCGAGTCCGAGCAGGACACCGCCCTCAGCAACTGGGCGGTCGGTCTGTGGCTGCTGACCTGGCTGGTGGTCGTCCTGCACGCCGCGTCCGTCAACTCGTCGTGGCTGCGCTTCAAGGCCACCTACGTCCCCTGGCACGCCACCCCGCTGGCTGCGCCGCCCGGCTACCCGGCCGCACCCGGCTACCCGCCGGCACCGCCGAGCTATCCACCCGCCTATCCGGCGGCGCAGACCGCGTACCCGGCGGCGCGGCCCGCGTTTCCCGCGGCGCCGCCCGCTCAGCCTGGCCCGCCTACCTCGGCGGAGCCGATCGACGTCAACTCCGCCACCGTCGCGCAACTGGCGACCCTCCCCCACTTCGACCACGCGCGAGCCCTGCGCGCGGTCGCCGAGCGGGAGCGCCGCGGCGGCTTCACGGACGTCTACGCGTTCAGCGACGCCCTCGGGCTGCAACCGCACGAGTACGTCCGGATCCTGCCGCTGGTCCGCGCCCTCCCCGTCGCCACGCCGCCTCCGCCGCAGCCGTACCCACCAGGGCCGGGCGGCCACGCGGGGCGCATCCTCGATGTCTGAGCCGGCGGTCGCCGTCGCCCGCTACCTCGGCACCACCACCGCCGAGGGCCCGGGCGTGCGCACCGCCGTCTGGGTCCAGGGCTGCTCCATCCGCTGCGCCGGCTGCTTCAACCCGCACCTGTTCCCGGCCGAGGGCGGCGTCGACTGGTCCCCGAAGGCACTGGCTGACCGGATCCTCGCCGAGCCGTCCACCGGCCTGACCCTGCTCGGCGGCGAGCCGTTCGACCAGGCCGAAGCGCTCGCCGCGGTGGCTCGCCGCGTCCGCGCCGGCGGCCGCTCGGTGCTGGCCTTCTCCGGCTACACCCACGCGGCCCTGCGCCGGGCGGCGGCGGCCGGCCGGCCCGGGGTCGCCGACCTGCTCGCGGCCACCGACCTGCTGATCGCCGGGCCGTTCCTGCGCGACCGGATCGACCACGAGCGACCCTGGGCCGGCTCGACCAACCAGGAGTTCGTGGTCCTCGACGACCGGTTCCCCGACCTGGCCGACTGGCGCACGGGCGCGACCGACCGCGTCCAGATCGACGTCGACCCGTCCGGCACCGTCGCGGTCAACGGCTGGCTGGACACCGAGCGCCTCGACGCGCTGCTGGCCGCGTTGGATTAACTCTGGACTTATATAAGTAGCGACTGTCACAATGTGGCGGGCAAACCGCCCGCGCCCGTCACAGAGAGGACAGCCGCATGATCGACATCGCCAACCACCTCAAGGCGATCCACCGCGAGGTCGGGGTCGGCCCGGCCGAGGCCGGCGGCGAAGAGGTCTCCGTGGTGCTCCGCCGGACGTACGCGGCGCCGGTCGAGGACGTCTGGGACGCGCTGACCGATCCCGACCGCATCAAGCGCTGGTTCTACCCGCTCACCGGTGACCTGCGCGAAGGCGGCACCTTCCAGCTCGAGGGCAACGCCGGCGGCGAGATCCGGCGCTGCGAGCCACCGCACCGGCTGACCGTCACGTTCGGCGGCCCGACCAGCGTGGTCACCCTGCGCCTGTCCGCCGGCACCGGCGACGACACGGAGCTCGAGCTCACCCACACCGTGCCGATCGAGATGGCCGGCAGCGGCGCGGGCGCGCTGTTCGTCGGTCCCGGCTGGGACGGCGCGCTGCTCGGGCTCGCACTGCACCTGGCCGGCGAGGTCTTCGACGACCCGATCGCGTACGCGGGCTCGCCCGAGGTCCGGGAGTTCTCCCGTGGCTCGGTCGACGCCTGGGAGGCCGTCGTGGCGTCGTCGGGCACCGCCACGGCCGACGAGACCGCCGCGGGCCGGCAGATGGCGCTGGCCCAGTTCGCCCCCGAGGAGGCCTAGCCCGGGTCTACGGTCGAGGGATGACCGATCGACCTCCGCTCCCGCCGTTCGACCGGGCCTCGGCGCTGGTCAAGGTGCAGGCCGCCGAGGACGCCTGGAACACCCGGGACCCGGAGAAGGTCTCGATGGCGTACACGACGGACTCGGTCTGGCGGAACCGTGACACGTTCGTCGTCGGGCGTCCGGCGATCGTCGAGTTCCTGCGCGACAAGTGGTCCCGCGAGCTCGACTACGCGCTGCGCAAGAACCTGTGGGCGTTCACCGACGACCGGATCGCGGTCCGCTTCCAGTACGAGTCGCACGACGGCACGGGCCAGTGGTGGCGCAGCTACGGCAACGAGCTGTGGGAGTTCGACGAGCACGGGCTGATGCGCCGCCGCGAGGCCAGCATCAACGACGTGCGGATCGACGAGTCGGAGCGCCGGATCCTCGGCCCCCGGCCCAAGGAGTCGAACGAGCCGGACCTGCCGACGCATTGACCTCAAGTGCGCTTGAGGTCGCAGACTCCACCTCATGCGTGCCGCTGCCTTCGACTCGCCCGGTGGTCCCGACGTGCTCCGCGTGTTCGAGCTGCCCGACCCGGTGCCGGCGCCGGGTCAGGTGCTCGTCCGCGTCCGCGCGGCCGGAGTCCAGCCCTACGACTGCGCGGTCCGGGCCGGCTGGCTCCCGGTCGGCGTACCGCCCACGCTTCCGCGCATCCCCGGCAACGAGTTCGCCGGCGTGGTCGCGGCGCTCGGTCTGGGCGTCTCCGGGGTCGACGTCGGCGCCGAGGTGCTCGGCTTCGGTCAGCTCGGCGCGTACGCGGAGCTGCTGGCGGTGCCGGCCGACCAGATCGTCGCGAAGCCGGCCGCGATGCCGTGGGAGGTAGCGGGCGGCTTCTCGGCCGGCGCACAGACGGCGCACATTGCGCTCGCGGAGCTGGCGCCGGCGCCCGGCGAGACGCTGCTCGTGCACGGCGCGGCCGGGGCGGTCGGCACGGTAGCGGTGCAGCTCGCGGCGGCGGCCGGCGCCACGGTGATCGCCACCGCCCGCCCGGAGAACCACGACTACCTCCGAGGCCTGGGCGCGATCCCGGTCGCGTACGGCGACGGTCTGGCCGACCGGGTGCGCGCGGCGGCGTCGAACGGGGTCGACGCCGCGTTGGACGGGGCCGGTGGCTCCGCCCTCGAGGTCTCGCTCGACCTGGTGGCCGACCGCAAGCGGATCCTGACCCTGGTCGACCACGGCCGCGCCGCCGACCTGGGCATCCGGGTCACTCCCCCGCTGCGCTCGGCGGCACGGCTGGTCGAGCTGGTGGGGGCCGGCCTGCGCATCCACGTCCGCCGGACCTACCCGCTGGCCTCCGCCGCCGACGCGCACCGCGAGGTGGAGACCGGCCACGGGAGAGGGAAAGTCGTCATCACGGTCTAGCCTCGGTGGATGATCGGACGCTTGCACCACACGATCCTCGACTGCCCCGATCCGCACGCGGTGGCGCGGTTCTACAGTGCGCTGCTCGGCCTGCCGATCACGTACCAGGACGAGGACTTCGCGGTTGTCGCCGTCTCGGACCGGACCTCGGGCATCGCGTTCCAACGCTCGCCGGAGAACCCGCCGCCGACCTGGCCGGACCCCGCCGTGCCACAGCAGATCCACTTCGACGTGATGGTCGACGACCCGGCCGCCGCCGGCGAGGCGGTGCTCGCCCTGGGCGCCCGCAAGCTCGCCGGCGACGGCGTCTACGCCGACCCCGCCGGCCACCCGTTCTGCCTGATCCCGCTGCCGAGCTGGGCCGATCCGGTGTGTGCTGAAATCGGATGATGCAGCAGCTCGACGAGCTCCGGACCTTGCTGGCCCGGCACGCACGGCCCGACTGGACGACGGCGATCGACGGAGTGCTGATCTCGAAGGTCGAACGGTCACTCCCGCCCTCGCCGTCGATGTCCGGCACGGTCCTCGCGGTCATCGCGCAGGGTGCGAAACGGCTGTCGCTCGGCGACCGGGTGTACGAGTACCACGCCGGCCAGTACCTGGTCGCGTCGGTCGACCTGCCCGTCACCGGCCACTTCGTCGACGCCAGCCCCGGGCGGCCGGCGCTGGGGTTCGGGCTGGTGCTGCGCCCCGACGACATCGCCGAGCTGCTGCTGGGCGCCGGGCCGGGCGAGGTGCCGGCGGCGGCACCGCCCGGCATCGCGGTCAGCGACGCGCCCGGCGAGCTGCTCGACGCGGTGCTGCGGCTGGTCCGGCTCCTCGAGACGCCGCGCGACCGGCCGGTGCTCGCCCCGCTGGTGATCCGCGAGATCCTCTGGCGGCTGGTCACCGGCGAGCAGGGCGGGCTGGTTCGCCAGCTCGGCCTGCCCGACAGCGGGCTGCGGCACGTGGAGCGGGCCGTGCGCTGGATCCGCGACAACTACGCGGAGCCGTTCCGGGTCGAGGACGTGGCGCGACTGGCCGGCATGAGCGTCTCCGCCTTCCACCGCAATTTCCAGACCGTCACCGCGATGAGCCCGATCCAGTTCCAGAAGCGGATCCGGCTGCACCAGGCGCGGCTGCTGCTGGCCACCGACCCCGGCGACATCGCCGGCGTCGGCGCGCGGGTCGGCTACGACAGCCCGTCCCAGTTCAGCCGGGAGTATCGGCGCGCGTTCGGCGCACCGCCCAGCCGGGACGCCGGCCGCCTGGAGGCCGCCCTGCCGTAGAAGAGCAGGATCAGGCAAGAGCCCGCCTCGATCGGTCTACGCCGCCCGCCAGGGCGGAAGTGGAATGGGGGCATGGCACTCGACAGCTACGTCACCCTCGGCCGATCCGGCCTCCGCGTCAGCCCGTTCGCGCTCGGCGCGATGACCTTCGGCAGCGACCCCGGCGGGGCCGGCTGCGACGTCGCGGAGTCGGAGAAGATCCTCGCGACCTACCTGGAGCGCGGCGGCAACTTCGTCGACACCGCCAACTTCTACACCAACGGCCACTCGGAGAAGATCCTCGGCGACTATCTCGCCGCCAGGCCCGGGACGCGCGACCACGTCGTCCTCGCGTCGAAGTTCTTCTTCAACATGTTCCCCGGCGATCCGAACGGCGGCGGGGCCGGGCGTGGCTCGATCGTCGCCCAGCTCCACGAGTCGCTGCGCCGGCTGCAAACCGACCACCTCGACATGTACTGGATGCACAACTGGGACCGCCACACCCCGATCGACGAGACCATGCGTACGCTCGACGACCTGGTCCGCGCGGGCAAGATCCGCTACCTGGGCTTCTCGAACACGCCGGCCTGGGTCACCGCGCAGGCGCAGACGATGGCGCAGCTGCGGGGCTGGACGCCGCTGGTCGCGCTCCAGGTCGAGTACTCGCTGCTGGCCCGCACCGTCGAGGGCGAGATCGCCCCGCTGGCCCGCGACCAGGGCATGTCGCTGGTGCCGTGGAGCCCGCTGCGCAACGGTTTCCTGTCCGGCAAGTACCGGCGCGGCGGCCAGGTCACCGACTCGGCCCGGCAGGCGTACGTCGGTGGGCCGAGTGACGCCGACTACGACGTGATCGAAGCGGTCGCCGCGATCGCAGAGGAGCTCGGCACGACCGCGGCCGCGGTGTCGCTGGCGTGGCTGCGCGCCCGTGCGGGCACCGTCGTCCCGATCATCGGCGCCCGCAAGGTGAGCCACCTGGAGGACAACCTCGCGGGCCTGACGGTGCGCCTCACCGACGAGCACCTTCGCACGCTGGACACGGTGTCCACACCGGACCTGGACTACCCGGCACCCATGCACGGCACACAGCAGGCAATGCTCCAGTTCGCGGGCTCCACCGTGGACGGTCGGGAGTCCGAGGTCTACCCGCCGCTGCTGCAGAGCGACGTCCGCTACTGACGGCGGGTGACCACGCCGTGCTCGTACGCCCAGACCACCACCTGGACCCGGTCGCGCAGGCCGAGCTTGGTGAGGATCCGTCCGACATGCGTCTTCACGGTGGCCTCGGCCAGCCGGAACCGGGCCGCGATCTCGGCGTTGGAACTGCCCCGCGCCACCTCCAGCAGCACCTCCCGCTCCCGCTCGGTGAGCCGGTCCAGCCGGCCACCGGCGGGGGCGGTGGGATCGGGCAGGAGGCGCGCGTACGCGTCGATCAGCCGGCGGGTGACCGGTGGCGCGACGACGGCGTCACCGGCCGCCACCGAGCGGATCGCGGACAGCAGGTCGGCCGGCGGCGCGTCCTTGAGCAGGAAACCGCTGGCGCCGGCCCGCAGCGCGGCGTAGACGTACTCGTCGAGGTCGAACGTCGTCAGCACCAGGACCCTCGACGGCAGCCCCGCCGCGACGATCCGCCTCGTCGCCGCGATCCCGTCCTCGACCGGCATCCGCACGTCCATCACGACGACGTCGGGCCGCAGCGCCGCCGTCATCGCCACCGCCTGGGCGCCGGTGCCGGCCTCGCCCACGACCGCGAGGTCGGCCTGGCTCTCCAACACCATCCGGAAGCCGGCGCGCACCAGGGCCTGGTCGTCGGCGAGCAGCACGGTGGTGCTCACGCGGCCAGCTGCCGTCCGAAGTGGAGGGTGGCGTGGACCCGCCAGCCGGCGCCTTCCCGTGGACCGGCGTCGACCGTGCCCCGGTAGGGCGCTGTCCGCTCGGCCATCCCCGCGAGCCCGTGCCGCTCGGCCGGTGCCGGCGGCGTCGCGGTCCGGCCCGCACCGTCGTCGACGACCTCGATCTCGACTCCGTCGGCGGCGTAGCGCAGGAGCAGATCGGCCCGCGCACCCGGGCCGGCGTGCTTGATCACGTTGGTCAGCGCCTCCTGGGTGATCCGGTAGACGGCCAGCCCGGCACCCGGACCCCAGTCGCCGGGCCGGCCCTCCGACCGGAGGTCCACCACGACGCCGGCCGCCCGCACCTGGCCCACCAGCTCGTCGAGGTCGGCCAGGCCGGGCTGCGGCGACCGCTCCCCCGGGCCGCCGTTGCGGAGCAGGCCGACCAGCCGGCGCATCTCGTCGAGGGCCTGGCGGCCGGTCGCCGACACCTGCCGCATCGCCGTGCCCACGCGCTCCGACTCGGCGGCGTAGCTCGCCCCGTCGGCCAGCGCGACCATGACGGCCAGGTTGTGCGCCACGATGTCGTGCATCTCGCGGGCGATCCGGACCCGCTCGTCGGCCACCGCCAACCTGGCCTCGCGGTCCCGCTCCCGCTCCAGCCGCGCGGCCCGCTCCTCGACGGCGGCCAGATAGGCCTGGCGGGTGCGGGCGTTGGCGCCGAGCAGGACGGTCGCGGCGACCACCGCCGCCGCACCGATGGTGGCCGGCCACGGCACGGTGCCGCTGACACCCCACGCGACGAGCCCACCCGCCGCCAGCGCCAGCGGCGCCGCGAGGTGCCAGGTCGGGCTCAGCCGCGCGACCGTGTAGAGGCCCAGCAACGGCGTGATCACGTCGGCGGGCGAGTTGGCACCGGCCGCCTCGGCTGCCAGCGCGAGGGCGATCACCGCCCACAGCGTGCCGGCCGGCCAGCGACGCCGGAGCAGCAACGGGAGCGGGACGACCGCGAGGGCGACCCACTGCTCCGGCGCGGCCGGTCCGGTGACGGTCGCCCGGCCGGCCAGCACGACCGCGGACAGCACGACCGCCGCGACGACGAGCGCGACGTCACCGAGCGTCCGCTTCATGCCAACGAGGGTACGGTTCACGCGTCCCGCCGGCGCAACACGAAGGCGGCCGCGGCCAGGAGCACGACCACCCAACCCGCCAGCACCAGCGCGGCCTGGCCCGGGGCCAGCAGCTCGAAGGGGCCGCCGTCGGCGCTGACCGCGTACATCGCCTGGCTGGCGGCGACGGGGACGAACCGCAGCACGTCATGGGCGACGTCGTCCGGCAGCGCGGCCGGCAGGATCGCCGGCAGCACGAGAAGGGTCGTCACGAACAGCGCGATGGCCAGCGCCGTGTGCCGCAGCAGCGTGCCGACGGCCAAGCCGACCAGCCCCATGGCCAGGGGTGCGGCGGCGGCGCCGGCCGTCGCCCGCAGCACGCCGGGGTCGGCCAGGGTGATCGGGTCGCCGTCCGCGAACGCCTGGTTGACCAGCAAAGCCGCGACGCAGGTGACGGCCAGCACCGGCAGGGTCGCCACGGTCAGGGCGGCCGCCTTGGCCCACAGCACCGGCAGCCGGCGGGGCACCGCGGCGAACGTGGACCGGACCAGCCCGGAGCTGAACTCGCCGGTCATCAGCAGAACGCCGAAGACCCCGAGCACCAGTGAGAACAGGTCGATCGGGAGGAACGCGCCGGCCACGGTCGGCGCGTCGCCGGCCCGGGCCTGGTTCCAGCCGATGAGGCCGCCGAACGCGACCGTCAGCACCGCCGTCGTGCCCAGCACCACCCAGGTGGAGCGCAGGGACAGCAGCTTCGTCCACTCGGCACGGACCACGCCGCGCGCCGTCAACCCGGTCATGCCCGCTCCCTCGACGTGAGCTCCATGTAGGCCTGCTCCAGCGAGGCCCGGTGTGGGGTCAGCTCGTGCAGCACCAGTCCCTGTCCGGCCGCGGCCGCGCCGATCGCGTCGACGCCCAGCCCGGTGACCAGCAGACCGCCGCGGTCGTCCTCGACCGTGGCACCGCGACCGGTCAGCAGGGTGCGCAGCGCGTCGGGGCGCGGTCCGCGGACGAACACCCGCTCGCGGTCGAGCAGCGTGTCCAGCGAGGTGTCGGCCAGCAGCCGTCCCTGGTCGATGACCACCAGGTGATCGGCGGTGACCGCCATCTCGCTCATCAGGTGGCTCGACACCAGGACCGTGCGGCCCTCGGAGGCCAGTTGCCTGAGCAGCGTCCTGATCCACAGCACGCCGTCGGGGTCGAGCCCGTTGACCGGCTCGTCCAGCACCACCACCGCCGGGTCGCCGAGCAGCGCGGCCGCGATGCCGAGCCGCTGCGACATGCCCAGGGAGAAGCCGCCGACCCGGCGCCGTGCGACGTCCGCCAATCCCACCTCCGCCAGCAGCCGGTCGGCCCGGGCCGGCCGGATGCCGTGGGTCTGCCCGAGGGCGACCAGATGGTCGCGGGCCGTCCGGCCCGGGTGCGCCGCGCGGGCGTCGAGCAGAGCGCCGACGGCGTGCAACGGTGCGCGGTGCTCACGGTAGGGACGGCCGGCGACCGTCGCCCGGCCCGCGGTCGGCCGGTCGAGGGCCAGGATCATCCGCATCGTCGTCGACTTCCCGGCGCCGTTGGGCCCGAGGAAGCCGGTGACCTGGCCGGGCCGCACCGTGAACGAGAGGTCGTCGACGGCGCGGGTCCGACCGTACACCTTGGTCAGTCCAGTCACTTCGATCACGGTTCTGACGCTAGGGACAGGCGCGGCTGGCCGCGACGGCCTCGGGTAGCACCGGTCGCAGCCCGGCATGCGACCTGAGGATGACCTACAGCAAGGCGGCCGCGAGGGCCTCGATGTTCGCGGTCACCTCCGGCCGCGTTCCCGCCGCCTCCACCATGAGGAGCTGATGGTGTACGCCGGTGGCGGCGGCCGAGGCCGCGAGCCGGTCCCGGACCTCCGCCGCGGCCCCCACGGCACCGACCTGGACGAGATGCTCGGTGTACGCGGCGAGGTCGCGGTGCGCGGGCGGCGAGCCGTCCAGCCGCACGTAGTCGCGGGTGCCGGCCAGCAGCGCGGGCAGCCGGGTGCGCACCAGCGCGGCGGCGTCCGGGCCGGCCTGGGCGAGGTGCGCACTGGCGTGCGGCGCGAGGGCCGGGTCGTGCCCGTGCGCGGCCGCCACCCGGCGGTAGTGGACCAGCAGGTCGGCGTGCTCCGCGTCGGTGGCGTGCATGCCGAGCAGGAGCGGGAGCCCGCGCGCGGCGGCCAGCTCCACCGTGGATGGTGACGTCGCCGCCACCCACACCGGCAGCGGCCGGCGGGGCCGGGGCACGACGGCGACCGGGCGGAACCGGAAGAGCGCGCCGTCGGCGCCGACCCGCGCAGCGCCGGAGAGCCACGCCAGCAACAGGTCGAGCGACTCCGGGAAGCCTTCGGTGAAGCGCTCCAGGCCCGTGCCGAAGACCTCGAGGTCGACCCAGGGGCCGCCGCGGGCGACGCCGAGCGCGAACCGGCCGCCGGACACCTCGTCGAGCAGCACCGCCTCCTCCGCGAGCGCGACCGGATGCCGGTTCGAGAGCACGCAGGCGGCCGTGCCCACGCTGATCCGGGAGGTCGCGCCCAGCAGGTTGGCGGCCAACGCGACCGCGGACGGGCACGTCCCGTACGAGATGAAGTGGTGCTCGGCCAGCCAGACGCCGGCGAACCCGAGCCGCTCGGCGGCCAGCCCGTAGCTGACCGCCGAGGCCAGGGTCTCCGCGTGGCTGGTGCCGGGCACCCGCCCCGCGAGCAGGAAGAGGTGGGTCCGCGGCTCAGCAGTCACGCAGCTCGGGCGACTGGTTGAGGAGCTGGCCGCGAGCCGAGGTGAACCGTCGGTAGGCCTCGCCGCCGACCGCCGACGGGCGGAACGCGGCGACCCGGTGGCAGTTCTGGAACGCCAGCTTGACGCCGAAGTGCTGCTCCAGGCCGCTGCGGATGGCGTCGCTGGCCAGCGCGCGCAGCAGTTGCCCACGTTCCTGTTCGGACGGTGGCGGGACGACGTTGTCGGCGAAGTCGGCGTCGCTGCGTGCCAGGTCGCCGACCATCCGACTGACCAGCTCCCAGGCATAAGGCAGGGAAGAGCGGACGCACGCGACGAAGTCGGCGGCCGCCACCTCACCGCGTTCGGCTTCGGCGAGCAGGGTGGGCGAGACGGTGAGCGACACAACGATCTCCCTTCGGACGGTATCCGCCCGAATACTATTAGTGATCGTCGTCGATTTCTAGAGACCCGTCGCCACGGCCGCGCCGATGCACAGCAGGGCGCAGCCGGTCACGATCTGGAGGCGGTGGTGCACCACCGGGCGGGCGACCAGGGTGCGGCCGCGCTGGACGGCCCAGGTGAAGACGACGTACCAGGCGCCGGTGACCAGCGCCCACAGAACGCCGAGGCCGATGCTGGAGAGCAGCACCGGGCCGTCGTCGGTGAGGAACTGCGGCAGCAGCGAGATGGCGAAGACGCCGGCCTTCGGGTTGCCGAGGTTGGTCGCGAGGCCCGCCGCGTACGCCCGGCCGTAGCCATCGCGAGTCGGCTCCGTTGTCGTGGCCGGCTTCCGCAGCCCCAGCAATGTGCTCACGCCGAGACCCGCCAGCAGGACGCCGCCGACGATCCGGAGGGCGGCGTACGCGTGCGGGTTGGCCAACAGCACCGCCGAGAGTCCGGCCGCGGCGGCGGTCGTCCAGATCAGCAGGCCGGTGCAGGTGCCGCCGATGCTGGCCCACGCGCGCCGGGGACCGCCCTCGAGCGTCTGCCGCAGCATCAGGGCCTGCCCGGCGCCGGGCAGCATCGCGAGAAGCCAGGTCGTGACGACGAAGACGGGCACGTGGGTCGGCATGTGCCCAGGATCGCCGACCCCCGAAGCCCCAGAGAAGTAAACCTTCAACGGCTCGGTTGTAAGTTGCGTTAATGCTGTTGGAGCCCGGCCAGCTACGTCTGCTCGCCCTCATCGACCGGCACGGCTCGCTGTCGGCGGCCGCCGCCGCGCTCGGCCTCACCGCCGCCGCCGTGACCCAGCAGGTCGCCCGGGTCGAGCGGACCTGCGGGGCGCCACTGGTGCGGCGCGGCCCCCGGGGTGCGTCGCTGACCTCGGCCGGCGCGCTGCTGGCCGCCCACGGACGGGTGGTCGACGAGCAGACCCGGCAGGCCGGCGCCGGCCTGGCCGCGCTCCTCGGCGAGCTCTCCCAGCGGCTGCGGATCGGCACGTTCCAGGCCGCCGCGCTGCGCCTGCTGCCGCCGGCGTTGACCGCGTTGCGGCACCGGCACGCCGAGGCCGACCTGTCGGTCGTCGACATCGCCTCGGAGCAGGGCGCGCCGGCCGTGGCGGCCGGCGACCTCGACCTGGCGGTGATCGCCGCCTGGGACGAGCCGCCCACCGCCCCCGAGCACGTCCGGCTGCACCCGCTGCTGACCGACCCGATGGTCGTCGTGCTGCCCGACGACCACCCGCTGGCCGCCGGCACCGGCCCGCTGCATCTCGAGCGGCTGCGCGACGAGGCCTGGGTCACGATCATCGCCGGGCACGCGGCCCGGGCACAGTTCGACCGCGTCACGGCGGCCGCCGGCTTCACACCGAGGGTACGGTTCCAGACGGCCTCGTACGACGTCGCCCAGGCTCTGGTCGGCACCGGCATCGGCGTCGCGCTGGTGTCTCGGCTGGCCCTGGGTGCCGCGCCGGGCACCGTGCACCGCGAGCTGGCGCAGCGCGGCCTGCACCGGCGGCTCTACGCCGCGACGCTGGCCGACACCTCACTCACGCCGTTGGTCGACGCCTTCCTGCACCTCCTGCACGACGTGGCGCGGGACCTTCAGGTCGCCGCCTACGATCCGACGAACTGCTGACCGCCGTCGATGTCATAGGTGGCGCCGGTCAGCGCCGTGTTGGCCATGAGGTGCACGGCGAGCGCGGCGACGTCCTCCGGGCCGACCACGCGGCCGATCGGCAGGGTCGCCCGCAGCTCGGCCCGGCGCGCGTCGATCTGGTCGCCGAGCAGCGTGGCCGACAGCGGGGTGTCGACGAACCCGGCCGCGACGAGGTTGGCCCGGACGGGCGCGATCTCCAACGCGAGCGCGGCGACGAACGGCGGCAACGCCGCGGTGGCGGCGGACGCGATGCCGAGCTCACGGCTGATCCGCCGCCCACCGGTGCCGCCCATGAACGTCAACGAGCCACCCGGCCGCATCCGGGGCACGGCGTTGCGCGCGACCTCGAGAGCGACGAGCACGTGGTCGCTGAGCGCCCGGCTGATGTCGGCGGGCGCCATGTCCAGCATCGGGCCGTAGCGCGGACCACCGGCCGTGACCAGCACGTGGTCGATCGGGTCAGGCAGCTCGTCGAAGAACGCGGCGACGGCCGCCGGGTCGGTGGCGTCGAAGGCCGCGGTGCGGTGAACGCCGAGCTCGCCGGCGGCCTGCTCCAGCCGGCCGGGGTCACGGCCGGCGATGACCACCTCGGCACCCTCGGCGAGCGCCCGCCGAGCGGTCTCCAGCCCGATCCCCGCACTCCCCCCGATCACGACAACGGTCTGACCGTCGAGTTCCGCCATACCGTAATTCTTGCGTCATAGCGCCTCCACGACCTCGGACTCGCGCGGAATGCCTTCCGTGACCTCGACCGGTCTCGCGCCGCGCCGGCGCCATGCCCGGTAGGAGCGGAAGGCGATGGGCAGGCCGCGGGCGACGTACGCGTCGGGACCGTCCATCACCTGGATGTGCACGTGCGGCTGGGTGGAGTTGCCCGAGTTGCCACAGGCGCCGAGCTCGTCGCCGACCGCGACCACGTCGTCGACCCGGACCCGCAGCGAGCCCTTGCGCAGGTGGGCCAGCAGCACGTGGAAGCCGTCGGCCTCGAGCACCACGTGATTGCCGGCGATCCCGCCCGCGCCGGCCCGCGCCCGCCGCGCCTGGGTCAGCAGGTAGGGCACCTTCGCGACCAGCGACCGCCGCGCGACCTCGTCGGAGCGGCCGTCGAAGACCGCGACCACCCGGCCGGCCGCCGGTGCCAGGACGGGCTGGTCGAACGCGAAGAACCGCTCCACCGGCTCGGTGCCGACCAGCGCACGCCAGTCGCGAACGTGAGCCGTGCGGCGGTTACGGACGGCGATGAAGTCCATCGCGTACGTCGTGGCGAACAGGTCGCTGCCGTGGCTCGGCACGCGCCGTGCCGGGCTGTTGCGGGCCAGCCAGGTGCCTCGGAAGGGCAACGTGAGCACGGCCATGATCCGTCATCCTACCGGCCCACGGCCGGTAACATCTGGCGTGAATCGGACCCTGTTGGAGGAAGCATGTCGCTCCGCGAGCGCGCCGCCTGGAAGGCTCTCGCCGCACACCACGCCGAGATCGGCGGGAAGCATCTGCGAGAGCTCTTCGCGGAGGACCCGTCGCGCGGGGAACGCCTGCACGCCGAGGCGGCCGGCCTCTACCTCGACTACTCCAAGAACCGCGTGACCGACGAGACGCTGCGGCTTCTGATCCAGCTCGCGCGCGAGTGCGAGCTCGAGGAGCAGCGCGACAGGATGTTCGCCGGCGCGCCGATCAACACCTCCGAGCACCGGTCGGTGCTCCACGTGGCGCTGCGCATGCCGAAGAGCGCCTCGCTCGTGGTCGACGGCGTCGACGTCGTCGCACAGGTGCACGAGGTGCTCGACCGGATGGCCGCGTTCGCCGACCGCATCCGCTCGGGCGAGTGGCGCGGGCACACAGGCAAGCCGATCCGCAACATCGTCAACGTGGGCATCGGCGGATCCGACCTCGGGCCGGTCATGGCGTACGAGGCGCTGCGCCACTACACCCGGCGTGACCTGACCTTCCGATTCGTGTCCAACGTGGACTCGACCGACTTCGTGGAGGCGACGCACGACCTCGACGCCGAGGAGACGCTGTTCATCATCTCCTCCAAGACCTTCGGCACGCTGGAGACGCTGACCAACGCCCACTCCGCGCGCGACTGGGTGGTCGGCCAGCTCGGCGACGACGCCGCGGTCGCCAAGCACTTCGTCGCGGTGTCCACCAACGCCGACCGGGTCGCCGAGTTCGGCATCGACACCGCCAACATGTTCGGCTTCTGGGACTGGGTCGGCGGCCGCTACTCCATGGACTCCGCGATCGGTCTGTCCACGATGGTCGCCGTCGGTCCCGAGGTCTTCGCCGACATGCTGGCCGGGTTCCACGAGATGGACGAGCACTTCCGCACGGCACCGCTGGGTGAGAACCTGCCGGCGCTGATGGGTCTGCTGACCGTCTGGTACGTCAACTTCTTCGGCGTACAGAGCGTCGGCGTCATGCCCTACGAGCAGTATCTGAAGCGCTTTCCGGCGTACCTTCAGCAGCTCACCATGGAGTCCAACGGCAAGCACGTCACGCGCGACGGCCGGCCGATCGACTACGACACCGGCCCGGTCTACTGGGGCGAGCCGGGCACCAACGGCCAGCACAGCTTCTACCAGCTCCTCCACCAGGGCACCCGGCTCATCCCGGTCGACCTGATCGGGTTCGGCCAGACCCTCAACCCGCTGCGCGACCACCACGACCTGCTCTCCTCCAACGTCTTCGCGCAGGCGCAGGCGCTGGCCTTCGGCAAGACCGAGGAGGAGGTACGGGCCGACGGCACCGCCGCCGACGTGGTGCCCCACCGCGTGATGGAGGGCAACCGGCCCAGCAACGTGCTGCTGGCGGAGAAGCTCACGCCGCGGCTGCTCGGCGCGCTGGTGGCGCTCTACGAGCACAGCGTCTTCACCCAGGGCACGATCTGGGGCATCGACTCCTTCGACCAGTGGGGCGTCGAGCTGGGCAAGGTGCTGGCCGCCAAGATCATTCCGGAGCTGACCGGCGAGTCCGCCCCGAGCGCCGAGCACGACTCGTCCACGCGGGAGCTGATCCGCCGTTACCTCGCGATGAAGGGCTGATCGGCCCAATCGGCGCCGCGGCGCCCCCCGCACGCGAGAGAATGACCGTGACTCGGTCGTCGGGGGGCGGGGAGGCGCGCGGGTGGGCACAGCGGCAGACGCTCTGGTCTTCTTCGGCGCCACCGGCGACCTCGCGTACAAACAGATCTTCCCCGCCCTCGCGGGTCTGGTCGCCCAGGGCCGGCTGGCCATGCCGGTGATCGGGGTCGCGAAGGCCGGCTGGGACCGCGAGCAGCTGGCCCAGCGCGCTCGCGCGAGCCTGGCCGACGCGGGCGTCACCGACGCGGACACGGTGGGGAAGCTGGTCGAGAGGCTCCGCTACGTCGACGGCGACTACCGCGACCCCGCCACCTTCCAGGCACTGAAGACCGAGCTCGGGTCCGCCAAGGCGCCGCTGTTCTATCTGGCCATCCCGCCCGCGATGTTCGGCACGGTGGCGACGGCTCTGCACGACTCCGGTTGCGCGACAGGCGGCCGGGTGGTCGTGGAGAAGCCGTTCGGCCGCAACCTGGCCGAGGCGCGCGAACTGAACGCGCTCCTGCACGGCATCTTCCCCGAGGACGCGATCTACCGGATCGACCACTTCCTCGGCAAGGACGCCGTGCTGGGCCTGCTCTACTTCCGCTTCGCCAACTCGCTGCTCGAGCCGTTCTGGAACCGCTTCTACGTCGACTCCGTGCAGATCACGATGGCGGAGACGTTCGGCGTCAGCGACCGCGGCGCCTTCTACGACAAGACCGGCGTGGTCCGTGACGTGGTGCAGAACCACCTGCTCCAGGTGCTGAGCCTGGTGGCGATGGAGCCACCCGGCGGGTACGGCCACCAGGACATCCGCGTCGAGAAGACCAAGGTGTTGCGGGCGATGCCGCCGCTCCGCCACAACGACGTGGTCCGCGGCCAGTTCACGGGCTATCTCGCGGTGGACGGGGTCGCACCCAACTCCACCGTGGAGACGTTCGTGGCACTGCGCGCCCACGTCGACACGTGGCGGTGGGCCGGCGTGCCGTTCTTCATCCGGGCGGGCAAGGAGCTTCCGGTGACGGCCACCGAGGTCGTCGTGCGGCTGCGGCGGCCGCCGGCGGCGCTCGCCGCGGCCGACCGCGACCACCCACCCAACTACGTCAGGTTCCGGCTGGGTCCGGACGGCGCGATCTGCCTCGGCGTCACGGTCAAGGCGCCCGGCGAGCCGATGCACGGCCACGACGTCGAGCTCGCGGCCATGGACCGGCCGGCGACGCCGGACCTGCCGCCGTACGAGCGGCTGCTCGGCGACGCCCTGTCGGGAGACGCGTCGCTGTTCACCACGGAGCAGGGCGTGGAGGCCGCCTGGGCGGTCGTCGAACCGGTGCTCGACGACTCGTCGGCGCCCCTGCCCTACGAGCCGGGCACGTGGGGACCGGACCAGGCGCGCGTCCTCACCGCCAGCCACGGCGGCTGGCACGACCCCACGAACTAGCCTCTCGATATATACCGTGAGCCGATATATGCTCCCGGGCATGTCCATGACGGAACCCACGTTCCTGATCCTCACCGCGCTGGCCGCGACGCCACAGCACGGCTACGGCGTGGTCGAGGACGTGCTGCGCATCTCCGACGGCCGCGTGCGGTTGCGCGCCGGCACGCTCTACGGCGTCCTCGACCGGTTGCGCACCGAGGGGCTGATCGAGGTCGACCACGAGGAGGTCGTCCAGTCCCGGCTGCGCCGCTACTACCGGCTGACCGGCGTGGGCGCGCAGGCGCTGGCCGAGGAGACCGCCCGGCTGCGGCGCAACGCCACCGCGGCCGCCACCCGGCTGCGCCGCAGCGGCCTGCTGCCCAAGGAGGGCCTCGCGTGAGCCTGGAACGGCGCTACCGGCGGCTGCTGAGGTGGTACCCGTGGTCGCACCGCCGGGTATACGAGGACGAGATGCTCGCGGTCCTCGTCGCCGGCGCGCGCGAGGGCCAGCGCCGGCCGACGCTCGGTGAGACCGTCAACATCGTGGCGTCGGGCCTGGCCTACCGCGGCGGGGCCGTCCGCACGGCGTTGACCGCGCCGGCCTGGCAGGACGCCGCCGCCGTCTTCGGCCTGCTCGCCGCGATCGTGCTCCTGTCGCAACGACTCGCCCGGCTGCTCGACCCGGTCGGCATGGCCGGGCCGCAGCTGGCGATCCGCACCGCGGCCTGGGCCGCCGTCGTGCTGGCGATCGTGGCCGGCCGGCGACGCACGGCCGCCGGGTTGGCCTGGGCGACGGTCCTCGGCGAGGCCGTGCTGATCGCCGGCTCCTACGACACGGATCCGGTCAGCACCGTCAACCTGTTCGGGCCGTTGGCGCTCGGCGCCGTCGCCGCCGGCGCCCTCACCCTGCCGGCGCCGCGCCGTCGGGCGCTCGCGGTGCTGCGGTGGCAGCGCTTCGCGGCCTTCGTCGGCGGGCTGTCCGTGGTGCAGGCGATCCCGGTCTACAACCATTGGCGGCAACGGGGCACGTGGTACGACCTCGAGTCGAACACCATCTACGTCGCCTACGGCATGGAACACCCGTCCGACCTGACGCTGACGGTGATGCTGGCCACGATCGCCGTGGCCGCTCTGATCGCCGGCGTGGCCGTGCTGACGCTGCCGGCGACCGTCCGCTGGCGACTGGTCGTCCTGACCGCCCCGGTCGTCACGCTGGTGGCCACGGTCAAACTGACCCTGAGCGGCTGGGCGTATTCCAACAGCTGGATCGGCCACCCGATCTACCTGGTCCCGATCCAATGGACCCTGCTCATCGTGGTGCCGCTGGCCACGCTGGCACTCGGTGCCGTCCTGACCCAGTGGCGCGACCAGTCCGTCCGGCTGATGGAGCTGGGGCGGGCCGCGGACCGCGCGGGCTGACCCGACGAAGGCGCCGCGCGACCACGGGGGTCGCGCGGCGCCTTCGCTACGAACCGTCAGGCGACGTCGTACCGGTCCAGGTTCATGACCTTGACCCAGGCGGCGACGAAGTCCGACACGAACTTCTCCTCCGCGTCGTCGCTCGCGTAGACCTCGGCCAGCGCGCGCAGCACCGAGTTCGAGCCGAAGATCAGGTCGGCGCGGGTGGCGGTCCACTTGGGCTCGCCGGTGACCGAGTCGCGACCCTCGAAGGTCTCCTCGTCCTCGGACGGCGTCCACGTCGTGCCGCCGAAGTCGACCAGGTTGACGAAGAAGTCGTTCGTCAGCGCGCCCGGCCGGTCGGTGAGCACGCCGTGCGTCGACTGGCCCGCGTTGGCGCCCAGCACCCGCAGGCCGCCGACCAGCACGGTCAGCTCCGGCGCGGTCAACGAGAGCAGCTGCGCCCGGTCGACCAGCAGTTGCTCGGTCGGCCGCTGCTGGCCCTTGCCGAGGTAGTTGCGGAAGCCGTCGGCGGTCGGCTCCAGGACCGCGAACGACTCGATGTCGGTCTGCTCCTGCGTGGCGTCGGTGCGGCCCGGCGTGAACGGCACCACGACCTCCCGGCCGGCGGCGCGGGCGGCCCGCTCGATTCCGGCCCCACCCGCGAGCACGACCAGGTCGGCGATCGAGATGCGCTTGCCGCCGGTCTGCGCGGCGTTGAACTCAGCGGCGATGCCCTCAAGGGTGCCGAGCACCCGGGCCAGCCGCGCGGGGTCGTTGACCTCCCACTCGCGCTGCGGCGCGAGCCGGATGCGGCCGCCGTTGGCACCGCCGCGCTTGTCGGTGGCGCGGAACGTCGACGCCGACGCCCAGGCGGTGCCGACGAGCTCGGCGACGGTCAGGTCGGAGGCCAGCACGGCCTCCTTGAGCGCCGCGACGTCGGCGTCGGAGACGAGCTCGTGGTCGAGGGCCGGCACGCGGTCCTGCCAGAGCTGCGGCTCGGCCGGCACCTCGCTGCCGAGGTAGAGCTGGATCGGGCCCAGGTCGCGGTGGGTCAGCTTGAACCACGCCTTGGCGAACGCGTCCGCGAACTCCTGCGGGTTCTCGTAGAACCGGCGCGAGATCTCCTCGTAGATCGGGTCGACTCGCAGCGCGAGGTCGGTCGTCAGCATCATCGGCGCGTGGCGCTTGGAGGGGTCGTACGCGTCCGGCACGAGGTCGCCGGCGGCCGGGTCGGTCGGCTCCCACTGCTTGGCGCCGGCCGGGCTCTCGGTGAGCTGCCACTCGAAGCTGAACAGCGTCTCGAAGAAGGTGTTGTCCCAGGTGGTCGGCGTGGCCGTCCAGGCGCCTTCCAGGCCGCTGGTGATGGCGTCGGCGCCCTTGCCGGTGCCGTGCGCGTTCTTCCACCCGAGGCCCTGCTCGTGGATGGCCGCGCCCTCGGGCTCGGCGCCGACCTTGTGCGCCGGGCCGGCGCCGTGCGCCTTGCCGAACGTGTGCCCGCCGGCGATCAGGGCGACGGTCTCCTCGTCGTTCATCGCCATGCGGCCGAAGGTCTCGCGGATGTCGCGGGCCGCGGCGAGCGCGTCCGGGTTGCCGTTGGGGCCTTCGGGGTTGACGTAGATCAGACCCATCTGGACCGCGGCGAGCGGGTTGGAGAGCTGGCGGTCGCCGCTGTAGCGCGCGTCGCCGAGCCAGGTGTCCTCCGTACCCCAGTTGATCTGCTCCGGCTCCCAGACGTCCTCGCGACCGCCGGCGAAGCCGAGGGTCTTGAAGCCCATCGACTCGAGGGCGACGTTGCCGGCCAGCACCATGAGATCGGCCCAGGAGACCTTCTTGCCGTACTTCTTCTTGACCGGCCACAGCAGGCGCCGCGCCTTGTCGAGGTTGCCGTTGTCGGGCCAGCTGTTCAGCGGCGCGAAACGCTGCTCGCCGGAGCCGGCGCCGCCGCGGCCGTCGCTGACCCGGTAGGTGCCGGCGCTGTGCCAGGCCATCCGGATGAAGAGCGGGCCGTAGTGGCCGTAGTCCGCCGGCCACCAGTCCTGCGACGTCGTCATGACCTCGTTGATGTCGGCCTTGAGGGCCGCGAGGTCGACGGTCTGGAACTCCGCGGCGTAGTCGAAGCCGGCACCCATCGGGTTACCCGCCGGCGGGTTCTGGTGGAGGACGGTCAGGTCCAACAGGTTCGGCCACCAGTCGCGGTTCGACCTCGCCTGGACCTGGTTATCACGTGCCACGTTCGCTCTCCTCGAGATCAAAAAGATGCCGGGGAAAGTCTGGACACTTTTCTGGATTGAGTCAAGAAAGGCGCGGTGTGGTTCTGCCCGCGACCGGTGGCCCGCGTCACGAACGGGCGACGGCCTCGGCTTCGCGAGGGGCCTCGACCCGCTCGGGTACGACCAGCGCGCGCTCGATGACCAGCAACAGCCAGCCGATCAGGAGGCCGCTCACGACGCCGGTCAGCGCGTACAGCGTGTCGGAGTCGGCGGCATTGACGGGGACGTTGCCGCCGAGCGCGGTGAACCACGCGGGCACGCGCACGAGGTACGCGGTGACCAGCACCGTGAACAGCACCAGCGCGGGATAGAGCACGAGCGGGACCAGCAGCTTCGGCAGCTGCTTCAGCCACGCCATCGCTCCCCGCGGCAACGCGCCCGTCAGCAGTCCGACCGCGGTCAGCTGCACGGTGCCGAGCAGCATCATCGACCCGAGCTGGCTGCCGGGCTCCAGCACCCGGGCCAGGGCCAGGCCGCCGGCGGCCGCGACCAGGACCGCGCCGGTCGTGATCCGGTGCATCGCCGTCAGCTCAGGGGCTGCGGCCAGGGCGAGGCCCAGCGTCAGCACCGTGAGCAGGGCGCCGAGCGTCACCGCGGCCGGTGTGAGCGCCGCCTCCGTGTCGGTCGGCGACTCGATGCCGGCGACGAGCGGGGCGAGGGCGGCGCTGACCGCCGCACCCAGCGCCAACGGCCGGCGCTCCCCCTCGTCGCCACGGGTCTTGCGACGCACGACGAGGGCCGCGGCCAGTGCCGCGGCCGCCCCGGCCACCGACAGCACCACGGCGGCCACGTCGCCGTGCACGTCGGCCCGGTTGAGCAGCAGGTCGGCCCCGATCCAGGTCGCGCCGACCCCGAGGGCGGCCCACCGGGACAGCCGCGCGCCCCGACCGGCGAGCAGAATCGCCAGCCCGATCGCGACGACCGCGCTGAACCTGAGGTCGCGAGCCCAGTAGGTGTTGTTCTCGGCGTACGAGAAGAGGACCAGCTCGCCGGACCGCTCGGTCAACGGCTGCCAGAACGCGAGGTCAATTCCCCAGAAAACCGCCGCACCGACCGCACACCCGACAGCGACCACATCCCGCCAGCCCACCCGCATGACGAAACGGTAAACCATTTCCGATCTTCGCAAGGCCACGCCACAGTGAGGGAATGGAGCGGGCCGGGCTCGGCAGCCTCCGGCCGGTCGCCGATGCGACGGCGGCCCACTGGGTCGTGCGCGGCGTGCGACCGTTCGCCGACCACGTCGTGACGTCGCTGGTGCCCGTCGGGTTCGACGCCTACGCGGTCCTCGTGCACGCCGCCGACAGTGCAGACAGCGAGCCCAGGCAGGGTTCGCTGCCGGCCGCCCAGGCGGATCGACTGGTCCGGGTCCTGCGCCGGTTCACGTCCACGACGGACTGTTACTTCGCGGTATGGGACGGCTTCGCGCGCTCGGCGGTGCCGCCGACGGCGACGGTCGCGATGCCGGAGCGGACGATGCCGTTGCTGCGCGGCCCGCTGGTGGAGGCGGCGACGGTGTCGATGGCCGTCGCGCCGGGCGACCAGAGTCCGAGCCTGTGGTGGCCGGCGGACCGGGCCTGGTGCGTGGCCACCGACGTCGACCTGACCACCACCTACGTCGGCGGCAGTCAGGCCTGTGTCGACGCGGTCGTCACCGCGTCGGGGCTTGCGGCCTGGCCGGTCGACGGCGGGCATGGCATCGCCTGGGTCTAGGCGAGGCGCTCCGCGAGGACGACCGTGACGGTGGCGCCGGCCTCCTTGCCGATGGCCTTGCGGACCTCGGCTTTGACCGGGAGCTTGTGCCGGCCGTCGCCCATCGCCATGAACGAGCTCTGGAACGGGTGTCCGTCGATGGTGCCGCGCACCTTCACTAGGCCGCGCGTGCCGAAGAAGCCCACCGACTCCGGCCAGACCACATAGGTGTGTCCGCCCTTGGCCGGGCTCTTCACCAACATCGCGGAGAACTGCTTGTCGAGCGCTCCACCCTGCTCACCTCGGGTACCAGCCACAACTGCAGTATCCACCGCGATCACCCGCTGTCACAGCCCATCCACCGTCCGGGTAACCCCTCGTTACGATGGAGGTTCCGAACGGGGGGTGGTCCGGATGAAGATCGACGTCATCGGCGGGACCGGGATGATCGGTTCCAAGGTCGTGACCCTGCTGCGGGACCGAGGCCACGACGTGGTCGCCGCGGCGCCGAACACCGGGGTCAACACACTGACCGGCGAGGGTCTGGCCGAGGCGCTGGACGGCGCATCGGTCGTCGTGGACGTGTCCAACTCACGGTCGTTCGACGGCGACGCGGCGCTGGAATTCTTCGAGACCTCGATGGGCAACCTGCGCAGTGCCGAGACAGCGGCGGGGGTACGCCATCACGTGGCGCTGTCGGTCGTCGGCGCCGACCGGATGCTCGACAGTGGATACATGCGGGCGAAGGTCGCGCAGGAGCGGATGGTCGCCGAGTCGGACGTGCCGTACTCCGTGGTGCGGGCCACCCAGTTCTTCGAGTTCCTCAAGGCGATGACCGACGCGGCGACCGACGGCGACACCGTCCACCTGGCGCCGGTCGCGTTCCGGCCGATCGCGGCCGACGACGTCGCCGGCACGGTGGCCGACGTGGCGCTGGGCACGCCGGTCAACGGCGTCGTCGAGGTGGCCGGGCCCGAGCAGTCCCGGTTCGACCAGGTGATCCGGTCGAACCTCCCCGCCAACGACCCGCGCGAGGTGGTGGCCGATCCGACGGCCGACTACTTCGGCGCGGTGCTGGCCCAGAACTCGCTCGTTCCCGGGCCGGGCGCACGGATCGCCACCACCACGCTGTCCGACTGGCGCGCCGCGCGGGGCTAGCCGCGTTTGGCGTAGTCGCCGATCTCGCCGAAGTCGACCATCACGCAGGCCTCGTCGCCGAGCACCTCGGCGTCGTGGCCCGGCTCGACGGCCAGCAGGTCGCCCGGGCCGAACTCCAGCGTCTGACCGGCGTCCGTCATGATCCGCATCCGGCCGGACAGGACATAGCCCAGGTGTGAGGTCTGGCAACTCGGCGTGCCGGCGATCGGCCCCAGGTTCGTCGTCCAGCGCCAGCCGGGCTCGAAGGTGCCTTTGCTGACCGGCCGTCCGGCGATCGTGACGAGCTCCGCGAATCCCTTGCCCTCGAACATGCGCTTCTCGTCGGGCGTGTCGAAGGTTTTGCGCTCCATGGCAACCACCCCCCTCCCGACGTTACCCGCGCAGGGCGTCCGCACCCGGCCCGGTGAGCCCCCGCAGCCCCACCCGTCGCCCGGTCATCAGCAGCAGGATGTCGATGGCGGGACCCCGCACCAACGGCCCGGACCCGGCGCGGAACGCCGTGTCGGTGGCCGCGAACCCGTACCCCCGCAGGCTCTTCATGGCCTTGAACAACCACGGGCGGGACCAGATCCGGGCGGCCGCCGCCGCGGCCGCGTGCGCCGGCACGTCGTGGCGGCGGCCCAACGGGATCATGATGTCCTGACCGTGCACCACGACGTCGATCAGGGCCTCGTTCTCGGTCACGACCGGCACGTGGCGGCGCGATCCGATGTGGCCCCGGATCTCCGCGATCAGCGCGGCCGTCGGCTCCGCCGCCTTGGCGTCGATGGCCAGCCGGTTCGCCCGGGCGGCGTTGCCGCGGGCGCGGGCCACGCCCACCAGCAGGGTGCCGAGCGTGACGTGCTGTTGGGTGAGGTGCGCGGTGACGTCACGGACCGTCCACTCCGCACAGAGCGACTGCCGTCGCCATTCCTCGTCGGACAGCTCCTCGAGCTGGTCGGCCAGGGTGCGGCGCTGGTCGTCCACGACGCGCCACAGTTCGTCACGGTCCATCGGTGCCTCCCAGCAGCGCTTCGACGAGCGGGGTCAGCCGCCCGCGAGGGTCGAAGTTCGGGTCGGGGCTCGCCAGTTCGTGCAGGATCAGGCCGCTGTACGCGTTCATCAGGATCGGAGCGTCCCGCTCAGCGTCGGTCGACCCGGCCACCCGCAGCCACGTGGTGAACCAGTCGTCGACTCGTCTGCCGGCCGCCAGCAACGGCGCACGCAACGCCGGATGGTGCGCGGCCTCGACCAGGATCACGTAGCGGGCCAGCGTGAGCGTCCGGTGTGGACCGACGGCGGCGCGGGCGACGGCCGCCATCACCGCGGCGAGCTCGGCCGGTGACCCCGGTGTGTCCCGCGCGGCGAGGTCGTCCCAGGCGGCCTTCTCCCGCTCGGCGAACCGCTCGACCACCGCGCCGAGCAGGGCGTCGCGGGTGCGGAAGAGGTTGGAGGTGGCGCCGGCGGGCAGACCCGCCTCGACGTCGACGGCACGGTGGGTCACGGCGCGGACCCCACCGGTGCCGAGCAGGGCGATCGCGGCGTCGAGGACGTCGGTGCGGCGACTCACCTCCGCAGACTACGTCTGTAGTGTGATCAACTACAAGCGTAGTGACGCTGGTACGCTCGACGGCGCGAGACACGAGAGGCCGGAATGACCCCGAGACGCAGACGTGGCGACGAGCTCGTGCGGGCCATCCACGAGGCGGTTCTCGCCGAGGTCGCCGAGCACGGTTACGCCGGCACCACCTATGACGGGGTGGCGGCCCGCGCGGGAACCAGCAAACCCGTCCTCTACCGGCGCTGGCCCACCAAGGCGGCCATGGTGCTGGACGCCTCCCTCGAGGCGCGGCCCGGCCTGACCCTGCCGCCCGACACCGGCAGCCTCTCCGGGGACCTCAAGGCGTTCCTGCGCGTCGCCGCGTCCATGATGGAGCGCGCGGGCCGGCAGACGCTGCTGAGCCTGCTGGCCGAACTCGACCGCTCCGCCGGCGAGGCGCTGCGCGACCTGCTGTTCGCCCGAGGTGCGGACATCATCGAGCCCCTGCTGGACCGGGCGCGGGCGCGCGGCGAGCTCGGCGACTCCCCCCTGCCTCCCCGGGTGGTCACGCTCGCCCTCAATCTCGTCCGGCACGAGGTGGTCATCGTGGGCGCCATGACGGAGGAGACGCTCGACACGATCGTCGACGAGATCGCGGTGCCGTTACTCACTTCGCGCAGCTTGCGACGAAACTCCGGGTCAGCTTAGATACGGTTCGTATCTAAGTCACGGAGGTAGTCGGAGCATGCCCAGCACGGTTCGAAAGATGGCGGCGACCGTAGGTGGCCTGCTGATAGTCATGGTCATCCTGCTCACGGCCTTCGCGTTACCGGGCGCCAACACCGCGGTCAAGGACGTGCCGGTCGCGGCCACGGGCACCGGGCCGGCCCAGATCTGGCTCAAGGCGACGCTGGACCAGGCGGCCCCCGGCGCGTTCGACGTCAGCATGGTCGGCTCCACGGCTGCGTCCGAGCGCAAGATCCTCGACCGCGACGCGTACGGCGCCTTCGTCGTCGACGACGACGGCCTGACGCTGGACATCGCCTCGGCGGCGAGCTCGGCCGTCGCCGCCTCTCTCACGCAGGTGGCGCAACAGGTCGGCGCCGCCATGAAGCTGCCGGTCACCGTGCACGACCTCAGGCCGCTGACCACCGGCGACCCGAAGGGGCTGGGACTCGCGGCCGGAGCCCTGCCCATCGCCCTCGGTGGCTGGTTGGCCGCGATGGGGATCATCTCCCTGGTAGTCGGCGCCTGGCACCGCCTGATCGTGGCCGCGGCGTTCGGCGTCGCCGGCGGGTTCGCGCTCAGCGGGACGCTCTTCGCGATCGGCACGTTCGACACCAACTACTGGGCCACCTCCGGCGCCGCGGCGCTGGGGCTCGCCGCCACGTGCTACTTCGTGCTGGGCTTCGAGCGACTGCTGCGTGGCGGCGGCATCGCGATCGCGGCACTGACCCTGATCCTGTTGGGCAACCCGCTCTCCGGCCAGGCCAGCGCGCCGGAGATGCTGCCACACCCGTGGGGTGCGCTCGGACAGCTCCTGCCGCCCGGCGCGACCGGGACTCTCCTCCGCAACGTCTCGTTCTTCGACGGCGCCGCCATCACCCGGCCCATCGTCGTACTCGTGGCGTGGGCTCTGCTGGGTCTCGCTGCCTACTGCCTGGCCGGGCGCCGGCACAACAGGCGGACGCCGTTCGACGTCCACCTGGACGACGCCGACCCGCCCGTCCGCGGCGGCCGTCACCATCGCCGCGCCGTCGCCCGTTCGGGGGCCGGACGGACGGCCGAGGTGTGACACGATCGAGGACCACCACCGTTGGAGGACTCGATGGCTGACGCGCTCTGGCCCGCCGTCCACGCGGAGCGTGGCGCACTCGCCGAAGACCTCGCCGGCCTCGACGACAAGCAGTGGGCCCACCCGACCCTCTGTGGTCAGTGGGTGGTCGAAGAGGTCGTCGCCCACCTGACCGCCGCCGCGAGCATCACCATGGCGCGCTGGCTGGTCAGCATCGTGGGGGCCAGGTTCAACGCCGACGTGCACAACCAGCGCCGGATGGCCGAGCACCGCGGCGCGACGCCCGAGGAGACCCTCGCGCGGTTCCGGCGGATCGTCACCAGCACGACGGCGCCGACCCGGGACACCGCCGCCTGGCTGGGTGAGGTCGTCGTCCACGGCGAGGACATCCGCCGGCCGCTCGGGTTGTCGTACTCGCCGCCGGTGGCGACCGTCACCGAGGTCGCGCGGTTCTACGCCGGCCGCGACTTCACCGTCGCCGGCCGCACCATGTCCAAGGGACTGCGCCTGGAAGCGACCGACGGGCCGTTCGCGACCGGCACCGGCCCGGTGGTGAGCGGGACGACCCTCGCCCTCACGATGGTGATGGCCGGCCGGCCGGTCTACGGCCAGGAGCTGACCGGCCCCGGCGCGCCGACGATGCGGGAGCGCTGCTCAGGAGGGCGCTAGCTCGCCGAACGCGGCGCCCAGGCCGCTGAGGTCGACGGCCCGCCTGGGCTCCTGCGGTGAGCGGTCCACAAAGGAGCGCATGACCTCCAGCGCGGCCAGGATCTCCCGGCCGACCTGGTCGGCGGGGCGCATGGCGTCGACGGTGACGAGGATGCCCCGCTCGCCGTACCAGGCCACGATGGGGTGGGTCAGCTCGTGGTAGACCCGCAGCCGGCGGCGGATGGTCTCCACCGTGTCGTCGGACCGGCCTTCCAGGGCGGCGCGCGCCAGCAGCCGGCGCTCGAGCTCCTGGTCGTCGGCCTTGAGGTGCAGCGCGACGTCCGCGGTCATGCCGAGCTCCAGGCCGATCTGGTACGTGGCCCGCGCCTGCGCCATCGTGCGGGGAACGCCGTCGAGCACGAACCCGCCACCGGCCGCGGCGGCCTCTGCCAGCGCCTCGCGAACCATGTCCAGCACGATCTCGTCGGGCACCAGCTCGCCCTGGTCGAGGTGGGTCTGGACGGCCCGGCCGAGCGCTGTGCGGCGCGCCACGTGGTCCCGCAGGAGATCGCCGGTCGCGATGTGCGGGATGCCGAAATGGGTCGCGATGACCGCGCCCTGCGTCCCCTTGCCCGCACCTGGCGGCGCGACCATCAGCACCCGCATCATCGGCCCCTTCGTCATGCTCTGTGCCCGCACCAGTATCCCTCGCGCCCGCACCCTGACAGGGTGTGATTACCGCCACTAAACAGAATGGCTGCTCTGTTTGTGCGTGCCTCGCTAGGCTCGAAAGCGACACGTCCAGGAGTCTGCTGTGATCGACACTGACGAACTGCTCAGACGGAACGCCGCGTTCGCCGCGGGCGACGCGTTCGAGGACGTCCCACTCCGCTCGACCGGCGGCCTGCGCGTCATCGGCTGCGTAGACCCGCGGGTCGATCCCGCCCACGTCCTCGGCCTCCGCAACGGCGACGCCGTGGTCATGCGCAACGTCGGCGGCCGCGTCACCCCTGGCGCCCTGCGCTCGTGTGCGATGCTGGCGAAGGTCGCCCAGGCGCGCGCCGCCGGGCAGCCCCGGGGCGGCGGGCAGCTGGTCGTCCTCCACCACACCGACTGCGGGATCACGGATCTGGACGCCTTCCCGGATCTGCTTGCCGACTACTTCGAGATCCCGGCCGCCGACCTGCCCACGAAGGCCGTCCTCGACCCGTACGCGTCGGTCAGGCTCGACGTGGACCTCCTGAGGCGGGCGATGCCGCCCGGCATCCCGGTGTCCGGGCTGGTGTACGACGTCCACACAGGACTTGTCGAGGTCGTCGTCCCCACCGTCCAGCCCGAGGAGTGATCCGCATGGCACAGCTGCGCATCTCGAAGGAGTCGCCGTCGTTCTGGCGCGCCGCGTTCGACAACCCACCCGTCAACGTCTTCGGCGCACAACTGGTCATCGAGATGCGCGCCCTGCTCGACGCCGCGCAGAACGACCCGGACCTGGCGGTGATCGTCTTCGAGAGTGCGATCCCGGACTACTTCATCGCGCACTGGGACCTCGCCGACGACCTTTCGCTCCTGGCGGACCAACCGCCACCGCCGACCGGGCAGCAGCCGTTCGTCGACATCTGCGTGCGCGTGAGCAAGCTGCCCGTCCTGACCATCAGCAAGATCCGCGGCCGGGCGCGCGGCGCGGGCAGCGAGTTCCTGCTGGCGACCGACATCCGCTTCGCCAGCCGGGAGCGCACCCTGATCGGCCAGTTCGAGATGGGTGCCGGCAGCGTCCCGCCGGGCGGAGGTGCGCCGGCGCGCCTGCCGCGCCTCGTGGGTCGCGGCCGCGCCCTGGAGATCCTGGCCGGCGCCGACGACTTCGACGGCGACCTCGCCGAGCGCTACGGCTACGTCAACCGAGCCGTACCCGACGCCGACCTGGACGCCTTCGTCACCGCGTTCGCCCGCCGCGTCGCGACGTTCGACCGCCGGACGCTGGCAGAGCTCAAGGGCTGGGTCGACGCCATCACCCTGCCCGACGACGACGAGTTCCCGCCCCAGTCCGCCGCCTTCGCGGACCGGCTCGGTGGCCCGCGCTACCAGGCCTGGGCCGAGCACGCCTTCGCCGCCGGCCTGCAACAGCCGGGCGACCTCGAGGCACGCCTGGGCGCCCGTTCCGTCGAGTACTGACGCCCGACCCCGAAGATCGGTCAATCAGAACTAATCACGTCACGGGTACGAGGAGCGTTCTCAGACATCGATACTCTTCCACTCATGAATTCACGCTCGATGAGTGGTTGGGGGCCGTCTTGGCAGTGAGTTCCACGTCCGTCACGCGCGCTGTGCGCAGCGCGCTGGTCACCACGACCGTGGCGATCGTGACGCTGGTCAGCGTCACCGGGCCGGCTTCGGCCGCGTCCAAGCCCGGGCCGGGTGGTGGCGCCGTCGACGAGCTCCAGGTTCGTCAACGGCCGTTGGTCGATGCCGCCACGAGACTTCGTGCGGTCGTCGACGAGGACCGGTCCAACTTCGCCGGGATCGAGCTCGTCGGCTCGACCGAGCTCCGCCTCTACTGGAAGGGCACGCCGCCGACCGCGGTCGGCACGGTCGTCAAGCAGCTCCGGCAGAGCGTCCCGGTCAAGGTCCTGCCCGCGGCGTACGCGTTGCGTGAGCTCAAGGCCGAGGCCACGCGACTCGTCTCCACAGGCACCACGTCCGGCGTCGTCCTGGCGGCGCCGCTCGCCGACGGCAGCGGCCTGCGGGTCCGGGTCACGTCGACCGCCAGGCTGGCGGCGGCGCGCTCGATGACCGCCGTCCCGGCGTCGCTGGAGGTCGGCGGCGCGCCCGTCTCGACCGGCCGGTGGGCCGACACCGTGCCGTTCTGGGGCGGCTCGACCATCGAGCGGCCCGTCGGCACCAACACCGTCGCCCGCTGCACCACCGCGTTCGCGGGTCGGCGCAACAACCAGAACGTGCTGCTCACCGCCGGGCACTGCGGCTCGACCGGCAACGCGTTCACCACGCCGAGCGGCACCTACTTCCCGAAGATCGCGGTCGGCACCGCCAACTACAAGAAGGCCGACCTGGAGGCACTGTTCATCCCCGTGTCGGACCACCGGGGCCGGATCTACGACGGCGGGGTCGACCCGACCGGACAGGGCATCGGCGAGTTCTCCAAGGGCGTCGCCGGCTGGTCGCCGCCCGAGGTCGGTCAGTACATCTGCCAGTCCGGCAGCTACTCCGGCGTCCGCTGCAGCATCCGCATCACGCTGAAGTGGGTCACGTACGCCCTCGACGCCGGCACCATCGTCACCAACGGTGTCGAGGCACAGCGCGACGACCAGGCCAACGCGGTCGGCAAGGGCGACAGCGGTGGACCCGTCTTCCGGCTGCACAGTGACCCGAACCGGGTCATCGCCCTAGGCGTGCAGTCGGCCGCGGACCCGTCCAAGACGACCACCTGCACCGGCATCGCGACCACGTGCTTCTGGCGACTGTACTTCGCCGACATGACCCAGATCGTGGGTCACACCGGGTTCACCATCACGGTCGGCTGACAGCCTCTCTCCACATAGGACCGGTCCGGCGGAGCGGTGCGCGCTCCGCCGGACTAGTCGATCCGCACCGAACCGGAGATCGACGCGACCAGGCCGGGGTCGGCCGAGACCACCTCGACCACGATGTCGCGATCCGGAACCACCGCCAGCCACCGGGCGCGGCCGTCCGGCAGGGTGTCCGCTCCGGTGCGCACGGACACTCCCCCGATCTCGGCCGGCGTCGCGGCCGCCGCGTTCGCGGGATCCGCGGACAGGTCCGACTCGCGCAGCGCCACGAAGCTGACCTTCGGCTCCGGGCTGAGCGCACAGGTCGGCACGTTGCCGGGATCGAGCACGTAGGTGTCGGCCACCGGGGTGCCGCATTCCAGCCGGTTCTTCGGCCAGGCCGCGGGCACCACGACGCTGACGCCGTCCTTGCTGATCTCCCGGCCGGCGTCCGTGAGCCGCTCACCCGAGCCCGAACCCGAACCGGCGCGAATCCACCAGACCACGCCGACGACGAACGCCACGGCGACCGCCGCAGCGGCCGACACCACGAGAGCGCGCCTCTTCATCCCACCCGACCCGGCATAGACCGTCTCTGATTTCCGCGACCTCCGCACCGTACCGGTTGGACGCGCCCGAGGCTCCTCAGGCCGGCACGAGCTCCGGGGTCCACGGGTCGCGGCCCGTCAGCAGGGGCGACGAGATCACGAAGTCGGCCGTCGCGCGGTTGCACGCGACCGGGATGTTGGACAGGACCGCGAGCCGCAGGAGGGCGCGCACGTCGGGTTCGTGGGGTTGAGCGGCCAACGGGTCCCAGAAGAAGATCAGCAGGTCCACGTCGCCTTCGGCGATCCGTGAGCCGATCTGTTGGTCACCGCCGTGCGGGCCGCTGCGCAGCCGGGTGACGGAGAGCCCGACTTCCGCCACGAGCAGGCCGCCGGTCGTACCCGTGGCGAAGAGCCGGTGCTCGGACAGCGTCCTGCGGTTGAACCGTGCCCAGTCGACCATGTCCTGCTTACAACTGTCGTGCGCGACGAGCGCGATACCGCTGCGCGACTGCATGGCGTCCCCTTCCCTCGTCCACCAGCGTCACGCCGTGACGTTTCGGGGTCGTATCGGTGGCATAAATTCCTGGATAGGTGATTTGACCCACAACGTCCGCGCGGCGGGCGCGGCAGGAGAAAAGCCGGGCGGGTTGGTTAGCGTTGCCTTTCCTGAATTAGCCGAGCCTTACCTATTGATTGGCGCATCAGCCGCCCCAGACGCCATTTCCCGCCCAATCATCCGCATTCAAATAAAACGGCTTTGACCTGCGGATATGCTCGCGGATTCGAGGCGGCACGGTGCGTTGCGAGGGTGTGCCCAGCCATTTGTTGATACCGTTGATCGCACCCCGAATCATGGGCGCGAACAATGGAGAAAAACGGAGGACGTCACATGAGAACCCTCTTGCAGATGCCAGCCGTTCGCGAATGCGCCGCCACCGCTTGCAGCTTCAACGACGGGGGCTGCCACGCGCCGGCCGTGACCGTCGCCTCCGCCGGCGACTCCGCCTCGTGCGCGACCTTCGTCGAGTCCTCGGTGCGCGGCGGCATCGCCGACGTCACGGGCACGGTCGGAGCCTGCGCGCGCACGCAGTGTGTGCACAACACCAACCTGGCGTGCACGGCGAAGTCGGTGAAGATCGGTCCTGGGGCCACGGCGAGCGACTGCCTGACCTACCAACCGGCCTGACCAGGGACGGCCTCCTTCCCATCGGGAGTTAGGCAAGGCTAAGCTTGCAGCCAGCCTGACCCCGACGAAGGAGGCCGCATGGCGCCCGACGCCAGCCGCATGTCGGACGGCGTCCCCGCCGACGACGCGGTCGCCGCACGGTCCGTCCTCGCGCTGTCCAGCTCGCTGCTGCTGCACACGGGCGACACGGTCACCGAGCTCATGGCCGCCCACGCCGTGCTCCCCGACGGCTCGGTGGCGCTCGCGGTCGACGCCATGACCCCGCTCGGGGGCGGTCTCGTCGCGGCCCGCGGCCGACGCGACGGCGTGCGACTCCAGCTGACCTCGGTGGTGCCGGTTCGCGTGCGGTGCCGGGTACGTGCCCGCCTGACCGTCACGGGCACCGTGCGAGCGCTGGACCCGGCGTCCCTGGACGACTGTGACGCCGAGACCGTCGCGTCGCTGCTCGACCTGCCGCCGGTCGCGCTCTGGGCGGTCGAGCCGGTCGGCGTGCACCTCGAGCGCCATTCGACCGCCGGGGACGTTCCCCTGCCGGCCTATCGCGCCGCACGGCCCGATCCCGTCGCCGCCGTCGAGTCCAGGTTCCTGCACGAGCTCGTCGGGCCGGACGGCCTGGGCGTCGAGCACCTGAGCCTGCCGGCCGGCTGGCGCCCGGCGCACGCCCGGCTCGCACCGGTGGCGATCGACGCCGACGGGCTGACCGTCCGGGCCGAGAGACGGCAGGACCACCAGGACGTGCGCCTGCCGTTCACGTCCCGGGTCGCCACGGAGGACGAGCTGTCTCGCGAGCTGGCCGCCCTGGCCTCCACCGACGCGGCTCAGGCCTAGACGAGTAGGTCCTACCTACCGCCGGGCTGTGCGTGAATTGACTGGCTCGGACCGCCGAGGCGGGTTGGTCGGTCGGGCTATGGCGGGGGTGCGTCGTGACCGGGGTGGTTGTTGGCGGCGCGGGCCATGATCGGGTGTGGTTGGTCTGGTCTCGGACGAGGCTGGGCCTTGATCGGGTGTGGCTGGTCTGGTCCTGGGACGGCGTGTCGACCAGATCTGGCGCACACGATCAACGTTTCGGCCCTGGATCTTCCAGATAGCTCACGCACGATCACGGCCCACCGCTGACGGCCCACTGCTACGGGCCCTGGCAGGCCTGCAACGTAGGGTCGTTAGGACGTGCTCGTCCAGGTCTGGCCTAGCGGCCGAAGCGGCGGCGGAGCACGTCCGTGGCCGTGCCCCACAGGCCGCGGCGGAAGACCAGCACGACCACCACGAACAGCCCGCCCGTGACCAGGCCGACCGCTTCGAAGCCCGAGAACGAGAGCCAGTCCTCCAGCCGCACCAGCAGGCCCGCGCCCAGCACCCCGCCCCACAGCGTGCCGATGCCGCCCAGGACGACCATCACCACGGCCTTGCCCGAGGTGGTCCAGTGGAGCGTGTCGAGGGTGACGAAACGGTGTGCCATCGCGAACAGGCCTCCCCCCAGGCCCGCGATGAAGGCCGACAGCACGAACGCCAGCAGCTTGTAGCGATGCACCGGGTAACCCAGCGCCCGAGCCCGCGCCGGGTTGTCGCGGATGCCCACCAGCACCCGGCCGAACGGCGAGTTGACGATCCGCCACGCCGCCCACAGGCCGAGCAGCACCACCGGCAGCGCCGCGTAGTAGAAGTAGTACGCGTCGGTCAGGTCCAGGCCCAGCAACTCCCGGGGCACGCTCTGCAGGCCGTTCTCGCCGCCGGTCAGGCCGCGCCGGTTGTTGGCGATGTAGTAGATCATCTGGGCGAAGGCCAGCGTCACCATCGCGAAGTAGATGCCGGTGCGCTTGACCGCCAGGTAGCCGATCGGCACGGCCAGCACCGCCGCGATCAGCGCGCCCGACAGCACCGCGACCGGGAACGGCGCGCCTAGGTGGATGGCGACGAGGCCCGTTGCGTACGCGGACGTGCCCCAGAACGCCGCATGGCCGAACGAGAGCAGGCCGGTGTAGCCCAGCAGCAGGTCGACCGCCACCGCGAACAGCGCCCAGCAGAGCATGTCGACCGCGACGGCCGGATACAGCCCGTTGGGCAGCCAGAGCGCGACCGCCAGACCGCCGGTCAGCAAGGCCCAGCGCAGCCACCTGGGCGCCCCGGCGACCGCGCGCACCACCGACGGCGCGGGACGGGTCACGATGCTCATGCCGGTGCCTCCTCGCGCCCGAACAGGCCGGCCGGGCGCCAGAGCAGCACCACCGCCATGATGACGAAGACCGACGTCTGCGCCACGATCGGCCATCGGTCCAGATAGGACTCTCCCCAGGCCTGGACGAGGCCGATGCCGAAGCCCGCCGCCACCGAGCCGAAGATCGAGCCCAGGCCGCCGATCACCACGACCGCGAAGACCACGATGACCAGGTCGGCACCCATCAGGGGATTGACCGCGCGCATCGGGGCCGCCAGCACACCCGCGACGCCGGCCAGCGCGATGCCGAATCCGAACACCGGTGTCACCCACCGCCCGACGTCGATGCCGAGCGCCCGGCTCAGCTCCGGGCGCTCGGTCGCGGCCCGCACCACCATGCCGACCCGGGTGTGCCCGAGCAGCCACCAGACCGCGACACAGGCCACGACGGCGAAGGCCAGGACGAAGACGCGGTACGCCGGGAAGTCGAAGAGTCCGAAGTCGACGGTGCCGGCCAGGGCGGACGGGGTGGCGTACGGGCTGGACTGTGTCCCGTATCGCAGCTTGACCAGGTCCTGCAGCACCAGCGTGAGGCCGAAGGTGAGCAGGAAGTTGTAGAGCGGGTCCAGCCGCGCCAGCGGATGCACCAGCGCCCGCTCGACCGCCATCCCCGCAGCGCCCAGGACCAGGGGCACGACGAGCAGCGCCCACCAGAACGGGATGCCGAACTCGGTGAGCAGCAGGTAGGTGCCGACCGCGCCGAGCATGTAGAACGCCCCGTGGGCGAAGTTCACCACCCGCAGCATCCCGAAGATGACCGCGAGGCCGAGGGCGAGCAGGGCGAGAAACGCCCCGCTCACCAACCCGTCGAACGTGTGCTGCAGGAAAGCACTCATTGCGACCACTCGCTTCGCTCGCGGGCGCATGAGCGCGGCACACTGAGCTGACCGCGCTCGCTTCGCTCGCTCATAGCTTGCAGTCGGCCGAGGGAGTCCGGAACGCCTCCGCGGCCGGGATCGTCTTGAGGATCTTCACGTAGTCCCAGTCCTCGGTGACCTCGGCGGCCGGCTTCACCTGGGCCAGGTACGCGTCGTGGATGACCCGGTGATCCTCCGCCCGGATCTTTCCGTTGCGCAGGAACACGTCGTCGACGCTCTTTCCCTCGAGCTGCTTGACCACCGCGTCCGCGTCGTCGGTGCCGGCCGCCTGCACGGCTTCCAGGTATTGCAGTGCGGCCGAGTAGTTGGCCGCGTGCGCGAACGTCGGCCGCGACCCGGTCTCCTTCAGGAACCGGTCGGCGAACGCGCGGTTCTCGGCGTCGAAGTTCCAGTACCAGGCGTCCGTGTACGTGGTGCCGGCGAGCGCCGCCGGGGTCAGCGAGTGGATGTCGGTGAGGAACATCAGGCCGACCGACAGGCCGACGCCCTTCTCCCGCAGCTTGAACTCGTTGTACTGCTTGACCAGGTTGACCAGGTCGCCGCCGGCCTGCATGGTGCCGAGCACGTCCGGCTTCGGGTTCAGCGTCGGCGCCTTGAGCAGGAAGGTGGAGAAGTTGTCGTTCGGGAACGGCGTCGCGTCCTTGCCGACGATCGTGCCGCCCGCGCCGGTGACCGCGGTCGAGAAGCTCTTCTCCATGTCCTGCCCGAACGCGTAGTTCGGGTAGACGATGTACCAGTTCTTCGCACCCTGCTCGGTCACCGTCCTACCGGTGCCGTTGGCCAGCATGTACGTGTCGTACGCGTAATGGAACGTGTACCTGTTGCAGGACTTGCCCGTCAGGTCCGTGGTCGCGCCGCTGATGTTGAAGTAGAGCTTCTTCTTCTCCCTGGCCACGTCGGCCACCTTCAGCGCCGCCGACGACGTGGGCACGTCGAGGATCGTGTCGACGCCGAGCCGGTCGTACATCTCGGCGGCCTTGGTGTTGGCCACGTCCGGCTTGTTCTGGTGGTCGGCGGTCTCCACCGTGATGTCCTCGGTGATGGCGTCGCCGCCGTGCTTGGCCTTGAAGTCGGCGATCGCCATCTCCACGGCCTTCACCGAGTTGGTCCCGGACAGCGCCAGGTAGACACCCGACTGGTCGTTGAGCACCCCGAGCACGATCCGGTCACCGGAGAGCTTGCTGTCGCCCGAGCTCCGCGGTCCCCCTCCGCCGCAACCGGAGAGCAGGAGCGCGAGGGCACCGACCACCGCCGCACCAGCGCGTCTATCCATTGTGTCGCCTCCCAAAGGTCGAATCAGATGCCGAGGTACGCGAGCAGCTCGCCTTCGCGCTCGCGTACCTCCTCGTTGCGCAGGGTCTCAACCACCCGGCCCTCGGCGAGCAGGTGGTGGCGGTCGGCGACCCCGGTCGCGAAGCGCAGGTTCTGCTCGACCAGCAGCACCGCGGTGCCCTGGTCGCGGACCTGCCGGATGATGTCGCCGACGCGCGCGACCAGCAGCGGCGAGAGCCCCTCGGTCGGCTCGTCGCAGAGCAGCAGGCGCGCGCCCATCCGGAGCACCCGGGCCAGGGCCAGCATCTGCTGCTCGCCGCCGGAGAGCTGGGTCGCCGCGGAGTCCCGGCGCTCGTGCAGCACCGGGAAGTGCTCGTAGACCCGCGCCAGCGGCCACGGATCGGGTCCGACCGCGGGTGGCAGGGTGAGGTTCTCGGTGACGGTCAGCGAGGCGTACGCGCCGCGGTCGTCGGGCACCCAGCCCAGCCCGAGGCGGGCCCTCCGGTGCGGCGGCAGTGGCCCGAGGTCGCGCCCGTCGAGCGTGACCGTGCCGCGCTGGCCGGGGTGCAGGCCCATCAGGCAGCGCAGCAGCGTGGACTTGCCGGCACCGTTCCGCCCCACCAGCGTCACCACCTCGCCGGGTGCGACCGTGAGCGCCACGTCGCGCAGCACCGTGGCCTCGCCGTACCAGGCGCGAAGTCCCTCAACCCTCAGCATCAGCGGCCCCCAGGTACGCGGTGACCACGCGTTCGTCGGCCCGCATCTCGGCGTAGCCACCCTCGGCGAGGACCCGGCCGGCCTGGAGCACGGTGACCTGGTCGGCGAGCCGCCCGACGACGCTCATGTTGTGCTCGACCAGCACGACCGTGCGGCCGGCGCGGACCCGGTCGACGAGCTCGACGGTGCGGTCGACGTCCTCCAGGCCCATCCCGGCGGTCGGCTCGTCGAGCAGCAGCACGACCGGGTCGAGGGCCAGGGCGAGGGCCAGTTCGAGGGCGCGCTTGCGGCCGTACGGGAGGGCGGCCGCGGGCACGTCAGCCTCGTCCTCCAGGCCGACCATGGCGAGCAGCCCGTCGGCCCGCTCCCGGAAGCGGCCGAGCAGCTTCGCCGAGCGCCAGAACTGCCAGCCGAGCCGGCCCCGGCCCTGGAGGGCGAGCTCCACGTGCTCGCGGGCGGACAGCATCGGGAACAGGCTGGTGATCTGGAACGAGCGGGCCACGCCGAGGCCGGCGATCCGTTCCGGGGGCAGCCCGGTGATGTCGCGGCCACCCACCTCGATGCGCCCGGAGGTGGGCCGGAGAAATCCGGTCAAGAGGTTGAACAAGGTAGTCTTGCCCGCGCCGTTCGGGCCGACCAGCGCGTGCACGGTGCCGGCCGCGACGGCCAGGTCGACACCGTCGACCGCCCGGAACCCGCGAAAGTCGCGGGTCAGGGCGTGGGTGGCGAGCACCGTCTCGACCATCGCGCCTCCTGTCTGTGTCGCGTGCCACACCGCGGCGAGGTGCAAAACCTACGAGCGGATGGGTGTGGGTCGATATGTCGATGGCCCACACAAAACGACCCGAATCGATGGGACGAAGGTGGGGTTTCCCCTACCGACAGCGGCGCCACGGCGCGGGAGAATGGGCGGACGATGGAGTGGGAAGACCGGGTCGCGGCAGCACGCGAGGCGGGCCTGCGGGGTATCGAGCTCGCGGCACGCTCGCTCGGCGGCCTGCTCCTCTTCGTCGCCGCCGTGATCTCGATCGCCCTGTTGCCGCTCGGCGTCGGCCTGCTGCTGGCACCCCGCGCGCTCGCCGCCGTCCGGCGGTCCGCGGACGCCCAGCGCGAGCGCAGCCGGGCCTGGTCCGGGGTGCGGATCGACCGGCCGTATCGCGGCCCGGGTCACGGCCTGCGCCAGCTCACCGACCCGGCGGTGTGGCGTGACCTGCTCTGGCTCCTGCTGAACGTGCCCGTCGGCACCGCGATGGGCCTGGTGCCGGTCGTGCTGACCGCGTGGGCCGGCCTCGGGCTCGTGATCGCCCCGGTGGTGCTGACGGTCGGCTCGGAGCACCAGTTCTGGCCGGTTGCGGTGGGCATCGGCGTCCTCGCGGTGGCGGTCCTGATCGCCGGCGCGCCCGCCTTCCTCGACCTGCACGCGAAGTTCAGCGCCGCGCTGCTCAGCCCGCCCCGCTATGCCCTGGAGGCGCGGGTCGACCGCCTGGAGGTGACCCGGGCCGACGCGCTCGACTCGGGTGCCGCCGAGCTCCGTCGCATCGAGAAGGACCTGCACGACGGCGCCCAGGCGCGGATCGCGGCGCTCGGCATGACCATCGGCCTGGCCGAGCAGCTCGTCCGCACCGACCCAGCCAGGGCGGAGGCGCTGCTCGCCGAGGCCCGCGACACGAGTGGCCAGGCCCTCGCCGACCTGCGCCGGCTGGTTCGCGGCATCCACCCGCCGGTGCTGGCCGAACGCGGGCTCGTCGAGGCGGTCCGGGCACTCGCGGTCGTACTGCCGGTGCCGACCACGGTCTTCGCCGACCCCGGAGTGCGGGCGGCGGCGCCGGTCGAGGCCGCGCTCTACTTCGCGATCGCGGAGGCGCTGGCCAACGTCACCAAGCACAGCGGCGCGACACGCGCGTGGGTCAACCTGCGCGCCCGAGCCGAGAACCTGCTGGTCGAGGTCGGCGACGACGGCACGGGCGGCGCCGGCATCCCACCCGCCGGCGGCCTGGCCGGGGTGTGCAAGCGGCTGGGCGCGTTCGACGGCCGGCTGGCGGTGACCAGCCCGCCGGGCGGCCCGACGGTACTGGCGATGGAGGTTCCGTGCGGGTCGTGATCGGCGAGGACCAGACCCTGCTCCGCGACGGCCTGGCCCGGATCCTGACCGCGTACGGGGAGACGGTGGTGGCCGCGGCCGCCACGGCCCCGGAGCTGCGCACGGCCATCGCCGAGCTGTCGCCGGACGTCGCGATCGTCGACGTGCGGCTGCCACCGTCGTTCACCGACGAAGGGCTGCGGGTGGCGGCGCAGGCGCGGGCGCGTACCCCCGGCTTCCCGGTCCTGGTCCTCTCTCAGCATGTCGAGGTCCTCTACGCGCGCGAGCTGCTGTCGGACGGCCAGGGCGCTCTGGGCTATCTGTTGAAGGACCGGGTCGCGGACGTGGCCCGCTTCGTCGAGGCGGTCCGCATCGTGGCCGCCGGCGGCACGGTCCTCGACCCGGACGTGGTCGCGGACCTGCTGTCCCGGCGGGGCCAGGAGGAGACGATCGCGCGCCTGACGCCGCGCGAGCGCGAGGTGCTGCGGCTCATGGCCGAGGGCCGCGCCAACGCCGGCATCGCGAGCCGCCTCGGCGTGACCGAGAAGGCGGTCAACAAGCACATCAACAACATCTTCGGGAAACTGGGCCTCTACCCTGACCAGGACGACAACCGCCGCGTCCTGGCGGTGCTGAACTACCTGGAATCCCCTTCGGGCGAATGACCA
Organism: Asanoa sp. NPDC049475; assembly: GCF_040676915.1. NCBI lineage: Bacteria > Bacillati > Actinomycetota > Actinomycetes > Micromonosporales > Micromonosporaceae > Asanoa > Asanoa sp. NPDC049475. The sequence goes on along the minus strand of NZ_JBFAPY010000005.1, from coordinate 734,084 downwards.
CCATGGACGTTCGGGCGGGCGTACGCTGAACGGCCGTGACCGATACCTATACCGTCGTGCGGTCGATCGAGATCGCGGCGCCGCCGGCCCGGATCTACGAGAAGATCGCGGATTTTCACAACTGGACACAGTGGTCGCCGTGGGAGGATGTCGACCCGGCGCTGCACCGCGAATATTCGGGCGCGCCGTCCGGACCCGGCGCGGCCTACTCGTGGTCGGGCAACCGGCAGGCCGGCGTCGGCCGCATGGAGATCGTGTCGGCCCAGGAACCGTCCGACGTGAAGATCGACCTGGCCTTCGAGAAGCCCTTCAAGTCGCGCAACGAGATCATCTTCCGCGTCGAGCCGGCCGCAGCCGGGTCGCGGGTCACGTGGACGATGATCGGACCGAAGAGCTTCGGCATCCGGCTGATGGGCCTTTTCAAGTCGATGGACCAGATGATCGGCCCGGACTTCGAGAAGGGCCTGGGCCGCCTGAAGTCCATCTCGGAAGCCGCCTGACACCGCGCGGAGGCAGCTCTGCCTCCGTGTTGTGAGCCGGGTCACGACGTGACACATACGGCGGAGCTGTGTCGTCCTCCGAGGGACCACCCACGGAGGGGAACCCCATGTTCGGCGCCTACGTCACCGTCACCATCGTCACCGCGGTCTTCACCGCGATCGCCGCCGTCACCTACTTCGCCGGCCACGCCTATCCCAAGGCGCAGCTGGACATGAAGCGCCTGCCGCACAGTTGGATGCCGATGCTGGGCACATGCCTCGCGGCGGGTTCCGTCGGGCTGTTGGTCGGGTTCGCCTGGGCGCCGCTGGGGATCCTCGCCTCGGTCGGCCTCGTCCTGTACTTCGTCGGTGCGCTCGTCGCCCACCTGCGCGTCGGGTCCCGGAATCTCGTCGGGTGGGGCGTCTTCTTCACGACCGTCGTGGCCAACCTGGTCGTGAGCCTGGCCTACCACGCCTGAGAGAGGCGTGCGCCGGCACCGCACAATGGCGGTCGTGTCTTGGTGGAACTCCGGCGGCACCTACTTCCTGTCCGTGTACGTCGCCCTGGCCGTGGCCGCCCTCGTGGTCTGCCTGGCGGCCCGGGCCGTCGTCTGGTTCTGGCCCGGCGGCGACCCGGGCCGGCGCAAGCCCGGCGCCGTCGACCTCGCATACCTGAAGGGTGGGTTCCATCTCGCGACCCTGACCTGCGCGGTCGGCCTGCACCGCAAAGGCGCCGTCAACCTCGGTCCGGCGTCGGTCCTCGACGTGACGGGTCCACTCCCGACCGGTGCGCCGCCGCTGATGGCCGCCATCCACAACCGGCTGCGGGAGCCGTCCAGCTGGCCCCGGGCGCTGGCCGACAGGACAGTGCGGGCCGCGGCCGCCGCGCTCCACGAGGAGCTCGTCCGCCGCGGACTGCTCTCGTCGCCCGAGCGGCGGCGGTGGTTCCAGGTGACCACCGCCCCGCTGTGGTCGGCCGCGGCGTTCGGCGTCGTCCGGCTGCTCTCGTTGGTCGGCACCAACCGCGCCGAGGCTGCCCGCGGCGCCACCGCCGGCGTCGTGGTGGTGACCGGCGCCTGCGCGGTCGTCGGCTGGTTGCTGTTGAGGGCTCCGTGGCCGACACCGGCGGGTCGGCGCGCGTTGCGGACGGCGGCGAGACGCGTCGATGCGAACCTCGACAGGTCGAGCGCACGGGAGCTGATGTGGGCGGTCGCGGTCCGTGGCTCGGCCGAGCTGTTGACCGCGCGCGCCCGGACGCGGGCGGCCGACCTGCGGTTCGCCGAGGCCGTCGGCGTCTGGTGGGTGCCGGCGGACCGGGCGCGCAAGCTGAGCTGGGTCTACGACGACTGGACCCCGTGGTGGGAGCTCAGCGATAGAGCCGGCGCTGGAGTGCGCCGATGACCGCCGCGTACGCCGAGCCCCCGATCCCGTTGCGGGCCAGTGCCGCGTGGGCCGCGTTGGAGCCCGGCCCGCCGTGCACCCCCCCGCCGGGATGGGCCGACGAGCTGGCCAGGTAGAGCCGGTCGATCGGCGTGTCAGCGCGACCGAGCCCGGGCACCGGTCGGAAGACCAGCTGCTGGTGCAGCGCGGCGGTGCCGCCGTTGATGGCGCCGCCGAACAGGCTCGGGTTGTTGTGCTGCAGGTCTCCGGGCAATTGGACGTGCCGCTCGATGATCGACTCCCGGAAGCCGGGCGCGTGCCGCTCGATCATCTCCTCCATCCGCTCCGCCTGCGCGCGCATCAGGTCGGTGTCGCCGGCCACCCGCTGCGGCACGTGCGTGTAGGCCCACAGTGACTCGGTGCCCGCCGGCGACCGGGTGGGGTCGGTGGTCGTCATCTGCCCGACCAGGACGAACGGCTGGTCCGGGACCTCACCGCGAGCCAGCGCGGTGCTGTAGGCGGTGAGCCCGCCCAGGTCGCCCAGGTGGACGGTGCCGGCCCGGCGCGCACCGGCCGCGGTCCAGGGAAGCGGTGCCGAGAGCGCCCAGTCCACCTTTATCGTGCTGTTGTCCCACTGGAACCGCCGCAGGTGCCGCGTGAACGCCGCCGGCAACGCGTCCAGCCCGACCAACCGCGAGTAGAGGGCGGGCGCCGGGACGTCGGCCAGCACGGCTCGCCGGGCCCGTACCCGTTCACCGTGGGTGTCCTCGACCCCCACCGCGGTCGCGCGGGCGTGCAGCACCTTGGCGACCGGCCGGCCGTACTCGACGGTCCCGCCACTGGCTGACAGCCGGCGCAGCAGTGCCGACACCAACCGGCCGGCGCCGCCCTCCGGCACCGGAAAACCGACGGACTGGCCGAGCATGGCGAGCAGCCATCCGTACAGGGCACTGCCCGACTGTTCCGGCCCGAGGTCGGTGTGCAGGGCATTCCCGGCGAACAGCAACCGCGCGCCCTCGCCGTGGAACATCTCCCGGCCGAACTCGCGCACCGGGAGCACCGAGAGCCGCGCGAAGTCCAGTGCGCCGGCCGGTCCGAGCCGGGCCGCCAGCCGCACGCCCGCGCGTACCGGTGGGAACGGCCGCAGGATCGCGTCGAGGAAGGGCTCGCCGATCCGCTGCCAGCGCCGCACCTCGGCCGTCCACGCCTCCGCGTCGCGCTGGTCGAACGTGGCCACCGAGGCCGCGGTCTCTTCCACGTCCCGGGACAGCACCGCGCACCGGTCGTCGGGCAGCACGTGCGCGAGCACCGCCGGCGCCTCGCGCCAGGCCAGCCCGTGTGACTCCAGGTCGAGCCCCCGCAGCACCGGCGACGCGGCACCCAGCGGATAGAACGCGCTGTAGACGTCGTGGTGGAAGCCGGGCGCGGTGAGCTCGGCGGTCCGCACGGCCCCGCCGGCCGTGTCGGTCGCTTCCAGGACCAGCACCTCCCACCCGGCGTCCGCCAGCAGGTTGGCGGCGACCAGACCGTTGTGCCCCGCCCCGATGACCACCGCGTCGACTGTTCGCACCGCTTCGCCGCCCTCCCGCTCGGGACCTGCCCTGAACCTACCCACATCTGTCGGTCCGATACGTAATCTGATGACGGGTTTGCACAGCCCGGCTCGGGGAAGGAACGCAGGCGTGAGCGAGACGCAGAAGGTCATCGACACCACGCCCGAGCGCGTCTTCGCTGTGCTCGCCGACGGCTGGAGCTACGCGAGCTGGGTCGTCGGCGCGGCGCACATCCGCGACGTCGAGGGCGAATGGCCCGCGGTCGGCAGCCGCATCCACCACAAGCTCGGTCCGTGGCCCGTCCAGATCAACGACCAGACGACGGTACGCGCGATGGAGCCGGACCGCCTCCTCGAGCTCGACGCGCGGATGTGGCCGATCGGCAAGGCGGTCGTCCGCGTCACGCTGGAGCCGGTCTCGGCCACGTCGACGCGCGTGACGATGACCGAGTCGATCGTCTCCGGCCCCGCCCACCTGCTGCCCGAGGCGGTGCAGTCGGTGCTGCTCCACCCCCGCAACTCCGAGGCCCTCGACCGCCTCGCCAACATCGCCGTGCACCGCGACTAACCTGTCCGGGTGACGGTCACCTGGCTGGCGGACACCCGCACCTCCTACGACACGGTCGCCGTGAGCTACGCCGAGCGCATGACCGGCTCGCTCGACGGGGTGCCGTACCTGACCGCGGCTCTGGCCCTGTTCGCCGACCTGGTGCGGCGGGCCGGCGGCGGGCCGGTCGCCGACGTGGGCTGCGGGCCGGGCCACGTCACCGCCCACCTCGCCGGCCTGGGCGTGGACGCGTTCGGCATCGACCTGTCGCCCGCGATGGTCGAGGTGGCCCGTCGCGACCACCCGAGTCTGCGGTTCGAGGTGGGCACGATGACCGCCCTGGACCTCGCGGACGCCGAGCTCGCCGGCCTGCTCGCCTTCTGGTCGCTGGTGCACGTGCCGGAGGCCGAGATGCCGGCGATCCTGCGCGAGCTCCACCGGGTCGTGCGGCCCGGCGGCCCGGTGCTGCTCGGCTTCCACGTCGGTGACAGCGCGAAGCACAAGACGGAGGGCTACGGCGGACACCCCATGAACGTGTACGTCTACCGCCGCCCCCTGGCCCGCGTCAGCGGCTGGCTGCGCGAGGCGGGCTTCACGGTCGAGGCGGAGCTGCTGCTCGGACCGGACGACGAGCTCCCGGGCGGCATCCTGTTCGCGAGCGCCTAGCGGGCGACGATCGGCACCGGCTCGACGGGAAACGACATGAATCGATTCAGAGCCTCGTCGGCTTTGCAGACGGTGACGCTGTCCCTATCGGGCTCGGCGGCGTTTGGTTTCGCTGGACTGGCGCACCGCTAGTTCCGGCTGGAAGACCACGTGGCGGTGTTCGTGGCGGTCCGGGTCCGTGGACTCCTCCAGCAACAGCTGCGCGGCCGTGCGGCCCAGTTGTTCCCGTGGTTGCCGCACGGACGACAGCGGCACGGCGGCGCCGGCCGCGAACTCGATGTCGTCGTAGCCCACCAGCGCGATGTCGTCCGGCACCGCGAGGCCGTGGGCGGTCAACGCCTGCAACACCCCCAACGCCACCAGGTCGTTGGCGCAGAAAATGGCAGTCGGGCGGCGGGTCGACGGGAGCGTGACGATCTCGTCGGCGGCCTGGCGCCCCGCGGAGACCGAGAGCATCGGCGTCTCGACCACCAGCGGCGGCGGCAGGCCCTGCTCCGACAGGGCCGCCTCCGCCCCTAGACGGCGGTCTGTCACCTGGCGCAGGGCCATCGGGCCACCCACGAAGGCGATCCGGCGATGCCCCCGCTCGGCCAGGTGCTCCGCCGCGATCCGTCCTCCGAGCACGTCGTCGACCGCCACCGAGCACTGGTTGGCCAGGCCGGCGCCCCGGTCGACCAGGACCACCGGGATGCCGCGGGTGACGATGCGGTCCAGGCGGGGCTGTTTGCCGTCGCTGACCGGCGTGACCAGGATGCCCTGGACGCGCTGCTCCTCCAGGACGTCCAGGTGCCGGTGCTCGCGGGCCGCGTCGCCACCGCTGTTGCAGACCACCACCATGCCGCCGGCGCCCTCGACGATGGACTCCGCGCCGCGGACCACGTCGGTGAAGAACGGGTTCGAGACGTCCAGGACCACGATCGCCACCGTGCGGCTGCGGCCCGCGCGCAACTGCCGGGCCGAGTCGTTGCGGACGAAACCCAGCTCCTCGATCGCTTCCTGGACGCGCTTGCGAGTCTGCGGCGACACGATGTCGGGGCGGTTGAGGACGTTGCTCACCGTGCCGAGCGACACGCCCGCCCGCTGCGCGACCTCCTTGATGCTCGCCGCCATGGTGGATCAGCGTACGCGACCTTCTGAAACGTCTCATACCTTGACTCCCCCGGGCGGTGACGGATATCTTCGCCTGAAACGTTTCATCACGCACCGCGCGGCCCGCACGGAGGACCAGACATGACCGAGCTTGCCCCGTCCACCCGCAGCCGCGTGCTGGCGGCCTTGCGCGATCAGCGAGTCGAGACGGCCTCGTGGGCGTTCGGGAACTCCGGCACCCGGTTCAAGGTGTTCGCCCAGGAGGGCGTCCCGCGCGACCCGTACGAGAAGGTCTCCGATGCGGCCACCGTCCACCGCTTCACCGGCGTCGCGCCAACGGTCGCCCTGCACATCCCCTGGGACAAGGTGGACGACTACGCCGGCCTGGCCGCCTTCGCCAAGGAGCGCGGCATCGGGCTCGGTGCGATCAACTCCAACGTCTTCCAGGACGACGACTACAAGCTCGGCTCCGTCACCAACCCCGACCCGCGCATCCGGGCGAAGGCCGTCGCGCACCTGGTCGAGTGCGTGGACATCATGGACGCCACCGGATCCCGTGACCTCAAGCTCTGGTTCTCCGACGGCACCAACTACCCCGGCCAGGACAGCATCCGCGACCGCCAGGACCGGCTCGCGTCCGCGTTGTCGGCCGTCTACGACCGGCTCGGCGACCGCCAGCGGATGCTGCTCGAGTACAAGTTCTTCGAGCCCGCCTTCTACACGACCGACGTGCCGGACTGGGGCACCGCCTACGCGCACTGCCTGACCCTCGGCGACAAGGCCCAGGTGGTCATCGACACCGGACACCACGCACCGGGTACGAACATCGAGTTCATCGTCGCGATCCTGCTGCGGGCCGGGAAGCTCGGCGGGTTCGACTTCAACTCCCGGTTCTACGCCGACGACGACCTGATGGTCGGTGCCGCCGACCCGTTCCAGCTCTTCCGCATCATGTGCGAGATCGTCAGCGCCGACGCGCTCAAGCCGGAAGCGGGCATCGCGTTCATGCTCGACCAGTGCCACAACCTCGAGCCGAAGATCCAGGCCGTCATCCGCTCGGTGACGAACGTGCAGGAGGCCACGGCCAAGGCACTGCTGGTGGATGCTGACGCGCTGGCCGCCGCACAGCAGAATGGTGACGTGCTCGAAGCCAACGACGTGCTGATGGACGCCTATCACACCGACGTCCGGCCGCTGCTCCGCGACCTGCGCGCCGACCTGGGCCTCGACCCCGACCCGGTGGCCGCCTACAAGCGGTCCGGCTACTACGAGACCGTCAGGTCCGAGCGGGTCGGTGGCCAGGCCGCCGGATGGGGAGCCTGAGCGTGTCCACTGTCGAAGAGTTGGTCCAACGCTCGAACCGGCTCGGCGCCGACCCGCGCAACACCAACTACGCGGGCGGCAACACGTCGGCCAAAGGCATTGACACCGACCCGGTGACCGGCGGCGACGTGGAACTGTTGTGGGTCAAGGGCTCCGGCGGCGACCTCGGCACCCTCACCGCCAACGGGTTGGCGGTGCTGCGGTTGGACCGCCTGCGCGCCCTGGTCGACGTCTACCCGGGCGTCGAGCGCGAGGACGAGATGGTCGCCGCGTTCGACTACTGCCTCCACGGCCGGGGCGGCGCCGCGCCGTCGATCGACACCGCGATGCACGGCCTCGTCGACGCCGCGCACGTCGACCATCTGCACCCCGACTCCGGCATCGCCCTGGCCACCTCTGCCGACGGGCCGGCCCTGACCAAGGAGATCTTCGGCGACCGGGTCGTCTGGGTGCCCTGGCGGCGACCGGGGTTCCAGCTCGGCCTCGACATCGCCGGCGTCCGCCGCGCCAGTCCACAGGCGATAGGGGTGATCCTCGGCGGGCACGGCATCACCGCCTGGGGCGCCACCAGCGCCGAGTGCGAAGCCAACGCCCTCGACATCATCCGGACCGCGGCCGCGTACCTCGCCGAGCACGGCCGCCCCGAGCCCTTCGGCCCCGTCGTGCACGAACCCCTGGACGAGGACGCGCGCCGGGAGCGGGCCGCCGCGCTGGCCCCGGTGATCCGCGGCCTGGCGTCCACCGACCGCCGGATGGTCGGCCACTTCACCGACAGCCCCGAGGTCCTCGACTTCCTCGCCCGCGCCGAGCACCCCCGGCTGGCCGCCCTCGGCACCTCGTGCCCGGACCACTTCCTGCGCACGAAGGTCCGCCCGCTGGTCCTCGACCTGCCGCCCACGGCGGACCTGGCCGACGTGGTCGGACGGCTCAAGGCCCTCCACCAGCGCTACCGGGACGACTACCGCGCCTACTACGAGCGCCACGCCACCCCGGACTCCCCGGCGATGCGCGGCGCCGACCCGGCCATCGTGCTCGTGCCCGGCGTCGGGATGTTCTCGTTCGGTGCCGACAAGCAGACCGCCCGCGTCGCCGGCGAGTTCTACGTCAACGCGATCAACGTGATGCGCGGCGCCGAGGCCGTCTCCCGCTACGCCCCGATCGACGAGGCGGAGAAGTTCCGCATCGAGTACTGGGCTCTCGAGGAAGCCAAGCTCCAGCGCATGCCGAAGGCGAAGCCGCTGGCGACCCGGGTCGCGTTCGTCACCGGCGGCGGCTCCGGCATCGGCCGCGCCATCGCCCACCGGCTCACCGCCGAGGGCGCCTGCGTCGTCGTCGCCGACCGCGACGGGGAGGCCGCCGCCCGCGTCGCGGCCGAGATAGGCGGCACGGACGTCGCGGTCCCGGTCACGGCCGACGTCACCGACACCGCGGCCGTCGTCGAAGCCCTGCGCGCGACGGCACTCGCGTTCGGCGGCGTCGACCTGGTCGTCAACAACGCCGGCCTGTCCGTCTCCAAGCCCCTGCTGGAGACCACCGACGGCGACTGGGACCTCCAGCACGACGTCATGGCCCGGGGCTCGTTCCTCGTCTCGCGCGAGGCCGCCCGCCTCCTGGTCGACCAGGCCATGGGCGGCGACATCGTCTACATCTCCTCCAAGAACTCCGTCTTCGCCGGACCCAACAACGTCGCCTACGGCGCCGCCAAGGCCGACCAGGCCCACCAGGTCCGGTTGTTGGCCGCCGAGCTCGGCGCCCACGGCGTCCGGGTCAACGGCATCAACCCCGACGGGGTCGTACGCGGCTCCGGCATCTTCTCCGGCGGCTGGGGAGCCAAGCGCGCCGCGGTCTACGGCGTGCCAGAGGAAGAGCTCGGCGCGTACTACGCGGGGCGCACCCTCCTCAAACAGGAGGTCCTCCCGGAGAACGTCGCCAACGCCGTCTTCGCCCTCACCGCCGGCGACCTGTCCCACACCACCGGCGTGCACATCCCCGTCGACGCCGGCGTCCCCGCGGCGTTCCTGCGGTGAACGCGTTCGCCGCGGTCGACCTCGGCGCGTCCAGCGGTCGCGTCGTCGTCGGCCGGGTGGGCGCGGGCCAGCTGGACCTGACGACCGCGCACCGGTTCCCCAACCAGCCGGTGCGCGCGGCCGGCACATTGCACTGGGACGTGCTGGCCCTGCACGCCGGCGTCCTCGCGGGCCTGCGCGCGGCCGGCCCGGTCGACAGCGTCGGCGTCGACTCGTGGGCGGTCGACTACGGCCTGGTCGACGCGACCGGTGCGCTGCTCGGCAATCCCGTGCACTACCGCGACGGTCGCACCGACGGCTGGCGGGTGACCGCGGAGCGGCTCGGCGAGCAGCGGCTCTACGCCACCACGGGGCTCCAGCAGCTCCCGTTCAACACGCTCTACCAACTCGCCGCGTCGGCCGGCACGCCGCAGCTCGCCGCCGCCCGGCACCTGCTGCTGATCCCGGACCTGATCGGGTACTGGCTCACCGGCGAGGTCGGCGCCGAGGAGACCAACGCCTCGACCACCCAGCTGTACGACGTCCGTGCCCGCACCTGGGCCGCCGGGCTGATCGCCGACGCCGGCCTGCCCGCCGGGCTGTTCCCACCGCTGCGCCGGGCCGGCGACCGGATCGGCCCGGTGCGCGCCGACGCCGGACTCCCCTGGTCGACCGAGGTCGTCGCGGTCGGCTCGCACGACACCGCGTCGGCGGTGGTCGGGGTGCCGGCCGACGGCACGGACTTCGCGTACATCTCCTGCGGCACCTGGTCGCTGGTCGGCGTGGAGCTCGACGCGCCGGTGCTCACCGAGGCGAGCCGGCTGGCCAACTTCACCAACGAGGGCGGCGTGGACGGCACGATCCGTTACCTGCGCAACGTGATGGGCCTCTGGCTGCTCCAGGAGTGCCTGCGGGAGTGGGGCGACCCGGACCTGGCGGCGTTGCTGGGCGCGGCCGAGGCCGCACCGGCGTTCGGGGCCGTCGTCGACGCCGACGACCCGGTCTTCCTGCCACCGGGCGGGATGCCGGAGCGGATCGCCGCGTACTGCCGGCGCACCGGGCAGGCGCCACCGGAGACCCGGCCGGCCATGGTGCGGTGCATCATGGACAGTCTCGCCCTGGCCCACCGTCGCGCCGTGCGGACCGCCGCCGAGCTGTCCGGTCGCGACGTGGCCGTGGTGCACCTCGTCGGGGGCGGCGCCCGCAACGCGCTGCTCTGCCAGCTCACCGCCGACGCCTGCGGCCTTCCGGTGCTCGCCGGACCGGTGGAGGCCACCGCGGTCGGCAACGTCCTGGTGCAGGCCCGCGCGGCCGGCGCGGTCCGCGGTGACCTGGCGGCGCTGCGCGAGCTGGTACGCGAGACGCACGAACTGCGCCGCTACGAGCCCCGCGTCGACGCGACCGCGTGGGACGCGGCGGACGGCCGGATCGCATGACCGCCGATCCGGCGGTACGCCGCGCGACCCTCGCCACCTTCGTCGCGTTCGGCGCGTCGGGCCTCGCCTTCGCGAGCCTGTTCTCCCGGATCCCCCAGATCCGCGACCAGCTCCACCTCGACCCCGCCGGGCTGGGCCTGACACTGCTCTCCGGCTCGACCGGCTCGGTGCTCGCGCTGATCCTGTCCGGCCCGGTCGTCGCCCGGTTCGGCTCGCGGCGGGTCGTCCAGGTCAGCGCCGTGCTGTTCGCCGTCGGCCTCGCGACCGCCGCATTCGGGGCCCTGGTCGGCGTACCCCCGGTGGTGGTCGGCCTGTTCCTGCTCGGTGTGGGCACCGGCGCCTGGGACGTCGCGATGAACCTCCAGGGCACCAGCGTGGAACGGCACCTCGACCGGACCATCATGTCCCGCCTGCACGCCGGCTTCTCGGTCGGCACCGTCCTGGGTGCGCTGGTCGGTGCCGCCATGGTCGCGCTGAAAGTGCCGGTCGCCGTCCACCTGGCCGCCCTCGCGGTGCTGGTCGCCACGGTCGTGCCCGGCTACGCCCGGCGCTTCCTGCCCGACGCCGCGGAACCGGGCGCACCAGCCGCACGCACCGGGTTCGGTGCCTGGCGCGAGCCGCGCACCATCCTCATCGGACTGTTCGTGCTGGTCTTCACGCTGGCCGAGGGCGCCGGCGACGACTGGATCGTGATCGCCTCGGTCGACGGCCACCAGGTTGCGCCGGCCATCGGCACGCTGGCGTTCGCGGCGTTCCTCACCGCGATGACCGGCGCCCGCTGGTTCGGCCCGTGGCTGCTGCACCGGTACGGCAAGGTCCCGGTGCTCCGTACCCTGGCGATCGTGGGCCTGGCCGGCACCGCCCTGTTCGTGTTCGCGCCGGTGCTGCCGCTGGCCCTGGCCGGGGCCCTGATGTGGGGACTCGGTGCCGCGCTGGGCTTTCCGGTCGGGATGAGCGCCGCGGCCGAGGACCCGGAGCGCGCGGCCAGCCGGGTCAGCGTGGTCGCCACCATCGGCTACTGCGCGTTCCTCGCCGGTCCCCCGTTGCTCGGCCTGCTCGGCAACCAGATCACAGTGCTGCGGGCGCTGGCCGTCGTGTCGGTGCTGTTCGGCTTCGCCGCGCTGCTGACCGGCGTCTCCCTGGGCGGCCGGCCCACTGCCGCGGTCGGCGCCGAGCCCGCACCCGCGGAGCCGCGGAGCTAGCCTCCGCTGTATGCAGCGAGAGACCGTCATCTTCTCCGGCCAGGGCGAGCACGCCGATCCCTGGCACGACCTGCCGGCCACCAGCGCCGCCCTGGCCGACCTGGTCGGTCCGGCGGACATCGTCAACGAGGTCGACGAGCTCAGGGCGGCGCTGGCCGGCGCCCGCCTGCTCGTGGTCAACGCGACCGCGTACCGGCTCGAGCCGGTGCCGGAGGACGCCGTCTTCGCCGCCGCCGTGGCGTCCTTCCTGGCCGAAGGCGGCGGTTTGCTCGCGATGCACAGCTCGTCCGTCGCGTTCCCCCGCGAGCGGTCGTGGCGCGCGACGATCGGGGCGGTCTGGGAGCACGGCCGCACGTTCCATCCGGAGCTCGGGCCGAGCCTGGTGCGGCGCACCGACGTCGCCCACCCGATCGCCGACGGCCTCGGCGACTTCGAGGTGATCGACGAGCGCTACACGGACCTGGACCTGGTCGACGACCTGGCACCGGTGTACGCGCACGCCGGCGGACCCGCGGTCTGGGCACGCGAGGTCGGCGGCGGCCGCGTGGTCTACGACGCCTTCGGCCACGACGTGCGCTCCTACGAGTCGGCCGGACACGCCGCGCTGGTGCGCAGCGCGGCGGCCTGGCTACGCGGCGCTCACTGAGTACCCGTGCTCATGGGCGCGGCACTCCGGCGCTGGCACGCTGAGCCGTGCACGGGGCGACGGGGGTCGACGTTGTCGGCGCGGGCGGGCAGGCTGGGGGGCTCCCGACCGCGCCGACGACGAGGTCAACGAGCCGGTGCGTGGCGGGCGCCGAGCGCGGCTCCGGCGAGGCCGACGGAACCACGGACGGCGGCAGCGCCGCCACCGCCGCGGACCACCACCGACTTAACTGCATATAGCTATCGAGTTAGTGCGTCAACGGTCCGGTCGACTCGCGTACGGTCAGGTACGTCGGCAGCACCACGGCCCGGCGCTGTGGCTGCGGAGCCCGGTGGTCGAGCCCGGCGACCAGCAGTGACACCGCCATCCGGCCGGCCTGCTCGATCGGCGCGGTGAGCGTGGTCAGCGGCGGGTTGCTGAAGTCCGCGCCGAAGATGTCGTCGCAGCCCACCACGCTCAGGTCGGCGGGCACCCGCACGCCGCGCTCGCGCAACCGGGTCAGCATGCCGATCGCGAACAGGTCGTTGAACGCGACGCACGCGGTGGCGCCGCTGTTCAGCACCGCGTCGGCCGCCGCGGTGCCGGAGCCCCGGCCGGGCGGGAACGGGCCGACCCGCTGGGCGCCCAGCCCGTGCCGTTCCAGCGCCAGCCGCATCGCCTGCCAGCGTGCCTGGTTGGACCACGACTGGGTCGGGCCCGACACGTACACGATGTCGCGGTGTCCGAGGGAGACCAGATGCTCGACCGCCTGCGCGATGCCGGCCGGCGTGTCGATCACGACGCTGGGCACGCCGCGCACGTTGCGGTTGACGGTCACCAGCGGGATCTCGCCGGCCAGCGCGACCAGCGCCCGGGCCGGCAGCCGGGAGGCACCGAGGATCGCGCCGTCGAGCGAGCGGCGCATCGTGTGCAGCATCTCGACCTCGTGGTCGGCCGAGTCCTCGGTGTCGATGAGCAGGTGCGCGTAGCCGGCCGCCTTCAACTGCTGCTGGGTGCCGCGGATCATCCCGAAGTAGAACGGGTTGGTCACGTCCGAGACGACCAGCGCGACGGTGCCGGTGCGTCCCGAGGCGAGCGCCCGGGCCGGCGGGTGCGGCACGTAGTCCATCGCGCGGGCCATCGCCTGGATCCGCTCGCGGGTCGCGGCACTCACCCGGGACGGCCGCGACAGCGCACGGGAGACCGTCGACACGGCAACGCCCGTGGCCGCGGCGATGTCGGCGATGGTGACCGGCCGGCGGCGTCCGCTCTCCACGACCGACAGCCAACCATCGATGGCAACACATGGCAAACGGTTGTCACCACCGAACACGCGTGACTAGCGTCCGGGCAACTACATCGACCTCGCCGCCCCGAGGAGTTCCGATGAACAGAAGACACATCGGCGCGCTCGCCGCCGCGCTCCTGCTTGGCACGACCCTGACGGCCTGCGGCTCCGACGACGACCCAGCTTCCGGTGACAACTCCGGCGTCACGCTCACCATGCTCATGGGCGTCAACAACATCTACCCCGAACAGCAGCGCGCGTGGTTCACCGAGGTCTCCGACAAGTTCAAGGCCGAGACCGGCGCCAGCGTTCGGTTCGAGACCTTCGCCTCCGCCAACGACGAGCTCACCAAGATTCAGACCTCGGTGGTCGCCGGGCAGGGCCCCGACGTCTACGCGCTCGGCACCACATTCACCCCGACCGCGTACGCCACGGGCGCGTTCGTCGAACTGAAGAAGGAAGACTGGGACAAGGTCGGCGGCCGCGAGCGGTTCCTGCCGGCCACGCTGGGCATCTCCGGTCCCGACCAGGAGCACGAGGTCGGCATCCCGTTCGCCAGCCGGCCTTTCGTGATGGCCTACAACAAGGACCTGCTGACCGCGGCCGGCATCGACAAGCCGGCCGACAGCTGGGACGGCCTGCGCGACCAGGCCAAGCAGCTCACCAAGGACGGTACGTACGGCCTGGCCATCGGCTACGCGGACGGCTTCGACCCGTGGAAGTTCATCTGGGCCATGACCACGCAGGCCGGCACCCCGGTCGTCAAGGACGGCAAGGCCGCGCTCGACAGTCCCAACACCAAGACCGCGTACCAGGCCTACCTCGGCTGGCTGGCCACCGACAAGGTGGTCGACCCGGCCGCCGTCGGCTGGAAGAACGCCCAGGCGATCGCCGCGTTCGGTGAGGGCAAGGCGGCATACCTGCCGATGGTCTCGGCAAGCTCCAAGGTGAGCCTGGACAAGTCGAAGGTCGCCGGCAAGTACGCGTACGCGGTGATGCCGACGATCCCGCCCGGCGCCACCAGCCTCCCCTCGGGCGGCGTGGCCGCGACCAGCATCCTGAGCGGCGACAACGTGGTGGTCGCCAAGTACAGCAAGCACAAGGACCTCGCGCTGGCCCTGGTCAAGCAGCTCACCAGCGAGGAGAGCCAGACCAGCTACTACAAGACGTTCGGCGAGCTGCCGACCAACCAGGCCGCGGCGACCGCACTGGGCAGCGACCCGGCCCTGGCCGCGATCGTCGAGTCGGCCGGCAGGTCGGCCAGCACGCCGTTCACCGGCGGCTGGGGCCAGGTGCAGCTGGCCCTGACCAACGTGGTGGTGCAGTCGATCCCCGACCTGTCCGCCGGCAAGGTCGACGACGGCAAGCTGACGGGCCTGCTCGGCCAGGCCCAGAGCACCGCCCAAGCAGCGCTCGACAAGGCGAAGTGACCTCGCCCCGCCGCACCGCCACCCGGCAGGGACGTCCACTCTGGATGTTCCTGCCGGGTGGCGTGCTCACCCTCCTGGTCATCGGAGTCCCGCTGGCCCTCGCCCTCTACATCTCGCTGCTCGACCTCGACCAGTACTCGATCCGTGAGTGGGTCGGCGCCGAGTTCATCGGGCTCGACAACTACGTCGAAGCGGTCCGCGACTCGCACCTGGTGCACGCGATCGGCATCAGCATCGGCTACTCCGCGCTCGTCACGGTCGGCTGCCTGCCGATCGGGCTGGCCGCGGCGGTCGCCACCCAGGACCGATTCAAGGGCCGCGGCCTGGTCCGGTCGGTCCTGCTGGTCCCCTACGTGCTGCCCGCCTTCGTGGTCGGCAGCACCTGGCGCATCATCTTCCAGCCCGACGGCGTCGCCAACGAGGTGCTCGGCACGAGCGGGCTGTGGCTCAACGGTCCGCGCAGCTTCTGGGCGCTGGTCATCGTGCAGCTCTGGGCCGGCTGGCCGCTGGTCTACCTGCTGGCCGCCGCCGGCCTGCAGTCGCTGGACACCACCGTGCACGAGGCCGCCGCGCTCGACGGCGCCGGCTGGTGGGCCAAGCTGCGCCACGTCATCCTGCCGCAGCTGCGCGGGCCGGTCTCGCTCGCGCTCGTCATCTCCTTCCTGCACAACGTCAACAGCTTCACGCTGCCGTTCGTGCTCTTCGGCGTGCCCAGCCCGTACGACGTGGAGGTGCTGCCCGTGCTGACCTATGTGGAGAGCTTCCAGAACTTCGAGTTCGGCCTCAGCGTGGCGATGGCCGTGGTCTCGCTGATCCTGGTGGCCATCCCGATGGCGGCCTACCTGCGCGCGGTGCGGCTGGACACGGGACGGAGCCGGTCATGAGGCGCTCCGACGAGGTCGCCCGCCTCCTGCCCGGGCCGCTGCGCGCGCTCGTGCTGACGGTGCTGTTGCTGATCGTGCTCGGCCCGCTGGCCTACATGGCGCTCGCGAGCGTCAGCTCCGACCTCGCGGTGGCTCGCGGCGCGCTGTGGCCCGACGGCTTCCACATCGACAACTACGCGAAGATCTGGTCGACCACGAACCTGGGCCGCGGCCTGGTCAACAGCGTGCTCGTGGCGGGCGCCGTGGCCGTGGTGAGCGCGTTCGTGGCGCTGCTGTCCGCGTACGTCCTCGTGCGCTATGCCTTCCGCGGCCGCATCGCGGTGCTGCGCGCCCTGCTCGCGCTGCAGAGCATCCCCGGCACGCTGCTCCTCCTGCCGGTGTTCGTGCTGTTCGCCAGCGCGGCCACGGCCCTCGGCGTCACCATCATCGGCACCCGGTGGGCGGTGCTGGTCACGTACCTCACCTTCGCCCTGCCGTTCTCGACCTGGGTGATGGTCACCTACCTGCGCGAGCTGCCACCGGAGCTCGACGAGGCGGCCCGGGTCGACGGTGCCTCGCCGTGGCGGGTGCTGACCCGGGTGATCGCGCCGCTGAGCTGGCCCGGCCTGGTGGTCAGCGGCGTGTTCGCCTTCCTGCTGGGGTGGAACGACGTGCTGTTCGCCTCGGTGCTGACCAACCCGGACACCCGCACTGCGGCCGTCGAGCTGCAGATCTTCGGCGCGAGCCAGGAGGGCGGGGCGCTTCCCGTGTACGGGCAGCTGATGGCGGCCGCGCTCGTCTGCGCCGTGCCGGTGGTGGGGCTCTACCTCGTCTTCCAGCGATATCTGGTGGCCGGCCTGACCACGGGAGGCGTGCGGTGACGGTGTGGACCCTGTCCGGCTTCGGCGACGAGATCGACGCGGACCCGGTGGTGCAGCTCGCGGTGCTGTCCGCCCTCGGCGCCCGGCATCTCGAGCTGCGCAGCGCCTGGGACGTCAACGTGGTCGACCTCTCCCCCGCCCAGCTCGACAGCATCGCCGCGCTGCTGCGCGAACGCGGGATGGCGGTCTCGGCGATCGCGTCGCCGATCGGCAAGGTGCGGATCACCGAGGACCCGGCCGGCGAGCTCGACCGCCTCGACCGGGCGATCGCCGCCGCGCACCGGCTCGACTGCCGCTACATCAGGCTGTTCTCCTTCTACCGCCCTCCCGGGGCCACCGCGCGGGACATCCGCGACGACGTGCTGCGCCGCACCCGAGAGTGGGCCGACCGTGCCGAGGCGAACGACGCCGTGCTGGTCCACGAGAACGAGAAGGACATCTACGGTGACACCCCCGACCGGGTACGCGACCTCGTCGAGTCGGTCGGCTCCCCCGCGCTGAAGGTCGCCTGGGACAACGCCAACTTCGTGCAGGTCGGCGTGCGCCCCTTCACGGACGGCTACGCGCTGCTCCGGCCGTACCTCGAATATCTCCAGGTCAAGGACGCGATCGCCGCGACCGGCGAGGTCGTGCCGGCGGGCGAGGGCGACGGCGAGCTACGGGAGACGCTGACCGCCCTGCGCGACGACGGCTACGCCGGCTTCGCCTCGCTGGAGCCGCACCTCGCCATGCAGCACGCTACCGGCGGGTTCTCCGGTCCGGCGGAGTTCGGCCGGGCCGCCCGCGCCTTCGCCGCCCTCACCAACGAGATCGGAGTCGAGATCCGATGACCATCCCCGTGACCGTCGTCGGCGCCGGCATCATCGGCGAGACCCACGTCGACGCCGTGCTGCGCCACCCCAGGCTGAAGGTCGCCGCGGTCGTCGACACCGACCCGGCCGCCCGGGAGAGGCTGGCCGCCCGCGTGCCCGGCGCCGAGCCGTTCGCCGACCTGGCCGAGGCGCTGACCCCGGGTGGGCTGGTCACCATCTGCACGCCGTCGGGGCTGCACGTCGAGTTCGCCGAGCAGGCGCTGAACGCCGGCGCGCACGTGCTCGTCGAGAAGCCGCTCGACGCCCTGGTCGCCCCGGCCCGCCGGCTGGCCGACCGCGCCGACGAGCTCGCCGCGCGCGGGCTGGTCGCCTCGGTGGTCAGCCAGCACCGGTTCGACCCGGCCAGCGTCGCGGTCGCGGCGGCCGCGCACGGGGGCGGGCTCGGTCGCCTCACCTCCGCGGTCGCCTCGGTGCCGTGGTGGCGGGAGCAGGCCTACTACGACTCGGCGGCCTGGCGCGGCACCCAGGCCCTGGACGGCGGCGGCGCACTGATGAACCAGGGCGTGCACACCGTCGACCTGCTGCTCTGGCTGCTCGGCGAGCCGGTCGAGGTGTTCGCGTACACCGCCCGGCTCGTGCACGAGGACATCGAGGTCGAGGACGTCGCCGTCGCCACTCTGCGGTTCGCGTCCGGCGCGCTGGCCACCATGCACGCCACGACCGCCGGCCGTCCCGGCATCGGCGTGCGGCTCCAGCTCCACGGCACCGAAGGCTCCGCGGTCATCCACGACGACCAGCTGGAATACCTCCACGCCGGTGCCGGACCGGCCAGGGCGTCCGACGCGGTGGCGGTCACTGAGCTGCGCGGGGCGCCGAAGCCTGCGGACAGCTTCGTGCTGGGCCACCTGCGCCAGTACGACGACGTGGTGGCCGCCATCGACGGGGGGCGGCCACCCGGAGTCGGGTTGCGCGACGGTCTGCTCGCTGTCGCGGTGGTGCATGCCATGTACGCCTCGGCCTCGCTCGGCCGCCCGGTCACGATCGCGGAGGTCTCCTGATGCGGTTCTCGGTGTTCACCGCGTCCACACCACAGTGGACTCCCGAGGAAGCGGCCCGGGAGCTGGCGGCACAGGGCTGGGACGGCGTCGAGTGGCGGGTGACCGACCAGGACGACGCTGCCACGCCCGGCTTCTGGGCCGGCAACCGGGCCACGTGGCCGCTGCGCGGGCTGGAGGAGAGCCTGCCGGAGATCGCCCGGATCACCCGGGAGGCCGGGCTCGACTTCTCGGGCCTCGGTGCGTACGTGCCGTGCGGCGCGCACGACGACGTCGAGCGGGTGCTCGCCGCCACGGCTGTCCTCGGCGCCGGGCGGGTCCGGATCACGATGCCCAAGCTCGGCACGGCGCCCTACCCGGAGCTGTTCGCGGCCGCCCGCGACGACCTGGGCTGGGCCGCGCGGCGAGCCGCCGAGCACGGCGTCACCGCGCTGGTCGAGCTGCACCACGGCACGATCGCCGCGTCCGCCTCGGCCGCGCTGCGCCTGGTCGACGGGCTGGACCCGGCCCACGTCGCGGTCATCCACGACGTGGGCAACCTGGTGTTCGAGGGACACGAGGACCACCGGGCGGCGTTCGAGCTGCTCGGTCCCTATCTGGCACACGTGCACGTCAAGAACGTCGCCTGGCGACCCGTCGGCACCCGGCCGGACGGCTCGACCGCGTGGGCGGCCGACTGGGCACCGTTGCGCGCCGGCCAGGCGGACATCGGCGCCTACGTGGCGACGCTGCGGGAGGTCGGTTACGACCGCTGGGTGACCGTGGAAGACTTCTCGACGGCGCTACCCCTGGCGGAGCGCACGCGGGACAACCTGGCCTACCTGCGTACCCTCGCGGGTTGACCCCACGGAGGCAGCCGTGAAGATCGTCGACGCGCGGGTGATCGTGACCTGCCCCGGTCGAAACTTCGTCACCCTCAAGGTCGTCACCGACGACGGGCTGACCGGCGTCGGAGACGCCACGCTCAACGGCCGCGAGCTCGCGGTGGCCAGCTACCTGCGCGACCACGTGGTGCCGGCGCTGATCGGCCGCGACGCGTCGCGGATCGAGGACACCTGGAACTACCTCTACAAGGGTGCGTACTGGCGACGCGGGCCGGTGACGATGACCGCGATCGCGGCGGTCGACACGGCACTGTGGGACATCAAGGGCAAGGCCGCCGGCATGCCGGTCTACCAGCTGCTCGGCGGCCGCAGCCGGGAGGGCGTGACCGTGTACGGGCACGCCAACGCCGAGACCGTCGAAGGTGTGCTGGCCGAGGTGGCCCGTTACGTCGACCTGGGCTACAAGGCCGTGCGGGTGCAGGCGGGCGTGCCGGGCCTTGCCACCACGTACGGCGTCAGCGGCGACAAGATGTTCTACGAGCCGGCCGACGCGGCGGTCCCGAGCGAGGCCGTCTGGTCGACCGAGCGCTACCTGGCCCACACGCCGGGCGTGTTCGCTCAGGTCCGTGACGAGTTCGGCCCGAACCTGCGGCTGCTGCACGACGTGCACCACCGGCTGACCCCCATCGAGGCGGCCCGGCTCGGCAAGAGCCTGGAGCCGCACGCGCTGACCTGGATCGAGGACCCGACTCCGGCCGAGCTCCAGGACAGCCTGCGGCTGATCCGCCGGCACACCACGACCCCGATCGCGATCGGCGAGATCTTCAGCGGCGTCTGGGACTGCCAGCAGCTGATCACCGAGCAGCTCATCGACTACATCCGGGCCACGGTCGTGCACGCGGGCGGCATCACCCACCTGCGCCGGATCTTCGACCTGGCCGCGCTCTACCAGGTGCGCAGCGGCTCGCACGGCGCGACCGACCTGTCGCCGGTGTGCATGTCCGCGGCGCTGCACCTCGACATCGCGATCCCGAACTTCGGGCTCCAGGAATACATGCGACACACGGCGGAGACCGACGCGGTGTTCCCGCACGGCTACCACTTCGCCGACGGCTACCTGCACCCGTCGGAGGAGCCCGGCCTGGGCGTCGACATCGACGAGGAGCTGGCCGCGCAGTACCCCTACCGACCCGCCGCGCTGCCGGTCAACCGTCTCGAGGACGGCACCCTGCACAGCTGGTGACCCGCGTCCGGCCGACTTTCCAATGATCGTGCAAAAGTTACGGCGATCTTCTAAGAACTTTCGCTAGCAACCATCTATCTTTTTCGGCGCCCCTGACATTATCGTCTCCCTATCCCTACGTAACACACAGGACACACCACGGGGTTGGCCGAATCCCAGCATCGGCCGCCCGCCGCGGGTGGCACCGTGGCATCTGCCCTTGTCGGACCGATTGTGCCCAGAGGCGTTTCGGCGGCGCCTGAATCGATTCACCCTCATTCCACGCGACGGCTTCACCATGCCGTCGCGCAGCTGGCGGCTGCCCGCCGCCGAGAGGAACGGACGACGATGACCGAAACTCCGATGGACCCCGCCGAGCGCCGCCGACTGACCCGGCGCAACATCCTGAAGGCCTCGGCCGCCGCGGGCGCCGCGATCGGTGCCGCCGGCCTGCCGGTGCTGTCGACCAGCACCCCCGCCATCGGCACCCGGGGGCTGCACTCCGAGGAGCTGATCCCGGAGAAGCGGCGCGGAATCATCCTCTACTCGGTCCGGGACCGGATCTCGGCCGCGCCCGACGACAGCGGCGTACCGTACGGCTTCGAGCGGGTCCTGGCCCGGATCGCCGAGCTCGGCTACAAGGAGGTCGAGTTCGCCGGTTACAACCAGCACACCTCGATCCTCGGTCGGCAGATCACCCCGGAGGAGATCCGCAAGATCCTCGACGACAACGGGCTGGTCGCCAACGGCACGCACGCCTCGATCAACCCGACCACCTTCACGCAGCAGCTCGACATCGCGCAGACGCTGGGCATGAAGCACATCGGCACCGGCTCCGACCCGACCAACTCGAACTACACGGCGGACTGGGACGCGGCCGCCGACGTCTGGAACGAGCTCGGCCGTCAGGCCCGCAAGCGCGGCATGAAGCTCTACACGCACAACCACGACGCCGCGTACTCGTTCCTGCTCGACGAGGGTCCGCTGGACGCCAACGGCCGGCCCACCCGGTCGTCCGGCATGCGGCGCCTGGAGTACTTCTTCGGCAAGGCCGACCCGAAGTACGTCTTCTTCGAGCTGGACATCTACTGGGCCTACGTGGCCCGGTTCAAGCACCAGAAGTACATCGACAAGCACGGCGTCGAGCGCACCGACCTGTTCGACCCGATCCTCAACGTGGCCGCGCGCGGCAACCGGTTCCCGCTGTTCCACGCCAAGGACGGCAACCGGAACAGCGCACTGGCCAACGGGTACGAGATGACGCCGCTCGGCGAGGGCGACATCAACTTCCAGCAGTTCTTCGAGACGATCGGCGACGCCGACTACCGGCACGCCAACTGGGAGCAGGACACCGCGCCCGGCGGTGCGGCGAACCCCGGCCAGTCGCTGGACTTCGCGGCCATCTCGTACCAGAACATGAGCGAGCTGACGATCTACAAGCGCGGTCACTGACACACCCGTGGAACGGGCCGGGCGTGGCGGCGCGCGCCCGGCCTCCGAGGCAACCCACCACCCCGGAGGAAGACATGCCAACCACCCTTCGTCGACGGCTGGCCGTGCTGGCCGCGGCGACCATCGGGCTGCCGCTCGTGGCGCTGGCTCCGGCCGGCGCCCAGGCGGACCCCCGACCCCCTGCACCAGCACCGGAGCCGCTCGTCGCGGCCGAGAACGGGCCGGCCGCCCTGCGCTCCGCGGCCCGGGCACCCGAGACCTACCGGGTGCTCGTCTTCACGAAGACCGCCGGCGCACGTCGCCCGTCCATCCAGGACGGTGTCGCCACGATCAGGGCCCTGGCCCAGGACAACGGCTTCACCGTCACCGCCTCGCAGAACGCGGGCGACTTCACCGCGGCCAACCTGGCCAGGTTCCGCGCCGTGGTGTTCCTCAACACCAGCGGTGACATCCTCAACCCGGCCCAACAGGACGCGTTCGAGGCTTACATCAAGGCCGGCGGCGGCTACGTCGGCGTGCACGCGGCCGCCGAGACCGAGCCCGACTGGCCGTTCTACCAGAGCCTCGTCGGCGCCAAGGTGGCCGGTGTCACCGGCGTCGAGCCCGGCAACGTCGACGTCGCGGACCGGGTGCACCCGGCCACCGAGACGGTGCCGCGCGCGCTGACCTTGACGGAGGAGTGGTACAACTTCACCGCCAACGTCCGCGGCCAGTCGCACGTGCTCGCCACCGTCGACGAGAAGAGCGTCACGGGCGGCACGATGGGCTTCGACCACCCGATCAGCTGGTGCAAGGACTACCAGGGGGGCCGCTCGTTCTACACGGGTCTCGGCCACTCGATCGAGACCTACCGGGTCGGTGCCTACAAGAAGCACCTGCTCGGCGGCATCCAGTGGGCGTCCGGCGTGGTCGAGGGCGACTGCGGCGCGACCGTGCTGGCCAACTACGAGAAGGTCACGCTCAACGACGAGCCCGGCGAGCCGATGTCGCTGGCCGTGCTGCCCGACGGCCGGGTGCTGCACAACACCCGCGGCGGCCAGATCCGGCTCTACGACCCGGCGACCAACGCCAGCCCGGTCATCACCACGATGCCGGTCTACTCGCACGACGAGGACGGCCTGCAGACGCTGGCGATCGACCCCGACTTCGCGACGAACAAGTGGGTCTACGTCTACTACTCGCCACGTCTGAACACGCCCGTCGACGACCCGGCCACGCCGGGCGTCAACGAGGGTGACGCGCCGGCGACCAACGCCGACCCCACGACGTGGGACAAGTTCAAGGGCTACAACCAGCTCTCCCGGTTCAAGCTGGTCGACGGCCCCACCCCCCACCTGGACCTGGCGTCCGAGCAGCAGATCATCCGGGTCGACGTCGACCGCGGCATCTGCTGCCACGTGGCCGGCAAGGTGAAGTTCGACGGCAAGGGCAACCTGTTCCTGATCACCGGTGACGACACCAACGCGGGTGGCTCGGACGGCTTCACGCCGATCAACGACGCCCCCAACCAAGGCCCCGGCTACGACGCCCGCCGCTCGGCCGGCAACACCAACGACCTGCGTGGCAAGGTGCTGCGCATCAAGGTCAAGGCGAACGGCACCTACACCGTTCCGAACGGCAACCTGTTCCCGGAGGCGCAGGACACGGCCGGCAAGACCCGTCCGGAGATCTTCCTGATGGGCCTGCGGAACCCGTTCCGCTTCGACGTCGACAGCACCGGCCGGGTGTACGTCGGTGACTACTCCCCCGACTCGCGGGTGTCCAACCCGCTGCGCGGGCCGGAGGGCACCGGTCGCTGGTTCAGCACCAACAAAGCCGGCAACTACGGCTGGCCGTTCTGCATGTCGCCGAGCCTGCCCTATGTGGACTACGACTTCGCGACCCGCACCTCGGGTGCCACGTTCAACTGCGGTGCCCCGGTCAACGACTCGCGGCACAACAGCGGCCTGTCGGTGCTGCCGGCGGTCCAGCAGCCGCAGTTCTGGTACACGTACGAGAACCGCACGCCGTGCGGCAGCGCGTACCTGCAGAACCCGCCCATCGCCTGCGACTTCAAGTGGCCGGTGATCGGCACGGGTGGCGTCGGCCCGCACGGCGGCCCGATCTACACGTACTCCTCGGACAGCACCTCCGCGGTCAAGTTCCCCGAGTACTACGACAACGCGGTCGTCTTCGGCGAGTTCACCCGCGACAAGATGTTCATGATGCGCACCGACGGCAAGGGCAACCTGACCGGCGTCGAGCAGTTCCTGCCGGGCACGCTCTTCGACAACCCGATGGAGATGGAGTTCGGTCCCGACGGCGCGCTCTACGTCCTGGAATACGGCGACGGCTTCTTCAACGCCAACCCGGACGCGCAGCTCTCCGTCATCCGCTACGTCAAGGGCACCCGGTCGCCGGTCGTCAAGGTGAGCGCGACGCCGACCTCCGGGCAGGCACCGCTGACCGTCGCGTTCTCGTCGGCCGGCACCTTCGACCCGGACCCGGGCGAGTCCATCTCGTACGCGTGGGACTTCACCAACGACGGCACGGTCGACTCGGCCGATCCGAACCCGTCCTTCACGTACACCCAGAACGGGTCCTATGTGGCCAAGCTGACGGTCACCGACTCGAGCGGCAAGACGGGCGTGCTCACGACCGTCATCGTGGTCGGCAACACCGCGCCGACGGTTCGCGTCACGTCGCCGTTGGCGGGCACCTTCTTCAACTGGGGCGACTCGATCCCGTACACGGTCGAGGTCTCGGACCCGGAGGACGGCCCGATCGACTGCTCGCGGGTCGTGGTGACGTTCGTGCTCGGCCACGACACGCACGGCCACGCGGACGGCTCCACCACCGGGTGCACGGGCACGGTGCAGTCCCCCGCGGACGGCGCCGACCACGCGGGCGGCTACCTCTACGGGGGCATCAGCGCCTCGTACACGGACCTGGGTGGTGGCGGGCAGCCGCCGCTGACCACGGTCGGCCAGGCGGTCATCCAGACGCCGCGGCAGCAGGCGGAGTTCGCGCAGGTGCAGACCAACGTGACGATCGCCAACACCGGTGACACGGGCGGCGGCCAGCACGTCAACGGCATCGACGTGGGCGACAACATCGCCTTCGACCCGATCAACCTGGGCGGCGTGTCGACGGTGACCCTGCGGCACTCGGGTGGCTCGGCCGCCACGGCGGGCACGCCGCGGGCCACGGTGGAGCTCCGGCTCGACTCCCCGACCGGCCCGGTGGTGGGCACGGCGACCCTGAACGCGACGACGGGCAACGGCGCCTTCGTCGAGACCTCGGTCCCGGTCAGCCAGCCGGCCGGCCCGCACAAGCTCTACCTGGTCTTCGGAAGCGTCACCGGCGGCCCGACGACCGGCCTGGTCAACCTCAACTGGGTCCAGTTCGGCTGACCCTGCTTCGGCGGCGGCCCGTCACCCCTCGCGGGTGGCGGGCCGCATCCGGCCGACGGCGGCCCACATGCCGCTCCGGCTGGTGTCGTGCTCGAAGTCCGTCGGGTCGCCCGGTGCCGGCCGCCAATCGGGTGCCCAGGTCACTCCCGGGTCGAGGAGCTCGCAGCGCGGGCCGAAGAAGCGTTCGACCTCCTGCCGGGTACGCGGTTTGCCCGCCGTCGAGGTCTGCCTCGTGTAGACCGCCCGGGCCGCCGCCGTGCGCTCGTCGGCGGGCAGGAACGTCTCGGCCGCGCCGTGCGAGATGACCAGGTGGCTGCCCGCCGGCAGGGCCGCGAGCAGCTCGTCGACCAGGTCGTACGCCTGGGTGTCGTCAGGGACGAAGTGCAGGACGGCGGCGAGGACGACAGCGACGGGCCGGCCGAGGTCGAGCAGGCCCTGGTCGGCGAGGATCGCCTTGGGGTCGCGCAGGTCGCCGTGGATCGCGGTCGCCAGGTCATTGCCGTGCAGGAGCTCGCGGCTCTCGGCCACCGCCACCGGGTCGATGTCGACGTAGACCACCCGGGCCTCCGGGGCGGCCCGCTGGGCGATCTCGTGCACGTTGCCGGACGTCGGGATGCCGGAGCCGATGTCGAGGAACTGGCGCACGCCTTCGTCCGCGAGGAACCGGACCGCCCGACCCAGGAACGCCCGGTTCGTGCGAGCCACCGCGGGCACCGTGGGGTACTGCTCGATAACCTTCAGCGCCGCCTGCCGGTCCGCCGCGAAGTTGTGCGCGCCGCCCAGGTAGAAGTCGTACATCCGGGCCGACGTGGCCGGCTTCCGCCCTGTGTCGTCGCGACCGTCCACGCTGTCTCGCCCTCCGCCGTCGAGATCCTGATCTTATCGACCCCACGCAATTCGATGGCCAAAGCCGGCGGGCGCTGCTTGGCTTGGTCGGCATGAGTGGATTCGAGGATCCGGCCTTCTTCGGCGACCGCTACGCGGACGAGTACGACGACCACAACGAGCTCGACCCCACCGCCGCAGTCGCCTTCCTGGCCGACCTGGTGCCGACCGGCGCCCGGGTGCTGGAGCTGGCCACCGGCACCGGGCGGGTGGCGATCCCACTGGCCGCGCTCGGGGTCACGGTCGAGGGCATCGAGGGCTCGACGGCGATGGTGCGGCGCATGCGGGCCAAGCCGGGTGGTGCGGCGATTCGCACGGTGGTCGGCGACATGGCCGACCTGGCCGGTCTCGACGGCCCCTACGACCTCGCCTATCTGGTCTACAACACGTTGTTCAACCTGACCTCGCAGGAACGGCAGCTCGACTGCTTTCGCAACGTCGCGCGCGTGCTGGCGCCCGGCGGCCGGTTCGTGGTCGAATGCTTCGTGCCCGACGTGACCGTGTTCGACCACGGCCAGCGGGTACTCACCCGGGCGCTGACCGAGGACAGCGTGAGCATGGCGTACGAGCTGCACGACCCGGTCGCACAGACGGTCACCTTCCAACGGGTGACGATCGACGCCGGTGGCACGAGACTCAGTCCGCTGCTGCTGCGCTACTGCTGGCCGAGCGAGCTGGATCTGATGGCCCGACTGACGGGGTTGCGGTTGGTCGACCGCTACGACGGCTGGGACCGCCGCACCTTCACCGCCGCGAGCCGAAAGCACGTCTCGGTGTACGAGAAGGAGCGGCCCGGCACCCCGTGACGCGGTGCCGGGCCGGTGTGCGTCAGGTCAGCAGCTCGCCTTGTAGGCGGCCGCCTTGCCCTCCGGGCTGTCGATGGTGTCCTTGGTGATGATGGTCGAGCCAGTCTGGATCTTGGCCTCGTTCGACTCGCCCTTCAGGGCCTTGATCGCCTGCTGCACGCCCTGCACGCCGATATCGCCCGGCTGCTGCGCGATCAGGGCCTGCACGGTGCCGTCCTGGAGCGCCTTGATCTGCTCCGGGCCGGCGTCGAAGCCGACGACGTTGACCTTGCCCTGCTTGCCGGCCTGGCGGATACCGGTCGCCGAGCCCTGCGCCGAGAAGAGGTTCGACGCGAAGATGCCGACGATGTCGGGGTCCTTCTGCAGTGCCGCACTCACGATCGACGCGGCCTTGGCCGGGTCGTTCTGCGAGTACTGCACGCCCAGGTAGGTGAACTTCGGGTCGGCCTTCGCAGCCTCTTCGAAGCCCTTGTCGCGGGCGTCGGTGGTGCTGATGCCGGGCTGCACGCCGACGCCGAGCACCTTGCCGCCGTTGGGGGCGAGCTTCTGGATCGCCTCGAACGCCGCCTTGCCACCGGCGGTGTTGTCCGACGAGATCGCCGACACCGCGACCGACGGGTCGTTGAGCGTCGTGTCAACCAGGACGATCTTGATGCCCTGGGCCTTGGCCTGCGCGATCGGCTGCTGCATCGCGGAGACGTCGGTCGGGGCGATCAGGATCGCGTCCGGCTTGGAGGCGATGACCGACTGCAGGATCGGGGTCTGCAGGGTCGGGTCGAACTTCTGGGCACCCTGGGTGGTGACGGTGGCGCCTTCCTTGGCCGCCTCCTCCTTGATGCCGCACTCCATGGTGATGTAGAACGCGTCGCCGGCGACACCCTGGACGAATGCCAGCTTGTAGTTGCCGTCCTTGGCCCCGCCGGTGGACGCGCCACCGCTGTCGGAGTCGGAGCCGCAGGCGGCCGCGCCGAGCGCGACGGCGGCCAACGCGGCGACTATGGCGGTTGACTTGCGCTTCATGCTGATCCCTTTCTCGAGGTGCTTCCTGCACGGGACAGGAATGGCAGGCGTGTTGGTGTGCCTCTCACTGCCGCTGCACGACGGAGCTGGTCGACGTAGACCACGGCCACGAGCACCGCGCCGACGACGACCTGCTGCCAGAACGGCTGGACGCCGGTCTGGATGAACCCGTTCTGCAGCACGATCGGGATGAACAGTCCGATGACGGTGCCGAACACGGACCCGATGCCACCGAACAGGCTGGTGCCGCCGATCGCGACGCCGGCGATGACGTTCAGCGGCGTGTTGGACTGGCCGCCGATCGTCGTGGACTGGAAGAAGCCGAGGTTGAGCAGGCCGGCGAAACCGGCCAGCAGCCCCGCGAACGCGTACACCTTGATCAGGTGTCGTTCGACCTTGACACCGGCGCGGCGGCCGGCCTCGGCGTTGGAGCCGACGGCGTACGTGTAGAGGCCGAACCGGGTGCGGTGCAGCAGCACGATGCCGAAGATCACGACCACCGCGGAGACGACGGCGATGGTCGGCACCTGCCCGACGATGTTGCCGAAGCCGATGTCGTTGACCAGCGTCTGCGGCGCGTCGCGCAGGTCGAGGCCCTTCGTAATGATCTGCGCGAAGCCGAGCGCGGCGCTCAGCGAGCCGAGCGTCACCACCAGGGGTGGCACCTTCGCCTTGGCCACCAGGATGCCGTTGAGCAGACCCCAGGCCAGGCCGGAGGCGAGGGCGGCGGCGAGTCCGACGAAGACGGTTCCCCAACCCTGGCCGCCGTACGCCACCATGATCTTGTCCGCCACCACGCCGCTGAAGACCAGCACGCTGCCGACGGACAGGTCGATGCCACCGGTGATGATGACGAACGTCATGCCGACGCCGAGCACCGCGTAGATGGCCGTGTTCTGCACGATGCCGCGGATGTTGAACCCGGTGAGGAACGTGTCCGGGCGCAGCGCCGTGAACACCGCGACCGTGACGACGAGCAGGATCAGGATCTGCAGCGCCTGGAGGCGGGAGATCCGGGAGAGCCGGCTCGTAGGTGCGTCCTCAGTGGACGCCGGAGGTGCGCTCGTGGTCGTACTCATGACGCCTCCTGTGCCACGGCACCGGTCATCGCGGACACCAGCTGCTCCATCGAGGTGTCCGCCTTGTTGTAGGTGGCCACCCGGCGACCCCGCCACATCACCTGGATGCGGTCGGCGACCTCCATCACATGGGGCATCGAGTGGCTGATGAACACGACGCCGATGCCCTCTCCGCTGACCCGGCGGACCAGGTCCAGCACGTTCTGGGTCTGCACCACGCCCAGCGCCGCGGTCGGCTCGTCGAGGAAGATGACCTTCTGCGCCCAGGCGGCCGCCCGGGCGACCGCGATGCCCTGACGCTGGCCGCCGGACATCCCGCCGACCGTGCCGTTCAGGTCGCGTACGGTCGCGCCGAGCCGGTCGAACGCGCTGCGGCTGCCCTCGCGCATCGCCTTGTTGTCCATGAAGCCGAGCTTGCCGAGCAGGCCTTTGCGCATGACCTCGCGGCCCAGGTACATGTTCTGCACCGGGGACAGATGCGGAGCCAGTGCCAGGTCCTGGAAGACGGTCTCCATGCCGAGCTCGCGGGCGTCCGTGGGCGACGTCAGGTTCACCTTGCGGCCGTCGAAGAGGACCTCGCCCCCGTCGGCCGACTCGGCGCCGGAGAGGATCCGGACCAGCGTGCTCTTGCCGGCGCCGTTGTCGCCGATCAGGGCGACCACCTCACCGGCCTGCACGTCGAAGTTGGCCCCGCTGAGGGCTTCGACGTGTCCATAGTGCTTGGTGATGCCGCGTGCCTCGAGAACTGCTGTCATGCCGCTGCCTCCCTTCGGTCGGCAGAGCACGACCGCGTGCTGCTGTGCTGGCCGCGCTCGCTTCGCTCACTCATTGCTTGTTCACCGCCTCGTGCCAGGGCCGTGCCCGCCCGGCGACCGTGTCCAGGCAGGTCTGCAACCGTTGGCGCGCAACGGTGTCCAGGAACTCCTGCCGTGCCGTCCCTTCGAGGCCGATGGCCTCTTTCCAGATGGAGCGCCCGGCGATGAAGCCCGACGCGCCGCCCTCGTCGCAGCTGACCCGCAGGACGTTCTGGAACTCGTCGAAGCCGACGCCGGCCGAGAGCACGGCCCACGGCGCCTTGACCGTCTCGGCGACGCGGCGGCAGCCCTTGGCGGAGCCCGGGTACTCGATCTTGACCAGGTCGACGCCGGTGTCCGCGATCCGCACCGCCGCCTCGACGATCAGGTCCTCGCGCTGCTGCTCGGTCAACCGCTCGCCGGGCAGCTCGTAGATCAGGTTCTCGACCACCGACGGGACGCCGGCGGCGCGGCAGTCGGCGGCGACCTCGCGGACGATGTCGAGCACCTCGGCCGCGATGTCCGGGCCGTCACCGATCGGCCGGCCGGGGCGCAGCTGGACGAGGAACTTGACCGCGGCGCCACCCTGGGCACGGACCCAATCGGCGTCCTGCTTGGGGTCGCGGTGCGTACGCGGCTCGCCGTTGTAGTTGCCCCGATCCGCCGGCTCGGCCGCGACCAGCAGGCCGCAACTGCCGGCCCGGGCGCCCGCCTCCGTCGTGGCCGGCACCCCGTAGGTCGGGTCGAGCAGGATGGCGCTGGCCAACGGCGTCAGTGCACCGGCCACGTCGATCTTCGCCTGCCGCATGTCGGCGTCGGTGGCCTCCTGGCCGACCGCGGCGAACATCCGGCGCAGCGTGTTGCGCTGGTCCATGGCGACGATCGAGAACACACCGTCGGCGTCCGCGATCGCCCCGAGGCCACTATTTCGGGCCGTCATACGTGGTCCTTTCCTTGGCTCTGCTGGAACTGCCGCGTCACCTTGTCGAACGGGAGGTCGTAGGCGGCGCAGGCGGCGAACATCGCCGCACCTCGGGCGCCCGGTTGCTCGAGTGCGGAGATCCGCAGGCGCGGGATCACCGCCGCTTTCGCTGTTCGTACGCTGTGCATCCGGGTCCAGCCACCGGCCGCGACCGCCGTGCGGTGGTCGCCGACCACGGAGTTGACCGCGGCGAGGAGGGCTTCGGTCTGCTCGTTGAGGTACGCGAGCGTGGCCGCCCACAGCTGGTCCGGCCCCGCGCCGTCGCGCAGCCGCAGCGTCACGTCGTTGTCGTGCGGCGCGGCGGGCAGGACGGTGACGCCGTCGTTCTTCGCCGGCCGCCACCTCCGGTCGAGCTCGTCGCGCCGTCGAGGCTCGTCGGCGCCGATGAGCGCGAGGACGCGGCGCATCACCAACCCGGATCGCATGCCGCCGATCAGCACGCCGTGGCCGGGCAGAACGTGCCGGCCCGCGTCGATGCCGAGCCCGACCAGGGTGGCCCGCTCGTCGTCGGTGAGGATCCTCGGCACGGACCGCAACAGCACCTCGGCGGTGCCGCACGAGTTGAAGAGGTCGTGGGGGCCGGTGGCGCCGGCTCCGATCGCGGCGACCGGGTGGTCGTGCCCGGCAACGGTGACCGCGGCGCCCTTCAGCTGTGGTGTTCTGACCGTGCCGGCCGGCTGCCCGGCCGCCAGCAGCTCCGGCAGGAACTGGTCGCCCGCTCCGATCCGGTCGAGGGCCTCCGGCCACGGTCGGCCGGTCGCCTGGTCGAGCATTCCGGTGCGGGAGGCCAGGGACGGCTCGCTGACCAGTTCGCCGGTGAGCGCGTACGCCACGTACTCCGGCATGTTGAGCCACCGGGACGTGTGGCCGATGCGGATGCCGTTGTCCCGCATCCAGAGGAGCTTCGGCAGGCTCCACTGGGTGCCGAAGGGCAGGCCGGTGCGGCGCGGGAACTCGTCGACGAACGCCGGGCCCTGCGCGGTGAGCTCGGCCATCCCCCGCTCGTCGAACCAGGCGATGACCGGGGAGGTCTCGTTGCCGCGCTCGTCGAGGATGACGCCGCTCTCGGCGAGGCCGGCGATGCCGATGCCGGTGACCTTGACCGGGCCTTTGTCGCTCTCCGCCTGCTCGATCGCCGTGGTGAGGGCGCGCAGCACGTCGTCCGCGAGCGCGGCGCCGGTGGTCTCCAGCCGGCCGTCGGACTCGTGCGTCCACGTGGTGGGGGTGCGGGCGAACGCGACGGTCTCGCCGTCCGGGCGGGTCAGGACGGCCTTGGTGTCGGTGGTGCCGAGGTCGACCCCGGCCACGAGCTCGGTCATGCCGGCCCCAGCTCTCCGCTGCCGCGCGGCACCACCCGCAACGGCGCCATGATCGTCTCGACCGGCGGCTCCTCGCCGGCCAGGCGGTTGAACAGCCGCTCGGCCGCGAGCCGACCGATCAGCTCCGGCGAGTGGTCGACGATGGTGATCGCGGGGGTGATCGTGTCCGCCATCGCGAAGTCCCCGAACGAGACGAACCCGATGTCGGTCCGGCGGAGCCGGTGCACGGTCGGCAGGGTGCCGAGCGAGCATCGGGTGTTGGCGCTGAAGATGGCGGTCGGCGGATCGGGCAGGCGCAGCAGGGTCTCCGCCGCGACGCCGGCGTCACCCTTGGCGGGCTCGACCTCGGCGATCAGCCTCTCGTCCGTCGCGATGCCGGCGGCCGCGAGCGCGTCGCGGTAGCCGGCGAGCCGGTAGCGCGCGGTCGCGGTGTCCAGCCGGTCGCCGATGTAGGCGATCCGGCGGTGGCCGTGGCGCATCAGATGCTCGACGGCCATCTTGGCACCGCCCCGGTCGTCGACGACGACGGCGTCGGCCGCCAGGTCCTCGGCCGCGCGGTCGATGAAGACCAAGGGGCAGGGTGAGGTACGCAGGTAGGAGTGGTTGTCCGAGATGGACGCGATGATGAGACCGGCCACGCGGCGCTGGAGGAGGCCGTCCAGGACGATCCGCTCCCGCTCCGCAAGGCGGCGGGTACTGGCGATGATGACGGAGATGCCGCGGTCGAGGGCCATGCGCTCGATCTCGCCGATGACGCTGGCGAAGAAGGGGTCACCGACCTCGTCGACGACGACGCCGATGGTCTCGTCCTGGCCTAGCCGCAGCGACCTCGCGAGGGGGTCCGGCCGGTAGCCGAGGTCGAGGACGGCCTGCTCGACCCGCGCGCGGGTGCTGGCGGAGACGCGCTCGTCCCCGTTGATCACCCGAGACGCGGTCTTGGTGCTGGTCTGCGCTGCCTGCGCGACGTCGCGCAGGCGCGGCCTGGGGCGCTTCACGACGACCGACCCGGCGCGCTCGTCATCGGGAGGCCGCCGCGTTCGCGGCTGCGAAGCGGCGCGGGCGCCGGTCTCGTTCGGGCTGTGTCAGGGTGCCGGTTGGTTGGCGTCATGGCATCCGCCGCGCGGGTTCGGTGGGCAGATTACGGAGCTGAGCCAGCAGTTCCGCCGCGCGGTCCGGGTCGACGCCGCCGGCGCGTAGTTGTTCGCACGAGGCGCTGGCCGTGGCCGATCCGCGCAGGATCGCGGCGGACCAGTCGGGTGTTTCCCGTTCTTCCAGGTCGAGCAGGACGCCGCCGAGGAAGGAGTCGCCCGCGCCTACCGCGCTGACCACCTGGACCTTCAGCGCCGGGAACCAGCGGACCTGGCCGGCCGCGCTCTCCGCGAGGGCCGCGCCGTGGGCGCCGGCCGTGACCGCGGCGTTGCGGGCGCCGAGAGCGCACAGCGTGGCGGCCGCGTCCATCGCGCGTTCGCGGACCTCGCTGTCGGCGTCCGTGAGCACCAGTCCCGAGGTGCCGGTGATGGCCGCCTCGGCCTCCTGCAGGTTGGGCTTGACCAGGTCGGGCCGGCTGGCGAGGGTCGCGCGCAGCGCACCCGGCGCGGTGTCTACGACCGCGAGCACGCCGGCCGTGTGGGCGAGCTCGACGAGCTGCCCGTAACCGTCCTCCGGCGCGCCGGGCGGCAGACTGCCCGAACAGGACAGCGTGCGGTGGGCGGGCAGGTTGCCCGCGACCGCGTCCCGGTAGCGCTCCCAGATCTCCGCGTCGATCGTGGAGCCCTGTTCGTTGACGATCGTCGTGCGGCCGCCGGGCTGCTCGATCATGATGATCGCGTTGCGGGTGTCGCCCGGCATCGGCACGTCGACGACGTCGGCGCCTTCCTCCGCGAGCAGCCGCAACAAGCGTTCCCGGTCGCGGTCGGCGACCAGCCCGACGACCGTGGCTTTCTGCCGATGTGCCCGGGCGACCCGCGCGATGTTGACACCCTTGCCGCCGGCCGTGACCTCCACCGATCGGGCGCGCATCACCCCGCCCAGCACCAACTCCGGGACGAGCTGTGTCCTATCCAGACACAGATTGGGCGTCGCGATCAGCACTGATCGGTCCCCTCTTCGGGCTCGCCAGGTAATCGTTGTCACCGGGCGAGGTAATCGATGTCACAGCGGTGTTCGCACTATGTGCACTCGCGTTCACGACTGTCAAGATGACGAAGAGTTTTCAGGCAGGTTTCGTGACTGGATCGTTTCCTGAAACGGCTTCGCGATATCGAGTGTGATCCGTCCGTCACGGTCCGTCGCGGCGAGAGGAGCGTGCAGCTCGGTGGCTTTGTCCACTTTGCTCATCGCCGGCCCACCGGCGAGCGGCAAGACCATGCTCGGCGCCGCGCTGGCCCGCCGGCTCGGCGCGACGCTGCTCGACCAGGACGTGTTGACGGGGCCTCTGACCTCGGTCATCGCGGACCTGCTCGGCACCGACGACCTCGACGACCCCCGGCTCGCCGAAGCCACGCGATCCGCCCGGTACGAAACGCTCTACGCCGCCGCCTTCGACAACCTCGCGTCGGGCCACCCGGTCGTGGTCGTCGCGCCGTTCACCGCCGAGCGCCGTGACCCGGACGCCTGGCAGGCGGTCGCCGACCGGGTCGCCGCCGCCGGCGGGCGCCCGCTGCTGGTCTGGCTGCGGGTCTCACCGGACCTGCTCCGCGACCGGATGGCTGGCCGCGCGGCCGAGCGCGACCGGCGCAAGCTCGCCGACCTCGCGGCTTTCCTCGACCGGGTCGACCTCGACCCACCCGCGTCACCACACCTCGCCGTCGACGCCGCGAACTCCCTCGCGGTGCAGGTTCGGTCGGTGCTGGAGGCGCTCCCCGAACACGGTGCGGTCGACGCCAGCCCCCGTGGTGGAAGGGCTTGACGAGCCGGAGCATCCGCACGAATGATCACCGCCAGCCCCCGTACCCCGGAGGAGAACCGCATGAGCGTCATCGCGCTACCCGCCAACCAGCCGGCCGACCGCTTCTACCTCGGAGGCGACCGCATCGCCGCGTTTCGTGGCACCGCTCCCACGGGCGACCACGTGCCGGAGGACTGGGTAGGCTCGGCGACCACCGTCGCCGGCTTCGACACGGTCGGGCTGACGGTGCTGCCCGACGGTCGCTCCCTGCGGGCCGCGATCGCCGACGACCCGGTGCACTGGCTCGGCGCCGCACACGTCGACCGCTTCGGCGCCGACCCGGCCCTGCTGGTCAAGCTGCTCGACGCCGGCGAGCGGCTCCCGGTGCACGCGCACCCGGACGACGCGTTCGCCCGATCCCACCTCGGATGCCGCAACGGCAAGACGGAGTCCTGGATCATCCTGTCCGCCGAACCGGGCGCCCAGGTGCACCTCGGCTTCCGCGAGGAGATCCCGACGTCGACGTTGGCCGACTGGGTCGCCCGCCAGGACCGCCCGGCGATGCTCGACGCCCTGCACGCCGTCGAGGTGACCGCCGGCGACACGGTCTTCGTGCCGGCCGGCTATCCACACGCCATCGGCGCCGGCATCCTTCTCCTCGAGCTCCAGCAGGCGGCGGACCTGTCACTGCTGCTGGAGTACGACGGCTTCGCCATCGACGGCCTCCGCGACGGCCACCTCGGCATCGGCTTCGACGCCGCACTCCCCTTGGTCAGCCGCGAGGCCGTGCCGGCCGAAACCCTCGAGGAGCTCTGCGGCCGACTCGACGACCACCACATCTTCCCGGCGTACGCGGACCCGTTCTTCCGCGCCGAGCGCCACAGCGGATCGGCCGGCTGGGACCCCGGCTTCTCTATCGCCGTGGTCCTTTCCGGCGAAGGCCGCCTGACCTGGTCCACCGACGAGTCCCTGGCCCTGCGCCCGGGAATGACCGTCCTCACCGCACACAACGCCGGGCGCGTCCACGTCGAAGGCGACGTCGACGTGGTCCGCTGCCGCCCACCGGCCCTGTGAACGTCCGCGCCAATGGTCCGACAGACGGCGAGCGGGCTGGCTCAGGAGACGACCCAGCGAACCGCGGTGACCAGCCCTAGGCCGGCCAGGCCACAGAGGACGATGACGGGCACCGCGATCGCCAACGCCCACAGGACATCGAGTCGCGGCGCGGGCGGATCGTGGGGCACCGGGCCCGAGGCCGTCCAGACCACCGGCCCCGGTGGCTCGCCGGCGGCCCGGGCGATCAGCCGGCTCAGGCGGGCCCTGGCGGCGGGCCCGAGCCGGTCGGTCGGGTCCGCCACGAGCCTCAGGGCACGCAACCGCGTCCACGCGGCGGGGTAGGCCCGCTCGAACGCGGCGATCTCCTGGTCGTCCGTGCTCTCGGTGAGAAAGCCCCACCGGCCGGCCTCCGTCAGGTTGCCGACCTGCCGGCAGACCGCCGCCCGGGCCGAGCGCACCTCCAGATCGTCCGGATACGCTGCCGTGAGGCTGGCCAGGCGTTGCAGCGCGGCATGCGTGTGGCCGCGGCGCAGGTCGGCCTCGACCTTGACCAGAACCTCGTCCCTCGCCACGACGGCAGTATCAGCGGTCGGCCGTCCGTGACCTAACGGTTTTCGGCGAGCTGCCGGATGGCGGCGGCCGACGCGCCGCGGGCCCAGTCCTCGAACGTGTGCGGGCGGGTGACGATCTGGCAGCGGCCCGCCGCGCCGAACGCGTGCTCGGCGAAGGACGCCCGCAGGTGCGGCTCGAAGAGGTCGAAGTTGCTGACCGCTTCGCCGCCGATGATGACCAGTTCCGGGCCGGTGAGGTTGACCAGCGTCGCGATCGCCGTGCCGATGGTGGTTGCCGCCCGTTCGAAGGTTTGGACCGCGGCCCGGTCGCCCTCGTGGGCCAGTTCGACGATCTCACCGATCGAGAGGTCACGACCGTGGGCGCGGGACACCTCGGCCACGATCGCGGGTGTGCCGGCGACCGCCTCCACACAGCCGCGGCGGCCGCACGGGCAGACCCGGTCCGGTGAGGTGAGAGGGAGGTGACCGATCTCGCCGGCTACGCCATAAGCGCCTTCGACGACCTCGCCGTTGACGTGGAGGCCGCTGCCGATGCCTCGGCCGATCGTGACGATCGCGAACAGGTCCGTGCCGACGCCTACGCCGAACCAGTGTTCGCCGATCGTCAGGGCGCGGACGTCGTTCTCGACCAGCACCTCGCGTTCCAGTCGCGCCGCGAGCTGGGTGCCGAGTGGCACGTCCGTCCAGCCCATGATGGCCGACTCGCGGACCACGCCGCTGTGGGCGTCGACGTCGCCCGAGACGCTGACGCCCACCGCGCAGAGGCGGTCGGCTCGTTCGCCGAGCGCGTCGACCAGGTCCGCCACGGTCGCCGCGATGGCGTCGACCGTCGACGCAGGGGTGGTGGACTTCAGGGCCCGCCGGTTGGCGGCCAGGACCGTCGTGCGCAGGTCCGTCGCCACACCGACGATCTCGTCCGCGTTGACCTTGATGCCGATCGAGAGGAGGGCGTCGGCCACGACCATCAGCGGGTTGGCCGGGCGGCCGGGCTGGCCGTCGCGGGGCAGCTCCAGCTCGTCGGAGACGAGGCCTACCTCCAACAGCGGGCCGACCGCCTTGGTCACCGCCGCCTGTGAGAGGCCCAGGAGCCGCGCGATGTCGATCCGGCTGATCGGGCCGCGGGTCAGGATGGTCCGGAAGACGTCGGCGGCGGCCGCGGACGCTCCCTTGAGGAGCGCGACGGCGGCGCCTGGTTGATGCATCGCTGGATTCCTTTGCTCACAGAGCCGGCGCTGGGTCGCACATGGACGATACGGCAGCCGGCGGGCCGGGGCGGAAGCGGCGGCGCTGCCACTCCACCCCGGCCGCGTCGCCTACTTCGCGAGGATCTCCTGCGTCTTCGCGGCCATCTCGGGGAAGACGGACTTGTCCTTCTCACCGCTGAAGTACGCCTCGAACAGCGGCTGGATCGTGTCCACGAGCTGCTGGCCGTTGGCGGTCGGCGGGGCCGGGTACAGCTCGCCGTTGTTGAGCGCGTTCACGAAGCCGGTCAGGTCGAGACCGTCCTTCTTCTGCGCGTCGACCGCGACCTGGAGCGACTTCGCGATCGACGGGAGGAACGTGGCGTCCGCGCCGGCGGTCGACTGGCACGCCTCCGAGCCCATGTAGGTGACCCACTTCCACGTCGAGTCGAGGTTCTTCGTACCCGCGTAGATGTTGTTCGCGTTCGAGTTGCTGATCATCGAGCGGCCCTGGGGACCCTTGACCGTCGGGGCGACGCCGACCTTGACGCCGGGGATCTTCGTCATCGAGGTGGCGTCCCACGTGCCGCCCTGCGCCATCGCGACCTGGCCGGAGCCGATCTGCTGGCTGCCGGCCACGGTCAGCTGCCCGAACTTGGGCATCAGGCCGCGGTCGCCGAGGCCCTTGACGTACTCGAGGGTCTTCACGAAGTTCGGGTCGTCGTACGGGAACTTCGTCGGCCACGCCGGCTTGTCGCCGAGCCGCCAGCCGGTCGTCGAGACGAACGGGTTCCACGAGGTCTGGCCGTTGAAGTCACCGGAGGCCAGGCTGGCGATGCCGTACGTGGCGATCTTGGTCTTGTCGAAGCCGGGCTGGTCGCCGTGCTTGCCGTTCTTGTCGACGGTCAGCTTGGTGACGATCTTGTCGAACGTGCCGCCGTCGTCGGGGTTCCACGTCATGTTGGCGATGTCGTCGGCGGTGACGCCGGCCTCCTTCGCCTTGTCCTCGTTGAAGTAGATCGCCGCGCCGGCCCAGTCGAGCGGGATGCCGTACTGCTTGCCGTCGGTGTACTTCCACGACTCGACGCCGATGTCGAAGACCGACAGGTCGTAGTTGGTCTTCTTGATCTGGTCGTCAAGAGCCATGATCTGCTTCTGACCGGCGTACGCGCCCAGCAGCGGCACGCTGTTCTGGAACGCGTCGGGCGCCGCGCCGGAGACGAACCCGGCGGTCAGCTTGGTGAAGTAGTCGTCGACGGCGTACTGCGAGATCTTCACGGTGATGCCCGGGTTGGCCGCCTCGAAGCCCGGAAGGCATTTCTTGTACGAGGCCGCCTGGCGCTCGTCCCAGGTCCACCAGTTGACGGTCTTGCCGCCGGCGGAGTCGGCGCTGTCCTTGTCGCTGCTGCCACACGCGGCGAGCGCGGTGGTGGCGGCCAGGGCAAGGGCGAGCGCGGTCGCGATTCGCTTCGCTTTCATCGATTCCTCACTGTGGGGTACGGGTTCTCGGGGGGCGTGGTGGGTCCAAGGGGTGTGTCTCATCCACATCGGACGCTGGTGCGCGTCCGATGTCCGGCGGGTGTGCGGTTGTCAGGGTTGGAGGGCAACCTCGCCGTCGGAGGGCACGTCGAGCTCGAACAGGGCGTCGCCGAGCGAGACGACGATGTGTTGCGGTCGGCCGCGGAACACCGCGCGCTCGACCGTGCCGCCTGCCCAGCGCAGGTTGACCGAAAGCCCGCCGCGGACCCGCAGGCCGGTCACCCGGCCGTCGGGCCACTGCGCCGGCAGCGCGGGCAGCAACCGGACGCGGCCGCGGTGACTCTGCACGAGCATCTCGGCGATCGCCGCCGTGAACCCGTAGTTGCCGTCCAGCTGCACCGGTGGGTGGGTGCTGAACAGGTTCGGCAGGAGCCCGCCCCATTCGGATCCGTCGACGGGGGCGTGCTCACGGTGGTCGCGGTCGTAGGGTGTCAGCGCTTCCAGCAGCAGGTCGCGAGCCTCGGCCGCGTCGCCGAGCCGCGCCCGCAGCGCGATCTTCCAGGCCCAGGACCAGCCCATCGCCCCGGGACCGCGGGCTTCGAGGAAGACCCGGGCGGCCTTGGCCAGGTCGGGCGTCGCGACGGGGTCGACGAGGTCCAGCGGGTAGAGCGCGACCAGCGGCGACAGGTGCCGGTGGTGCGGGTCCTCGTCCACCAGGTCGACGGACCACTCCCGCAACCGGCCATCCGAGCCGACGGACAGCGCCGGCAGCCGCTCGAGCGCGGCGGCAAGCTCGGCATCGAGGTCGGCGTCGGCGGAGGCCAGGGTCGCGATCGCGGTGCGGGAGCGTTCGAACAGGGAACGGATCAGGGCCAGGTCCGTCGTCGTCGACACGCTCAGCGCCTCAGGGCGCCCGTCGTCTCCGACGTACAGGTTTTCCGGCGAGGTCGACGGGATCGTTCGCAGACCGCCGGTCGCCGCGTCCTCGACCAGCCAGTCCAGGCAGAACTCCGCCGCACCGCGCATCAGGGGCCACACGGTGTCCGCGAGCAATGCGCGGTCGCCGGTGAACTCGTAGTGGTCCCAGAGGTTGTGGGTCAGCCAGACGCCGCCCATCATCCAGATCGCCCAGCTCGGCGCTCCGTGGCCCATACCCACCGGGAGGCTCCAGCCCCACAGGTCGCTGTTGTGGTGCGCCACCCAGCCGCGCGCGCCATAGAGGCGCGAAGCGACCGAACCGCCGGTCGACGCGAGCCGCCGGACCAGCGCCGCCAGCGGCTCCGCGGAGTCGTCCAGGCCGACCACCGGGGCCGGCCAGTAGTTCATCTGGGTGTTGATGTTGATCGTGTAGTTCGACGACCACGGTGGCCGCATCGACGCGTTCCAGATGCCCTGGAGGTTCGCCGCGGGATTCCCGGAGCGGGACGAGGCACCGAGCAGATACCGGCCGTACTCCGCGATGATCGTCGCCCGCAGGCCCTCGTCGGGGCCGCGCAGCACGTCGCGCGCCACGTCCCAGGTGCCGGCGCGCCGGCCGCCGATCGCGAAGCGCGCTCCCGACACGTGGGCCCGCAGATCGGCCACGTGCTCGGCGAGCCGCTCGGACGCGGTCTGCCGCAGGGCGGCCCGCGCGGTCGAGCGTGCGCGCTCCCGGATCTCCTCGCGCGAGGAGGTCCGCCAGTCGGTGCCGTCCGGGTCGCCCCACCACAGTGCGGCCCGGCTCGACGTCGACAGTGCGATCAGCAGCCGGCTCGCCCCACGGACCCACAGGAAGTCGCCGTCCCGACCCTGGGTTCCGTCGCTGTCCACCGCGAGCGCCGCGGTGGCGAAATGGTCGAAGCCGTCCGACGAGTACCGGTGGGCCGGCACCGTCGGCTCGTGCGGCGGTGCGCCGTCGACCGGCGCCACCACGTCCAGCGTGAGCTCCGAAGGACCACCGGTCAGGCCCACCGAACGCAGCGGGGTCGACAGGCCCAGGTCCACGTCGAGCACGGGCGCATCGGCCTCGTACGAGACGAACAGGCACCCGGCCGGCGCGGACACGAACGTGCGCCGGGTGACCGCGACGCCGCCGACGTCGAGCAGCTCGGTCAGGTGCGACTCGTCCAGGTCGAGAACGCGCGCAGGACCGCTTTCGACCCCACGAGTGCCCAGCGTCAGATCGAGCAACGGCAGGAACTCCTGCGAGTACGCGCCCTCGAAGCTCATCAGCAGACCTTCGGCCCGCCGCAGGTCTCCGGCGTCGATGGCCGACCGGATCTCGGCGAGCCGCCCCGGCCCGGCCCCGCCGGCGACCAGAGCGTCGAGCGCTCGAGCCGGCCCGTCCGGGTGGCCCGACCACACGGTCGCATCGTTGACCTGGATGCGCGCCGAGGAGCCGCCGCCGTACGCCATGGCCCCGATCCGGCCGTTGCCCAACGGGACGGCCTCGACCCAGTCGCGCGCGGGCGAGTCCCAGGAGAGTCGGAGGCTCATTTGATCCCCGAGAAGCCGATGGAGTTGACGATGCGCCGGCCGAACACCATGAACAGCGCGAGCATCGGCAGCGCCGCGACGAGCGTGGCGGCCATCAGGCCGGCCCAGTCCGGTTGCGCCTGCGGCGACGACTGCTTGAACACGGCCAGCGCGAGCGTCAGCGGCTGCACGGACTCGTCGCTGGTGACCAGCAACGGCCAGAAGTAGTCGTTCCACATCCCGATGAAGCCGAGGATCGACAGCGTGATGATCGGGCCGCTGGTCATCGGCAGCGTGATGCCGAACAGCACCCGCAGCCGGCCGGCACCGTCGAGCAGGGCAGCCTCCTCGGTCTCCGTCGACAGGCCGAGCATGAACTGGCGCAGGAAGAAGATGTTGAACGCCGAGAACAGCGCGCCGGGCAGGATCATGCCGGCGAACGTGTTGAGCAGACCCAGTTCCTTCACGAGTACGAAGTTCGGCAGCAGCGTGAGGATTCCCGGCACCATGAGCGCGGTCAGGAACAGGCTGAACATGAAGTCACGACCACGCCAGTGCAAGCGGGAGAACGCGTACGCGGCCAGGGTCGAGAAGAACACGATCAGTGCCGTCGAGACGGTGGCGTAGACGACCGAGTTCACCAGGAAATGGCCGATCTCGATCGACGCGCCCGAGCCGCCCTCGGCGATCGACTCCTGGGTGGTCGCGAGGCCGAGCACCCGTTTGAACGGACCCCAGGTGAAGCCGACCGGCAGCGGCGAGGCCGGGTCGGCGCTCAGTGCGTAGTTGTCGGACAGCGCGGTGCGCAGGATCCAGTAGAACGGGAAGATCGTCACGAACAGCACGCCGACGAGGTACGTCCAGGCGGCCGCGCGCCCCATACTGAACCGGCGACGGGTGGCGGTCATGCGTTGGTGTCCGATTCGCTCGCCCGCAGCAGCCGCATCTGCAGGAAGGTGATGGCTATGAGGATCACGAAGAGGGCCAGCGACATCGCCGCCGCGTACCCGAAGTCGAACTGCCCGAACGCCTTGCTGTAGATGTACATCTGGAGCACGTTGGAGGCGTTGGCCGGCCCGCCCTTGGTGGTCACCTGGACGATGTCGAACACCTGGAACGCACCGATGATGTTGAGGACGACGACCAGCGCGAGGATCGGGCGCAGCAGCGGGAGCGTCAGCGTGCGGAACATCCGCAGCTCGCTGGCCCCGTCGACCCGGCCGGCCTCGTAGATGGTCGGCGGGATCGTCTGCAGCCCGGCGAAGATGATGATCGCGGTGTAGCCCATCTGCTTCCACACGCTGATCAGCGCGACCGACGGGATCGCCCAGCCCCGCGAGGTCAGGAACTGGATGCCGTCGCCGCCGAGCGCCTTGATGACGATGTTGACGATGCCGAGCTGGCTGTCGAGCATCCACCACCACACCGTGCCGGCGACGACTGCGGAGATCAGGAACGGCAGGATGATGAGGCCGCGGATGACCGTCGAGGACGTGAGCCGGTGCAGGACGGCAGCGGTGGCGACCGAGACGACGAGACTGAGGCTCACCGACAACAGTACGAAGTAGACGGTGACGCCGAGCGACGACCAGAACACGTCGTCGTGCAGCAGCTCCCGGTAGTTGTCGAGACCGATCCACTCGGGCGGCGACAGCACCGCGAAATCGGTGAAGCTGAGGTAGATCCCCCGCAGGGTCGGGTAGGCCGCGAAAACGACGAACCCGACCAGGGCCGGGGCGATGAGCACCCACGCGAGGCGCCCGTCGCCGCGGTGCGCGGGCGAGTACGGGTTCGTCGTGCGGCGGACGCTCTTCCGCCGCCGCGTCGCCTCTCCCGATGCCCGCTGGTCGCGGGCGGTTGTTTCCAGGACCGCCATTGGTCTGCCTGCTCCCGCACGTTGTGGCCTGCGCCCCGGCGCTTGCGGCGACAGACTAAGCATGGTTAATTAACGCCGTCAAGTAACCTCGTCGTAACGTCCACGGAGGCTGTTACACATGCTGTCCGGCGCCGAAGCCGTACTCACCCTGCGAGCTGCGGGGACCGCCTTCGCCGTGGAGGTGTGCCATCCCGTGCCGCGGGTGCTGCACTGGGGTGCCGATCTAGATGCCCCGGCGGACGAACTGCGGCTCACCGCCGGACCAGCCGTGCTCAACAACTCCCCCGACGTGCCGCGGGTGCTGTCGGTGTGGCCGAGCGAGCGCGACGGCTGGTCGGGCACGCCCGCGCAGTCGGGCCACGCCGCGGGTTTCGGGACGACGCC
The DNA here is from genome assembly GCF_040676915.1 of Asanoa sp. NPDC049475. Taxonomy (NCBI): domain Bacteria; kingdom Bacillati; phylum Actinomycetota; class Actinomycetes; order Micromonosporales; family Micromonosporaceae; genus Asanoa; species Asanoa sp. NPDC049475. The sequence continues at coordinate 689,786 of NZ_JBFAPY010000005.1, read as the reverse complement.
CCGGCCCGAGCTGGAGTCACAGTGGACGGACGTGCCCGCCGACGGGGTGGGCGGCACGATCTCTTTCCAGTTCGTCGACCGGGTTTCGGGACTACGGTCGTCGGTCGTCTACTCGCTCGACCGGTTCGGGGTGCTCGCGGTCGCCATGAGCGTCGAGCGCGACGCGTCGCTCGACGGCGCCGGTGCTCCGTACACCTTGGACGGTCTGACAGCTCTTATGCCCGTGCCCGAGCGGGCCGTCGAGCTGCTCGACTTCACCGGGAAATGGTGCCGGGAAAGGGCTCCGCAGCGCGCGCCGTTCGGTTTCGGCACGCACCTGCGGTCGACGCGGCGCGGCAAGCCCGGACACGACTCGCCCTACCTGATGATGGCGGGGACAACGGCGTTCGGGTTCGGGCACGGCGAGGTCTGGACGGCGCACCTGGCGTGGAGCGGCGAGCAGCGCTACCTGGCCGAGCGGCTGCCGGAGGGCGCGGGTGCGTTGTCCGCCGTGATCGGCGCCGGCGAGTCGCTGCGCTCGGGCGAGGTCATCCTGGCCGACGGCGAGCGGTACGACGCGCCGACGGTGCTGTTCGTCTGGTCCGACGCGGGCACGGACGGGGTCGCGGACCGGCTGCACCGCCGGCTGCGCGCGCGGCCGCAGCACCCCACGTCGGCGCGCCCGCTGGTGCTCAACACCTGGGAGGCCGTGTACTTCGACCACGACCTCGATCGACTGACCGAGCTGGTCGAGCGGGCCGCTGCCGTCGGCGTCGAGCGGATCGTGCTGGACGACGGCTGGTTCCGCGGGCGCCGCGAGGCGGACGCGGGTCTCGGCGACTGGTTCGTCGACGGCGACGTCTGGCCCGACGGGCTCGAGCCGTTCGTCAAGGTGGTACGCGCGCACGGCATGCAGTTCGGCCTCTGGTTCGAGCCGGAGATGGTCAACCTCGACTCCGACCTGGCGCGTGCGCACCCCGACTGGGTGCTGGGACCGCGGGATGGGCTGGGGCCGACCGCCCGGCGCCAGTACGTGCTGGACATCGCGCGCCCGGAGGCCTACGACTATCTGCTGGCGCGGCTGGACGAGCTCGTGTCGGCGTACTCGATCGACTATCTGAAGTGGGACCACAACCGGGACCTGCTCGAGGCGGTCAGCGGGGAACGGCCCGGGGTGCGGCGGCAGACGCTCGCGCTCTACCGGCTGCTCGACGAGCTGCGCTCGCGGCATCCGGGGCTGGAGATCGAGACCTGCTCCGGTGGCGGTGGGCGGGTCGACCTGGGGATCCTCGACCGCACGGACCGGGTCTGGGCCTCGGACTGCAACGACCCCGTGGAACGGGCGCAGATCGAACGCTGGACCCGGGTGCTCATACCCCCGGAGCTCGTCGGATCGCACCTCGGCGCGGCGCGGGCGCACACGACGTCGCGCACGACCGACCTGTCGTTCCGGCTCGTCGCCTCGCTGACCGCGCACGCCGGCATCGAGCAGGACCTCACCGCCGCCGACCCGGCTTCGCTGGCGACGATCGCGGCGTGGTCCGCGCTGTACCGCGAGTTCCGGCCACTGCTGCACACGGGCCGGGTGGTTAACGCGGACCTCGCCGACGACGCGACCGCCCTTCACGGCACCGTCGCACAGGACGGCTCGCGGGCGCTGTTCACCTGGATGCGGTTCGCGACCTCGGCGGCGGGCCAGTCGGGCCGGGTCCGCTTCCCGGGGCTGTGCACCGCTTCGCGCTATCGCGTCACGATCCGCGAGGAGCTGGGCGCGGCGAGCCGGCACCAGGCGGCCGACCCGTCGTGGGTGGCGGCCGGTCCGCTCGAGGTCTCCGGCGCGGTGCTGACCGTCGCCGGCGTGCCCCTGCCCACGCTCAACCCGCAACAGGCCATGCTGATCGACATCGAGAGGATTTCATGACCACCATCGTTTTCGCCGGCGACAGCATCACCGACTGCGACCGCCGCGACGACCCGACGGGCCTCGGCAACGGGTACGTCCGTCGGATCGCCACGACCCTCGGCGACACCGCCCGCGTGGTCAACCGCGGGATCAGCGGCAACAGCTCGCGCGACCTGCGCGACCGCTGGGAGACTGACGTGCTGGCCGAGGAGCCGGACCTGGTGTCGATCCTGGTCGGCGTCAACGACACCTGGCGCCGCTACGACAGCGGGGCGGTGACGACGGTCGAGGCGTTCGAGTCGAACTACCGGGCGCTGCTCGACCCGCTGGCCGGTGTCTCGCTCGTGCTGATCGAGCCGTTCCTGCTGCCGATCAGCGACGAGCAGGTGACCTGGCGCGAGGACCTGGACCCGAAGGTCGCGGTTGTACGCGAGCTGGCGGCCTCGTACGGCGCGGTCCTGCTGCCGGCCGGCTCGGCCCTGGCTGGTGCCGGAACGCCGGCGGAGATGGCGCCGGACGGCGTGCACCCGAGCGAGCGGGGCCACGACCTGCTCGCGTCGCTGTGGCTGGAGCAGGCGAAGCTGCCGTAGGGCTTGAACGGAAGGATCCGTTCCGCTAAGCTGTTTAGCGGAACGGTCCGATCCGTTCCTACCACTTCGGATGGAGCCGGGCATGAGCGAGAACATCACCGTCAGCGGCTGGGACCTCCTCGACGAGTCCCACCGGGTGCTGCGCGCAACGGTCGCGGGCGTGGCGGCCGGCGACTGGGACCGGCCCACCCCGTGCACGGACTGGAACGCGACCCAGGTCCTCCAGCACGCGGCCGGCGACCAGCTCGGCTTCGCGTGGGCGATCACCGGCGGCGACGCGCCGACGGAGAACCCGTTCGCGCCGTCGGGCGTCCTCACCCAGGACCCGACGGCCTACCTGCACCCGCACCTCGAGGCGGCGGCCGCCGCCTGGGCGACGGTCGACAAGAGCGCCGAGACGGCGCCGACTCCGCTCCCCCTCGGCCCACTGCCGACCTGGGTCGGCTCGGGTGCGGCCGCGTTGGACGCCGCCGTGCACGCCTGGGACATCGCGGTGGCGACCGGTCAGCCGTCGCCGCTGACGCCGGAGCTCGCCCGGTCGCTGATGAAGGTCGCGGTCGAGATCGTGGAACCGCTGCGCGCCTTCGCCTACGCCCCGGCGATCACGACCTCCCCGACGGACGACGACGTGACCACGCTCCTGGCCTACCTGGGCCGCCCCGCCGACTGGTCCGCCTGACGGTAGCGCGCTCGCTGCCGCAAGCTGCGGTGGACCGCAAGGCGCGGTCCACCGCAAGGTCGCGGTCCGCCGCAAGGCGCGGTCCACCGCAAGGTCGCGGTCCGCCGCAAGGCGCGGTCCGCCGCAAGGCGCGATCCGCCGCAAGGCGCGGTCCGCCGCAAGGCGCGGTCCGCCGCAAGCGGCGCACCGCAGGGCGCGGCCCGCCGCAGGGCGCGGCCCGCCGCAAGGCGCGTGGGCCGCAACCGGCGCACCGCAGGGCGCGGCCCGCCGCAAGGCGGATGGGCCGCAAACGGCAGTCCGCCGCAACGGGCTGTCCGCCGCACAGTCGCGGTCCGCCGTAACGCGAGGCGGGCTACAGCATGTCCAAGGCCACCTCCACCCTGGACGACAGCACGAGGTCCATCGTGCCCTCGACTCGGACCGTCACCACCGAGCGGCCTGGCGGCCAGGCCAGGAAGACCGTCAGCGGCGGTGTGCCGGCCAGTGGGTATTCGAACCAGCGGCCCGTCTCCTCGTCGGTGTCGTCGAGCGCACCGACCAGCGCGTCCTCGTCCAGATCGTCGTAGCGATAACCGATGTAGCTGCTGATCGTTCGGAACAGCCGCGCCACGTTGTCCTCGTTGACCCAGCCTTTGAGAACAGCCGCACCGTCAAGATTGGCTTCGCCCCGTGTGACGGTCAGCTGCCCGACCTGCGGGTCGTAGCAATCGAGCTGGTAAGCACGGGCCAGGAGGGGGAGCGCGCTGACAGCGGCCCAGCCGTAGGGGAGGTTCAGACCGACGTAGCGGTCGGCGATGTCGGTGCGGCCCCACGGCTGCCGCCAGCCGAGGTCGTCGTGCCACGGGGAGATCATGTCGGCGAGTTCCGGCCAGCGACGCAGCAGGTCGGCACGGAACGCGAGCACGCGCTCCTCCGGCACGAGACCGCGGGTGTCCTCGTCGGCCAGTCGACCCGCAAGCAGGCGCGGTCGCTTCGTCGCCCCGGAAGGCCAGAAGTAAAGGTCGAAACTCACGAGCGGCAGACTAGCGATCCGGTACGACAATGTCTGGCGTGACCGACTTCGACATCAGCTTGCGAGGCTACGACAGGCACACAGTGGACACTCTCGTGCGGGCCGTACACGCCGCCGCGGGCGATCATGACCGCATCGAAGCCTTGATCGCGGAGGCGGAGCCGCTGGCGGTGGCCCTACGCGGCTACGACCGGGCTCAGGTCGACGCCTGGCTGGCCTCCCGCGGACGGCCCCAGACAACAGCTTCCGAGCTCCGGCCGACGATCGTGCTGCGTGGCTACCGGATCGCCGAGACGGACGCCTTGCTCGCGACCGCGGAGAGCGCGATCGGCACGGACGACCCGTTCCGCCGGGCGGCGGCGCTGCGGGCCATCGCGGAAGCCCGGCTGCCGGTCTCGTTCCGTGGCTACGACCGCGGCCAGGTCGACGCGCACCTCCGCAGGGTGACCGAAGCTCTGGCTTAGCCGATGGCGAGCCGCGCCTCGCTGACCCAGCCGGCCACGGCGTGCGCGCCGGACGTCGCGGCCAGCGTGGCGGCCTGGTCGAGCAGCGCGCTCGGGTCGCCCGCGCCTGTCTCGGCCGCCAGGTACGCCTCCGCGACCAGGTTGGCCGCCACGCCCGCCGTGAAGCCGAGCGACCGCCGCAGGTCGGTCGACTCCGCCAGGGCCGCGCGGGCCTCGTCCGCGCGCCCCGCGTGCTGGGCCGTGAAGGCCAGGTGCCGCAACGCGTACGAGCGGGTCAGGTCGTCTCCCGCCTCGGCGGCCAGGTCGCGGGCACGCGCGAACATCGGCTCCGTGGTGTCCATGTCGCCGCGTACCACCTGGTGGTAGCAGCCCACCAGGAACTGGGCCTCGGCCGCGCCTCGGGTGTCGCCGAGCGACTCGTAGAGCTCCAGCGCCCGCTCGAACAACGCGATCTCGGTCGGGTCCTCGCCCGGCTGCTCCCCCGCCGCCCGCGCGGCGAGGTGGCGCGCGTGCCGGATCCGGCCCCGGGCCAGCGTCGTGTCGGCCTCGAGGCCGTCGAGCGCCCGGTCGGCGACGTCCAGCCCGTCATCGGCTCCCCCGAAGACCGCCGCGTGGTAGAGCTCCCGCGCCTCGATCAGTCGATCATCCACACCGCCGAGTGTATGACCGCGCGGTCAGGCCCCACCGACCACGTTCTCCGCGAGCGCCCAGACCTGGTAGACGGCGGTGGCAAGAGCGGCGACCGGTCTGACCCGGCCGATCAGGCGCACGAACGCCGCCCGGATCGCGTCGGTGTCCGGGTCCTCCTGGCGCACCTCGTCCGCGAGTGCGTCTACGTCGCGGACGGCCTTGTGGCGGTCGGTGACACCGTCGTCGTGCTCGATGGCGGCGCGGATCTTCGCGAGCTCCGCGACGATCGACTCGACACCCGCCGCAGCCGGCGCCACCGTGTTCCGCACCGCCCGCGCATGGTCGCCGGCCGCCACCGCGCCGTGGTTGTCGCGACCGATCGAGATGCCGTACGTCGGCTGGCTCATCAGGCTTTCCCTTCCCCGCCGCCGGTCGTCGCCTTCGCCTTCTCCCCGGCGGCCGCCGCGCCGTAGTTGTCGCCGGCGATCACCACGCCGTTGTTGGTGTACGAGCTGACCCGCTCCTCGTACTCGGAGGTGTCGACGCCGTTGCGGCGCAGGTAGTCGACCACCGCGTCGTTGATCCGGCGCTGGACGAGCTTGGCGTACTTGGTGGAGTCCAACCGCTGGAGGTACGTCGTCGGAAAGGTCAGCGAGGCCATCTGCCGGACCTCGTCGCGTGCCCCGAAGTCGTAGACCTCGTCCTCCATGCTCAACCGGTCCGCCCGGCCGCCGCGCCACCACGCGAGCACCCGCCGCACGAGCGTCATCGCCAGGCGGGGCGCGGCCAGGGCGATGTCGGCACCGGCGCAGCGCAGGCTTTCCTTGAGCGCCTCCCACCACACGTCCGCGCCGCGTCCGAAGTGGTCGATGTCGAGGTACTTGCGCCGGATGGGGCCGAGCATCGCGGCGACGTTCTCGACGTACAGCATGCCGCCCTCGACCGCGATGTGGGTGAACGTGGTGACCATGACGCTCTGGTGCTCGGCCGGCATCACCACCGTCCGGTCCGGACGCCTGATCGCGCGACTCTCCGCACCGACGCTGACGCGCAGGAAGTGCCGCGCGCTCGACTGTGGATGGCGCACGATCTCGTCCATGGCGTCGCGGGTGGCGAGCGAGTACGGCACCCGCAGCCCCTGGTCGACCAGCGGGAAGTCCCGCCACCGGGTGCCGCTGGCGATGATCTGGTCGCGCAGGTGCAGGCTGGTGAACGCGGCACCCTCGGGGAGGTCCGGCGAGCTGAGGGCCTCGACCCGCTGCTTGACGTGCCGGTTGAGCGCCACCGGGTCGATGGCGACCGGTGGCGGAGTGGGCTCGTCCGGCGGCCGGCGCGGCGGCAGCAGGCCGTCGAGCGGCCGGGCCGGTTTCAGCTCCACCGCGACCGACCAGGCGTCGGTGACGCGGCCGGCGCCGAGGAACGGGTTGTAGCCGGAGTGCAGCACGATGTTGCCGTGCTGCGCGGCCGTCACGGTCTGGACCCGTTGCCCGGCCAGGCCGTCGACACCCGCACCACCGTGCCGGGCCGGCGCGCCCGGCGCCAGTTCGGTGGACAGCACCTTCAGCGCCTGGCCTTTGCAGGCGAGCACGACGAGGAACGCGACGACACCGACCAGGCCCATGCCGAGGAACCAGAGCCCCGCGCCCAACGGCTCGTCGTAGTCGTCGTACGAGTCGCCGTAGCTGTAGCTGTCCCCGCTCGAGTCGAAGCTGTCGATCATGCTGTCGATCGCCATGACGAGCGGGACCCCGAACATGGCCAGCGCGAGGACGACGACCACGGCGACCACCGCGACGCGTCGCGACTTCGCGCGGCCGATCCGGCCGCCCATCAGGGCCGGCAGCGCCAACGCCAGCCCGGCGCCGACCAGCAGGATCGTGCCGACCGGCGCGAGGAGGAGGCCGACCAGCAGCACCAGCGTGACGAGCACGTGTTGGACGAGCCAGATCCGGCGCGCGCGGTACGCGTGCCGCAGCACCGGACCCAGGTCGTAACCCGTCGGCGGTACGACGGCCCGGTGCGCGTCCTCCATCAGCTCGCCCACGACCCGGTCACCGAAGCCGGGATCGACGTAGGAGGCACCGCACAGGTATCGCGTGATCGCGTTGAGCGGGGACGCCGGCTGCTCCGGCGGCGCGGAATGATCGAAGAGCAGATGCTCGTCGTTTCCGCGGAAAGGTGCGGTGTGCACGGTCAGGTGTCCTGTCGCAGCGGTTCTCGAACGGACAGACCCTACGGCTGTTTCGGGTGAAAAGCCGCAAGTGGCACCCGTCGGTCGACCGTCGCGCGGGTGATTGCGCAATCGAGCGGAAAGGACCTTCGCCGCTCAGACCGGCACGGTCACCAGCGGGCTGGTCGCGCCGTCGGGCTGGATCACCTGCACCTCCACGGCCCGCAGGTCCTTGAGCGGGGACGCGGTGGCCGCCTGCAGCGTCAGCGCGTCGGGTCGCGCCGGAGTGCCGTAGCCGCCCGGCGGCACCTGCCAGCTCGACAGAACCTCCGCGGCACCGTCATTGGTCAGCGCGACCAGCCGGCAGGTCGCCGGCCCGTCGAGGTTGCTGAGCGCGAACGAGATCCGGGTGCCGAAGGGCCGCGAGTCGACGGCGACGTCGGCGTGCACACCCGACTTCGCGTCGGTCGCGCTGTGCCGCTCGCCGGGGCCGACACCGTCGGGCCGCGGCGCCGCGGTCGACGGCGGTGCTCCGGCGGACACCTGCGGCTCCGCCACCCAACGGGCTCCGGCGAACAGCGCGATGGCGCCGACGAGCGCGATGAGCACCACGCCGGCCGCGAGGCTGAGCACGCGCTGCCGGCGGACCCGGCGGCGGTCGTCGCCGACCGCGGCCAGCATCCGGCCGAGCAGCTTGCCGTCCTTGTCGACCTGCTCGGTCACCGCGAGGTCGTTGCCGTTCACCGCGCCGAGCGCGTCGACCACCGGCAGGAACGACTCCAGCTCACCGGCGCAGACCCAGCACGTGGCGAGATGCTCCTCGAACCGCTCGCTGTCGGCCTGGTCGAGGACGCCGAGCGCGTACGACGCGACGTCCCAGTGCTCCTCGCGGCTCATGCCTCGGTCACCTCGCGTGCCTCGAGCGCCTCGCGCAGGGCGCGCAGCGCGTAGTAGACGCGGGATTTCGCCGTCCCCAGCGGCACCCCGAGCTCCGCGGCGGCTTCCGGGACGGTGCGGCCCCGGAAGTACGTCGCCAGAATGATCTCGCGGTGGACCGGGCTCAACGTCTTGAACGCCGAGGTGATGGTCATGCGGCGAACGACCTGCTCGGTCTCGTCCGCCTCCGCGAAGCGCGTCAGGTCCTGGTCGTACATCTCCTGGGGCCGGGCCTGCACGCTGCGGTGCTCGTCGATCACGATCCGGCGGGCCACCGTCACCAGCCAGGGCCGCAGCGAGGGCTGTGTCGAGGTGCTGAGCCGGTCCGCGTTGCGCCAGGCCCGCAGCAGCGTCTCCTGCACCACGTCTTCGGCGCGCTGGCGGTCGCCTCCGGTCAGCCGGAGGACGAACATCAGCAACGGGCCGGCATGCTCCCGGTAGAGCAGCCGCATGAGCTCGTCGGCGTCACCGGGGGCGCCTGACCCGGCTGGGGGTTTGCCGGAATCCGAACGTGACAGCACCCGATCATTGTGTCGTGCGGCCCCCGACCCGTCAGTAGCCGCCCCAGGCACGCGCGGCGGGGCCCGGAACGCCCAGTTCGGCATCACACCGGGTGGCGCGGCGGTTACCGCGTGCATACCAGCCCTCCCTCGTGCCCGGCCGGCGGTGGTTCCGACCGTGGCCACGTGTGGGTACGCACGCGGAGGACGGACGGATCAAAGCAACCGGTAGCAACCCGAAGGTGCGCGTTCGGCGGCCGGGCGCACGTCGACGACCAGAGCGATCACCGACGGGCCGTACGCGCCGGTCGCGACGACCGTGCCGATCGCCGTCGCGTCGGCGCGAAGCCGGTCGCCGGTCCGGGTGGCCTGGCCCGGCTTCGGGTTGCCGTAGATCAGCACCCGCTGGTAGCCGTCGACGGCCGCGCTCAGATCGGTGCCCGCGCAGGGCGCTCCGGCGGGCGGTGGCGCGAACACGGCTTCCCGCCTCGGGGCCAGGGAGTCGGCGTACCAGCCGACCGCGTGCCGGCTCGACGACAGCAACAGCGTCAGGTCACCGGGTCGGTGGAGGCCGGCCAGCCAGCGGATCGCGGCGCGCTCGTCGGAGGCGGACACCCGCTGCGAGGCGGCCCGGGCGACGACCAGCGGCGCGAGCAGCGCGCCGACCAACACCACGACGGCGGCGCCGGCCAGCGCGCGCGGTGCACGCACGCCCGTCATGACCAACCGCGCGCCCGTGTCGGCGGCGAACCCGATTGCCACGTACACCGCGGGCAGGATCCAGATCGCCATGCGCATGTAGAGCGGGACGATCTCGGCGAAGGCCAGCACGTAGGCGAAGACCACGACGCCGGCCAGCAGCACGCCGAACGACCGACGGTGCCACGCGGCGGCCAGGCAGCCAAGCGCGACCAGCGACCAGAACAGGAGCGCGACGTCGTGCGATGGCAGGCCGAGCGGGTCACGGCCCAGCACCACGAGCCGGTCCCAGGCCCAGTCGGCGAGCGCCCGCGGACCCGCGTCGGCCGGCGGGTAGCCGCGCCGGCCCCAGAACGCCGTCATGTAGTCGCTGCCGACCACATGGCGCAGGGAGGCCAGGTAGTGGAGGGTGAACGCGGCGAGCCAGATCAGGAACGGGGCCGCCGCCAGGAGTCCGGTGCGCCGGCCCGCCCGCAGCCAGGCCACGCCGACGACGACCACCGCGCACACCGGTGTGGCGAGCATCGCGCCCATGCTGAACAGACACGCCAACGCGGCCAGCGACCACCAGAGCACATAGGACCGCGACGCGGAGCGCGGCCGCTCCAGCAGCACCATGGTCGCGACCAGCAGCAGCATCGTCCAGAACAGGTCGCCGGAGTACTGCTTCACCTCGGCCGCGTAGCGGATGGCGGCCGCGCTCGTGGCCACCGACGTGACGAGAGCGACCGCGCCGACCGGGCCGAGCCAGCGGCGACCGGCCCACCAGGCCAGCACCAGCGTGCCGATCGCGGCCAGCAAGGGAAGCAGCCGCAATACGTATTCGTCGGTGCCGAACAACGAGATCAGCGCGCGCTGGCTCCACAGCCAGCCCAGCGGCGCGCTCTGGTTGTTGCCGAGCCGGCCGACCAGCTCACCGAAGTCGCGGTCGCGAAGGTTGCGGGCGATCATCTGCTCGTCGAGCCACAGTGGTGTGTGGAGCGCGTACCGCCGGACGAACAACGCCACGCCGAACACCAAGGGCACGAGCGCGAGATCTGACCAGCGAGCACGCATCGTCATTGAATGTAGACCGAACGTAGTGGTGACCGCAGCCCCATCGATCGGGGAGGATGCGATCGGGGGGTGGGCCGTGGCGGTGCGGGTGGTGGTGGTCGGTGGTGGGATCGGTGGCCTGGTGGCCGCGCTGGCGCTGCGCCGGGCCGGGCTCGACGTCCGGGTCTTCGAGCAGGCGGCCACGGTCGGCACCGTCGGCGCCGGCATCCAGCTCGCACCCAACGCGACCCGTGTCCTCGCCGCGCTCGGCGTGCTGCCCGCCGTGCGCCGCGTCGCGGTCGAGCCGACCGCGTTCGAGTTCCGCCGTTGGGACGACGGGCGGGTGCTCTCGTCGACGCCGCTCGGCGCACCGGTGGAGGCCGCCTACGGCGCGCCGTACCTGCACGTGCACCGCGGCGACCTGGTCGGCGTGCTGGCCGCGGTGGTGCCGGTCGAGGTGGGCGCCCGCGTCGTCGACGTGCTGCCCGGCGACCGCGACGTGGAGCTGCGCCTCGCCGGCGGGCGACGGGAGCGGGCCGACCTGGTGGTCGGCGCCGACGGCATCCATTCCGTGGTGCGCAAGGCGGTCCTCGGCACCGCGGACGCCCGTTTCACCGGCCACGTGGCCTTCCGCGGGCTGATCCCGGCCGCCCGGGTCGCCGCACTGCCGGTCGGGCGCACCTCGACCGTCCGGATGGGACCGGGCCGGCACTGCGTGCACTACTTCGTCTCGGCCGGGCGGCTCCTCAACGTGGTCTGCGTGATCGAGGAGGACACCTGGACCCGCGAGTCGTGGACCGACCACGGTGACCCCGCCGAGCTGCGGTCCGCGTTCGCGGACTGGGACCCGGTGGTGCGGGCGCTGGTCGACGCGCTCGACGCGCCCCTCAAGTGGGCGTTGTTCGACCGCTTGCCGTTCCCGCGCTGGAGCAAGGGCCCGGTGACCCTGCTCGGCGACGCGTGCCACCCGATGCTGCCCTACGGTGCGCAGGGCGCGGCACAGGCGATCGAGGACGCCGCGGTGCTCGCCGCCTGCCTGAGTGAGGCGGCCACCGACGTTCCCGCGGCGCTGGCCCGCTACGAGCTGCTCAGGCACGACCGCACCGCCCGCGTCCAGGAGCTCTCGCGCGGCAACGCGACCCGGTTCCACCTGCCGGACGGCCCGGAGCAGCAGGCGCGCGACGCCGCCATCGCGTCGACGTACGGCCTCTCCCCCGACATCGACTGGCTCTACGGGTTCGACCCGCTCACGCCCCGCTGACCGTGCCGTCACCCGATCGGGTGCCTCGGCCGCGCGCCTGCCCGGGCGGGACTTGCCGGCGTTCGATGCTGGGACCCGGGGGAAGGAGACGGCGATGGCGACGTACGTCTACCGCTGCCCGAGCGACGGCGACTTCGAGGTGCGGGTCCCGCTCGGCGCGGCCACCGCGACCGTCCCCTGTGCTCAGTGCTCCGGTGACGCCGCCCGGGTCTGGTCCGCGCCGCACCTGGGCCGGACGCCCCGCGCGCTCACCGAGGCCATCGACCGCGCCGGCCGCAGCGCCGAGACGCCGCGGGTGGTCTCCCGGATACCCGGCACCCGGCGCACGCCGGCAGCAGTCCCGCGCGGCTTGCCACGGCTGTAGCCGGGACCCAGGACGGCGCGCGCCACGGGGGCGCGGCGCGGCGAGAAGGAGTGGGCATGCCCGAGGTCATCTTTGGGTTGGACTCGACGAAGCGGTTCAAGGACCAGGAGAAGGTCGGCCACAACCGGTGGCACCCGGCCGTTCCACCGGTCGCGACCGTCAAGCCCGGGGCCACGTTCCGGGTGCACTGCCGGGAATGGTTCGACGGCGCCATCCACAACGACGACTCGGCCGACGACGTGCGCGACGCGCCACTGTCCACCGTGCACGCCCTCAGCGGGCCGTTCGCGGTGCAGGGCGCGGAGCCGGGCGACCTGCTGATGGTCGACATCCTGGACGTCGGTCCCATTCCCCAGGAGGACTCAGGGCCGCTGGCCGGGCAGGGCTGGGGCTACACGGGCATCTTCGCCAAGCAGAACGGCGGCGGGTTCCTCACCGACCAGTTCCCTGACGCGTACAAGGCGATCTGGGACTTCAGCGGCCAGGTGGCCACCTCCCGGCACGTCCCCGGCGTCTCGTTCACCGGCCTCGTGCACCCCGGGCTGATGGGCACAGCGCCCTCGATCGAGCTGCTGCGCAAGTGGAACCAGCGGGAGACGGCCCTGCGCGAGACCGACCCGAACCGGGTGCCGCCGCTGTCGTTGCCGCCGCTGCCGCAGGACGCGATCCTCGGATCGCTGTCGGGCAAGGCGTTCGACGACGCCGCGGCCGAGGCGGCGCGCACCGCACCGCCGCGGGAGAACGGCGGCAACCAGGACATCAAGAACCTGACGAAGGGCTCGCGGATCTTCTACCCGGTGTTCGTGCCGGGCGCCAACCTGTCCCTGGGCGACCTGCACTTCTCCCAGGGCGACGGCGAGATCACCTTCTGCGGCGCGATCGAGATGGGCGGGTTCATCGACCTGCACGTCGACGTCATCAAGGGCGGCATGACGACGTACGGCGTGGCCGAGAACGCGATCTTCCTCCCGGGCAACAACAACCCGCAGTACAGCCAGTGGCTCGCGTTCTCCGGGGTGTCCGTGACGCTCGACGGCGAGCAGCGCTACCTCGACTCACAGCTGTCGTTCCAGCGGGCCTGCCTGCACGCGATCGACTACCTGGAGAAGTTCGGGTACAGCCGGGAGCAGGCGTACATCATCCTGGGCGCGGCGCCGATCGAGGGGCGCTTCTCGGGCGTCGTGGACATCCCGAACTCGTGCGCGACGGTCTACCTGCCGACCGAGATCTTCGACATCGACGTGCGCCCGTCGGCGTCCGGCCCAGCGAAGGTCAAGGCTGGGAAGCCGGTGCCGAAGTCGTCGTTCTGACCGGGGGCCGCGTCCACCACTGGGCCAGGGCCACGGCGGCGAGCACCAGCAGGGCTCCGGCGAGCGCGAACCAGCCGGTGATCTCCATGTCCTGCCGCTGGAGCACGATCGTGCTCGGCAGGTCACGGAGCACCCGGCTGAGCTCGGCCGCGTCCTGCGCCTGGTAGTACTCGCCGCCGGTGAGCTTGGCGACCTCGCGGAGCGTCGGCTCGTCGATGTTCTGGTAGCGCCGGCCACCGAACCCGCCACCGCCGAACCGGGAGCTGTCGCCGAACATCGCGTCGCCGCTGACCTGGGCGGGGTCGCACACCATCGACGAGGGCTGGGTGGTGCCGAAGCCGATCGTGTAGACGCGCAGCCCGCGGGCCGCGGCCTGCTCCGCGGCGGTGGTGGGGTCGACGCCCTGGGTGTTGCGGCCGTCGGTCAGCACGACGATGGTGTCGGCCTGGAAGTCACCCGGCGTGCTGCCGGCCGGCAGTTCGACGCCGGTCGGCGGCACGCCGACGTTGACCTCGGCGATCGCGTCCACGGAGGCGAGGATGGCCAGGCCGATGGCGGTGCCGCGGGCCGTGCGCAGGGCGTCGATCGCGGCGGTCAGCGCCTCTTTGTCCTCGGTCGGCTCGACCAGCAGGCCGGCGTTGCCGGAGAACGTGACCAGGCCGATCCGGGCTCCCTCGGGCTGGCTCTCGACGAACTCCTTGGCCGCCTGCTGCGCCGCGGTGAGCCGGTTGGGCGGCACGTCGGTCGAGCACATCGAGCCGGAGGAGTCGATCGCCAGCATGATGGTGGTCGAGTTGGCCGGCACCGGCACCGAGGCCTGCGGGCGCGCGGCGCCGGTGGCGAGCACGACCAGGCCGGTTGCGAACAGCCACAGCGGTATCCGGCGCCGCCAGCGCGACCGCCCCGGCAGCGCGGCCCGCACCAGGGCGATGCTGGGCAGCCGCACCGTCTCGCGGCGCCGGCGGCGGCGGGTCCAGGCGCGGTAGCCGAGCAGGGCCGGGAAGACCAGCAGTGCGGCCAGGGCCCAGGGCCAGGTCAACGACATCAGAGCAACCGCCCGAACCAGTGGATCGTGAGCAGCGCGCCGGCCACGAGCAGCAGCAGCGCCAGGACGACGATCGCGCCGGTCAGCTCGATCGGCTGCGGCTCGATCGTGGTGCGCAGGTCGAGGTCGCGGTACGCGGCGTCCAGCGCGCCGGCGTCCTGGGCGCGGTGGTAGGCGCCGCTGGTGGTCGCCGCGATCTGGGACAGCAGGTCCTCGTCCAACGCGGTCGAGATCTGGAAGCCGTCGACGTCGACGGTGTCGCCCTCGACCGTGCCGACCCCCACGGTCTGGATGTGCACGCCGGCGTTGGCGGCAAGCTCGGCGGCCTGGAGCGCGTCCGGGCCGCCGGTGTCCTCGCCGTCGGTGAGAAGCACGATCGTCGCGTCCGGGTGGTAGCCGATATCCGGCGGCGGCGCGGGCGGCTCCGGCAGGGCCACGGTCCGGCCGGCGATCGCCGTGAGCGAGCCGAGGATGGCCTGGCCCAGCGAGGTGCCACCGGTGACGCGCAGGCGTTTGATCGCGTCGACGGTCTCGACGTGCTTGTTGGCGGGCTTGTGCGTGGTCAGCGCGCCCTGGCTGAACGCGACGATGCCGATGTCGACAGTGTCGGGCTGCTCCTCGACGAACGCGGTCGCGGCGGCCTGCGCGGCGGCCAGCCGGCTGGGCGCGATGTCGTCGGCACCCATGCTGTTGGAGACGTCGAAGGCCAGGATCACGGTGCCGGACGTACGCGGGACGCCGAGTGTCGCCTGTGGACGCGCCACGGCCAGCAGCAGGAACACGACGGCGGCGAGGAACACCAGCGGCGGCAGGTAGCGGCGAAGGCCTCCGCGGCTCGTCGCGCCGACGGCCGCGTACGCCCTGGTCCGGTCGCGGTGCAGCCGCCGCAGCGCGAGCGCGCCGGCGGCCCCCACCAGGACGGCGACCGCGATCATCACGGGATGCTGGACGCTCATCGGCGCCCGCGCCGGGTCCGGCGGACCATCTCGACCAGCACCTCGACGAGGTCCTCGTCGGTGCGCACCCGGTGGGCGGCGACACCCGTGCGGGCCATCCGCTCGTCCATCATGGACTCGCGTGCCTCGACCTCGGCCCGCAGCCGTTCCCGGAAGAGCGGGTCGCCGGTGTCGGCCAGCAGCTGCTCGCCGGTCTCCGCGTCCTCCACGAGCACGAGGCCCAGGTCGGGCAGGTCGAGCTCGGCCGGGTGGACGACCCGGATCGCGACCACCTCGTGCCGCAACGCCAAGCGGGTCAGCTCGCCGGCCCAGTCGCCCTCGCCGATGAAGTCCGAGACCACGAACACCAGGCCGCGGCGCCGGGCGCTGCTGGCGGCCAGCTTGAGCATCGCCGCCAGGTCGGTGCTGCCGCCGCCCCGGTCGGCCGTCGGCGCGGTGACGAGGTCGGTGAGGCGCAGCACGTGGTCACGGCCGGTGCGCGGCGGGACGATCCGGTGCGCCCGGTTGTCGTAGAGGATCGCGCCGACCCGGTTGCCGCCGCGGGTGAACAGCCGGGCCAGGCACACGGCCAGGTCGGTGAGCATCGAGTCTTTCCCTTGCGGCGTCTCACCGAACCGCATCGAGGCCGACTGGTCGAGCACCAGCCAGGCGGTCAGCTCGCGCTCCTGCGTGTACTGCCGGACGTGCGGCTGGTCCAGGCGGGCGGTGACGTTCCAGTCGATGTGCCGGACGTCGTCGTCCGGCGCGTACTCGCGCAGGCTGTCGAAGTCGATCCCGGTGCCGCGGAACGCCGTGCGGTAGGCGCCCTGCAACCGGCCGTCGAGCCGGCGGATGACCCGCCACTCGAGGCGGCGCAGGAGACGGTCCGGGGCGGTCCTCACGGGCGTCCGGCTCGTTGCAGGGGAGCCTCGGGCACGGGCACGGCCGCCATCACGCTGGTCAGGACGTCGTCGGCGGTCACGTCGTCGGAGAGCGCCTCGTAGGACAGCACCAGGCGGTGCCGGAACACGTCGTGGACGAGCTCTGTCACGTCAGCCGGCACCACGTAGTCGCGGCCGCGGACGAAGGCCAGCGCGCGACCGGCGAGGATCAGGTTGATCGAGGAGCGAGGGCTGGCACCGAAGCTGACGTAGCGGGCCAGGTCGCCGAGCCCGGCCGCGGCGGGGTCGCGGGTCGTGTTGGCGAGGCGCACGGCGTACTCGATGAGCGCCGGGTCCACGTACACCCGGTCGACCTGGTCCTGCATCGCGACCAGCTTCTCCGGGTCGGACACGGCCTGACCGGCGGCGGTCGCGGCGATCGCCCGCTCGACGATGACGAACTCCTCGGTCGGGCTCGGGTAGCCGACCAGGACCTTCATCATGAACCGGTCGACCTGCGCCTCCGGCAGCGGATAGGTGCCCTCGGACTCGATCGGGTTCTGCGTCGCCATCACCAGGAACGGGCGCGGCACCCGGTGGGTCTCGCGGCCGATGGTGACCTGCTGCTCCTGCATCACCTCGAGCAGCGCGCTCTGCACCTTGGCCGGCGCGCGGTTGATCTCGTCGGCGAGCAGCAGGTTGGTGAACACCGGGCCGAGCGACACCTGGAACTCGCCGCTGTGCTGGTGGTAGACCCGGGTGCCGACGACGTCGGCGGGCACGAGGTCGGGGGTGAACTGCACCCGGTGGAACTGGCCACCGACGGCGCCCGCGAGCGCCTTGACCGCCAGCGTCTTGGCCAGGCCCGGCACGCCCTCGACCAGGATGTGCCCGCGGGCGAGCAGGGCGACCAGCAGCCGCTCCAGCAGCGCGTCCTGGCCGACGATGGTCTTCTTGACCTCGTACAGGATCTGCTCGGTGTCCATCCACGCTCCTATCGCATCGGTCCGGGTGGTCCGGTGCCGTCCGAGCCACCACCGAGCGCGGCGCCGATCGGCACGGCGAAGCCCACACCGACGAAGGTGCCGGCCGGGGTCGGGTTGAGCAGGGCGACGACGATGCCGACGGTCTCGCCCCGGGTGTTGACGAGCGGGCCGCCGGAGCTGCCCGGGTTGACCGCGGCGTCGAACTGGATGAGCCCGCGCAGCCGGGTGCCGTCGGTGCCGGTCGCGGCCCGCTCCAACCCGGACACGACGCCGGCGGTGGTGCTGTGCACGAGACCGAGCTGGTTGCCGATGGCCACGACGTCGTCGCCCACCACGAGCCGGCCGGCGTTGCCGAGCACGGCCGGCACGATCGGGCCGGGCGGGCTGTCGGGCATCAGCAGCGCGATGTCGTTGTCGGGGTCGCTGCCCGCGAGGGTGGCCGGCACTTCGGTGCCGTCCGCGAAGGTGATGGCGATCCGTCTCGCGCCGTCGACCACGTGCAGGGCGGTGACCACCAGCCCGTCGGCGTTGGCGACCACGCCGGTGCCGTTGCCCGCGCCCTCGATGCTGACCACGGACGGGGCCAGCGTGGCGTACACCTGCGACGTGGTCAGCGGTGGCTTGCTCGTCGGCGACGGGCTCGGCTCAGTCTGCGGCCCCGCCTGTCCCCCACCGCCGGCCTGGAAGGCGACGAGGGCGGTGACGACCAGCAGGACGACGACGCCCGCACCGGCCAGTCCACCCCGCCGTGACCAGCGGGGGCGGGGCGGCGGGACGCCCTCGTCGGTCATCGCGGGCCGCGGCCCACGCGCGTCCGGCTGGCGCGGTGCATGAGGCCACCCTAACCGCGCCCCGCCGCCAGGGAAATTGTCCGTCCTTTCGAGACCGCGCCGTGATCAGCGCGCGACAATCTCTGCGATCGCCGCGAACGGGTCGTACCGGCTGATCTCTTTGGCCATGATGCCGGCCCTGTCGTGGTAGGCCGCGGTCTCCAGCACGGTCCGCACCGCGAGGCGCAGCTCCGCGGGCTCCGGCCGGCCGGTGCGCAGGTCGATGCCCGTGCCGCTCCACGCGACGCGGGCGGCCACCTCCGGCTTGTCCTCGCTGGCACCGGCGACGACCAGCGGAACCCCGTGGTAGAGCGCGGTCTGCACGCCGCCGTAGCCGCCGTTGGTGACCATCACGTCGGCGAGCGGCAGCAGGCGGTCGAAGGGCAGGAACCCCGCCAGTCGTACGTTGTCCGGCACGACGCCCAGCTCGCGGCGCACCAGGTCCGGTCCGTCCTCCCGGGCCGTGGCGGCCACCACGACGACGTCCTGGTCGGCAAGGGCCAGCACCGTCGGGACGACCAGCTCGGTCAGGTCGCTCGTGGCGACCGTGCCCTGGGTGACGACCACGACCGGCCGGCCGGCCGACAGCTCGGGCCACCACGACGGCTCATCGAAGTGGACGGTGGTGTGCGGCGGAAGAGCGCCGACGAACCGGATGTGGGGCGGCAGGTCGTCGCGGGGGTACTCGAAGGCGGGCACCGTCAGCTGCAGGTAGTGGTCCGTGCCGCGGAACGCCAGGTCGAGCGGGAAGCCGGGCGCCGACGCGCCCAACGACGCGAGCGTCGCCTCGGCGAACCTCTCCAGGCCGGCGAAGGCCTCGCGGACCGGGGCGGGCGGTCCCTCGGTGTCGAAGAGCAGCGGCACCGTCCCCAGCGTCACGAGCGTCGGGCGGTCCTGCGGCGCGGTGGTGAGGCTGAGCGCCGGAATCGACCAGAACCCGAGCTCACCGAGCACCACGTCGGCGGGGAACGTCGCCAGCAGCTCGCGCAGCCCCCGCAGCTGCGCGGGCAGTTGGCCGATGAAGAAGTGCTCGAAGTCGAAGGAGATCTGGGGCGGCCCCGGCGGCAATGTGGCCCGCTCCGGAAAGCGGGTGTCCAGCTCCCGGTCGTCGAGGTCGGCGTCCGGCGGGAGCGGCCGGAACCGCGCCCCGGTCGCCGCGACCCGGTCCGCGAACCGCGATCCGGTGTAGACGACCACGTCGTGCCCCCGCCGGACCAGGTCCGCCGCGACGGTGAGGACCGGGCTCACGTGTCCCTGGAAGGGCGTCGCGCAGACGACGACCTTGCTCATTCGTCGCCCACCTTGATGATCGTCTTCCCCGCCGCGTGGTGACGGCGGTCGAACGCGTCGGGGGTCTCGGAGAGGGGTCGCACGGCACCGACGACGGGCGTGAGCCGGCCGGCGCGGACGCGCTCCGCGAGATCGGCCAGCCGGGCGCGGTCGGGCTCGACCACGAAGAACACGGCCCGCCCGTCCTTGGGCCGCACGGTCGGTGGCTCGGCGATGGTGACGACGGTGCCGCCGGGCCCGACCAGCGCGGTGGACCGGGCGAGGATGTCGCCGCCGATGACGTCGAACACCACGTCCACCTCGCCGACGGTCGACTCCCAGTCGTCGGCGCCCAGGTCGACGAACGACCGCGCGCCGAGGCCGAGCACGGCGTCGCGGGCGGCGGCGCGGCCGGTGCCGATCACGTGGGCGCCGACCTCGCGGGCGAGCTGGACGCCGATCGAGCCGACGCCGCCCGCGGCGCCGTGGATCAGCACCCGCTGGCCCGTCGCGAGGTGGGCGTGGTCGAACAGTGCCTGCCACGCGGTCAGGCCGGAGATGGGCAGCGCGGCGGCCACGGTGTGGTCGAGGTCGGCCGCGAGGGGCGCGAGGTTGCGCGCCTCCACCGCGGTGAACTCGGCCAGGGACCCGTTGCGCGCCCAGTCGGTCAGCCCGAACACCCGCTGGCCCACGGACAGGCCCGTGGTGCCGTAGCCGAGCTCGGCGACGGTCCCGGACAGCTCGTGCCCAGGGATCGTCGGTGTGCGGTCGTGTCCGGCGCGGTCGGTCCAGGTCGCCGGCCACTCGAGCTCGCCGGGAGTGAACCCGGCCGCGTGTACGCGCACGATGACGTCGTTCTCCGCGGCGTGCGGGTACGGCATGTCGGTCAGGGTGAGGCCGCCGACGCCTGCGTCCCGGTCCTGCACGGTGATCGCTCGCATGTTGGGTCCCCTCTCAGCTCGGCCAGGGTGCACGGATGGTCAGGTCGACCAACGACGGGCTCCGGTAGCCAGGGACGAAGTGCTCGAGCAGATCGGCGTTGAACGTGCCGATCGTGGTGTCGGGCCGGTTCCGCATGCCGTCGACCTGCACCCGCAGGAACTCGTTCTTGAAGTCACCGCGCGGGTGGGCGGCGAGGATCTCGTCGACCTGGTCCTGCTCGAGCCCGTCCAGGCCCGCGCCGATGACGTCTGTCATCACGCCGAGCTGGGTCGTCGCCACCTCCGGACCCATCCGGCCGGGAATGCCCGGCGTGGTGTGCAGCGCGACCGCCTCCCAGACGGTCTGCGCGGCGGCCGCCGAGAAGCCCCGGTCGAGGAGGAACGCGCTGGCGTGGTCGGCACCGTCGATCTCGAAGCGCTGTTCGACCTCGGAGAACGGCGCCGACAGACCGTAGTCGTGGAACAGCGACGCGACATAGAGCAGCTCCGGATCCGGTTTCAGCCCGAGGCGTTGTGCGAAGAGTTGGGCGAAGAGGTAGACCCGCCGCGAGTGGTGGTAGATGACCGGTTCGGTCGCCTCCCGGATATGCGTGGTCGCTTCGGCGACCGCCGCGGTCTCAGGAATCTCAATTCCCGCGATGACCTCAGCCATGACCTCTGACTCCCCCGAGAAGGTACGTGTGCTCTCTTCCATGCTGCCCACCGGCGGGGCCGTACCGCTGCCTTTCTCCGGCCAGGAACCCCTCGCATCCGGACAAGGCGAAATCGGGGTGCATTACCGTGTGTTACGAATGAGCCGTGCCCAGCCATCGCGTCGCGATCCTCGCCTACGACGGAGTGACGATGCTGGACATCGCCGGGCCGGCGGAGGTGTTCAAGGAGGCCAACCGGTTCGGCGGCGACTACCGGCTTGTCGTGCTGTCCCCCACCGGTGCGGACGTCACGTCGAACCTCGGGTTCCGGATGTCGGTCGACGCCGCGGTCTCCGACGAGTCCTTCGACACGCTGCTGGTGCCCGGCGCCGACCGCTTTCCGCGCACGCGGGTCCCGGCCGACTTGGTGGACGCCGTGCGCGTGCCGGTGGCCGACCGGATCGCCTCGGTCTGCACGGGTGCGTTCATCCTCGCCGCCGCCGGGATGCTCGACGGCAAGCGGGCGACCACGCACTGGAAGGTCGCGCACGAGCTCGCCCTGCGCTGCCCGACGTGCCAGGTCGATCCGGACGCGATCTACGTGCGCGACGGCACCACGTACACGTCGGCGGGGGTGACGGCCGGGATCGACCTGGCGCTCGCCCTCGTCGAGGAGGACCTCGGAGCCGACGTGGCGCGCGAGGTCGCCCGCATGCTGGTGGTCTACCTGCAGCGGACGGGCGGCCAGTCCCAGTTCTCGGCGCCGTTGCAGGGACCGCCGCCCCGCTCGCCGATGGTGCGCAGGATCACGGACCTGGTGAGCGCGAACCCCCAGGCCGAGTACTCGCTGGCCGACCTCGCGAAACACCTCAACGTCAGCACGCGGCACCTGAACCGGCTCTTCCACGACGAGCTGTCGACCACGCCGGCCCGCTACGTCGAGAGCATCAGGTTCGACCTGGCCCGGACGCTGCTCGACCAGGGCTACACGGCGACGCGGGCCGCGACGCTCGCGGGCTTCCCCAGCTACGAGAGCATGCGGCGGGTCTTCGCCCGGCGGCTGTCGATCAGTCCGTCGGCCTACCAGCGCCGCTTCGGCACCACCCGCCGGTGACTATCCGGCGAGCCGGCGGAAGACCTCGCCGCAGACGTCGAGGCAGTGGGCCAGGACCACGTCGGCGGTGAGCGCCTCGGTGGTCGTGAAGAGGAAGACCTCGCGGTCGACCCGTTCGACCACCTCTGTCCAGGGCGCGGCCGTGAGCACCTGCTCGAACACGTCGGTGCCCGGACGCGACAGGTCGAAGACGACGAGCATCCCGTCGTCGAAGCTCAGTGTCCACTCACCACCGTCCTTCGTGGAGATGGACAGGTAGGCCGGCAGGTCCTCGAGCGCGGGATCCCGCGGCAGGCGCGCGACGGCCCCGGCCACCGCGGACCGGCCGGCCAGCGTGTCGCCTTCGAACACGTCCCAGCCGTCGATGCGCCTGGGCTCGACGCCGTCGACCGCGTAGGCCGGGCGGGAGCGTCGCAACCAGCTCATGAGATCCAACCTAGCTCCAGGTCCGGAGCCCGGCGTCGCCGCCGGGCTCCGGAGCGACGGGGTCACGGCCAGAAAAGGCCGGTCGAGGCGTAGATCTTGTAGGGGATCCGGTTGCGGCGCAGGCAGTCCAGCAGGTCCTGCGGGATGTCGAGCGAGCCGTTGGCGTGCGGCAGGAAGTGCCAGGTCGCCTCGGCCACCTCCCCGATGTCGAGCAGGTGCCGGTCCTGGTCGCACTGCTTGAGATAGTGACCGGGGTACGGCTTGCCGGTCTTCACCTCGTGCAGCTTGCGCGGCGGTCCGGTCTCCAGGAAGTCGGGCTCACGCGCGGAACCTGGCCTCGGCACGCCCGGGGTCTCGATGCGGCCCGCGTTGTTGCGCAGACCCGGCACGCCGGTCATCAGCACGTCGGCGAAGTAGTCCTCGCCGCGGTCCGCGCCCCGGATCCACGGGATCGGTGACGGCGGTGGCGTGACCGCGGTGGTCAGTGCGTCCGCGAGCCGCCCGAGGCTGTTGTCGGCCCTGCGGGCCAGCCGCAGGATGACGTCGCGCGAGAAGCCCGCATCGGTCAGCCGCCCGTAGTTGCCGAGCAGGATCAGCCGGAACGTCGCCTCTTTGACGCTGTCCGGGATCTTGTCGTACTTGGCGACGAAGTGGATGACCTTGTCGAGCCGGTGCAGGTAGCGGGCCACGAACTTCGCGGCCTTGCCCGGGATCGCGACCGCGTCACCGACGTAGGGCACGAGCCCCATGACGCTCAGGCCGGCGCCGACCCAGTCCTGGTTGATCAGGCCGGCGACGGTGTCGCGCAGGTCGGCGAGGCCGCCCAGGACCCAACCGACGACCGGGATCAGGCTCAGCCCGCCGGAGCACAGATAGCCCGCCAGCCACGCCATCGAGTCCTTGGGCGAGAAGTCGCCGGCGATCAGGCCGACCACGAAGTCGGTCACGTAGGTCCACTTGCTGACCCGCTCGTCCGCGGTCAGCGGGTCGAGGCCCTGGTCCTCGGCGTGCGCGATCTCGTACGCGTCGGCGATCGCGTCACCGTCGGTGTCGGCGGCGAGCGGGTTGGTCAGGTGCTCACCGATCTCGAGCCCGTCGCTGAGGCCGTCGCCGTCGGTGTCGGGGTTGGCGGGATCGGTCTCGGAGTCGTCGCGCTCGGTGCTGTCGGCGACGCCGTCACCGTCGGTGTCGACGTCGGTCGGCGTGGTCTGCACCGGCGCTGTCGGCTCGCTGACCGGCGGCGGCGGGTTGTCGGCGACCAGCGGGTCGCGGCCGCGCTCCAGCTCTGCGCCGTCGGCGAGCCCGTCGCCGTCGGTGTCCGGGTCGGTCAGCTTGGTGCCCAGCTCCTGCTCGCGCAGGTTGGTCAGGCCGTCGCCGTCGGTGTCCTCGGCGCCGTCGTCGACGCCGTCGCCGTCGGAGTCCGGGTTGTCGGGCCGGGTGTCGGTGGCGAGCTGCTCGATCTCGGTCTTGTCGGTGAGGCCGTCACCGTCGGAGTCGACGAGCAGCGGGCTGGCGCCGAACCGCAGCTCTACGACGTCGACCAGCCCGTCGGAGTCGTGGTCGCCCTCGTAGGTGATGCCGAGCCGGGTCAGGACGGTGAAGCCGTTGTGCCAGGCCCGACCGGCGTTGATCGTCGCCGGCGCCGGGTTGGCCTTGCGCAGCATGTCGTCGGCCTTGGCCAGGTCGTCGCGCGCGGCGTCCAGGTCGGCGAACGCCGCGGCCAGGCCCGGTGGCGACGGGCCGGGCGGCGGGCTGGCCCGGAACGGGCCGATCGTCGCCTCGGCGTCCTGGATCGCGGCGTCGGCGAGCAGCCGCGTGGCCGTCAGCGTCTCGACCAGGGCGGTCAGGTGGGCGAGCTCCGCGTCGCCGTTGGGCGCGCTGGCACCGCCCATCCGGCTCTTGAGGAACGTCGCGAGCTGCTTGAGGTTGTCGAAGGCGGGATCACCCTCGGCGGTGCCCCGCAGCCGTGCCCCGTCGAAGAAGGCGGTCTCCGCGTCGGCCAGCACGGCATCGACGCGCTCCTGCCCCGGTCCGTTGCCGAGGTGCGGGACCAGGGCGTTCAGCGACTCGGTGATCGAGACCACGGCGTCCCGGGTGTAGGCCGCGGTCGGGATCTTCGCGACCTCGGCTTCCCACGACTTCGGCCCGGCCTTGACCGGTGCCGCGAAGGCCTGCGCGGCAACCGCCGCGACGACGACCGCGGCGAGCGCATGCCGCATCCGTCTCTTGACTCTCATCGACGTCCCCCCATGCTTCGATGATCAGAGCAGGGGTGAGCGTATTGGAGTTCATGATTGGCCGCCGTCCCGCCCGGCCGACTTGTCCTGTCCCGAGGGGAAAGATCGGTAGTTCAGGGCATCCAGGGCCAAGACGGTTGGGCACTGTGCGCTAACGACATCCGGACGCCGGCCCGGCATCGTTGTCGGCGTCGCGCGGCGCGGGGGCCGCACGGCACGACCGCCGCCGAGACCGTCACGGGGGCGATCTGGACGGCGGTCGTGTCGCGCGGGCTAGCGGCGCCGTTCCGAGGGTGGCATGCCGTAGGCCGCACGGAACGCGCGCGTGAAGTCCGCCGCACGTGGAAAGCCCCACCGGGCGCCCACGACGTGGATGGGCGTGTCCGCCAGCGCCGGGTCCGCCAGGTCGCGGTGCGCGCCCGCCAGGCGTTCGCGACGGATGTAGGCGGCCACGGTCTCGCCCTCGGCCTGGAAGAGCCGGTGCAGGTAGCCGCGCGAGATGTGGTGGTGCTCGGCGATCCGGGTCGGGGTCAACGTCGGTTCGTGCAGGTGCTGCCGGACGAAGTCCTTGACCCGCGGGATCAGCGCGTGGCCAGGGGGCTCCTCCGCCTCGACCGCCTGGGCCACCATCGCGGCCACCAGGTCGACCAGCACCGTCGCCAGCCGGGGTCCGTCGGCCGGCCCGTACACGCTGGTGTCGGCGACCAGGTCGGTCAGGAAACGCGAGAGCAGCGCGCCCACCCCGACCTCGTCCGAGAAGCGCCGGCCGACGGCCCGGTCGACGGTGCGCCGGGGCAGCGGCAGCAGCGCCTTGGGTATCTCGACACCGACCATCGAGGTCCGACCGTTCCCGGTCCAGATCTCGTAGGGTCGCGACGAGTCGTTGAGGTGGAAGTCACCCACGCGGTACGCCGCCCGGTTGTCGCCCCAGGACGCTTTGGCGGCCCCGGCCCGCATGAGCGAGAGGTGGTAGACCTCGGGGTCGGACTGCCGGATCAGCTTCGGCGTGCGCACGAAGACGAGTTGGTCGAAGCTCGCGGGCCAGACCGCCACCGCGCCGAGCGTGATCAGCCGCTGGTGCGCGCGGAAGTCCGCGGCGTGGTCGCTCTCCAGCCGCATCGGCGCGTGGGTCCGGCCCATCCGCTCGCACCAGGCGTCGAACCGGTCGCCGACCGCGAGGTCACCGCTGTCGAACACCGACTCCTGGAGCATGCCGGGGATCCTCGCACGGAGACTCAGCCGGCCATTCCCGCCCCGGCCTCGTCGATCGCGCTGTCCACCCGGTGGGCCAGCGTCACGTCCGCCTCGGTCACGGTGCCGGTCGCCGAGGTGTACGCCGTCAGCGTCGCCGTGCGGGCGTCCGGTCGGGCGATGTGCGGGGCGCGCCCGCTCTCCCGCAGCCGTTCGATCCTCGGCAGCACCCGGTCGAGGTTGTCGGGCGGCAGCTCGATCGTGCGGCTGATGGCGTGGTGGTCACCGGACCACTCCGGGAGGTCGCGCAGCGCCGCGACCACGTCGGCGTCGCTGAGCGGCAGCGGCCGGCCGGCCGTCGTGCGCTCCTCCGGCGGCAGCGGCTCGGACAGCTCGCGGAGCGGCGCCGGAAGCGGCAGGTCGACCCCCGCGTCGCCGAGCACGGCGAACACCGCCTGCACCTTGACCCTTATCTGCTCGGGCCGCCGCTCCACCAGCCGGCCGACCTCGCGCAGGAACATGGTCAGGTCCCGTTCCGGCGGGCCGCTCAGCGCGCGCGGCACCTCCAGCTCGCCCGGCAGCACCGCGACCAGGCGCTTGCCGTCAGGCTCGTCCAGTGACCGGGCGGTGACCCCGACCACCGCCTGGGTCAGCTCGCGGGCCACCGCGAACTCGTCCCCGGTCAGCCGGGCGATCTCGGTGACCATCTCCCGGTAGCGCAGCCGGGGACCCGCGCCGGCGTCCGTGCCGTCGTCGACCGGTGCCGGGCGGCGGGGCCAGGCGGACTCCGGCGTGGCGGGCTCGGTGATCTCGGCGGCACCGGCACGCGGCTTGTGCCGGCCGACGGGCTCCGGCCCCGACCGGCGTTTCTCCTCGCGGTGCTCCTGTTGTTTCGAGGCACCTAGCGTGACGCCCTCCGCGCTGGGCTTGCGGTCCGCGTTGCGGGCCTCCCGGGCCAACTGGCGACGGCGACGGTTGTCGCCCTCCATCTCTTTCGGGGCCATGCGGGTCGGGTGCCCGCTGCACGAGGGGCTACACGCCCCGGATCGTGCGCTTTCGACTCAGTGTCACCGCGGTTCCCGCCTGCCGCGTTGCCGGTTTGCCGGCCCGGTGAACGGGTAGGCGCCGGCAATCGTGGTTTCGACCCGAGGAGAGTCAGATGTCTACCGGTTACTGGGGAAACGGGCCATTCGGCGGCGATCCGTTCGACGAGTTCATGGCTCAGTTCCTTTCCCCGGGGCAACCCCGCGCCCGGCTCGACCTGGGCAAGGTGATGAGCCAGGACGCCCGCGAGCTGCTCCAGGCGGCCGCGGGTGAGGCCGCCCAGCTCGGCAGCACGGACCTGGACACCGAGCACCTGCTGTGGGCGATGACCCAGAAACCTCCGCTCAACGAGCTGCTGGCCCGCGCGGGCGCGGACCCGGCGACGCTGGCCGGCGAGATCGAACAGCGCGACCGCCGGGGCCAGGCGGTCGAGGGCATGCCCGCGCTGACCCCGGCGGCCAAGCGGGTGCTGCTCCAGGCGCACCAGATCTCCCGCCGGCTCGGGTCGTCGTACCTGGGTCCGGAGCACATCCTGCTGGCTCTGACCCTCAGCCAGGAGACCGAGGCCGGCCGGCTGCTCGCGATGCACGGCATCAACCCGGAGTCGCTGCAGGCGGCGTCCCGGCCCGGCGCGCAGACCGTGCCGCGGCCGGCGCAACAGCAGCAGGAGACCGACACACCCACGCTCGACCAGTACGGGCGGGACCTGACCGCGATGGCCCGGGAAGGCCGGATCGACCCGGTCGTCGGCCGCGCGGACGAGATCGAGCAGTGCGTCGAGGTGCTGGCCCGGCGCACCAAGAACAACCCGGTGCTGATCGGCGAGGCCGGCGTCGGCAAGACCGCGATCGTGGAGGGGCTGGCCCAGCGGATCGTCGACGGCGAGGTGCCGCGCACGCTGACCGGCAAGCGGCTCGTGCAGCTCGACGTGACCGGGCTGGTCGCCGGCACCCGCTACCGGGGCGACTTCGAGGAACGGCTCAAGAACCTGCTGGACGAGGTGCGTACCCACTCCGACGACCTGGTCGTGTTCATCGACGAGATCCACACGGTGGTCGGCGCGGGCGGCGGCGAGGGCGCGACCGACGCGGCGAACATCCTCAAGCCGGCGCTGTCCCGCGGCGAGCTGCACGCGGTCGGCGCGACCACGCTCGACGAGTACCGGCGTTACATCGAGAAGGACGCCGCGCTGGAGCGGCGCTTCCAGCCGATCCTGGTGCCGGAGCCGAGCGTCGAGGACACCATCGAGATCCTGCGCGGGCTGCGCGACCGGTACGAGGCGCACCACGGAGTGCGGTTCGCCGACCAGGCGCTGATCGCCTCGGCCGAGCTGTCCGACCGCTACCTGACCGACCGGTTCCTCCCGGACAAGGCGATCGACCTGATGGACCAGGCCGGTGCCCGCGTGCAGCTGCGCAGCCGGTCGGTGGCCAAGGACGAGCGCGACCTGGAGGAGCGGATCGACCAGCTCTGCCGCGACAAGGACCAGGCGGTCGCCGCGGAGCTCTTCGAGCGGGCCAGCGAGCTGCGCGACGAGGTCGCCGGGCTGCGCAAGCAGATCGAGGAACGGGACGCCGACGGGCAGAGCAAGGTGCCGGAGGTGACGCCGGACGACATCGCCGAGGTGGTCTCCCGGGCGACCGGCATCCCGGCGCGGCAGCTCAGCGAGGAGGAGAAGGAGCGCCTCGCCAACCTGGAGGCGCGCCTGCACGAGCGGCTGGTCGGTCAGGACGAGGCGGTTCGGGTGGTCGCGCAGGCGATCCGCCGGTCGCGGACCGGGCTGGGCGACCCGAACCGGCCGATCGGCAGCTTCCTGTTCCTCGGCCCGACCGGCGTCGGCAAGACCGAGCTGGCCCGGGCGCTGGCGGAGACCCTGTTCGGCAACCAGGACCGGATGATCCGCCTCGACATGAGCGAGTTCCAGGAACGGCACACGGTCAGCCGGCTGGTCGGCGCGCCTCCCGGCTATGTCGGGTACGACGAGGCCGGCCAGCTGACGGAGGCGGTGCGCCGAGCTCCGTACTCGGTGGTCCTGCTCGACGAGATCGAGAAGGCGCACCCGGACGTGTTCAACCTGCTGCTCCAGGTGCTCGACGACGGCCGGCTCACCGACAGCCAGGGCCGCACGGTCAGCTTCAAGAACACCGTGCTGATCATGACGAGCAACCTGGGCTCCGAGCTGATCACCGCGGAGCAGCCGTCGGTCGGCTTCGCCACGGCGGGCAGTGGCGACGCCGACCGCGACCTCGCCGACCGCGTCACCCGCCGGCTGCGGGAGGAGCTGCGCCCGGAGTTCATCAACCGGATCGACGAGATCGTCATCTTCCGGCGGCTGGACCCCGAGCAGCTCGTCGCGATCACCGACCTGATGCTGGAGCAGACCCGGCGGCGGATGCACGCCCAGGACATCGCCGCCGAGTTCACCCCGGAGGCGATCCGGTGGCTGGTCGACCGGGGCTACGAGCCGGCCTACGGCGCGCGCCCGATGCGCCGCACGATCCAGCGCGAGGTCGACAACCGGCTGTCGGAGATGCTGCTCGACGGGCGACTCTCGGCGGGCCAGAAGGTCACGGTCGGCGAACGGGAGGGCGCCCTGACCTTCGAGGTCTCGTCACCGGTGACCGCTCAGTGATGGTGGTGGTAGTAGTCCGCCCGGCGCCACCACATGGCGGCCAGCATGGTCACGAACATCAGCACGTGGCCGCCCATCATCAGGCCGTGCCCGGAGACGGCGCCCAGGAAGTAGGGCACGAGCAGCACCACGAAGGGCGCGTACATCGCGGCGACCATCTCCGCGATTCGCGGCCACGCGTGGCGACGGATCGCCATCCAGGCCGCCATGCCGACGGACATGTCGGTGGCCATCACCAACGCGTCGGCGGCGGGATGGTCGGCCAGGCCGGGTAACGCCATGGACCACAGTGGACCCAGGGCGAACATGCCGACCAGCATCGAGACGACCATCTCGAGGTAGTGGAGGGCGAAGCGGAGGTGGCCTCGGCGGCTGCTGTGCGTCGATGTGCTCATGTGGACGATCCTCCCGGCGCGGGCTCGGCGCACGCAGGTGCCGAAGGTCATGACCGGGGTCATGTGACCTCAGAGCAGGCCGAGCTCCCGGGCGCGCAGGGCGGCCTGGGTGCGGTCGCGGGCGTCGAGCTTGCCGAGCACGTTGGTCACGTGGTTCTTGACGGTGCCCTCGGCCAGGAACAGCGCGGCGGCGATCTCCCGGTTGCTGCGGCCGCCGGCGAGCAGCCGGACCACCTCCAGCTCCCGCTCCGACAGCGGCTGGGTCAGCGGCGCGACCTCGGCGGGCTCCGCCGCGATGCGGGCCACCAGCTTGGCGGCGACCGACGGCTGGAGCACCGACTCGCCGCGGGCCGCCGCCAGCACCGCCTCCACCAGCCTGGCCGACGACACGTCCTTGAGCAGGTAGCCGACCGCCCCCGCGCGCAGGGCCGCGAACACGTCCGCGTCGTCGTCGAAGGTGGTCAGGGCGATCACGCGTACGCCCGGATGCTCGGACCGCACGCGCCGGGTGGCGGCGACGCCGTCGAGCACCGGCATCCGCAGGTCCATCAGCACCACGTCGGGTGCGAGCGTCGCCACCGCCGCGAGTGCCCGCGCGCCGTCCCCGGCCTCACCCACGATCTCGATGTCGGCCTGGACGCCGAGCAGCATCGCCAGCGCCTCGCGGAACAGCGCCTGGTCGTCGACGAGCAGCACCCGCACGGTCACCCGGGCACCTCCACCCACAGCGTCGAACCCTGGCCGGGCACCGACTCCAGGCTCATCCGGCCGCCCAGGTGCGCGGCGCGCTCGCGCAGGCCGAGCAGGCCGAACCCGGCGGTGTCGGCCTGGGCGCCGGTGCCGTCGTCGCGCACCTCGACCCGCACCTCCGCCGCTCGTGAGTAGTCCAGGGTCACCGCGGCTCCCCGCGCGTTCGCGTGCTTGCGCACGTTCGTCAGCCCTTCCTGAGCGGCCCGGAACAGGGCCTCCTCGGCCTCGGCCGGCAGTGCTCGCACCGGGCCGGTGACGTCGAGACCGGTCGGCACGCCGGCCGCCGAGGTCTCGGCCGCCAACGCCTTCAGCGCCTCCGGCAACGGCACCGCCGGCTGTCGTTCGCGCAGCGCTCCCACCGAGCGGCGCACCTCCCGGAGTGCTTCCTCGACCTGGTCCTGCGCCTTCGCCAGGACGTCGTCGGCCCGGTCGGGCTGGGCCACCAGCACCGCGCGAGCCGCCTTGATCTGCATCTGCACCACGGTCAGCGAGTGCCCGAGCCCGTCGTGGATGTCGCGGGCCACCCGGTTGCGTTCCCGCACCGCGGCCAGTTCCTCCGCCTGCAACGCGTACTCCCGAAGCTGTTTTCGGGCTTCCTGTTCGCGGACCAACAGCTTGGTCAGCACGGCGGCGAACACAGCGGCGGCGAACAGGCCCAGGCCCTCGCGTAGACCCTCGGCGAAGGCCATGCCGGTGTGGAAGAAGGGCACCAGCACGACCACCACGACCACCGCCGGCAGGGGCAGCAGCAACGTGGTCTGGCTCACCAGCACGACCAGCAGCAGCGCGGCGCCGACGTAGCCACCGGAGGCCGTGAAGACGGCGCCGCCGAGCAGGAAGAGCGCCACGATGTACGCGTACCGCGGCCATCGCCGCAGGTTGCGCTCGACCGGTCCGAAGCCGAGCGTCGCGGCGAGCACGAACGCGACCGCCGGCGCGAGCGACACCGCCGACCGGTGTCCGGCGACGACGTCGACCACGAGGGTGACGAACGCCGCGACGGTCAGCGCGGCCAGGGCACGTCTCACGCCACCACTGTGGGCTCTCAGGCCAGGCACAGCAACCCTGGGCGATCCTGCACGCATGATCCTGGCTACCCACCTGGGCAAGCGGTACGGCGCGAAGGTCGCCGTCGACGACCTCTCGTTCGAGGTCCGCCCTGGCATGGTCACCGGCTTTCTCGGCCCCAACGGTGCCGGCAAGTCGACCACCATGCGACTGATGCTCGACCTCGACCGCGGCGCCGGCGAGACCCTCTTCGACGGTCGGCGGTTCGGCACCCTGCGGCACCCGATGCGCGAGATCGGCGCGGTGCTGGAGGCGCGGGCCTTCCACCCGACCCGCACCGCCCGCAACCATCTGCGCATGCTCGCCGCGGGCAGCGGCATCCCGGTCTCCAGGGTCGACGAGGTGCTCGAGTTCGTGGGCATCGCCGATGTCGCGCGTCGCAAGCCCAAGGGCTTCTCGCTCGGCATGGCGCAACGGCTCGGGCTGGCCCAGGCGCTGCTGGGCGACCCGGGCACGCTGATCCTCGACGAGCCGGCCAACGGCCTGGACCCGCACGGCATCCACTGGTTGCGCGACGTGCTGCGGGCGCTGGCGGCCGAAGGCCGCACGGTGTTCGTCTCCAGCCACCTGCTCTCGGAGATGGAGCTGATGGCGGACGAGCTCGTGGTCGTGGGGCGCGGCCGGATGATCTACCAGGGGAAGGTCGACGGGTTCGTGCGCGAGTTCACCCGGTCGACGGTGCTGGTGCGCAGCCCCCAGGCCTCGGCACTGGCCGACGCGCTGCGCCGCCTCGACGGAGTCAGCGTGGAGCCGACGGAGGCCGGCGGGTTGCGGATCGCCGGCGCCGACGCGGTGGCGATCGGCGACGTCGCGTTCGACAACGGTGTCCGGCTGCACGAGCTCACCACGACGACGGCCTCGCTGGAGGCGGCGTTCATGACCGCGACCGGAGACGCCTCGGAGTACGTGGCGGTGGCGCATGGGTGACGCGCTGCGCTTCGAGTGGGTGCGGCTGCGCACGTTGCGGTCGACCTACTGGCTGATCGGCTCGGCCCTGGTCCTCAACGTGGCGATCGCGCTGCTGGTCGCCTCCTTGGCGGCCGACCCGACGGTCGACGTGGTCGCGGCGGCGGTGACCGGCGGCGGTGCGAACGCGCCGGTGCCGATGGCGGTGGTGTTGCTCGCGGTGGTCGGGGTGTTCGCGTCGGGCCACGAGTACCGCTACGGCACGATCCAGCCGACCTTGACCACGGTGCCGCTCCGGGGCTTGCTGTTCGCCGCGAAGGTGCTCGTCGTCGGGCTGACGGCCCTGGTCGTCACGGTGGTGTCCGTGTCGCTCAACGTCGCGGCGACCATGCCGTTCTGGGCGGACACGCCGTCGCTGACCGACGTGACGGTGATCGGCTACGTGCTGCTCGCGGTGCTCTGGGCGGTCGTCGGCGTCGCCCTGGGACAACTGCTGCGCGGTGTGCCGGGCGCCCTCGTGGTTCTCCTGGTGACGCCGATGATCGTCGAGCAGCTCGTCTTCCGGCTGTCGTACGTGCCGGCCCTGGACTGGCTGCACCCGGCGGTGAGGTTCCTGCCCTTCACCGCCGGCCTGCAACTGGTCAGTGCGGCGGGCGAGGCGTCCGGCGGGCTGGCGTCCGAGGTCGGCCTGTTCGGGCGATGGGGTTCGGCGACGGTGTTCGCGGTCTTCGTGGCCGCCGTCCTGGCCGCCGCCGTGACCCTGTTCCGCCGCCGGGACGCCTGAGCGGGTATGGTGGCCCCAGGTCATGAGTGTCAGCGCGTAGCCCCGGCTTGCTGACCGGCAACCCTTCATCGCGATGGGGTGCCCCGGGTGAGGACCTGGCCGACGCCGCCCGGTGTTCGGCAAGCGCGAGCATCGGAAGGCCCTCGTGATCACTCTTGCTGCCCTGCCGCCTTCGGTGGCGCTCCCTGACGGGCGGAAGCTGCCCTTCGCCAACCTCGACTACGCGGCGACCGCGCCCGTGGCCAGCGCCGCGGTCGAGGCGGTGGAGGACCTGTTGCCGTGGTACGGAAGCGTCCACCGGGGCGCCGGTGCCTTGTCGCAGAGGACCTCGCTCGCGTACGAGCGGGCCAGGCAGACGATCGGCGACTTCCTCGGAGCCCGCGCCGGCGACTCGGTGATCTTCACGCGGAACACCACCGACGCGATGAACCTGCTCGCCCACGCCCTGCCGCCGCGCACGCTGACGGTGACGTTCCTGGGCGAGCACCACGCCGGCCTGCTGCCGTGGCCCTCGGTGCACCGGTTGCCGATACCCGATTCGCCGGCGTCAGCGGTGGCGTCCCTGGCGGCGGCGTTGCGGGCCGCCCGGGCGCGCGACGGCGCGGCCCGGCCGGTGCTCGTGGCCGTGACCGCCGCCAGCAACGTGACCGGCGAGCTGTGGCCGATCGCCGAGCTGGTGCGGGAGGCGCACCGGCACGGCGCCCGGCTGGCGGTCGACGCCGCCCAGCTGGCGCCGCACCGGCCCGTCGACCTGGCGTCGTGGGACGCGGACTACGTGGCGGTCTCGGGACACAAGCTCTACGCGCCGTTCGGCTGCGGGGTGCTCGCGGGCCGGGCGGACTGGCTGGACGAGGCACCGCCGTACCTGTCCGGCGGCGGCGCGACCCGCGGGGTGACCGACGACGGGACGACGGTGACGTGGACGGACGGGCCGTCGAGGCACGAGGCGGGCACGCCGAACGTGTTCGGCGCGGTGGCGTTGGGAGCGGTCTGCGCCGCGCTGACGGCGTCGGACCGCTGTGCCTGGCAGGACCACGAGGCCCGGCTGTCAGCACGCCTGGAGCGACGGCTGTCGGGCATCCCGGGCGTGGCGGTGCTGCGATCCTTCCCGGCCGGCTCCGACCGGGTGGGCATCGTGTCGTTCGCGGTCTCGGGCCACGACAGCGGCGACCTGGCCACGTGGCTGAGCGTGGAGCACGGCATCGGCGTACGCGAGGGCCTGTTCTGCGCGCACCCGTTCAGCCGCCACCTGCTGACCCAAGCCGCCCACCGCACGGGTTTGCCGATGCCGGCGACGGCCCTGCGCGCCAGCGTGGGAGCCGGCACCACCCCGGACGACATCGACCGCCTCGTCGCGGCCCTCAGGCAGGCGGTGTCGGCCTGACGGCAGGCCGCCGGCGGGATCTCCTCAGCGGCCGACGCTGGACCGCAGCGCCGTCCGTAGGTTCTCCGCCGCGTCCGCGGGCTGGAGGTGGCCGGCGACGACGTTGCGGACGTCGGTGGCCACCACTCGCGCGACGTAG
This sequence comes from Asanoa sp. NPDC049475, assembly GCF_040676915.1. Taxonomy (NCBI): domain Bacteria; kingdom Bacillati; phylum Actinomycetota; class Actinomycetes; order Micromonosporales; family Micromonosporaceae; genus Asanoa; species Asanoa sp. NPDC049475. The sequence goes on along the minus strand of NZ_JBFAPY010000005.1, from coordinate 654,665 downwards.
CCCAGGTGCGTGCGGTAGAGACCGTCCAGTGTGGCCTCGTCGAACGGCTGGTGCGTGCCGAACAGGAAGCAGAACGACTCGCCCGCGTTGTCTCCGGTGTTCAGGGCCGTCGGAACGTCCACCTGGGACAGTCGGATGCCGCCGTGGATCAGGCCCAGGGCGTCGCGGGCCTTCGTGCCGTCCGCGTTGAACTCGATCGGCGGCGCGGTCGGCGGTGGGGTGCCGCGGCGGACCCACCTCTCCAGGTGTGCGTACGCCGCCGCCGTCACGTGCTGCACCGGCACCTGGCTGAACGGTGGCTGCGCACACGCGTAGACCGGCGCCGCGCCGAGGTCGCGTGCCTGGATCGGCGCCCGGTAGACCTGGCCGTGGTAGCCGCTGTGCGCACCCCCGGCCACCTCCCAGCGGCGGAACCGGTCCGTGTCGGCCGGCCGCACCGGTGTGCGCACGTCGGTCTCGGACAGCACCTGGAAGACGGGCTCCGGCCCGACCCGGGTGGGCGCCGAGCCGACGACGAAGGCGTAACCGGCGTACACCGGCCGCACCTGCGGCAGCACCTTGTCGTAGTAGACGGTCATCCGGGACGCCGACTGCGAGGCGCCGATCGCGAGGACCGTGCGGGCCGTCAGCCGGCCGAGCGGGGAGACGCCGCGCGGGTCGGCGATCGCCTTGCCCGCCTGGGCGAAGATGTCGTACGACAGCTCGTCGGTCAGGAACTGCCGACCGCCGGTCACGTCCAGCGTGCCGTAACGGGTGGGGCTCCAGCCGCGAAGCTGGTCCACCCCGACCCGTTGCGCGGAGACGCCGACCCAGGCGTGGCCGGCGCGGGTGGTCGCCTCGGCGTTCCACAGCGCGTCGAGGTCGTAGCCGGCGGTGACGTTCTGCCACTCGACCAGCACGGTGCCGCTGAACGCGAGGACGTTCGCCGGCCGGCGGACCACCAGTCGCGTCCGGTAAGGCACGTCGGTGGCGACCTGGGTGCCAAGGGTGTCCCACCCGTCGGCGACCCCGGAGAGGTAGAACTCCTCCTCCACGTAGCCGTGCCGGGCCAGGTCGAAGGGCGTCGAGAAGAAGGGGTACGTGTCGGCGAGGTCGGTCGACTTCGGGTCGCCCGGCGCGGTGCCGGGCAGCGGCCCGGATACCGTGGCACGGGCGATCGGCGCGGGGCCGGCCGCGTGCGCCGGGGCCGCGGACAGGAGCGAGGCGAGCAGTCCTGCGGCGAGCGCGGCGCGGCTCCAGAGACGGGTCATGTCGGCGAGCTCCTTCACGACGACGGTCCTGCGCCGCACCATAAGTGGTCTTCGATGCGTGCTGCTACCGGTCGCACGGAAGCTGAGACGGCCGTCTCAGCAGGCCTCGAGCACCGCCCGGGCGGCCCGCTCGGTGGTGCCGGGGTCGGCCCGGTGACCGCCGAGCAGCTCGGCGTACAAGGCGGACTCGATGATCCGGACGTAGAGGTAGGCGGCGCCGTCGAGGTCGCCCGGTGACCAGGCGGGGTCGGTCGCCGCGGCGAGGATGCCCCGCTGCGCCGCGACCACCCGGGCGTGCACTCCCCCGGCCGGGGTGAACAACACCCGCGCGGCCGTCGCGGGCTCCGCATGCAGGAAGGCCAGGAAGGGCTCCGCCGCTCTGACCTGGTCGGCGAACCGCCGGGTGGTCTCCAGGACGCCGTCGATGCCGGGGCTCGTGGTCTGCGCGCGGGCGCGGGCCAGCATCCGCTCGGCGAGCCGCCACAGCACCTCGCCGAGGATCGCGTCGCGGCCGTGCACCACGCGGTAGAGCGTGGCGCGGCTGACCGACAGGCTGCCGGCCAGGCCGTCCATGTCCAATGTGCCGTGCCGCAGGAAGAACGCGCAGCCGCCCCGCACGACCCGTTCCTGGCTGACCACCCGCATGCCGGTGACGATAGCGCGGAACAGTCAGACGTCGATATCCGTCGGCGCACCGATCGGGAGCCACCGCACGCTGCCACGGACGGCCTCCGGCGCGGCGCCGAAGGCCCGCTCGATCGCGGGCCGCGGCTCCTGGAAGTGGCTCCAGCCCTCGTAGTGCACCGGGATCGCGGTGTGCGGGCGGACGAGCTCGCACAGCCGCACGGCCCGTCGCGCGGTCAACGAGTAGCGCAACGGGCCGGTGATCGGGAACCGCACGCCGCCGAGGTGGAGCACGGCGGTGCCGACCTGCACGCGGTCGGCGACGCCGCGCACGCCGCCGTAGAGCACGGTGTCGCCGGTGAACCAGAGCGCGCCGTGCCGCTGTCCCTCCCACCGCAGGGCGAAGCCGATCACGTCGCCGACCAGCGGGCCGCTCAGCGGCGGGCCGTGCCGGCAGGGCGTCGCGGTGACCTCGATGCTGGGCCGTCCGGGCCGGGACAGCGTGAGGGTCTGCCAGGGACGCAACCCCTGTGCCCGCCCGCCGAGCCGGCGCGCCCCGGACGCCGTCGTGACGATGTCGTCCGCGACGGACAGCAGCGCGCGCCCGGCGTCGTCGAGGTTGTCGGCATGGTGGTCGTGGGTGAGCAGCACCGCGTCGATCGGGCCGAGGCCGTCGACCGCGACGGCCGGGCCGGTCAGCTTGCGCGACGAGGTGCCCAGGCCGAACCCGTACCGCCGGCCCGGTGGGTCGAAGGTCGGGTCGGTGAGCAGCCGCCAGCCGGCGACCTCGACCAGGGTGGTCGGGCCGCCGACGTGCGTCAGCCGAGCCTGGGTCACTTGGCGTGCTCGAGTGCCCAGTCCAGGGCGTAGTCGGCGATGTCCTGCCAGCCGTCCTGGGAGGGCAGCAGGTGCGCGTACCCCTCGTACAGCTTCACCTCGGTGATCGTGTCGCCCTTGTAGTGCGCGGCGTTCGACTTCTGCACGCTCGGCGGCATGATGTGGTCCTCGGAGCCCGAGATGAACAGCAGCGGCGCGCGGTCCGCGTTGCGGTAGTCGACCGCGATGTCCTGCGGACCGGGCATCAGGTTGGCCAGCACGCTGTTCCAGAGGATGCCGCCCGAGGCCGGGATCGCGTAGCGCTCGTAGAGCGCCCGTGCCCTGTCCTCGGGGAAGGTGTTGGTGAACGCGTAGTTCCACTGGTCGAAGTCGAAGCCGACCGCGCGGTGCCGGTTGGCCGGGTTCTTCAGCACCGGGAACGTCGACTTGAGCTGCGAGAGCGGGGTGACCTTGACCCCCTCGGTCGGCGCCGAGTTGAGCACTACGGCCGACGCGCCGTAGCCCCGGTCGAGCAGCACCTGGGTGAACGCGCCGCCGGCCGAGTGGCCCATCAGGATCGGCGGCTTCGGCAGCGCTCCGACCACCGCGGACAGGTGCTCGATGACCTGCGGCGCGGTCAGGGAGGCGATCGGCGACGGGTCGGCGTTGAGCGCCTCGACCTCGACCTCGAAGCCGGGGTAGGCCGGCGTGACGACGGTGAAGCCCTTCGCCTCGTAATGCGCCTTCCAGTCTTCCCAGCTGCGGGGTGTCACCCAGAATCCGTGGATCAGAACGATGGTGTCCGGCTTTTCGCTCATGCTCAGGCTCCGTGTGGTCGAAGTCGGGCGAGAAAGTCAGCAAACCGCAACATCATCGCACCCCGACACCGGCGGTGGCCTCAGCCGAACGCATTGCAAACTTCCTGCACGTGCCAAAGCATTGACGAGCATGGTTATAAAAGCCTACCTTTCCCCGAGGAAAGCGCTTACCTAAGCCAGCTCGGCCCTATGGCCAATTCAGCATGCCGGCGACCAGCCCCGCCGGCTGAACGGCAATGGAGGTCTTGTCCCCATGCGACATTCCGCTCCCGCGCACCGCGTACGCGCGCTGCTCGCAGGCGCCCTGGGCCTGCTCGCGGCCGTCGCGGTCACGCAGGTGGTGGCCGCACCCGCGCAAGCGGCCACCATCGACACCGGTGCCTACTACGTGATCGTCTCCCGGCACAGCGGCAAGGCCATCGATCTCTACAACTTCAACACTGCCGACGGCGCACCGATCGTGCAGTGGACCCGCAACAACAACAACGCGCAGCAATGGCAGTTCGTCGACGCCGGCAGCGGCTACTACAAGCTGCGCTCGCGGCACAGTGGCAAGTTCCTGGAGCTGCCGAACGCGAACGACGGCACGCAGCTCGTCGCGAACTCCGACAACGGCACGACCCGGCAGCACTTCGCCGTCCGGGACACCGACAGCGGCTTCGTGAAGCTGCTCAACCGGCACAGCGGCAAGGCGCTCGACATCTGGGAGTGGTCGACGGCCGACGGCGGCGTCATCTCGCAGTACGCGGACCTCGGCGGCTGGAACCAGCAGTGGCAGCTCGCCGCGGTCGGCAGCGGCGGAGGCGGCGGCGGTGGCGGCACTCCGCAGACCGGCCCGGTCGGTTGGGCCACGCAGGGCGGCGGCACCACCGGCGGCGGCAGCGCGTCCGCGACCACGGTGACGAGCTCGTCGGCGCTGTCCAGCGCGGTCTCCGGGTCGACGGCTCGGGTCGTCCGGATCTCCGGCACGATCTCGTGCTCCGGGATGATCTCGGTCGGGTCGAACAAGACGATCCTCGGCAACTCCGGCGCGACGATCGCCGGTTGCGGGCTCAACGTCTCCAACGCCAGCAACGTGATCATCCGCAACATCTCGTTCCGCGACTGGGACGACGACGCGATCAACGTCCAGTACTCCACGCGGGTCTGGGTCGACCACAACAGCTTCACCAACGGGTACGACGGCGCGGTCGACGTGAAGCGGGCGTCGGACTACGTGACCGTCTCCTGGAACCGGGTGTACGGCCACGACAAGTCCATGCTCCTCGGCCACAGCGACGACAACGCCGGCGAGGACCGGGGCCACCTGCGGGTGACGTACCACCACAACTGGTTCGACGGCTCCGGCACCCGCCACCCGCGGGTCCGGTTCGGCAACCCGGTGCACGTCTACAACAACTACTACCGCGGCAACGAGTACGGCGTCGCGTCCACGATGGGCGCCGGCGTGCTGGTCGAGGGCAACTACTTCGAGAGCGTCGACGAGCCCACGCTGGTCGGTTACGCGGACTCGGACGACGGCGCGATCGTCCAGCGCAACAACTACTTCACCGGCTCCGGCACCCCGGAGAGCGGTGGAGGGAGCGTCTCCGGCATTCCCTACTCGTACCAGCTCGACAGCGCCAGCGGCGTCAAGGCGAGCGTCTCGGCAGGGGCCGGCGCCGGCCGGATCTCGGTCTGACGAACACCACCGGCGCGGCGGCCGACTCGCCGCCGCGCCGGCGTGCGCCCTAGCTCTTGGCGGCCTCCGCCGAATGCCAGAGGACGGCCCGGTTGATCCGGTCGGGGTGGCGCTCGATCATCGTGTCGTAGAGCGCCTGCGCGTCGGAGGTGCGGCGCACCGCCTCGACCCAGTCGCGCAGGTAGTCGCGGGTCGCGTCGACGTCGGTCGGGCGGTCGTCGGCGTCGGCGCGCTTGTGGCCGGCCACCACCGCCCGCGGTCGCAGCCCGGCCACGGTGTCCAACGCGTCGAACCAGCCGTCGAGCCCGTCCCGGCCGGCCTCGGCCAGATAGAGGTGCACGCCGTTGTAGACGCTGTCGCCGGCCACGACCAGCCCGATCGACGGTGCGTGCAGCGCGGTGGTGTGGTCGGTGTCGCTGTGCCCGAGCGCGACGGCGTGCAGCTCCTGTCCCTCGAGCTCGATGGTGTCGCCGTCGAGCGGCTCGGCCACCACGGGGTCGCCGATCTGGTCGGGGAACCTGGCGCGCCAGAACCCGTCGAGCAGGTCCGGCTCGACCTGCTCGGCCATCACGTCGACCACCTCGGAGGTGGCCACCAGCCGGGCGTCCGGGAACCGCTCCAGCACCGCGGCGGCGCCGAAGAAGTGGTCGCCGTGCCCGTGCGTGACGTAGATCGTGGTCAGGTCCCTGCCCGACTCCTCGATCCAGTCGGCCAGGTCGTAGCCCTCGCGGTCGGTCAGCAGCGCGTCGACGAGCACCGCGTCGCGCTCGCCGTGGATCAGGGTCGCGCTGGTCGGAGACCACATCTCCGTCGTCTCGCCGGCGGGCAGGTCATCGGACACCACCGGCTTCGCGGGCGCCACGTACGTCTCGTAGGCAAGTGTTGTCATGACGACTCCCCCATCGTCGAGACACCTCTTGAACCCTACCCGCGCAGGACGACGTCGGAGGCGTGGAACGGGACGTAGTGGTCGAAGAACAGGCTGGTCAGCAGCTCCGCCCGGCTGTCGGCGCGGAAGGCCGCCAGCAGCGCCGTCAGGCCGTCCTCGACCGCGTAGACCGACAGGCTCAGCTCGCGGGCGATCTGCCGGGTGTTGCGGCCCCGGGCGACCGCGCCGAGGATCGTGCCGTGCCAGGGCCGCAGGCCCCGGGCCCGCACGACGAAGGCGCTGATCTCGTGCGGGCGGATGCGGCCCACGCTCACCGCGATCGCGCTCTCCAGGTCGACGGCGTGGAACGCCAACCAGCGGCCGTCGTACCGCAGGGCGCCGGACGTGTCGACCAGGCCGGTGCGGCGGCCTTTGGCGACGGCGGTGCCGACCCGGTCGAGCTCCACCGCGTCGAGGACGCCGCGGGCCGAGGCCGTCACGTCGAGCAGGCGGCCGTCGGGTGACAGGACGAGGCGGCCCGAGTCGGAGTCCGGCTCGGCCGTGGCGGGTGCCGGCGGAGCGGCCGAGGTCAGGTCGGCGCGGCCGCGTGCCCGCCGCTGCCGGGGCAGGCGGAACCGCGAGGCGCGTGGGGCCGGCTCGCCCGGGACCGGCGAGGGCTCGGGAGGCGGCGGGGCCTCGTGCCCGCGCGCCAACGCGTTGTGCAGGGCCGCCCCGAGCAACCGGCCCGCGGGCGCCACCTGGGCCACGTCCGCGCTGGTGAAGACGCCGCCGGCCCGGTAAGCGAACAGTGCCCCCCAGGTGCCGTCGGCGTCGTGGAAGGAGGCCCGGAGCTCGTCGGTGAAGCCGCGTGGCCGCAGGACGCCCCGGAACCTCGGGCTCAGCGCCGGGTCGCCGTGCGTGGCGGCGTCCAGCGTGCCGATGCGCTGGTCGCCGGCCAGGTCGACCAGCCGCAGCACGTCGTCCTGGCCGTACTCGTTGGCGAACAGCTCGCGTTCGAGGGACGCGTCGTGCGGGCCGCCGTCGACCACGCAGGCCGCCCACATCAGCGTCACCGGGTCGAGCACCGCCCAGATCGCCAGGTCGAACCCGACCGTCTCACGCAACAGCCCGCTCGCCTGGCGGCGCAGGTCGACGTGGTCCAGCGCGACGTCGAGCTCAGCACCGAGGCGGGACGCGAACGGCCCGGCGCGGGGCAGCCCGCCGGTGGCGGCGCGCAGGGGCCGCCGGTCGGCCGTGGTCCCCGCGCCCGGCCCGGGCTCGAGCGGCGCCGCCTCTTCGACCTCGTCCGGCTCGTCGTCGTCGACTCCGTCCAGCGGGACCCGGATCCCGGCCGCGCGGGCCAGCGTCACGGTCACCTCGCTGCTGGCGGGGCGGGCGTCCGGCTCCTTGTCCAGACAGCGGTGCAGCAGGTCGCGGACGACCGGCGGCACGCCGGGCAGCTTCGGCAACGGCTCCGGCTCCAGGTAGATGTGCGCCTCGAGCATCTGCGTGCTCGTCTCGGCGGTCCACGGCAGCCGGCCGGCGAGCAGGCGGTAGAGCAGGAGGGCCAGCGCGTACACGTCGGTGGCGGCCACCACCGGCCGCCCGTCGAGCCGTTCCGGCGCGAGGTAGGCCGGCGTGCCGAGGACGAGCTCGCCCTCGACCGCGTCGCGTGCCCCGGCCACGGCGGCGAGTCCGAAGTCGACCACCTTGGCGCCGCCCGCCGGCAGCATCACGTTGCCGGGCTTGACGTCACGGTGGACCACGCCGCGGGCGTGTGCGGCGGCGAGCGCGGAGGCGACCTCGGCGCAGATCCGCAGAGCCGGTTCGACCCCGATCGGGCCGCGCTTGAGCCGCTGCTCGAGCGAGCGGCCCTGCAGGAGCTCCATCACGACGAACGGGAGCGGATCGCCGGGACCGGTCGTCTCGCCGTAGTCGTAGACGCTCGCGATGTGCGGGTGGCTGAGCCGGCCGGCCGCGCGGGCCTCGGCCAGGATCCGGCGACGGAACTCGGCATCCCGGGCGAACTGGGGCGCCAGCAGCTTGACGGCCACCTCACGATCGAGGACCTGGTCGTACGCCTGCCAGACGACGCCCATGCCGCCCGCGCCGAGCCGGCGCGTGAGCCGGTAGCGGGAACTGAGCGTCTCGTCCTGCACTATGTCGAATCCTCCCTCCGATTTAAGCAAGACCTAATCGACAGCTAAGTCGGTCCTAGGTGGATCCATAGGCGTGTCAAGTACCGTCGGCAGGACTTCACACGGGGCCAAGGAAGGAACCGAGCGGATCGGAGTGGTGCAGTGGCGACGACCGTCTTCGCCATCCACGCCAACGCGGCGACACACCTGATGATCAGCCGCGCGGTGACCTCGGTCGCCAACACCGAGCTGACCGGCCGCACGGCCTCGGCGGTCGAGGCGCAACGGGTGGTCGAGTCCCTCGCACCGGACCTCGTCACCGTTGATCTTCGTCTGCCGGACGGCGACGGGATCGCCCTGGCCGAGCGCCTGCGCAGGACCCGGCCACACCTGCCGGTGCTGGTCGTCGGCACGCCGACGCACCGGTTGCTCGAACGCGCCCTCACCGCGGGCGTGGCCGCCTACGTGTCGCGGGAGGCCGGCGCGGTCGAGGTCGCGGCGGCCATCCGCGCCTGCCTGTCGGGCGGGGGCAGCTACTCGGCCCACTCTCTGAACGCCGCGCTCCGCCAGCACCGGGCTCCCGGGCTGAGCCGCCGGGAGCGGGAGGTCTACGACCTGCTCCGCAACGGCCTGACCCCGGCGGCGGTGGCCGACGCACTGGGGCTGGGCGAGTCGACCGTGCGCACCTACGTCGCCCGCGTGCGCGCGAAGACGGCCGGCGGCGGCGACCTGCCCCAGGCCGGCTGAGCCGACCACACAGGCCGAGCCGACCACACAGGCCGAGCCGCCCGCGCAGGCCGAGCCGCCCGGACCGGCGACTCCGGCCGCGCCCGCTGAGCCGGTCGCGGCCTCAGCCACCGAAGGCTCGCAGGATCTTGATCGCGGCCGGACCGATCACGACCACGAACAGGGCCGGGAAGATGCAGAAGACCATCGGGAACAGGATCTTCACCGGGACCTTCTGGGCCGCTTCCTCCGCCCGTTGCCGGCGGCGCAGGCGCATCTCGGCCGACTGCTGGCGCAGCACCTGGCCCATCGGGATGCCGAGCGTCGTCGCCTGCACCACCGCCGACGCGAATGCCCGTAGCTCGGTCACCGTGGTGCGGGCCGCCATCTCGCGCAGCGCGTCGACCCGCGGCCGGCCGATCTGCATCTCGTGCAGGACCCGGGCGAACTCGCCGACCATCGGCCCGCGTCCGTTGCGCACCACCTGGGCCAGCGCGGCCTCGAAGCCGAGCCCGGCCTCCACGGTCACGACGAGGGTGTCCAGGACGTCGGGCAGCGTACGCCGGACCGACTCCTGCCGTTCCTGGGCGAGATGCAGCACGAGCAGGGCCGGCGCCGCATAGCCGGCCGCGGCACCCAGCACCGTCCACACCGGCCAACCCAGCGGCGGCGCCGCGAGCACGGCGAGCGCGAGCCCGGCCGTGGCGCCCACCACCACGAGCAGTCCCTGGTAGGCGATCACCTTGGGCACGTTGAGCCAGCCGGGGTTGCCGGCCTGGTCGAGCCGCCGGGTCAGCCAGGCCGACACACCGCCACGGCCCAGTGCGTGACCGAGGGCGTACGCCGCGGGCGGCAACGCCCCGGCGCCGCGGGCGGGACGGGCGACCCGGACCCCGGGCACCCGGTAGCCCCGGTCGGCCGTCTCGACGGTGCGGGTGACGGCCTCCTGCGGGCGGCCACCGGCCAGCGCGACGGCGGCGCCGGCCAACCCCACGGTGACCGCGACCAACCCGATGACCAGCAGCATCCTCAGACCTCGACCTTCAGCCAGCGGGACATCCAGAACGCGCCGAGCGCCATCAGCAGACCCGCCGTGACGAGCATGACCAGGCCCGCCGTCGTGGTCCAGAGCACGCTCAGGTAGTCGCGGCTGACAAGGAACATCCAGGCGCCGATCGCGACGGGCAGACCCAGCAGGAGGTACGCGGACAGCCGCCCCTCGGCCGACAACGCCCGCACGTGCCGGCGCAGCCGCGCCCGCTCCCGGATCGTGTCCACCGTGGTCTCCAGCGTCTCGGCGAGGTTGCCGCCGGTCTCGTGCTGGATCCGGATGGCGATCACCGCCCAGGCCAGGTCCTGGTTGCCGACCCGCTCGGCCGCCCGGTCCAGTGCGTCCGCCAGGTCGGCGCCCAACCGCACCTCGGCCATCGCGCGGCCGAGCTCGACGGCCAGCGGACCGGGCGGGGCGTCCCGCACGACCGCGTCCAGCGACTGGGTCAGCGAGAAGCCCGAGCGCAGCGAGCTCACGATCAGCGCGAGCGCGTCGGGAAGCTGGTCGGCGAACGACTGCCGGCGGCGGCGCTCGCGGACCCGGGGAAAGAGCGCCGAGAGCAGCGCGCCGAGCAGGGCGCCGAGCACGATGCCCAACAGGCCGACCAGCGGCCCGAGCACGGCGACGCCGACGGCCATGGCGGCCAGCCGGACCTTCCAGCCCTGGCCCGTCGCCGGGCCGGCATCGTCGGTTCGCGGTGCCTGGCGGGTCGCTCGGGCCACCCCGCCCGAGACGGTGCCCGCGAACCCGGCGCCGGACATGACCGGGACGCCGCCACCCTGGCCGGCCAGGCGGAATCGCTGGACCTGGTCGAGCCGGCGCTGCCGGCGGGTGCCGCCCGCGCCGAAGACCACCAGCAGCAGCGCCACCAGCAGCACCGCGAAGACCAGGATGCCGAGCACGCCGGAGCCGAGCCGGGGCACCAGCAAGCGTGGACCGCTCCCCGATTCAGCCGGGGCGGGCGCGGGCGCGAACCGCACCTTGACCTCGCCGGTGCGCCGGGCCGCACCGGTGCCGGCGCTGACCCGCAACGAGGTCGAGGAGCCGGCGAGCTCGGCGGGCACCGACACGGTGATGGTGACCAGCGCCGGCAGCGTGGCGGCCGACCGGAGCGAGGCGGCCAGGGTGTCGTCCGTCGCCGACCGGGAACCACCACCGGTCGCGGAGGCGAGCTCGCGCAGGCCCGCACCCGTCGCACCGAGCGAGACCACGTCGAGGCGTTGACCGGCCCGGGCCAGGGCGTCCGCGATGTCGGCACCGGACCCACGGGTCGCCCCCTCGGCGTCGACCAGCAGCAGCCGTCGTTCGCCCGACCTCGGTGCCAGGGCCGCCGCCGTGCGCAGCGCGGTCGGTGGACCCGGGCCGGCCTCGGCCCGCAGGCGGTCGAGGCCGGCCCGGAAGGCGGCGCGGTCCCGGGTCGGCGACACGGTCACCACCGGCGGGTCCGTCGCCGCGACCAGCCCGAGCGAGACGTCGCCCGGCACGCCGGCGGCCAGCGCGGCCACCGCGGTCCGGGCCGTGCCCAGGCTCTGCGGACCGGCGTCGACCACGACGGTCAGGGTCCGGGCCGGCGCCGCTCCGGCCGCGACGCCGGCCCGGACGGTCGCGGGCAGCGCGTAGCCGTCGCGGGAGACGGTGACGCGCCCGCCCGGCAGCGCCGCCACGAGCCGCACCTGGCCCGGGCTCACGTCCGCGACCGAGACCGGCAGGTCGCTGTCCGCGTGTGCCGCCGGACCGGTCAGCAGGCCGACCGCGAGCCCTGCGGCGGCGGCGCCGAGCAGCCGCCGGGTCACCACGGCGGGCTCTCGAAGAGCCCGGCGGGCAGCGGGATCCCGCTGTCCGCGAGCGTGTCCAGGAACCGGGGCCGCAGGCCGGTCCAGCGCAGCGTCCCGCGGTGCCGGCCGTGCTCGTCGAGGCCGGCCCGATGGTCGAAGACGAACAGGTCCTGGAGGGTCACGACCTCGCCCTCCATGCCGATCACCTCGGAGACGTGGGTGATCCGGCGCGAGCCGTCGCGCAGGCGGTCCTGGTGCAGGATCACGTCGACGGCGGAGGCCAGCTGCTCGCGGATGGCGCGCACCGGCAGGTCCAGGCCCGCCATCATGGCCATCGTCTCGAGCCGGGCGATCGAGTCCCGCGGCGCGTTGGCGTGCACCGTGGTCAACGAGCCGTTGTGGCCGGTGTTCATCGCCTGGAGCAGGTCCAGCGCGGCGCCGTCGCGGACCTCGCCGATGACGATCCGGTCGGGCCGCATCCGCAGCGAGTTGCGGACCAGGTCGCGGATGGTGATCTCGCCCCGGCCCTCGATGTTGGGCGGGCGCGCCTCCAACCGCAGCACGTGGTCCTGGCGGAGCTGGAGCTCGGCGGCGTCCTCGATGGTGACGATCCGCTCGTCGGGCGGGATGAAGCCGGACAGGACGTTGAGGGTCGTCGTCTTGCCGGACCCCGTGCCACCGCTGATCACGACGTCGAGGCGGCCGCGCACGCACGCGTACAACAGCTGGGCCACCTCCTGGGTGACCGTGCCGAAGCCGATCAGGTCGTCGACCGTGAACGCCTCGCGGGCGAACTTGCGGATCGTCAGCATCGAGCCGTCCAGCGCGATCGGCGGCAGCACGACGTTGACCCGGCTGCCGTCGGGCAGGCGGGCGTCCACCATCGGGCTCGCCTCGTCGACCCGCCGGCCCACCCGCCAGACGATCCGGTCGATCACCCGCCGCAGGTGGTCCTCGTCGACGAAGGTCGCGTCGACCTGGTGGATCTGCCCGAACCGCTCGACGAAGATCCGGTTCGGGCCGTTGACCATGATCTCGGTGATGTCCGGGTCGCGCAGCAGCGGCTCGACGGGGCCGTGACCGAGGATCTCGTCGATCAGCTCGGCGGCGACGCGGGCCGGGTCGGCGACCGCCAGGGGCGAGTCGTCGCGGGCCAGCACGTCGTTGATGGTCTCCCGGACCTTCTGCTCCAGCGCCTGGTCGCCGGTGCGCTGGTCGTAGAGCTGTGGCCCGAGGATGGCGAGCAGCTCACGGTGCACCCGCACGCGCAGGGCGGCCGCCGAGCCCACGTGCGCGCGGGTCGGCCAGGCGCCGCTGTCGCCGCCGGCGGAGTGCCGCTGCGAGAGCCGGTCGGTCAGGCTCATCGGCCGGCCCGCTGCCACCGGCGGCCACGGGCGGCGCCCGCCCGCTGCGCGATCGGGCCGGCGGCCAGGTCGCGGATCGCCTTGCTGACCGGGTGGCCGGGCTTCTCGACCACGATCGGCGTGCCGCGGTTGATCGAGATCGGCACGTCGCGGCTGGACGGGATGTGTGCGGTGGTGCGGGCCTGGAGCACGCGCTCGATGTCGGCACCGGAGAGGCCGACCTTGGCGTCGCTGCGGTTGAGCACCACCAGCCGGTTGTCCTTGCCCAGCCCGAGCAGGTCGAGCATGTCCATCGCGATCCGCAGGTTCTTGAGCGCCGGCACGTCGGGCGTCGCGACGAGCACGTGGACGTCGGTGACGTCGAGCGCCGCCAGCACGCCCTCGGTGAAGTGCGCGGGGGTGTCGATGACCACGTAGTCGGCCATCGTGCGGACCGCGGCCAGCACCGCGACCACGAGGTCCCGGTCGACGCGCTCCGCCTCGGTCGGCCCGACCGGCGCGAGCAGCACGTCCACCCCCGGGGCGTACGACGTCAGCAACGCCCGGATCAGCCCGGCGTCGATCCGCTCCCGCGAGGCGACGGCGTCGGCGATGCCCCGGTCCGGCGAGAGCTGGAGCATGATCCCGACGTCGCCGAACGCGAGGTCGAGGTCGACGAGGCAGACCCGCCGTCTCCCGCCCTCCGCCAGACAGACGGCGAGATTGGTGGCCATCGTGGACTTGCCGCAGCCACCCTTGGCCGAGAAGACCGTGACGATCTTCGCCTCCCCCTGCGGTGCCGCCGCCGGCGCGCCGGTCAGCTGGCGGGACACCTCGAGCGACCGGCTGCAGGCCGTCCGCACGGCGGTCCGGTCGTGCGCGTCGACGGCCTCCCGCACGCCCGCCCGCAGCGCCTGCGACATGGTCTCCACGTCCAGGCGTTCGCGGAGCAGCACCACTCCGAGCGCCGGCCGCACCAGTCGCTGCTGAGCCGCGACCTCCAACGCCACCGAGGCGGGCGCTCCCGGGCCGACGACCACCAGCGGCTCGGTGCCGGCGTCAACGAGCAGGCGCTGGAGGTCGGTGACCTGGCCGACGGCGTGCACGCCCGCGCCGAGCAACGCCGCGAGGTGCGCCGCCCACTGCCGGTTCGGTTCGAAGAGGATGGTCATCTCATCCCGCCTTCCCGAAGAGGGTCCCGTTGTCGACCCCGCGGTCGGGGCTGACGTCGGACGAGTCGCCGAGCAGGCCGACGTTGAGCAGGCCGCCCAGGGCGGTGGCGTGCGCCAGGATCTCCGCCTGCCGCTGGTCGAGGGCGAAGGTCATGGCGACGTCGCCGGTGCTGGCGGTGGCCGGCAGCGGCGCGTCCCCGACCGCGTCGTCCGCGGCGACGCCGACCGAGATCACCTCGATGTCGGTCATCAGCACCCGGGTGACGCTCCTGGTGTCGCGGCCGCGCTCGAGCCCGCTGCCGGACACGTCGTCGATCTTGCCTTCCGACAGCGGCGTGTACGTGTAGAAGATCGCGACCCGGGTGCCGGCCCGCACGGAACCGGGGCCGAACACGGCCGACTTGACCTTGGCGGAGATCGCGAGCTTGCCGTCGGGGATGGCCATCCCCGAGCTGTCGACCGCCGTGCCGAACATGGTCCGCAGCACCAACTGTCCACGCTGGACGGTCGCAGTGGTGACCAGCGCGTCCAGGTCCGGCTCGACCGCCGCCAGGGTGTCGTCCGGCACCGTCTCGGTCGGCATCCGGGTCTGCCGCAGGTAGCCACCGGCCCGCAGCGCACGGCCGTCGGTGCCGGCCGGAATCTGCTTCTCGGCGATCAGCACGGTGCGCGCCTGCTTGCCGGCGACGGCGCGGGAGTCGGCCGACCTGACGTACAGCAGGACGGCGCCGGCCCCGGCCGCGGCCACGACGACGGCGGCGAGCACCGCGATGATGCGTCGGTTCATCAGTGGTCTGTCCCCTCGGTCAACCGATGAGTGCGGTGATCTGTGCGCCGAGGTCCGGCCCGCCGACCGTTCCTCCGCCGGGCACCGGTGCCCGCGTGAAGTACCCGGACACGCAGTCGCCCCCGCCGCAGCCGGCCGGCGTCCGCGGCGAGCGCGAGCCGGGCAGCCGCCAGCCGGTGACGACGAAGGCCCCGACACCCAGCACGGTGTACGCGAACCCGCCGTCGCCGGCGTCGGTGACGGCGCTGAAGATCGGCACGGCCACCGCCTGCCCGGGCGTCAACGTCTCCAGGACGTCCCGGCAGCCGGCGGGCCGCTGCGTACGCGCGGTCACCCGGAACGTCGTGGTGGTCGACACCGGAGTGCGGCAGGACGCGTCCGCGCCGGCCACCCAGCGGAAGCCGCCCGCACCCCGGCTGCCGACGCCGCCCCGGCCGCACGCCGCCGGGTCCGTGTCGTCGTAGCCGCGGACGGTCCGCTCGGCGGACGGGAAGGTCCGCCCGCGGCGGGTCAGGTCGGCCCAGTCGCAGGCGGAGACCGTCAGCCCGAGGGTCCGCGCGGCCCGGGGTGGACCCCAGGTGACGCGGGCGCAGGCGGTGACGGCCGCTCCGTCGTAGTCGTCGACCACCGCCTGCGCGAACACCGGCGGCAGCAGCGTCGAGCCGTCCGCCCGCAGGATGCTGGTGCGCACCTCGGCGTAGACGCCGGTCTCGGGCGCGGGGCGGGCGCAGGCGCTGACGCCGGCGCACGCGGCCAGTCCCCCGCCCCGGCCGCAGACCGCTGCCATCGCCTCGCCGTCTACGACGTTCTCCCGGGCGTACGCGGCCGCGGTGGCGTTGGTGCCCGGTGCGCCGCAGGCGACGGCGCTGGCGGCGCAGACGCGGGCGACCTCGACGGCGGCCGCGTCGGCGCCGGTCTGGAGCTGTTTGCGCTCGACGTAGATCAGTCCGATGTCGACGACCAGCGCGGCCATGCCCAACGCGACCCCGGTGCCGAAGAGCACGGCGACGATCGCGCCGACGGCACCCCGGTCGCGTGGCCGTCTCACGAGCACGGCATGACCCCTCGGCCGGTCAGCTCCACCGTGCCGTCCGGCCCGTCGGCGCCCAGCACGCCGGCGATCGCGCCCATCGGCGTGACGAACCTGAAGGGGTACGTGACGGTGACCTCCGCCGTCCTTGCGGCGCCGCCGGAGAGCGGGCAGACGACGGCGTCGACGCGGGCATCGGCGCCGGCGAGCTCGCGAATTCGGGTCAGGGGCGGGTCGCCGAAGGACGCGATCCGTGCGCCCTGTTGGGCGGCTTCCGTGGCATTCATCTGGGCGTTGAGCATCCGTCCGAAGTCGACGATTCCGAATATCAGCAACAGCAGAATCGGAAAGACGAGGGCCGCCTCGACGGCCGCCGCGCCGCGGTCGAGGCGACGGCGGCCGGTCGAGGCCTGACCCAGGCGAACCGCTACGGGACGCGGCACGTGTCGGTGGGTGCGACGCCCTTGCACGCCTTGTCGAACGTCCGCGCGATGGAGGGGCCGAAAACGGCGAGCACCACGATCAGCGCCGTGACGATAAACCCCAGGATCAACGCGTACTCGGTCGCGCTCGCGCCACGATCGCGATTACGGCGCTCGGCGAACCGCTTGATCTTCTCGATCATGAGACAGGACTCCAAGAAAGGTCGGGACACGGGTGGGGAACGCACATGAGTCTCATTCGGGAAGAGATCACTGTCATTCAGTCACCGGTCGATATCGGGACTGGATGATCGCTGTGCGCGGCTACACGACCACCACACGATTGACCGAGGGCAACTATGGCCGGTCGGCTACCGCAGCGCGACCAACGTGACTGCCAGCAGCGCCGCCGCCAGCATCGCCGGGCCGAACGGCGCGGCCGATCGACGATCGGTCCGGCCGCTGAGCAGCAGGCCGATCACCAGCGGCAGGTTGACCACGGGTGCCAGCACGACCCCGCCGACCACCGCCGGCCAGCCGAACCACCCCAGGTAGAGGCCGAGTGCGGCGCCCAGCTTCACGTCTCCGAAGCCGATCTGCCCGCGCAGCGCCACGGCGAGCAGGCCGTAGGCGGCACCGCAGGCCGCGGCGGCGACCACCGCCCGCAGCAGCGCCCGGCCGTCACCCGCGAGCGCGAGCAGGGCCACTCCGCCGCCGGCCAGCACGCCGACCAGCGGGTCGGGCAGCCGCAGCACCAGCAGGTCGACCGTGGCCAGCGGCACCGCCAGGGCCGCGAGCAGCAGGACGGCCGGCAGTACCGCCGTCGGCCCGACGGCCGCGGCCGGGACCGCGCAGACCAGGGCGGTCACCGGCACGAGCAGTCGGCGGCCGGGCACCGGCGCGCGGCCGCAGGACGGGCACCGCCCCGACGCCAGCCACCAGCCCGGCCGGTCGGCGCCGCAGTGTGGACAGCCGCGCCGCCAGGCGGGCGCCCGCTCCTCGTCCTCCGGCCAGACCACCGCGAACCGGGCGACCAGTCCCGGCAACACCGCGCCCCAGCACGCGCCGAGCGACGCGGCGACGACCAGCAACGGCAGCGACACGGGCGCATCGTAGTCATCGACGACCGCGAGCCCCAGAGCCACCAGGCCGGGTCGACCGATAGGCCGCCGCGCCGGCGGCGGTAGATTGCGCTCTCGTGAGCACGGAGGCTGATCTTGATTGGGCCGAGCAGCGCCGGCGGGCGCTCGATGCCCACGCCCGCGCGCAGGCGGACCGGCAGGAGCGCGAGGGCCGGCGGGCGGCCGAGCTGATCGCGGAGTTCGTCCGCGACGCGGCCGAGCGCGGGATCGCCCCCGTGGCGCTGACCGCGGCCGCCCATCGCGGCGGCGCCCGCTACCGCACCGGCCTGCACGGTTGGTACCTCGACCGCCACCGCAGTCTCGGTGTCGACACCGAGGGCCGGTTCTACCTGCTCAACGTGCCCAGGTCGACCCGGGCGCGGCTGACCGGCGTGCACCTCGATCCCCGGCCGGCGCCGCTGGTCGTCGGGCGCGGCGGCCGCGACGGCGAGTCGATCCCGCTCGACGTCCTGCTCCGCCGCCGGCTCGCGGAGCCCGTCGCCTAGCTCGCGGCGTACGCGTGGTCCAGCGCCGGGTCGGCGGTCAGGATCGCGTGCTGGAGGCGCTGGACGCGCTGTGACGGCTCGAGGCCCAGGTCGTCCTGGAGCGTCCCGCGCAGGCGGTGGAAGGCCTCCAGCGCGTCGGTGCGCCGGCCCGCCCGGTAGAGCGCGACCATGTACTGCGCCTGGAGGTCCTCGTTGAGCGGGTGCCGGGCGGCCAGCCAGCCCAGGTCGCCGAGCACCGCCTGGTGCCGGCCCGCCCGCAGGTCCGCCTCGATGCGCTGCCGCCAGAGGCTCAGCCGGCCCTCCTCCAGGCGCTGCACCTCCGCCTGGAGCACCGGGCCGAGCCGCACGTCGACGAGCGCGCTTCCCTTCCAGAGGTCGAGCGCCTCGCCGAGCAGCCGCGCTCCCTCGACGTCGTCGCCCTGGTCGAGCGCGGCGCGGCCGGCGGCGGCCAACCGCTCGTACTCGTGCAGGTCGAGCTCGCCGGGACCCACGTTGAGCCGGTAGCCCCCGGACGCGGTCACCAGGATCTCGCTGGCCAGGTGGTTCGGGCAGACGGCCAGCGCCGTCACCAGCATCCGGCGGATCTTCAGGATGTAGGTCTGGAGCGTGGTCTGCGCGCTCGCCGGCGGGTCGTCGCCCCACAGCTCGGCGATCAGGGTCTCGACCGGCACGACCAGGTTCGCGTGGAGCAGGAGCAGGGCCAGCACCTTGCGCGGTTTGGGCGCGGTGAGCTGGTCCGGCGGACCGGCAGGTGTGGCCCTCACCAGCAGCGGACCAAGAACGTGGTAGTTCATCGCGCCCCCGAATGACCGTCGCTGTGAAGAACCTTAAAGCCCTTAAAGGACATGAGTCTCCCTTTCGGTCTGATCGTACGATTGCGACAGAGGGTTTTTCGCCTCCAGCGACATTCCAGGCGGGCTCAAGTGGACAACTGCGACCGTCGGAGGGCCGTAAGACAGCCGGCCCGAAGGAGCCCTCCGTGTCCGAAACTGAGCCTTCTCAGTCGCTGGATGGGCTGCTGCGACGGGCAGCGACGATCGCTCCCGACCAGGCCGCCATCCGGTACGGCTCCCGGGCGCTGACCTACCGCGAGCTCGACGCCGCCGTCGACGGCTTCGCCTCGGCCCTGCGCCACCTGCGGCCCACCGCGGTCGTGGGCGTCACCGCCGCCCTGCATCCCGCGTTCCCGATCGCCTACTTCGGGGCTGTGCGCGCCGGCCGCGTGTGCGCGGTCCTGGAGCCCGCCCTGACCGAGGACGCCCTCGACGACCTCGTCGGGCGGGCCGGCATCGAGCTTCTGATGGCCACCGCCGGCATGGCCGACCTGCTGCGCCGGATCCGGGTGGAGCGCGAGGACCTGGACGTGGCCTATCTGGACCAGCCGGGCCACCACCGGGCCCAGACCGTGGCCGCCCTGGTGCGCAAGCACGCGGGCCGCCGGCGCCCCAGGCCGTCCCTCGACGCCGACGCGGTAGCGTGCCTGCGGGTCGCGGGCGACGGCGCGATCGTCCCGCTGACCCACCGCAACCTCACCGTCGGTGCCGCGCAGGCGGCCCAGGCCTACGGATTCGGCCCGGGCTCGACGGTGGTCAACCAGCTTCCGACGTACGAGCAGGTGTACCTGAACGCGGCGGTCCACGCGGCCGCGACCCAGGTGCTCTGCGCGGACCCGGACCCGGCCGGTGGCGTCACGCTGGCCGCGCGCGAGGCCGCCACCCACTACTGCGGCCTGCCGGCACCGCTGGCCCGGCTGGCCGCCGACCCCCGGTCGACGCACCCGCGGACGCCGACCGTGCGGGCCGTGCTGTCGAGCGGTGCCACACTCGCCCCGTCCGCCGCCAGCCGGCTCGCTCTGCGCGTCGGCGCGCCGCTGGTGCAGTGGTACGGCCCCGCCGGCGGACCGCTGACCCACTGCGACCGGCTGGACCGTCAGACGGCCGGTTCGGTGGGCCACCCGGTGACCGGCACCGACTGCCTGGTCCTGGACCTCGACGGGCGACGACCCGCGCCGCCGGGCAAGCCGGGGCTCGTGCGGGTCCGCGGGCCGCAGGTGGCCACCGCGATCGCCGACGCGGACGGCTGGCTGCACACCGGCGACGTCGGCTATCTCGACGACGAGGGCACCCTGTTCCTCGTCGACACGGGGGTGACGGGATGAGCACCCGACCGGACTGGGCCCTGTGCCGGCACTGCCGGGCCGTCGTCTACGCCAAGCGGCTGGCCCGCAACCACGGCGTCTGCCCCCAGTGCGGCGGCTGCTTCCCGCTGACCGCACAGGAATGGCTCGACCTGCTGGCCGACCGGGACTCGCTGCGCCCGCTGGACTGCGAGATCGCGTCCGCGGACCCGTTGGGCTTCACCGACGGCGTGCCCTACGCCGACCGCCTGGCGCAGGCCCGCTCGGCGACCGGCATGCCCGAGGCGGTGCTCTGCGCCCGACTGTCCATCGGGGACACACCGGCGATCGTCGCCGCGATGGACTTCCGGTTCATGGGCGGCAGCCTCAGTGGCGCCGTCGGCGAGCTGATCACGCGGGCCGCCGAGAGCGCGCTCGCCGAGCGCCTGCCGCTGATCACCGTGACCGCCTCCGGCGGCGTGCGGATGCAGGAGGGCGTGGTCGGCCTGATGCAGATGGCCAAGACCGCGCAGGCCATGCAGCAGCTCGACGAGGCCGGCCTGATCACCGTCTGCGTCATCACCGACCCGACCTACGGCGGCGTGGCGGCGTCCTACGCGATGCTCGGCGACATCGTCATCGCGGAGCCGGGCGCGCGGTTCGGCTTCGCCGGCCCCCGGGTGATCGCGCAGACCATCAAACAGGAGCTGCCACCGGGCTTCCAGACGGCCGAGTTCCTGCTGGATCGGGGCTTCGTCGACCTGGTGTCGCCGCGGTCGGCGCTGCGCGAGCGGCTGGGCCGGATCCTGTCGGTCGGCGGCCGCCGGGACACCGCCGCCAACGTCTGCCCGGTCGAGCAGGTGGTGATCCGGGATCCCGACCAGGTGACCGAGCAGGACGCCTGGGACGCGGTGCGCAAGGCCCGGCACATCGGCCGACCGACCACATCGGACTACTTCCGGATGATCCTCGACGACTTCGAGGAGCTGCACGGCGACCGGGTCGGCGGCGACTGCCCCGCGATCGTCGGCGGGGTGGGCCGGATCGGCCGCGACTGCGTGGTCGTGATCGGCCACGAGAAGGGCCACACGCCGGCCGACCTGGCCGCGCACAACTTCGGGATGCCCAACCCGGCCGGCTACCGCAAGGCGGCCCGGCTGATGCGGCTGGCCGCCAAGTGGGGTCTGCCGGTGGTGACGCTCGTCGACACGCCCGGCGCGTACCCGGGCGTGGACGCCGAGCTGCAGGGGCAGGCCACCGTGATCGCGGAGACGTTGCGCCTCATGGGCGCCCTGCCGGTCCCGCTGGTCACGGTGGTCACCGGAGAGGGCTGCAGCGGCGGTGCGCTCGCCATCGCGGTCGCCGACCGGGTCATGATCATGGAGAACGCGATCTACACGGTGATCAGCCCGGAGGGTTGCGCGGCCATCCTCTGGAAGGACTCCTCGGCCGCGCCCACCGCCGCCCGGGCGCTGCGCGTCGACGCCCGCTCCCTGCTCTCCCTCGGCATCGTCGACGGCGTGGTGCCTGAGCCCGAGGGCGGCGCCCAGTCCGACCCGACCGCCGCCGCGGCGCTCGTCCGGGCCGCGATCCGGGCCGAGCTCGACGACCTCGCCTCTCGCGACCCCGCGCGGCTCGTCGCCGAGCGGCGCGCCCGGTTCCGCCGGTTCGGCGCCGGCCCGGGCCACGCCCCTGACAGCGCCGTGGCGCTCTCGCACCCTGGAGGATCCCAGTGACGTCCTTGATCGAACCAGCGCCGACGGACAGCCCGGCCCCGCTCGCGGAGGCCCTGGACGAGGTCCGGCGCAGCGCGCAGTCGCTCCTTGCCGACCTGGGCCACCGACCCCGCGCCCTGCGGATCCGGGCCGGCGACGTGGTCGTCGAGATGGAGTGGACCGCACAGGAGGCGGCGGCCGGACCCGCCGCCCCCGCACCCGCCGCCACCGCGGCCCCGCAGGAAGCCGCACCGGCGCCCGCCGCCGACGAGCCGGCCCTGCCCCCCGGCGTCGGCGTGTGCGCGCCGATCGTCGGCACCTTCTACCGGGCGCCCGAGCCCGGTGCCACGCCCTTCGTGGCCGAAGGTGACCAGGTCCGCCGGGGCCAGCAGGTCGGCATCGTCGAGGCGATGAAGCTGATGATCCCCGTCGAGGCCGACGCCGACGGGCGGGTCGTGGCGCTGCACGTCGCCGACGGCGCGGCGGTCGAGTTCGGCGAACGGATCCTGACCATCGACCCCCAGGGCGCATAGGAGGTCGTCGTGTTCGACACCGTGCTCATCGCCAACCGAGGCGAGATCGCCATGCGGGTCGCCCGCACCTGCCGCGAGCTCGGCATCCGCGTGGCGGCCGTCTACTCCACCGAGGACCGGGACAGCGCCGTCGTGCGCTTCGCGGACCAGGCCGTGTGCATCGGCCCCGGTCCCGCCCGGCACAGCTACCTCTACCTGCCGGCGATCATGGAGGCGGCCCGGCAGACCGGCGCCGAGGCGGTCCACCCCGGCTACGGCTTCCTCTCCGAGCAGGCCGACTTCGCCGAGGCGTGCGAGGCCGAAGGGCTCGTCTTCGTCGGCCCTCCGCCGTCCGTTATCGATCGGCTCGGCGACAAGTCCACCGCTCGGGCCGCGATGGCCGACGCCGGCCTGCCGCTGCTGCCCGGCACGATCGAACCCGTCAGCGACGCGGAGGCCGTCGCCAAGGTGGCCGCCGAGATCGGCTACCCCGTCATCGTCAAGGCTGTCGCGGGCGGCGGCGGGCGGGGCATGCAGGTCGTCACCGAGCCCGACGACCTGCCACGCCAGTACCGCGAGATCCGCAGCACCGCCCAGTCGCTGTTCGGCGACGACCGGGTCTACGTCGAGCGCTACCTGCCGGCCGCCCGGCACATCGAGGTGCAGGTGCTCTGCGACAGCCACGGCAACGGGCTGCACCTCGGCCAGCGCGACTGCTCCGTGCAGCGGCGGCGGCAGAAGATCATCGAGGAGGCACCGGCCCCGGGCCTGCCGCGCGGGCTGGTCGAGCAGATGGGCCACGCGGCGGTGCGCGGCCTGCTCGCCGCCGGGTACGTCGGCGCCGGCACCGTCGAGTTCCTCGTCGACGACCAGCACCGGTTCTACTTCATGGAGGTCAACTGCCGGATCCAGGTCGAGCACCCGGTGACCGAGCTGACCCACGGCGTCGACCTGGTCCGCGAGCAGCTGCGGATCGCGGCGGGCGAGCCGCTGGACGTCTCGCAGGAGGAGCTCACGGCGCGCGGCTGGGCCATCGAGTGCCGCATCAACGCCGAGGATCCCGACCGCGACTTCATGCCGACCCCGGGCCGGCTGACCGGCCTCGCGCTGCCCGCCGGGCCGTTCGTCCGCGTCGACACGGCCGCGGTGGCCGGCGGGCGCATCTCCGCCGCGTACGACCCGCTGCTCGCCAAGATCTGCGTCTGGGCGCCGGACCGCCCCCAGGCGATCGCCCGGATGCGTCGGGCGCTCGCGGAGCTCTCCGTCGAAGGTCCCGGGGTGCGGACCAACCGCGACTTCCTGCTGACCGCACTGGACCACCCGCAATTCGTCGCCGGAACCCACGACACGTCGCTCGTCGGCCGGCTCACCGATCCGCAGACACGGGAGGAATCATGAGGTTCACCATCGACGACCTGATGCAGCTGCTGGTCAGCAAGGTCGGGCTGCCCTCTGACATGCGCACGCAGGACCCGAGCAAGACGTTCGGCGACCTGGGGCTCGACTCGCTCGCGTTCCTCCAGCTGCAGTCGGAGCTTCAGGACGCGTACGGCTTCGAGCTGCCCGACGACCGCCCGCTGGCCTTCAGCGTTGGCGACATGACCGCCGCCATCAACGAGCGGCTTTCGCGTGACGAGGAGCCGGCGGCATGAGTGCACCCACCATTGGCCACGTGGACAACGAGATTCTGATCAACGCGCCGTTCGACGTCGTCTGGGACGCCACCAACGACGTCGAGAAGTGGCCCGAGCTGTTCACCGAGTACGCGACCGCCGAGATCATCGAGCGCTCCGGCGCGACGGTCCGGTTCCGGCTCGCCATGCACCCGGACGAGAACGGCAAGGTGTGGAGCTGGGTCTCCGAGCGCACCCCCGACAAGGCCGCCAAGCGGGTCGTCGCCCGCCGCGTCGAGCCGGGTCCGTTCGAGTTCATGAACATCGAATGGCTGTACGAGGCCGAGGGCAGGAACGCCACCCGGATGCGCTGGATCCAGGACTTCCGGATGCGGCCCGACGCGCCGATCGACACGGCCGCGATGACCGACCGGATCAACGCCAACACGGCGATCCAGATGGACGTCATCCGCGACAAGGTCGAGCGGATGGCCCTGCACGGCATCGGCGGCCCGAGCCAGGCCCGGCCGGCGATCCGGACGGTGTCCATCGAGGACGTGCCCAGCAACCGGCGGCGCGGCGGCGACATCCGCACGATCCTGTCGCCGGCCACCGTCGGCTCGACCTCGGGCTTCATGGGCACGCTGCGCCTGCAGCCGGCCGAGGTCGTCACCGAGCACTGGCACCCGTACTCGGAGGAGTTCCTGTTCTGCGTCGAGGGCGAGATCACCGTGCGCCTGGACGGCCGGGAGCTGCCGCTGAGGGCCAACGAGGGCGTGCACATCCCGATCGGCGTCAAGCACCGGCTGATGAACGACGGCGCCGCACCGGCGTTCCTGGTCTTCACGCTCGGCCCGCTGGCCCCGCGCCCGGAGCTCGGGCACGTGGACACGGAGGCGCTGCCCGGGAGCACGCCGTGACCGGGAGGCGCACCGTGGTGACCGGCGTCGGGGTGGTCGCACCCGGCGGGGTCACCCGCGCCGCGTTCTGGGACCTGCTGACCGCCGGGCGCACGGCGACGCGGCGGATCTCGTTCTTCGACCCGGCCGACTTCCGTTCCCAGATCGCGGCCGAGTGCGACTTCGACCCACGCGCGGCCGGGCTGACACCGCAGGAGATCCACCGCAACGACCGGTTCGCCCAGTTCACCCTGGTCGCCGCCGACGAGGCCCTGGCCGAGAGCGGCCTGGACCTCGGTGCCACCGACCGGGACAACGTCGCCGTGAGCATCGGCAGCGCGGTGGGTGCCACGACCCGGCTCGAGGACGAGTACGTCAACGTCAGCGACCACGGCCGCAACTGGCACGTCGACGAGCGCTACGGCAGTCGGTTCCTCTACCAGGCGCTGGTGCCGAGCAGCGCGGCGACCGAGGTGGCCTGCCGGTTCGGCGCGCACGGGCCGGCCGCGGTGATCTCCACCGGGTGCACGTCGGGCCTCGACGCGATCGGGCACGGCCACCAGCTCATCGAGGACGGCGAGGCCGACGTGGTCATCGCCGGCGCGGCCGACGCGCCGATCTCGCCCATCTCGATGGCGTGCTTCGACGCGATCCGGGCCACCTCCGCGCGCAACGACGACCCGGAGCACGCCTCCCGGCCGTTCGACGCGACCCGGGACGGCTTCGTGATGGGCGAGGGCGCGGCCGTGCTCATCCTCGAGGAGCTCGAGCACGCGCGCCGCCGCGGTGCCGAGATCTTCTGCGAGGTGGCCGGCTTCGCCAACCGCAGCAACGCGTTCCACATGACGGGGCTGCGGCCCGACGGGCTGGAGATGGCGGAGGCGATCACCGACGCCCTCGACCAGGCTCGCCTCGACCCGACCGCGGTCAGCTACGTCAACGCGCACGGCTCGGGCACGAAGCAGAACGACCGGCACGAGACCGCGGCGTTCAAACGGAGCCTCGGGCAGCACGCGTACGACGTGCCGGTCAGCTCGATCAAGTCGATGGTCGGCCACTCGCTGGGCGCGATCGGCGCGATCGAGCTCGCGGCGTGCGTGCTGGCGATCCGCTACGGCGTGGTCCCGCCGACCGCGAACCTGGAGAACAAGGATCCCGAGTGCGACCTGGACTACGTGCCGAAGAACGCGCGCGAGCAGCGCGTCGACGTCGCGCTGTCCGTGGGTAGCGGATTCGGCGGGTTCCAGTCCGCCGCGGTGTTGCGGAGGTGGTCGTCGTGAAGCGGGCCGTCGTGACCGGGATCGGCGTCGTCGCGCCGAGCGGTCTGACCACCGAGGACCACTGGCGCTCCACATTGGCCGGTGAGCGGCACGTCAGCGAGCTCGACGGCATGCTGGTGGGCCAGGTGCCGGGCTTCGCCGCCGAGGGCGCCGTCGACCCGCGCCTGATCATCCAGACCGACCGGTGGACCTGGATGTCGCTGGCGGCGACGCGGCAGGCGCTCGACGACGCCAAGTACGACCCCGCGGCGCACGACCCGTACGCCACCTCGGTCGTGCTGGCCAGCGGCTCCGGCGGCAACGAGTTCGGCCAGCGGGAGATCCAGGCGCTGT
The DNA here is from genome assembly GCF_040676915.1 of Asanoa sp. NPDC049475. Lineage (NCBI taxonomy): Bacteria > Bacillati > Actinomycetota > Actinomycetes > Micromonosporales > Micromonosporaceae > Asanoa > Asanoa sp. NPDC049475. The sequence goes on along the minus strand of NZ_JBFAPY010000005.1, from coordinate 628,069 downwards.
GGAGCAAGGGACGCCGGGCCGTCACCGCGTACCAGTCGATCGCCTGGTTCTACGCCGCCAGCGTCGGGCAGACCTCGATCCTGCACGGGACCAAGGGTCCCAACCAGGTGCTGGTCTCCGAGGGCGCGGGCGGGCTGGACAGCCTGGGTGCCGCGCGCCGGGTGATCCGCCGTGGCACGCCGACGGTCATCGCCGGCGGCACCGAGGCGCCGCTGTCCCCGTACGCACTGGTCTGCCAGCGCACCAGCGAGCGGCTGTCGGCGACCGGCTACCGGCCGTTCGACGCCGACGCGGACGGCCACGTGCCGGGCGAGGGCGGCGCGGTGCTGATCGTGGAGGACGCCGCGGCCGCTGCCGAGCGCGGCGCCCAGCAGATCTACGGCGAGATCGCCGGGTACGCCGCGACCCACGACGCGCACCACCCGGAGCGGCCCGCGCCCGACTGCGCGCAGCTCGTGCGGGCCATGCGCAAGGCGCTCGCCGACGCCGGCGTCACGCCGGACGACGTCGGATTCGTGTTCGCCGACGGCGCGGCCACGCCCGCGCTGGACGCCCTGGAGGCGCGGGCGATCCGCGAGGTGTTCGGCCGGCCGGTGCCGGTCACGGCGCCGCAGGGACTCATCGGGCGGCTCTGCTCCGGCGGCGGCGCGCTCACCGTGGCGACCGCGCTGCTGGCGCTGCGCGACGGGATCGTGCCGGCGGTGGGCAACCTCGCCCGCCCGGGTCACGACCTCGACCTGGTGCGCGAGCCGCGCCAGCTCGCCGCCGACGTGGTGCTCGTCAACGCCCGCGGCTTCGGCGGTTTCAACAGCTCCATCGTGCTCAAGCGCTATCGGGAGGAAGGGCTCCGCGATGCCGGATGAGGGTTCAGTGCGGACGATCCTGAGGATGCGGGCCAGGGAGGGCTGCGTCGAGGCCTTCGAGGCCGCCTGGCGGGTCGCCGCCGAGGAGATCAGCCGCACGCCGGGAAGTCTGCGCCAGGAGCTGATCCGGGACGCCGACGATCCGCGGACGTTCCTGATCGTGAGCGACTGGCGCGACCAGGAGGCACTCGACGCGTTCGGGCCGAGCGCCGCCCGCGAGCAGCTCACGGCCGCGCTGCGCGACCTGCGCGAGTCGGGTGAGAAGAACACGTACGAGGTGCTCCAGGCCGTCGTCGGCCGGGGTCCCGGGATCCGCGTGCGGGTCACCGTCACCGTGCCCGAGGGCGAGGAGGCCGCGTACGAGAAGGCCTATCGCAAGGTCGCCGAGCGGATGCGCGGCACGCCCGGGCACGTCCGCGAGGAGCTGCTGCGCGAGCCCGGCACCGGGACGTACCACATCTTCGCGGAGTGGCGCGACGAGGCGTCGTTCGACGCCTGGACCGACGACCAGTCCCACCTGGACCAGACGGCACCGCTGATCCAGTACATCTGCGAGAACTTCGAGCGGGCCACGTACCACATCGTGGCGCGGCCCGAGGAGAGCCCGCAGCCGGGCGCGGGCGTGGTGCACGCGCCGCCGCGGCCGGTCGCCCAGGTCGAGCCCGTCGCGCCGAAGCCGGCCACCGTGGTCAAGGAGCGGGCCGCGGTGGACAGTTCGACCGACGTGATCGTCGTGGGTGCCGGCCCGGCCGGGCTGACCGCGGCGATCGAGCTGGCCCGGCGTGGCGTCGCGTGCCGGCTCGTCGAGAAGCGGCCCGACGCGGCCGGCACCGCCGACAAGGCGATCGGCGTGCAGTGCCGGACGATGGAGATCTGGGAGCAGCTCGGCATCGTCCGCGAGGCGATGGACGCGGGCATCTGGCTGCACGGCCAGACCGTGTTCGTCAACGGCCGCCAGACGCACCAGGTCGACTGGGACCTGCCCGACCTGCCGTACGCGCACGTCGGCCTGCCGCAGTACGAGACCGAGACCATCCTCACCAAGTGCCTGGCCGGGCACGGGGTGCGGGTCGAGCGGGGCACCGAGCTCAAGGAGTTCACCCAGGACGCCGACGGGGTGACCGCCTACCTGGTCGGGGCCGACGGCCGCGCGGAGACCGTGCGGGCGCAGTACCTCGTCGGCGCCGACGGCGCCCACAGCACCGTGCGGCAGAAGCTCGGCCTGACCTTCGAGGGCGGCATGGGCATGTTCCCCCAGCTGTTCATGCTGGGCGACGTCGACCTGGACTGGTCGATGCCGGAGGGCCACCTGCTGCGCTTCATCCACGTCGAGGACGACGAGATGAAGGGCATGCTGGTCTGCGTGCCGCTCAAGGGCCGCAACCGCTACCGGGTGGCCACCCTCGCGCCGCCGCGGCTGCAGGCCGAGATCGGCTCGAACCCCATCCCGCCGGGCTTCTCGGCCGAGTACGACCCGCCCTCGCTGGCGGACATCCAGGTCGTCCTGGACGAGCTCGCCCCGGAGGCCACGACCGCCAGCAACCTGCGCTGGTCGTCGATCTTCCGGATCAAGCACGGCATCGTGGACCGCTACCGCGAGGGCCGGGTGTTCGTCGTCGGTGACGCCGCGCACCTGCACCCGCCTGCCGGCGGACAGGGCATGAACACCGGCATCCAGGACTCCTGGAACCTCGGGTGGAAGCTGGCCCTGGCGGTGAACGGCGACGCCGCGCCCGCCCTGCTCGACAGCTACGAGGCCGAGCGCCGGCCCGCCGGCAAGGCCATCGTCGACCGCGCGGTGAAGATCGCGTTCACCGACGAGATGGACATGGACGACGAGCGGGAGCAGTTCCTGCTCGAGATGCAGATGACGCTGAGCTACGCCGGCAGCCCGCTGGTCGGCGCGCACGGTGATGGCTTCGACGGCGGGCCGCAGCCCGGCGACCGGGCGCCCGACGCGCACGACCTGCGGCGCTTCGGGGTCGGCCACCCGACGCGGCTGTTCGAGCTGACCCGCGGCACCGCGCACACGCTGCTGGTGCACGCGGACGGCGCGACGCCGCAGGAGGAGTACGCCGGCTTCGAGAAGCTGGCCGAGAAGGTCCGCGGGTTCGTCAACATCTACGTGCTGGCCAGCCCGGACGCCGCGGTCCCGGAGGGTCTCGACGTGCCGGTCCTGCGTGACGCCTCCGGCACGTTCCGCGCCGCGTACGGCCTGCGCGGCACGGGCGCCTACCTGATCCGCCCCGACGGCCATGTCGGGTTCCGCAGTTCGCCGGTCGCGGCCGAGGCGCTCGACGCACACCTTTCCGGGATCTTCGCTCTAGGGGGAGACGCATGAACCGCACCGTGATCGTCGCCAAGATCCAGCCCGACGCACAGCAGTCGGTGGCCCAGATCTTCGCGGCGTCCGACGCCACCTCGCTCCCGCACGACCTGGGGGTGAAGACCCGCTCGCTCTACTCGCTCAACGACCTCTACCTGCACGTCATCGAGTTCGCCGACGACCCGACCGAGGCGCTGCGCAAGGGTCCCGGGCTGGCCGGGTTCAAGCAGATCAGCGACGACCTGCGGGCCTACATCAAGCCGTACGACCCGCAGACGTGGAAGTCGCCGCAGGACGCGGTGGCCCGCGAGTTCTACCACTGGCGGGGCTAGACCTCGACCTCGGCGGGCGTCCCTTCGGGGGCGCCCGCTTCGGCGTCCCGAACCGCCTCCTCCACCGCGCCGGCGAGCCCGAGCCGCTCGCCCTCGCGCCGGCTCCGGTCGTAGCGCTCCTCCCCAGGCGCTCCCGGAGCTCCGCGGAGCCGGGGCCGACGGTCGGCCAGGGCGGCACGTACGCCCGCATCCACAGCTTGCCCGACGGGGTCCGGCACGTGGCCGAGCTCGTCGTCGACGCGGGCGGCGACCCGCTTCGCCTCGTCGAGATGCCGCCCGGCGTCCACCGGGTCACCCGACCGAAGGCGATCATGCCGAGCCGGCAGTGGAAGAGACTGACCAGCCAGAGCCGGTTGCCGCGCACCGCCAGCTCGTACGCCTGGCCGAGCAGCTCGCGTCCGCGGTCGATGTCGCCGGCACGGGCGGCGTAGCTGCCGAGCGGGCCGAGCGCGTGCGCCTCGGCGACGTCGTCACCCGCCGCCCGGGCGAGCTCCCGTGCCTGTTCGAAGGTGGTGCGGGCCTCGTCGTCCTGGCCCGAGACGTAGGCCATGGCGGCGACGACCAGGGCGCGGCCGCGAGCGGCCGGTGGCAGGGCGTCCGGATCCACCAGGACCCGCCGCAGGTAGCGCACGCCTTCGTCGATGTAGCCGCGGCGCCACCAGAACAGCCAGACGGCCGAGCAGACCTCGACGGCCTCCAGCCGCCGAGCCGCCGGGTGATCTCCAGAACCGCGGCGGCGTTGTCGTCGGTCAGGACGAACCGCCGGTCGGCGGCCCGCGCCCGGTCCACGAAGAGCCGGACGGCGCTGAACCGCCTCGCGCTCGGCCGCCAGCTCCGTGAGCGTCGTGCTGACGAACACGCGGGCGCGCTGGTCCGGCGTCAGGATGACCCGGCCGGAGGTGCTCCCCGTCACCCGCGTGCTGCCTCGTCGATAGCCCCGCGCAGCCCCAGTCGCTCGCCCTCGCCCCAGGCGTGGTCGAAGGGCTCGTCACCGAGCTCCGCACGGATCGTCCCGAGGTCCGGGGCGGCGACGGGCCAGGGTGGCACGTACGCCCGCATCCACAGCTTGCTCGACGGCGTCTGGAAGCTCGCCGCGGCGGCCGCCAGGACCACGGACCGGACCAGCCGGCCGTCCGCGCCGGCCAGGTCCGCCAGCGCGGCGAGGAACAGCCCCACACTGGCCTGGTCGCCGCTGCGGGCGGCCAGCCGCAGGCCGGCCATGAGACTCTCGTGCGAGCCGGCAGTGTCGCCGTCCGCCGACCGCACGACGGCGGCTGTGTAACGGGCGACCACCATGCCGAGCTCGTCGCCACCCCGCGTGGAGACCCGCACCGCGTCGTCGAGGTGACGACGGGCTGCCACCTGATCGCCCTGCCGGAACGCGATCATCCCGAGCCGGCTGTGGAACAGGCTGATCAGCCACTGCTCGTCGCTGTCCCGCGCCAGCTCGTACGCCTCGTGCAGCAGCCGGCCGGCTCGCTCGTGGTCACCGTCGCGGCTCGCGAAGGAGCCGAGCGGGCCGAGGGCGCGGGCTTCGGTGACGGGATCCCCGGCGGCCCGGGCCAGCTCCCGCGCCTGCTCGAAGTCGGTCCGCGCCTGGTCGTCCTGGCCGGACACCAGCGCCATGGCGCCCGATGCCACGAGTGCCCGGCCGTGCGCCTTCGGCGTGAGCCGCTCGGCGCCGTCGAGGATGCGGCCGATGTAGCGCGCGGCTTCGTCGACGTAGCCGCGCTGCCACCACAGCGGCCAGATCGCCCACCCGATGCGGAGTGCCTCATCCGGCCGGCCGGAGTCCACGAGCCATTCCGTCGCCGCGCCGAGGTTGGGGTGCTCGCGGTCGAGCCGGTCCAGCCACACAGGCGAGTCGACGGTGTTGAGATAGGGCGCCGCGTGCACCGCGACGTGCAGGAAGTGGGCGGCGTGCCGGTCGCGGACCGCGGTCATGTCGTCGTCGCCGGCGAGGCGCTCCAGCGCGTACAGGCGGACGCTGTCGACCATCCGGAAGCGGTCCTGCTCGTCCGGCTCGACCAGCGCGGCGTCCACAAGGGACTCCAGTGCCGCGAAGACGTCGAACGACTCGTCGGCGCACACCGCCTCGACCGCGGCGAGGTCGAACCCGCCCGTGAACACGCCGGTGCGGGCGAACAGCCGCCGCGCGTCCGGTGGCAGCAGCTGGTAGCTCCAGGCCAGCGTGTCGCGCACGGTCCGCTGCCGGGCCGGCAGGTCGCGCTGGCCGCCGGTCAGCAGGCTGAGCTGGTCGTCGAGCAGGGCGGCGATCGACGCGGGCGGCAGCAGTGGCACCCGGGCCGCGGCCAGCTCGATGGCCAGCGGCACCCCGCCGAGCCGGCGGGTGATCTCCAGCACCGCTTCGACGTTGTCGTCGGTGAGCGCGAACCGCCGGTCCGCGGCGCGGGCGCGGTCCACGAAGAGGCGCACAGCGCTGAAACGCTGGATGAGCGTGGCCGGATCGGCGCGGGTCGACGCGGGCGCCGAGCGCAGCGGTGGGACGCGGTAGACCCGCTCGTCGGTCAGCCGCAGCGGGGCACGGCTGGTCACGACCGCGGTGACGCCGGGCGCGGCACGCAGCAATCCGGCCAGTCCCGGTGCGGCGCCCGCGACGTGTTCGAAGTTGTCGACGACGAGCAGCATCCGCTTGGCGCGCAGGAACGACTCGACGTCGTCGAACGAGCCCGCGCCCTCGGACGTACGCAGCCGAAGCGCGCGGGCGAACACGTCACCGACGCCGTCGACGCCGCCCGCGGTCGAGAGGTCGACGAACCGCACACCGTCGGGATACTCGGACGCGACCCGCTCGGCGAGCGCCGTCGCCAGCCGCGTCTTGCCCACCCCGCCGGGGCCGGCCAGGGTCAGCAACGGCACACGCTCCTGGGTCAGCCGGGAGGTCAGCAGGTCGAGCTCGTGCTCGCGACCCACCAACGGGGTGCGGGCCGACGGGACGTGCAGGACCTCTCCGGGTTCGCCGGCGCGCGCCTGCCGGGTCTGGTGGAACCGGTCGGAGAGCAGCGCGGCAAGGTCCCGCTCGACGAGGCCACGCAGCTCCTCGGGGGTCCGGAAGCGGCGGCGGACGACGTCGAGGTCCGCCGCGGCCTCCGCCAGCAGGTCGGCCAGCCGCGGGTCCCGACCCGGCGCCGGCTCCTTCACGTAGACCAGCCGCGGCAGGCCGCGCGCCAGGCGGAACTCGTCGGCCAGCCCGGAGATCGTCGAGTCCGGCCCGATCCAGCCGTAGCTCTCGTCGTAGATGCCGACGAAGATCTGGCTCTGAGCGAGGTACGAGCGGTAGACGTCGCGCGGTGCGTGCGGGCGGGCGCCGGCCTCGAACATCACCGTCACCAGGTGCAGCCGGGCCACCGCCTCCCGGACCGCCTGACGCTCGGCCGCCAGCTCCGTGAGCGTCGAGCTGACGAACACCCGGACCCGCTGGTCCGGCGTCAGGATGAGCCGGTCGGACGTGCCCCCCGTCACACCGGTCCGAACATCCCCCACCAGGCCATGTATAACGCGCGGCGGGGGTGCCGGCACAACGCCCGCACCCCCGCCACCAGGCGCCGGTCAGTCGCTGGCCTGCCAGCTGTAGAACGGCTTGGCCATCGAGTCCTGCGGTCCACGCCAGTTCTCCGGGTCGTACGGGGACACGTACGGCGCCAGGTCCTCGATGATCTTCGTGAAGGCCGGCGCGTGGTGGTTGGAGCCCAGCCCCTCGGCGACCGCCTCGTCCGTGCGCTCCATCACATGCACGTACACGTCGTCGATCGAGTAGAGCCACCGGCCCGTGACGCCCATCTGGGTGGGCAACGGCGTCTCGTCGGACTCGCGGAAGATCCGGGCGACCTCGGGCTCCGAGCCGGGCTTGATCCGCTGGACGATCAGCAGCGGATTGGCGCCGGCCGAGGGCGACTTCCCCGGTGCGGTCCAGCTGTAGAACTCCTTGGCCACCGAGTGGGACGGGTTCTCCCAGTCGCGCGGGTACGGCTTCACGTACGGCGCGATCTTCTCCGCGATCTCCTTGAACGCCGGCAGGCCGCGGTTGTTGCCCGTGATCGCCGGGTCCTGGGGGCGCTCGACGACGTGGATGTAGAGGTCGCTCAGCGACAGCAGGATGCGCCCGGTCACGCCGACGTCCTGCGGCCGGGTCACCTTGTCGTAGTGGCCGAAGACGTCGGCCACCTTCTGCTCACTGCCCGGAACGATGCGGCAGACGATCACAGTGCGGAATACCACGGCAGCTCCTCACGAGGATTGGACATACGGACGTCAGGCGGTGAAGTGACTCAGGCCCCGAAAAGCACAGGAAGCTCGATGAGCCCACGGAACGGTGAGGCGGCCGGCAGCCGGCGCAGCTTGTCGACCGGCACACCGAGCGCCAGCCCGGGCAGCCGGCGCAGCAGCGCGCCGATGCCGATCTGCGCCTCCATGCGGGCGAGCGAGACGCCGAGGCAGTAGTGCACGCCGTGGCCGAAGCCCAGGTGCGGCCCCCGGTCGCGGGTCAGGTCGAGCCGGTCCCCGTCCTCGAACTGCGCCGAGTCGTGGTTCGCGGAGTTGATGACCACACCGACGATCGAACCCGCGGGGATACGCACGCCCTGGTACTCGAGGTCCTCGGTGGCGATCCGGGGACTGGCCACCGGCAGCGGCCCGTCGAAGCGCAGCAGCTCCTCGATCGCGTGCGGCAGCAACTCCGGCGTCTTGCGCAACAGGGCCAGCTGCTCGGGATTGGTCAGCAGCGCCACCATCGCGTTGCCGATGAAGTCGGCGGTGGTCTGGTGTCCGGCGAACAGCAGCAGGAACGCGGTGCTGACCAGTTCCCGCTCGGAGAGCACCCCCTCGTCGTCACAGGCGCTGATCAGCATGCTGACCATGTCGTCGCCCGGCTCCTCGCGCTTGGCCGTCACGAGGTCGGTCAGATAGCCGTGCAGCCAGGCCTGCGCCCCCTGCACCCGTGCCCTCTCCTCCGCCGGTGGCCGGCCCGACGACCCGGACTCGCGGATCACCTGGGTCTGCTCGAGCACGCGGTCGTTGTCGGTGCGCGGGATGCCCAGCAGCTCCGAGACCACCAGCATCGGCAACGGGATCGCGAAGTCGCTCATCAGGTCGGCCTTGCCCTGCGGCTCGATCTTGTCCAGCAGGTCGGACACGATCTCGGCGACGCGCGGCCGCAGCGCCTCGATCCGGCGCGGCGCGAACGCCCGCCCGGTCACCTGGCGCAGGCGGCTGTGCTCCGGCGGGTCGGAGTTGAGCATGTTCTTGTTCAGGCCCGCGGAGTTCGGCCCGAAGATGCGCAGGTAGTGGTCGCCCGGGCCGTAGAGGTCCTTGGACAGCCGCGGGTCGTTCAGCGCCGCCTTGGCGTCCTCGTACGTGGTGATCAGGTAGGAGTCGAACCGCGGCGAGCTGACCGGACACACTGGACTGTCGGTGCGCAGCTTCGCGAAGGCGGGATACGGATCAGCGGCGAACTCGTCGGTATAGAGCTCGGCCGCCGGAATGGTCTTGTCGGTCATCGCGACCTCCTCAGGCTTCGCGGCGCTTCATTCCGGAGGTTAGGCGATGGTTGAGGCGTTATTTGTGGTTTCCACAGGTTTATGCCCGTTTGGTCGAGCCACTGCCTGACCGGGTCTTGACGTGCCGATCCACGCCGCTCTAGATTGCCTCCTAAATTTAGGTCTGAATAAAGGGTGGCGGCATGGCACGGTCCGGGCAGGTATCCCCACGCGGCGACCTCGTCCGCGCCGCCGTGCTCGGCGTGCTGGGCACCCGCGGAGCCTCGTCCCGCGCCGACATCGCCCGCGTGCTCGGCGTCAGCCCCGCCACCGTCACCCAGACCACGAAGGAGCTGCTCCAGCGCCGGCTCGTCACCGAGCTGCGGTCGGTGCCCAGCAACGGCGGCCGCCCGGCGACCCTGCTCGGCCTGGTCCGCGCCGCGGGCGGCGCGATCGGCGCCAAGGTGACCGCCGACCACGTCGCGGTCGTCACCGTCGACCTCGACGGCACCGTCCGCTCGTCCCGGTCCGAGCCGTTCGACCCGGCGCGGCCGGCCGCCCTCGAAGCGCTCAGCGGCATCCTGCGCGACGTCGTCACCGCCCACGACGGCCACCTGCTCGGCGTCGGGGTCGGGCTGCCCGGCGCGGTCGACGCGCAGGCGTCGGGCATGGTCGACGCGCCCACGCTCGGCTGGAGCCAGGTGCCGGTCGGCCGGCGCCTGCGCGACGCGCTCGGCGTGCCCGTCCTCGTCGACAACGACGTGAACACGCTCGCGGCGGCCCAGATCGTCTACGGGCACGGGCGCGAGCACGCGTCGTTCATGGTGGTCACGATCGGCCTCGGCATCGGCTGCGGGATGGTCCACCAGGGCTCGGTCAGCCGCGGAGCGCACGGCGGCGCCGGGGAGATCGGGCACATCCCGGTCTCCGCCGACGGCCCGACCTGCGGCTGCGGCAACACCGGTTGCCTGGAGGCCTACATCGGCGAGGCCGGTCTGGTCGCCGCCGCGATCAAGGCCGGCGCCATCGGGCCGCGCGGCACCATCGCCACCCTCGCCAAGGCCGCCCGCGCCGGTGCCCCCCGAGCGCTGGAGGTCTACCACGAGGCCGGGCGCCTGCTCGGGCGCACGCTCGCCGGAGTCGTGCACACCGTCGACCCCGAGCTGGTCGTGCTGATGGGTGAGGGCATCCGCGACTGGTCGTTCTGGGAGACCGGCTTCGAGGAGGCGTTCCGGCGCCAGCTCATGCCCGCCCGGCGCGGCATCCGGTGCCTGGTCGACTCGTGGACCGAGGACCAGTGGGCGGTCGGCGCAGCCTCGCTGGTGCTGGCATCCCCGTTCGACGCCGCCGCCGCGGGCGCACAGGGCGAGCTCGTCCGCGCCCGGCTGCAGACCGGGCCGGAGGCGGCCCGATGAGCCGCCGCGGTTGGCGCAACCGAGGCTGGGTGCTGTTCTTCCTCCTGCCCAGCGCCATCCCGCTCGTGCTGTTCACCGCCGTACCCATGGTGTCGTCGCTCTGGGTCAGCCTTCACCGCTGGAACCTCATCTCGCCGATGGAGTGGGTCGGCGTCGACAACTACACCCACCTGCTGCGCGACCCCGCGACCCGCGACGTGTTCGCCCACACGCTGCTCTACTGCGCCGGCTACCTGCCCCTGGTGTTCGCCGGCGGGCTCGGCCTCGCCCTGCTGCTCAACCAACGGATGCCCGGCCGCGCGTTCTTCCGTGCCGCGTACTTCCTGCCGGTCGTCACGAGCTGGGTGGTCGTCGCCCTCGTCTGGAAGTGGCTGCTCAACCCGAACAGCGGCCTCGTCAACTCGTTGCTGGGCGCGCTCGGGGCACCCCAGCCCGGCTGGTGGACCGACCCCGCCTGGGCGCTGCCCGCCGTCATCCTCGCCTCGGCCTGGAAGGACCTCGGCTTCGTCATGGTCATCATGCTCGCGGGACTGCAGGCGATCCCGCAGGACGTGCTGGAGGCCGCCCGCACCGACGGCGCCGGCGCGTGGCAGCGCTTCTGGCGCGTCACCCTGCCGCTGCTGTCACCATCGACGTTCTTCGTCGTCGTCATCTCGCTCATCAACGGCTTCCAGGTCTTCGACCAGGTCTACGTGATGACCGGCGGCGGCCCCTCGGGCTCCAGCCAGGTCGTCGTGGGCCAGATCTACGACCTCACCTTCCGGTACGGGCGAGCCGGCGAGGCCAGCGCGCTGTCCTGGATCCTGTTCGCGGTCATCCTGCTCATCACCGCGGTCCAGGTGCGCGGCCAGCGCCGGTGGGTGCACTATGCCTAGCCTCCGCACGGTCCTGCGGTGGACCGCCGTCGTCGCCGGCGCGGCCGTCATGCTCGTCCCGTTCCTCTGGACGGTGATCACCTCGATCACCCCGAACGGCAGCCTGGCCGGCGGTCCCACGCTCGTCGTCAAGGACCCGACGCTGGCCGCGTACCGCGAGCTGCTCGACGCCCTGCCCATGTGGCGCATCGCGCTCAACTCGTTCTGGATCGCCGCCGCCAGCACCCTGTTCCAGCTCGTCACCGGTTCCATGGCGGCCTACGGCTTCGCCCGGCTCGCCTTCCGCGGCAAGGGCCTCGTCTTCGGCCTCTACCTCGCCACCCTGATGGTGCCCATGCAGGTGCTGGTCGTCCCGCTGTTCATCGAGATGAAGACCCTCAACCTGCAGGACACGTACCTGTCGCTGCTGGCGCCGTCGATCGCGTCCGCTTTCGGCGTCTTCCTGCTGCGGCAGGCGGTCGAGTCGCTGCCCCGCGACCTCGACGAGGCCGCCACCATCGACGGCGCCGGCCACCTGCGCGTCTTCACCACCATCGTGCTGCCGCTCATCCGGCCGGCACTGGCCACCGTCGCGGTCTTCGCGTTCATGGGCAGCTGGAACTCGTTCCTGTGGCCCCTGGTCGTGATCCGCTCCCCCGAGCTCATGACGCTGCCGCTGGGCCTGTCCACCCTCCAGGGCCAGTTCACCACCGACTGGGACGTGGTGATGGCCGGCTCGGTCTTCTCGATCCTGCCGATCGCCGTCGTCTACCTGTTCGCGCAGCGCCACATCATCGCCGGGATCGCACACACCGGCATCAAGTGAACCCCTTCCCCCGGTTACGAAAGGAACGCTGACATGAGGAGTCTCGTCAGACGCGCCGCGGCGCCCGTGGTCGCCACCCTGGCTCTGGCCCTGGCCGCCTGCTCGCAGGGATCGGCCACCCGGGCGGACGAGCCGGTCGCCGGCAAGACCACCGTCCGCTACATGAACTTCTCGGCCAACGACGGGCACGAGAAGGACCTCGACGCCATCAAGGCCGCGTTCGAGTCGGCCAACCCGGACATCACGGTCCAGATCGAGACGCTGCCGTACGCCGACTACTTCACCAAGCTCCAGACCGCCGTCGCCGGTGGCACCGCGGGTGACGCGTTCGAGCTCAACTACGAGAACTTCGTGACCTACACCGCCAACGGCTCCCTGGCCGAGCTCAAGGACGTGGACGCGGCACCCTACAAGCCGTCGCTGCTCCAGGCGTTCCAGGCCGACGGCAAGCAGTACGGCCTGCCGGCGTCGTTCTCCAACGTCGTGCTGTTCTACAACAAGGACCTGTTCGACGCGGCGGGCGTCGCACCGCCCACGGCGAGCTGGACCTGGGCCGACGAGCAGGCCGCGGCGACCAAACTGACCAACAAGGGCAAGGGCGTCTGGGGCGACTACCAGCCGATCTCGTTCTTCGAGTTCTACAAGGCCCTCGCCCAGGCGGGCGGCGAGTTCCTGGCGCCGGACAGGAAGTCGGCGACGTTCAACTCCGACGCGGGCCGCAAGGCCGCACAGTTCCTGGTAGGCAAGGCCGGCAGGACGATGCCGACCGAGGCGCAGGGCGCCGGCACCCCCGACTTCGACTCCAAGCTGTTCAAGGACGGCAAGCTGGCCATGTGGCACAGCGGCATCTGGATGTTCTCCGGCCTGGCCGACGCGAAGTTCGACTGGGACATCGCCGTCGAGCCCGGTGACACCAGGAAGGCATCGGCGATGTTCACCAACGGCACCGTCGTCTCGGCCGCGAGCAAGAACCAGGCGGCCGCCCAGAAGTGGGTCACCTTCCTCACCTCCTCCGACGACATGGTCAAGGCCCGGCTCGCCACTAGCTGGGAGCTGCCGCCGGTCGCCGACACCGGCAAGGTGGCCAGCTACCTGACCGCCGGCAAGCCCGCCAACCGGCAGGCCGTGTTCGACTCGCTGGACGCCACCGTGCTGCCGCCGGTGGTCGAGCGCCAGCAGGAGATGCAGGACGCCGTCACCAAGGAGCTGTCGGCCGCCGCGGCCGGCCGCAAGGATGTCGCCACCGCACTCACCGACGCCCAAAAGGCCGTCGACAAGCTCCTCTCGTGACCTCGAACACCGTCGCGCTGGCCGCTCGCAGCCACGCCGTCATCACCGCACACCAGCACCCCGGCGGCGCCTACCCGGCCGCGCCGACCTTCTCGGCGTACCGCGGCTATGCCTGGCTGCGCGACGGTGGCTTCACCGCCGAAGGCGTCTCCCGGTTCGGGGACGTCGACTCGGCCAACCGCTTCCACGACTGGGTCAGCCGCGTGCTGGCCGACCGGCGGGCGCAGGTCGACCGGCTGCGGTCGGCCGGCCCCGCCGCGCCGATCGAGCAGATGCTCCCCACGCGCTTCACGTTCGACGGGCTCGACGGCTCAGACCCCTGGTGGGACTTCCAGACCGACGGCTACGGCACCTGGCTGTGGTCGGTGGTCACCCACGCGCGGCGGCACGGGCTCGACCCGGCCCGCTGGCTGCCCGGCATCGAGGTGGCCGTCGACTTCCTCACCGCGTTCTGGGACCGGCCCTGCTACGACTGGTGGGAGGAGCACGTCGAGCATCGGCACGTGTCGACGCTCGGTGCGATCCACGGCGGGTTGCTCGCGGCGGCCGGCCTGCTGACCGGCGAGCGCGCTGTCTCGGCGGCGGCCGCCGCCGAGGCGGCCCGGGAGCTGGCCCTGACCGAGGGGGTGCGCGACGGCCACCTGGTGAAGTGGCTGGGATCCTCCGCCGTCGACGGCTCGCTGCCGGCCTGCGTCGTCCCGTTCGGGCTGGTCTCCCCCGGGTCACCGGTGGCGGCCGCGACGCTGGCCAAGGTCGCGGCGGACCTGGACGTCGACGGCGGCGTCCACCGCTTCACCGCCGACGTGTTCTACGGCGGCGGCCAGTGGCTGCTGCTGTCCGCGCTGCTCGGCTGGAACCTGTCCCGCGCGGGTGACCGGGCCGGTGCCTGGCGGCACCTGATCTGGATCGCCGACCAGGCCACGCCTGACGGCGAGCTGCCCGAGCAGGTTCCCCATCATCTGCTGCACCCCACGAGCCGCCAGGAGTGGCTCGACCGCTGGGGTCCGGTCGCGACGCCGCTGCTGTGGTCGCACGGCATGTACCTGATTCTCGCCGACGAACTGGGAGTGCTGGCATGATCCGACACCGTCCACACGGGATCGAGCACCCGTACGCCACGTCGCTGGACCAGCGTGTGCCGGTGCTGCCCCTCACCGGTCAGCGGGTGCTGCTCGGAGTGTGGGCGTCTCCCGATGTCACCGCCGTGCGCTGCGAGTGGCGGACCGCCGACGGCGTGGTCCCGCTCGCGCTCGCGCCCCACACCGGCAGCGCCGCCGACGCGGCCGCCCTGGCCGGTGGCGAGGGCCACCTCGCGGGCGCGCAGGCCGCAGCGCTGGGCGGGGACGGCGGGTGGGCCGTCGAGTCCCCGCCCGTCACCGGGAGCGCCGACTACCGGTTCGTCGCGGGAGACCAGTCAACCGAGTGGTTCCGCGTGGCCTCGGCCGACTGGACGACTGAGGTCCCGGTCGGCGTCGACGTGGCGCTGACCGGCGGCGGAGAGCGTCTCGCCGGCGACGTCGGGTGGCTGGTCTCAGCCGACGGCGTGCACCGCGCCCGCTTCGCGCTCGCCCTGCGCCCGGGTGACCACGTCGTCGGCTTCGGCGAGCGCTTCGACCACCTCGACCAGGCCGGGCGGCGGCTCGACGCGGTGGTCTTCGAGCAGTACAAGGCGCAGGGCGCGCACGGCCGCACGTACCTGCCGATGCCGTTCGCCCATGTGATCGGCACCGACAGCTGGGGCTTTCACGTGCGGACGAGCCGGCGCACCTGGTACGACGTCGGCGCCACCTCCCCGGACCGGCTCGTCGTCGAGGTCGCCCTCGGCGGCACCGCGCGCGAGCGGGTCGACCTCGGCATCTACGACGGCACGCCGACCGAGGTGCTCGGCGCGTTCCTGGACGAGGTGGGCCGGGCCGAGGAGCTGCCCGACTGGGTCTTCCGGCTCTGGGCGTCCGGCAACGAGTGGAACACCCAGCGGATCGTGCTGGACCGGATGGACAAGCACCGCGAGCTCGACATCCCCGTCGGCGCGGTGGTCATCGAGGCGTGGAGCGACGAGGAAGGCATCATGATCCCGCGGGACGCCGCCTACGCGCCGCGCCCCGACGGGTCACCGTTCAAGGACGGCGACTTCAGCTATCCCTCGGACGGCGCGTGGCCGGACCCGAAGGGCATGGTCGCCGAGCTCCACGACCGGAACGTCAAGGTGCTGCTGTGGCAGATCCCGCTGCTGAAGACCGCCGAGTCCGAGCCAGGGCTGCACGACCAGGTGCTGGCCGAGGGTGCCGCGCTGGTCGCCGGCGGCCATGCCGTGCGGGAGGCGGACGGCTCGCCGTACCACAACCGGGGTTGGTGGTTCCCGAAGTCGCTCATGCCCGACCTGTCCACGGCCGCGACGCGCGAGTGGTGGACCGCGAAGCGCGCCTACCTCGTGCGGGACTGGGACGTCGACGGGTTCAAGACCGACGGCGGCGAGCACGCCTGGGGACATGACCTGCGCTACGGCGACGGCAGTCGGGGCGACGAGGGCAACAACCGCTATCCGGTGCACTACGCGCGGGCGTTCGGTGACCTGCTCCGCGCCCACGGCAAGGCGCCGGTCACGTTCTCCCGCAGCGGGTTCACCGGCTCGCAGGCGCACGGGGTGTTCTGGGCGGGCGACGAGGACTCGACGTGGGAGGCGTTCCGCAACTCCGTCACGGCGGGGCTGACGGCGGCCGCGTGCGGCATCGTCTACTGGGGCTGGGATCTCGCGGGCTTCTCCGGACCGGTGCCCGACGCGGAGCTCTACCTGCGCGCCGCGGCGGCGTCCACGTTCATGCCGATCATGCAGTACCACTCGGAGTTCAACCACCACCAGCTTCCGCTGCGCGACCGCACGCCCTGGCACGTCGCCGAGACGTCCGGTGACGAGCGGGTCGTGCCGGTCTTCCGGCGGTTCGCCCACCTGCGCGAGCGGCTGGTGGCGTACCTGGCGCGCGAGGCGGCCACGACGATCGGCACCGACCGGCCGTTGATGCGCCCGCTGTTCTTCGACGAGCCCGGCGACACCCGGGTCTGGACGCGGCCGCGACAGTGGATGCTCGGCGCCGACCTGCTGGTCAACCCGGTCACCGAGCCCGGCACGGCGGCGTGGACGACGTACCTGCCGGCCGGCGACTGGGTCGACGTGTGGACCGGAACGCCCGTCGACGGCGGCCAGGAGCACCGGCGGGACACCCCGATCGACGTAGTCCCGGTCTACTGCCGCGCCTCGGCCTGGCCCGCCTTCGCGGGAGTCTTCGACGTGCGCTAGATCACGGCTCGGGACACGACGTGAGTCCTGCTATTAGAGTGCCCTTCTCAGTTAGGGCAGGCTTAGCTAAGGACTCGGGTGCGTCGTCGATTGGTTCTGCTGGCCGGGGCGGCGGTGCTCGTCCTGGTCGTGCTGGCCAGCCTCGCGGTGGGCAGCAATCCGTTGAGCGTCGGGCGCGTCTGGCACGCGCTCGTCGCTCCGGACGGCGGTGAGGCCGCCAGCGTCGTCTGGGACCTGCGGGTACCCCGGACGCTGCTCGGCCTCGTCGTCGGTGCGGCCCTGGCCGCCGCGGGCGTGCTCCTCCAGGCGTTGACCCGCAATCCCCTGGCCGAACCCCGGATTCTTGGCATCAGCGCCGGCGCCTCGCTCGGCGTCGTCGTGGCCATCACGGTTTTCGGCATCGGATCGCTGACCGGGTACGTCTGGTTCGGCATCGCCGGCGCCCTCGGTGCCGGGCTGGTGGTCTTCGGTGTCGCCGCGCGCACCCGGGACGGCGCCTCCCCCGTGACCCTCGCCCTCGTCGGCGCAGCCCTGGACGCCAGCCTCGGCGCGATCACGGCCGGCCTCCTCAGCGCCGACGCCCGCACGTTCGAGGAGTACCGCTTCTGGGTCGTCGGCGGGCTGACCGGCCGCGACTCGTCGGTGGCGCTCCAGGTGCTGCCCTTCCTGCTGACCGGCGTCGTGCTCGCCGCCGTGGTCGCCCGCGGCCTGGACTCCCTCGCCCTCGGCGACGACGTGGCGCGCGGGCTGGGCACCCGGGTCGGCCTGACCCGGATCGGCGGCGGCGTCGCCGCGGTGCTGCTCACCGGTGCCGGCGTCGCGGCGGCCGGCCCCATCGCCTTCGTCGGCCTCGCGGTGCCGCACCTCGCCCGGTTCCTGGTCGGCAGTGACCAGCGGTGGGTGCTGGCCACGTCGGTGCCGATCGGCCCCGCGCTGCTGCTGGGCGCCGACGTGATCGGCCGGGTCGTCGCGCTGCCGGGCGAGGTCTCGGCGGGCATCGTCACCGCGCTGATCGGCGCACCGCTGCTCGCCGTGCTGGTGACGCGGGCCAAGGTGGTGTCCGCGTGACCGCCGTGCTGAGGATCGGCGGCCTGACGCTGGTCGTCCGGCGGCGCGCCGTCGTCGTCTCGCTCGTGCTGCTCGTGCTGCTGGCCGTCGCGCTGGTGCTCGCGGTCTCGCTCGGCAAGCCGTACGTGGCACCGGGCGACGTGCTGAAATCGCTGTCCGGCACGGGCACCCCGTACGACGTCGTGGTCCAACGGCTCCGACTCCCCCGGGCCGTGCTCGCGGTCGCGGTCGGCGTGCTGTTCGGCGTGGCCGGCGCGCTGATCCAGGGCGTCGCCCGCAACCCCCTGGCCAGCCCCGACATCATCGGCATCACCCAGGGCGCCGGCCTGGCCGCTACCATCGCGCTGACCAGCGGGGCCGCGGCCGCCGTGATCGCACCCTCGGCGCTGGCCGGCGGCCTGCTCGCCGCGGCCATGGTGCTCGCGCTCGGAGCCCGGCACGGCCTGGCCGCCAAGCGGTTCGTGCTCGCCGGCGTCGCCGTCGCGATCGCGCTGCGGGCGCTGACCGAGATCGTCATGCTCACCGCCGAGCCGATCGACGGTCAGCGCGCGCACATCTGGCTCGTCGGCACGCTGGCCGGCCGCGGCTGGACCGAGACGCTCTGGCTGACCGGCACCCTCGTGGCGCTGCTGCCGGTGCTGTTCTGGGCCGGGTGGGCGCTGCGCACCAGCGCGCTCGACGACGACACGGCCCGCGGCCTCGGCACCCGCCCCGTCGCCCGCCGGATCGGGCTGGCCGCCGCCGGCGTGCTGCTCGCCGCGATGGTCACGGCCCAGGTCGGCGCCGTCGACTTCGTCGCGCTGGTCGCCCCGCAGGTGGCCCGCCGGCTGGTCCGCACCGAACGGCCGCCGCTGGTCGCCGCCGGGCTGACCGGCGCCCTGCTGGTGGTGCTCGCCGACCTGGTCGGACGGCTCGTGTTCGCGCCGACCCAGCTCCCGGCCGGCGTCGTCACCGCCGCGATCGGTGGCCCGTACCTGCTGTTCCTGCTCGTCCGGAGGAAGCGATGAAGCTGACCGCCCAGGGACTCGCCGCCGGCTACCACGACCGGTCCGTGTTCGAGGGGCTCGACCTCTCGTTGCCGGACGGCGCGTTTACGGTGATCGTCGGCCCGAACGCCTGCGGGAAGTCGACTCTGCTGCGCACCCTCGCGCGGTTGCTGCCGGCCCGGCAGGGCACGGTGCTGCTGGACGGCACCGACATCACCACGCTGCCGACACGCGAGGTGGCCCGCCGGCTCGGCGTGCTCCCGCAGAGCCCGCTCGTGCCGGAGGGCGTGACGGTGGCGGATCTGGTCGGTCGCGGCCGGCAGCCACATCAGCGCTGGTGGCAGCAGTGGTCCCCGGAGGACACGACCGCCGTGGAGCAGGCGATGACTCAGGCCGGCGTGGCATCGCTCGCCGATCGCCCGGTGGACCAGCTCTCCGGCGGCCAGCGCCAGCGCGTCTGGATCGCCATGGCGTTGGCTCAGCGGACCGGGACGCTGCTGCTCGACGAGCCGACCACCTTCCTCGACCTGGCGCACCAGGTCGAGGTGCTCAACCTGCTGCGTGGCATGCGCGACCGCGGCAGCACGGTTGTCGCCGTGCTGCACGACCTCAACCAGGCCGCCCGGTACGCCGACCACCTCGTCGCGATGCGCGACGGCACGGTGGTGGCGGCCGGCCCACCCCGCGAGGTGGTCACCGCCGACCTGGTCCGCGACGTCTTCGGGCTCGACTCCGTGGTCGTGCCCTGCCCGGTGAGCGACGCACCGCTCGTCCTGCACATCTGAAGTTAGGAAGTTCAATGTCTCACCGTAGAACCGCGACCGTGCTCGCCGGCCTGGCGCTGGCCGCGGCGGCGCTGACCGCGTGCTCCAGCGACCCGGTCGCCGGCGGCACCGACGACGCCGCCACGCGGCAGATCACCCACGCGATGGGCACCACCACGGTGCCGCTGCACCCGAAGCGGGTCGTCGTGCTGGACACGGACAAGATCGACACGGCCGTGAGCCTCGGCATCACCCCGGTCGGCGCGACGGAGCTGCCGGAGCTGGACAAGCCGCCGGCGTACCTCGGTGACCTGTCCTCGACGAAGGGTGTCGGCGAGATCTCCGAGCCCGACCTCGAGGCCGTCGCGGCGCTCCAGCCTGACCTGATCCTCGGCAGCAAGTTCCGCCAGGAGAAGTTCTACGACGAGCTGTCGGCGATCGCGCCGACCGTGTTCACCGACCGGGTCGGCATCACCTGGAAGGAGAACTTCCTGCTCGACGGCAAGGCCCTCGGTCAGGAGCAGAAGGCCAGGGACCTGCTCGCCTCGTACGAGACCCGGGCCAAGGAGCTGGGCACGAAGATCCCGAACGCCGCGAGCGTCAAGGTGTCCGTCGTGCGTTTCATGCCGGCCGAGATCCGGGTGTACGGCCCGGACGGCTTCTCCGGCATCGTCCTGCGCGACGTCGGCCTGGGCCGCCCGGAGCGCCAACTGCTGGCGGACAAGGACGACAAGCGGTTCGACAAGGTCAGCCCGGAGCGCATCGCCGACCTCGACGGCGACGTCATGTTCGTGACGGCCCAGGGTCCGACCGCCGAGGGCCAGAAGGCGAAGGTCACGGGCGGCAACCTGTGGAAGGACCTGGGCGCCGTCAAGGCCGGCAAGGCCTGGGACGTGCCCGCCGAGACGTGGATGACCGGCATCGGCGTGACGGCGGCGAACAAGATCCTGGACGACGTCCAGAGCCACCTAGCCGCCTGATTGCGTGACCGGGTCCCGGACCGGGCGTCCGGGACCCGCGGCGCGGGTGCGTTGGGTCAGCACCACGAAGACCAGCACCGCCAGAGCCGCGGCGATCGCGCCGACGGTGACCGTCTCGCCGAGCAGCAGCGCCGACCAGCCCATGGTGAGCACCGGCTGCGCCAGCTGGATCTGGCCGACCCGGGCGATGCCGCCGCGGGCCAGGCCGGCGTACCAGGCGAAGAAGCCCAGGAACATCGACACCACGGTCAGGTAGCCGAAGGCCGCCCAGCCCGGCCCGTCGGCGTGCGGCGGCGCGGCCACCGCCGCCACCACCGTCACCGGCGCGGTGACGGGCAGGGCCACCAGCAGCGCCCAGCAGATCGTGCGGGCACCACCGAGCTCGCGGGCCAGCGCGCCACCCTCGGCGTAGCCCAGGCCGCAGAGCACCACGGCGGCGAGCAGGAACAGGTCGGCCAGCGACAGTCCACCATGGATGGTGCCGCTGGCCGCGAGGAAGACCAGGACCGCCAGCAGTCCGCCGGCGCTCGCCAGCCAGAACGTCCGCGGCGGGCGCTCGCCGGCCCGGAGCACCGCGAACACGGCGGTCATGGCCGGCAGCACCCCGACCACCACGGCGCCGTGCGCGGCGGTCTCGTCGCGCAACGCCAGCGAGGTGAACAGCGGGAAGCCCGCGACCACACCGAGCGTGACGACCGCGAGGCGCCGCCACTGCGCGCGGGTCGGGCGGGGGGCGCGGGTGAACCACAGGTAGACCGAAGCGAGCAGCGCCGCGCCGACGGCCCGGCCGAACGCCACGAACCACGGGTCGAACCGCTCGACGGCGACCCGGGTGGCCGGCAGCGACATGCTGAACGCGAGCACGCCCAGCGCGCCGAGGACCAACCCGACAGTTACCGTACCCGCACCAGTAGCGTTACTCTTGCTTCTCATGAATGACGGTAACGCAGCCGCCCGCGTTATCCAAGATCTGCGCGCGGCGGTGGCGGCGGCCGAGCCCGGCACCCGGCTGCCCGCGGTCCGCGAGCTGACCGCCCGTCACCAGGCCTCGCCGGTCACCGTCGCCGAGGCGATCCGGCACCTCGTCGCCCAGGGTCTCGTCGAGACGCGGCCCGGCCGGGGCACCTTCGTCGCCGCTGCCCCGCCCGACCGCCGCGCACCTGACCTGTCCTGGCAGACCGTCGCCCTCGGCAGCGGCCGGCCCGGCGAGGAGGACATGCGGGCCCTGCTGGCGTTGCCGCCCGCCGGCTCGATCCCGCTCTCCGGCGGCTACCTGGACGCGGACCTGCAACCCGCGGCGGCGCTCGGTGCCGCCCTGGCCCGCGCCGCCCGGCAGCCCGCGTCGTGGCAGCGCGGCCCGGCGGAGGGCAACGCGGACCTGCGCGCCTGGTTCGCCCGCGAGGCCGGCGGTGGCCTGCGCCCCGACGACCTCGTGATCTGCCCCGGCGGCCAGGCCGCGCTGTCGACGGCGCTGCGGGCACTCTGCGCGCCGGGAGACACGTTGCTCGTGGAGTCGCCGACCTACCTGGGCACGCTGGCCACCGCGCGCGCGGCCGGGCTGCGGGTGGTGCCGGTGCCCGCCGACACCGACGGGGTCCGACCCGACCAGCTAGCGGCCGCCTTCGGCCGCACCGGCGCGCGCCTGTTCTACTGCCAGCCGCTGCACGCCAACCCGCACGGCGCGACGCTGTCGGCCGACCGGCGCGGCGAGGTCGCCGGGGCGGTCCGCGACGCGGGTGCGTTCCTGATCGAGGACGACTACGCCCGCGACCTCACCATCGACGGCGAGGCGCCGCCGCCGCTGGTCGCCGACGACCCCGACGGCCACGTCGTCTACGTGCGCTCCCTGGCCAAGTCGGCCGCGCCGGGCCTGCGGGTGGCCGCGATCGGCGCCCGTGGCCCGGCGGGCGCCCGGCTGCGCACGGCCCGGCTGCTGGACGACTTCTTCGTCACCGGCCCGCTGCAACAGGCCACCCTCGAGTTCGTCAGCGCACCCGCCTGGGCACGGCACCGTCGCTTCCTGCGCACCGCTTTGCGAGCTCGCCGCGAGGCGCTGCTGGCCGCGCTGCGCCGGCACCTGCCGGAGCTCGCCGACCCGCCGGTCCCCCGCGGCGGCCTGCACCTGTGGGTACGCCTGCCGGACGGCACGGACGACGTCGCGCTGGCGGCCGCCGCGGCGGCCGAGGGCGTGGTCGTCTTCCCGGGCCGCCCCTGGTTCGCCGCCGAGCCACCGGCACCGCACCTGCGCCTGACGTACGCCGCCGCCCCGCCGGACCTGATGGACGAAGCGGTCCGCCGCCTCGCCCGGGCGCTCCACAAGGGACGCTAGGCGGACTCGATGCCGCTCAGCGCGTAGGTCACGGCCGCCTGGAGCGAGTCGGCCTGGCCCTGTTCGCGGGACTCGGCGTAGTCACCCGCGTCGAGGTCGGCGCCCAGGCCTGGCCAGGGCGGCACGTACGCCTGCATCCAGGCGGTGCCGGCGAAGGCCCGCAGCTTGCGGGCGGAGGACGCGAGGCGCGCCGCCCGGGCCAGGTCGCCCTCGCGGACCGCGAGGTCCGACAGGGCCGACAGGTAGAGCGCGGTGCCGGCCTCGTCGTTCGCGCCGGCCGACAGCCGCAGCCCCGCCGCGAGGTGCTGGGCCGCGGTCTCCAGGTCACCTGCCGCGGTCGCGGTCACGGCGAGGCTGTAGAGCGCCACGACCTCGCCGAGGTGGTCGTCGGTCTTGCGGGCCGTACGCAGGCCGTCGTTGAACAGCTCCGTCGCGGCCGCGTAGTCGCCTTCGTTGAGCGGCACCAGGCCGAGCCGGGTGTGGTAGAGCGCGGCCATCCACAGCTCGCCGATCCGCTCACTGATCTCCTTGGTCTCGCCGAGCAGGACGCGGGCCTCGGCGTAGTCGCCGCGGGTCAGCGCGAGCTGCCCGAGCATGCCGGCGGCGCGGGCGTTGACGTCCTGGTCGCCCACCTCGCGCAGGATCGGCAGGACCCGCTCGAGCTGGACCCGGGCGCGCTCCTTGTCACCGCTGAGGAACGCGATGGCGCCGTCGCCGAAGAGCATGTGCGCGTACGTGCGCCGGGGCGCCGCGTCCGCGTGCTCGAGCATCCGCCGCACGGTCCGGGACCCCTCGTCGATGTGCCCGCGCAGCCACCAGAGCGGCCAGAGCATCCAGCCGAGCCGTACGGCCTCGACGAGCTGTTCCTTGTCGATGAACCAGTTGATCGCGGCGCGCAGGTTGTCGTGCTCGTGCTCGAGCAGGTCGACGGCGTCGGGGTCGGTCGAGGTCTGCCCGACCGGCGGCGCGGTCGCCTCGGCGAAGGCGAGGTAGTAGCGGGCGTGCCGCTCGTGGGTGTCCTCCCAGTCGAAGTCCGAGCGGAGCTTGTCCAGCGCGAACTCGCGCACGACGCCGAGCATCGACAGGCGCGGCTCGGGACCGCGGTTGTCCTGGGTGACCAGGCTGCTCTCGATCAGCTCGGTGAGCGACTCGAGGCCGGCGTAGCGGTCCTTCATCTCGGCCACCGCCCGGGCCGCGTCGAGGTCGAAGCCGCCGGAGAAGGCGCCGAACCGCGCGAACATCTCCTGTTCGGCCCGCGGCAGGAGCTGGTAGCTCCAGTCGATCGTGTCGCGCAGGGTGCGCTGACGGGCGGGCAGGTCCCGGGCACCGCCGGTCAGCGTGCCGAGCCGGCGGGTGAGGCGGTCGACCAGGGCGCGCGGTGGCAGCACGCGGACCTTGGCCGCGGCCAGCTCTATGGCCAACGGGAGCCCGTCGAGCCGACGGACGATCTCGACGATCGCGGCCGCCCCGTCGGCGTCGTACCGGAAGCCGGCGTTCACGGCCCGGGCGCGCTCGATGAACAACTGGGTCGCACCGTCCCGGTCGACGGCGATGGTCGGGTCTTCGGTCGCCGCGGGGACACGCAACGGAGGTACGTCGAAGACGTGCTCGCCGGTGAGCCGCAGCGGGACGCGGCTCGTCACCAGGATCGTGACGCGCGAGCACGCGTCGAGCAACGCGGACAGGTCGGTCGCGGCGGCGGTGACGTGCTCCATGTTGTCGACGATGAGCAGCACCGAGCGGTCGCGCAGGTAGGCGACCGCGTTGTCGATGGCGGACTGGTTGGGCATGGTCCGCAGGTCGAGCGCGTTGCCGATGGTCATGCCGACCGCGGCCGGGTCGACGACGGCGGACAGGTCGGCGAACGCGACGCCGTCGGGGAACCTGTCGCGCAGCGACGCGCCGAGGGCCAGCGCCAGCCGGGTCTTGCCCACGCCGCCGGGGCCGGTCAGCGTCACGAGCCGCACCTCGGGGTCGGTCAGCAGGTCGGTCAGGGCCTGCTGCTCGGCACCGCGGCCGAGCAGCCGATTGGGTGCCACCGGCAGGGGCAACGGGACGCGGGCGTCCGTGGGTGGTGCGGTGCCGGCCGGGCTGAACCGCTCGCTGAGCAGCAGGGCGATGTCCTCGCCCACGGCCCGGCGCAGCTCGTCGGCGTCGCGGAACTGGCGGTAGCTGACCCGCGCGTCGTCGCGGATCCGGTCGAGCAGAGCGGCGAGGCGCGGGTCGCGGCCAGGCGCCGGGGTCTTGACGTAGATCAGCCTGGGGAGCTGGTCGGCGGCCAGATATTCGTCCTCGATGCCGGTGTGGTCGTAGCGTTCCCAGTAGATGCCGATGAAGAGCTGGCTGGCGTCGATGTACTCGCGGTAGACCTCGGGGCCGCCGGCGGGGTGGGCGCCGAGCTCGAACATCACGGGCACCAGGCGCATCCGGGCGATGGTGTCCCGGACGGCGAGACGCTCAGGTTCCAGCTCCTCGAGAGCCGATGAGATGAAGATGCGTAGCCGGTGATCCGGAGTGTGGATCACGGAGTCGCCCCAGCCAGCCATGAAAAACCATCACATCCCCCGATTAACGCCGAAACTACCCCCACCCGGCGCCGTTCCCCAACGGGAGATCCAATTTTCCCAGAGATGAGGACGGCACGTGAGCGCCGCCCCCAACCTGGCCCTGGGTCAGTGGCCGGCGTTCTGACCACCGTCGACGTGCAGGATCTCGCCCGTGACGAACGGTGCCGACTCCAGGAAGAGCACCGCCTCGACGATGTCGCTGGTCTCGCCCATCCGGCCGACCGGGTGCAGCGCGTCGAACGTCGGGTAGTAGTCCGGCGAGTGCATCGGGGTCTTGATGATGCCCGGCGCCACCGCGTTGACCCGTACGCCCCGGTTCGCGTACTCGATGGCCAGTGACTTGGTCGCCGAGGTCAACCCGCCCTTGGTCAGCGAGGCCAGCACGGACGGCACGTTGGAGTTCGGCTGGTCCACGAAGCTCGTGGTGATGCTGACGATGTGACCACCCCCGCCGGCGAGCAGGTGGGGCATGGCGCGCTGGGTGAGGTTGAAGAAGCCGGCGACGTTGACACCGAAGACCAGGTCGTAGTCCTCGGCGGTGTAGTCGGTGTACGGCTTGGCGATGAAGACGCCGGCGTTGTTCACCACGGTGTCGATCCGGCCGAAGCGCTCCAGCGCGGCCGCGACGACGGCGTCGGTCGTGGCCTTGTCGGCGATGTCGCCGCGCACGGTCACGACGTCCGGGTCGTCGCTGGGGGCGATCGACCGGGACGTGGCCACGACGCCGTAGCCGAGCTTGCGGTACGCCTCGACGAGGCCGGCCCCGATGCCCTGGGACGCACCGGTGATGACGACGACCTTCTGTGCTGAGTTGGTGCTCATAGCTGTCTGAACCTCGCAGATCCGACTGGATGTCGTCGGTAGACGACTGGTCGACTAAGACGCTAGACGACCGGTCATGTATTCTCCAAGGGTGGGACGGACAAGTGACGCGCGAAACAAGATCCTCGAAGCCGCCAAGCAGCTCCTCGAGCAGCGCGGCTACTCGGCGCTGGGCGTGGCGGAGATCTGCGCGGCGGCCGGGGTGCCCAAGGGCAGCTTCTACTACTTCTTCGAGTCCAAGCAGGCGCTCGCGCTGACGGTCATCGACGAGCACTGGGCGGCCCAGCGTGCCCAGTGGGAAGCGGTGCTCAACTCGGACCGCGCTCCCCTGAGCCGCCTGCGCGACCTGTTCGAGGCCACCGAGGAGGTGCAGCGGGTCGCCCAGCGGCGCTCCGGCGTGGTGGTCGGTTGCATGTTCGGCAACCTCGCCCTCGAGCTCAGCAACCAGGCGCCCGAGATCCGGGAGCAGCTCCAGGCGATCTTCGACGCCCAGATCGACCTGATCGAGGCCGTCGTCACCCAGGCGAAGGACCTCGGCGCGGCCGGCCCGGCGGTCGACAGCCGCGAGGCGGCCCGCTCGATCGTGGCCCAGATCGAGGGCCGCGTGCTGCTCGCGAAGCTGCTCAACGACCCGACCCTGCTCGACACGCTGTGGCGCGACTGCCTGGACCTGCTCCAGGTGCCGGAAGACTCGCGAGCCCTGGTCAACTGAACCGGCCGGACGTGCTAAAGTTCGGGTATTGCGGTTTCACGTTCATACCTTGCAGACGCCCGGGTCTCCAGCCACGGGCGTTTTGTGTTGTGCCGGGTCAACCGGTCGGGATGGATGAGTTCGGCAATATCGGTCCCCGCACGGTGCGGGCGCCATTCCGAAAGGTTTTAAGAAATGACTCAAGGCACCGTCAAGTGGTTCAACGCTGACAAGGGGTTCGGCTTCATCACCCCGGATGGTGGCGGCCCGGACGTGTTCGCCCACTTCTCCGCCATCGCAGCGTCCGGCTTCCGGTCGCTCGAGGAGAACCAGCGCGTGGAGTTCGACGTCGAGCAGGGCCAGAAGGGCCCGCAGGCCGCGAACATCCGCACCATCTGATCTAGACCTGTCGCGGCCGTGCCCCTGGTCACCCTTCCGTGCACAGGGGCACGGCCACCGACAGAACCCGGGCGTCGGCCCGGACAACATCAGAGCGGGGATTGACATGGATGGTCTCCGACTCACCTCGGCGCGGCTCGTACCTGAGGTGCGCCTTTTCCTTGCGGAGGATCCGACGATCCTCTGGGCTCGGTTGGAGGCCCAGGTGGGCCACAACCTCCCCGCACCCTTCTGGGCCACGGCCTGGGGCGGCGGTCAGGCCGTCGCCCGTTACGTTCTCGACGCCCCCGAGACCGTGGCCGGACGCCGGGTGCTCGACCTCGGTTCCGGGTCAGGCCTCGTCGCGATCGCGGCGGCCAAGGCGGGTGCCGCGGTCGTCGTCGCCAACGACATCGACCCCTACGCCTTCGCCGCCATCCGGGCCAACGCCCGCGCGAACGACGTGCACGTCGTACCCCTCTCCACCAACCTCCTCGACCTGACCCCCGAGGCCGTTCTCGACCTCCAGGCCGACGTGGTGTTGGCCGGCGACGCGTTCTACGATGATCAACTCGCCGACCAGGTCCTACCCTTCCTGCTCACAGCCGCCCGCCGCGACGCGCTGGTCCTCGCCGGCGACCCGGGCCGTGGTCGGATCCCCTCCCGAGATTGGCAGGTCGTCATGACGTATCCGCTGTCGCCCGCGACCGGCGAAGAGACCTATGTAACCGCCGCCAGCGTGCTCACGCCTCGCAACCCGGGAGCGCGGCCGTGATGGTGCTCTTCCTCGGCGGTCCCTGGCACGACCAGCGCCACGACGTCACCCCCACGCGGCAGTCCGCGGGCCGGTTGCCGCTGCACTTCGCCGTGCCCACCTTCGACGGTGTCCGGCCTCGGCACGTCAACTACACCCGGCGGTACGTGCGCTCGGCCGGCGATCGCCTTCCCGTCTACGTGGCGCCGGACTATCAGGGGCCGGCCAAGGGCTGACGGGTCACCGTCTTGTGCTCCACATAGCCGGTCAGGCCCACCACGCCGTACTCCCGGCCGATTCCGCTCGCCTTGTAGCCGCCGAACGGCCCGTCGAAGCTCATCGGTGACCCGTTCAGCGTGACGGTCCCGGTGCGCAGGCGGCGGGCCACGCGCAGCGCGCGCTCGGTGCTGGCCGACCAGATGCCGCCGGACAGGCCGTACTCGGAGTCGTTGGCGATCCGGACCGCGTCGTCCTCGTCGTCGTACGGGATCACGACCAGCACCGGGCCGAAGATCTCCTCGCGGGCGATCCGCATGTCGTTGCGGACGTCGGCGAAGAGCGTGGGCGTCACGTAGTTGCCGCCCTCGAGTCCTTCCGGCACGTGCGGGCCGCCGGTGACCAGGCGGGCTCCCTCCTGCACGCCGGTGCGGATGTAGTCGCGTACCCGCTCCTGCTGGTCCCGCCTGATCATCGGGCCGACGAAGGTGTCGGGGTCGGCCGGGTCGCCGACCTTGAGCGACTCCACCATGTCCTTCAGCGCGGCGACGACCTCCTCATAGCGCTCGCGGGGAGCCAGGATCCGGGTCTGCAGGATGCACGCCTCGCCGTTGTTGGCCAGCGAGCCGAACCGCAGGCCGTTGACGGCCGCCGGCAGGTCGGCGTCGTCCAGGAGGATGGCCGCGGACTTGCCGCCGAGCTCCAGGCTGACGCGCTTGAGCTGCTCACCGGCGATCGCGGCGATCCGCCGGCCCGCGCGGGTCGACCCGGTGAACGCGATCTTGTCGACCTGCGGGTGGGAGACCAGGTACTCGCTCGTGTCCCGGTCCGCCGGCAGGATGCTGAGCACGCCCGCCGGCAGCCCGGCCTCGTGCCAGAGGTCGGCCAGCAGGGTCATGCTGAGCGAGTTCTCCGGCGAGACCTTGAGGACCACCGTGTTGCCCGCCAGCAGGGCGGGGGTCAGCTTGGCGGTGGCGGCGGAGAAGGGCGAGTTCCACGGGATGACCGCGGCGACGACGCCGATCGGCTCGCGCCGCACGATGGTGTCGAAGGCGACGTCCGGGTCGGACGGCTCCACCACCTCCTCCCAGGCGAACCCCTCGGCGGCGGCGAGGTAGGCGTTGACCTGCCGGGTCAGGAACGGCTGGCCGAGCCTGGTGAACCAGCCGGCCGAGCCGTTCTCCGCCGAGATGACCTCGGCGATCTCGTCGGCGCGGGCCTCGCGCAGCGCGTTGAGGCGGCGGACCACCGCTTGGCGCTCCTTCGGGTCGGTGCGCGGCCAGGGGCCGTCGTCGAAGGCTCTCCGGGCGGCGGCCACCGCCTTGTCCACGTCGGCGGTGTCGGCCTGGGCGACGCGGCCGAGCACCGACCGGTCGTGCGGGGACCGGATCTCGAGCAGGTCGTCGCCGTCCGGCGCGACCCATTGGCCGCCGATGTAGAGCTTGTCGCGGATGATCATGCTGTGGCTCCTTCGAGGTCGGTGGACCGGCTGACGGCCGCCCACGCGCGGGCCTCGGCGAGCCGCTCCTCCTCGGCGGCCAAGGTGAGCTCCAGAGCGTCGTTGCCGAGCAGCAGCCGGCGCGGGTGCTCCTGCCCCTCCACCAGGTCGACGATCGCCTTGGCCATTCGGGCGGGGTCGCCGGGCTCGTTGCCGGCGTACGCCGCGAACCGGTCCTGCCAGACGCCGACGGACTCCGCGTACTCGGGCCGGGTCGGTCCGGAGGTCTTCGCGGCGCCGGCCGCCCAGCCGGTGCGGATGCCACCGGGCTCGACGATCGTCACCTTGATGCCCAGGTGCCCGACCTCGTTGGCGAGGACCTCGGAGAAGCCCGCGACGCCGAACTTGGCGGTCTGGTAGGCGCTGAGCCCCGGCGTGCCGCCGACCCGCCCGCCGACGGACGAGATCTGGACGAGGTGCCCGGACCGCTGGCGGCGCATGACCGGCAGTGCGGCCCGGCTGACGTTGACGACGCCGAAGAGGTTGGTCTCGACCTGCGCGCGGAACTCGTCGGCCGGGAAGTCCTCGACGGTGCCGGTCGTGGCGTAGCCGGCGTTGTTGACGACGACGTCGAGTCCACCGAACCGGTCGACCACGGCGGCGACGCCCGCCCGGACCGCTGCCTCGTCGGTCAGGTCCACGGCCAAGGTCAACAGCCGGTCCGGGTACGCCTGGCGCAGGTCGGCCACGGCGTCCGGCTGGCGGGAGGTGACCGCGACCCGGTCGCCGTTGGCGAGCGCCGCCTCGGTCAGGGCCCGGCCGAGTCCTTGGGACCCGCCGGTGATCAGCCAGGTGCGTGCCATTTGTGAATCTCCTGTTCCATGTCGGGTTCGAACCGCAACACTAGCGTGGTGTTTTGGAGCGGATCCACGACGGAGGGTATGATGTACGGCACGATGAGAGCTGATGCCGCCCGCAACCTGGCCGGGGTCCTGCGCGCCGGGGCCCGACTGCTGGCCGACGACCCGAGCACCCCGCTGTCCGCCATCGCCACCGCCGCCGGGGTCGACCGCACGACCGTCCACCGCCGCTTCGCCAATCGCGAGGCGCTGCTGAGCGCGGTCTTCGAGGCGAAGCTCGACTCGGCCGAGCGGGTGCTCGACGAGGCCCGGCTCACCGAGGCCCCGGTGGCGGTGGCCCTGCACCGCTACGTCGAGGGGATCGTCCCGGTCAGCCGGGAATGGCCGGTCGACACGCGGCGGATGATGCGCGCCGACCCGTCCGCCGAGGGCCGGGCACAGAAGCAGAGCGCCCGCCTGGACGCGTTCGTCCAGCGGGCGGTCGACGAGGGCTTCCTGCGCGGCGACGTGCCGTGGGCCAGAGCCGTCCTCGACCAGTTGGTCAGCACCGCGGCGTACCGCTTCCCCGACCTGACTCCCCCGCAGGCGGCGGACCTGGTCGTCGAGACGCTACTGCGCGGCCTGGGCCGCTAGGCCGTCGAAGGCGACCGCGAGCATGCGGTCGCGCTGGTCGGCCGAGGCGAAGTTCACGGTGGTGTACGCCATCGCGAAGCGCATGACGTCGTCGATGTCCACGTCCGTCCGCATGGTGCCGGCCTCCTGCGCTCGGGCCAGCAGCGGTCCGCCGGCCGCGTAGAGCGCCTCCGTCGCGGCCCGGTAGGCGGGTGACCCCCGGTCCAGCCCGGTCGCGACCGCGCGCTTGGTCGCCACGTAGTCGACGAACCGCCGCAGCCACGTGGTGATGCCCTCCCACGGGCCAAGCTCGCCCGCGCCCTCGGCCGCACGGCAGACGGCGTCGACCTCCGTCAGGTATACCTGCTCCAGGAGCTGCTCCCTGGCGGGGAAGTTGCGGTAGAGGGTGGCGATGCCGACCCCGGCCCGGCGGGCCACCTCGTCCAGGGGCGCGTCAGCGCCGTACTCGGTGAACACCTCCCGGGCCGCCGCCACCAGGGCGTCGAAGTTGCGTGCGGCGTCCACCCGGTGGGGTCGGCGCGCACCCATCACGGACAGGTCGAGGCCCGGCATTGGCGCTCCCCTCGAAGCGGAGTACGGTTATCAGTAATCCGATAACTCGGCTCCGTTTTACCGGAGTCTGATTATCAGTCTATCCGCTCGCAGGAAGCTACCGATGACCCTCACCGCAACCGCGCCTGCCCACGCTCCGGCACGATCGGCCACGTCGCTGGTCTTCGTGCTGCTCGGCCTCGGCGCCGGCACCTTCGCCATCCTTCAGTCGCTGATCAGCCCGGTGCTCCCCGTGATCCGCCAAGACCTCGGCACCACCCAGGCCGGCGTGTCCTGGGTGCTGATCGCCTGGCTGCTCTCCGCCTCGGTCGCCACCCCGATCCTCGGCCGCATCGCCGACCTCATCGGCAAGCACCGCGCCCTCCTCATCGTGCTCGGCGCGATCGGCGTGGGCAGCCTCGTCTCCGCGCTCGCCCCGAACCTCGGCGTGCTGATCGTCGGCCGGATCATCCAGGGGCTCGGCGGCGCC
Source organism: Asanoa sp. NPDC049475 (assembly GCF_040676915.1). Classification (NCBI taxonomy): domain Bacteria; kingdom Bacillati; phylum Actinomycetota; class Actinomycetes; order Micromonosporales; family Micromonosporaceae; genus Asanoa; species Asanoa sp. NPDC049475. The sequence continues at coordinate 595,866 of NZ_JBFAPY010000005.1, read as the reverse complement.
ATCTTCCCGATCGTGTTCGGCATCATCCGCGACGAGTACCCCGCGCATCGCGTGCCGCGGGCAATCGGCGCGATGTCCAGCGTGATCGCCGTCGGCGGCGGTCTCGGCACCGTGCTGGCCGGACCGATCACCGCGGCCCTCGGCTGGCGCTGGCTGTTCGGCATCCCGCTCGTCCTGGTCGTGGCGGTGGCCACGTTGGCCTGGAAGTTCGTGCCGGCCTCGCCCGTGCGGGGCGGGGGCCGGGTCAACTGGCCGGCCGCCGCCCTGCTGGCCGGCTGGCTGGTCGCCCTGCTGCTGCCGGTGAGCACCGGAGCGCGCTGGGGTTGGCTCTCGACGCCCACCCTCGGCCTGTTCGTCGTGGCGGCCATCGCCTTCGCCGCGTGGGTCGTGGTGGAGACCCGGTCGGCGAACCCGATGATCGACATGCGGATGATGCGCCACCGTCCAGTGTGGACGACCAACCTGGTCGCCCTGCTCTTCGGCGCGGCGATGTTCTCCGTCATCACCTTCCTGCCGCAGTTCGTCCAGACCCCGTCGCGGGCCGGGTACGGCTTCGGCTCCAGCGTCACGGTCGCCGGCTTCCTGATCCTCCCGATGCTGGTCACGATGGCCGTCGGCGGCATGGTCAGCGGACCCGTTCACCGGGTCGTCGGGTTCCGGGCACAGCTCGCCTACGGCTCGGTGTTCCTCGCCGCCGGCGCCATCGGCTTCGCCCTCCTCAACAACGCGCCGTGGCAGGTTTCCCTCGCGGCAGGGGTCTTCGGGCTCGGGCTCGGCCTCGCGTACGCGGCCATGACCAGCGTTATCGTGCACTCGGTCAGCCCGTCCGCGACCGGCGCCGCCACCGGCATGAACGCCAACATCCGCAACATCGGCGGAGCGATCGGCACGGCGGTGGTCAGCGCCCTGGTGACGGGCACGATCGCGGCCAACGGGCTGCCCACGTCGACCGGCTATACGGTCGGCTTCCTCACGATCGCCGCCACCGCCGCAGTGGCCGTCGTCCTGTCCCTCCTCGTGCCGAGCCGCCGTTAGCCCTTCACCGCACCTTGCAGGCCACCGACGATCTGCTTCTCCGCGAACGTGAAGAAGACGAGCGCCGGGAGCATGGCCAAGGACGTGAAGGCCAGGATGCCGGCCGTGTCCGAGGTGTACTGGCTGGAGAAGTTCTGCACGCCGAGCGGAAGCGTGTGCAGGTTGACGTCGCTGAGCACCAGCAACGGCAACAGGAACGCGTTCCAGCTCGCCACGAAGGCCAGCACGCCGACGGTGACCAGGGCGGGTTTGGACAGCGGGAGCGTGATGCGCCACAGGAAGCCCAGCTTGCCCGTGCCGTCGATCGCGGCCGCGTCCTCGAGCTCGCGCGGGATGGCGGTCAGGAACGGCCGCAGGATCACGATGGTGAGCGGCAGGGAGAACGCGACCTGCGGCAGGATCACCGCGTAGTACGAGTTGGTCAGGTTCAGGTCGCGCAGCATCAGGTAGAGCGGCAGGATCGCCGCGCCCGCCGGAAAGAGCAGGCCTAGGGTGAAGAACGTGTAGAGCGCCTCGCGGCCCCGGAAGGTGTAGCGGGCCAGCACGTACGCGGCACAGACGCCCAGCACCACCACGGCGAGCGTCGTGCCCAGGGCGATCACGGCGCTGTTGAAGGCCTGACCCCAGAAGTCGCTCTGGGTGAGCACCCGCGCGTAGTTGTCCCACACCCACGGGTCCGGCCACCCGGCCGGGTCCGCGACGATCTGCGGCGTGGTCCGGAAGCCGCCGACGATCACGTAGACCACCGGCGCGATCGACACGGCGGCGACCGCGAACGCCAACGAGTACGTCAGCGGGCTGCCCCAGGAGAACGGCCGGCGCTGTGTCATCAGCCCACCCTTCTTGTGATGGCGCCCTCGATGTCCCGGCGAAGCAGGAAACGCTGGAACAGCAACGCCGCGACGAACGAGATGACGAACAGGATCACGGCGACCGCGTTGCCATAGCCCCAGAGCCGGGCGAAGAAGCCGTTGTCCACCATGTACGTGGCCATGGTGCCCGAGGCCCCGAGGGAGCGGACGGCCGGCACCGAGGTCACCCAGATCACGTCGAAGACCTGGAGCGAGCCGATGATCGACAGGAACATCCAGATGCGGATCGTCGGACCCAGCAACGGCAGCGTGATGTGCCGCTGGGCCTGCCACCACCCGGCGCCGTCGATCGCGGCCGCCTCGGTCAGCTCCTGGGGCACATTGGACAGACCGGCGAGCAGCAGGATGATGGCGAAGCCGACGTACTTCCAGGTGAGCACGAACAGCAGCGTCCAGATCACCACGTCGAGGTCGGCCAGCCACGCCTGGGTCAGGCCGCCGAGGCCGAGCGACTTGAGCAGCGCGTCGACCGTGCCCCCGTCGGTCAGAATCAGCTTCCACATGATGCCGACGGTGACCTCGGCCAACACGTAGGGCACGAAGACCAGCAGGCGGAACACCGTGCGCCCACGGAAGCGGCGGTTGAGCAGCAGGGCGATGCCGAGCGCGATCGGACCCTGCACCAGCAGCGACCCCACGACGATGATGGCGTTGTTGCGCAGCGCGTCGATGAAGATCGGGTCCTGGAAGGCCAGCACGTAGTTGTCGAACCCGACGAACTGGGTCGGCGGCCCGACCCCGCGCCAGCGGTAGAGGCTGTAGTAGACGGCGAAGCCCATCGGCACGAGCACGAACATCACGTACACGGCGATCGCCGGTGTGGTCAGTCCGATGATCTCGTACCACTTGCGTCGGGTCCCGGCCGCCCTGCTGCGCGAGCCCGTCGGCGGCGCCGAGGCGCCGCCGACGAGGCTCACTGACTTCGTAGCGGTCACTTGCGGGCAGCCGACTTCATGGCGTCGACGACCTGCTGCGGCGTGCCCTTGCCGGCGAAGATGGCGACGATGGCGTCGTTCATCGCGTTGCCGACGGTGCTGCCGTAGGCGGTGTCCAGCCAGAGCTGCACGTACGAGGCGCCCGATGTCGCCTCCAGGATGGACTTCAACGCCGGGTCCTCGACGCCGGTCTCGGCGCCCTTGGCCACCGGCAGGCCGACACCCGTCTCGGCGTACCCCTTCTGGACCTCGGGGCTGACGATGTACTTCAGGAACTCGACGCACTCGGCCGGCGCGTTCTTCGCGCAGGCGAACCCGTCACCGCCACCGAGGGCCGCCTTCGGGTCGCCGGCCGAGCCGGAGATCGCCGGCACCGGGAACCAGCCGAGGAACTTGGCCAGCTTGTCGGGGTCCTCGGCGACCGTCTCCAGCGTGCCCTTGTTCCAGTCGCCCATCAGCTCCATCGCGGCCTTGCCGTTGGCGAGCAGGCCGTTGGCGCTGGTCGGGTCGTTCTGGCCGGGGGTGGCGATGAAGTTGTTCTGGAACGGCTGGGTGCCGATGAAGGTCTTGAGGTCCTCGCCGGCCTTGACGAAGCACGGGTCGTCGAAGGTGAGGTCGATCGACGCCTTCTTCAGCGTGTCCACCGAGCAGGCGCGCAGGGCGAAGTTGTACCACCAGTGCGCGGCCGGCCATTTGTCACCCGCACCGAGCGCGATCGGCACGACGTTGATCGCCTTGAGCTTGGTGACCGCGTCGTTGAGCTCGTCGAACGTCGTCGGAGGCGCCGTGATGCCCGCCTGCGCGAACATGTCCTTGTTGTACCAGATGCCTTCGATGCCCATCCGGAACGGCAGACCGTACTGCTTGCCGTCGACCTGCCAGATCTCGGACGCGCTGCCGATGTTGGCGACCTCGGTCTTGACCTGCTCGGTGATGTCCTTGAGGTAGTCGGCCTCGACCTGCTCCCGGATCTCGCCGCCGCCCCAGGCCTGGAAGATGTCCGGCGGGTCGCTCGTCAGCAGCGCGGCGGGGAGCCGGGTGCGTTGGAGCTGGTTGGTCTCGATCGCCTCGATCTCGATCGTGACGGTCGGGTGCGCCGTGGAGAAGTCCTTGGCCACCTTCGTCCAGTAGGTCTTGCCCGGGCCGTCCTGCGAGGCGTTGTGCCACCAGGTCAGCGTGACGGGGTTCTGGTAAAGCTCGTCGGCGGCGGGTTCTTCGCTCTCACCGCCGCCGCTACAGGCGGCAAGGAGGAGCGCGCCGGACATAAGTATCCCCAGGAAAGGGGCCGCACGGTTCTTAGTTGCCATCAATGTCTCCTCGACCAGTCAGTCGCGGTACTCGGCATTGACGGGGAGTTTTGCAGCCTGTCAAGGCCAGTGTCAATCGTTATCGATATCGTTTTCGAAACATGCCTGACGCCCCCCGTTAAGGCATCTATCATCATCGGCGTGGCGTTCCCGCAGCGCGTGAAGATGTCGGACGTGGCCCGCACGGCCGGCGTCTCCGTGGCCACCGTGTCCAAGGTCGTCAACGGGCGTTACGGGGTCGCGCAGGCCACCGTGGAGCGGGTGCAGCAGGTCATCAGCCAACTCGGGTACGAGGCGAGTCTCGGTGCGCAGTCGCTGCGGAGCCACCGCACCAACGTGCTCGGCATCCTGGTCGCGGAGTTCGAGCCGTTCTCGACGGAGCTCTTGAAGGGTGCGTCCAAGGAGGTCGCCGGCACTGGCTATCAGCTGCTGGCGTACTCGAGCGGTGATGGTGGCGGCACCGCGATCGGTTGGGAACGGCGCTCGTTGGCGCGGCTGTCCGGCACGTTGATCGACGGGGCGGTGATCGTCACGCCGACCGTCGTGGAGACGAAGCAGGACTTCCATGTGGTCGCGGTCGACCCGCATACGGGGCCGTCCGGGCTGCCGACCATCGACTCCGACAACTTCGCGGGCGCCGTGCTCGCGACGAACTATCTGCTGTCGTTGGGGCACCGGCGGATCGGGCATCTGAGTGGTCGGCCCGACCTGGAGTCGGCGCGATTGCGCGAGGCCGGGTTCCGCAAGGCGATGGCCGACGCGGGGGTCGCGGTCGACGAGCGGCTGGTTCGCGTCGGTGGCTTCCGGGTGGAGAGCGCTTCGGTCCCGGCCGCGGAGTTGCTGTCCCTGGCCGAACGGCCGACGGCGGTTTTCGCCGGCAACGACCTGTCCGCCATCTCCATGATGGACGTTGCCCGGACCATGGGCCTGTCGGTGCCCGACGACCTGTCCGTGATCGGGTTCGACAACGTGCCGGAGTCGGCGTTGGTCAACCCACCACTGACGACGATCACGCAGCCACTGCAACGCATGGGCGCGGAGGCCTTGCGGTTGCTGGTCGACCTGATCGCCGGGGTTGACCGGTCCACCCACATACGGCTGCCCACGGAGCTGGTGGTGCGGGCATCGTGCCGGGCGTTCCCGCCGCCCAGGGGCCTGTCCTAGCATCGACGCGGCGCGGGCGGGGCACTGCCCGACCGGAACGGAGGGCCAGTGTGCGCGGCGAGACCGGCATCGCTCCAGAGGTGGGCCGGTGTGCCCCGGGGGATTCGGGTCGTCGTGATCGTCGCCGTCTGCGTCCTCGGGTACGGCGGGATCGTCCACCTGGGCGACCTGCTCGGCGTCCGGCCGGGTGGTCCCAGCCCGTCCACCCCCACCTGGCTGATGCTGTACTTCACCTCGCTGACCGTCTTCGATCCGCTCGCGGCGCTGTTGCTAGCGCTGCGCCGGGTCGAAGGACTGCTGCTCGGCTGTGCCGTTTTCGTCAGCGACGCGGCGGCGAACGGGTACGCCAACTACGTGCTGGACGCCACGCCGGGGATCACGGCCGGCCGGATCGGGCAAGCGGTGATCACGGCACTCGCGGTCGCCCTGATCGCGGCGGCGCCCGCGCTCGCGCCCTGGCTGCACCGGTCCCGACGCGCCGGCGAGTGCGCTATCCATGAACGGTGTCGGTAGTGCCAACAACACGTCGCTTCGCTCGGCGACCGTCCCGTGTGGAACGGGTCTGAGCTGCCCCCGCCGGCCCGGGGACACTGGTTCGCATTGCCGGTGTTTTGGAATCCGCTCGGACCATTTCCGCTTACGCGGTGAACACGACTCGACTCCAAACGTTGCCAGGCCGCTCGACCACGGATCCCTCGCCCGCCGTGTGCGGGACCGTCAGCTTGCTACCGGGTCGGGGGTGGCGTTGCGGGTCGGTGGGTTGTCGAGGGCTTGTTGGCGGACGCCGCGGAGCAATAGGTAGCCGATCATCCAGAACTCGCCCACGGTTGCCGGGAAGGCGAGGATGTCCGCGATCGGTGGCGCGTCCGGGGCCAGGTAGCGGATGAACGCGCTCAGCACGTAACCGACGCCGCCGGCGATCAGCAGCCAGCCCAAGGCGCCGGGCAGCCAGCGCGAGCGCAGTACGACCTGGCCCATGGGGATCAGCCACAGGCCGAAGAACAGCGCGCCGACTCCCCACAGGTTGTCGCTGATGCCGTAGAGCAGCTGCACGGTGGACGCCGGCGCACCACCGAGCGCCGAGTCCAACGCGGTCGCCAGCAGGGCCGCGCTCGACAGGATCGCCACCGCGTTGGCCAAGCCGAAGGCGGCGATGCCGCCCGCGGCGAAACGGTCCGCCGCGTGGAACAGGCGGTAGAACCACACCGCGACCAACGCCTGGGTCAGCACCGTGAGCAGCTCGAAGGCGATGCCGGCGCGGGCCAGGGACTCGTGCGCCAGCACGTTGGCCAGCGTCGCCGCCGAGTCGTCGGGGTCGTAGAGGCGGGAGCGGATCAGGAGGAAACCCAGGCCTCCCGAGATGGCCAGGCTCAGATAGAGCAGACCGGTCACCCGGGCGGTGCGGATCAGCGGGTCCATGTCGCGGGCTCCCTCGATGAGTCTTACCATGTAAGGTGCCTTACATGGTAAGGTGACCCCACAAGGGTAAGGAAGTGCATGACAGCAAGGACATTTCGGGAGCCACTCAGTCGCCAGCGCGTGCTGGACGCCGCCGTCCGTCTCGCCGACGACGAGGGGATCAAGGCGCTCACCATGCGGCGCCTGGCGGCCGAACTCGGGGTCGAGGCCATGTCGCTCTACTTCTACGTCTCCGGCAAGGAGGAACTGCTCGACGGCGTCGTCTCCACCGTGCTCGACGAGATCGCCCCGACAACCGGGCGGTCGGACTGGCGCGCACACCTGCGCCGGCAGTTTCTCGCCGCCCGTCAGGTCATGCTGCGCCACCCCTGGGCACCCGGGCTGCTGACCACCAGGCGCACCATCCCGGCCGGCGTCTACGCGTACTTCGACCGCATCGTCGGCACCCTGACCGGCGCCGGCTTCGATCATCACCTCGCGCACCGGGCCATCCACGCGTTCGGGAGCATGCCGTTCGGGTTCGCGCAGGAGGTGTTCAGCCCGGCGGCCGCCGGCGGCAGTCTCGAACCGGCCGATGCCGAGGCCGACCTGGCCGCGATGGCGCAGGCGCTGCCCAACCTGACCGCCATGGTCGCGCACGAGATGCACAGCGCCAAGGATCCGACGCTCGGGTGGTGCGACAGCCAGGTCGAGTTCCAGTTCACCCTCGACCTGCTGCTCGACGGGCTCGAGCGCTACCGCGCCGCCAGCACCTCCGACAAGGTCGCCGGCTGAAGGCCCCGTTCTCGCAGTCCCGCGAGGATGTGCGGCAGCGCGTCGTCCGTCATCGCCGCGTTGGCCTCCGTCACGTGCAGGATGATGACCGACCCCGGGCGTACGTTCGTCAGCACCGCCTTGACGATCGGCTGCCACCGCTTCGCGAACGGGTCGCCACTGACCACGTCCCCGTCCACGACCGTGACGCCCAGCGGCGCCAGCGCGTCCAGTGCCGCGCGGTCGTGGCACAGCCCCGGGAAGCGGAAGAACCGGGTCTGCCGTCCCCCGTACCGGCCGATGATGTCGAAGGTCTTGTCCACATCGGACGCCATCTTCGCCGGCGCGATCCGGGGCAGCCCGTAGCAGTCGTCCACGAAGGACTCGTGAGCATAGGTGTGGTTCGCGAGCTCGAAGCGCTCGTTGCGGGCGATCCGGCGGGTCACCTGCGGATAGCGCTCGACCCACATGCCGGTGAGGAAGAACGTCGCGGGTACGCGCTCGAGCTCCAGCCGGTCGAGAATGCGCAGGTTGGCGTAGGACTTCACCCGCCCCGACTCCAGCGACGCGCGCATCGACACGGTCAGGTCGGCGTCGAACGTCAAGGCGACAACATTGCCCGTACGCGGACCGTTGTTGATCACCGGTGGTCGCGAACCGGGCCGCGTGGCCCCCGGCACCGACGTGCGTTCTGGAGTGCGGGCACCGGGACTCGGAGGCGGCACAGGGCTCCTCGACGGCGTTGCATTCGACGAAGGTGTCACGTGCGACGTCGGCGCCTGAGACGCCGGCGACGTCCCGACGAACCGAGGTGGCGGCGAGGTCGACGGCCAGGCGGAGACGAGGAAGACAACGACCGCCACGACCGCGGCGACGGAGGCGAACGCGGCCCACGGGAGTTTCACGCCAAGATCAGACCAGGCTGTGGCCGCCTCTGCCGTCCCGGCCGAGCGAAAGGGGCAGATCGGTCAGGCCTGCGCCCGGTAGGCCGCCGGCGACAGACCCGTCACCCGCTTGAACGCCACGCTCAACGCGCTCTCCGACCCGTAGCCGACCTCCCGCGCGATGCTCGCGAGCGTCCCGTCACCACGCCGGAGCCGGTCCGCCGCGAGCTCGACCCGCCACCCGGTGAGATAGTCCAGCGGACCTTTGCCGACAAGAGCACGGAACCGGGCCGCGAGCGTCGATCTCGACACGGCCGCCGTGCCCGCGAGCGCCTCGACCGACCAGCGCTCCCCCGGCCTGGCGTGCATCGCCCGCAACGCCGGCCCGACCACGGGATCGGTCAGCCCGGCCAGCCACCCGGACGCGGGCGCGGCCTCGGTGGCCAGGTGGAACCGGAGCACCTGGATCAGCATCACCACGGCCAGGTGCTCGGCGACCAGCGTCGACCCGATCTGCGACCGTCGCACCTCGTGGTCGATCCGGTCGATCGCCCAGTGCACCGCATGCGCCTCGGTCGTCGCACCCGGGATGTGGATGACCGGTGGCAGGCCGTCGAGCAGCAGCGCCCGAGCCCGGCCGCGAAAGCTGAAGCGGCCGCCGATGAGGGCGACCTCGTCGGCGGTGCCGGCCCGGGCCACACCGTCGGTCGCGGCCAGGAAGACCGGCTCGGCGGGCTCGACCGGCACGTCGTCGTCACTGGCGAGCTCGAACGGCACCGGGCGCGTGAGCAGGAAGCAGTCGCCGGTGGCCAAGGGGATCGGCTCGGCCAGACCGTCGACCCGCAGTTGGCAACGGCCGCGGCGGACGGCGTTGAACTTGACGCCGTCCAGGGGGGTGAACCGCAGCGCCCAGCGTCCGCCGGCGGCCAGGCTGGTGGACAGGTGACCGGTCGCGGCGGTCAAGGTCAGGACATCTTCCAATGGATCCATAGCTGGACGCTCGCTAAAGAGGGCTGGAGTCTCGACTATTCATCGTCCGATGATCGCTTCGTACCGTAGCAGCCATGACTGAGTTCGACGCTCGTACCACCGCAGCCCGGATCCTCGCCGGAGTCGACCTGACGGGTCGCCGGATGATCGTCACCGGGGGTGCCTCCGGGATCGGCGTGGAGACCGTCCGGGCGCTCGCGGGAGCCGGTGCCGAGGTGACGGTGGCGACCCGCGAGCCCGCCGACGCCAAGCCGATCATCGACGAGCTCGCCGCCCGGGCCGGTGCCGGTCGCGTGCTGGCGAGCCGGCTCGACCTCGCCGACCTCGACTCCGTGGCGGCGTTCGCCGACGCTTGGACCGGGCCGCTCGACGCCCTCGTCGCCAACGCCGGGATCATGGCACTGCCGACCCGCCAGACCACGCCGGCCGGCTGGGAGCTCCAGCTCGCGACCAACTACCTGGGCCACTTCGCCCTGGCGTACCGCCTGCACGAAGCGCTCGCCGCCGCCGGCGCCGCGCGGGTCGTGACGGTGACCTCCGGTGCGCATCTGGGGTGGCCGATGGACTTCGACGACCCGCAGTTCGACCGGCGACCGTACGAGGGCTGGGCCGCCTACGGGCAGTCCAAGACGGCCGACGTGCTGCTCGCGGTCGGGATCTCGCGGCGCTGGGCGGCGGACGGCATCACCGCCAACGCCGTGGCGCCCGGATCCATCCACACCAGGCTCCAGCGGCACCTCGACCGCTCGACGATGATCAGGTTCGGCGCGATGACGGAGGCCGGCGAGCTGCTGGTCCCGGCGCACTTCAAGACGCCCGAGGAAGGCGCCTCGACCACGGTGCTGGTGGCCGCCTCGCCGACGGTCGAAGGAGTGACCGGGCGCTACTTCGAGGACAACAGGGAGTCGCCGGTCGTAGCCGGTGGCCCGGACGCGACCGCAGGCGTGGCCGCACATGCCCTCGACCCGGATGCCGCCGACCGCCTGTGGGAGCTGGCCCTGCCGAGCCTGGGATAAGCCAGAATCGCCCGATGACCACCGTTCATGTCGTCTACGCCCATCCGGGCCCGCGCAGCTTCACCCGCGAAGTCCTCGACGCCTTCCTGGGCGGGCTCGCGGAAGCCGGCCACACGTGGACCGTCTCCGACCTTTACGCGATGGCGTTCCGCCCCGAGCTGACCCTTTCCGAGTACGAACGGGAGACCGGCCGGGACACGACCGCGCCGGTGGGCGACGACGTGGCCGCCGAGCACGCGAAACTCGAGGAGGCCGAGGTCTGGGCCTTCGTGTACCCGGTGTGGTGGGCCGACTGCCCGGCGCTGCTGAAGGGCTGGTTCGATCGGGTGTGGACGGCCGGGCACGCGTACAAGCCGGTCCGCCTGCGCCCGGCGCGCAGGGCTCTGGTGCTCTGCACGGCCGGCTACACCGTCGCCGAGCTCGAGGCGTCCGGCTGCTACGAGGCGATGCGCACCACGATGCTCACCGACCGCCTCGGCGATCGGGCCAGGTCGAGCGAGTTCGTCGTCCTGGGCGGCACGACCGCGCGTGACGGCGAGGACCAGGAACGCTGGGCGGCCCTGCGCGCGGCACACCTGCGCCGGGCCGCCGACCTCGCCCGCTAGGTCAGCGCGGGGCCAGGAGGCAGAACTCGTTGCCTTCCGGGTCCGCGAAGACCTGCCACGAGATGCCGGCCAGCTCGATCTCGGTCGCACCGAGAGCGACCAGTCGGGCGGTCTCGGTCTTCGGATCGCCGTCCGCGTACGGGCGGACGTCGAGATGGACCCGATTCCACCCGTTCTTGACGTCGGGGGTACGCAGGAACTGCAGGTAGGGACCGACGCCGGTGGCGGAGCGCAGCACGGCGCCGTCGTCGGTCACCTTGAGCAGCGTCCAGTCCGTGGCCTCGCCCCAGAAACGGGCCATGGCTCGGGGATCCGCGCAGTCGACCACGACCGAGGCGATCGGTCCGATGTCCTGGATCAGCGGTCCGGGTGCCAGCACGCAGAACTCGTTGCCCTCGGGGTCGGTCATGGGAGTCCACGGGGCGTCGTCACCCTGGCCCACGTCGACGGGCGCCGCGCCGAGCGCCGACAACCGTTGGACCAGCTCGGCCTGATGGTCGGCCGACGTGGTCGCGAGGTCGACGTGCACCCGGTTCTTGGCCGTCTTCGGGTCCTGCGAGGTGACGAGGTCGATGGTGACGGCCGTGGGGTCGGGGTAGACGAAGCCCTCGGGCTCGACGTTGACGACGATGCCAGGCTCTTCGACGGTGACGGCCCAACCGAGCGCCCGCGCCCAGAATTCACCGAGCGCGTCCACGTCCCGAGCCTTCATGGTGATGTGCACCAACCGCGTAGCCATGCCGACGACGCTATCCCGACGGCAGTTTCGCGGATCAGGGTGGTGCCGCCCCTGTCCCGGAGGCCGGCCGCTGAAGCCCACGACGGACCTGGCAGCGGAGCGAAGCGGAGCGGTCTCTCGCGGGAGGAACGGTCCGGACCACCGCGAACCCGAGTCATGGACTTCGTCTTGACCCTGACCTGCTAACCCCGCAGGTCGCGGAACACCGCCTCCTGGCAGTAGCGGGCCACGACCGAGCGGTACGGGCGGAACGGGTCGCCCAGCGGCAGCAGCTGCTTCTCCGTCGGGCGCGGCTCGATCTGCCAGGTGCGCGCGTAGCCCTCGCGCACGTCCAGGTCACCGGCCGGCCAGACGTCGAGGCGGCGCAGGCAGTGCATGAGGTACATCTCGGCGCTCCAGCGGCCGATTCCACGTACCGTCGTCAACCGCTCGATGATCTCTTCGTCGCTCTGCCTCGTCGACGGGCTGACGTCGACCGTGCCGTCGAGCACCTTCGCGGACAGGTCGCGCAGCGAGAGCATCTTGTTGCGGGACAGGCCGGCCTCGCGCATCACCTCGTCCGAGGCCGCGGCGAGCCCTTCGGGGGTGAACAGCCCGCCGACCGCGGTGGCCAGGCGGGCGATGATGGCCTGGGCCGCCGCCGCCGAGATCTGCTGCGAGCAGATCGAACGGACCAGCATGCCGAACGGGCCGTCCGGAAACCGCGGCAGGTAGCGGATCGGGCCGACCTGCGCCACCAGCTCGGCCAGTGCCCGGTCCCTGGCCGCCACCTCCTCGATCGCGGCGGCCAGGGCGATGCGCGCCAAGGGTCACCCCCCGCCGACGGCGGTCGCGGCGGCCACGATGGCTTCGACCGCGACCTCGGGATGCGAGACCATCGAGACGTGCGAGGCGTCGACCTCGGTGACGGTCGAGCCCGCTCGCTCGGCCATCCGGCGCTGCGCGACCGGCGGGATGATCCTGTCCTGCGTTCCCACCACCGCCCAGCTCGGCAGGGTCTTCCACGCCGGCGGGCCGGACGGGAGCTGGTTTGCGCTCAGCGTCAGCGGGCGCTGGCCGGCGGCGATCAGAGCGCGGTCCGCCTCCGGCAGGTCCTGCGCGAAGGAGCTGTGCACGGCGTCAGGCTTCAGGAACGCGTCGGCGTCGCCCTGTGGGCCGCCCGGGTAGCCGGCCACGTCGAACACCGCCGACGGGTCGGGCACGTCGAGGGCCGAACCGGCATTGGCCAGCATCCCGAAGGTGGTGTCACCCTCGTCGGGGATGAACGCGTCCACATAGACCAACGCGCGCACCTCCCCGCCTCCGAGGGCGGCGTTGGTGGTGACGAGGCCGCCGTACGAGTGTCCAACCAGGACCACCGGCCCGCTGGTGCGCTGGGCGTTGAAGGAAGCGATGTACGGGGCGTCGATGGTCACGCCGCGCAGCGGGTTCGGTGGGGCGTAGACCGTGAATCCCCTTCCCAGCAACGCGGACGTGACGCCGTTCCAGCTGGCCGCGTCGGCCCAGGCGCCGTGCACCAGGACGATCGTGGGCAAAGCCATGGTGGTCCCCCCTTGTCAGATCGGCCCGATTCGCGCCAGGCCAATCCACGCCTAACCGCCAACCGCGAAACCAAACCCCGCGCGGCCAGAGAGGGACGGTTGGGTCAGACGATGTCTCGCCTGGCGGGTTCAGGTTCACCACCTTCGTGAGTGGCGGCTAGCGTCGCCAGGTGAACGCCAGCGTTAAGCAAATGGCTTGTGTACATGGTTCACAGCCGCTAGATTGTTCACGTTGCGACGTTCTGCCACGGAGGGGTCCAATGCCGCGTCGGGGGCACAGCACGACCATCGGGAAGATCGCCAAGTTCTATCAGGACCGTCGGGTGTCCGAGATCCGCCTCTTCGGCGAGCAGCTGCGCCGCGAGCAGCAGGCAGCCGCTGTCCAGGCTTCGGCCACCGAGCGGGAGGGCTCCGCGGCCCGCTGACGTTTCCCCAGTTCCGACTACCCGAGGAGGACCATGAACACCGTTGTTCGTACCCACGCCGTCACCGCCCTTCCCACCGGTCGAGTACCTGCGTAGCGGTTCGGAGAAGTTCGGCTCGAAGACCACGATCGCGAACTGGGCGTACGCCGGCGTGCGGCTCGATCCGCTCGTCGGCGCGGCGATCGCGGACGCGTACCTGGCCGCGCCGAGGCTCGAGGAGCGCGCCTATCCCGCGTACCGCGCGTTCTGTCGCGAGACCCTGAAGCAGTACGACTTCCTGATCGGCCGCACCGCGTTCGGCGGCCTGGGAGTGGCCGTGCGCGTGGTCGACGAGGACCCGTACCCGGACGCGGAGTCCATGGTGGACGATCTGCGGGTCCGCCGGCTGAAGGTCTGGGCCAGCGCGGCGGGCGGAAACGCCCACCCGTACCTCAGCGACGGGCAGAACGACATGTTCCGCGCGGTCCACGACGCGTTCGGGCACGCGGCAAGCGGGCGCGGCTTCGACCGGCACGGCGAGGAGGCGGCTTGGGTGAAGCACAGCACGATGTACTCGGCGCTCGCCCGGCGCGCGCTGACCACCGAGACCCGCGGGCAGAACTGCGCCCGCATCTTCCGCTGCGGCGGCGACACGTTCCCCGAGCAGAAGGCCGCCTTACTCCCCCGCCGATTCAGCCACCCACCCACCGCGCCGTCCGTCGGATCAGGCTCGCCCAGGTCCCGCTGATCGGGGCGCGCCCACCGCCGGAAAGATCAACACAGACCTCCAAGAAACCGCACAGGAACGACATATAACGTGTCTCACGTTCGGCGATCGGTGTGGTTGCCGGCGGGATGGAATGGGCTCGGGACAGTGCGGCGCAGGACGAAGCGGATTCTGGTCGGGGTGTTGGCGGCCGTGGTGCTGCTCGGCATCGGTGGCGTTGTCGCCGGCTGGGCCTACGGACGGTCACTCGACAACCACCTTGCGCGCACCGACGCGTTCAAGGACGTGCCCGAGGAGAGCCGCCCGACCCAAGCCGTCAAGGGTGCCCTCAACGTGCTCCTGCTGGGCAGCGACTCCCGCGACCCGGACAAAACGGCCGACTCCCGTACCGACACGATCATGCTCATGCACGTCGACGCCGATCACAAGAAGGCCGAGGTCATCTCGATCCCGCGCGACACCTGGGTGTTCGTGCCGACCTCGCCGGACGGCAACAACGGCAACACCATGGCGAAGATCAACGCGGCGTACGCGTGGGGCGGCACGCCGTTGGTCGTCCAGACCGTCGAAGGCTTCACCGGCGTGCACATCGACCACGTGGCGCTGATCGACTTCGGGGGCTTCGCCCAGGTGGTGGACGCGCTCGGTGGCGTCGACCTGAAGATCGAGAAGACGATCAAGTCGATCCACGCGCCCTACCGGACCTTCGAGAAGGGCACGCAGCACCTCGACGGGGCCGAGGCGCTGGACTACGTGCGGCAGCGCTACCAGTTCGCCGACGGTGACTTCAGCCGCGAGCGCCACCAGCGGGAGTTCCTGCAGGCCCTGCTGGACAAGGCCGCCAGCGCCGGCACGCTCGCGAATCCCGTCAAGCTCAACGGGTTCCTCCAGGCCGCGACCAAGTCCCTCACCGTGGACCAGGACTTCGACCTCGTCGACACGGCCGTCGAGCTTCGCGGGCTGCGCAGCGCCGACCTGACGTTCATGGGCAGCCCGAACGCAGGCACTGCCATGCGCGACGGCCAGAGCGTCGTCCTGTCGGACAAGACCAAAGCCAAGGCCCTCTACCAGGCTGTGGCCGACGACACCGTGCAGAGCTACCTCGCCAAGAGCATGTAAAGCTATGACGCATGAGCTACGCCGCCGCTGTCGACCGTTACGACTCGATGAGCTACCGCCGCACCGGACGCAGTGGGCTCAAGCTGCCCGCCATCTCGCTCGGGCTGTGGCAGAACTTCGGCGGCGAGCGGCCGTTGGAGACCCAGCGGGCCATCGCCCGCCGGGCCTTCGACCGCGGCGTCACGCACTTCGACCTGGCCAACAACTACGGTCCGCCGTACGGCTCCGCCGAGGAAGCGTTCGGCGTCCTGATGGAGCAGGACCTGCGGCCGTACCGCGACGAGCTCGTCATCTCCACGAAGGCGGGCTACGACATGTGGCCCGGCCCGTACGGCAACTGGGGCTCACGTAAATACCTCTTGGCCAGCCTCGACCAGAGCCTCGCGCGGATGGGCCTCGACTACGTCGACATCTTCTACTCGCACCGCTTCGACCCGGAGACCCCGATCGAGGAGACCCTCGGCGCCCTCGACTCGGCGGTCCGGCAGGGCAAGGCACTCTACGTCGGCATCTCCTCCTACTCGCCGGCGATGACCTTGGAGGCCGTCCAGATCCTGCGCGACCTGGGCACGCCGTTGCTGATCCACCAGCCCTCGTACTCGATGCTCAACCGCTGGATCGAAGACGGGCTGCTCGACGTGCTCGGCCAGGAAGGGGTCGGCTGCATCGGCTTCTCGCCGCTGGCGCAGGGCATGCTGACCGACCGCTACCTCAACGGCGTGCCCGCCGACTCGCGTGCGGCCCGGCAGGGCTCGTTCGACCCCGCGTGGCTGACCGACGAGAACCTCGGCAAGATCCGAGCGCTGCGCGACATCGCCGCCGGGCGTGGCCAGTCGCTGGCCCAGATGGCGCTCGCCTGGACCCTGCGCGACCCGCGCATGACCTCGACCCTCATCGGCGCCAGCAGTGTCGCGCAACTCGACGACAGCCTGGCCGCGCTGGACAACCTCAGCTTCACGCCGGAAGAGCTCGCCGAGATCGACCGTCACGCCACGGAGTCGGACCTCAACATCTGGGCGGGGTCCTCGGAAGCGGGCTGACGCATCAGTTTGAGGCAGAGCGAGGTGGTCCAGGCCACCCCGATGAGCTGGCCGACGAGCAGGCCCCTACTCGGTCGAGCGAGGACCATCCCCGCGTGCGCGGGGAGCACCGGCTGAGGCCCAGTTCGTGGCCGGCTACGTCGGGACCATCCCCGCGTGCCCCATCCCGCCGGCAACCACGCCGATCACCGAACGTGGGACACGTTATATGTCGTTCCTGTGGGGTTTCTTGGAGGTCTGTGTTGATCTTTCCGGCGGGGTCGAGCACCGGACGTTCGCGTACGACGATGTCCCGGTGAGTGACGTCCCCGATCTTGGTCCCCCGCCGCAGCGCATCGCCGTCGACGCCGAACAGGTGCGCCGGCTCGTCGCCGACCAGTTCCCGCAGTGGGCGGACCTCCCGGTCGAGCCGGTGGCCAACGGCGGTTGGGACAACCGGACCTTCCACCTCGGCGCGGAGCGGCTGGTCCGGCTGCCCAGCGCGGCCGAGTACGCCCAGGCGGTCGAGAAGGAGCACCGGTGGCTTCCCGTCCTCGCGGCCCGGGTGCCGTTGCCCATCCCGGTGCCGCTGGCCCAGGGCAAGCCGGCTGCGGACTACCCCTTCCCGTGGTCGATCTACGGCTGGCTCGACGGCGAGCGGGCGAGCTTCGATCGCGTCGCCGAGCCGGTGCGGTTCGCGCTCGACGTGGCCGGGTTCCTGGCGGCCCTGCGGAGCGTCGACCCGACCGACGGCCCGCGGCCCGGCATCCACAACTGGTTCCGCGGCGGGACCCTGCGCACCTACGAAGGCCTACTCGAGAACGCGCTCGCGCGGCTGGACGTCGACGCCGACCTGGTCCGTGAGATCTGGGCGACCGCGCTCGCCGCTGCCTGGGACGGCGTGGACCGGTGGTTCCACGGCGACATCGCCGAAGGCAACCTGCTGCTCGCCGACGGGCAACTGGCGGCCGTCATCGACTTCGGCACCTGCGGCGTCGGCGACCCGGCCTGCGACCTGGCCATCGCCTGGACGCTGCTGACCGCCGACGGCCGGCAGGCGTTCCGCGACCGGCTGTCGGTCGACGACGCGACCTGGGCGCGCGGCCGCGGGTGGGCGCTGTGGAAGACGCTGTCGACGTGCGCCAACACCGCCGAGGATCCTGAGGACGCGGACGAGCACGCCAACGCGCGGCGGATCCTCGGCGAGATCTTCACCGAGTACGCGGCCTAGCGGCGCGGCGGGGCCGTCGAGTCGCGCACCACGAGGGTGTGGCCGGTCGAGCGGCGCCGAGCCCGGGCCGACGGCGGTTTCAGGGCCAGCTCCAGCGCCATCCGGCCCATGTCGGTCATCGGCAGCCGGACGGTCGTCAGTGCCGGCGCCAGGTCCGCCGCCACCGAGACGTCGTCGAAGCCCACCACCGACATCTTCCTCGGCACCGAGATCTTCAGTCCACGTAGCACCGACAGCACTCCCATCGCCATCGCGTCGTTCAACGCGATGATCCCTGTCGTGTCCGGATGGTCGCGCAGGATCTCCTCCGCGGCCCGGCAGCCGCCCTCGCGGGTGAAGTCCGTGTGCACCACCGGCAGTGACGACGCGTCGAGACCCAGCGACCGCAACGCGCGCAACACCCCTGCCATCCGGTCCGTGACCGTCGTCAGGCCGCCCGTGCCCGCCGCCACCGCGAGCCGGCGGTGGCCCAGCGACAGCAGGTGCGCCCCGAGCGCGTACCCGCCGGCCTCGTTGTCCGGCAGCACCGCGTCGACGCCCAGCGCGTGCCGGCCGATCACCGCGACCCGCCCGCCCAGGCTCTGGAACGCGGTGAGCTCCGCCCTCGTCGCGGCCTCCGTCCGCGGGTCGTCGTAGCCGGACCCCGCGATGATGATGACCCCGACCCGCTGCGCGATCAGGTGCCGGATCTGCCGCAGCTCGTAGTGCGGGTCCCGGCCCGAATGGCAGATCTGCACCATCAGGCCCTGCTCACCCGCGACCTGGATGACCCCGCCCGCGATCTCGGAGAAATAGGGGTCGTCGACCTGGTGCACGACGAGCCCCACGGACGAGCTCGCACCCCCGGCCAGCGTGCGCGCGTAGGGATTGACCACATAGCCCAACGAGGCCGCGACCTGGCGCACCCGCGCCGCGACCTCCTCGCTCACCCCGTCGCGACCCGTCAACGACCGTGAGGCGGTCGCCAGCGAGACGCCCGCGGCCTCGGCGACATCCACGAGGCGCAACCGTGAACCAGGCTTGGGCATCTGCGACTCCCGCGCGGCACATCGATCTACCGAAATCTTTCTATTGCCAGTCCCGCATGCCACAGCCTAGGCTACGAAAGCGCTTTCGCAAGCGCTTCCGTCACCCGGCTCGAAGGAGCGCCCGGTTATGACGATCAGAAAGACCACATGGATCACCGCGGTCGGCGCGACGCTCGCTCTCGCGCTCGGCGCCTGCGGTGGAGACGACCCCGAACAGGCGACCGACGACGGGCCGATCGTCGTCGGGATCTCCTTGCCCCTCACCGGAGACTTCTCCGAGCCCGGCAAGGGCGTCCAGCGCGGCTACGAAGCGTGGGCGAAGATCACCAACGACAAGGGTGGCCTGCTCGGCCGCCAGATCGAGCTGAAGATCCTCGACGACCAGTCCAACGCCGACCGGGTCGTGGCCGACTACGAGCAGCTCATCGGCAGCGACCAGGTCGACATCGTGGTCGGGCCATTCTCGACCCGGCTCGTCGTGCCGGCCGCCCGGGTGGCCCAGGAATACGGCATGCTCTTCGTCGAGCCGGCCGGCGCGGCCAAGGAAGTCTTCGAGCAGGGCTTCAAGAACCTGTTCTACGCCGCCCCCGCGGTGGCCAACGACCACTACAACCACCTCGCCGAATACCTGCTCGCACTGCCCGAAGGGCAGAAGCCGACCACCGTGGCCTACGCGGCCATGGACGACCCGTTCGCGCAGGGCACCGCCTACGGCCTCAAGGAGAAGCTGGAGGCCGCCGGCGTCAAGACGGTCGTCGACGAGGTCTACCCGCCCAACACCACCGACTTCAGCAGCATCGCGGCGAAGATCGCCACGTCGAAGGCGGACATGCTGGTCGGCGGCTCGCAGTACCAGGACGGCGTCAACCTGATCGTCGCCCTCCAGCAGCTCAACTACCAGCCCAAGCTCGCCGCCTTCTCCACAGCGCCCACCAGCCCCGAGTTCGCGGCCGCGATCGGCAACAAGACCGAGGGCATCCTGTCTCCGACGGGCTACACGCAGGACGCGCCCTACGAGAGCAACAAGGAGTTCGTCGAGAAATACACGGCCCAGTTCGGCTCGCCTCCGGAGGAGGACGAGGCCAACGCGTACACCACGGGCCAGGTCGTCGCCGCCGCCATCACCGCGGCCGGCTGCGCCGAGCAGGGTGAGTGCCAGCAGAAACTGATCGACTGGGTACGCACGGCGAAGGTCGACACGGTCGTCGGACCGCTGTCGTGGGACGAGACCGGCAAGCCGCAGGGCGCGCACATGATCCAGCAGTGGGTCGGCGGCGAGATCAAGATCGTGCTGCCGGCCGACGCCAAGGAGACCGACCTCGTCTACCCGAAGCCGGCCTGGTGAGCTGACCATGCCGTCCGGCGCCCTGCTCTTCCAGAGCGTCATCCTCGGCCTGCTGCTGGGAGGGCTCTACGCCCTCCTGGCGGCGGGGCTGACGCTCTACTTCGGAATCATGCGGGTGGTGATGATCGCCCACTCGGCGTTCCTCATCCTGGCCGCCTACCTCGCCTGGTGGTCCCACACCGAACTGGGCGTCGACCCGCTGCTGTCGATGCTGGTGACCGTCCCGCTGTTCTTCGGCTGCGGGGTGCTGCTGCAACGCCTGCTGCTGGCCCGGCTGCGGGCCGTCACGCTCACGATGATGTCGGTGCTGCTGACCTTCGCGATCGCGGTGGTCATCGAAGGGCTGCTCGGCTACGTGTTCAGCGGCACGCAGCGGCGCATCCAGCTCGGCTACGGCTCGGCCAGCCTCGAGCTGTTCGGGGCGCGCATCGCCGTCGTCAAGCTGATCGCCTTCGGGCTGGCCGGGGTGGCCCTCGCCGCGCTCTACCTGGTGATGAAGAAGACCACCTTCGGCTGGGCACTGCGCGCGACGATCCAGCACCGCGACGCGGCCAAGCTGGTCGGCATCGACACCGACCGGATCGCCGGCTTCGGCTTCGGGCTCGGCCTCGCGACCGCCGCGGTCGGCGGCACGGCGCTGTCGCTGGACACCACCATCTACCCGTCCTTGCACTGGCACTGGATCGGCCCGCTGATGGCCATCATCGTGGTCGGCGGCCTCGGCAGCGTGCCTGGCGCCGCGGCGGCCGCGATGGTGCTGGGGCTCGCGCAGAGCCTGCTGCAGATCGAGCTCGGCACGACGTGGGCGCAGACGGTCTTCTACCTCGCGCTGTTCCTCACGCTGGCGATCCGTCCGCAGGGATTCTTCGGAGGTCGCCTTGCTCAGCGCTTCTAGATGGATCGCCGTCATCGCGTTCGCCGCTGTCGCGCTGGCGTTCCCTGAACTCGCGCCCAACCCGTACATCCTCTCGGTCGGGATCGTCGTCCTGAACTACGCGGTGCTGTCCACCTCGTGGAACTTCGTGGGCGGCTTCACCGGCTACATCTCCCTCGGCCACGGCGCCCTCGCAGGCCTCGGCGCCTACGGCACCGGCCTGCTCGTCACCAAGGGCGGCCTGCCGAGCTTCGTGGCCTTGGCCGTCGGCGCATTGCTGGTCGCGGCCGTAGCGGTCCCCATCGGGTACGCGGCCCTGCGCGTCCGCGGCGCCTCGTTCGTCATCGTGTCGATCGCGCTGGTGCTCGTCACGCTGCTGGTCTTCCAGAGCTGGGCCTCCTTCACCGGCGGCTCGCGCGGGCTCAACGTGCCGCGCCCGTTCCCCGGGATGCTGCGTCCCGAGCACCACCGGGTGTTCTTCTACCTGTTCCTCACGCTGCTCGCGCTCGCCGTGCTGGTGTGGTGGCTGATCGACCGCTCGCGGTTCGGGCTGGGCCTCAAGGCGATCCGGGAGGACGAGGACAAGGCCGAGACTCTGGGTACGCCGACCTTCGCGTACAAGCTGGTCGTGTTCGTCGTCTCGGCGTTCTTCACCGGGCTGGCCGGCGGGCTCTACGCCCTCTGGTTCGGCGACCTCGACCCGATCTTCCAGTTCTCCATCCTGACCGGCTCCTACATGGTGCTGATGGCCCTGCTCGGCGGCGTGCGCAACCTGTTCGGTCCGCTGGTCGGCGCGCTGGTCGTGGGCTCGGCGCTGGAATATTTCAAGGTCGAGTTCGGCAACACGCCGCTGCACCTCGTCGCCACCGGCGTGCTGCTGGCCCTGGTCGTGCTCTTCATGCCCGACGGCGTCCTGCCCGCGCTCGGTGCGCTGCTGCGGCGCCGCTCCCCCCACACCTCGATCCGTGAGGTGACGGCCGCCGAGCTCGCCGAAGACCGAGGAGGTGACCGGCATGCGCACTCTCGAAACGGTTGAGCTCACGAAGGCCTTCGGCGGCAACCTGGTGCTCGACAAGACGTCCGTGAGCTTCCAGCACGGCAAGGTGAACGCGCTCATCGGCCCCAACGGCTCGGGCAAGACGACGTTCTTCAACTGCGTCACCGGGCTGATCCGGCCCGACAGCGGGAAGGTCAGCTATGCGGGCGCCGACATCACCCGCCGCAGCCCGCACGCCATCGCGCGCGGGGGGCTCGGCCGCACGTTCCAGCTCTGCCGGGTCTTCCCCCGGATGACGGTGCTCGACAACGTGCTCGCCGCCACCCGGCCGCGCGGCGTCAACCTGCTGCGCGGCGCCCGTGGCCGCACCGAGACCGACCGCGCCATGGGGTGGCTCACCAAGCTCGGCATCGAGCACCTGGCCGACGCCGAGGCACGCAACCTGTCGTGGGGTCAGCAGAAGCTGCTGGAGCTGGCCGGCGTGCTGATGAGCGAGCCCGAGACCGTGCTGCTCGACGAGCCGGCGGGCGGGGTCAACCCCGCGCTGCTCGACCGGATCGGGGGTCTCGTCCGCGACCTCAACGCGGAAGGCCGCACGTTCGTCATCGTCGAGCACAACATGGACCTGGTGATGAGCATCAGCGACCACATCGTGGTGTTCGACCGCGGCCGCCCGATCGCCGAGGGTCCGCCGTCGATGATCCGCACGGACGAACGCGTGTTGGGAGCCTACCTTGGTGCCTGAGCTCGAGCTCGTCGACGTGCAGGCGGGCTACGGCCGCGCCGCGCCGGTCCTACGTGGACTTTCCGTCGCAGTGCCGGCGGGCACGATCGTCTGCCTGGTCGGCCCCAACGGTGCGGGCAAGTCGACGGTTCTCAAGGTGGCCAGCGGACTGCTCGCGCCTCGCGCGGGGAAGATCCTGGTCGGTGGCGTCGACGTTGCCGGCCAGGGTCCACAACGGATGCTCGCCAACGGGGTGGCGCACGTGCTCCAGGGGCACAGCGTGTTCCCCGAGATGACCGTCGCGGAGAACGTGCTGCTCGGCGCGTACACCCTGAAGGACAAGGCCCGGATCGCCGACCGCACCGAGTTCGTGCGCGGGCTCTTCCCCGTCGTCGCCGACCGGTGGACCAGTCTCGCCGGCCTGCTCTCCGGCGGGCAGCAGAAGCAGGTCGAGTTCGCGCGGTCGCTGATGGTCGACCCGAAGGTCGTGCTGCTCGACGAGCCGTCCATGGGCCTGGATCCCAAGACCACCACCACCGTCTTCGAACAGGTCGTCCGGATGCGCGACGCGGGCACGGCGGTGCTGCTCGTCGAGCAGAACGCCCGCCGGGCGCTGGAGACCGCCGACATCGGCTGCGTCCTCGACCTCGGGCGCGTCTACATCTCCGGGCCGGCCGCCGAGCTCGTCGCCGACCAGCGACTCGGAGAGCTGTACCTCGGTGGTCGACCCGCCGAACCCCGTCCCTAGGAGGCACGCTCATGCGGAAAGCCGTCCTCGCCACCGCTACTCTCCTCGCCGTCGGGCTGCTGGCCGGGGCTCCGGCCTCCGCCAGCAACGACGGGCCGCGCGACGTCTACCCCCCACTGCGTGACGACCTCGTCGCCTACTACGACTTCGACCACCCGGTGAAGGGCGATCCCGCGCTGGAGCGTGACCAGGGCCGCTCCGGCACCGAGATCGACCTGGTCAACGGCGGCACCGCCATGCGGGTACGCGACCGCGCGTTCAAGGGGTCGGGCAACGCGCTGCAGACTCGCCAGGTCGATCCCGCGGTCACCGGCAACGACGACTGGAAGGCCGGCATCTACGCCCAGCCCGGCGTGCGTACCCTGCGGGCGTTCAACTCCGTCGCGGGTACCACCGTGATGGGTTGGTTCAAGGTGGACATGGACGCGCCGGCGCTGAACTCGGTCACACCCGCCCCCGACGACCGGTTCAACGCGATCGGGCTCGCGGGCGTGCTCACCGGCGACTCCGACGGCCACGGCGTGCGCGCCCTGCTCGAGCTGATCGACGTCAACGGCGATCTCCGGCTCGTCGCGCTCGGCCGGCGGATCGACGGTGGCAACTCGCAGACGTTCGCCGCCAGTGCGCCGTGGCAGGAGTTGCTGCCGCGCGGCGAGTGGGTGCACCTGGCCGCGACGTTCACCTTCGCCGACGGGACGCTCGCCCTGTACCGCAACGGCAAGCCGGTCGACGGGTTCTACACGCGCACCGACGACCCGTGGTTGGTCAACGGCCCCGGCCCGCACGTCACCACAGCCTCCGACCCGCGCGGCATCAAGATCGGCGGCAGCTTTCCCCAGGACACCCGTGAGCAGAACCCGTGCGACTGCCGGATGGACTCGCTGATGTTCCTCGACACCGTTGTCTCGGCGCGCGACGTCGAGAAGCAGTACCGGCACATGCGTTGACCCGTCCCTGAGAACGGAGTGAGATCGCGTGCGTAGACCCATCGCCACCGCCTGCCTCACCGCCGCCACGCTGGCCCTGTCGCTGCTCGTCGCGTCACCGGCCCGCGCCGCCGACGCCGTCTACGACCCCGTTCCCGAGTCGCAGGTGCAGAGCCGCCTCGGTCTCGTGCTCGAGGAGTACGCGTCGTTCCCGAAGTCCGAGCCCACCCCGGCGCCGACCGACGGCCGGCTCATGCGGCAGGCCCGGATCAACACGATCATGGAACTGCCCGACAGCTCGGGGAGGCGGGCGGTGCCGGACCTCAACGGCAAGCTCTACCTCGTCGAGAACGGGGTGCCGCACGTCTACCTCGACGTCGCCGCGACGTTCGCGCCGCAGTTCTTCTCCGGGCGGGGTCTCGGCCAGGGCTTCGGCTACGTCGCGTTCCACCCCGACTTCAAGCGCAACGGCAAGTTCTACACGATCCACACGGAGCAGGCGTCGTTGACGACGGAGGTGCCCGACTGGCAGCAGGCCGGCACCCTCTTCCACGGTGTGATCAACGAGTGGACGGCGACCGACCCTGCCGCCGCCACGTTCGCCGGCACCCGGCGCGAGGTGCTGCGGGTCGGGTTCGGCGGGCAGGTCCACGGCATCCAGGAGATCAACTTCAACCCGACGGCCCGGCGCGGGGACGCCGACTACGGCAACCTGTATCTCGCGGTCGGCGACGGCGGTCTCGGTGCGCGCAACACCGACCCGCAGAACCTGGCCATCCCGCACGGGAAGCTGCTGCGGATCGACCCGCTGGGCACCAACGCCGGCGCGTACGGGATCCCGCCGTCGAACCCGTTCGTCGGCCAGGCGGGCAAGCTCGGCGAGATCTTCTCGTACGGCTACCGCGACCCGCACCGGTTCAGCTGGGACCGGAGCACCGGCAAGCTCTACCTCGGCCACATCGGCGAGCACGCGATCGAGGCGATCTACGAGGTACGCGCCGGCGACAACATGGGCTGGAGCGAGCGCGAGGGGGCGTTCGTCTTCGACAAGACGGCCACGAACCCGTGCGACCGCATCTTCCCGCTGCCGGCCGACGACGCGGGCTATGTCTACCCCGTGGCGGCGTACGACCATGATCCGGCGCCGGGTTGGAACTGCACGGCCGACGTGGGTGTCGCGGTGGCGGGCGGCTTCGTCTACCGGGGCAGGGACGTGCCGAAGCTGCGCGGCAAGTACGTCTTCGGCGACCTGGTCGACGGCCGCGTGATGTACATCGAGGCCTCCGAGATGCGCCGCGGCCGCACGCCGGCGACCATCCACCGTCTGGCCCTGTTCGACGCCGCGGGCTCGCCGGTGCGGATGCAGGACCTGTCCGCCCCAGGCGCTCCTGGTGACCCGAACCGGGTCGACCTGCGGTTCGGCACGGACGCGCAGGGTGAGCTCTACATCCTGGCCAAGGCCAACGGCAAGATCTGGAAGGTGACGGGTACGCGGGAGTTCGCAAGCGGCTCCGTCGGCGCGGTGACGGTGCGCGACACCATGCGGCCGACCAACTGGGCGCCGGTCACCCCGTCGAAGTGGCGGTTCGCGAACGGTCAGGTCATCCTGGCGGAGGCCGGAGAGGCCCGACCCGGACCGCGACGACCCTTCGAGTACGCGGTGCTGACCGCCGGCCCGGTCTTCGGTGCCGTCGAGGTCACCGGCGAGGTCCGGCTCGACACCCCCGTCGAGGTCACCAACCGCGACGTGATCATCGTGTTCGGCTACAGGTCCGACACGGAGTTCTACTACGCGCACGTCTCGACGGACAACACGATCTACCCGCACAACGGCATCTTCAAGGTCAACAACGCCGACCGCGAGCGGATCGACTACCAGTGGAACGGGCGCTCGCTGGGCGCCAACCCCGCCATCGTCGACGCCAAGTGGCACACGGTGCGGGTCCGGCACCTGCCGGCGACCGGCGAGATAGCGGTCTATGTGGACGGTGCCAAGGACCCGCTGATGACGGCGAAGGACACGACGTTCGGCTCGGGCCGGGTGGGCTTCGGCTCCTTCGACAACATCGGCCGGCTGCGCGACCTCAAGGTGAAGGGAACCCCCGCGACCTGATTCAGCAGGAAGACGACGGGGCGCGGTGACATCGGGGTCACCGCGCCCCGTGCGTCGTCACAGGCCGAACATGCTCCATAGGAGCGCGCCGGTGCCGAGCAGCCCGTCGTTGCGGGTCGCCCGGTAGATCTCCCGACGGTTGAGATCCCGGTCCACCGCACGCATGGAGAACTGGGTCGAGCGGTCCAGCGTCCGCCGGATGACGAACTCCACCGCCACCGCCTTCACCACCGCGGCGAGCACCGCGAGGCCCACGATGCCCAGGACCACCTGAGCCAGCGTGACGCCCGGAGAGGCAAGCAGCAGGAGCACGCCCATCGCGACTCCGAACCAGGCCAGGTAGCAGACCGGCGTGCTGAAGGCGGCCCACCACCACGCCCGCCGGTTGCGCATCCGGGTCAACATCCGCTCGTCGATCTCGCGCCGTGCCACGTGTGCGCCCCCGCTCAACCGCAAACGACGTCCTTCGATCACGGTAGGTGGATGGGGCAACAGCTCCGGCTGGTGGCATGGTGCGGCAGAGCGCGATGCTCGGTGATCAGTTGTCCCTTCCGAGCTTCACCTCGTACGTCTCGTTGGTCAGCCATTGCGGCAGGAGGTTGGCGTACCAGCGGCTTCCCAGGGTTTCGCTCGTGCCGCCCGGTAGGGACGAGACCGCCTCGATGCCGTGGCGGGTCGGTTGGGCCACCGCTCTGCGGACCGGGCCGCCGCCGAAGGTGAACTCCGTTGCCGAATCCGCGCGGACGTTGTGGCTTGCCGCGTCCACCGTGCCGAAGCCGCCGTCGACCGGCACGCCCGGTAGGTCCGGCAGCGGCGGTGGGAACGCGCCACCGGCCGGCGGGATCGACCACGGTGCGCCCAGCGGGGCCGAGAAGGTCACCCGGTGGAGGCGGCCCCAGCGGTAGTCGTCCTGCCGCGTCGAGCCGCCGAAGGCCGCCGCGAACGACGGGCCTGACAGCAGGTCGAGCGCGTCGGCCAGGCTGCGCAGCAGGAGCACGTCGCGGCGGTCCGCCGCCGACGCGACCCCGGGCACGGCGTAGAAGTCGACGCCCGACGTGCCCACTCCCTGCCGGTCAGGGAACCGCTCCAGCAGCACGCGCAGCGCCTTGAGTGCCTCCGGGCCGCTGGGCTGCGGAAGGCCGGCCGGGGCCAGGCGTGCGTCGATCACGTTCTTGACGTACTGGCCGCGCCAGACCGCGTAGATCGTCGCTGCGACGCTGTCGGCCACCTCGGACGCCTTGGGCGGGCGTCGGTGGCCCGAGACGTCGGCAGCGTCGTAGCCCTCCCGGATGCCGGTCGGCGTCGTGCAGTCCCAGCGGGCGAGGCGGCCGACCGCCTCCGTCACGCGGCGGTCGGCGGCGAGAGCGATTAACTCCGGCGTGGAGCTGCGGGCGGCGCGGCGGAGAGCAGACACCAGGTAGGGGCGGAAGAACTGCGCGTCGAGCAGCGTCACGTCGGCCTGCTGGTCTTGGACGTCGCGAACCGTCAGCTTGCGCCCGCTCGCGATCGCCCCGCGCAGCATGTCCGTGATGCGGCCCGCCCGGAAGCCGCCGTCGTAGCCGACGTTGAGGTAGTAGATGCCCCCGGTCGGACGGCGCTCGTTCAGCGGGTCGTTGTCCAATGTGGTGCCCGCCGGGTCGTTGTTGGCGTTGACGAAGTACCCGGCCGGCGGATCGACCACCTGCGGCATCTCGCCGGGCGGCAGGATCTCGTACGGCAGGGCCTGGCCCCGGTAGGTCCGGCCGGCCGGCAGCCACTCGTTGCCGCCCGTGCCGTCGCGCAGCAGGTACGGCGGCCGCCCGCGCACCGCGCCCGCTTCCAGGTCCTCCCGCAGTGGCATCTCGGCACTCGTGAAGTACGCGATGTGCCCGTCGACGTCGGTGACCGACCAGTTCTGCGAGCCGACGTCGAAGAAGTCCAGCGACCGCTGGAAGTCGCGGATGTCGCGCGCGTAGTTGAACCCGCGGGCCGCCTCGATCTCGCGGGTCGCCGAGAACCCCGTGTACTGGACCGACAGCGCGGTGCCGGTGGACCGGTCGAGCGAGACGATCGGGCCGTTGTTGCGCCGCGGCACGATCAGTGTGGCGGCCGGCACGGCGCCACCTGGCGGCACGGTGATCAGCTCGCCAGAGGCGTTGACCCGGAACGTCTCCGGGATCGCGAGGACCGGTTCCGGCTGGCCCTGATAGACGGTGGCGAGGCCGCTCGGCGACCCGGCGAACGGCACCAGCCGCTCGACGTACGTGTCGGTCACGTCCATCGGGTTCGTGGTGGCACCCCAGGCGACCCGGTCGTTCTGGCCCAGGATGACGTACGGCGCGCCGGCGAAGCTCTCGCCCTGCACGTCCAGGCCGCCGCCGCGCAGCCCGACGGGGTAGAACGTCGCCGGCGTGGTCAGGCCGAGGTGCGGGTCGTTCGCCATGATCGGCCGGCCCGACTTCGTGTGGCGGCCCGAGATGGCCCACTCGTTGGAGCCGAGCGTGAAGGTGCGGTCGACGGCCTCCGCCAGCAGCGGCGCGCGCTCGGCCCGGTGCTGGTAGTCGCGGGCCAGCCGCAACGCGGCGTCCGACAGGCCGGACGGGCGCGGCCCGGTCGCGTCCGGCACGGTCGACGCCGCGTCGAACGGCGCCGCGCGGAACAGGTCGTCGCTGAACAGCGCCGCGCCGTCGAATCCGGCCTGCGAGCCGGCGGCGGCGTACGCGTCGGCGGCCACCGTCAGCTCGATGTCCAGGTCGAACGAGAGGTTGAACGCGATCGCCTTGAGCAGGACGATGCTGTCGACCGGCGTCCACGGTGCGAACCGGGTGATCCGCACGGCCGCGTACTGCGCCGGCAGCGGATGGCTCGCGACCCAGGCGTTGACGCCCGCGGCGTACGCGTCGAGGCTCTGTCGCAGCTGTGGTGGGTAGGCGGGCAGGCTGCGCTCGGCCGCCCGGCGCAGCCCGATCGTCCGCGCCTCGACGTCACCGGGCAGGGCCTGCTGTCCCAGCAGCTCGGCCAGCGTGCCCGAGGCCTGCCGGCGCGTGGTGTCCATCTGGAACAGCCGGTCCGAGGCGTGCACCCAGCCCTGGGCGAAGAGCAGGTCGCGCTCGCTGCCGGCCCGGATGTGCGCGATGCCGTTGCCGTCCCGCACCACCGAGACGCCGCGCGGGAGCCCGGACGAGTGCGCGGACGCCGGCACCGGGACGGTGAGCGGCAGGGCGGCGGCGAGGAGCACGGCGAGCAGCCGACGTCGCATGAGGGCCTCCGTCGAGGGTGGAGGGTGCGCCTGGCCTCGCACCTTAGTGACCGTTCGGTCACTGCGGCAAGAGAGCGGGCGGCGCGACCCGTACGCTCAGGTCCATGAGTGGCTGGTTTCTCCTCGGCGCGCCCTGGGACTGTTCCGGGACGGGCCGCGGAGAGGCGGCGGCGCCGGGCGCGTTGCGGGCCGCGGGCCTGGCCGACCGCGTCGAGGTCGACCTGGGCGACGCCGCGACCCACATCTCGCCCCAAGGCCGGGATCCGGACACCTGGGTACGCGCGCTGTCGGATACCGTCGCGGCCGCGCGCGCCCTGGCGTCCTCGTTGGCGGCCGGCATGCGCGACCATCCGGGGTTGCGCCCGCTCGTGGTCGGCGGCGACTGCAGCCTCCTGCTGGGGGTGTTCGCGTGCCTGCGCGACGTCGGGCTCTGGTTCGTCGACGGGCACCCCGACTTCTATGACGCGCGCAGCTCCGAGACCGGTGAGACCGCCGACCTCGAGCTGGCCGTGCTGACCGGGGACGGTCCCCCGGCTCTGGTCGGCCTGGGCGAGACGGTGCCGATGGTGTCTGCGCGGCACGTCGCCCTGATCGGGCACCGGACTGTCGGCCTCGATCCGGAGTCGGCGGCGGAGGTTATGCGGTTGCCAGCGGAGCTGTTCACCGTCGACGCGCCGGCCGTGCTGCGTGACCCGGCCGGTGCGGGGCGGGCGGCGGGCGCCTGGGGTGAGCGGCTCGGGTTGCCGATGTGGCTGCATATCGACGTGGACGTGCTCGACGGGGAGGTTCTGCCCGCGGTGACCTATCCGCAGGACGGCGGGCCGGACCTCGACCAGCTCGCCGCCGTCCTGGCCCCACTCGCCGTGTCGGATCGGTTGCTCGGAGTAAGTGTCGCGGATTTCCGCCCGGACCTCGATCGTGACGGTCGACACGCGGGCAGGCTCGTCAACCTTCTCGATCGGGTACTCGAGGGCTGATCGGCCCCACCAGCTTTGCCCGGATATATCGAGATAAGCGCCGGATGCGAGGGCTCCGCGTCTTTCCTGCGAGTCCGTACACAGGTAAGCCCGCTACGGTCTGTAACTCGGCACGCTGAAGCGAATCCCCTCGGGAGTCACACCATCAGCATCGACGCAGGTCCCCACGTCATCGAACTCGGCGCGATCAAGCCAGCCCTGGTGCGCGCCGTCCGGCTCTTCGCGGAGACGGTGCTCGTACCGACCGGCCTCCTGTACATCCTGCTGCACACCGCGGGCCTGCTGCCCGCACTCCTGGCGGTGATCGGGTGGTCCGTGATCACGGTGACCATCCGCTGGTTCTCCGGCCGGCACCTGCCGGGCACCCTGCTGGTCTGCACAGGCGCCATGATCGCCCGAGCCAGCGTCGCACTGGCGCTGTCGAGCGCTCTGGTCTACTTCGTGCAGCCGGTGATCGCGTCGGTGTTCATGGCCGCTCTCTTCCTCGGCAGCGCGCTGCTCGGCAGACCGATCACCAAGCGCCTGGCCCGCGACTTCGTCGCCCTGCCGGCCCACCTGCGCCACCACCCAGGCCTGCACAAGGTCTTCGTGCAGACCGCTGCCCTGTGGGGCATCGGCCGTCTGGTCGACGCGGGCATGAGCATGGGCTTCCTCCACCTCGGCCTCGACGCGGCCGTCCTCTCCCGAGGCGTCTTCAGCGGCATCCTCACCGCGGTGATGGTCGCGGTCTGCGCGGGCTGGGGCATCCGCGCCCTGCGCCGCATGCCCGACGTGTCGTTCCGGATCGGCCTCCCCCGCCCCGCCGCTCCCGCCGCGGCGGTCGCCGCCGCCTAGGCCGAGCGGCCCGCGGTTCCCAGGATCGCGTGGACGAGGGCCGCGGTTGCGGGGAACTGTCGTGGTCCGCCGGCGTGGCGAGGGCGATCGACGGATCCAGGTCCACGTCGATGACGGCAATGCCCTGCGCTCGCTTCCCACGACGGACAGGCGTATCGGCTCGCGTTGATCGGCAGGACCGTCGCTTAGTCCGCTCTGACGGCGACGCCGCGAGGGCACGGTGCCTCCGTCCGTGTGCGGGGACCGGGACGCAGGTTCAGCGCGAGCAGCGCCGTGGCCCCGATCCCCACCGCGATCACGAACACCGCCGTGCGCAGGCCGGCGGCGGTCTCCACGCGCAGCGACTCCCCCGCCAGCCCCTCGGTGCCGGCGGCGGCGACCAGCACCAGCAGCGCGAGACCGACCGCCGCGCCGATCGACGTGCTCGTCGAGGCGATGCCGGACGCGACGCCCTGTTCGCGGTCGGCGACGCCGGTGCCAGCCGCGATGAAGATCATCGTGAAGGCGATGCCGTCGCCGACGCTGGTCAGCACCAGACCCGGGATCAGGCCGGCGTACGCGGCGTCGGGGGACATGGCCAGGCCGAGTGCGACCGCTCCGACCGCGCCGATCGCCAGCGCCACGACCAGGGTGGGCCGCAGCCCCCATCGGGTCGCCACCCGTCCGGCGAAGGTCGAGCCGGCGACCACCACGGCGGTCGGGATCAGGAAGGCCACGCCGGTGCCGAGCGCGTCGTACCCCCGGACGTCCTGGAAGTAGAGGGTGAGGAAGTAGAGCACCGAGCCGAACGTGGCCCAGAACATGAAGGCCATCGCCACCGCCGTGACGAGGTTGCGGTTGGCCAGCAGGCGCGGCGGCACCAGCGGGTCGTCGCCGCGCCGCTCGACCAGCACGAAGCCGGTCAGCGCCACCACGGCACCGGCCACGCTCACGATGACGCCGGGCGACGCCCAACCCAGGTTCGGCCCCTGCACGAAGGCGAACACGAGCAGCGTGATGCCGAGGGCGGCGGTCAGCGCACCCGGCAGGTCGAACCTGCGGCCCCGCTCGCGCGCGCGGTCGGCGGGGACGAGCACGAACGCCAGCGCCAGAGCGAGCACCGCGAGCGGGACGTTGACGAAGAAGACCGCCTCCCACCCGAACGCCTGGGTGAGCACGCCGCCCAGCAGCACGCCGACGACCAGACCCGCGGCGCCGGTGCCGCCCCAGACGGCGACCGCGCGGTTGCGGGCGGGGCCTTCGGGGAAGGTCGTGTTGATCAGGGCGAGGGTCGCGGGAAAGACCAGCGCTCCCCCGAGCCCCTGGACCGCGCGACCGACCAGCAAGATGGCCGGACCCGTCGCCAGCCCGCCGACCAACGAGCCGGCGCCGTAGAGCGCCAGTCCCGTCACCAGTACCCGCCGTCGGCCGAGGAGATCGGAGGCCCGGCCCCCGAGCAGCAGGAAGCCGGCCGACGCCACCGCGTACGCGCTGATCACCGCCTGCAGGGTCTGCGCCGAGTAGCCGAGAGCGCGGCCGATCTCGGGCAACGCCACGACCACGATGTACTGGTCCAGCGAGACGATCAGCATCGCGAACGCCAGCAACGCCAGGATCGCGCGGTTCGCAGCGGGATAGGTCGTCGGCATCAGGCGGCTCCTCGTGGTCTCGGCGCGTCACCGGACCAACGACCGTCCTCAGGTTCGCGCTGCGACCGGTTCCGGCTCGGCGACGGGCATGCGCTGGGCCGGGATCGCGGCGCCGGACAGCTGCCGCGACACCGCGACCGTGCCCTGCCAGAGCATGTAGATCACGGCCAGTTCGAAGACCACCATCAGCGCGGCGGCGGCCAGGGTGACCGGGACGATAGCGCCGGCCAGGGGCGCGATGATGAAGACGGCCATCTGGAACTCGATGCCCCCGACCAGGTGCGGTCGGATGCGGCTGCGGCGCAGGGCCGCGCGCATCCGGTGGAACACGCCGAGCCCGACGGTCTTGCTGTCGACCATGGCGAGCATCGACAGCCGCTCGGGGTCGTGTTCGTCCACATTGGCGAGCGCGGCCTTCGGCAACGGCTTCGGCGCGAGGCCGGCCTCCTCGAGCTGGGTCTTCAGCTCCCGGTTGACCTTCGCGTTCTCCAGCGCGTTGAGATAGCGGAACATGTCGAGGAAGATCACGAGCCCGCCGAGTACGAGGTAGACGATGCTCTTCGTGGCCACGTACTGCCCTCCCATCAGGGCGATGGTGCACGCCACGATCCGCAGGCGGTCGAAGACGTAGTCCAGCCACGCGCCGAACACCGAGCCGGTGCCGTTGAGCCGCGCGATCTTTCCGTCGATGCAGTCGAGGACGAAGCTCAGGTGGTATGCCAGCGCACCGGCGACGAGCCACCAGTTGTTCTCCCGGACGCCACCCAACGCGAAGAACGCGGCGGCGGTCAACCCGGTCAGGAAACCCAGCATCGTGATCCGGTTGGGCGTGAACCAGCGGTAGGGAGCGACCAGGCGGGTCAGCCGGCTGGCGACCGGATCGACGAGCAACACCGTCCACCAGGAGTCCCGCGTCTTGTACGTGCGATCCCGCACCTCGTCGAGCGGAATGCGTTCCACGGCTCACTCCCCTGTAATGCGGCCACCAAGGCGAGAGACCTTACCGTGAACGGAAGGTGAAATTGAAGTGTCTCGTCAGCCAATCTCGAGCCGGGCCACCAGTCCGTCGCGCACCGTAAGCGCCAGGTCGCCGGTGCCGTTGAAGCGCCTGCTGGTCGCGCGGATCGTGAGCACATAGGTGTCGACGCCGGTGGCTTCCCAGCCGAGCAGGTCGAAGTGCATCCCGACGCCGATGTTGTCGGTGCGGTCCCAGCTCGCCACACCGTCGTGCCCGGTGAACTCCCGGCTGCCGTCGCGGACGTAGGCGTCGTCGGTGAACGCGGCGACGAAGGCCGCACTGTCAGCGGCGTTCGTCGAGTCGATGAACGCGCTGATCGCGGCCGGCGGCTGCTCGGTCATGGCTCCACCTTGTCATGCTCCACCGTCGTACGCGGGTGAACGGAAGCTGAAGCCAGCGGTGCGTACCACTGGGCGCCGGTGACCAGGATTCGCGTCGACTGTTTGCGGTTCCACTCGACCTTCATGCCGTGCTTGCGGAGCACCGGGAACGCGACCTCGTCGAGTAGGCGCTCGAGGTCCGCCTGGTAGCCCGCCCGTTGCTCGTCCTCGGACAGCGCCTCGTAGGCGGCCTCGTCGAAGTCCTCCGGCGGGTAGACGCCGTAGCCGAGGTAGACCGCGCCGCTCTCGCTCGCCAGCAACGACTCGGTGTCCTGCTGGTGGTACCAGAGATAGCCCTGCCAGTGGCGGGAGTCGTCGCGTTCGTCGTGGATCTCCGAGGACGCGCAGCGCCCGCAGCAGCTGAAGTTCTCGCGCGCCAGGATGCCGAGCTCGTTCAGCTCGTGGAACGCGCGGCTCAGGTTTCCGCGCACCTCGCCCCAGCCGCGCTGCTGCTCGCGCCGGGCCGCCACGGCCTGCTCGTACGCCTGGAAAAGCTCGTCGTCGGTGGCACCGTGCCGCTCCTCGTCCTCCTCGAGAAAGAGGACGAACTCGGCGGCGTCGTCCTCGCCTCGTACGACCCAGTCCCAGATCTGGTCTTCGATCTCGGTTCGGCCCGGCTCGGTGATCCGGTCGGTCAGGAACCTGACGTCCGTCGGACGGTCGTTGTAGACCCATGCGCTCACGGAGGAATCCTCACATGAGCGCTCAGGCTTCGTTCATGCGCTCCCGCAGTGCGGCGAGGGGGCCGTCCCAGTCTCGGGCCAGGGCAGCCAGGAACTGTTGCGCCACCTTCATCGGCGCGGAGTCGAGCCGGTAGCGGACCCGGCGGCCCTCCCCCGGCTCGGCGATCACGAGCCCCGCGTCGGCCAGCAGGGCGAGGTGCTTGGCGATGGCCTGCCGCGTGATGGGCAGCTGGGCGGCCAGGTCCGTCGCGGTGGCCGGGCCGCCGGCCGCGAGCGCGGCGAGGATGCCCCGCCGGCTCGGGTCGGCCAGCGCCGCGAAGACCTCCTGCGCCACCGCTTCCAGGTCAGGCTTGGCCATCGAGGTATTCAACCAGCTCGTCCAGCTCGCTGGTCCAACCCCGGTCGTTGCCGGGGAAAGCCGCCTTGTGCTCGGTGTCGGGAAGCTGCGCGAACCCGCTCTCGACCATCGTCAACGTGGTGCCGGCGCCGTTGGGTGCGAGGGTGAACTCCACATAGGTGCGTCGCGGGTCCTCTGCCGGAAGGCCGTGGACCGGCCAGGTGTAGCCGAAGACCCGCGGCGGCTCCAGGCGCTCGATGGTGAGGGTGGCGGTGTCGCCGCTGTCCCACGTGAGCCTGGCCTCGCCGCCGACCCGCAGGTCGACCTCGGCCCGGTTGCCGAACCACGTGCCCAGCCCTTCGGCGGTCGTCAGCGCCGCCCACACCCGCTCCGGGGACTGGGTCAGCTCGACCGTGCGCTCGATCCGATCGGGGAATGCCATCTCGACCTCCTTGTAGCAACCACTCGGTTGCTACCTAACCTAGTAGCAACCAGATGGTTGCGTCAACCCGGTGCTACGTTGCCGTATGCGGCTTCTTCTCTGCTCCGGCGGCGTCGACAACCCGACCGTCGAACGGGCACTGGTCGACCTGTTGGGCAAACCGATCGCCGAGTGCGACGCCCTCTGCGTCCCCACCGCGGGCTACTTCTACGACCCGACCGGGCCGTGGAACTTCATCAGCGGACGGTCGGACGCGCGCCTGGTCGACCTCGGATGGAAGTCGGTCGGGGTGCTGGAGCTCTCCGCGCTGCCCAGCATCGACCGGGACCGGTGGGTGCGGTGGGTGCGCGAGGCCGACGTCCTGTTGGTCAACGGCGGCGATTCCCTGTTCCTGCGTCGATGGATGCGGGAGTCCGGGCTGGCCGACCTGCTGCCGACCCTGCCCGACCTGGTGTACGTGGGTTCCAGCGCCGGGAGCCTGGTGTTGACCCCACGCGTCGGCCGCCACTTCGTCGACGCGCCCGAGGACGACGACCGGATGCTCGGGATGGTCGACTTCTCGATCTTCCCGCACCTGGATCGCCCGGACACCCCGTGGTTGAGCACGGCCGCCGCCGAGCGATGGGCGACCGAGATCGGGCTCCCCGCGTACGCGATCGACGACAACACGGCCATCAAGGTGTCCGACGGCGCCGTGGAGGTCGTCTCGGAAGGCACCTGGAAGCTGTTCAACCGCGGGTGAGGTCGAGCTCGTAGACCCGCACCGCACGCCCGTTGGTGGGCTCCACCGTCTCGCGCTCGAGGTGCATGCCGAGCTTGACCATCACGCGGGCGGAGGCGTCGTTGCCGACCTGGTGGATGCTGACCAGGCGATCGAGACCCAGGTCGGCGCGGGCGTGCTCGACCACGGCGCGAGCCGCCTCGGTGGCCAGGCCCTGTCCCCAGTGCTCCCGCCCCAGCCGCCACCCGATCTCGACGGCCGGCATGACCTCGGGCAGAAAGGTGGGCACCGCGAGGCCGGTGAACCCGGCCAACGCACCGGTCCGCCGCACAACGAGGGCGAAGAGCCCGAAGCCGTGTGCCTCCCAGTGCGCCTGGAAGGCCCGCAGACGCTCGGCGGTGTCCTCCCTGTCGAGCACCCGGCCGTCGCGGATCCACCGCATCACCTCGGGTTGGGAGCAGACGGCGGCGAAGGCGTCCAGATCGTCGTCCTGCCATTGGCGCAGCAGGATTCTGGGAGTGACCAGGCTTTGCACGACGACAGCCTAGCCAGAGGTCTCGCCCACGGCGGCGGCGAGCGCCTTCGCGACCAGGCCGGCCAGGTCCGTCCGGCCGTCGTCCTGTGCCCAGCGCACGAGCGCGGTGTGCAGGGCCGCGAGACACGCACTGGCCGCCGCCTCGGCTTCGAAGGGGTCGCCCGCCTCGGTGCCGAGAGCGTCCACAATGGCCCGTTGCAGGACGTAGTGGTTGTCGAGATGCCGCGCCCGCAGCGCGGGAGTCGAGATCATGAGCTGGAGCCTGGCCAGCAGGAAGCCGCCGTCGTCGGTCACGGCCGCGGCCGACTCGACGAGCGCCTGTGCGATCCGGCGGACCGGCGGCCGCACGCCGGCGGTCGCGGCGACCCGGGCCGCGACGAGCGGACCGATCTCGTCGACCAGGACCAGGTCTTCCTTGGTCGGGAAGTGCCGGTAGACGGTCATCGGCGAGACGCCCGCGGCCTCCGCGACGTCGGTCACGGTCGTGGCGTCGTAGCCGCGCTCGGCGAACAGCCGCACCGCGTGCGTCTGGATCGCGCGCTGCGTGTCGGCTCGGCGCTGCGCGCGCAGTGAGGACTCGGGCACGCGTTAGAGACTACCAGTGTGTTAGCGTCTACCAGGTTGGTAGTCACTAACATCTCGAACAGGCGGAGACCATGACTGATCTGACCGGCAGGACCGCGCTGGTGACCGGGGCGTCGCGGGGCATCGGGCGGGCGATCGCGACCCGGCTGGCGGCGCGGGGCGCGACGGTCGCCGTCCACTTCGGCACCGACGAGGACGGCGCGGCGGCGACGGTCGACGGGATCGTGCGCGCCGGCGGCACCGCGTTCGCGGTCGGTGCGGTGCTCGGAGTCGAGGGGGACGTCGAGACGCTCGTCGCGGGCGTCGAGGCCGGCCTGGCGGGGCGGCCGCTCGACATCCTCGTCAACAACGCGGCGGCCGCGCCCGCCGGCCCGATCGGCACCACGACGCGCACGCAGTTCGACCACCTCTTCGCCGTCAACGTCCGCGCGCCCTACTTTCTCGTCGAGCGCGCACTGCCGTTGTTCCGCGACGGTGGCCGCATCATCACCATCTCGTCGGTGGCGACCCGGATGGCCAACCCCGCGCAGACGTCCTTCGCCATGACCAAGGGTGCGATCGAGACGATGACCCGGACCCTGGCCAACGAGCTCGGGGTCCGCGGCATCACCGTCAACGCGGTCGCTCCCGGCGCGACCCGGACGGCGTCGAACGCCGCCGTGTTCGAGGCGCCCGGCCTGGCCGGCCTCATCACCGGCAGCACCGCCCTCGACCGGCTCGGCGGGCCGGACGACGTGGCCGAGGTCGTGGCCTTCCTCGCCTCCGACGCGGGCCGCTGGGTCACCGGCCAGGTGGTCGACGCGAGCGGCGGCCTGTTCCTCGGGCCACGCGTCTGACCCGTTGCGCGGATCCCCGCGGTGGCAGGTGGTCGCTACCCTGCACACAGGACGCGGGGAGGGCGGTGTCAAGTGGACGAGGCCACCGTTGTCTTCCTGGTCATCGGCGGTGCGGGTGCGGCGGTGCTGGCCTTCTCGCTGCTCGGCGCCGAGCTGCTCCACTTCGGACACGTCGATCTCCCCGACTTCTTCTCCATCGAGGCGATCGCGGGCTTCCTCGGTGCCTTCGGGTTCGCCGGTGCGATCACCAACGAGCTGGTCGGCGGGCGCACGGTCGCGGCGGCCGCCGCCGTGGGCCTGCTGGCCGCGCTGCCCACCGCGTTCCTCGCCGTGCGGCTGTCGCGCGCCGCCCGCGACATGCACACCGACGCCACACCCACCCGGGCCGACCTCGTCGGCACCACCGGCGTCGTCGTCACGCCGATCACCGCGACCGGATACGGCGAAGTGCGGGTCCGCCTCGGCGGGCAACCGATCAAGCTGTACGCCAAGGCCGACCGGCCCCTCCCCGCCGGTGCCGAGATCTTCGTCATCGAGGCCGCCAGCGAGACGAGCGTCGTCGTCGAGCCGGTGCACCCCCTCACCTGAAGGGCGATCTGATGCCACTCCTCATCGGGCTAGGCGGCGCCGTGCTGCTGGTCCTGCTCCTGGTCATGTTCGTGCTCTCGCGCATCAAGGTGGCCGGCCCCAACGAAGCGTTCATCGTCACCGGCCGCAAGGGACGCGCGACCGTGGGGTCCGACGGCATCCGGCAGACCGACCTGTCCGGCCAGAAGGTCGTGATGGGCGCGTCGGTCTTCGTCGTGCCCGTCGTGCAGAAGCTCCAGTCGCTGGACCTGTCGAGCCGGCGCATCCACGTCGAGATCACCGGTGCCGTCACCAAGCAGGGCATCCGGGCCGCCCTGCACGGCGTCGCGATCGTCAAGGTCGGCGGCACCGAGGACGCGATCCGCGCGGCCGGGCAGCGGTTCCTGCGCCAGCAGGCCGAGATCGACGAGTTCACCCGCGAGGTGCTGGCCGGCTCGCTGCGGTCGATCGTCGGCCGGCTGACCATCGAGGAGATCATCCGTGACCGGGCCGCGTTCGCGTCCGCGGTCGCCGAGGAGGCCGAGCACTCGATGACCAACCAGGGTCTGGTGCTCGACACGTTCCAGTTGCAGGACATCGTGGCCGAGGGTTCCTATCTCCAGGACCTCGGTCGACCCGAGGCGGCGCGGGTGCTCAAGGAGGCGTCCATAGCGGAGGCCCGCGCGCGGCAGGCCGCGGAGCAGGAGCGGCTGCTGGCCGAGGAGGCGATCGCCGAGGCCGAACGCAACCTCGCGCTGAAGAAGGCGGGCATCCAGGCGGAGATCGACGCGGCCAAGGCCCGGTCGGCGGCGGCCGGCCCGCTCGCACAGGCCGAGCGCGACCAGGCGATCCTGGCCGAGCAGCAGAAGGTAGCCGAGCGCAACGCCGAGCTCAAGCAGCGTCAGCTCGACACCGAGGTGCGCAAGCCGGCCGACGCGGCCCGCTACAAGGTCGAGCAGGAGGCCGAGGCGTCCCGCAACGCCGCGGTCCTGCGGGCCGACGCCGAGCGCCAGGCGACCATCGCGGCCGCACAGGCGCAGGCGGAGCAGGCGCGGCTGACCGGTGAGGGCGAGCGGGCGCGGCGGGCCGCGCTGGCGGAGGCGAACGCGATCGAGGGCGCCAAGGAGGGCGAGGCCGAGCAGCGCCGGCGCACCGCGATCGCGGACGCCGTCGAGCGCGAGGGTTCCGCCGAGGCGGCGGCGATCCTGGCCAGGGGCAACGCCGAGGCGGAGGCGATGGCCCGCAAGGCCGACGCGTTCGCCACGTACGGCGAGGCCGCCGTCCTCGACCTGCTCGTGCGCGTGCTGCCCGAGGTGGTCGAGGCGGCCAGCCGCCCGATGAGCGCGATCGACAAGATGACCGTCATCTCCACCGACGGCGCGTCGTCGCTGGCCAAGTCCGTGGCCGGCAACGTCGCGCAGGGGCTGCAACTCGGCTCGGACCTCACCGGCGTCGACCTGCCAGGGCTGCTCGCCCGGCTCGGCGAGCGGGCCAACGGCGACGAGACGAAGGCCGTGGAGGGCAAGCCGAAGAAGTGAGGGCGTCGGCCCGGCCCCTCGCAGGGGCCGGGCCGACCCCGTTCAGTTGAACATCTTGGCGGCCATGCCGGCCTCGTACGAGCCCGCCGGGGTCCGCACGATGACGTTGAGCCGGTTGGCCATGTTGATCATCCCGACGAGGCAGACGAGGGCACCGACCTGGTCGTCGTCGTAGTGCTTGCGCACCTGTGCCCAGGTCTCGTCGGAGACGCCCTGGTGCGCGTCGGCGAGCCGGGCGCCCTCCTCGGCCAGTGCCAGCGCGGCCCGCTCCGCGTCGGTGAAGACGGTCGCCTCGCGCCACACGGCGACCAGGTTGAGCCGCACCGTGGTCTCCCCCGCCGCGGTGGCCTCCTTGGTGTGCATGTCGACGCACATGGCGCAGCCGTTGATCTGGCTGACCCGCAGCTGCACCAGCTCGGTGGTGGTCGGCGGGAGCGTCGACTGGTGGAGCACCGAAGCGGCGTTGAAGACGCGCTTGGCGAACTTGGCGGCGGTCGGGCTGTCGAACAGGTTGAAACGGGCGTCCATGACGTGCTCCTCGCTCGTGGTCTGGCGGTACCGGACGCCCATGAGATGCCGGCGGGTCGTGGTCTGTGACAGCGTGTGGGACGTGAGCCAGGCCATAGCGGCTCGCTGTCACGCGCGGGCCGCGGCCGGTGTCCCGTGGGTGTGAGAGTCGAAGGCGAGGAGCAACCCATGGCCGCCACCGAGACGTTCGTCGCCCACCGCAACCTGCTGTTCACGGTCGCCTACGAGATGCTGGGGTCGGCCGCCGACGCGGAGGACGTGCTGCAGGAGACCTGGCTGAAGTGGGTCGACGTGGATCCGGAGACGGTGCGCGACGAGCGGGCGTACCTGGTCCAGATCACCACCCGCCAGGCGCTCAACCGGCTGCGCACCCTGAGCCGTCGCAAGGAGACGTACGTCGGCCAGTGGTTGCCCGAGCCGTTGCTGACCGCGCCCGACGTGGCCGACGACGTGGAGCTCGCCGAGAGCGTCTCGATCGCGATGCTGCTGGTGCTGGAGACGCTCACGCCGACCGAGCGGGCGGTCTTCGTGCTGCGCGAGGTCTTCGACATCGGGTACGACGAGATCGCGGAGGCCGTCGACAAGGAGCCGGGGACCGTGCGCCAGATCGCCCACCGGGCGCGGGCGCATGTCGCCGCCCGGCGCCCGCGCGGTGATGTCTCCCCCGACCAGGCCCGCGATGCCGTAGCGGCCTTCCGCCGGGCCATCGAGACCGGCGACCTGCAGAACCTGGTCGACGTGCTCGCGCCGGACGTCGTGCTGCTGGGCGACGGCGGCGGGCTCCGCCAGGCGGCGCCGCGGCCCATCGTCGGCGCCGACCGGGTCTCCCGGGCGCTGGCCGGCGGCCTGCCGCGGGTCGAGGGCGAGGTGACGGCCGAACCGGTCCAGATCAACGGCTCGCCCGCGCTCATCATCCGGATAGACGGGGAGGTCGACAACGTCGTCGCGGTGCGGATCGACGACGGCCTGGTCACCGGGCTCTACATCGTCCGCAACCCCGACAAGCTCTCGCGCGTCGAGCGGGAGACGGCCGTGAGCCGTTGACTCCACCGCCGGGAAGACATAGCCTGCCGTCGAACTCGCAGGAAACTTTACCGTTTCGCTGGAGGACGTCGTGCCCCGTCGCGCCCTGGCTCTCGCCGCCTTCATCATCTTCGCCGCCGCCGGGCTCGTCGCCGGCGCCACCCCGGCCGCGGCAGCCGTCGTGAGCCTGCAGAGCGTCGTGCCGGTGCCGGCGAGCGTGCAGGCGGCGGCCGGTGTCACCTACACGTTGCCGGCCGGCGCGGCGATCCAGACCGACGTGGGCGGCGCGGCCGTCGGCACCTACCTCGCCGGGATCCTGCGGCCCTCCACCGGCTACGCACTGCCCGTCACGACCGTGAGCGGCACACCCTCCAGCGGCATCGCGCTGCTGCTCTCGGGAGCCGACGCGAGTGTGGGCGCCGAGGGCTACCAGCTCGACGTGACCGCGAACGCGGTCACCGTCCGCGCGCAGACCGCGGCCGGGCTCTTCTACGGCGTCCAGACCCTGCGGCAGCTCTTCCCGCCCGCCGTCGAGGCGCGGACCGTCCAACCCGGACCGTGGGAGCTCGCCGGCGGTCGGATCATCGACCGGCCGCGGTACGCGTACCGGGGAGCGATGCTCGATGTGTCCCGGCACTTCTTCGGTGTCGACGTGGTGAAGCGCTACATCGACGACATCAGCCAGTACAAGCTGAACACCCTGCACCTGCACCTGTCCGACGACCAGGGCTGGCGGATCGTGGTGGACGCCTGGCCGCGGCTGACGTCGGTGGGCGGCAGCACTCAGGTCGGCGGCGGCCCCGGCGGCTTCTACACGAAGGCG
Source organism: Asanoa sp. NPDC049475 (assembly GCF_040676915.1). Lineage (NCBI taxonomy): Bacteria > Bacillati > Actinomycetota > Actinomycetes > Micromonosporales > Micromonosporaceae > Asanoa > Asanoa sp. NPDC049475. The sequence continues at coordinate 552,658 of NZ_JBFAPY010000005.1, read as the reverse complement.
CAGTACAGCGAGCTGGTCGCGTACGCGGCGGCGCGGCACATCACGGTCGTGCCGGAGATCGACATGCCGGGGCACACCAACGCGGCCCTCGCCTCGTACGCCGAGCTCAACTGCGACAACGTCGCCCCGCCGCTCTACACCGGCACCGCCGTCGGCTTCAGCTCGCTGTGCGTCGGCAAGGAGGTGACCTACACGTTCGTGCGGCAGGTGCTCACCGAGCTCGCCGCGCTCACCCCCGGGCCGTACCTGCACGTCGGCGGCGACGAGGCGCACAGCACCTCCGACGCCGACTACCGCACGTTCATGAACCGGATCCAGCCGTTCGCCACCGCGCTCGGCAAGACCGTCATGGGCTGGCACCAGATCGGGCAGGCCGACCACACCCCTGGCCGGATCGCGCAGTTCTGGGGCACGACGACCTCGGACCCCGACCTGAGTGCGGCGGTGGCCAAGGGTGACAAGGTCGTGATGTCGCCGGCGAACAAGGCCTACCTGGACATGAAGTACACCAACGAGACGCCGCTCGGGCTCAGCTGGGCCGGGCTGATCGAGGTGCAGACGGCGTACAACTGGGATCCGGCGACCCTGCTGCCCGGCGTGCCGGCCAGCGCCGTCCTCGGCGTCGAGGCTCCGATGTGGAGCGAGACGCTGACCCGCATCGCCGACATCGAGTTCATGGCCTTCCCGCGCATGCCCGCCATCGCGGAGCTCGCGTGGTCGCCGCAGTCGGCACGGAACTGGGACACCTTCAAGGTGCGCCTCGGCGCGCAGGGACCGCGGTGGACGACGCAGGGCATCCCGTTCTACCGCTCTCCGCAGGTGCCGTGGGCGACCACGCCACCGGCCGGCGGGCGGGTCGAGGCGGAGTCGTACACCTCGCAGTCGGGTGTGCAGGTCGTCGCCGACGCGGCGGCGCACGGCGGCAGCCGGGTCGGCTACATCGACGCCGGCGACTGGATCGGCTTCTCGGGCGTCTCCGTCGCGGGCCGCACCGGCTTCACCGCCCGGATCGCGTCGGGTGGCACGGGCGGGACGATCCAGGTGCGCTCCGGCTCGCCCAGCGGCCCGCTGTTGGGTTCGGTCGCGGTGCCCAACACGGGCGGCTACGGCACCTACGCCGAGGTCAGCACGAGCCTGTCCGCCGGGTCGGGTGCGTTGTTCCTGGTCTTCACCGGCAGCGGTGGCGGGCTTTTCGACATCGACGACTTCGCGCTCACGGGTGCCACGACGAACCTCGCCCTCGACAAGCCCGCCACCGCCGACAGCGTCTGCGTCGCCTCCGAAGGGCCGGAGAAGGCCGTCAACGGCACGACCACCGGTGGCAACGCCGACAAGTGGTGCTCCGTCGGCGCCGCCAAGTGGTTGCGGGTCGACCTTTCGGCCAGCACCACCGTCGGCCGTGTCGTCGTCCGCCATGCCGGCGCCGGCGGCGAGAGCGCCGCGTTCAACACCCGGGACTTCGACATCCAGACGAGCGCCGACGGCACCGCCTGGACCACGGTCGCGCAGGTCCGCGGCAACACGGCCAACGTCACGACGAGCACGTTCGGCCCGGTCGCGGCGCGCTATCTGCGGCTCAACGTGATCACGCCGACCAGCACGTCGGACCGGGCCGCCCGCATCTACGAGCTCGAGGCGTACGCCGGCTAGGCCACGTTCGCCGCCGGGATCCGCACCGGGGCGAAGGCGGTCTGGATCCAGTTCGGGTACGCGACCGGCGGACGGCTGACCTCGTCGAGCTCGGCGAGGTCCTGCTCGGTCAGGGTCAGGTCGGCGGCGGCCAGGTTGTCGGCGAGCTGCTCGGGCTTGCGGGCACCGACGACGACGCTGGTGATCGCCCGCTGCGCCAGCACCCAGGCGAGCGCGACCTGGGCCGGGCTGACGTCGTGGCGCGCCGCGACCGCCCGTACGACGTCAAGGATCTTGAACCCGGTCTCCTCGTCGAACGGCACGAAGTCGCCCCCGGACCGGACCCGGCGGGAGTCCTGCTCGGTGCTCGCGCCGCCGCGGTCGTGCTTGCCGGTGAGGAACCCGCCGGCGAGCGGCGCCCAGACCGTCAGGCTCACGCCCTCGTCCTCGGCCATCGGCACCATGTCCCGCTCGGCGTCCCGGGCGACCAGCGAGTAGTGCGTCTGGTTGGAGACGAACCGCGCCTGGTCGTGCAGCGCGGAGATGCCCAGCGCCTTGCTGATCTGCCAGGCGAAGAAGTTCGAACAACCGATATAGCGGATCTTGCCCTGGCGTACGGCGTCGTCGAGCGCGCCCAGCGTCTCCTCGATCGGCGTCACGTGGTCGTGGTTGTGGAGCTGGTAGAGGTCGATGTAGTCGGTGTCCAGCCGGCGCAGGCTGTCCTCCAGGGACCGCATGATGTGCAACCGGGTGAGCCCCTGGTCGTTCGGCCCCGGCCCGACGGGGGCGAGCAGCTTGGTGCCGATCAGCACGTCCCGCCTGCGCCCCTTGATCGCCTGACCGAGCAGCTGCTCGCTCTCGCCGTCGGCGTACACGTCGGCGGTATCGAAGAAGTTGACGCCGGCGTCGAGGGCCATGCCGACGAGGCGGTCGGCGCCGTCCTGCCCCAGTGCGCCCAGGTTCCTGTACACCGGGTGGTCCGCGCCACCGAAGGTCATCGCCCCGAGGGAGATCTCGGAAACCCATACCCCCGTGCGGCCCAACAGACGATATTTCACCGTTTGCCCCTTTTACGCGGTCAGCTCGTCCGGACACTATGTCCGGCGCAACGCTACACGGCGTCCGGACAGGGTGTAGTAGATTCCGACCATGGCCTCGATCACCCGGCGACGCGCACCGAAGGTCTCGCGGCCCGCCTCGGCCGAGGCGGAGATCCTGGCCGCGACGCGGCGGATCCTGACCGGTGGCGCGAGCTTCACCGATCTCGGCGTGCGGCAGATCTCCACCGAGGCCGGCGTGGCCCGCTCGACCTTCTACGCGCACTTCCGCGACAAGACCGACCTGCTGTTGCGGCTGGCCTCCGACATGCTCGCCACGTCGTTCGACGTCGCGTCGGCCTGGGAGCCGACCGACGGCGTCGACAAGCTCGCGGAGGACTTCCTGCGGATCCTGGGGATCTACCGGGAACACGCCGCGGTCCTGCGGGCGGTCGGCGAGGTCACCACCTACGACCAGACGGTGCGCGACTTCTGGAGCCAGGGCCTCACCCGGTTCACCGACCGGACGGTCGCGGCCCTGCGCGCCGAGCAGGTCGCGGGTCGCACCCCCGCCGACGTCGACCTGGTCAGCGCTGCGCGGGTGATCGTCGTCGGCGGCGAACGGGCCATCTTCGACCACATCACCAGCGCACCGGCCGGCGAGGACGCCGCCTTCGCCCGCGAGCTCGCCCGGACCTGGTGGTACGGGGTCTACCGGCGGCCCGCCTAGAATCGGTGGTCGTGCCTGACTTTCCGGACGTCCTGACCGTCTCGCCGTCGCAGGGGCCGCTGAACGCGGTCGTGCGCCCGCCGGGGTCCAAGAGCATCACCAACCGGGCGCTACTCTGCGCGGCGCTCGCGCCGGGCACCTCGACGCTGACCGGCGTGCTGTTCGCCGACGACACGCGGGCGATGCTGGGCGCGGTCAGCGCGCTGGGCGCCACAGTGGACGCTGACCCGGCCGCGGGTCGGGTCGCCGTGACCGGGGTCGACCTGCGCGCGGGCACGGCTTCCGCCGTCGTCGACGCGCGCCAGTCCGGCACGACGGCCCGGTTCGTGCTGCCGGTGGCGGCGACGCGGCCCGGCAGCACCGTGGTCGACGGCGCCCCGCAGTTGCGCGCGCGGCCGTTCAGGCCGGTGCTGGAGGCGTTGCGCGACCTCGGCGCGTCGGTCTCCGACGGCGAGTTCCTGCCCGCGACCGTACGCGGCCCGCTGCGCGGTGGTCCCGTCCAGGTCAGTGGGCACGTCTCCAGTCAGTTCCTCTCCGGGCTGCTGCTCGCCGGCCCGCTGATGGCCGACGGTCTGGCCGTCGAGGTCACCTCTCCCCTGGTGTCCGTGCCGTACGTCGAGATGACGAAGGCCGTGATGGCGGCGTTCGGCGTCACCGTCGACGGGCTGCGGGTGGGGGCCGGCGCGTACCGCGCGACCGACTACGCCGTGGAGCCGGACGCGAGCGCGGCCTCGTACCTGCTGGCCGCCGCCGCGGTGGCCGGTGGCACCGTCACCGTCGAAGGACTCGGCTCGGGGAGCCTGCAGGGTGACGTCCGGTTCGCGGATGTCCTCGCCTCGATGGGCGCCCGGGTGTCACGCACCGCCGACTCGCTGACGGTCAAGGTCGACGGTCCGCTGACCGGCGTCGACGTCGACATGGCCGACATCTCCGACACCGCGCAGACGCTGGCCGCCGTCGCGGTCTTCGCCGAGTCGGAGACCCGGGTGCGGGGCATCGGCTTCATCCGGCGCAAGGAGACGGATCGGCTCGCGGCGATCGTCACCGAGCTGCGCCGGGCGGGCATCGACGCCACCGAGGACGAGGACGGGTTCACGATCCGCCCCGGCCGCCCCCGGCCGACCCGGTTCGCGACGTACGACGACCACCGCATGGCGATGAGCCTGTCGCTGCTGGGCCTGCGTACGCCTGGCATCGAGATCGCCGGCCCGGGCTGCGTCACGAAGACCTATCCGGAGTTCTTCACGGACCTGGCGGGTCTTCTCTAGGCTTGTTTGATGGCCACGATTCGCGTTCACCAGACCACCACCGCGACGCCGGAGCAGTTCGTCGCCGGGCTCACCGACTTCGGCCCGGGGCGTTCGGAGCTGTTCGGCCGCAGTGACGAGGGATATCTCAAGGTGCACGAGCGCGGCACTGATCACGCTGATGTCACCGAGGGCTCCGGTGGCATCTGGGAACGCCTGAACTACGACTGGTCCGACATCAACCACGTGGTCCTCACGACGACGGACTCCAACACGTGGGGCGGCCGGTCGGGCCACACCTACAACCTGACGCCGCGGCCCGACGGCACGACCGATGTGGACGTCGTCGTGGTGCGGGAGGGCAAGAACCTCAAGGGCAAGGCCATCGGGGCTCTGCTCGGGGTCGTCGGCACCGGGATGTTCGCCAAAGGGCTCGCGAGCACCATCAAGGCCATCGAGGCCCGCCACGCCTGAGTCGGTCCGATTCGTTCAAGCCACGCGCGGCGCCGGCGCGTACGGTCTCCCGCATGGACAAGCGATTCGCCGACGGGCGCGACTTCATCCGGCGTGAGGGCAGGCTCCTGGAGCGGAGGCTCTTCGCCACGTGCTTCGAGGGTGCGCCGGGCACAGGGGTGCTCGACGTCCTGCGCGGCTACCGCAACGACGACGGCGGGTTCGGCCACGGGCTCGAGCCCGACAAGCGCTGCCCGGCCAGCCTGCCGATCGACGTCGAGTGCGCGCTCGCGGCCATGGCCACGGCGCGCACGGTCGACGCGGACCTGGTGCGCGACGCGTGCGACTACCTGGCGAAGGTGGCGGCCTCCGACGGCGCGGTGCCGCTGGCCTTTCCGGTGATCGAGGACTATCCGCGGGCGTCGCATTGGTCCGACTGGACCTACGAGCCCGGCCTGAACCCCACCGCGGGCCTCGTCGGTCTGCTGCACGAGCTCGGCATCGACCATCCGTGGATCCCGGCGGCGTCGGCCTACGTGTGGACCGCACTGGACACTGTGGACCTTCCGACGGACGCGCACGCGCTCAGCGAGGTGCTGGGCTTTCTGCGGCACGCTCCGGAGCGGGACCGGGCCACCGCGGCGGCGGCCCGCGTGCGCGAGGCGCTGACCTCGGCCTCGTGGTTCCGTCTCGACCCGGACGACAGCGGATACGGGCTCTCGCCCCTGAGCGTCGCGCCGTCGGCGGACAGCCCCTGGCGCGGCCTGTTCGACGAGGACGTCATCCAGGCGCACCTCGACCGCCTCGAACGCGACCAGCAGGACGACGGCGGCTGGCCGGTCACCTGGGAGCCTCCCGGCCAGGCGGCGCTCGCCGAATGGCGCGGCGTCGTCACCCTGGGCAGCCTGCGCACCCTGGTCTCCTACGGGCGCTTGCGCGCGGTGGCAGCCCCATCCGGCCCGGCATAGGTTGGGTCCATGCCGAAAGCGATCTGGAACGACCTGGTCATAGCCGAGTCCGACGACACTGTCGTGGTCGAAGGCAACCACTACTTCCCCCGCGCGGCGCTGCGGGACGACCTGATCAAAGAGTCCGGCACGCACACCGTGTGCCCGTGGAAGGGCACCGCCTCCTACTACAGCCTTCAGAGCGACGGCCGGACCAGCGCCGATGCCGTCTGGTACTACCCCGATCCCAAGCCCGACGCCGAGATGGTCCGCGACCGGGTGGCGTTCTGGAAGGACGTCAAGGTCGTCGACTGAGCCGCGGGTAGACCCGCCGCGCGTTGCGTTCGTACACCTTTGACCGCTCGTCGGCGTCGAGGTCCAGGGCGTCGACGTAGCGGCGGGTGTCGTCGAAGTGGTGCCCGGTGCGCGGGTCGAGGCCGCGCACGGCGCCGAGCACCTCCGACCCGAACAGGATGTTGTCGGCCGGGACCACCTCGAAGAGCAGGTCGATCCCAGGCTGGTGGTAGACGCACGTGTCGAAGAACACGTTGCCCAGCAGCGCCTCCTCGATCGGCGGTCGGCCCAGCATCTCGGCCAGGCCACGGAACCGGCCCCAGTGGTACGGAACGGCTCCCCCGCCGTGCGGGATCACCAGCCGCAAATTCGGGAAGTCGATGAACAGATCGGCCTGGAGCAGCTGCATGAACGCGGTCGTGTCGGCGTTGAGGTAGTGCGACCCGGTGGCGTGGAAGCTCGGGTTGGTGACGGCCGAGACATGCACCATGGCCGGCACGTCCAGCTCGACCATGGCCTCGTAGAACGGGTACCAGCTCCGGTCCGTGAGCGGCGGCGCGGTCCAGTGGCCGCCGCTGGGGTCGGGGTTGAGGTTGCAGCCCACGAAGCCGAGCTCGTCGACGCAGCGCCGGAGTTCGCCGACCGAGTTGGCGATGGGCACCCCGGGTGACTGCGGGAGCTGGCAGACCCCGGCGAAGTGGTCGGGGAAGAGCTGGACCACGCGGGCGATCAGGTTGTTGCACGCCCCCGCCCAGGCGGCGCTGACGGCCTCGTCGCCGACGTGGTGACCCATGGCCGACGCGCGCGGGGAGAACAGGGTGCGGTCGACGCCGCGTTGTCTCATCACCTCGAGCTGGTTGCGCTCGATGGACTCGCGGATCTCGTCGTCGGAGATCTCCGGGTACGGCCCGGCCTGCCCGGCGGCCCGCCACCGCGTGTGGGCCGGGGGTGCGGTCGTGTAGTGACCGTGACAGTCAATGATCATTTTTGCTCCGGAGCAGGTCGCGGGCCGCGGTGGTGATCCGCGGTTCGACTCCGAGCGCTTCCAGCTGCTCGGCCGCGGCGCTCATCTCGTCGGCGCGGCGGCGGGCGTGCCGGTGGGTGCCGTCGACCAGGCGGTCGATCGTTCGCGCGTCGAAGCCGGCGAGCTCCTCGCTGATGTTGTCGCGCAGCCAGTCGGCGCAGCCAGCCGCTTCGGCGGCGGCGAGCGCCTCGACCACGGCGGCGGCCAGCCCTTTGTAGAAGACGCTGCGCAGCAGCTTGCGGGCGATCGTGCCGACCGTGGTCGAGGTCTGAGCGGTCCGTGCACGCGGCGCCGGGCGGGCCGGGTTGGACGGTGATGTCGGCGCCGAGTGGGGTGAGGAGGTCGGCGTAGCGGGTGGCTTCGGGACCGGAGACGAGCATCGGGGTGCGTATGCCCTTGCCAGGGACCGGGGCCATCAGTGCGACGTCGACGACCTCGACGCCCGTGGTCGCGCGTTCGGCCAGTGTGGCCTTCACGGCCGGTGCGGCGGTGTTGAGGTCGGCCCAGATGGTGCCGGCCTTCAGTGCGGGCAGCGAGGCTTCCAGGGCCGCGATGGCGTCGTGCGCGCTGTTGACGCTGAGCACCAGACTGGCGTCTTGGACGGCGTCGGCGTCGCTTCGTCGTTCCTCCACACCGGACGGTGGCGCCGCGACGGGGTCGTAGCCGCGCACGTCGACGCCCTGGGCGGCCAGGTCGCGGGCGAGCTCACCACCGGCCTCACCGAGCCCGAGCACCGCGATCCTGAGGTCGCTATCCATCCTGGAGGTGCACGACGGGGGTGCCGTGGGTGTGGAAGGTCTCGATGGTCTTGAGGCCCCAGGCCTGGCCCTTGGCGCGCTCCTCCCGGGTCCAGCTGATCGTCTTCCAGTCGGGGGCGAGGATCAGCCGGGCGCCGGCATTGCAGAGCTCGATGCGATTGCCGCCGGGCTCCCAGACGTACAGGAAGAAGGTCTGCTGAATGGCGTGCTTGTGCGGCCCGGTCTCGATGTGCACGCCGGCGTCGAGACAGACGTCGGCGGCCCGCAGGATCTCCTCGCGGGTGTCGGTCGCGAACGCGAGATGGTGCAGGCGGCCGCGGGTGCCGGTCCAGTCCTCGGTGTAGACGAGGTCGTAGCTCTTGTCGCCGAGCGAGAACCAGACGGCCTGCGGGCTGCCGTCGTCCTTGACGATCTGCTCGGTGCAACGGGCGCCGAGGGTGTCGCTCAGGAAGGCGGCGGTCTGCGGCACGTCGGCGGTGAGGTAGTTGACGTGGTCGAGGCGACGCAGGTTCGCTCCCCGTCCCGGATATCTGGCGGCCTGGTTCTTGAGGGCGGGGCGGTCGGTGTCGTCGGCGGTGTACCACTGGACCTCCCAGTAGAGGCCGAGCTCGTGCCCGTCAGGGTCCGCGACGAGCTGCACCTCGCCGAGGTGGTGGGCGTCGGTGACGACGCCGCGATGCAGGCCGGCGGTCTTCGCCGCGTCTGCCAATCTCTCGAGCGCTTGAGGGCTGGCGGCTCGCAGGTAGGTGCGTCCTACGCCGGCGGCGTCCCGCTGGATCAGCCTCACCGTCCAGGACTGGTAGTCGTCCCAGGTGTGCAGGTAGACCGAGGTGGCGTCGCGGTGCACTTCGCGCAGGCCCATCTGGTCGACGAAGAAGTCGCGAGACTTGTCGAGAACCGGCGTGTAGAGCTCGACCGGCCCGACGTGGGCGAGGTCGCGGCGCCGGTCCGGGTCGTCCGTCATGTGCTTGCCTCTCGGTCGCGGGGCCAGACCAGGCCGTCGGACAGCTTGCGGGCGGTGCGGACGACCGTGCTGGAGCGCAGGCGGGTCCGTGGTCCTTCGCCGTCGAGGTGGACGGTCACGTCGAAGGTGCCGGTGGGATGCTCGATCCTGACCAGGGCGTCCTGTCCCGGCGTGCGCACTCCCACGGCCACCGAGACCGCGCCCAGGACTCCGATCGCCGCATGGACCCGGTGCGGGATGAAGGTTCTTGTGGTGACGGTGCCTCCGTGCCGCGGGGGCGAGACGATCGTGATCTTCGGGACCGTGCTGTCGGCGACGTCGCCGAGGCCCATCGCGGGGCCGGCTTCGCGGCGGACGGCCTCCACCATGGAGCGCACGGCCGCGTCGGCCTCCAGCGTGGCCGGCTGCTCGGTGCCGTCGAGGCCGAGGTCTGCGGCGCAAACCAGGACGACCGGCATGCCGGCGTCGACGCAGGTCACCTCGAGGCCGGCGAGCTGGTCGACGACGCGGCCCGTCGGGTAGACCGGGCGGTCGCTGCCCGGGAACTCGAGCTCGATCGGCGCGGCCGGGAACGGGGTGCCGGCCATCGTGGTGTCGCCGGCATAGGTCACCCGGCCGTTCGGGGTGTGGACGCGGGCTCGGGCGTACGACACGGTGGGGTTGCGGATCCGGATGCGCACGTCGGTCGTCTCCCCCGCCGCCGGGACGAGGCCGCGCTCGATGGCGAAGGGTCCGACGCCCGCGAGCAGGTTGCCGCAGGTCTGCGCGTCGGTGACGACCGCCCGGTCGGGCACCACCTGGAGGAAGAGGTAGTCGACGTCGGCCGCGTCGTCGTCCGACGGTGCCACCACGGCGACCTTGCTGGTCAGCGGGTGTCCGCCGCCGATGCCGTCGATCTGGCGCTCGTCGGGCGAACCCATGATCCGCAGGAGCAGGTCCGCGCGGTCCGCCGGGTCGGTGGGGAGGTCGGCGGCGAGGAAGTACGCGCCCTTGGAGCTCCCGCCCCGAAGCTGCATGCAGCGGACCCCGTCGGGAGTCATCGGCCCGGCAGCCGGTCGACGTATTCGACGCCGAGGTCGTGCAGCAGCGGGCGCAGGCCGTAGAGGTCGACCCCGAGGGTGCCGGAGGCGAGCGTGGCGCGTTTGGCCTCCTCGTTGGCGATCCGCTTGGCGGCGGCTTCGGCCACGGCCGCGCCCGCCGGTGCGGCCAGGGTGACGACACCGTCGTCGTCGGCGACCACGATGTCGCCGGGCCGGACGAGCTGACCGGCGGCCACGACAGGCACGTTGACCGAGCCGGGGCTGGCCTTCACCGTGCCCTGGGCGTGGACGGCGGCCGACCAGACCGGGAAGCCCATGGCGCGCAGGGTCGCGAGATCGCGTACGCCCGCGTCGATCACGAGGCCGACCACTCCGCGGGCCGTCAGCGAGGTGGCCAGCAGGTCGCCGACCATGCCGTCCGTGGACGGCGAGGTCGTCGTGACGACCAGGACGTCGCCGGGCTCGCAGACCTCGACCGCAGCGTGGATCATCAGGTTGTCGCCGGGGTGGCAGGACACCGTGATCGCCGAGCCGGAGATCGTGACGCCGGCCTGGCGGGCCTGGATCGCGGGACCGAGCAGCCCGACCCGCCCGGCCGCCTCGTGGACGGTGGCGACGCCGGCCTCGCCCAGCGCGGCGATGACGGCCGGATCGGCGCGGTCGACGCGGCGCACGACGAAGTAGCCAGCCACGGATCGACGGTAGCCATCACCAAGATCGCAGTCAATGCGTCGTGCCGGAGTGGACGAGCACGTCGTACACGAGGTGGACGGGGTCGCCGTTGGTGAGACCGACGAACACCGGCTCGCCCGCGGGCGTGTGGCCGCGCCGCCAGATCTCGTCGAGGGCCGCGTCGCGCGACTCGCGGTGCACGCCGCCGGCCCGGTGGAGATCGAGCACACGGCGGGCGGTGGCGCGGTCCGTGTCGAGCTGGACACGCATCAGCGGCACGGTCACCAACTCCATCGTGAACAGTGTCCATTGAACTTAACAGCGTTAGAGTCCTATCGTGACACGAACCGATTCGGTGTGGCTGCGCTCGGACCCGTCGCCTCGCACCCGCCCGGCACTGAGCCGGCAACGCATCGTCGAAGCCGCGGTGCACCTGCTCGACCGCGACGGCATCGAGAGGTTGACGATGCGCAGCCTCGCCGGACACCTCTCGGTCACGCCGACGGCGCTCTACTGGCACGTGAAGACCAAGGAGGACGTCCTCGACCTGGCGTTCGACCACGTCTTCGCCGACGTTCCAGTGCCGCCGTCGACCGGCGACTGGCGCGCCGACGTCCGCGCCCTGGTCCGTTCGTGGCGGGCGGCCATGCTCCGCCATCCGTGGGCGCCGAGCCTGGTGGGCCGCCCTGCGCTCGGGCCGAACGTGCTCGCCCGCACCGAGTTCCTCCAGGCCGCCTTCGTACGCGGTGGCGTCGCCGGATTGGACCTGACCGTGAAGACGAGGCTGCTGGCCAACTTCGTGATCGGCTCGGCCGTGACCGAGGCCATCTGGCGCCGGGCCGACCCGTCGGCGGCGCGCGGGCGCATCACGGCGGATCCGGCCAGCTATCCGACCTTGACCGCCTCGGGCCACCTCGACGCCGGTCGGTGGAGCGACGACGAGCTGTTCGAGCGGGCGCTCGACGCCATCCTGACGTCGTCCGATCAGTCCAAAGAGGTCCGTTGATTAACGGGTTTGTCGGACAATGTCTGTGTGTCCCTCTTTCCTGCCTCGATGTTCGCACCTGTGGTGCTCGGGTTCTTCGGGCTCGGCACCGGCTACCTGATCTGGGGTCCGCAGGAGCTGTTCCGCTATCCGCGGCGCAGCCCGCAGGACGACCGGGCCACCGGGGTGTGGGGCATCCTGATGCCCGGGTTCTGCCAGTTCCTGGTCGGGATCCTGCTGTTCGTCGGACTGACCTGGTTCCCGGTCTTCACGACGAACCCGGGGCAGTACATGGCGGCGCTGGCGTTCAGCGCGTACGGCATCCACTGGTTCGCCCTGGGTTGGAACCGCGCGCGGGGCAACGACCCGCGACCCAACGGCTACATGGCGATCCCGTTCATCATCGTCTCGGTGCTGGGCGTCGTGGTCTTCTTCGACGCGGGCGCGTGGCCGCTCGGGGTGCTGTTCGGCGGGCTGACCGCGGTCTACATCTGCGAGTTCTTCGCGAGCTTCAAGATCGGCGTGCGGGTCGACGCGGACGGGCGCGAGTCGTCGAACCTCGGCGAGCGGGCACTGGGGGCCACCCACATCCTGGTCGGGCTGTGGCTCATGTACCTGACGTTCGCGACCACGCTCAACGTCGCGTCGGGCTTCGACCTCCCGGCCGCTTGACCAGGTCCGGATTGCCGGCCACGCGGGCCGGATCGCTCGGCCACGCGGGCCGGATCGCTCGGCCACCCGGGCCCCGGATCGCTCAGCCGCGAGGGCCGGATCGCTCAGCCGCGAGGGCCGGATCGCTCGGCCGCGCGGGCCGAGCTATCGGCTCGCGGCGGCCTTGACCTGGCGCATCGCTTCCTTGACGCCGCCGTTCCAGGGCGTGCCGTGGCCCGGGAGCACCCAGGTCGCGTCGAGACCCTCCAGGCGACTCAGTGAGGCGGCGGCCTCCTGCGGGTCGTCGGTGAACGGGGCCGGCTGCGGGCCGTTCTGGCCCGTGAGCACGTGCCGGGTGGTGAGACCGTCACCCACGAAGACCGCGTCGGCGACCGGCGAGTAGACGGCGATGCTGCCCGGCGAGTGCCCCGGCAGCCCGATGATCCGCGGCGCGCCGGGCAGGTCGAGCACCTGGCCGTCCTGGATCTCGACGACCTCGGTCAGGTAGGTGGTGCGCAGGCCGCCGTGGGTGCTCGCGTACCAGAGGAACTTCGACAACGCTCCGACCTTGAAGCTGCCCCAGCTCGCCTTGGACCTGACCTCGCCGCGCGCGCGGGCGGCGTCGGCGGCGTGCACGTAGATCGGGACGCCGCGCTCGCGCCGGAGGCGCTCGGCGAAGCCGATGTGGTCCGTGTCGCCGTGGGTCAGGATGACGCCGCGGATGTCGTCGAGCGACCGGCCCATGCTCGAGAGCTCGGCGGTCAGCTCGTTCCACTGCCCGGCCAGGCCAGCGTCGATCACCGTCACGCCCTCGTCGGTGTCGATCAGGTAGACCGCCACGATGTCGTTGCCGATGCGGTGCAGGTGGGAACCGAGCTTCATGGTCCACCCCTTCCAGATGTCGGGTACGTCGTTTACGATAGCTACGATACATAGCCATCATGGCTATGGGCAATAGCTATCGAGAAAATCCTGGAGCTCGCGATGCCGACGCCGGAGCGGACGTCCCTTGATCAGATCGTGGCGGCGGCCCGCGGGATCCTGGAGTCGGAGGGGCTGGCCCGCCTGACGATGCAGGCGGTGGCCGACCGGGTCGGGGTCCGCGCGCCTTCGCTCTACAAGCGGGTACGCAGCCGTGACGACCTGATCGGCCTGGTCACCGAGGCAACGATCCTCGACCTCGGCGAGCGGATCCGGGCCTTGGACGGCAGCACCGATGCCCGCGCCGACCTGGCCACGCTGGCCCGCGTGTTCCGGGCGTTCGCGCACGAGCACCCGGCCGGCTACCGGTTGATCTTCGGCTGGGGACCGGATGCGGGCCAACCACGCCAGGACGCGTTCGCCAGCGCCAGCGCTCCCCTGCTCAGGATCGCCGAGAGACTGGCCGGGCCGGAGCACGCCCTGTCGGCCGCGCGCACGATCACCGCCTGGGCGACCGGCTTCGTCAGCATGGAGCTGGCCGGCGCCTTCCGGCTCGGTGGCTCGGTCGACGACGCCTTCGACTACGGCATCGCCCACCTGGCCGCCGCCTTCGACCGAGCCGAGGTCGCCTGACCCCTGCCCCCAGCGCTCGCGCCGTTGGACGAAGCTGGCCCATCGCCGGGCCGCGGCACAAGCCGCCCCCGACCGGAGAGGCGCTCTAGCCGTCGACCCACTCAGTGGTCATGGCGTCGCTCGTGTGGATGCAGGTCATGCGCAGCGGGCCGGTGGACGATGCCTTGAAGCCGTGGACCTCGCCCGCCGGCACGACCACGACCGAGCCCGCCTCGGCCTCGATCGTCTCCTTGCCCGCCAGGAACGTTCCCGAGCCCTCGTGGAGGACGAACACCTCCGCGTACGGGTGGGTGTGCGGCTCCGGGCCGTGGCCGGTCGGGCTCGCCTGGATGAAGAACGAGACCGGGACTCCGCCGTGGTCGCGACCGAGGAACGTCCGCGAGGTCGCGTTGCCCGGCAGGTCGTCGTTCTGGATGTGGGTGGCCATTGACGCACGTTAACCCATGACGCGGCTATGTACCTCAGTACACATACCGCAGAACGCGCACGGGCTGCGGGTGCAGCGGCGGTACGGGCGGTCCATTGTGAACTCGCTGCACGGCCTCTGGAGCATCGGCGCGGTGCTCGGCGGCCTGATGGGCGCGGCGGCGGCCGGGTTGCGCCTGCCGCTGGGCCTGCATCTGAGCATCTCGGCGGTGTTGTTCAGCGCGGTCGCTCTGGTCGCCTACCGGTTCCTGCTGCCCGGCCCCGACGAGCACCGCGACGATCCCAGCCCGGTCCACCGTGGACGCTCCTTCGCGACCTGCACACCAGCGCCGCCACCGCCGGTCTGGCCGTGGTCTCGCTCCAGGTGGCCATGACGGTCGGCCGCCTGACCGGTGACCGCATCGTGGACCGCTTCGGCAACGCACCGTCGTCCGCGCCGGCGGGGCGCTGGCCGCGCTCGGCATGGGCGGCGCGATCGCGATGCCGAGCGTCGCCACCACGCTGGTCGGCTTCGCGCTCGCCGGCCTCGGCGTCGCGACCCTGATCCCGGCCGCCATGCACACGGCCGACGAGCTTCCAGGACTCCCACCGGGTACGGGCCTGACCATCGTGAGCTGGCTCCTGCGCGGCGGCTCGCTGCTCTCCCCACTGCTGGTCGGCCTGGTCGCCGACCTGGCCAGCCTGCGCGTCGGCCTACTCACGGTGGTCGTCGCGGGCCTGGTCACCTTCGTCCTGGCCCGCGTGCTCGTGAACAGAGCCTGACGCACGACGAGGACCGCAACGGCCTGGGCTCGCTCATCGTAACTACGCTAGCCGTCATGGCTCTTGCCGATGATCTCCGCGGGTGGAACGACTGGGACGGCGCCGCCTTCAAGCTCGGCAGGACGCTCGGGCTGTTCCAGGGCAACACGTTTCCCGACGTCAAGGGCGTCTTCTGGACCGACAACCCGCTGGGAAACGGACTCCACGACGCCTTGCTGGCGCTCGTCGAGGCCGGGGTGCTCGAGCGACGCGACACGCCGGACGAGCAGTTTCGGTGGCACGAGGGCACATAGCCCTCCTGCGGCCTGGCCGGCGTCCTGCTACTAGTAGAGCTATGAGCCAGCCCAGTTCGTCTGTCACGTTCAGTGAGCTTGCCGGGACTCTCCATCAGGAGGCGTTCGAGTCGGAGTTGTTGCGGGGTAATCCCCTCGGTGACCCGCATGTTCGGCCGCTGTGGGTTTACACGCCTCCCGGGTACGAGGAGTCCACGCAGCGGTATCCCAGCATCTACGTGATCCAGGGCTACACCGGCCAGGTGGCCATGTGGGGCAACCGCCAGCCGTTTCGGCAGCCGTTTGTCGAGACCGCGGACCAGGTGTTCGCAAGCGGGCAGGCGCCTGGGTGCATCCTGGTCTACGTCGACGCCTGGACCGCGTACGGCGGCTCGCAGTTCGTCGACTCCGTCGGCACCGGCAACTACCACTCGTACCTCTGTGACGAGATCGTGCCCTGGGTCGATGCCAACTTCCGCACCATCGCGGACCGGGAGTCGCGGGCCATCAGTGGCAAGTCGTCCGGCGGCTTCGGGGCGATGATCACGCCGATGCTGCGCCCGGACCTGTTCGGGGCGCTGGCCACGCACGCCGGCGACGCGCTCTACGAGTACTGCTACCTCAACGAGTTCGCCAAGGCCGTGCGGTCGCTGCGGGCCTACGACCACGACATCCTCAACTGGTGGAAGGACTTCCAGGGTCGCGTCTCCTTCACCAAGGAGGAGGACATGGTGCTGATCCTGACCCTGGGCTGCTCGGCGGCGTTCTCGCCCGACCTGGACGGCACACCGCGGCTGCCGGTCGACCCGCGCTCCGGCCAGATCATCCCGGAGGTCTGGCAGCGCTGGCTGGACTGGGACCCGGTGCGCATGGTCGACAGGTACGCCGACGAGCTTCGCTCCCTGCGCGCCGTCTGGATCGACGCCGGCACGCGCGACGAGTGGTTCCTCGACCTCGGCGCCGAGGCGTTCAAGGACGGACTCGAGCGGGTCGGACTTCCGGCCGAGCGCATCAACTTCGAGCTGTTCCCCGCGGCGCACGGCGGCATCGACTACCGCTATCCGCTGGCGGTGGCCTGGCTCGCCGACCGCCTGCGCCGCGAGGGCTGACGGACAACGACCCCGGCCGGCACCCGCGTCGCGCTGGCCGGGGTCATCCGGCGCCGCACAGGCGTACGATGAGAGCAACTCGTGCTTTCACCGTGACTCCGCGCTCCCGGGGCCGCAGCGTCTGCCCACTCCGGCCAAGGAGTTCTTCACGTGGCGTACCTCAGCGATACCAACCTGCGAGCCGTTCTGATCGTTCTCCTGGGTCGCATCGGCGGCACCGTCGAGGTGACCAACGGTGAGCTCTACGACGCGATGCTGCCGGACACGGGCGGCGGCGAACGTTTCACCGTCACGGAGATCCACGGTGGGGTCCGCATCTCCATCGCGCCCTCGCGACAGGAACAGTCCGGGTCCAACTGACTCAGGATCCGCGCACGACCTCGCACCGAGGAGCCGATCATGCATATCCGCAGAGGCGACATCGCCAACGCGCTGCGAGCTCGCGGCCAGGACGACCGGGCTGACTGGGTTGACCGCACGCTGCCGGAGCTCGTCGACTCGCGCCGCAACGGTGGCCTGCTGCAACTGCTGAACCTCGACGTGAGCACGCTGCCCGCGGTCGAGGAGCCTACGAAGGGTTGACCCGGGCGAGGAAGCGGCCACCGACCTCGGTGACGTCCTCGGCGGTCCAGTCCAGCGCCGGCGCGGCGACCGTGATCTCGGTCATCGCCAGCCCCGGCACCTCGGTGTCCTGCCAGCGGGCGGCGAACCACACCTTCTCGTCCTCGGCGAGCGCCAGCGCCGCGTCGTTGAGTGCCTCGGCCGTGCCGGGCAGCCAGAGGCGGAAGCGCTGGGTGTGCGGCGGCTCCGGATAGACGCGCGCGCCAGGCAGCGTGGCCAGGGCGGCGGCGACCGTCCGCGCGTGCTCGACGTAGGCGGGGATCAGCGGCAGCTCGCGCCGCAGGCCGACGAGGGCCGTCAGCGCGGCCGGCCACTGCTGAAAGGCCATGCCCCCATAGCGATGACGCCAGACACGGGCGTACGCGGCGAGGTCTTCGCTGCCCGCCAGCGCCGCGCCGCTGATGGCGCCGATCGTCTTGTAGAAGGAGACGTACGTGCTGTCGGCCAGGCCGGCGATCTCGTGCAGTGGGTGACCCAGGTGAACGGTCGACTCCCAGAGGCGGGCGCCGTCGAGGTGCAGTCGCGCACCGGCGGCCCCGGTCGCGGCGGCCACGGCGACGAGCTCGTCCCACGTCGGCAGCACGAACCCGGCGTCGCGCATCGGCAGCTCGACCAGGACGGTCCCCACGGGCTCGGCGAGCGCGGCGATCTCCTCGGCGGTGGGGTTGCGCGGCTCGGTCGTCGGCCAGACGGCCCGCAGGCCGGTGAGGTGGGCATACGCGTGCCGCTCGTGCTTCTCCAGGTGCCCGAGCGGGTGCAGCGCGACCGCATCGCGCCCGCTGTGGTCGGCGCCGTAGCGCAACGCGACCTGCTGGGCCATCGTGCCGGTCGGGAAGAACACGGCGGCCTCGGTGCCGAGCAGCTCGGCCACCCGTTCCTCGAGCGCGGTCAACGGCCCGTCGCCGTAGAAGTCGGGCTGGTCGTCGAGCAGGCCGGACTCCTCCAGCACCGCCACGTGTTCCCGCATCGTCGGAGCGCTGGTGCCGGAAAGGATGCGGTCACAGCCGCGCAGCGCCGCCGCCGTCCGCCGCCGTTTGTTGTCCTCCACGAGCTTGATCGTCGCAGAACCCGACCGGTCAACCGAGGTCGGCCCGGGTGATGGCGCCGCGGGCCATGGCCTCGTTCGCCAGGCGTACGCGTCGCTTCTCCCCCTCGCCGGTTATGCCGAACTTGTCGTAGAGGCGCAGCAGGTGCTGTTTGACCGCCGCCTCGGTGACGACCAGCGCGGCGGCGATCTCCCGGCTGGAGGCCGGCTCGGTGAACATCGCGCCGGCCAGCAGCGGGCGGCACAGGTGCACGAGGACGTCCCGTTCGCGGTTGGTCAGCTCCGGCGCCGGTGCACCCGCCTCGGTGACCTGCCCGAGCGGGACGCGGCCCGAGCGCAGGACAAAACGGGAAGCGCCGGCACGGATCTCGTCGCCGTCGGTGAGCACGCGTTCGTGCCACACGCGCTGGCCGTTGACGAAGGTGCCGTTGCGGGAGCCGAGGTCGCGCACCGACCAGCCGGCCGCGTAGCGCTCGAACACCGCGTGCAGCCGCGACAGGCGGCGGTCGGTGGGCACGGACAGGTCGTTCGACTCGGCGCTGCCGAGGGTGATCCGATCGCCGGCGAGTGGGATCATCGAGGCGCCGCCGGCCGTCCAGACCTCCAGGTAGGCGGTCATCGCCCGGTCAGCTTCACCGCGAACTCGCCTCCGACGCGAGGGCTTCCGACACGGAGCTCGTAGTCGCCCGCCGTCAGGGTGAACGGGCCGGACTGCTGGCACAGGACGCCGGAGGCGACACTGCCCCGCGCGGAGTGGAACAGCTGCCACCTGACGGGGCTGGCGCAGCCCTCGCCGGTCACGTACACGTCGGTGTCGGTGTCGAGATGCAGGCGGTAGGGGCGCACCTCGCCTATCCCGAGCTCGATCAGGCCTTGCTCGGGGAGGCGCACGCCCATCGCGATGACGGTCGCACCGGAGCCGGCGGGCGACGACGCGACCCCAGACCCAGACCCGGACCGGGACCCGGACCGGGACCCGGACCCAGGAACGCCGCTGGACGTCGACGGCTCAGGGCTCTTCTCGTCACCGCCCCACTGCTGGATCAGCGGCGCCGAGGCGATCGCGGCGACCAGCGCCACGGCGGCGACCACCGACAGCACCACCCGCCGGCGGCGCGATCCCACCTCGACCAACGGCCGCTGCAACAACGGCCCGGCCACACCACTGTCGTCGACGCGGGTCGGCGGCGGAGTCCACTGTGTAGACAGGATCCGCGAGCTGGCGTCGATCGGGTCAGCGCCCTCCCCCACGAGGGCGAGCAGCACCTCCCGCGCGCTCGGTCGCCGCCCGGCATCCTTGTCCAACGCCCGCTCGACCAGGTCGCGCAACGGCCGCTCCAGGACGCCGAGCGAAGGCGGATCCGACACGACCCGATGCATCAGCTCCAACGGCGTGCCGGAACCGAACGGCGGCCGACCGTTGGCGGCGAAGGCGACGACCGCCCCCCAGCTGAACACGTCGCTGGCCGGGGTGACCACGCCGCGGAACTGCTCGGGCGCCATGTAGGCCGGCGTGCCGACGACATGCCCCGACTCGGTGAGGCTTTCCTCCACGTCCGGCGCACGCGCGATGCCGAAGTCGATGACCTTGGGACCGACCCGCGACAGCAACACGTTGCTGGGCTTGAGATCGCGGTGCACGACCCCCGCGCCGTGGATCCCGTTGAGCGCGGCCGCGATTCCGATGGCCAGACTGTCCAGCGTGGACCCGCGCATCGGGCCGTCCTGCTTCGCCGCCGCCGTCAGCGTCGGCCCCTCGATGTACTCGGTGACCAGGTAGGCGACGTCGTCGGACACGCCGGCGTCGAGAACCGGGGCGGTGCAGAAGCGGGCGACGCGGCGGGCGGCGGCGGCCTCGGCGGCGAAGCGAGCCCGGAATCGCGCGTCCCGCGCGTACTCCGCCCTGATCAGCTTGACGCACACCAGCCGGCCGTCGCCGTCCTGACCGAGGAACACGACGCCCATGCCGCCCTCGCCGAGCCGGCCCAGCAGCCGCACGCCGCCCACCCGGCGCGGGTCGCCAGGCTGCAGGACCGGCGACGGCGCGCCGGTCCGCTGCGTCGTGCCACCGGCGTCCAGCGTCATCGACCGGCATTCTAACGACCGTCAATCCACGGGTACGCGCAGCGCGCCCTTCTCGTACCGATCCCAGCTGAGCAGGTACGTGCCGTTCGCCGGGGCAGGGACCAGGAAGCAGGCGAGCCCACCGTCGGCCGTCGCGTGCGGCGGCGGATAGATCTGCGCCCGGCTGCAGTTGTCGTCGGTGCCGACCGAGGTGCCGTCGGGCAGCTTGAGCTGCAGGTCACGGTCGAACACCCAGGCGAAGCCGGCGGCGGAGTTGTTGGTGGCCGAGAAGGCGAGCCGCAGGAACTCCTGGCCGGTCGGCGCCTGGCCGTGCAGCCGCGGCTCGTCCGACCGCACCTCCACCGCGGACACGCTCATGAACACGCTGCCGGCCGAGGTGCGTCGGACCTTCCCCTTGACCGGCACCGGCACCGGTTCGAGAGCGACCAGCCCGTCGGGGCCGCTGAACGGCACCGTCGCCTGCCGGTTCGTCGGCTTGCCGGCGATGAGCACCGCCTCGGGGAGGACGAAATGCTCGTCGACCGCGAAGGCGTACGTGCCGGGTTGGCTGCGTTGGGCCGGGACCTCGGGCAGGTCAGACAGCGAGTTGTCGAGCTCAGCGTAGGTGCGGTCGCCGACCGTCAGCAGCACGTCCTCGGTCGGCGTGCCCTCGTGCTCCGGGCTGAGGTTCTGGAAGACACCCTCGACCGTCACGGACTTGCCCGCCCCGGAGGACGACGCGACCACCCGCGCGGTGTTCAACGTGACCTTGAACCCCGCGTACCAGTAGGACTTGTTGATCTCGATCTCGGTGACGGCGGCCGGAGCGGCCGCCGACGGCTCGGCCCCAGATCCGGATCCCGACGCGCCCGGGGACCGCGGCACACAGCCGGTCAAGGTCAACGCGACCGCCAAGGCGGCGATCGGTACTCGCGAACTCCTCATGTGCTCAATATGGCGTCCGGTCGATGTCCGAAGACATGCTCGCGTGGTGACGGTTACCGGACTGTACGGAAAGGCCGCTCTTACCTTCCGGTAAGGCACGAGACTGGGGCCGTGGCGCCATCCGACTCCGTGATCCGCACCCCGGATCAGCGTGTACGGGTCTTCGTCAGCTCGACGCTGAGGGAAATGGCCGAGGAGCGCGCGGTCGTGTCCCAGGCGATCGAGGCGCTGCGGCTCACGCCGGTCATGTTCGAACAGGGCGCGCGCCCACATCCGCCCAGAGCGGTCTACCAGGCCTATCTGGCGCAGAGTGACATCTTCGTCGGGCTTTACTGGGAGCAGTACGGCTGGATCGGGCCGGAGATGGACATCTCGGGCCTCGAGGACGAGTTCGAGCTCGCGAGCGACAAGCCCCGGCTGATCTACGTCAAGGTCCCGGCGCCCGACCGCGACCCACGGCTCGCCGAGCTGATCGCCCGCATCGGCGACGAGGCGCTGGTCACCTTCCGCCAGTTCCGCACCTCCTCCGAGCTGAACCGGCTGGTCAGCCACGACCTGGCGGTCCTGCTCAGTGAGCGGTTCGCCGCCGTGCGCACCTCGACCGGCCGCCGCAGCGGCACCCAGCCGTTGCCGGTGGGGCGCACGTCACTGGTGGGGCGGAGCCAGGCCATCGACGAGGTGGCCGGCCTGCTCGAACGGCCGGACGTGCGGCTGCTGACGATGACCGGCCCGGGCGGGGTCGGCAAGACGCGGCTGGCCGTGGCGGCCGCCGAGCGCGCCCGCGGCCGCTTCAGCGCCGGCGTCGTGTTCGTGCCGCTGGCCGACGTGACCGAGCCCGACCAGGTCGTGGCGGCCATCGCGCGGCAGGTGGGCGCGGACGTCGCCGGCGCGGCCACGCCGACGACCGCCTTGGCGGGCCAGCTCGGCGACGAGAGCTGGCTGCTGGTCCTGGACAACCTGGAACAGGTGGTCGGGGCGGCCGGCGACCTGGGCGAGCTGCTCACGCGCTGTCCCGGGCTGACGATCGTGGCGACCAGCCGCACGGTGCTGGAGCTGCGGGCCGAGCGGGAGTACCCGGTGCCGCCGCTGGAGCTGCCCGCCGACCCCGCCGCCATGCCGATCGAGGAGCTGGTCGAGTCACCGGCCGTGCGGCTGTTCGTCGACCGGGCCAGGGCGGTGCGCTACGACTTCGCCCTCACCCCGCTGAACGCGGTGGCGGTGGCCGAGATCTGCCGGCGGCTGGAGGGTCTGCCGCTGGCGATCGAGCTCGCCGCCGCGCGTACGCGGCTGCTCAGTCCCGCGGCTCTGCTGGAACGCCTGGAGACCTCGCTGGACGCGCTCGGAACGGGTGCGCTGGACCTGCCCGAGCGGCAGCGCACCCTGCGCGCCGCGGTCGAATGGAGTGTGGACCTGCTCGACGCGGCCGAGCGGTCCCTGCTGGAGACCACGGCCGTCTTCGTGGACGGCTGGACGATCGAAGCAGCGGCCGAGGTGGCCGGCATCAGCGAGGACGAGGCGCTCGACCTGACGGACGCGCTGGTCCGGCACAGCCTCGTGCAGCTCGACCACGCCGACGTCGGCACGCGCTGCCGGATGCTCCAGACCGTGCGGATGTTCGTCGCCGAGCGGCTGATGGCCCGCCCCGACGCCGCCGACATCCAGCGCCGACACGCGCAGACCTACAAAGCGCTGGCCATCAGCGCCGACCGTCCGCTGCGCGGCGTCGGGCAGCGGGACTGGGTCGAGCGGTTGCAGACCGAGGCGGGCAACCTGGCCGCCTCGGTGCGCTGGCACCTGGCCCACGACCAAGGCCCGCTCCCCCACCTCTACCGCGTGCTGTGGCCGTTCTGGTCGCAGCGCGACCATCTGGCCGACGCCCGCGCCTGGGTCGACCAGCTGCTGCCGACGGCGGACTCGCTGGACCCGCAGGCCCGCGCGGAGCTGCTGTGGACCGCCACGGTGACCGCGCGGGAGATCGGCGACGACCAGGCGGCCCTGGCCCACCGCGCCCGGCTCGTGCCGCTGCTGCCGCAGATCGAGGACCCGTACCTGCACGCCGCGACCCTGCTGTCGATGGCCTGGACCTCGACGATGATGGGCGACATCGAGGGCGCGCTGCGGGAGGCGCTGGCCGCGCTGGAGGAGTTCCAACCCCAGGACGAGCCGTTGGGTACGGCGTCGTCGGCGCTCACCGCGGGCTCGCTGGAGACCAGCACCGGCCGCCAGGAGGAGGCGCTGAGCCACCTGCGCGACGCGTACGACTGGGCGATGCGGCTCGACAACGCCTGGCTGGCCGCGACCGCGCAGGTGCTGCTGGCCGGCCTCGCCCTGGTGCGGGGCGAGAAGCTGAACGCGCGCATGCTCCTCGACGACGGGTTGGAGCTGAGCCTCGCCGCCTACAGCACGCAACTCGTGACGCTGTGCCTGGCGACGTTCGCGCAGCTGGTGTTCGCGGAGGGCAACCCGGAACGCGCGGCCCTGCTGTCGGGCGCGGCCGACGGGCTGCGGCGGCGGGCCGGGTTGCGGGTGTATCCGTCGCTGCGCCAGCGCGAGGCCGTCCTCACTGGACGGTTGCGCGAGGTGCTGGGCGACGTCGTGTTCGACGCGGCGTTCGCGAAGGGCGGCCGGCTCACGCGCCCGGATGCGGTCGCCGTCGCGCACGAGCCGCCGGGCTGACGGCCGGGAAGGAGCGGCCGGTCAGCTGCTCGGAGACCCGCCACACGCGGTCGGCCTCGTCGGTGCTGCGCAATCGGGAGAACAGGGCCAGTTCGGTGGGCGCGCCGGACACGTTGCCGAGGCCGCCCGGCGCGAAGAGGCGTTCGCCGAGCGCGGCGGGCGACGTGGCGGCGTACAGGGCCGGCAGGGCCGCCGTCTCGGGCGTGCCGAGGATCCCGGCGCGGGAGAGGACGCGGATGGCCCGTACCCCCGCGGTGTCCCTGGGTCGGCCCAGCTCCGGGCGGGCCGCCAGCAGGCTCGTGGGCGCCACGCCCGGATGCGACAGGTTGCTGGTGATGCCCCAGCCGGCCGCCTGGCTGCGCCGGTCCAGCTCCAGGCCGAACAGGCCGAACGCGATCTTCGATTGGCTGTACGCGCGGCCCGCGTGATACGACCGCTCCCAGTTGAGGTCGTCCCAGTTGATGGCGCCCTGGTTGGCCGCGATGCTGATCTGCGACGTCACCCGGGCCTGGCCCGCGCGCAGCAACGGCAACAGGTGGGCCACGAGCGCGAAGTGGCCCAGGTGGTTGCTGCCGAACTGGAGCTCGAACCCGTCCGCGGTAGCCTGCCGGCTGGGTGGGGTCATCACGCCGGCGTTGTTGACGAGGAGGTGGATCGGACGATCCTCGGCAACCAGGGAGGCACCCAGCGCCGCGACCGAGTCCAACGACGACAGATCGAGGTCGCGCAGGGAGACGGTGGCGTCCGGACACCGCTGCTTGACGATCGCGATCGCCGCCGTTCCCTTCGCCCGGTTGCGGACCGGCATGACGACCTCGGCCCCCGCGGCGGCGAGGCGGGTCGCCAGTCGCAGTCCGACGCCGTCGCTGGCACCGGTGACGACGGCCAGTTTCCCGGACAGGTCAGGAACCGTCAGGTCGGATCGATTGCGTGTCATCGTGCTGCTCTCCTTGTTCGCTCGGTCTCGACTCAGGCTGCACGGGATTCGCGGCCGTAACCACGGCCTGACGATCAGCGGCTCCGCGGTCCGTGAAGGGGGGATCGCCAGGCCCAGGCTGCGGCCGGCAACCGGTGATAGAAACGAGAGCGAGGGGGAAACCGCCGTGATCGACCGAGTTGGGCTCGCCGAGTTCCTGCGTCGCCGTCGTGAGTCGCTCCAGCCGGAGGACGTCGGTCTGCCGCGCGGGCAGCGGCGCCGGACGACCGGGCTGCGCCGCGAGGAGGTGGCCACGCTCTGCCACATCTCGACCGACTACTACAGCCGCCTGGAGCGGGAGCGCGGGCCGCACCCGTCACCGCAGATGATCGCCTCGATCGCCCAGGGGCTGCACCTGTCCCTCGACGAGCGCGACCACCTGTTCCGTCTCGCGGGCCACAACCCACCCACGCGGGGCGCGATCAGCGAGCACATCAGCCCCGGGGTGCTGCGCATCCTCGACCGGCTCTCCGACACCCCGGCGGAGGTCGTCACGGAGCTCGGTGAGACGCTGCGGCAGACGCCGCTGGCGGTCGCGCTGACCGGCGACCTGACCCGCTACACCGGGCCGGAGCGGAGCATCGGCTACCGGTGGTTCACCGACCCGGAGACCCGCGCCCTGTACCACCCCGACGACCACGCCCTGCACTCCCGCGTGTTCGCCTCCGGGCTCCGCAAGCTGGTCACGCTGCGCGGGCCGGACTCCTGGGCCGCGCACCTGCAACGCCTGCTGTTCGAGCGCAGCGAGGAGTTCCGCACGGTGTGGGACGAGCACGAGGTCGGCATCGGCTACAACGACGTCAAGCGTCTGCTGCACCCCGAGGTCGGCCTGCTCGAGCTCAGGTGCCAGTCGCTGCTGGACCCCGAGCAGTCGCACATCCTGCTCGTCTACACGGCCGTGCCGGGCACCGAGAGCTACGAGCGACTGCAGCTGCTCTCGGTCATCGGCAGTCGATTCAGCGTTGCTTAGTCAGCAGGCGCATGACGTCGAGCGCGTGTGAGGCCGGGAAGCGGATCGGGTGGAAGACGTGCTCGATCACGTCGTCGGCGACGATCAGGGTCAACCGCTTGTAGAGCGTCATCTCGTCCGCGGTGAACGTGGGCAGTCCCAGCGCGGTCGCCAGGGTCAGGCGCGGGTCCGGGATCAGCGGGTACGGCAGCCGCAGGCGATGCACGAGCTCGCGCTGGTAGCCGGTGGACTGTGCGGACAAGCCGTAGACGCGCCGCGCGCCGGCTGTCAGGAGCTCCGCGTGGTGGTCACGGAACCAGGCCGGCTGCTCCCCCTGCGCCCCGTGCACCTCGAGCATGCTGTTGGGCAGATCGACGCCCGGACGACCGGTCAACGGATAGACGAAGATGACGCTGCGCCCTGGCCCGAGCGCGTGCAGGTCGACCGGCCGCCCGTCCGTGGCGTAGAAGGTCAGCGCCGGCAGGGTGCGGCCGACCAGGTCGTGCGGGTCGGCGGCCGCGATCGGCTCACCGGGGACGACGCGGCCGGCCGCCGCGTCGAGACGGGCGTTGAGGGCGTCGCGTTGGGCGGTGAGCTTGCCGATGCGCTCCTGGATGGCGGTGATCGTGCCGCGATAGGTGGCCAGGGCGGCCGCGCAGACGTCGGCGTCGTCCGACCCGGCGGCGATGGACTCGACGAACGGGCGGGTCTCCTCGACGCTGAGCCCGAGCGTCGTCAGCTCGCGGATCTGGGCGACCATGCGGACCGCGATCGGGTCGTACTCGCGGTAGCCGTTGCCGAGGCGGCGCGGCACGACGAGCCCGACAGACTCGTAGTAGCGCAGCGCCCGGATGGTCGTGCCGGTCCTGCGCGCCAGCTCTCCCACCCGCACGGGCCGATGCTAAACCCGGACCCCGGGGTACGGGTCAAGCGGCTTGACCCGCACCCTGAGGTGCGGGTTTAGCGTCGCCGCATGATCAAGGGCGACTTCGACTACGAGACCAACGGCCACGGCTACGCGCGGCGGCGCCGACCCGACCCCCGCATCGCGGCGATGATCCATTCTGCGCTGGGCAACGCCCGGACCGTCCTGAACGTCGGCGCGGGTGCGGGCTCCTACGAACCCGACGACCGCTACGTCGTCGCGGTGGAGCCCTCGGCCCGCATGCGCGCCCAGCGGCCGGCGACCGCCGTGCCCGCGCTGGACGCCGCCGCCGAGCACCTGCCGTTCGACGACGACGCCTTCGACGCGGTGATGGCCACGGTCACCGTGCACCAGTGGGCCGACACGGCCCGCGGGCTGGCCGAGCTGCGCCGGGTCGCCCGCGGCCCGGTGGTCGTTCTCACCTTCGACGGCGACCTCCTCGACCGCTTCTGGCTCGCCGGGTACGTCCCGGAGCTGGTGACCGTGGAACGCCGCCGCTACCCCCCGATCTCCGCGATCGCGCGGGCGATCGGCTCGGAGACCACGGTGCTCGACGTGCCGATTCCCATCGACTGCGTGGACGGGTTCACGGAGGCCTACTACGCCCGGCCGGAGCGGTTCCTCGACCCGGACGTCCGGGCCGCCCAGTCCGCGTGGGGCTTCGTCGACTCGCTCGCGACGGCCCGCGCCGTCGACCGGCTGAGCGGCGACCTGGCGTCCGGAGCCTGGGACGCGCGCCACGGACACCTGCGCGGCCAGCCGACCTTCAGCGGCTCCTTGCGCCTGGTGGTCGGCCGGCCATGACCGGCACCGGGCATCAGCCGCCGTTGGCGGAGAAGTGCATGTAGTCCTTGAGCGTGCGGTAGTCGCCGCCCCACTGCCAGCCGACCGAGGCGAAGGCCCGCGCCGCCGCGTTGCCGCGCTCCGCCATCCCCGGCAGCACCCTGGTGCGGTCCAGGTAGGAGGTGGCGAGCTCCGGCAGCACGACCTTGGCCTTCCGGTACGGGTTCTGGAACGGGTTGAGGTCCACGGCGAGTCCGTACGAGTGTTGCGACCAGGCCTGCTGGCCCCGCACCGGTCGGCAGGCGAACGCCTCGGTGGTGTTGCCGTCCCCCGTCGACGGCGCGTTCATCTCGGCGGTGCTGGAGATGTGCATGCGTTCGATCGGGAAGTCGGCCGCGAAGAGCTGTCGGAAGACCTTGATCAGGTCCGTGGCCGCCTTGGCGTTGACCAGCAGCTCGCCCGTGTGGGCGCGGCCGTCGAAACCCCGGAAGCTGACCGTGAGGTAGCGCAGGTCCGTCGCCTTCACCGGGCAGGCGCTGGTCCAGCTCGACCGGGCCAGCACGTCGGCCGGCACGGCGCGGTTCGTGGCGTGGAATCGGCCGTCGGGCGGCGGCGGCAGGTCGTCGACGGTGATGATCGAGCGGTTGCGCAGCTCGGGCGGTGTGGGCTGCGCCACGCCCGCCTTCAGGACCCGCGTGCCCAGCCAGCCTGGTGCGGGAGTGGCGTTCCCCACCCGCGTGATCGTGGGGCTCGGCGACGGTGACGCGGCCGGCGAGGGCGACGACGGGGACGGCGTCGGCGGCGCGGCCGGCGTGGTGGTGGTGACCGCCCGGTCGGCCGTCGGCGCGGCCTTGACGCCCGAACACGCGCCCAGGGCAAGGCTGACGCAGCCGATCAGGAACAGCAGGAGTGCCGCCCGCACGCCAGTTTTCGGCATCTCCGTCCGTCTCCGTCCTGATCACTCACCGCGCTGCCTCGAACCGCGGGCAAGCGTACGCGGTCTGACCTGCGGATCCGGGTTACGCGGCAGTACCTCCGCGCACGGCATGCAACATATTGAATGTGGCAGGCTTTCGGGGTTCTGACCTGGGGGAGGAAGGACGCACAACCCCATGCACGTCTCCACCGGAGCGCGCCACGTGGCCACCGCCATGTCCGCCGCGCTGCTGCTGACCGTCGCCGCCTGCCAACAGGGCACGCCGCCGCAGGACACCGACACCGGCACCGCCACGGGCGTTACCCGTCTGTACGGCACCGATGGCAACATGATCAACACTTTCGGTGACGAGTTCCCGAACCAGGCCGGCCTGCTCGCCGGGATGAAGGGCACCACTCCGCTCACCCCGCTCACGGACGACTTCAAGTCGCGGCTGAACGCCGTGCACCCCGACCTGACCGACTACCTGTTCGCGGGCGAGACCTACGACGCCGTCGTGATCAGCGCGCTCGCCGCCGAGCAGGCTGGCAGCAACGAGCCGCGCGCGATCGCCCGCCAGATCAACTCGATCACCACCGGCGGCACCGAGTGCACGGCTGTGGCCGACTGCCTCGCGCTCGCCCGCGCGGGCACCGATCTCAACTACCGGGGCATCTCGCTGACCCGCGGCGGGTTCACCGACGCCGGCGAGCCGTCCACCGCCAGCTACGCAACGCTCCACTTCGGACCCGAGGACAAGCTCGACGACAGCAAGACGGAGTACGTCGGCGCGGGCGACGAGTCGGCCACCACGACGAAGAAGCCGCCGCGGGCCGAGTCGGACCGCAGCGCCGAGGCGCTGAAGATCGGCGGTCTGCTGCCGGAGACCGGCGACCTGGCACTCGCCAACCCGCCCATGGAGGCCGGCGCCGCGCTCGCGATCCACGAGCTGAACGAGGCCGGCGGCGTCTTCGACAAGGACGTGGAGTGGGTGCCCGGCGACGACGGCACCAACTCGGACGTCGCGAAGCGGACCGTGGCCGCGCACGTCGCCGCCAAGGTCAGCGTGATCATCGGGGCCGGCGCGTCGAGCATCTCCCGCGACGTGCTGCCCGACGTCGTCAAGGCCGGGCTGATCCTGTTCTCGCCCTGCAACACCGACGCCGGCCTCACCACCGTCGACGACAAGGGCCTGTTCTTCCGCACCTCGCCGTCCGACATCCTCCAGGGCCGTGCGCTGGCGGACGTCATTCTGCGCGACGGCCCGCACAAGATCGCGATTGTGGCCCGTGCCGACTCGTACGGGTCCGGCTTGCGGGACAACGTCATTTCCGAGTTGACGAAGGCCGGCTTCCCGGCCGGCAACGTCGAGACGCTCGACTACGAGCCGCCGACTCCCGGTGCTCCGGACATCGACTTCGCCGCCGGCGCCGGTCAGATCAAGTCCACCAGCCCGGACGGCGTGCTCCTCATCGGGTTCGGCGAGTCCGCACAGATCATCAAGGCGCTGGCGAAGGCCGGCGTACAGATCTATCACGGAAACTGACCAAACGTGTGGCGTATGGGCGGCATCGCGGAATCGCGATGCCGCCCTTACGCTTTTCCAAAGCGTTTAGCGCCCGTCGCGACGGCAACGGTGACCGCCAATACGGCATTCGTCGCGGCCGAGAACGGCACCCGATCCGTGCCCCCGCACCACCGCCGGAGGTGGTGAGCAGGGCCCGGTCACACCCCTCGATCCACGGCCTGAGCCGTGCCTTGCGCGATCTTCGTATACAACATACGCTCCGACAATCGTCGATATAGGAGCCCGTCATGACGAACTTTTCGCGTGCGATCGGTCGGGCCGCCGTCGGTGCGGTTGCGGTCGTCTGCACGCTCACGGCCTGCTCACCCGTGTCTGAAAACGGCGGATCGGACGAGCAGAAGCCTTCGCGGACCCAGGATTCCTTCGGATCGCCGGCCAACCCGGACGAAGTCAAGCAGGGCGGCAAGCTGACCGTCGCGCTGTCGGCCGAGCCTGACCGCCTCGACCCGTCCCTGTCCCGGAGCCTCTACTCGCGCTACGTCTTCCAGGCCATGTGCGAGAAGCTGTACGACGTCAACGAGAAGGCGCAGGTCGTGCCGCAGTTGGCCACCGACCTGCCGACCGTCAGCCCCGACGGCAAGACCGTCACCATCAAGGTGCGGCAGGGCGTGAAGTTCGCCGACGGCACCGAGTTCAACGCGGCGGCCGTGAAAACCACGCTCGAACGGCACCTGACCCTGCCGGAGTCGGCGCGCAAGAGCGAGCTCGGGCCGATCGACAAGGTCGACGCTCCCGACGCGCAGACCGTCGTCATCAACCTCAAGACCCCGTTCGCACCGCTGCTGGGCGCGCTGGCCGACCGCGCCGGCATGATCATGAGTCCGGCCGCGCTCCAGAGCCTGGGCGCCAACTTCGCCTCCGCCCCGGTCTGCGTGGGTCCGTTCAAGTTCGAGAAGCGGGTGCCGCAGAGCTCGATCGACGTCGTACGCGACTCGAACTACTACGCCGCCGACAAGGTGCACCTCGACGGCATCTCGTGGCGCATCCTGACCGACGCCAGCATCCGTGCCGCGAACCTGCGGGCCGGCGACGCCGAGATCGCCGACAGCGTCTCCACCCAGGACGTCGACGCCCTGCGCAAGGAGTCCGCGCTGACGGTGCTCCAGTCGCCGTCGCTGGGCTACCAGGGCATCACCATCAACGTCGGCAACGTCGACGGCGTCGGCACCCCGCCGAAGCCCATCGACCGCCCGATCGCCAAGGACGCGAAGGTGCGGCAGGCGTTCGAATACGCGATCGACCGCAAGGCCCTCGTCGACGCGGTCTTCAACGGGATCCCGACGCCGGCGTGCGGCCCGATCTCACCGGCGAGCGTGTTCTCGTCGGACGAGGCGCAGAAGTGCCGTGAGCACGACCCCGCGAAGGCCAAGCAACTCCTTCAGGAAGCCGGCGTGCAGGCTCCGTACACCATCAAGATGTTGGTCTCGAACAGCCCCGACACGCTGCGCCTCGCGCAGGCGCTGCAGTCGATGGTCAAGGACGGTGGCTTCACCATCGAGATCAGCCCGGTCGAGTACTCCTCGCTGCTCGACGAGCAGGACCGCGGCAACTTCGAGATCCTCCAGCTCGGTTGGAGCGGCCGCATCGACCCCGACGCCAACATGGTGAACTTCGTGGGCACCGGCGGCAGCCAGAACGTCGGCGGCAGCAGCAACCCCGCGCTCGACGCGGTCCTCGACCAGGCCCGGCAGTCGACCGACATCGACGAGCGCAAGAAGCTGTACGGGCAGGCGGTGACCCTGTTGCAGCAGGACAACCCGCTGATCTACCTCTACCGGCAGGCCAACCTGACGGCGTTCTCCGACAAGGTGAAGGGCGTGCAGGTCTATCCCGACGGCGTCATCCGGGCGGCCTTCGCCGGCTTCGCCAAGTAGGTTCCCGCAATGGCCAGGTACCTGCTGACCCGTGCGTGGCACTCCGCGCTGACCCTGGTATTGGCGTCGGTGGTGGTGTTCCTCGGCATCCGTGCGCTGCCGGGCGACCCCGCGCTCGCGCTGGCCGGTGAGGACCGCTCGCCGGAGGCACTGGCGGCCATCCGCGCGGAGTACGGGCTGGACCGGCCGGTGCTGGTCCAGTTCGGACACTACGTGGAGCGGATGGTCCAGGGCGACTTCGGCACCTCGATCCGCACGGGCATCCCGGTGTCGGACATGCTCCGCACCGCGCTGCCGGTCACGATCGAGCTGTCGGTGCTGGCCATTGTGATCGCGGCCGCGCTGGGCGTCGGCGCGGGGGTGGTCGCGGCCGTGCGCCGCGGCCGCCCGGCCGAGTGGGCGGCCAACTTCCTGGCCCTCGTCGGCCTGTCCGTGCCGCACTTCTGGCTCGGCCTGCTCGCGATCCTCTACCTGTCGGTGGCGACCGGGCTGTTCCCGGCCTCCGGCTTCGTGCCGTTCTTCGAGGACCCGGTGGGCAACCTGCACCACATCATCCTGCCGGCGCTGATCCTCGGCACCGGCCTGGCCGCGATCATCATGCGGCAGACCCGGTCGGCGATGCTCGACTCGCTCTCGGCCGACTACGTGCGCACCGCCAAGGCAAAAGGACTCTCACCCCGGGCCGTGATCGGCCGGCACGCCCTGCGCAACAGTCTCATCGTGGTCGTCACGATCGTCGGCCTCCAGCTCGGCGGCCTCATCTCAGGGGCGGTCGTGACCGAGCAGATCTTCGGGCTGCCGGGCTTCGGCAAGATGACGATCGACGCGGTGTTCCAACGGGACTACCCGGTGATCCAGGCGGTCG
Organism: Asanoa sp. NPDC049475; assembly: GCF_040676915.1. Classification (NCBI taxonomy): domain Bacteria; kingdom Bacillati; phylum Actinomycetota; class Actinomycetes; order Micromonosporales; family Micromonosporaceae; genus Asanoa; species Asanoa sp. NPDC049475. The sequence continues at coordinate 519,877 of NZ_JBFAPY010000005.1, read as the reverse complement.
TGCTGTTGACCGCGACGGCGTACATTGTGATCAACTTCCTGGTCGACCTGGTGTACTCGCTCATCGACCCACGCATCCGAGTGGCGGGTGACGCGGCATGACTGTACTTACCGTGCCCGAGGCCGAGACGAATCCGAGCCTGACCCGGCGTACGCGGGTGTTCCGGCGCCTGCGGCGCAACCCGCTGGCCGTCATCAGCTTCGTGGTCCTCGCGATCGCGGTGGCGGTCGCCCTGCTGGCACCGTGGATCGCGCCGCACGCGGTCGAGGACACCGACTTCGGCAGTATCTTCTCGCCGCCGGGCACACCGGGGCACCTGCTCGGCACCGACGACCTGGGCCGCGACGTGTTGTCCCGCATCATGTACGGCGCCCGGGCGTCGCTGGAGGTGGGGCTGCTCGCGGTCCTCACGGCCCTCGTCATCGGCGTGCCGCTCGGCCTGGCCGCCGGCTACTTCCGCACCCTGGACGCCATCATCGGCCGGTTCACCGACCTGCTGCTGGCATTCCCGTTCCTCATCCTCGCGGTGGGGTTGGCGGCGATCCGGGGAGCCAGCCTCGGCAACGCGGCAGTGGCGATCGGCATCGCCCAGATTCCCGGCGTCATCCGCGTCATCCGCTCCGACACCCTGCGGCTCAAGTCGTTGGACTTCGTGGCCGCGGCGGTGGTCGACGGCGCCAGCGACCTGTGGGTGCTGTCGCGACACATCCTGCCCAACGCCACCTCGGTCATCCTGGTGCAGGCCACGGTGGCGCTGCCGGCGGCGATCCTCGGCGAGGCGGTGCTGTCGTTCCTGGGCCTCGGCATCCAGCCACCCGATCCCAGCCTGGGCACGATGCTGGCGACGGCACAGCAGTTCGCGGCCCGCGCCCCGTGGGCGGCGACCCTGCCAGGCCTGGTCATCATGATCCTCGCGTTGACGTTCAACGTGTTCGGCGACGCCCTGCGCGACGCGCTCGACCCGAAGGGCGACCGATGACAGCGATCCTGGAGGTCGCTGACCTGACCGTGTCGTTCGAAACCGAGAGCGGCACCGTCTCCGCGGTCGACCACGTGAGCCTGGACCTGGCACCCGGCGAGATCGTCGGCGTCGTGGGTGAGTCGGGCTGCGGGAAGAGCGTGACGGCGATGAGCCTTGCCGGTCTGCTGCCGCACAGCGCCCGCGTCACCGGCTCGGTCCGCCTCCGGGGGACCGAGCTCATCGGAGCCCCCGAAGCTTCCCTTCGGCGCGTACGCGGCAAAGAGCTCGCCTATGTCTTCCAAGAGCCGATGACCTCGCTGAACCCGGTGCTCACGGTCGGGCGGCAGATCGGCGAGGTGCTCCAGGTGCACGAGCGGCTCTCCCGCAGGCAGGCCAGGGCGCGGGCGGTCGAGCTCCTGTCGCTGGTCGGCATCCCGTCGGCGGCGCGCCGCGTCGACAACTACCCACACCAGCTTTCCGGCGGCATGCGTCAGCGCGTGATGATCGCGATGGCGGTGGCCTGCGACCCGACGGTGCTGGTGGCCGACGAGCCGACGACCGCGCTCGACGTCACCGTGCAGGCGGGGATCCTCGAGGTGCTGCGGGACCTGCGCGACCGGCTCGGCACGAGCATCCTCGTCATCACCCACGACCTGGGTGTGATCGCCGACATCGCGGACCGGGTCGTCGTCATGTACGCCGGGCGGGTCGTCGAGCGCGCACCGGTGACGTCGTTGTTCGCGCGACCGCGGCACCAGTACACGCACGGGCTGTTGAACGCCTCCCCCGTACCAGGGCGGCACGCCGGCACCGAACGGCTGCAGGAGATCCCCGGGTTGGTGCCCGTGCTGACCACTCAGCCGGACGCGTGCACGTTCGCCGAACGTTGCCCCGCCGCCGACGAGACGTGCCGCGGGTCGGCCCCGCCGCTGGCCCCCATCGGCGAGCCGGACCACCTGGTGGCGTGCTGGCATCCTGTGGAGGTTCCGTGACGAACGCGCTCGAGATCTCAGACCTCGTCATGCATTTCGGGCCGGTGCGGGCGGTCGACGGCGTGTCGCTGACGATCCCGCGCGGCGGTGTGACCGCTCTGGTCGGCGAGAGCGGCTCCGGGAAGTCGACGGTCGGCCGTTGCGTGGTGCGCCTGCTGAAGCCGACCAGCGGCACCGTGCGGATCGGCGGGGTCGACGTGACGGGGTTGAACCGGCGCCAACTGCGGCCGCATCGCAGCGCGGTGTCGATCGTCTTCCAGGACCCGGCGGGATCGCTGGACCCGCGGATGCTCGTCGGCGACGTGGTGGCCGAGCCGTTGCGGCTGTCGGCGTCGCGGGTGTCCCGGGTCGGGCGGGAGCGGCGGGTGGCCGAGTCGCTCGGCCAGGTGGGGCTGCGCGCGGAGGTCGCCCGCCGCTATCCGCACGAGCTCTCCGGCGGTCAGCGGCAGCGGGTGAGCATCGCCCGGGCGCTGATCTCCAGGCCGTCCCTGCTGATCGCCGACGAGCCGACGAGCGCGCTGGACGTGTCCGTGCAGGCGTCGGTGCTCAACCTGCTCGCCGACCTCCAGCGGGACATCGGATTCGCCTGCCTGTTCATCACGCACAACCTCTCCGCGGTGGAATACCTGGCGGACGAGATCGCCGTCATGTACCTCGGCCAGCTCATGGAGAAGGGTCCTCGTTCGCAGATCTTCTCGGAGCCGGCGCACCCGTACACGCAGGCTCTGCTCGCCGCCGCACCGGTCGCGGACCCGGTGCGGCAACGGGCCCGCACGCCGGTGCTGCTCGGCGACGACCTGCCCTCCGCGCTCGACCCGCCGTCCGGCTGCCGGTTCCGGACGCGGTGTCCCCTCGCCTTCGACACGTGCGCGACCGAGGTGCCGCCGCACGTGAAGATCGGTAATGGAGAGGCGGCGTGTCACCTCGTGCAGGCGGACGGGACACGCCCTGATGTGCGCACGGGAGCTCAGGAATGACGTTCACGACCAGGCCCACCTTGCAGGGTACGTTCGGAATGGTGTCGTCGACCCACTGGCTGGCCAGCCAGTCGGCGATGCGCATGCTCGAACTCGGCGGCAACGCGTTCGACGCCGCGGTGACCGCCGGCTTCGTGCTGCACGTGGTCGAGCCGCACCTGAACGGCCCTGGTGGCGAGGTGCCGGCGATCGTGGCGACGGCGGCCGACCCGCGTCCACGCGTCCTGTGTGGACAGGGCGTGGCGCCGGCCGGGGCCACCATCGGGCATTTCCGTTCGCTCGGGTTGGACCTGGTTCCCGGGTCGGGGCCGCTCGCCGCCACGGTGCCGGGCGCCGTCGACGCGTGGCTGTTGCTGCTGCGCGACCACGGCACGTTGTCGTTGCGGGAGGTGCTGACACCGGCGATCGAGTACGCGACCGCCGGGCATCCGCTGGTCCCCCGCGTCGCCGACACCGTGGCGGCGGTGCGCTCGCTGTTCGAGGAGCACTGGCCGACGTCGGCGGAGCTGTGGTTGCGGCCGTTGGGCGGTCTGTTCACCAACCCGGCGTACGGGGGGACGCTGGCCCGGCTGGTGCGGTCCGCCGAGGTGGCCTCCGGTGACCGGCAGGCGCAGATCGAAGCGGCCCGCCACACGTGGCGCGAAGGCTTCGTGGCGGAGGCGATCGACCGGTTCGCCCGCCTGCCGCATCGGGACTCGAGCGGGCGTCCACACGCCGGTGTGCTGACGGGGGCCGACCTGGCCGGCTGGTCCGCGTCCTGGGAAGAGCCGGTCACGCTGGACTGGCACGGGCACACGGTGGCGAAGACCGGGCCGTGGGGCCAGGGACCGGTGCTGCTGCAGACACTGTCCATCCTGGACGCCGCCGGCGAGGTCTACGACCCTTCGACCGCGCATGGCATCCACACGCAGGCCGAGGCGCTCAAGCTGGCATTCGCGGACCGTGAGGCCTGGTACGGCGACACCGGCGACGTGCCGCTCAAGCTCCTGCTGTCGCGCGACTACGCGGTGGAGCGGGCGGCGCTGATCGGCGACCGGGCCGCGCTGGACCTGCGCCCCGGCTCACCGGGCAGCGCGGCTCCTCATCTGCCCGGCTACGTCTCGCGGGGTTCCGGCGGAGTTGCCGCACCGGACCCGACCACTGGCGAACCGACGGTGGGCTCCAACGGGGTGACCCGAGGCGACACCTGCCACGTCGACGTGGTGGACCGCTGGGGCAACATGATCTCGGCTACTCCCAGTGGAGGGTGGCTGCAGAGCTCGCCGACGGTTCCGGAGCTTGGATTCCCGCTGGGGAGCCGACTGCAGATGTTCTGGCTGGAGGAGGGTCTGCCGTCGTCGCTGGCACCCGGGCGCCGACCGCGGACGACCCTGAGCCCGACGATGGTCTATCGGGACGAGGAGCCGGTGCTGGCGTGCGGTACGCCGGGCGGGGACCAGCAGGACCAGTGGCAGCTGCTGTTCCTGCTCCGCCACCTGGCCGGCGACCAGACGTTGCAGGAGGCGATCGACGCGCCGATGTGGCACACGACCAGCTTCCCGTCGTCGTTCCACCCACGCGAGACGGAGCCGGGCGTGCTGGTGGTCGAGGACCGCGTGCCGCCGTCGGTCCGCGAGGAGCTCGGCGCCCTCGGCCACGACGTGCGGGTGTCGGACCCGTGGAGCCTGGGGCGGATGTGCGCGGTCACCAGGGATCCGGCCACCGGCGTGCTCGCCGCGGGCGCGAACCCGCGGGGCATGCAGGGGTATGCGGTCGGCCGCTAGACGGCGGCCAGGCTGAAATCGCTTCGCCCGCGCTTACCTCGTCCGATACGTTCAGGTCATCGGTTTCAGGTGAGGAAAGGTGCCGTCATGGCTTGCCGGGTCAGTGAGCTCGTGCTCGATTGCCGCGAGCCCGAGGCGTTGGCGCGGTTCTGGTGCGAGGTCCTGGACTTTGTCGTGCTCGGTCGCGAGCCCGACGGCTCGGTCGAGATCGGGCCACGTGGAGGGTTCGGCGGTGGTCAGCCGACGATCGTCCTCAGCCGCAGCGACGCACCGGAGACCGGGAAATCTCGGCTGCACATCGACGTCAACGCCACCGACCGCGACCAGGACGCCGAACTCGAACGCTTGTTGGGACTCGGTGCACGTCCGGCCGATGTGGGCCAGACCGGTCAGGAGCCATGGCACGTCCTGTCCGATCCCGAGGGCAACGTGTTCTGCCTGCTCAAGGCCCGCATCGACCCGCTCTGAGCCGGCGCGGGCGCGCCGTGCGGCCGGGCGGCGCCTGGGTCCGTCGCAGCCCGGCCACAGCTACGAGACCGTGCCTAGGCACGGCCTTCTGTCGTGGTTTCGCGGGCCGCGGCTGAGGCCGCTCCCACGTGGGCCAGGGCTACGGACTCGGCTACGTCTCCGTTGCCCGACTCGATCGCGTCCACCAGTTTGATGTGCTCGTCCCACGAGTGCGGCGCGCGTACCTCGGCGGTCAGTTGGAAGACCCACTGCACGTGCAGGTAGAGGGCCTTCGCGATCGAGGCCAGCCACGGGTTTCCGCTGATCTCCAGGATCTGCAGGTGCAGGGCGCTGTTGAGCTCGGCCACCCGGCGCAGGTTCTGGGCTTCCGTCGCCTCGCGGGCCTGTTCCAGGACCGCTCTCAGACTCGTCACGTCCGTTGGGGTCGCCCGCTCCGCCGCCAGCCGCGCGGCCAGCGGCTCCAGGCGCTCGCGTACCGCGAAGATGTCGTGGATCGTCGCACTGCTCGGGGAGGCGACCACCGCTCCCCTGCGCGGGAGGATGACCACGAAGCCTTCCGCCTCGGCCACGCGCAGGGCCTCGCGGACCGGGTTGCGGGAGACGCCGAAGTCCTCCGCCAAGCGGTCCTCGGTCAGCCGCTCGCCGGGGGGATAGTCGCCGCTGATGATTCCCTTGCGAAGAGCAGCGAGCACCTGGTCGCGCAACGGCAGGTGCTGAGCGCCGATCTTGGCCGGTAGGTCCGTGTCCACCCGACCGCCTTTCACAATGACGTCAAGCGGTAATTGTATACGAAGAACAATCAATGAACCGGAGCGCCGCTCCCCCGCCGCCCGGGTCGTACGCCAGGCCGTCCGTGTCCGTGAACTCGCCCAGCCGAGCCAGCGCGCGGTCCGGAGCGGTCGCGTCGTGGAGCGAGACCAGGAAGCCGGTGAACGTGAGCCACGCCTCGGCGCGGACCGGATCGACGCCGAGTCGGTCGAGGTCGCCGGAGACCTCGGCGACGACCCGCAGCGAACGACCGCGTTGCTCGACCAGGTCCAGCGCGACCGCGTCGAAGCGGTGGTGCACGTAGTGGTAGACGCTCGACTCCGCCGGGTCCGCGAAGCTCGCGCTCGTCACCCGCTGTCCGGCGACCTGGCGCCAGCTCTTCGCCGGCACAGGAAGCCACTCGACCGTGAGGCTGAGCGGGTCGTCCTCGACGTCCGCGAAAGCGAAGTCGAAGCACCACGTCAGGCGCGGCGGCAGGCCGACGGACGGGTTGTCGAACAGCAGCCCGTGCCACTCGCCGCCTTCGGCGGGCAGGAAGTCCTCGATCCGAAGGCTCTCGTCTGGCTCCACATCAGCGAGTGTGCATGGAGCCGCGTGGCCGGCGGCTTCCGGTGGTCGGGTGGGCGATCTCGCCGAACGGGCTGTCGGGATGGCCGCCAAGATGTCCGAAGGTCATCCTTTCTGCCGCGTCTGAGTACGCGCACGGATGTGGCCGGCCGCAGCTCCTGGCAGGTTCGAGCGCATGGCTGGGCAGGGTGGGTCGCGGTGGACGCCGTTCGGGTTGGGTGTCGCCGTCGCGCTCGGGTGGTACGTGACGGTCGTCGCGGCGGTGTTCGTCGGTAGCTCCGGGATTCCGGCCGCACCCGACCGCGACTGCAACGTGATCTTCAGCTGCATGGCGCCGCACGAAGAGCTCATCCTGATTCTGATCGTCGGCGCGCCCGTCCTGGCCGGGCTGCTGGTCTGCACGCTGGTCGTCGCCGGCCTGCTGGCCCGCGTCTCCCGCTCGTCGATCCTCATCGGCACGCTGTCGGCGCTCGGCAGCCTGGCCGTCGTCGGCATGGTCGCCCTCGTCTGGCAGGGGGCGCGATGAGGCGCGCCGGGCTCGGGGCGCTGCTGCTCACCTGGCTCTACGGGGTGCCGTTCCTGCTGGTCGTGGGGTTCGTCCGGCGCACCTCGAAGCCCTACATGGAGACGCACGCCCAGGCGCGGGCGTTCGGCGCGACCACCGACACGGTCCTGGTCACCGCGCTGGTGCTCAACGTGGCCCTCCCCGCGGCAGGGATGCTGCTCGCCGTGCTCCTGCGCGATGCCGCCTGGACGCGCCAGTTCGCATGGGCGCTCGGTGGCATGGCGCTGATCTACCTGGCCGTCTCGCTCGCCGCGGACGCGGCCACCGCGCCGTTGATCGGCTGGACCCCGGCCGACCAGGAGCCCGCGCCCGCCGTCACGCGATGCATCCCGATCAGCGGCGGCCGGGGCTGCCCCGGTGGCTAGAGCAGGCTGGTCAGCGTGCTCTCGTAGGCGGGGCGGTCGCTCTCCGGTGTGCGCGCCGCGGCGTAGCTCAGCACCACGACGCCCGCGCGGTGGGTGTCCGGGCCGGCAAGCCGCTCCGCGCTCTGCTCGTCGGGGAACACGTAGACCGAGATCGCGTCCGTCGTGACGAGCTCGGAGCAGCCAAGCTCGGCGCAATTGCCGGAGTTGTCGCGCGGTGACGGCACCGGCAGGCCGGCGGCGGCGAACGCGTCGACGACGTCCTGGGCACTCGGCGCGCCGTCGGCGCGCGGCAGGATCTGAACCGTGGCGGCCGCCGGCGACGGCCCAGGGGTGTCGGTGTCGCTCGAACACCCGGCCACAGCGAGCACGAGCACGGCCGCGAGGCCGGCAAGACGTCGTTTCACCTGCGCATTCTGCGGCGGGCACCGGGTCTCGGCGGTCATGACGCGCGTGATCCGCCCGACGCTGTCGGGTTGCCGTCAAACGACCACAAAATGCCGTGGCGGATCTTGAGTTCTAGGCTTTGACCATGCCGAACACACCAATGCCGGAGCGGGTCGTCGAGCTTCTGCGTCAGCCCAACCCCGCGGTCATGGCCACGGTCGCCGCGGACGGACGTCCGGTCACCGTTGCCACCTGGTACCTGCTCGAGGACGACGGCCGCGTCCTGCTCGGTCTCGACGCGAAGCGCGCGCGGCTCAAGCACCTGCACGCCGACCCCCGGGTCTCGCTGACCGTCCTGGCCCGCGACGACTGGTACACGCACGTCAGCCTGCAGGGGCGGGTCGTCGACATCTCCGACGACGAGGGACTGCGGGGCATCGACCGCCTGGCCACGCATTACACCGGCCGCCCGTACGCGGACCGGGAGCGTCCGCGCGTGACCGCGCTCGTCGAGATCGACCGCTGGCACGGCTGGGGTGAGCTCCGGGACGCGTAGCCGCAGGCCGCGGGACGATCGACACCTTCGGCGGCGGTGACTGGTCGCGGTGGCCTGTTGACGCATCGACCCGGTTCGTTCACAGTGGCGGACGCCGATCGGGAGGTGCGGATGCCGGTGGTCGACACGGACCTGACCAGTTTGGCCACCGCCGCGCGCGGTGGGGACCGGCACGCACTCGACGAGCTCTCCGCGCGGGTGCTGCCGCTGGTCTACACGGTCGTCGCCCGCGCGTTGCCCGGGGATCCCGATCTTGACGACGTCGTGCAGGACGTGATGCTGCGGGCCGTTCGCGACCTGCCGACGTTGCGCGAGCCGGGCCAGTTCCGGGCCTGGCTCATGGCCATCGCGGTGCGTCAGGTCAGCACCCACCTGCACCGGCGGCAGGTGGCGGGCGCGCGCGTCGCGCCGCTGGACGACGCGGTCGACGTGCCGCTCCAGGACCCGACGATGCTGCACGCGGTGCTGTCCGAGCAGCGCCGCCAGGTGGCCCGGGCCGCGCAGTGGCTCGACCCGGCCGACCGGATGCTGCTCTCGCTGTGGTGGCTCGAGCAGGTCGGCCACCTGACGCGGCAGGAGCTCGCCGAGGCGATCGGTGCGCGCGGCGCGCACGTGCGGGTCCGGCTCCAGCGGATGCGCGACCAACTCGAGCTGAGCCGCTCGGTGGTCGCCGCCCTGGCGGCGGGCTGCCCCAGGCTGGACGCGGCCCGCTCCGGCTGGAACGGCGAGCCGAGCCCGCTGTGGCGCAAGCGGCTGGCCCGGCACATCCGGGACTGCGCCACCTGTCAGCAGGCCGGGGTCGGTCAGGTCCCCATGGAGCGGTTGCTCGACCACGCCCTGCTCCCGGTGCCGGTGGCCGTGGCGGCCGCGGTGATCGGCGAGGGCCGACCCGCCGGCGCCGCCAAGGCATCGCTGTTCGCCAAGGCGGTATCGGCCCTCGGAGCCCACCCCGCCGTCTCCGTGTCGACCGTCGCGGGGTTGCTGGCGGTTGTCGTCGCCCTCGCGGTTCCGTGGTCACCGGAGACGCCGCCGCCCGCGCCGGCGGCGGTGACCGCGCTCCCGCTCGGACCCGCCGCGCTGGAGGCGGTCAACCAGCCCGGGCAGTTCGCGGCGACGAGCCGGACCCTCGGCGTCGTGGAGAAGGTCGACGCGACCAGCGACGAGACCGTGCGGCGGCGGGCGACGTTCGTGGTCACGGCCGGAGTCGCGAACTCCCAGTGCTCGACGCTGCGGACCGCGGACGGCGGCTACCTGCGGCACCAGTCGTGGCGGCTGCGCGCGAGCCTCGACGAGGACACGCCGCTCTTCCGCGGCGATGCCACCTTCTGCGTACGCCCGGGGGCCGCTCCCGACTCGGTGTCGTTGGAGGCGTCGAACTATCCCGGCTGGTACCTGCGGCACCGCGGCGGCCAGCTGTGGGTCGACCGGGACGACGGAAGTGCGGCCTTCTGGGCGGACAGCTCCTTCTTCGTGCGTCCGCCCTGGGCTCCGTAACAGAAAAATCGCGACGACTTTTCGTTACGGCAGCGCTCCCAAAATAGTCCCGACCCAGCCGCCGATACGCCTCTTGAAACTTTCCGAAACCATCTGGCAACATCGGTGCCACTCGATGTGAACGGTCTATCCCCCGAACCAAAACTGGACCTTGACGCTGCCCGACATCGAATGTGAGCGCTAACATGACAATGCCCCGATTGCTTCGTCGTGCCCTCTCGGCGGTCGGCGCCGGCGTGCTGGCAGCCGGCCTCCTGGTCGGGCTGAGCGCCCACAGTGCGGCCGCGGCCACCGTCGACACCACCGCCTGGTACGTCCTCGTCAACCGCACCAGCGGCAAGGCCCTCGACGTCTACAACCTGGCCACCAACGACGGCGCCCGGATCACCCAGTGGACCCGCAACGACGGCAACCAGCAGCAGTGGCAGTTCGTCGACTCCGGCGACGGCTACTACCGGCTCAAGTCGCGGCATTCGGGCAAGGTCCTCGACGTCTCCAACCGGTCGACGGCGGACGGCGCCGCGATCATCCAGTGGACCGACGGCAACGGCACCAACCAGCAGTTCCGCCTCGCCGACTCGGACAGCGGCTACGTGCGCCTGATCGCCCGGCACAGCGGCAAGGCCGTCGAGGTGCAGAACGCCTCGACCGCCGACGGCGCCAACGTCGTGCAGTACACGGACTGGGGTGGCGCCAACCAGCAGTGGCAGCTCGTGCGGATCGGGACGGGCGGCGGTGGCACCGGCACCTACAACAACCCCGTGGTCTGGCAGGACTTCGCCGACGGCGACATCATCCGGGTCGGTGACGCCTACTACTACTCGGCGTCCACCATGCACTACTCCCCCGGCGCACCGATCCTGCGGTCGTACGACCTGGTCAACTGGGAGTACGCCGGCCACTCGGTGCCCAGCCTCGACTTCGGGTCCAACGCCTACAACCTCAGTGGCGGCCGGGCGTACGTGAAGGGCATCTGGGCCTCGACCCTCAACTTCCGGCGCAGCAACTCCACCTACTACTGGCTGGGCTGCGTCGAGTTCAACCGCACGTACGTCTACACGGCCGCGGCGGTCGACGGCACGTGGCAGAAGCGCGCGCAGATCAACAACTGCTACTACGACGCCGGGCTGCTGATCGACGACAACGACACGATGTACGTGGCCTACGGCAACACCACGATCAGCGTGGCCCAGCTCGCCTCCGACGGGCTCAGCCAGGTGCGCAGCCAGCAGGTGTTCCAGACCCCGTCCAGCGTCGGCACGCTCGAGGGTGCGCGCTTCTACAAGCGCAACGGCAGCTACTACATCTGGCTGACCCGACCCGCCAACGGCCAGTACGTGCTCAAGTCGAGCAGCCCGTTCGGCCCGTACGAGATGCGCCAGGTGCTGTTGAACATGCCCGGCCCCATCTCCGGCGGCGGCGTCCCCCACCAGGGCGGGCTCGTGCAGACCCAGAACGGCGACTGGTACTACATGTCCTTCGTCGACGCGTACCCCGGCGGACGGGTTCCCGCCCTCGCGCCGATCTCGTGGAGCTCCGACGGGTGGCCCACCATCCAGACGGTCAACGGCGCCTGGGGCAGCACCTATCCCAAGCCGAACATCCCGGCCTCGGGCCGCACCGTGCAACCGATGATCGGAGCCGACACCTTCGGCAGCGCGACGCTCGGCCACCGGTGGGAGTGGAACCACAACCCCGACAACAGCCGGTGGTCGGCGGGCAGTGGGCTGCGGCTGCAGACCGCGACGGTCACCAACGACCTGTACAACGCCCGCAACACCCTGACACACCGCATCCAGGGACCCTCGTCCACCGCGACGATCGAGCTCGACTACTCGACCATGGCCAACGGCGACCGGGCGGGCCTCGCGATGCTGCGCGACTCGTCGGCCTGGATCGGCGTGCGGCGCGACAACGGCGCCACCCGTGTGGTCATGACGAACAACCTGACGATGAACAGCAGCTGGGCCACCACGAGCACCGGCACCGAACAGGCCGGCGCGGCGGTGTCGGGCGGCCGGATCTGGTTGAGGGTGAACGCCGACATCAGACCCGGGTCCGGCCGGCAGGCACGGTTCTCCTACAGCACCGACGGCAGCACGTACACGAGCCTGGGGCCGGCCTTCACGCTCAACAACGCCTGGCAGTTCTTCATGGGCTACCGGTTCGCGATGTTCAACTACGCGACCCAGGCGCTCGGCGGCGCCGTGACCGTGCGCCGCTTCGACCTCACCACTCCCTGAACCCGGACGGAGGAATCACGATGAGACGGACCTGGTGGTCGGTCGCACTGGCCATGGCGTTGCTGATCATCGGCGTTCCGGGGACCGCCGAGGCCGCGAGCACGCTCGGCGCCTCCGCCGCCGAGAAGGGCCGCTACTTCGGTGCCGCGATCGCGGCCGGCCGCTTGGGCGACAGCACGTACGTGGGGATCCTCAACCGCGAGTTCAACAGCGTCACGCCCGAGAACGAGATGAAGTGGTCCTACACCGAGCCGCAGCAGGGCAGCTTCAGCTACGCCAGTGCCGACCGGATCGTCAACCACGCGCGCTCGCAGGGGATGGCGGTACGCGGCCACACCCTGCTGTGGCACGCCCAGCAACCCGGCTGGGCGCAGAACCTGTCCGGCAGCGCTTTGCGCAACGCGATGAACAACCACGTCACCCAGGTCGCCACGTACTATCGCGGCAAGATCCACTCCTGGGACGTGGTGAACGAGGCGTTCGCCGACGGCAGCGGCGGCGGCCGGCGTGACTCCAACCTCCAGCGCACCGGCAACGACTGGATCGAAGTCGCGTTCCGCCTGGCCCGCGCCGCCGACCCGAACGCCAAGCTCTGCTACAACGACTACAACACCGACGGCATCAACGCGAAGTCGACCGGCATCTACAACATGGTCCGCGACTTCAAGTCCCGCGGCGTGCCCATCGACTGCGTCGGCTTCCAGTCGCACCTGACCAACTCGGCCCCGAGCGACTACCAGGCCAACCTGCAGCGCTTCGCCGACCTCGGCGTCGACGTGCAGATCACCGAGCTCGACATCTCCGGGTCCAACCAGGCCAACGCCTATGCCGCTGTCACCCGCGCCTGTCTGGCCGTGACCCGCTGCAACGGGATCACCGTCTGGGGCATCCGGGACACCGACTCCTGGCGCACCGGCCAGAACCCGCTGCTGTTCGACGGCAACGGCAACAAGAAGGCCGCCTACGACGCGGTGCTCAACGCCCTCAACGCGGGCACCGGCAACCCGTCGGGACCGGTCGACACCTCCGCCTGGTACGTGCTGGTCAACCGCAACAGCGGCAAGGCGCTCGACGTCTACGGCCTGGCGACCAACGACGGCGCCCGGATCACGCAGTGGGCACGCAACAACGGCAACAACCAGCAGTGGCAGTTCGTCGACTCGGGCAGCGGCTACTACCGGGTCCGGTCCCGGCTGTCCGGCAAGGTGCTCGACGTCTACAACTTCTCGACTGCCGACGGGGCCGCGATCGTGCAGTGGGCCGACGGCAACGGCACGAACCAGCAGTTCCGGGTGGCCGACTCCAGCGGCTACGTGCGGCTGGTCAGTCGGCACAGCGGCAAGGCGGTCGAGGTGCAGGGGGCGTCGACGGCCGACGGCGCCAACGTGGTGCAGTACGCCGACTGGGGCGGCGCGAACCAGCAGTGGCAGCTCGTACGAGTCGGATAAGGAGAACGCGATGAGTGTCCAAGATGGAGTGCGACGGCGGTGGTGGCTGCCGCGGGTCCTCGCCGCCGGCGTGACGGCGGTGCTGGTCGGCGCCGTCGCCGCGACCGTGGTGGCGGCGCCCGCCACGGCCGCGACGGTCGACACGAGCGCCTGGTACGTGCTGGTCAACCGCAACAGCGGCAAGGCGCTGGACGTCTACAACCTGGCCACGAACGACGGTGCGCGGATCGTGCAGTGGGCGCGGAACAACGGCAACCAGCAGCAGTGGCAGTTCGTCGACTCCGGCGGCGGCTACTACCGGCTCAGGTCGCGGCTGTCGGGGAAGGTGCTCGACGTCTACAACCGGTCGACCGCGAACGGTGGCGCGATCGTGCAATGGGCCGACAACAACGGCACCAACCAGCAGTTCCGGCTGGCCGACTCCGACAGTGGCTACGTCCGGCTGATCAACCGGAACAGCAACAAGGTCGTGGAGGTGCAGGGCGCCTCGACCGCTGACGGTGGCAGCATCGTCCAGTACGACGACTGGAACGGCGCCAACCAGCAGTGGCAGCTCGTCCGCGTCGACGGCGGCGGCAACCCGACCACCCCGCCACCCGGCGGATCGTGCGGGCTTCCGTCCACGTACCGCTGGTCGTCGACCGGCGCTCTGGCGCAGCCGAAGTCGGGTTGGGTGTCGCTCAAGGACTTCACCTACGCCCCGTACAACGGCCGGCACCTGGTCTACGCGACGACCCACAACACCGGGACCTCGTGGGGCTCGATGAACTTCAGCCTCTTCTCGAACTGGTCCGAGATGGGCTCGGCCACCCAGAACACGATGTCCAACTCGACTGTCGCGCCGTCGCTGTTCTACTTCGCGCCCAGGAACATCTGGGTGCTCGCGTACCAGTGGGGCGGTCCCGCCTTCTCCTACCGGACCTCCAGCGACCCCACCAACCCGAACGGCTGGTCGGCTGCGCAGACGCTCTTCACCGGCAGCATCTCCAACTCGGGCACCGGCCCGATCGACCAGGCGCTCATCGGTGACAGCTCGAACATGTACCTGTTCTTCGCGGGCGACAACGGCCGGATCTACCGCGCCAGCATGCCGATCGGGAACTTCCCGGGCAGCTTCGGGTCGAACTACACGACGATCATGACCGACTCGACGAACAACCTGTTCGAGGCCGTGCAGGTCTACAAGCTCCAGGGCGAGACCCGCTACCTCATGATCGTCGAGGCGATCGGCTCGCAGGGTCGCTACTTCCGCTCCTTCACGGCCACCAGCCTGGGCGGATCGTGGACCCCGCAGGCCACGTCCGAGAGCAACCCGTTCGCCGGCAAGGCCAACAGCGGGGCCACGTGGACCAACGACATCAGCCACGGCGAGCTGATCCGCAGCAACGCCGACCAGACCATGACCATCGACACCTGCAACCTGCAGTTCCTCTACCAGGGCCGCTCCCCCAACTCCGGCGGCGACTACGGCCTGCTCCCCTACCGGCCGGGTCTGCTGACCCTGCAGCGCTGAACGGAGTCTCCATGCCCATCACCCGTCGCGGCCTGCTCCAAGCGACGGTCCTCTCGGCCACCGGCGGCGCGGTCCTCACCGCGCCGCCGGCGGCGGCCGCCGTCGTGGCGCCGGCCCGTGCGGACCTCGGTGTCTCCGCCTACCCCTTCGACCTCGGGCAGGTGCGGCTGACCAGCGGGCGCCTCCTCGACAACCAGAACCGGACGCTGACCTACCTGCGCTTCGTCGACGTCGACCGCCTGCTCTACGTCTTCCGCGCCAACCACCGGCTCTCGACCAACGGGGCGGCGGCCAACGGCGGCTGGGACGCGCCCAGCTTCCCGTTCCGCAGCCACATGCAGGGGCACTTCCTCACGGCCTGGGCGCAGGCGTACGCCGTGCTCGGCGACACCACCTGCCGCGACAAGGCCGCGTACATGGTCGCGGAGCTCGCCAGGTGCCAGGCCAACAACTCCGCGGCCGGGTTCGCCGCCGGATACCTGTCCGGGTTCCCGGAGTCCGACTTCACGGCCTTGGAGGCGCGCACGCTCTCCAACGGGAACGTGCCGTACTACTGCGTCCACAAGACCATGGCCGGCCTGCTCGACGTCTGGCGCTACGCCGGCAACACGCAGGCACGGTCGGTGCTGCTG
This sequence comes from Asanoa sp. NPDC049475, assembly GCF_040676915.1. Lineage (NCBI taxonomy): Bacteria > Bacillati > Actinomycetota > Actinomycetes > Micromonosporales > Micromonosporaceae > Asanoa > Asanoa sp. NPDC049475. The sequence continues at coordinate 504,181 of NZ_JBFAPY010000005.1, read as the reverse complement.
GCGCTGGCGGCCTGGGTCGACACCCGCACCGCCCGGCTCTCGTCGAGCCAGCTCCAGGCGATGCTCGGCACCGAGTTCGGCGGCATGAACGCGGTGCTGACCGACCTCTACCAGCAGACCGGCGACAGTCGTTGGCTCACCACGGCTCAGCGGTTCGACCACGCCGCCGTGTTCAACCCGCTGGCGTCGGGCCAGGACCAGCTGAACGGGCTGCACGCCAACACCCAGGTGCCCAAGTGGGTCGGCGCGGCGCGCGAGTACAAGGCGACCGGCACCACCCGCTACCGCGACATCGCCACCAACGCCTGGAACATCACGGTCGGAGCGCACACGTACGCGATCGGTGGCAACAGCCAGGCCGAGCATTTCCGCGCGCCGAACGCGATCGCCGGCTATCTCGCCAACGACACCTGCGAGCACTGCAACACGTACAACATGCTGAAGTTGACCCGGGAGCTGTGGCTGCTGGATCCTTCGCGGGCCGCCTACTTCGACTACTACGAGCGCGCCCTGCTCAACCACCTGGTCGGCGCCCAGAACCCCGCCGACAGCCACGGCCACGTCACCTACTTCACCCCGCTGCGGCCGGGTGGGCGCAAGGGGGTCGGGCCGGCCTGGGGTGGCGGCACGTGGAGCACCGACTATTCGTCGTTCTGGTGCTGCCAGGGCTCGGGCATCGAGACGAACACCAAACTGATGGACTCGATCTACTTCTACAACGGGACCACGCTGACCGTGAACCTGTTCGCCCCGTCGGTGCTGACCTGGTCGCAGCGCGGGATCACGGTCACCCAGACCACGAGCTATCCCGCGAGCGACACGACGACGCTCACGCTGGCCGGGTCTATGAGCGGGACCTGGACGATTCGGGTACGCATCCCGGCGTGGACCAGTGGCGCGAGCATCAGTGTCAACGGCGTGGCGCAGAACGTCGCCGTCAGCCCGGGCAGCTATGCGGCGGTCACCCGGGCGTGGGCGTCAGGGGACGTGATGACGGTCCGGCTGCCGATGAGGGTGACGACGGTGCCCGCCAACGACAACGCCGGGCTGGCGGCGGTCACGTACGGGCCGGTCGTGCTGTGCGGCAACTACGGCAACAGCACAGTCAGCGCGGCGCCGTCGTTGACGGTGTCGTCGGTCGCCAGGACGAGCTCGTCCGCGCTCACGTTCACCGCGAGCGCCAACGGCTCGACGGTCAACCTCGGCCCGTTCCACGACGCGTTCGGCTACAACTACGTCGTCTACTGGAACACCGGCGGCGGCGCGGCGAGCCATCGGCTCGTGAACGCCGGCACGGGGCTCGTGTTGGGAATCCAGAACATGTCGACGGCGGACGGGGGGCTCGCTCTGCAGTGGGGCGACACGGGGACGGCGGACCACAACTGGGTCGTCCTCACCGACGGCGACGCGGTCCGGTTCCGCAACGTCAACAGCGGCAAGGTGCTGGGTGTGGAGAACATGTCGACGGCGGACGGCGCCCGCGTCCTGCAATGGGCCGACAACGGCACCGCCGACCACCGCTGGCAACTGCTGAGCAACGGCGACGGCACGTACCGGATCCGAAACGTCAACAGCGGCAAGCTCCTGGGCATCCGAGACGCCTCGACCGCCTGGGGCGCCCAGGCGGTCCAGGACTCCGACAACGGCACACCCGACAACCGCTGGCGCCTGGTGGCCAACTGACCCGTCCACCTGCCCGGGTGGGCCGCACCCCCTCCCACCCGGGTCAGGGCGGGTCGGTCAGGTCCAGGCGATGGAGCTGACCTCGTCGTCGAGCCAGCTCGGGAACGACGTACGCGAGAAGAAGAAGCCGTTGTCGTTGAACGGTCCGGTGGCGCCGACGTGCAGGAAGTGCATCGCGGCGCAGTTGGCGAAGGCGCGGAAGGACTCGATGTCGTCGTTCCAGCCCGACGGCATGCTGGCCATGGTGAACTCGACCGGGCTCAGGGCGTTGTCGCAGGTGTGCGTGCCGGTGATGGTCAGGGAGCTGCCGGCGAAGCCCTCGCCCGTGTACTCGATGCTGATCACGATGTTGCTCGCCGCGGCTGCCATCGGCGCCCTGGCCGGGGCGTCGTCGACCTTCTTCGCGAACTTCTCGTCGTTGAGCGCGGCCTTCGCGTCGAGCGGCGCGTCGGTGACCCGGCCGCCGGTCGCATTGGTGATCGCCGTCCGGAACGACGAGTAGCAGACCATTGCCGCCCCGGTCGAGGCGCTGACGACGCAGTGCCTGCCGGCGGGAGCCGCGTGCGCCGCGGTCGGCGCGAGCAGCAGGGACGCCAGAATCCCGGCGCCGACGGCGAGGTGTCGCTTGATGCCCATCTGACACTCCTCAGTAGTGGGGTTGCTATGAGGAGCGGGGCACGAGTGCGACAAATACCGCAGCGGACGGTGACCACTCGTTCGTGTCATGGTTTGGGTACGCTGCAACGGTCGCCGCCTCTCGCTCGGAGTCACGCATGACCGCGACCCTCCTGCGCACCATGGTCGAGCGCCTCGACGCTGCTCCGCACGCGCCCCTCTACACCTTCCTCGACCGGCACGGGAAAGAGGCGGACGCCGCCGACTACGAGGAGGTCGTGCGGCGGGCAGCCGGGACCGCCGACCTGCTCCAGGCGGCCGGGGTCGGGCGCGGCGATCGCGTCCTGCTGATCTTCCCGCCGGACGACGGGCTCGACTTCGTCGCCGGGTTCTTCGGGTGCGTGCTGCTCGGCGCCGTCGCGGTCCCGGTGGCCAGCCCCGACCCCAGGCATCTCGACCGGGAGCTTCCGAAGCTCCGGCACGTCGCGCAGGACTGCGGCGCCCGGGTCGCGCTCACGCACGCCAGGTACCGGGCACTCACCGCCGTCACGGCCGTGACCAACCGCCTGCGCGGTGGTGAGCGCTGGCCCAAGCTCTCCTGGCTCCTGTCGAGCCGCGTCAAGCCCGCCGACCCCCGGGAAGCCGCGGCGAGGCTCGCCCGGGCGGCGGACGAATTCGGTCCCGACGACATCGTCTACCTCCAGTACACGTCCGGATCCACGTCGGCGCCCAAGGGAGTCGTGCTGCGTCACCGCAACCTCGTGCACAACCTCGAGCTCATCGCCCGCAACACAAAGGTCGACAGCGATTCCGTGCTCGTCGGTTGGGTGCCCTTGTTCCACGACATGGGTCTCGCCGGCGGCATCCTCAACGCCATGTACACCGGCGCGCGCTGCGTCGCCTTCTCCCCCATCACCTTCCTCGCCGCGCCTCGGCTCTGGCTCGAGGCGATCGAGCGTTACCGCGGCACCCACATCGCAGGACCCAACTTCGGTTACGAGTACGTGCTGCGCGGGCTGCGCGACGACGACACCTTCGACCTGTCGTCGTTGCGGGCCACGCTCCAGGGCGGTGAGCCGATGCTCGCGTCCACGATGGACAAGGTGCAGACCGCTCTCCCGAGCCTGGACCCGGCGTCGTTCTGCAACGTGTACGGAATGGCGGAGGCCGTGCTCTTCGTCAGCGGCCAGATCGGCGAGCGGCCGTCCCTGCTCAGCGGCGACCGGGCCGTGCTCGACCGTGACGGCGTCATCGTCCCGCCAACACCCCGCGCCCCCGAGGTGACGCTCGTCGGCAGCGGCGTCCCCGACGCGGAACACGGCGTCTCCGTCATCGCCGTCGACCCGACCACCCGGAAGCAGCAGCCACCCCACGTCGTCGGCGAGCTGTGGGTCGCCAGCGCCAGCGTGTCGACCGGCTACTGGGGACGGACCGACGAGGAGAACGCGGCCGTCTTCGCCGCGACGCTCGCGACCGACGACGACAGGCGATTCCTGCGCACCGGTGACCTCGGTGTCGTCGGCGACGACGGCGAGGTGTTCCTCTGCGGCCGCCTCAAGGACCTCATCATCGTCGGCGGCCGCAACATCCATCCGCAGGACCTCGAAGCGGCCGTGGTGGCGGCCGATCCGATCCTGCGGCCGGGCAACGCCGTCGCGTTCGGCGTGCGGGTCGACGGGGTCGAGCGAGTCGTGGTGGCGGCCGAGATCAGGAAGAAGGCCCTCCAGGGCAAGGAGCCCGTCCCCCTCGACCGGGCCGCGTCCGCGATCCGGGCCGCGGTGGCCGCCCACTGCGGCGTGCAGTGCCACGAGGTGCTGCTCCTGCGGCCCGACACCCTCCCGAAGACGACGAGCGGCAAGCTCCAGCGCGGCGAATGCAAGGACCGCTGGACCAGCGGGTCGCTCCAGCCGCTCACCGGAAAGCGCGAGCCGAGAGAGGCGGTCCACGGCAGCGGCAACGAGTACGTCCTCCGACTGCTCCAGGCGGACATCGCGACGCTGCTGCAGTATCCCGACGACGTACCCGTGGACCTGCCCCTCCGCGATCTCGGCCTGGACTCGCTCGGGATGATGGACCTCGCCGCCCGCGTCGAGGACCGCACCGGGGCGCGCGTACCCCCGGCGGAGGTCCACGACGGCGCGACCCTGCGGGACCTGGCGACCCTCGTCGTGCGGCAGTTCGAGCGGCCGCCCGCCGAACCCGGCGAGCCGACGAGCACGCCGCACACGGGCGAGATCCCCCTCAGCCCCGCCCAGGCCCACGCGCTCCAGCTCGGGCAGTGGGACTGGTGGAACCGGGCGATCATGCTCGACGTGCACCGCCGGCTCACCCCGGAGCGGCTGCACCGCGCCGCCTACGCACTGGTCGCCCGGCACGAGGCGTTGCGGCTGCGGTTCCGCAGGGACGACGGCCGCGTCACCCAGCGTTACGGCGACATCGGGCGCAGCTTCGCCGTCGAGACGACCAGCGACCCCGCGCCCGACCTCGACGAGCAGCACCGCCGCCTCAGCGTCGAGTACGGCCCGGTGATACGGCTGCTGCTGATGGAGACCGGCGCCCGGCAACGCCTGTTCATCACCGTCAACCACCTCGTCATGGACGCCGCCACGCTGGGCATCCTGGTCGACGACCTGGACCGGCTCTGCCAGCTCGACGAGCGCGACGAACGCCTCCACATCGGACGCGGCTCGGCTCCCTTCGAGGCGTTCACCCGCTGGATGAACGACTTCGCGCGCGGGGCCGCCACCGCCGACCTGGACTTCTGGCATCAGCAGCTCGACGCGGCGCCTGGGCATCCGGCCGTCACGATGAAGGACCTCGCGAGCGCCCGCCAGCACCTGCGCCCCGACGAGACGCGCGCGCTCCGCACCATCACCACGGACGGCCGTCGCGCACCGGTCGCCACGACCCTGCTGACCGCTCTGGTGCGGACCGCCCAGCGCCAATGGGACTGCGGCCGGCTCGCCGTCAAGCTCTCCAGCTCGGGCCGGCAGTCCTCGGTGCACGGCCTCGACGTCTCGCGGACGGTCGGCGACCTGCACTGCACCTTCCCGCTCGCGTTCGACGACAGTTCCGCGCAGAGCCCGGCGGAGACGCTGGCCGCCGTCAGCCGACGACTCGCGGAGGTCCCGTCGGCGGGCATGTCGTTCGACGCGCTCACGTACCTGGGGAACGGCACGAACGGCGCACCCTCCCCGATGCTCTGGTTCAACTTCCAGGGCGAGGTGCCGACCCGGAGTCGCAGTGGCCTCTTCTCGCTGCGCGAGGGCGACCTCGGCGAGATGTGGGACCCCGAGTGCCGTGTCAAACAGCCGCCGCTGTACGTCGAATGCTCCGTGATCGAAGGCACGACGCGCATCGACTGGTACTACTCTCCCCGCCATCTGGGGTGGTCCGGCGGGGAGATCGACGAGTGGACGAGCCGGTTCGGCGACGAGCTACGCCGGTGCCTGACCTAGCCGACCGCGCGTTCGGCGCGACCTTCGAACACCTCTTCACCTTCTCCCTGCTGTACGAGGACTCGGAGGTCGACAACCGCGTCCTGGACCTGGACTCCCGTGCGCGCGTGCTGGCGGTCAGCGGGGCCGGCTGCGGCGTGGCGGGTCTGCTGGCCGCGCACCCGGCCCGGATCGACGCCGTCGACACCAACCCGCACCACCTGGCCCTGACCGCCCTCAAGGTCGCCGCGGCCAGGCGGATGACGTCGCACGCCGAGTTCTACGAACTGCTCGGCCGCGGCCGGCACCCCGATCCGGAGCGCGCGCTCCGACCGCTCATGGGCGACCTGCCGGCGTGGGTCGCGCGGTACTGGAGCACGAACCACCACCGCTTCCGGCACAACCTCTACGCGGAGGGCCTCGTCGGGACCTTCCAGCGGTGGCTGCGGCGGAAGGTGGGCGTGGACGCGGAGTTCCTGCGCACCGTCCAAGCACTCCCGCCCACCGAGCGTCTCGCGCGGTTCGCGCCCATCATCGCCGGGCTCCGGCGCTGGTGGCCGATGCGTGGGCTGGTCAACACCCCGCTGTTCCAGCTCGGCGTCGGCGTCAACTTCGAGCAGCGGCGGCGCAACCTGCGCGCGAGCCGGGCGGCGACCATGATGGACGTCGTCACCGCGCATTTCGAACGTCTGACACAGACCGACCTGGAGACGAACTGGTTCGTCTGGGTGTGTCTCACCGGAGAGTTCAACCATGACCACCCCGACGCGATGCCGCCCTATCTGCGGGAGCAGAGCCACAAACACTCGCTGGTGGCGCCGACCCGGGTGGGCTTCCACCGCGAGTCGCTGCAACGACTGCTCGCCGACGGCGCGCCGGGACGGTGGTCCCACTTCTCCCTGTGCGACGTCCTCGACTGGATGCCCGCACCCGCGCAACGCCTGCTCCTCCAGCGGATCGCCCGCGTCGGCGGCGAGGGCGCGGTCGTCCTGACGCGCAGCGTGGAAGACGCGTGCGTCGTCGACCGCGTCGGACTCTCCGACGTGTACGAGCGCGTCGAGCCGACCTCGACCCTGGCCAGCGAGCAGGAGCGGACCCGGCTGTACGGACGCGTCAACGTCTACCGGGTCGTCGAGCGCGCATGACCTCGCACGCTGACCACCGCGCGTTCCTCGACCGGTACTACCGGCTCACCCACCACGTCTACGACGCGTCCCGGAAGTACTACCTGTTCGGCCGCGACGGCGTGCTCGACCGCCTGGTGACCAGCGAATGGTCGACCCTGGTGGAGCTCGGCCCGGGCACGGGCCGCAACCTGGCCCGGCTCCACCGCCGCCGGCCGGACGCGGCACTGGGTGGCCTGGAGGCGAGCGACGTCATGCGCGCGCACGCCCGGCGCCGATGCCCGTGGGCGCGGATCGACCCGGGCTTCGCCGAGGACGGCGACATCAGCGCGGTCCTGGGTGGGCCGCCGCAGCGCATCCTCATGTCGTACTGCCTGTCGATGGTCGTCGACAAGGACCGTGCGATCGACAACGCCCGCCGGCACCTCGCGCCCGGAGGCGAGCTGTGGGTGGTCGACTTCTCGGACCTCGCGGGACGGATGCTGCGCTCGTTCCTCGCCGCGTTCCACGTCCAGGCCGTGCCGGACGACCTGCTGCACCGCCACGGCGCCACCGACCTCGAGCACGGCCCGCTGCGCTACCACGTCGTCGCGCGGTTCAAGGCGTGATGGACCGCCGTTGGATCCACCGCGGGCTGTCATACCAGGTCTGTGGTGATCCAGGCGCTCGGCCGCTGGTGCTGTTGCCCGGCTACGGGCGGTCCGGGAGCAGCTGGATCCCCTGGCTCGAACGGGTGGGACCACTGCCCTTCCGCGTCGTGCTCGTCGACCACCGCGGCACGGGCGGGTCGGCGCGCACGCTGCGGCCGTACACGCTGGCCACCCTGGCCGACGACGCGGCCGCCGTCGTGCGCGACAGCGTCGGGGACGTGCCCGCCATCGTGGTGGGAGAGTCGATGGGCGGGATGGTCGCGCAGCACCTGGCGCTGCGGCATCCCGGACGCGTCGGCGGTCTGGTCCTGTCGGCGAGCTCGGCCCGCGGCGACAGCAGGTCACCGGCGTTCGTGCGCTCGCTGCCCCTGACCGTCGGGGCGGCCCTCTCGAAGAACGTGAGCGTGTGGGCGAGGTGCGACCGCCTCCTCGTCCACGACGGCGAGCACGCACGCGAGCTTCTCGCGCCGCTTCGGCGAATCCAGCGAGCCGAGCCCTACTCGCGCTTCAACTCCGTCCTGCAGGCGGTGGCGATGGCGTTCCATCGAACCGACCGCCGGCTGGGAGCCGTGCGCGTGCCGGTCGAGGTCGTCGTCGGCGCCGACGACCGGGTGCTGGCCCCGCGCCAGTCGACCGTGCTGGCGCGGTGCTTTCCCCACGCACGGCTGACCGTCCTGGCGGACACCGGTCACGCGATCCCGTTCGAGCGACCGATGGAGCTCCGCGCGGCCGTCATGCGGCTCGGGTGACCGCCGTCCGGAAGAACGCCGCCCGGCACAGCAACGGCACGAGCAGCACGCTGTGCAGCACGAACTGCCCCGCGGCTCCACGCCCACGCTGATACGAGCTCAGATAGGTCCGCTCGCGGAACACGATGTGCGACACGTCCTGGGCGACCCATCCGACCACGACCAGCCCCGCGGAGACGAGCCAGCCGAGCGTGGGAACCCCGAGGTAGACGGCGAACACCGCGGCCGTGTACAGAATCGACGCCACCGCCGTCTGGTCGGGCGTCGTGTAGGCACAGAAGAACGCGTAGAGCACCGCGAGGAACGCCACCGCCGCCGCAGGGGTCACGCCGAGGGCGACCGCCGCGGCGCCGACGAGGCCGAAGACGCCGAGCAGGCCGGCGCCCGTGGAGAAGAGGTGCACGACCACGTTGCCCGTGCGCTGGTGGAAGCGCGCGAAATCCCGGTGGGTCTCCTCGAACCGATAGTCCACGTGCCGGTTCACGACCTCCTGGCACAGGACGACGACGTAACATGCCGCGTGCGCGAGCAGCAGGGGCCACCATGCCGCGCGGAACGGAGCGTGCAGCGCGAGCCCCGCGAAGCCGACCAGCTTCCCGACGATCATCGGATGCGGGATGACGCCGTAGGGGAAGCCCGAGACCCTGCCCGGTGGCACGACGCCGAACTCGGCGCCGAAGTATGTGCGGTCGGACCCCAGTCGCAGGAACGCGAGCCCGGACAGCCCGAACCCCACCCCGGCAACGGCCAGCGACGGCACGTCGAGCCCTGCCCGCCCGTATTGGTAGAACAGCGTGCCGAGCGCCACCAGCTGGAACAACGTGGCGTCCCGCGCGAACCTGCCCGGCTCGACCGTCCGGAAGAGGTGCGCGACGACGTACAGGAAGTAGTGCACGAAGCTGAGGAGATAGACCCGCTCGGTCGGATGCCCCGAGGTCACACCCCAGAGCAGCAGCAGGGCGAGCAGGTTCAGCACGCCGACGCACAGGAAGAACAGCGGATAGAGGAACGTGCCGACGTTGACGACGGCGCCGAGGGCCCTGCCGATCGCCGACTGTGGGTTCTTGCTCGCGACGAACAGCTCCCGCGCACGCCGGTTGTAGGTCTCGTTCCACCCCGCGAACAACGAACGAACCGGCCCGAGCCAGCGCGGTACGACAGCGTAGTGCACCTTGAGGCAGATGCGGCTGTCGTCGAGGAGGTCGTCGGGGTCGCCGCTCTTGACGATGTGGTGGATGTCGCGGTTGTAGTCGAGCCAGCAGAACTCGCCCGTACGCAGCGTGTTCCGGACCTTCTGCGCCGCGAAGACCGTCGTGACGCGGTCGTTGCCCCGCACGACGACCAGGCACCGCAGGAGCGTCACGAACGGCAGGAGGCCGAACGGCCCGTCGATGTGCTGCTGGAGAAAGGCCCGGTCGGAGCCCTTCGCGCCCATGTTGGAGACATAGACCTCGTTCATCCCGCTGACATTGTGGACGGTGTTGCCGGGAAACGCCTCGAGGATGCTGGCGCGGATCGCAGCTGAGTCCTTGAGCCCGGCGAATGCCGCTCGCGCGTCGGGCGGGAGCTCCGCCTCCCACGCGTGGAACGTCTCCTGGCGGTTGAGGTCCTGCCCGTCCACGTACGCCAGCATGGTCTCGAGGTGGCCAGCGTGTGACTCCTCGACGGTTCCGACCCCGGGCCTCATGCGACCATCCTCGCGCCGAGCCGGGCGATGCGATAGATCCGACGACCTGTCAACTCTCCTCGATGAGGCCCGCGCGCACGGCGAACACGGCGAGCTGGACCCGGTTGGCGTAGCCCGTCTTGGTCATCAGGTTGCCCACGTGGGTCTTGACCGTGGTGACGCCGAGGTGCAGCCGCTGGCCGATGTCCGCATTGGACATGCCCGCACCGAGCAGGCGCAGCACGTCGCGCTCGCGTGCCGTCAGCGGCGTCGCGGGGGTGGGCGCGGAAGGCTCGGTCCGCTTGGTCATCGCCTGCGTGACCAGGCGCCGCAGCACCGTCGGGCTGAACGCGTTCTCGTCGCGGGCCGTGCGGCGGATGCCGTCGAGCAGTTCCTCAGGTGTCGCGTCCTTGACCAGGAAGCCGCACGCGCCGGCGGCCAGGGCCGGGTAGAGGTGGTCGTCGTCGTCGAACGTCGTCAACACGGTGATCCTCGATTGCGGGCGGCCGCGCAGGATCGCGGTCGTCGCCTCGATCCCGTCCATCCGGGGCATGCGCAGGTCCATCAGGATGACGTCCGGCACGAGCCGCTCGGCCAGGCGCACCGCGTCCAGCCCGTCGACCGCCTCGCCGACGATCTCGATGTCGGGTTCGGCGGCACACAGGGCGCGCAGGCCGGCCCGCACGAGCCGCTGGTCGTCGACGAGCAGGAGCCGGATGCTCACGCCGGGGCCGCCGCCGTGGTCGGGAGGGTCGCCCGGACCCGCCAGCCGGACGGGCCGGGTCCGGCCGCGAAGTCGCCACCGAGCAGGTGGATGCGCTCGCGCATGCCCAGCAGGCCGTGCCCGCCGGTCGAGGGGTGTCGCGGAGGCGGGTCGCCGTCGTCGGCGATGTCGACCCGGACGGCACCGTCCGCCGTCACGGTCACGGCGACCGTCGCGTTCGCGCCGGGGCCGGCGTGCTTGAGCACGTTGGTCAGCCCTTCCTGGACCACCCGCAGCAACGCGAGCCCGCGCACGGCGTCGAGCCCGGCGACGGCCGGGTCGACAGCGGCGTCGAGGGACAGGCCGGCGTTGCGGCTGCGGGCGACGGCCTCGTGCAGCAGGTCGGGCAGGTCGGCCGGGTCGAGCAAGGGAGCGTGGGCGTCGTCGGCGAGGGTCGCCGGGTCACGCAGCACCGCGACCAGGCGGCGCAGGTCGGCCAGCGCGGCGGTGCCGGTGGCGTGCACGTCGTCGAGGGCGGACGCGGTCTCCGGGTCGGCGTGGGGGTCGAGGTGCCGGGCCACGCCGACCCGCAGCACGATCGAGGCGACGTGGTGGACCACGATGTCGTGCAGCTCACGGGCGATGGCGGTGCGCTCGGTGGCTCGTACCATCGCCTTCTCGGACTCTTGTCGTCGCTCGATCTCGAGCGCCCGCTGCTGGGCCTGCACGGTGGCGAGTCGGGCCGCCTTGAGGTGCAGGCCCAGGAGGACCGGTGCGCCGAGCAGGCTGGCGATCACGCCGGTGAGCACGAAGAAGAACGGCGGTTGGAGCGGCGACAGCGGCACGTCGACGAAGTTGACGAACAGTCCGACAGCGGCGGCGAGCGCGCCGACCGCGATCCATCGGCGGTCCCGGTGCATGGCGAGATCGATCAGCGCCGCGAAGGTCGCCAGGATGACCACCACGTCGGCATGCGTGCCGACCCGGTCGCTGACGGCCAGGAGGACGGCCAGGCAGAGCACCATCGTCAACGGAATCCGGCGCCCGAACGCGAACAAGGCGCCGGCACCCAGCCCGATCAGCCACGCCCAGCCGTCGACCGGGTTGCCCGGCTGGTCCGCCAACGGCAGGTAGAACACGGCCAGGGCGATCGGGACCAGGCGCAGCCAGTACGTGGTTGACACCGGTCGACCCTAGATCGCCACCCTGGGTGCCCGGCTCCTCCTTCGGCAGGAGTCCGCTCCTGCTGACGGCCGGCGGGGCGGGCTTCCTGGCCGAGGTCACGACGCCCGGCGCTGCCGAGGCTGGTGGGCGTGAATGACCTGCTGGCCTTCCTCGACGCCGCGAGCCGTAACCCCCGCTCGGTCGGTGCGATCGCCCCGAGCGCCCCGCACCTTTGTCGCCGTCTGGCCGAGATCGTCCCCCGCACGCACGTTTCGACGGTCGTGGAGCTAGGAGCCGGCACCGGGACGGTCAGCGACGCGATCGGCCGGCGGCTGCTGCCTGGCTCCCGTCACCTGGCGATCGAGATCGACCCGGCCCTGGCGGCCCGGCTGCGCGCCCGACGACCGGATCTCGAGGTCGTCGTGGGCGACGCCGCGGACCTGCGGGCCATCCTCCGGCAACGGGGCGTGGACCGGGTCGACGCGGTGGTCAGCGGCCTGCCGTGGTCACTGTTCCCGGCCGCCGCGCAGCAGCGGACCCTGACAGCGGTGGCCCAGGTGCTGGCCCCCGGGGCCGGGTTCGCGACGTTCGCCTACCTGCACGCGCTGCCGCTGGCCGGCGCCCGCGGCCTCCGCCGCCTCCTGCACGGCACGTTCGACGAGGTGATCGCCAGCGCCTCGGTGTGGCGCAACCTCCCGCCGGCACTGACGTACACCTGCCGCCGCCCGACCGTGCCGTCGACGTGGTCCACACCGTGTGTGCCTACCTCGCGCATCCACTGCGACCGATAGGAGTCCAGGCCCAGCGACCACTCGAACAGCTCCGGGACCAGCGCCTCGACGATCTCAGGTCGGGTGCCCCCGTACTGGTGGAGCAACCGCAGTGCCAGGTCGCGGTCGGGTGGGGTCGGAGCGGACATGGTCAGCTTCTGGCGCAGGACCTCGACCGGGTCGTCCGCGAGGAACCTCGCCCGGGCGGAGCGAAGCTCCTGCTCCGCCTGGACGAGGTCAGCCCACAGCTCCTCGCTGGCCATCCTCACGTGCCGCGGCGGATGCGGCGGACCGTCAGCGCGACCGCGACCACCGCCAGCATCGGCACGACGACGAACATCCACGCCCCGTCGCGGCCTACCTTGTCTCCGACGGCCATCGCGAGCAGGACGGCGGTCGCCGCCGCGACGAACGGGTAGAGCTTCCACATCACGGACCACCGCCTTTCCGGCGATGGTGGACATACCCAAACCGCGGAGAGAAATCACCGGCCCCGGGGGCGGCACCGAAGCTAGGACGAGTGGACCCCCACTGATGCCGTACCGGTCGATGGCGGCAGCGGCGTGGTCGGGCCACACTCCATCGCTAGCAATCGGCTCAGCCTCCCATGATCGGCAGTTTCGTCATGACCAGCGGATGGCACGATATGCTCGATCTTTTCGTCGAGCGGTATCTGGACGAGAACGCGCTGACCGTCGCCGTCGCCGGCGAGGTGGACATGGACAACGCCTGCCAGCTGGACGACGCGCTCCAGGACGGGGTCGCGCGGCCCGGGGTGCGCGCGGTGGTCGTCGATCTCGCCGGCGTGCCGTTCCTCGACTCCACCGGCATCCGGGTGCTGCTCTCCGGCCGGCACCGCGCCGACGAACGTGGTGTGTCGTTGGTCGTCACGAACGTCCAGCCGGTCGTGCGCCGGATGCTCGAGGTCATGGGCGTCCTGACCTTGCTCACGACGGAGCCCGACGTTCTCGAGCACGGGAGTGTGGCGCGCGGCAACCCGCAGCGGAAAGCGGGGTAGCCAGCAGCACAATGTGGCTAGGTTCGTCGGGGAGGCTGATGAGATGCCCGATGGTGATCCGATGTCGCGAATGGTCGGCGACGCGGAGGTCGTGCGTAACGTCTTCGACGCCCAGCAGCCGATAGTGGTCGCCCTGGCCGGCCCGGAGCTGACCGTCGTCGCCGCCACGGCCTCCTACCGTGCGTACACCGGCCGCTCCGAACTGATCGGCGTTCCGATCCGTGAGGTTTTTCCCGAAGTCCTCGGGCAGCACGTGTTCGACATTCTCGAACGCGTGCGCGCCACCGGCGAGCCGGCGTTCCTGAAGGACCTGCGGGTGCAGATCGACCGACCCGACCGCGTCGAGATCTTCCTCGACCTGAACGTGCGGCGGCAGCGCTATTTCGGTGGCACGGTGGCCGGTCTGATCGTCGACGTGGTCGATCAGACCGAGCAGGTGCACGCGCGGCGGGCCGCCGCACGACGCGCGGCCGAGGCGGAGCAGCGTTACGCGGAGGCCCGCGACGTCATCCACGCCCTTCAGGTCGCGCTGCTGCCCTCCGGCGTGCCGGTGTTGCCGCGGGTGGAGGTGGCCGCGAGCTACCTGCTCGCCGACGTCCACACCGCCGCCGGTGGGGACTGGTTCGATGCCATGCCGCTGTCCGACGGCCGGCTCGGGCTGGTCGCCGGCGACGTGGTGGGACACGGCGTGACCGCGTCGGCGGTGATGGGGCAGCTGCGCATCCTCATCCAGGAACGCCTCACGGCCACCGGTGACCTCGTCGCCGCCGTGGCGGCCACCGACCGCATGGCGGCCCGCGTGCCCGGCGCGCTCGCCGCGACGGTGTGCGTGGCCGTCCTCGATCCTGCCAGCGGGGAGCTCGCCTACTGCACCGCCGGGCATCCTCCGCCGCTGGTCCTGCCGCGCGGTGGGGACGGCCGATTCCTGCCGTCCTCCGGCGCCAAACCGTTGGGCGTCGTCCCGGACGACACCGTAGCGATCCGCCGCGACCGGCTCGAGCCCGGCGACATGCTCGTGCTCTACACCGACGGCATTCTCGAACGTCCGGGCCGGACGGTGGCACAGGCCACCGTCGAGCTCGCCCAGGTAGCCACCAACGTGGCAGCCGATCGGGCGTTGCGCGGGGATTCCGGAACGGCCGCGGAGCGGGTCTGCACCCAGACGCTGGAGCTGCTCACCCGGACGACCGGGCATGCGGACGACATAACCCTGCTGGCCGCGCGGATGGTCGACCCACAGCCGGACTTCGCGCTGACGATCGGCCGCACACCGAGAGTGCTGTCCTACGTGCGGCGGGAGCTCGCCTCGTGGCTCACCGCCGCAGGGGCGTCCAAGGAGGATGTCCTGGTCCTGCAGCACGCCGTCAACGAGCTGGCCGCGAACGCCCTCGAGCACGCCTACGCCGACACGGCCGACCCGCCGCACGTCGCCATCAGTGCCACGCTGCACGACGACGGACGCGTCACCACCAGGGTGCGCGACCACGGCCGGTGGCGCGACCCCAGGCCCTCGTCGGGGCGCGGCCTCGGTCTGACGCTGGCCGCGAACCTGGCGGACACCGTCGTGATCGACCACGACGAGCACGGAACCCGCGCCACCGTGCGCCATCGGCTCTCCAGGCCCGCGCGGCTGCTGACCGACGACCAACTGATCTCCCGCCCGACGCACCGCCAGAGCGCAGCCGACCCGTTCCTGATGTTCGACCAGCCATGGGCCGGCGAATCGCGCATCCGCGTCGATGGACCCGTCGACCGCGAATCGGCCCCCGCATTCGAGACCCATCTCATCACGGCGACCGCTTCCGGCACCCGGAACCTCACCGTGGACCTCACCGGAGTCACGCTCCTGGCCAGCGTCGGCGTCGCCGCACTACACCGGCTGACCACCATGAGCACCACGAACAGGGCCAGCCTGCGCCTGTACGCCCCGCCCGGCAGCACCGCCCACATGATCATGGACGCCGTGCGGCTTCCCCACCTCACGACCGACCCCGACGAGTGAACGGCTGAGCCGATCGACGGTGGGCTGGTTAGGATGGTCGCGGTCTTGACAGTGGACGTTCCAGCTGGAGTTGACCATGGCTTCGCTGCCCGAGGGGTCATCGCGTCCGCAGGTCTGGCGGACCTCGACCGTCGAGATCGCCTGCACTGACGACGGCGTCGTCACGGTCACCGGCGACGCGGACGTCGAAGCGGAGACCGCTTTGCTGGCGTCCGTCACTGCCGCGCTGGCCACGCCCACATCGACCGTCGTCGTCGACCTGACCGCGGCCACCTTCCTCGACGCCCGCGCCGTCAGCGTGCTGGTCGGCGGGTTCTGGGTCGCGGCCAACGAGGGACGCCGGTTGCTCGTCACCGGCGCGCGCGGCGTCATCCGGCGGGTCCTCCAAGCGACCGGCACGTTCGCACTGCTGACCGGCGACGACGCGGGCGCATCCGTTGTCGCGTTCCCCCGGCCCGAGCCACACCCGCCGACCCTGCGGGTGCCTGCCGGCACCCGGCGCCGGCTCGAACAACCGCCCCCGGTCTGAGCTTCGACCGATCCGGCTTCCGCACCTGCCGCGCACGAACTATTAGTAAAGTTTACGAACAGAAGGTGCTACAGTCACGGGCATCGATCCATGGCCCCTGTCCCGCTCGCAGGGGCATCCTCCAGAAAGGAGTGATCGCATGTCGAGACTGCGTGCCCTTCTCGTCGCTCTGGCCGTGGCCGTCAGCGGCGGAGTGGTCGCGATCATCCCCGCCACCGCGGCGTCGGCCGCCGCCTGTTCGGCGGCCTGGCAGGCGTCGACCGTCTACTGGGGAGGCAACCAGGCCTCCCGCAACGGTCGAAACTACCAGGCGAAGTGGTGGACGCAGGGCGAGGCCCCGCCCGGCACCACCGGCGTCTGGCAGGACCTCGGCCCCTGTGACGGCGGTGGCGGCACCCCCGGTGGCACCTGCAACTACCCGAACTGGGCGGCCGGCACCTTCTACGCGACCGGCGCGATCGTCCGCTACACCAACGGCCTCTACTACATCGCCGAGCACGACAACCCAGGCTACGACCCGATCATCAGCACCTGGTACTGGGATCCCTACACCTGCGGGGGTGGCGGCAACCCGACCGACCCACCACCGACGGGCGGCTTCGTGGTCAGCGAGTCCCAGTTCAACCAGATGTTCCCGGGCCGGAACTCGTTCTACACCTACTCCGGGCTGGTCGCGGCGCTCAGCGCGTACCCCGCGTTCGCCAGGACCGGCAGCACCACCGTCCAGCGCCAGGAGGCCGCGGCCTTCCTCGCCAACGTGCACCACGAGACCGGCGGGCTCGTCTACATCGTCGAGCAGAACACCGCGAACTACCCCCACTACTGCGACCCGAACCAGCCGTACGGGTGCCCCGCCGGCCAGGCCGCCTACTACGGCCGGGGGCCGATCCAGCTCAGCTGGAACTTCAACTACAACGCGGCCGGCAACGCGCTCGGGCTGCCGCTGCTGACCAACCCCTGGCTGGTCCAGACCGACGCGGCGGTCGCCTGGAAGACCGGCATCTGGTACTGGATGACCCAGAACGGCCCCGGCACGATGACCGCGCACAACGCCATGGTCACCGGTGCCGGGTTCGGCCAGACGATCCGCAGCATCAACGGCTCGATCGAGTGCAACGGCGGCAACCCCGCCCAGGTGCAGAGCCGCGTCACCCGCTACCAGCAGTTCGTCGGCATCCTCGGCGTCCCCGCCGGGAACAACCTGTACTGCTGAGCCTTGTCGCCCGGGGGCGTCGCACGGTGACGCTCCCGGGCTTCAGCGCGTGCGACTCAGCCGCTCCCGGATCTCGATCGCCGCGGAGTGACCCAGGATGCCTTGTGCCTCTTCCCAGGCGGCGCGGGCCTCACCGGTCGATCCGCTGGCGTGCAGCGTGTCGCCCAGGTGGGTCAGCGTCTCCGCGACCGGGAAGAGGTCGCCGTCCGCGCGGTGGATCGCCAATGCGCACCGGAGGTTGTCCAGCGCCTCGGAATAGTGGCCGAGGTGGTGGAGCGCGTACCCGATGCTGTCGTAGGCCCGCGCCGCGCCCGACGAGTCGTCGCGCTCCTGGTGCAGCCGCACGGCCCGACGGCAGTGCCGCAGCGCCTCGGCGTGGTTGCCCAACCGTGCGTGGTCCCAGCCGACCGCGTTGAGGGCGCGTGCCTGGCCCGCGACGTCGCCGGCCCGCACGAACAGGGCCAGCGCCTCGCGGTCGTGGTGCAGGCCGTCGCCCAGGCGCGCCTGCTGGTCCGCCAGCCAGCCGAGCGTGAGGTGGGTGTCGGCCATGCCGACGTGGTCGTCGAGGTCGCGAAACCGGCGAAGAGCCGTGTCCAGGGTGTCGGCCGCTTCGGCATGCCGGTCGAGCAGGATCAGCGCGAGGCCGCGCTCGCGCAGGGCGTCCGCCTGTCCCCACCGGTCACCGGCGCGCTCGGTGGCCCGCAACGCCGCCGTGGCCACGGAGAGCACGACGCCCGGTTGCAGCGACCGGTAGAGGAAGGTCGTCATCGCCCGGGCGAGCGCGGCGATCGCGACGTCATCGGTCGTCGGAGCGTCCAGCAGGGCCAGCAGCACGGGCTGCTCGACCGTCAGCCAGGCCGTCGCCTGTTCCTGGTCGTCGAACGCCGCGACCACGGTCGGCGTGCCTCTGCGGTGACGATGCGGCCACAGCAGCCGGTCGGCGGCCTCGGCCAGGTGCAGACAGTGGTCGACGAGCCGGCGGACGGGCGCGTCCCCGTCCCGTGCCGCGAGCTCGAGGGCGTAGGCGCGAAGAAGGTCGTGCGTGGCGAAGCGGCCGCCCGGCAGCTCGGTGACCATGTTGGACTCCGCGAGGGACGCCAGTGCCGCGCCGGCGGACACCTCGGTCGTGCCGGCCAGACTGGCGGCGGCCGGTGTGCCGATCGTCACGCCCGGAAAGAGCCCCAGCACGCGGAACATCTGGCGGTCCCGCTCGGCGAGCGCCAGGTAGGACCACGAGAACACCGCTCGAAGGTCGGCCGCGAGACCATTGTGGACTCCGGCGAGCTGGGCTGCCAGAGCCGACAAGGCGAGGTGCGGTCGGGTGGCGGCGTGGGCGGCGACGATGGCGAGTGCCAACGGCAGGCCCGCACAACGCTCGACGATCCTCGTGAGCGCCGCCTCGTCTCCCGCTTTCGCGGGCCGGCCGGCCCGCGCGGTGAACAGCTCGCGGGCGGACTCCGGTGGCAGCAGCTCCAACGGGAACGGCCGTGCGCCGACGCTCGAGACCAGACCGGGCAGCTTGTTGCGGCTTGTCACCACGACGGCGCAGCCGGCGGATCCCGGGATCAGGTCGTGGACCTGCGCGGCGTCACGGGCGTTGTCGAGCAGGACGAGCATCCGCCGCCGACCGAGCCTGCTGCGGTACTTCGCCGCGCGGGCCGACAGGTCGTCGGGGATCCGGTTCGGTGCGACGCCGAGGGCGTCGAGGAAACCGTGCAACACCGTGGCGGGCGGGGCGGGTGCGCCGGCAGGGCACAGGTCCGCGTAGAGCGCGCCGTCCGGAAAGTCGTCCGCGACCTCGTGGCCCAGGCGCACGGCGACGCTCGTCTTGCCGACTCCGGCGGGGCCGGTCACGAGCAGGACGGTCGGTCCGCGGCGCGGCGTGCGCAGGTGCGCCACCGCCGCGCGGAGGACGTCGTCGCGCCCGACGAGCACCGGCGGATCGGCGGGAAGTTGTCGCGGCGCCTCGGTCTCGGGGTCGCTCGACAGCTCGCGCCGCAGCACCAACCGTTGCAGGTCGTGGAGCTCCGGCGAGTCGATGCCGTGGTGGTGGAGCAGTTCGAGCCCCTCCCGGCAGACCTCGGCGGCTTCGGCGACCTTTCGTCGCGCGTAGAGGGCGACCACCAGGAGGCGGCGCAGGGCCTCGTCGAACGGGTCCTCGCCGAGCAGCGACCGCAGCTCCCGCGCCGCCTCGTCGTGCCGGCCGAGCGCGGACAGCGCCTCGGCACGATCGCGCCGGGCGGCCTGGCGCAGGCCCTGCAACCGGGCGATCTGGGGCAGGGCGAAGGGCTGATGGGCGATGTCGGCGTACGCGGGACCGCGCCAGAGCGCGAGCGCCTCGTCGAGGAGCGCCAGGGAGCGCGCGGCGTCGTCGGCCCGCTGCGCCTGCGCAAAGGCCGACACGAAGCGGTGCGAGTCGACGGCGTCAGGGTCGACGTCGAGGCGGTAGCCGAGGCTCGCGCCGCGACCCACCGTCACGAGCAGGTCGGGCCCGAGTGCCCTGCGCAGATGAGAGACGTGGCTGCGGAGGGTGGCGCCCGCGCCGTCCGGCGGCGCGCCGGTCCACAACAGATCGATCAGGCGCCGAGCCGGGATCGCACCGCCCGGCTCCAGCAGGAGCGTCGAGGTCAGCGCGGTGAGCTGTGGTCCGAGAGGAACGCCGATGTCGTCGCGCTCGATCCGCAACGGTCCGAGCACGGCGATGCGCAGACCGCTCAATCACGGCTCCCCCCACGAGCACTGGACGCTCGATCGTACCGTGTCGATGCGGCTTCCACGGTCCCTCCACGCACGGTTGGCAGGGTGGTCGGCCAACGGGGTCGGCGCGGCTGACCCACGGGGGTGAGGAGATGTCAATGGCACGCTTCCGCACGAACCTGGCTCGGCGAATCGCGATCGTCATCGTGGGCGGCGCCGCGATGATCGCGATAGCGGCCGCACCCGCCGCCGCGAGCACGCTCGGGGGAAGTTCGGGCGGCCACTCGATCGAGTGCTGCTAGTTGACCAGCGTCCCGGGAGGGTCGACGACCGTCCCGGGGACCGGCTGTCCACTGTGGGCGTGGACACCTTCCTTGTGATGCCAGCCACCACGTTGGCCTTTCAGACGCCACTTCGGTTAACACTGGGTTACGCTTTTCGGTCGGTGGTCGCGGTGTGCCGCCGCGATCCGATGCGCCTTGCCCGCCGGCGGTGCAGCTCATGTTCGTCGGAGGGTGGAGCGTGCACGCGTACGTGGCCGAAGTCGATCTGGTTGAGTCCCCCGCCGAGCCGCTGCCCGTCGCGCCCGCCCAGCCGTGGGCTCTCTACTCCGCGGAGAACGCGCCTCCGACGCGCACCCTTCTGGACATCCTCGCCCAAACCACCCAGCTCCACCCGAACGCCTCGGCGATCGACGACGGGACCGTCCAGCTCAGCTACCGGGCGCTCGAAGCCGAGATCGGTGAGCTGCGGCAGCGGCTCGTGGCGACGGGCGTCGGGGTCGGCGACCGGGTCGGGGTCCGCGTGCCGTCCGGCACCGTCGACCTGTACGTCTCGATCCTCGCGGTCCTGGCCGCCGGTGCCGCCTACGTCCCGGTGGACGCCGACGACCCGGACGAGCGCGCCGAGCTCGTGTTCGCCGAGGCCGACGTGTGTGCCGTCCTCGGACCGGAGCGCACGCTGACGCCGCGCCGGGCACCGGGCGGAAAGCCCCGCCGGCCCGGCCCCGACGACGACGCGTGGATCATCTTCACCTCCGGGTCGACCGGCCGGCCGAAGGGCGTCGCGGTGACCCACCGCTCCGCCGCCGCGTTCGTCGACGCCGAGGCCCGCCTCTTCCTGCGCGACGAGCCGCTGGGGCCGGACGACCGGGTGCTCGCCGGGCTGTCGGTCGCGTTCGACGCGTCATGCGAGGAGATGTGGCTCGCGTGGCGGCACGGCGCCTGCCTGGTGCCCGCGCCGCGCGCGCTGGTGCGCACCGGGATGGATCTCGGACCGTGGCTGGTCGAGCAGCGGATCACCGTGGTCTCCACGGTCCCGACGCTCGCCACGCTGTGGCCGGCCGAGGCCCTCGACGACGTGCGGCTGTTGATCTTCGGTGGCGAGGCCTGCCCGCCCGAGCTGGCCGAGCGGCTGGCCGTCGAGGGCCGCGAGGTGTGGAACACGTACGGGCCGACCGAGGCCACCGTCGTCGCCTGCGCCGCGCAGCTGACCGGCGAGGGTCCGGTGCGCATCGGGCTGCCGCTCGACGGCTGGGAGCTCGCGGTCATGGGTCCCTGGGGTCACCCGGCCGCGATCGGCGAGATCGGCGAGCTGGTGATCGGCGGTGTCGGGCTGGCCCGCTACCTGGACGCCGAGAAGGACGCGGAGAAGTTCGCGCCGCTGCCCTCGCTGGGCTGGTCCCGCGCGTACCGCAGCGGTGACCTGGTCCGCGCCGAGCCCGAGGGCCTGGTCTTCCTCGGCCGCGCCGACGAGCAGGTCAAGCTGGGCGGCCGCCGCATCGAGCTCGGCGAGGTGGACGCGGCCCTCCAGGCACTGCCGGACGTGGCCGCGGCCGCCGCCGCGGTGCGCACCACCAAGCACGGCAACCAGCTCCTGGTCGGCTACGTCGTGCCGACGTCGGACGGCGGCTTCGACAAGGCGGCGGCCGTCGAGCGGTTGCGTGCCGCGTTGCCCGCCGCGCTGGTCCCCCTGATCGCCCTGGTCGACGCCCTGCCCACCCGCACGTCGGGCAAGGTCGACCGGGCCGCCCTGCCGTGGCCGCTGCCGGAGCTCGAGGCCGCCGCGACCGTCCATCGCCTCGAGGGCACAGAGGCCTGGCTGGCCGAGTGCTGGAGTGAGATCCTCGGCGTCGCGCCGAACGGCCCGGACGACGACTTCTTCGCCTCCGGCGGCTCCAGCCTCGGCGCGGCACAGCTCGTGACGCTGCTGCGCGCGCACCACCCGGGCGCGTCGGTCAGCGACGTCTACCAGCATCCGACCCTGCGCGCGCTGGCCCGCCGGCTCGACGACTTCACCGCCGCGGAGGCGGCCACCCGCACCGTGCTCCCGACGCCGCGGCGCACCGGCGTCGCCCAGACCGCGCTGATGCTTCCGCTGCTCGGGGTGGTCGGGCTGCGCTGGGTCGTGACCCTGGCCGCGATCGACAACGTGCTCGCGCTGTTCGGCTCGTACCCGTGGGCACCGACCGTGTCCTGGTGGTGGGTTCTGGCCGGCTGGCTGGCGTTCATCAGCCCTCCCGGCCGCATCGCGATCGCGGCCGGCGGCGCCCGCCTGCTGCTGCGGGGTCTGCGCCGCGGCACTTATCCGCGCGGCGGTCGTGTCCACATGCGACTGTGGTTGGCCGAGCAGCTGGCGGCGGCGAGCGGCGCGACCAACCTCACCGGGGTATGGATCACCTACTACGCACGGGCGCTCGGCGCGAAGATCGGAGCCGGGGTCGACCTGCACTCGCTGCCGCCGGTGACGGGCATGCTGCGGATCGGGCAGGGCGCCGCGATCGAGCCGGAGGTCGACCTGTCCGGGCACTGGGTCGACGGTGACCTCGTGCACGTCGGTCGGATCCGGATCGGCGCCGGCGCGACGGTCGGCGCCCGCAGCACGCTGATGCCCGGCGCGCGGGTCGGCAAGCGGGCCGAGGTCGCACCCGGGTCCGGCGTGATCGGCTCGGTGCCCACCGGACAGCGGTGGGCCGGCGTTCCGGCGAGCCGGTCCGGCCGGGCGGCCCGCCGTTGGCCGCAGCGCCGCCCGGACCGCGTGCGGCGCTGGACCGTGGCGTACGGCCTGACCTCGCTCCTGCTCGGCCTGCTCCCCGCGATCGCGGCCGTGCCGGGCCTGCTGGTGCTCGGCCGGTTCGTGCAGGGCACCACGACTCTCCAGGCCGCTCTCGGCCACGCGCTGATCGGCGTGCCGCTGGCGACGGTGGTGGTGATGGCGACGTACGCGCTGCTGATCCTGGCGCTCGTGCGCGCGCTCAGCGTCGGCCTGCGCGCCGGCTACCACCCGGTGCACGGGCGGGTCGCCTGGCAGGCGTGGGCGACCGAGCGGCTCATGAGCGTGGCCCGGGTCGGCTTGTTCCCCCTGTACGCGAGCCTCTTCACGCCGGTCTGGCTGCGCGCGCTCGGCATGCGGGTCGGCCGCCGGGTCGAGGCGTCGACCGTGCTCGCGGTGCCGGCGATGACCACCGTCGGCGACGGGGCGTTCCTGGCCGACGACACCATGGTCGCCTCGTACGAGCTGGGCGGTGGCTGGCTCCGGATCGGCGCCGCCAGCGTCGGCAAGCGCGCGTTCCTCGGCAACTCGGGCATGACCGCGCCCGGCCGGGCCGTGCCCAACCGTGGGCTGGTCGGCGTGCTGTCCGCGACGCCGAAGAAGGCCAAGGCCGGCAGCTCGTACCTCGGCATGCCGCCCATGAAGGTGCCGCGCGCGGTGGCCGACGGCGACCAGAGCCGAACGTTCGACCCGTCGACGCGCCTGATGCTCGCGCGGGCCGCCGTCGAGGTGTGCCGGGTCATTCCGGTCATGTGCACGGTGGCCCTCGCGGTGCTCGCTCTCGCCGGTCTCCAGGCGCTCGCCACCGGCGGCGGCTACCTGGTCGCGCTCGCCGTCGCCGGCCCGCTGCTGTTCGCCGCCGGCCTCGCCGCGTGTGTGGTCACTCTCGCGGCGAAGTGGCTGCTGGTCGGCGCGTTCCGGGTCGGCGAGCGGCCGCTGTGGAGCAGCTTCGTGTGGCGCAACGAGCTCGCCGACACCTTCGTCGAGGTCCTGGCGGTCCCGTGGCTCGCCGGCTCGGTCGGCGGCACCCCGCTGATGAGCCTGTGGCTGCGCGGCCTCGGTGCACGGATCGGGCGGGGCGTGTGGTGCGAGACCTACTGGCTGCCGGAGACCGACCTGATCCGCCTCGGCGACGGAGCCACGGTCAACCGCGGCTGTGTCGTGCAAACCCACCTGTTCCATGATCGGATCATGCGCATGGATCAGGTGACTCTGGAGGAGGGCGCCACCCTCGGCCCGCACGGCATCGTCCTGCCGGGCGCGACGGTCGGCGCGCACGCCACGGTCGGACCGGCGTCGCTGGTCATGCGCGGCGAGACCGTGCCCGGCGGCGGCCGTTGGCTGGGCAACCCGATCGCGGCGTGGCAAGCGGACTGAAGGTGAGCGCCGACCCGTATCTGCCCCGGCACGGCAACGTCGGCTACCGGACGACGCACTACGACCTCGAGCTGGACTACCGGGTCGGCCACGGCCGCCTCGCCGGACGGGCGACGATCTCGGCGACGGCCGACAGCACGCTCACCGAGCTCAGCCTGGACCTCGGCCAGTTCCAGGTCGGCCAGGTCCTGGTCGACGGCGCCCGCGCCCGCTACGGCCATCGCGCGGGCAAGCTGCGGATCCGTCCGGCGTCGCCGCTGCGGGCGGGGCGGCCGTTCACGGTCACGGTGCGCTACGACGGCGCGCCGCAACCGATCTCCAGCCGGTGGGGCGACCTCGGCTGGGAGCTGCTCGACGACGGCGCGCTGGTGGCGAGCCAGCCGACGGGTGCGCCGTCCTGGTTCCCGTGCAACGACCACCCCGCCGACAAGGCCACGTACCGGATCGCGATGACCACCGGGTCGCGCTACACGGTCGTCGCGAACGGCACGCTCGTCTCCCGCACGGCCGGAGCCACGAGAACCACCTGGGTGTACGAGCAGCCGGCGCCGATGTCGACCTACCTCGCGACGGTCCAGATCGGACGGTACGCGCTGGTCGACCTCGCCGCCGGCCCGATTCCCCAGCGCCTGGCCGTGCCGCCGCGGCTGATCACGCCGGTGAGCCACGACTTCGCCCGGCAGCCGGAGATGATGACGACGTTCTCGCGCGTCTTCGGGCCGTACCCGTTCGGCGAGTACGCCGTCGTCGTCGTCGACGAGGAGCTGGAGGTGCCGGTCGAGGCACACGGCCTGTCCATCTTCGGCGCGAACCACGTCGACGGCCGGCGCGGGTCGGAGCGGCTGGTCGCCCACGAGCTCGCGCACCAGTGGTTCGGCAACAGCCTGACGGTGGCGGACTGGCGGCACATCTGGCTGAACGAGGGCTTCGCGAAGTACGCGGAGTGGCTGTGGTCGGAGCTGTCGGGCGGCGAACCGGCGGCGATGCACGCGGCCCGCTCGCGCCGGTTGCTGGCCGGCCTGCCCCAGGACCTGCGGGTGGCGGACCCGGGAGTGCGCCGGATGTTCGACGACCGGGTCTACCAGCGGGGCGCGCTGACCCTGCACGCCCTGCGCACGGTCATGGGCGACGCACCGTTCTTCGCGCTGGTGCGCGACTGGGTGCGGACCTGCCAGCACGGCACGGTGACCACGGAGGACTTCACGACGCTGGCCCAGCACCACACGTCGCGGCCGCTCGGTGAGCTGTTCACCGCGTGGCTGTACGAGCCGGCCCTGCCGCTGTGACATGTTGATTCTCGACGCCGACGCGGTGCGCGCCGCGTGTGCTCCGCTCGCCGCCGTCGAGGCGATCGCCTCCGCCCTCGTCGCCGGGCTGGACCCGTCTGCCGACCTTCCCCGCCAGGCGGTCCCCTTGCACGGTGGCGAGCTCATGCTGATGCCGTCGGAGCTGTCCCAGGCGTACGCGGGGATCAAGGTGCTCACCGTCGCACCGGACAACCCGGCGCGCGGCCTGCCCCGCATCCAGGCGTCGTACCTGGTCTTCGATGCAGACTCCCTCAGCCTGCGGGCTGTCCTCGACGGCACCGCGTTGACCACCCTGCGGACGCCCGCGGTGTCCGTGGCCGCTGTTCGACCGCGGCTGCTGGCCATGCCCGGCCCGCTGCGGCTCGCCGTCTTCGGAGCCGGCCCGCAGGCGCACGCGCACGCCGCGACTCTCGCCGCGGCCGTGCCGCTCGCCTCGACGACGTACCTGGCCAGAAACGACGTGGCGGACGACGTCCTGCGCGCGGCCGACGTCGTCGTCTGCGCCACCTCCGCCCGGACCCCGCTGTTCGACGCCGACCTGATCCAGGACACCGCCGTCGTGATCGCCGTCGGCTCGCACGAGCCGGACGCCCGCGAGGTGCCGGCCGCGCTGTGCGCGCGGGCCACCGTCGTCGTCGAGGACGTCGCGACCGCACTGCGCGAGGCCGGCGACGTCTGCCTGGCCCTGCACGAAGGCGCGATCCGCGAGAGCGATCTGGTGCCGATGCGGGACGTGGTCACCGGACGCACCACTCCCCCGCGGGACCGGCCGTTGCTGTTCAAGAGCGTCGGCATGTCGTGGCAGGACCTCGTCGTCGCCGAGGCCGTCCTGAAGGCTCAGCCGCGCGGATAGGTTCTAGCCGAGGGCGGGCGGGTCGAGGTAGTAGCCGGCGTCGGTCGACAGCGAGCGCTTGACCAGCCTCGACTGCTCGTCGACCAGCACCTCCTGCGCGCCTTGCTCCAGGGCGTCGAGGGTGGCGCCGGCGACCTGGTGCGGGTCGTTCTTCGGCACGTCCAGGCCGCGCACCAGCTCGGTGTCCATGAAGCCGACGTGCAGGCTGAGCACCTCGACGCCCTTGGGGCGCAGGTCCAGCCGCAGCGCGTTGGTGAAGTTCCAGACGGCTGCCTTGCTGACCGCGTACGCGGAGAGGATGGGGCGGGCGTACCACGCCTGGTCGGACACGACGTTGACGATCGCACCGCCCCCGTTGCGCAGGATCACCGGAGCGAACGCCTGTGCCGAGCGGGCCGTCCCGTACACGTTGACGTCGAACACCCGCTCCATGCTCTTCACCAGGTCCGGATCGAGCGTGCCTTCCTCGTGGAGGGCTCCGGTGCCGGCGTTGTTGACCAGCAGCGTCACGTCGTCGCATTCAGCCGCCGCCGCGCTGACCGATGCGGTGTCGGTGACGTCGACCTCGACCGCCTCGACTCCGGCGTGCGAGACGTCGGCCGGGTTCCGCACCCCGACATAGACCTTCTTCGCGCCGCGCGCCTGGAGCTCCTCGGCCATCGCCAAGCCAAACCCACGGCCCCCGCCAGTAACGAGCGCAACTGAACCTGCGATCCGCATGAATCGCCGTCTTCCCCTGGCCACCGGGGCTAAACGGGGTCTCCGGAACCACCGGAGACCCGCGGGAACAGCCGGTCAGTGCGTCGGTTCCGCCACGATCAGCTGGAACTTCTCGAAGGTCACCTTGACGGTGTTGTGCCGGGCGTCGACGGTGCCCAGCGAGACACCGTTGAACGGGTCGGTCAGGCGGTACCGGCCCTTCCCCAACCCGCGCAGCTCCACCGTGCCGTCGAACGAGTCGGCGTAGAACGCGTAGTGCAGCGCTCGATCCTTGCTCACGACATGGGTCTCGGGCTTGTCGAAGCCGATGTCGTAGAGCTCGCCCCGATACTCACCGGTGGGCAGCATGTTCTTGTCGTACAGCTTGACCCACTTGCGCCAGAGGACCTCCTTCTCCGGCGTGAGCAGGGTGTCGTTGTCCGGGCCCTCGGGGTAGGTGAACTTGGTCGACAGCACACCGCCGACGCCGTACGTCGATGCGAAGTCGTCGCCGTTGTCGCTGAGCTCGACGTGGTCGCCGGCGTAGCTCGCGCCGTGGCCCATCAGCGCGTGCATGGTCTTGCCCTTGTGCCGCACCTGGTACGACGACTCGGGGTCCGAACCCGGGTACTGGTCGATGTAGGGCAGGTTGTGGAACGCGAACGCGGTGCCACAGGGGCACAGCTCGACGACCGCGTTGCGGTTGGCCTTGTGCGCGGCCTCGTAGACGGCCTTCCAGAACTGGGCCAGGCCCTCGACCGACTCCTCGGGGCGGGCGTGGTGGTGCGCCGGGTTGTAGCAGGGCGCGACGCCGTTGAGGTGCTGGCCGTCGATCTTGAGACCCTCGTAGCCCCACTCGCCGATGAACTTGGCGGCCTGCGCGGCGAAGTAGCCCACGACCGGCTGATAGGCCGGGCACAGGGTCCAGGCGTTCCACCACGTCACCCGCTGCTTCTGGCCGTTGGCGTCCAGCAGCAGCATGTCGGGGCGGTTCACGAACAGGTTGCTCTCCGGGTCCGCCGCCAGCGGCGCCCACCACAGCCGCGGCCGCAGGCCCTGGTCGCGGATCGCCTTGGTGAAGGCCTTCATGTCGGCCTCGCCGCGCGGGAACTTGGCGAGGTTGATGTCCCAGTCGCCCTCGTTGGTCTGCCAGCCGTCGTCGAGCCCCGCCCACTTCAGGCCGACCTCGCGCACCTTGGGCAGCGTCGCGACGACCTGCTCCGTGGTGAAGTTCCGCTCGTAGCCCCAGGCGCACCAGACCGTCTCGAAGCTGGCCTTCGGGGACTTGGGCGCCCGCTGACCGATGTCGCTCATGTAGTCGCGGTAGCGCTGCACCGGCACGAAGTGGTCGCCCTTGTGGGCGGTCACGAACGTGGTATCGGTGGTCAGGTGCTCGCCGGGCTTGAGGGTGCGCACGACGTCACCCTCGACGGCGATGCTCGCGCCGTTCGCCGACTTGCTGACCGGCAGGCGCAGGATCCGCGCCACGGGCTCGACGTGCCCGACGGAGATGCCGCCGTCCTGCCGCCAGACGGAGGCCACCGGCGTGCCGCCGCCGTAGTCGGAGGAGTCCATGCCCAGCGAGTTCTTCTGGTTGAAGGTCGCCGTCACCTGCCGCACCCAGTCGCGCCGGTTGCGGTAGGTGGTGCCAGAGAAGGTATAGAAGCCGCCGGGCTTCTCCAGCACCTCGTGCGCGCCGCTGCGCCAGCCGGTCACGGCCAGGTCGGCACGGGAGCGGTTGGTGTACGTCACCGACATGACGACCATGCCGGCGAGGCGCTCGAACGAGGTCAGCTCGACGGTCTTGCGTACGCCCTCGGCCGAGTCGCCCCAGACGGTCACCTGGACGCCCGCGCCGTGCCGGGAATGCTTGGTCTTGCGGGTGTCGTGGCCCCGGTAGGCGAAGTCGGCCACGGTTGTGCCGCCCAGCAGCAGCGTCTCGCTGGCGTCGAAACGGGTGACGTCGACGCCCTCGAGGGCCACCCGGGTGTGGAGGTTGTCGTCGAACTCCACGGTGATGGAGTCGTCGCCGACCCCGACGACGTCGTGGTCGTGCCTGGGTTTCGCGGCCGCCGGCGTGGCGCCGACAGCCACGGCGGGGATAGCGGCCAAACCGGCGCCTCCCAATGCCAACTTCAGGACGGTTCGCCGCTTCAGGTCTGTCATGTCGCACTCCCTTTCGGGGTTCAGTTCGACGAACGTAAGTGGCACGGAAATGGCTTGTCAACGGTATGCGAATGGTTGTTTTCTGGTCCGGTCACCGACTGCTATGGTCCGGTATGACCGTCAAGACGACGCCCACGTCGCGTCGCCTGTTCGCCGACGAGGCGCTCCCGCTCTACGAGCGCACCGCGGCCCAACTCCTCCACGACCTGCGCGCCGATGCCGCCCGCTCCGGCGACCGGCTGCCCTCCGAACGGGCCCTGGCCACCCGTTACGCGGTGTCCCGCGTGACCCTGCGCGCCGCCCTCAGCGAGCTCGAGTCGCGGGGCATCGTGCGACCGGCGTCCTC
Organism: Asanoa sp. NPDC049475; assembly: GCF_040676915.1. Classification (NCBI taxonomy): domain Bacteria; kingdom Bacillati; phylum Actinomycetota; class Actinomycetes; order Micromonosporales; family Micromonosporaceae; genus Asanoa; species Asanoa sp. NPDC049475. The sequence goes on along the minus strand of NZ_JBFAPY010000005.1, from coordinate 474,362 downwards.
CCGCGGCTGGTTCATCGGCGACCTCGACCCGGCCCCGGCGGCGCCGGCGGCCCCGACCGCCGCCCCGCCCCAGCCGCAGGTGCAGGGCCTGGCCGACTTCGCTCGCGTCAACGGGCTGACGCCGAGCAGCCGCGTGCTCTCCGCCGCGGTCCGTCCGGCGACGGTGTCCGAGGCCGAAGAGCTCCGGATCGCGCCGGGTGCCGACGTCTTCGAGCTGCACCGGCTGCGCTACCTCGACGACCTGCTGGTGGCGTTCGAGCACAACCGGCTGCCGCTGGCGGCCTGCCCGGCGCTGGCCACGACCGACTTCACGACCGCATCGCTGTACGCGACCCTGCGCGCGGCGGATCCGCCACAGCTCCCCCGGGTCGCCGACTACTCGGTCGAGGCCCGGCACCCGACGCCGCGCGAGATCGAGCTTTTCGAGATCGGCGACACGATGCCGATGCTCGTCGCGACCCAGCTCACCTTCAACCAGGCGGGCCGGCCGATCGAGCTGACGGTGCAGGTCTATCGGGGCGACCGCTACCGCTTCCGGGCCTCCATCACCAACCGGGCGTGAGTCAGTCTGTTATCGATCCGCGGAACCGGTACCGGTCACCGCGGTAGACCTGGACGGTCAGCTCGATCGGCTGGCCGTCCTGGTTGAAGCTCAGCTGGGTGGCCACCAGCATGGGCACGGTGTCATCGACCTCCAGCAGGCGACGCTCCTCATCGGACGGCTGGCGTGCCTCCACTGTGTACTGCGCCAGCCGGGGTAGCTGGGGCGGCTTCGCGGCGCGCAGGGTCGCGTACAGCGAGGCGGTGGTGAAGTCGGTGGTGACCAGCGCCGGGCAGATCCCCAGCGGCAGCCGATTGTGCTCCAGCACCACGACGAGGTCGTTGAGGTAGCGCAGCCGGCGCATCTCGAACAGGTCGGCGCCGGGCGCGATGCGCAGCGTCTCGGACTCCGCGACCACGCAGGGCCGCACCCGGGACTCGAGGACCACCGCGTTGGTGGCCAGGCCGTGCTCCGCCGCGTAGTCCGCGAAGCCCTGCACCACGTGCCCGGACGGCCGGCCGTCGCCGGGCTGCTGCGTGCGGCCGTCGCCGGCGGTCAGGTCGGTGAGGAACCAGCCGCGAGCCGGCGAGGGCGTGATGACGCCCTGCTCCGCGAGCTGGGTCAGCGCCGCCCGCAGGGTCGACCGCGAGACGCGGTAGTGCTCCGACAGGACGCGTTCGGACGGCAGCCGGTCGCCCGGGCGGAAACCACCCGCGACCAGGTCGTCGACCAGTCGCGTGGCGGTGCGCCCGTAGAGCAGGGCCGCCGAGCTCGCGGGCAGGGCTTTGGGCAGGGCGGGCTCACGGGGAACGACCATGACGGGCAGCGTACCGGATTACATACCACCCAGACAGTAGACCGGCCAGTTCTAATACCAGTAGGGTCCAACCCACCTTGGTACGGCGAGGAGGAACCACCCCGTGACTAACCCGCTCGACGCCGTGGTCGCCCGGCACAAACAGGGGGAACCGGTCGGCATCACGTCGATCTGCTCCGCCCACCCGTTGGTCCTGACGGCCGCGATGGCGCAGGCCCGCGACGACGGCGACCTCGTGCTGATCGAGGCGACCTCGAACCAGGTCGACCAGACCGGTGGCTATACCGGTATGCGACCGGCCGACTTCCGCGATCTCGTGCACCGGGCCGCCGACGACGCCGGCCTGCCGCGGGACCGGGTCGTGCTCGGCGGCGACCACCTCGGCCCGAACCGCTGGCGCGACCTTCCGGCGGAAGAGGCCATGGCACACGTCGACGTGCTCGTGGCCGCGTACGTCGAGGCCGGCTTCACCAAAATCCACCTGGACTGCAGCTACCCGTGCGCGGACGACCGGACGCCGTTGACCGACGAGGTGATGGCCGCCCGTGCCGCCCGGATGCTCGAGGTCGCCGAGCGCACCGCCGCCGCGACCGGCCGGGCCGGCACACTCCGCTACGTCATCGGCACCGAGGTGCCGGTTCCCGGCGGGGCGCAGGAGTCCATCGAGGACCTGCGGCCCACCACGGCCGACTCGGCCCTGCGCACGCTCGACCAGCACCGCAAGGCGTTCGCCGCCCGGGGCCTCGGGCACGTCTGGCCACAGGTGCTGGCCCTGGTGGTGCAGCCCGGCGTCGAGTTCGACCACCTCCGGGTCGTCGACTACGACCGCGGCCGCACCCAGGACCTGCGGGCCGTGCTGGACGACGAGCCGGCGATGGTCTTCGAGGCCCACTCCACCGACTACCAGACCGTTCCGCGGCTCGCCGCCCTCGTCGAGGACCACTGGGCCGTGCTCAAGGTCGGGCCGGGCCTGACGTTCGCGCTGCGGGAGGCGCTGTTCGCTCTCGCCGCCATCGAGGAGGAGCTCGACGGCGACAGCCGCGAACGGCTGCCCGAGGTGGTCGAACGGCGGATGCGCGCCGAGCCCGCGCAGTGGGCCAGGTACTACACCGGCGACGCCGACGAGCAGCGCCTCGCCCGGCGATTCAGCTATAGCGACCGGATGCGCTACTACTGGCCGGATCCGGAGATCCAGGAGGCGGAGCGGCTACTGCTGGCCAACCTGACCGGCCGGACGATCCCCCTGCCGCTGCTCAGCCAGTACCTGCCCGACCAGTACCAGCGGGTCCGCGCCGGCCTCCTCGCCGCCGACCCCGTCGACCTCGTCCTCGACCGCATCCGGGACGTCCTGCGCGGTTACCGCCGGGCGGTCACCCCTTCGCACCGGCGGGAGGCGGCATGAGCACCCTCCTCGGCCACGACGTCGACGAGCTGCGCCGCCTCGGCGCCCTCCACACCAGCCGCGAGATCGCGCAGCAGCCGGCCGTGTGGCGCGAGATCGGCCAGCTGGAGGGCGCGGACACCGACGCGTTCCTCAAGCCGCTGCTCGAGCGGCCCGACCTGCGCGTCATCCTCACCGGAGCGGGCACGTCGGCGTACGTCGGCGAGGTGTTGGCTCCGTCGTTGCGCCGCCGGCTCGGCCGCCGCGTGGAGGCGATCGCCACCACCGACATCGTCGCCGACCCCCTGGCCTGCTTCGCCGAGGACGTGCCGACGCTGCTCGTCTCGTTCGCGCGCTCCGGCGACAGCCCGGAGAGCCGAACCGCGCCCGAGCTCGCCTCGCAGGTGCTGACCGACTGCGCTCACCTGGTGGTCACCTGCAACGCACAGGGGACGCTCGCGCGGCAGCACGCCGACCGGCCCAACTCGTCGGTGGTGCTGCTGCCGGCGGTGGCCAACGACCGGGGCTTCGCGATGACGTCAAGCTTCACGGGCATGGTGCTGGCGGGTCTGCTGGCCCTCGGTGGCCGCGACGACGAGCTGGTCGAGCGCCTGGCCACCGCGGCCGAGCAGGTCCTGGCGACCCGACCGGCCGCGGCGGCCGACCTCGCCGCCCGGGGCTACGACCGGATCGTCTACCTGGGCAGCGGCACCCTGCACGGACTGGCCCGGGAGTCGGCGCTGAAGGTGCTGGAGTTGACGGCCGGCGGCGCGGTGGCGCTGTCCGAGTCGGCGCTGGCCTTCCGGCACGGGCCGAAGTCCGTGCTCACCGACACGACCCTGGTCGTCAGCTACGAGTCCAACGACCCCTACACCAGCTTGTACGACCGCGACATGGTCGCCGAGCTGCTGCGCGTCATCCCGGCCCGCAACCTGGTCCCGGTGACCGCCCACAGTGGTCGGTCGGACGCCTGGACCCTCGACGGCATCTCCGATGTGGACGACGCCGCCCTGGCGCTGCCGGCCGTCCTCTGCGCCCAGCTGATCGGCCTGCACTTCTCTCTCGCACTCGGGCGCACACCCGACAACCCATTCCCCGGCGGCGAGGTCAACCGCGTCGTCCAGGGCGCGATCATGCACCCCTACCGGAGGTGAGCGACATGTTCCTCGGCGTGGACGGCGGTGGCACCAAGACCGCCTTCTGCCTGCTGCGGCCCGACGGCTCGATCGCGGCGCAGAGCTCGGCACCGAGCACCTACTACTTCAGCGACGGCATCGACCTGGTGCCACGGGTCCTCAAGGAGGGCATCGGCGCCGTCTGTGCCGCGGCCGGCATCACCCCGGACGGCATCGACTTCGCCTTCTTCGGACAGCCGGCGTACGGCGAGGTCAGCGGCGACGTCGCCACCCTCGACGCCGCACCGCGCGACATCCTCGGCCACGACCGCTACCTGGTCGACAACGACATGGTCTGCGGCTGGTCCGGATCGCTGGGCGCCGCCGACGGGATCAACGTCATCAGCGGCACCGGATCCATGACGTACGGCGAGCGGGCCGGGCGCGGCCACCGCGTCGGCGGCTGGAGCGAGCTGTTCGGCGACGAGGGCTCGGCGTACTGGATCGCCGCCCGCGGCCTGCAGGCGTTCTCGCGGATGAGCGACGGGCGCGCCCCGGCCGGCCCGCTCCTCGACGTGCTGCGCGAGCACCTGGACCTGTCGGCCGACCTGGACCTGATCGACGTGGTGCTCAACCGCTGGCAGGGCGACCGCGGCCAGATCGCGAGCCTGTGCCCACAGGTCATCACCGCCGCCGAGCGGGGCGACGAGGCGGCGGGCGCGATCCTGCGCGAGGCCGCCCACGAGCTCGCCCTCCTGGTGGACACGACTCGTAGCCAGCTCGGCTACGGCGCCGACGAGCAGGTGCTGGTCTCCTACTCCGGCGGCACGTTCAACGCGACACAGGTGCGCGAGGAGTTCCAGACGCACCTGCACCAGCTGTACGACCGGTACGACCTCCGTCAACCCCTGTACTCGCCGGTCGTCGGAGCGGCGCTGTATGCCGCGAAACAGGCCGGAAGCCCGCTCGGCGCCGACGCGCTCGAGCGGCTCCGGGACACCCCCACCGCCACCGCCGCCTGAGGAGGCAACACATGCCAACCACCATTTCCCGTGTCGGTCGGAGCTGGATCCCGTACGCGGGACTGCTCGTGCTGTTCTGGGGCGTCTGGGGAGCTTTCTCCGCCGTCCCCACCAGCGACTACGGCTACCCCGACGGCATGGTGTACGTCGTCTGGTCGATCACGATGATCATTCCTGCTGTCGTCGCCCTGCGCGGCGCCCGAGTGGACCGCCGCCCGGTCGCGACCGTCTACGGCCTGCTCGTCGGCCTGACCGGCGCCGGCGGCCAGCTCCTGCTGTTCAAGGCGCTGACCATCGGACCGGCGTACCTCATCTTCCCGTTGATCGCGCTCTCCCCCGCGATCACCGTGCTGATGGCCATGCTGCTGCTGCGCGAGCGCATCCCGAGGCTCGCCCTCATCGGCGCGGTCGCCGCTCTGGTCGCGGTCGTGCTCTTCAGCGTCAGCGACGGTGACGGCTCCGCCACCGGTGGGCTGTGGCTGCTGCTGGCCATCGTGGTCTGCGTCGCCTGGGGCGTGCAGGCGTACTTCATGCGCAAGGCCGCGACCGAAGGCGTCAACGACGCCACCACGTTCCTGTGGATGACGATCAGCGGCCTGCTGCTGGCCCCAGTCGCCATCTGGATGGCCGGCGGCCTCGCCCTGGACGCGCCGTGGCAGGCCCCCACCCTGGCGGCGGTCACCCAGCTGCTCAACGCGGTCGGCGCGCTGTTCCTGGTGATGGCGTTCAGCCGCGGCAAGGCCTCGATCGTGGCACCCACGACCAACGCCCTCGCGCCCGTGCTGACCGTCATCCTCTCGCTGATCGTCTACCAGAAGGTCCCGTCGTTCTACGCCACCATCGGCATCGTCCTGGCCATCGTCGGTTCGACCCTGATGGTGTACGCGGACGAGAAGCGCGGCGAAGCGGCCGCGGTGGTCGGGCCGGCGGAACGCGACGTGGCCGTGCCGTAAGCAGCAGGGCCGCACACCCGGCGGCGACCGTCTGTCAGCCCGCCGCGGCGGCGATGAGACGGTCGCCGTCGGCTGTGCGGTAGTACAGGACCGATCGGCCGGAGCGCCGGCGGCGCACGAGCTGGGCGTCGTGCAGGACCTTGAGGTGATTGCCGACGGCGCCGAGCGCGAACCCGGTGACGGACACCAGCTGCGTGGCGCTCATCGGATGCTCCAGCAGGGTCAGCACCGTCGCCCGCGCCGGACCGATGAGGCGGCGAAGCGCGTCCGGCGCGGTCGGCCCACCGCCGGGCGAGCAGACCGGCACAGGGATAGACCACGGAGTAGAGGTTGGCCGGCGCCAGCCGACCCACCCCCGCGCGCAGGTGCTCGGCACGAAGAGCAGCCGTCCGTCGGCCAGGTCGTGCGGCGGGTGGTCGTACGCGTTGATCCGCAGTTGACCGTCGCCCAGCCACCGCCGCTGAGCCGTTGGGTCCGGGCGATGGCGGTGCGGATGCGCCGCATCTCGTCGTCGAACGTCAGCTCGTCGTCGTGCGGCGGAGGGCACAGGATGTCGGTCAGCCAGCCGGGCCGCATGGCGCCTTTCACGAACGCCCGACCGACCGGGTCCTCGGCCAGGCGAGCCCGGAACGCCGCCCGCTGCTGAGCCGGGTCGGTCAGCTGCCCTGGCCGGTGGGGCCACCGCTCGGTCAGAACACCGAAGGTCGCGTCCGCGGGCCGGCCGGAGTCATCGTCGCACTGGCCGAGAAGCTCATCGCACCTGACGTTCACTGAACGACGCCGTTCAGTGAACGTCAACTGGGGAGCCTTAGCGTGCCGGCAATGCATCGTCATGCTTACGCACCCCAGTGCGCCGCCGAGGAGAGCCGGCCGCGCGGCTCGGCGCGTCTCCGTCGTCCGCGGCTGACGCTGCTCGCCCTCGCGCTCGGCACGTTCGCGATCGGCACCGGCGAGTTCGCGAGCAACGGCATCCTCCAGCTGTTCTCGGCGGACCTCGGTGTGTCGGTCCCGGCGGCCACGCACGCGATCACCGCGTACGCCCTGGGTGTCGTGATCGGATCTCCGGTGATCACGGTCGTCGCGGCCCGGGTCAACCGGCGCAGCCTGCTGCTCGGCCTCGTGCTGCTGTTCCTCGTGGGCAACGGGCTCTCCGCTCTGGCGCCGGACATCGCGTTCCTCGTCGTGTTCCGGTTCGTCGCCGGGACCGTGCAGGGTGCGTTCTTCGGCGCCGGGGCCGTCGTCGCCGCCTACGTGTACGGGCCGGGCCGCGGTGGCAAGGCGTTCGCCACCGTGATGGGCGGCCTGACCGTCGCGACCGTCGTCGGGTCGCCGCTCGGCACCTGGATCGGCCAGAGCAGCGGCTGGCGGGCCATGTACTGGGCGGTGGTCGCTCTCGGTCTGGTCGCCGGCGTCGCCCTGGTGGCGTGGTTGCCCCGCACCGAGGAGCTGCACGGCACGCCGGTCGCCAACGAGCTCGGCGCCCTGCGCCGCGGCAACGTCTGGCTGATGGTCGGCGTCGCGGCGCTCGGCATCTCCAGCATCTTCGCCGTCTACACCTTCATCGGCCCGTTCGTCACCGACGCCGCCCTGCGCGACGCGTCGGTCATCCCGATCGCGCTCGCGGTCTTCGGGCTCGGCATGGCGGTCGGCAACCACTTCGGCGGGCGCGTCGCCGACTCGTCCGCCGACGGCGGTCTGGTCTGGGGTTACGGCGTGACGCTGGTGCTGCTCGTCGTGATCGGCGCGGCCGGCCAGAGCCTGGTCGTCCTGCTGCCCTGCCTGTTCGGCGTCGGCGCCGCCATGATGTTCGCGATCCCGACCATCCAGGTCCGGCTGACCGGGTTCGCACCGGACGCACCGACCTTGATGGGCGCACTCAACCTGGCCGCCCTCAACCTCGCCAACTCGCTCGGCGCGATCGGCGGTGCGGTAACGATCGACGCCGGTTGGGGGCCACTTTCCACCGTGTGGGCCGGCTTCGTCCTGACGTCGGCCGGGTTGCTGCTGTACGTCGCCACCATCGTCCGGATCAGAACGACGCCCGTTCCGGCGCTCCGGTGAGACGGTGCAGTATGTAGCGCATGGTGGTGATCGTCGGGCGGGACGATCAGATTGGCGCGCTCGAGAACCAACTCGACGCGGCGTGCGACGGGCGGGGATCGGCCCTGGTGCTGCGCGGTGAGGCCGGGATCGGCAAGTCGGCGCTGCTGGAGCACGCCGTCACGGCCGGCCGGCAGCGCGGCATGCGGGTGTTGAGCGTGACCGGCGTGCAGGCCGAGCTCGAGATCACGTACGCCGGGCTCGACCACCTGCTCCGCCCCGTGCGGCCCGTCCGGTCCGACACGGAGTCGCCGTACCGGACGGCCCTGGATGTTCTCGACCTGCTCGGTGAGTCCGAAGCGCCGGTTCTCCTCGCGATCGAGGACGCGCACTGGCTGGACGCGGCGACGTGGGAGACGCTGACGTTCCTGTCCCGGCGGGTCGAGGTCGACCGGATCGCGCTGACCATGGCGGTCCGCGACGGCGCGGACGTCGACCGGCGGCTGGCCGCCGCGGGCCTGCCCGAACTGCGCCTGGATCCCCTCGGTGCCACCGATTCCGCGGCCCTGCTGGACCGGACAGCGCCGGAGCTCCCGGCAGCGCTGCGGGCGCGCGTGCTGGACGAAGCGGCCGGCAACCCGCTGGGGATCGTCGAGCTCGGCTCAGCCGCCGCACGCTCCGGTGGTGCCGCGCTGTTGCCGTCGTCGCTGCCGTTGAGCGCGCGGGTCGAGCAGACGTTCGGCGGCCTGGTCGCCGAGCTGCCGCCGCTGACCCAGCACCTGTTGCTGGTCGCGGCCCTGGACGACGGCGGCGACCTGGACGAGATCCTGGCCGCCGCCGCGCTCACCACCGGCGGCGACGTGTCGCCGGACGCGATCCAGCCCGCCGTGACGGCCCGGCTCGTGACCGTCGACGACCGCTACGAGGTGCGCTTCCGGCATCCCCTGCTGCGCTCGGCGCTGCGCCAGCAAGCCCCGGCCGGAGACCGGCGCCGCATCCACGCCGCGCTGGCTGACGTGGTGTCCCATCACGCGGAGCGCCGGCTGTGGCACCGCGCATCCGCCGAGTCCGGCCGGAACGAGGCGCTGGCGCGGGAGCTGACCGACCTGGCGGGCAAGGCCATCGAGCGGCACGCCGTGACGGTCGCGCTGACCGCCATCAGCCGGGCGGTGCAGCTCAGCGAGGACCCGGCCGACCGGGGCCGGCGGCAGATCGCGGCCTGTGACCTGGCTTTCGAGCAGGGCGACGCGGTCACCCTGCGCCGGCTGTTCACCGAGATCGACGAGAGCGTCCTGCGCCCGGCCGACCGCGCCCGGCTGACGTGGATCCGCGATGGGTCGTCGGGCGACGCCCCGTCCGGACCCGAACGACTGCTGGCGTACGCCGACCTCGTCGACACGATGCGCGCCGACGGCGAGCGTGAGCTCGCGGTCAAGGCGATGACCGAGCTCGCCATGGGCGTCTACTATTCCAGCGCCCCCGCCGCAGTCCGCGACCGGTTCGTCGAGGTGCTGCTGGCGTTGGGCCTCGACGACGACGACCCGCGCCTGACGGTGAACCTCTCGCAGATCGCGCCGGTCGAGCACGGTGCGGCCAGCCTGGAGCGGTTGCGGCGGTCCTTGCACCGCATGGACCTGGCCCCCGGCACGCGAATGGACCTGGGTGTCGCGGCATTCGCGATCGGCGCGTTCGACCTCGCTCGGACCTTCGCGCTGTCCGCCGCGGCCGACCTGCGGCGGCAGGGACGGATCGGCTCCCTGACCCAGGTGCTCGGCACCGCCGCCTCGGCCGCGGCGGCGCTGGGTGACACGCGCGGCGCGTTGCCGCTGGCGGCCGAGTGCGTCGCGCTGGCCACGGAGACCAGGCAAGGGATGTGGGTGCTGGGCGGCAGCCTGGTCGCCGCCCTCGCCGAGGCTCGTGGCGGTGACGTCGATGCCGCCCGCCGGCGGGCCGACGAGGCCGAGCGGGTGCTCGTGGCGGCCCGCAGGTTTCCGATGTTGGCCCTGGTGCAGCGAGCGCGGGGCGTCGCCGCGCTCGCCGACGGCCGGGCGGACGACGCGTTCCGCCAGTTGATGCGGGTCTACGACCCGGTGGACAGCGCACACTTCCCGCACTATCAACTGTTCCTGCTCGGCGACCTGGCCGAAGCCGCCGTGCTCGGTGGTCTTCTCGACGGGCTGCGTCCGGTGGTGTCCCGCCTGGAGCCCGTCGCCGCGCAGAGCCGGTCGCCCGCGCTGACCATCGGGCTCGGGTACGCCCGGGCCGTCCTCACCGGCGACTACCGCGCCGCGTTGGCCGAGGACCTGGCCGACTGGCCGTTCGACCGGGCACGACTGCAGCTCACGTACGGCGCCGCTCTGCGGCGCGCGCACCGCGTCACCGAGAGCCGGCCGCCGTTGCGGGCCGCCGCGGCCACCTTCGACTCCCTCGGAGCCACGCCGTGGGCCGACCGGGCGCGCGCCGAGCTGCGGGCGACCGGCGAGACCCGGCGCAAGCCCCTGGACGCCCTGGCCACGCTCACGCCGCAGGAGCAACAGATCGCCAGGCTGGCCTCGGAAGGCCTGAGCAACCGCGAGATCGGCGAGCGGCTGTTCCTCTCGCCACGGACCGTCAGCACCCACCTGTACCGCATCTACCCGAAGGTCCACGTCAGCTCGCGCGCCGAACTGGCCCGGAGGATTACGTCATCCGACGTAGTTTGACGCCGCCGGCCGCTGCCTACCGTCTAGTCCGTCGGCTCGTCACCGGCAGGGAACGCGACCGGCGCCCTGCCGCATCGGGCGGAGGGGGCGATCGGCATGGCTGCTACGACCGGCGAAGACCTGCGCCTGCAGGTGCTCGGGCCGCTGCGGGTCTGGCGCGACGGCGTCGAACTGGACGCCGGTCCCCGGCAGCAGGCCTACGTGCTGGCTGTGCTGCTCGCCAGGGCCGGCAAGCCGACCAGCGTGGCCGAGCTGGTCGACCTGGTCTGGGCCGACGACGTGCCGGCCTCGGCTGCGAACATCCTCCAGAAGTACGTGGGTACGCTGCGCCGGCTGCTCGAGCCCGCGGTGCCGGCGCGGGCGAACGGCTCGTACCTGCGGCGGCACGGCAGCGGTTACCTCTTCGCGGCGGACCCCGACCGCCTGGACCTCGTTCAGTTCCGGGAGCTGCTCGCGGCGGCCCGGTCGGCTGCGCCCGATACGGCGCTCGACTCGTACATCCGGGCGCTCGGGCTCTGGCACGGCTCGGCCGGTCAGGGGCTGGCCCACGGACCGGCCGGGATGTCGATTTTCGCGGCGCTGGACGCGGAGTTCCTCGACGCGTGCGTAGCGGCGGCCGACCTCGCGGTGCTACGCGGGCAGCCCGGGCGGGTGCTGCCACCGCTGCGCCTCGCCGCGCGGATGGCGCCGCTGCACGAGGGGGTGCACGCGAGTCTGGCCAACGCCCTGGCCGGCGCCGGTCAACCTGCGGAGGCGCTGGCGTTGTTGCGGACGGTTCGCGCCCGGCTCGCCGAGGACCTGGGCATCGAGCCCGGGCCGGCGCTCGTGGCCGCGTACCGACGGCTGACGCCGGCCAGGCAACGACCTCGCCCCTCCCCCGCTGAGCCGCCGTCCGACCACCTGATCGGCCGGACCGAGGAGCTCGCGCTGCTGCGGCGGACGGTGGAGGCGGCGCTAGCCGGAGACACGGGGCTCGCACTGGTGCAGGGCGAGCCCGGGGTGGGCAAGACCCGGCTGCTGGAGGAGGTCGCCGCCGAGGCCGAGCGGTCCGGCGCGCTGGTCGCCTGGGGACGCTGTCTCGAAGGGAACGGCGCGCCGTCGATGTGGCCGTGGGTGCAGGCGGTCGGGGCGGTCGTCGACGCCCTCTCGCCGGAGGCGCGGGAACGGTGGCGGGCCACGGAGCTCGGTCCCCTGCTCCAACCAGCCACCGTGCCCGTGTCCGGCCGCTTCCACCTGCTCGAACAGGTCGTCGCGATCGTCGGTGAGGTGTCGCGGCAGCGGCCGGTGGTGCTCCTGGTCGACGATCTCCAGTGGGCCGACGCCGCGTCGTTGGAGCTCTTCAACCACTTGGTCGCGCGGCAGCCGAGCAGAACAGCGGTGCTCGCCGCCTTCCGAAGCTGTGCGCCGGCGCCCGGCCCGGGGCTCGGACAGGTGCTCGCCGCGGCCAGCCGGCTGCCTGGTCACCGCCGGATCCAGCTCGGGCCGCTCGGGCCGTCCGAGGTGGCGGAGCTGGTCCGCGGGGAGACCGGCCAGCACCCGGACTCGCGGATCACGCACGAGGTCCTGGCCCGCACCGGAGGCAACGCGTTCTTCGTCAGGGAGCTGTCCCGGCTGCTCGCCACCGGCGACGGCGGCGCCGGGGTGCCGGCCACCGTCCAGGACGTCGTACGCGGGCGGGTCGCGGTCCTGGCCGACGGGACCCGGAACCTGTTGCGGATCGCCGCGCTGATCGGCCGCGAGTTCGAGATCGCGCTGCTCGCCGGCAGCGCCGGCCTCGACGTGGAGACGTGTCTCGGCCTGCTGGAGTCGTTGGAGGGGCACGGCATCGTCGAGCCGTCGCCCGGGAACCCGTACTCCTACCGCTTCACGCACGATCTGGTGCGCGAGTCGATTGCCGGCGACATATCGCCGCGGCCGGCCGCCCGCCTGCACCTACGGATCGGCGACGCGATCGAGCGCACCGCGGTGCGGGACGAGCGCCTCGCGTACCACCTGTGGTCAGCCGGCCCGATCGCGGAGCCGGCGCGCACCGTGTCGGCGCTGATCCACGCGGCCCGTCGCGCCGCCGCCAAAGCGGCCTGCGACGCCGCGGCGGGGCAGCTGGAGAAGGCCACACGGCTGGCCCGCGCGGCGGGTCTGGCCGACCTCGAACTGTCCGCCCTGTCGCTGCTGACCGCGGTCGACGGGATGCGGGAGGGCTACTACGGTGCGGCCCAGCACAATCTGGAGCGAGCCGAGAAGCTGGCGCGTCAGCTCGGCCGGGAACGGGACGCCGCCGACTTTCTGTTCTCCCGCTGGGTGGCACACGCCCAGGGCATCGAGCTCGGCCGGGCCGGCCGGTTGGCGGCCCGGCTGCTGGAGACGGGCGAGGCGTCCACGGACCCGATCGCCCAGGCGTACGGCCGGTACGCCTGGGGCATTCACCAGTGGCAGATCGGCAACATCGGGGAGGCGCACCGGAACCTGAGCCGCACCGCCTCGATGCTGGAGGCCCATACGGAGGATCAGCTCCGGCGCGACCTGACGATGCTCGGTCCCGTCATGCTCGCGTTGATGACCGCGCTGCACGGCGACGTCCCCGGGGCGCGGGCGCTGCTCGACACCATCGAGGGGGCCGACGGCGACGAGCCGTACGTGGTCACCGTGTGGGCGGCCTTCTCGGTCACGGCCGCGGCACTCGCCGGTGATCCGGAGTGGGCGTTGCGCGTCGCCCGACGCGGCATCGCCGTCGACTCCGACTTCTCCTTCGGCTACTTCGGTGGCTACCAACGGCTGGCCCAGTGCTGGGGACGGGCGGTGACGGGCCAGGACCCGAGCGGTGCGGCGGTGGAAGCGGAACGGATCATCGCGATGGTGCTGGAAGACCCGCCCCGCTCGGGCCTGGCCGCCTGGTGCGCCCTGCTCGGCGAGATGTGGCTGGTGTCCTGTTAGGACCGACCGCTACAGCAGATGGGGTACGAGGGCGCGGCGGTCCGTCGGGTAGTCGGGGAACCGCTCGCGGTACCAGGCGTGGTGGTCGATCGCCCTCGGTGCCAGGTTGGCCGTCGTGTAGACGGCGAACGCCAGCCCCGCCGGTGACCAGGTCGCCAACGCCCAGCCGAACCACTGCACGATCTCGCCGGCGTAGTTCGGGCTGCTGACCCACCGGAACGCGCCTCCGTAGGGGATGCGGTAGCCGGTCTCGCCCGGCGCGCGCAGCCGGCGCAACGTGCGGTCCGAGCGGGCGTGCACGACCAGCCCGGCGAAGAAGAGCACCGCACCGGCGAGGAAGCGCGGATCGGTGAGCCAGCCGTCGGCGTAGTCGCCGAGCTCGGCTATCCACCAGGCGTTGACGGTCGCGTTGAGCAGGTTGAACAGGAACGCGAGTGCGACGATCAGCAACGGCATCCGGGTGCCCGGCCGCATCAACGCCGGGTAGACGAACGCCCGGTAGACGTAGTGGCACAGCCACATGGACAGCAGCACCAGCGCGACCAGGTCGGTCCGGTGCGACCCGAAGGCGAACACGGCCGCGAAAAGGACGACCGAGGGTGACTCCATCACGAGCCACCCGACCCGGGCCGGCACCGTCGGACCCCAACCGCGCCGGTGGTAGCGCCCGTACGGCGCCTTGATCCACACCAGGGCCACCAGGGTCACCGCCGCGAGCGCGAACTCCAGGGTGACCAGTGCGCCGTACCACCCGATGCTGTTCATGACATCGAAGTTTACGAAAGCCACTGGTTCGCTTTTGGGGCCGGCTATTCCTGTGCGTCCGTCCCGGCAGTGGTCCCGGCCGTTTCCGGGGCCTCCGGCTCCTCCGTGTGGGTGTCGGCCTTGGCCGACTTCCGGTGGAGGGTCACGCTCATGATCGCCACGATCACCGCGCCCACGATCAGGCCGAGGATCGCGCTGGCCACCGTGTTGACCAGCCAGCCCACCAGACCGCCGAGGGCGCCCGTGGCGTCGTGGGCCGCTTCCTCCAGGTGGTGCACCGACTCGTACAGGACGTGCAGGCCGAGCTCGTCCGCACCGACGAGCAGGATGTGGCCGCCGACCCACAGCATCGCGGCCGTGCCCACCACCGTCAGCACCGTCAGGACCCGCGGCATCGCCTTCACCAGGCCGCGGCCGAAGCGGGCGACTCCCGGGCCGGGGACCTGGGCCAGACGCAGGCCCACGTCGTCCATCTTCACGATCAGGCCGACCACGCCGTACACCAGGACGGTCATGACGATCGCGACGATCACCAGGATCGTCAGGCGGGACAGGAACGACTCGTCGGCGACCTCGTTCAGTGAGATCACCATGATCTCCGCCGACAGGATGAGGTCGGTGCGGATCGCCCCGGAGACCAGCGTCTTCTCGTCCGGCTGCCGTTCCTCGCCGCCGCCGTGGGTGTCATGGTGCGCGATCTTGGCCCAGACCTTCTCGGCGCCCTCGTAGCAGAGGTAGGCGCCGCCGATCATGAGCAAGGGCGTCAGGAGCCAGGGCAAGAACTGGCTGAGCACGAGGATCACCGGCAGGATGATCAGGAACTTGTTGCGCAGCGAGCCCAGCGCGATGCGCTTGACGATCGGCAGCTCGCGCTCCGCCGCCAGGCCGCGCACGTACTGCGGGGTGACGGCCGCATCGTCGATGACGACCCCGGCGGCCTTCGAACCTGCCTTTGCGGCGGCCAGCCCGACGTCATCGATGGAAGCGGCGGCCGTGCGAGCCAGAACCGCCACATCATCCAGCAGTGCCGCGAGACCACCGCTCACTGAAGCTCCTTCGCGATCGACGAGTACGTGTGAGGGACCATTCTCGTCGGCGCCCGCAATTCGCGCAGGACGGGGCTGGTGCCCCGTACCGACCAGGTGACTGTGTGTGTCGCTACCGACACTTAGCGAGTTGGTCTTGGACACTCAGCGGGTGGACGGGTCGATGGTCAGCAGGCGCAACGTCATCGTCAGTGCGACAGCAGGTGTGGCCGCCCTCGTCACGGCCGGGGCGGCGGGTGCGGCGCGGGGCACCGACGCGGGCGCCGCGCCACCCGAGGCCACTCCCGCCCCGGGCCATCCAGGACACACCGGGCACGTGCATCCGGCGGCGGCGCGGGCCGTCAAGCCGTTCAGCGTCCGCATGCCCGTGCCGAAGGTCCTCCGGCCCGAGTCCACCAAGGGCGACACCGACCTCTACGTCGTGACCGCCAAGAAGGCCAAGGTCGAGATCCTTCCGGGTACGCGCACCGAGGTGCTCACGTACGCGGGGATGTTCCCCGGGCCGACGATCCGGGTGCGCACCGGGCGCACGGCCGTCGTCAAGCACACCAACGGCCTCGACATCGGTACCGTCGCGCACGTGCACGGGGGCTGCACCCCGGCCAGCAGCGACGGGTTCCCGACCGACACGGTCGCGCCGGGCAAGAGCCGCGACTATACCTATCCGAACAAGCAGCGCGCCGCGACGTTGTGGTACCACGACCACGCCCACCACATGGAGGCCGAGCACGTGTTCCGCGGGCTCGCCGGCTTCTATCTGATCGACGATCCGGCGGAGGCCGCGCTGCGCCTGCCGAGCGGCGACTACGACATCCCGATCATGCTCCGGGACGCCCGGTTCGACGACAAGGCCCGGCTGGTCTTCGAGCTCAACGACTTCGAGAAGCGCTCGACGATCCTGGCCAACGGCAAGCCGCAGCCGTACCTTCCGGTCGCCGCGCGGCGCTACCGGCTGCGGTTCGTCAACGCCTCCAACCTGCGGACGTTCACGCTGCGGCTCGGCAAGGACACCCAGGTGGCCCAGATCGCCAGCGACGGCGGACTGCTCGCGGCGCCGGCCGCGATCCGGTCGTGGCGCATGATGCCGGGGGAACGGGTCGAGATCGTCGTCGACTTCAGCCGGTTCAAGGTCGGCAGCCAGGTCGTCCTCAACGACGCCGACGCCGGGCCGGTGATGCGCTTCGACGTCGGCCGCTCGGCCACCGCCGACACCAGCCGCGTGCCGGACCGGCTGAGCACCATCCCGGCGATGCCGGCCGCGACGGGCAGGCGCCGCATCGTCCTGAGCTTCGACCGGAGCACCGGCCGGTTCCTCATCAACGGACGGCAGTTCGACCAGAAGCGCGTCGACGCCGAGATCAAGCGTGGCACCACCGAGATCTGGACGCTGACGAACGACAACTCCGGGTTCGCGGTGCCGCACAACTTCCACCCGCACCTGGTGCAGTTCCGGATCCTCGACCGCGACGGGAAGCCCCCGGCGCCGGGCGAGGCCGGCGTGAAGGACACGGTCGGCGTCGCGCCCGGTGAGACCGTCCGTCTACAAGCGACGTTCGGTCCGTACACCGGGCGCTACGTCTACCACTGCCACATGATCGACCACTCGTCGACCGGCATGATGGCGCAGATGAAGATCGTCTAGGACTGCCCCACTGCGCAGGACGCGGTCAGGCCGGCCCAGTTCGCGCGGTCGTTGTAGCCGCCGTCGCCCGCGTCGCCGACCACGAGGTCGACGACCCGGACGCCGGTCAGGTCGACGTCGACCTGGCGGAGGTCGTCGCGCGTCAGGACGCCGCTGTCGAACAGGACCCGGCCGTCACCGATCACCTGGAAGGTCGAGGTGGCGCCCTCCGGTCCGACGTTGCGGACCGCGTCGTCCAGGCCGACCACTGCCGCCAGCCGGGTGCACGCGCCGCCCAGGTAGTAGCGGACCGTCGACGGCGACGCCACACCGATCCCGGTCGGGTAGACCTGGCCCAGCATGCTGATCGGTGACCAGCCGCCGACGCTGAGGTCGATCGTCGGGCTCATCCAGCCGCTGGTGGCGCTGATCCACGCGTGGTGCGACAGCACGACCTCGCCGTCCGGAGGGGCCGGTGCGACCACCACGCCGGTCGCGGTCGTCTGGCTCACCCGTCCGTGCCCGATCACGTCGTACGCCGTGGTGGCGGTCAGGGCGCTGGTGCCGGGAGCGGCGTCCGCCGCAACGGTCACCGCGAACGCGAACGTGGTGCTGCTCCCCGGGGCCACCAGCGCGGGCGCCCGGCCCTTGGCGTGGACCGTCCAGCCCTCCGGCACAGTGAGCCGCACGGCGGGCGTGAACACCGGCAGCGAGCCGTCGTTGCGCACCGTGACGTCGACCGGCACCTCCTCGCCGCCGGCGACCACGGCCGGCGATGTCGGCAGGCCGGCGGTCACGTGCGGGATGCCCGGCAGGCCGCGGGCCGCGCCGACGCGGAACAGTGCCGCGCCGTGTGCCGCGACGGCCGCGCTGATCGTTCCCGCGCTCTCGGTGACCCGGTCGGTCCAGGCGTTCTCGAGGGTGAACCGACTTCCCGTGAGGCCGACCGACTTCGCGGTGGTGGTCAGGGTCCGCGGGCTGTCGCCCCGGTTGAGCAGCACGACGGCCCGGTCGCCGTTGGCCAGTCGCTTGACCCAGGTCTCGGTCGTGCCGGCGGGGCCGACCCGGACGGCCTGGACGCCGGCCCGGTCCTGGTTGATCGCGATCACGTCTGGGTCGCTGAGCGTGTCCAACGAGGACCTGCTGAGCGTACGCAGGTCGCTGCCGATCATCAGCGGCGCGGCGGCCACCGACCAGAGCGTCAGCTGCGTGCGGAACTCCTCGTCGGTCATCCCGAGCTGCGGCCCGAGGTAGTCCGGGTCGTTGAAGTGGCCAGGCCCGGCCACCTCGGGATGCCGCGCGTTCGCGTCGTAGTTGCGCAACACGTCCTTGAACTTGATGTCACCGAGAAAGCCCACGTCGGTGTACGTCCGCCACGACTGCGCGATGCCCGGCGCGTAGGACCAGGAGAATGTCGACTGCTGCGACTCGGGGTAGTTGCCCCAGTCCGGCGAGGTCACGGGGTTGCAGAGGTTGAAGACCATGGACCGGCCGCTGGCGTTGTTGCGCAACGCGTACGCGAACTCGCTGTAGACGGTCTTCGGGTCGAGGTCCGCGGCGATGCCGCAGAGAAAGTCGACCTTCACGGCGTCGAACGCCCAGGCGGCGAACTGGTCGGCGTCGCGCTGGTAGTAGCCGCCGCCGCTGCCGAGCCCGCACTTCCCCGGGATGTACGGCCCGGCGTCGGTGTAGATGCCGGCCTTGAGGCCCTTGGCGTGGATGTACCGCACCAGCGACGCCAGCCCGTCGGGGAACTGCGCGGGGTTGGCGACGAGGTCGCCGCTCTCGTCGCGCGGCGTGGGCGCGGCCCAGTTGCCGTCGATCCAGACATAGCGGTAGCCGGCGTCCCGCAGTCCGCTGCTCACCAGGAAGTCGGCGTTGGCCTTGATCTCGGCTTCGATGGGGTCGCCGCCGAGGCCGTAGTAGGTGTTCCAGCCCATGTACGGCGTGGGGCTCAGCGTCTGCTGGGGTGCTGCGGTCGCTGGAGGGTCGGCGTGCGCGGCCGCCGGCACGGCCAACTGCCCGGCCATGACGGCGAGCAGGGCGGTGAGCACAAGTCGCTTCACATCAGCTTCCTTCGCTGGCGAACGAGGGACGGTTTCGAAGATCTTCCATCTCCTGCCGGCCGCCCGTCAACATTAATTAGTAATTTATGAGTTCTCCGCGACCGCGGCGAGTTCGTCATCACTCCGGCCGCCGCCAAGCTCGCCGAGCACGCGCCGATGGCGTCCTACCGGGCGGCGGTGAGCGTCGGGAAGTACGTCTGGCCGGCAACTGGACGACCTCTTCGACGCCTGGGTCTTCAACGCGGGCAGGCCGACCGTGGTGCGCCAGCCGGCCTAGTTTGCGGCGTGGCTGAACTGCTCGACGGGGTGTCCGAGATCGATTGGTCGGCGCTCGACCACGCCTACGGGTCGGCGGAGCGGGTGCCGCTGTGGCTCGCCGCCATGACCGATCCCGCGACCAGTGCCGACGCCCTCTCCGACCTGGACGCGGCGGTCTATCACCAGGGCGGGGCGGTCTACTCGGCCGGCGCCGCCGTGGTGCCGTTTCTGATCCGCTTCGCCATGGATACCGCGGTCCCGGAGCGGGTCGACATCCTCGAGCTGTTGACCCGCTTCGCCGCGCTGCACAACCAGATGCGGGAGCCGTGGACGTCGCGGCCTGCTGCTCTGGCCTGCCGGACCGCGCTCCTCGCCGCGTTCGACGGGCTGCGCCGGCTGCTCGACGAACCTGATCCGGCCATCCGGGGCGGCGTCGTCGAGATTCTGGTCGAGCTGGGCGAGCGGGCCGACGACGTCGTCCACGAGCTCATCCGCCGCATTCCGGGTGAGACCGATCCGACCGACTACGTTCTCGCGCTCGGCACCGTCGGCGGGAACGCGGCGGCCGCCTGGCTGGCCCGCAACACCCCTCCCCCCGGTGATCCGCGACGGCTCGCGTTCCTGGTCGCCGCTCGTCGGATCGACCGCGAGGCCGTCCCCGCCGAGGAGATGCTCGCCGCGCGCCGACGCGGAGCCCGAACGAGCCGTCGCCTGGCTGGGCCGCGAGATCGGGTTCGACCGGGCGGCCCGGACAGCACTGGCGCGGGAGGGCACGATGCAGTCGCACCGACCAGGTTTCAGCTCTGCCAGGTGCTCAGCGCGTTCGGGGCGGCGGCGCTGCCGGCACAGCCGGAACTGACAGCCTTGCTGGAGTCCGACCAGCCCCGGCTGGCGTGCACCGTGCTGGGCGGGCTCGGCCCGGCGGCCTCCGACGCGCGCCCCACATTGTCCCTCGTGGCCGGCCGCGACGGGCGCGGTGCTGCCGCGGCCGTCTGAGCGCTGTTCCGCATCACCGGCGACCCGGCGCTGTGCCTCGAGGTTCTCGCAGCGGCTCTCGACCCGCTGCGACACAGTCGCCAACTGCCCGTCACCCGCCAGGCGCTGCGCGACGTCGTCGAGCGGGACGAGCGGCTCATCTACAGTGGACGGTGGCGTGGCATCGCAGAGGACGACGAGGCAAGCGCCCTGGCCGCCGCGGCGCTGGCCGCCGTCGCCCCCTGACGAGGATGCCGTCAGCCGACCCGTTCGATCAGCGCTCGCCGGATCAGGTTCTTGCCGGGCTCGCGGACGGTCTCGTAGGCGGCGTTGTTCAGCAGCACGCAGCTACCCGACGGGCTGGTCACCTGGACGGTGATGCTGCGGTTGTTGTCCAGGTTGGTGAGCCGCAGCCGGGTACCGATCGGAAACGTCCCGCTGGACGCGGCCGGCCCGGCGTTCTCGTTGAAGAACGTCACGGTCGACCCCTTGCAGACGACCTGGCCCGCCGCGCCACCGGACGGCGCCTTGGTGGTGGGAGCGGTAGCGGGCTTGGCGGGCTTGGTCGGCACGCCGGCGATCGGGTCGGCGACGACGTTCGCGGTGCATCCGGCGGTGACGCGACGCTGCTGGATCAGGTCGACGACGGCCTGCCGGTTCTCGATCCGCGCCGCCGACTGGGAGTCCGGGTTGCCCCGCTGCCCCGCGATGAAGGTCAGGTTGTTGCGCAGCGCGGTATCCAGGCCGGCGCAGCTCTCACCGGCGTTGCTCAACCCGGTGACCGCCAGCCCGCCCGCTAGCAGAGCCACCGCCGCGCCCCCGAGGATCAGCTTCCGCGCCCGGCCGGTCGTCCTGCTTGTCCTGTGCATGCACCGCTCCTCGAACCTCGGCTGCCCTGTTGCAGCACCAGGAGGTACGTCCCGAGCGGGCCACACGGATTTGTTTATATTCCTAAATGTTCCTTAACTCCACCCGCGCGAAGGTGATCGACGATGTGGGTCAGGATGATCCGCTGTCCGGCCAGGGTGGGATGCACGCCGTCGGGTTCCAGGAGGTCGTCCGTGCCGCGGCCCCCGATGGCGTTGTGCAGGTCCAGGGCGCCGGGCGCGCTCCGGTGCACGACGCCGGCCACCTCGGCCACCTCCGCGGCCTGCCAGTGCAGCGGCGCGTCGGTGAAGAACGTGTCGATGCGTTGCTGGTTCACGGCCGGCGGCGTGACGATCGTGACGACCGCGTTCAGGTCGCGGGTCATGAGGTCGACCAGCGCCCGCAGGTTGCGTCCGGTCTCCTCCGTCGTGGCCATCCGGTAGCGGCCGGTGCGGCCGTGCGCGCGGGCGTCGTTGGTGCCGAGCATCAGCAGCACCCGGGTCGGCCGCGCCGCTTCGACCAGGTCGAAGCGCTCCAGCACGTCGGCCGTCGTGTTGCCGCTGATGCCAAGGTTGATCAAGGTGGGCTTCGGCCCGCCGGTCAGGTCGATCGAGGCCGAGAGGAGCTCGAACCAGCCGAGCCGGTCGGCGGTGATCGAGTCGCCGACGGCCGCGATCCGGTCTTGCGGGCGGAACGGCAGCGCCGTGAGGGCCTCGCGAAAGTGCTCGTCGGCCAGCATCCGCGCGGCCGCGGCCCGCACCTCGTCGCGCAGCGAGCCGAGCAGGGCGCGGATGGTCTCCGGCGTGCTGGCCAGCATCTGGGCCAGCAGTTCGGCGTGGAGGCCGTCGTCGACCGGGAAGCGCTGCAGCATCGGCCACGACTCGGTGCGGGTGTACCGCAGGAAGTGCCGGCGTTCGTCGTCCGTGTAGCTGCGCGCGGTGATCACGCGGCCCACCGTTCGAGCTCGCCGGTGGACCGGTTCGGTGCGTACATGCATCAGCCCTTGATCGAACCCTGCAGCAGCGCGGCGACGAAGCGGCGCTGGAAGACGAGGAAGACGGTCAGCGTCGGCACCAGGATCAGGAGCGCGCCGGCGCACAGCAGCGGGATGTCCGTGCCCCACTGGCCCTGGAACGCGCCGAGCGCACCGGCCATGGTCCGCTTGGCGGGATCGTCGACCAGGACGATGGCCAGCAGGAACTGGTTCCACGTCCAGAGGAACAACAGGATGGCCAGGGACGACAGAGCGGGCATGGCCAGGGGTACGTGCACCCGCCAGAACAGCTGCCACGTGCCGGCGCCGTCGATGCGCGCGGCCTCGGAGAGGTCCTCGGGCATGGTGACGAAGTGGGCGCGCATCCAGATCACCGCGAACGGCATGAACAGCCCGACGAGCGGCAGGATGATCGCCCACCGGGTGTTGAGCAGCCCCATGTCGCGGACCTGGTAGTAGAGCGGCGTGATGATCCCCTCGAAGGGCAGGGTGAGGCCCAGCACGAAGACCAGGAAGCCGATCCGGTGGCCGGGCATCCGCAGGTGCCCGAAGGCGAAGCCGGCCAGGGTGCCGAACAGCAGCGACGCCGGGACGACCCCGAGCACGATGAGGCTGCTGGACAGCAGGAGCTTGCCCATGCTGGCGGCCTGGAACGCGTCGACGAAGTTGCCCCACTGCGGGTCGTCGGGCCAGGAGAGTCCTGACGGGTACGTGCCGGAGGGGTGCAGCGCCGTGACGAAGAGGCTGACGAACGGCACGATCGTGATCGCCATCAGCAGGACGAGCAGGACCCGCCCGGTCAGGGTCTCGCGACGGGTGGCGATCATCGGTTTCCGTCCTTGGTGAGGCGCTGAATCGGAAGGACGACGGCGAGCACGAGCACGACCAGGGCGACCGCGAGGGCCGATGCCATGCCGACTTCGCGCTCGGAGAAGGCCAGGTAGTAGATCTCCAGGCCGGGGACCATGGTGGAGTTGCCCGGCCCGCCCTGCGTCGCGATGTAGACGATGTCGAAGCTGGCCAGGGCCGCGATCACGGTCACCGTGACGCACACGCCGATCTCCTGGCGCAGGCTGGGCACGGTGATCGAGAAGAACTCGCGGACCGGCCCGGCGCCGTCCAGGCGGGCGGCCTCGTACAGCGACGGGTCGATCTTGCTCATCCCGGCCAGCAGCAGCAGAGTGCACAAGCCGACGAGGACCCAGGCGCCGATCACCCCGACCGCCGGCAGCGCGGTGCCGAAGTCGCCGAGCCACGCGCGGGTCAGGTTGTCGAGCCCGACGGCGGAGAGCAGCTCGTTGGCCAGACCGGTCGAGGAGAGCAGCCAGCTCCACATGATGCCGGCCGCGACCAGCGGGATGACCTGGGGCAGGAACAGCACCGTGCGGGCCACGGTCGCGAGCCGGCTCGCCGCGATGTTCCGGATCGTCGCCGCTACGAACAGACCCAGCAGCACGGGGATTCCGCTGAAGAACACGATGAGCTCGAAGGCGTGCAGGATCGTGGCGAACAGCTCGGAGTCGGTCAGCAGCCGACGGTAGTTGTCCAGACCGACCCAGGTGGACGCTCCGATGCCGTTCCAGTCGTACAGCGAGTACTGCACGGTCAGCAGGAGCGGGCGAAGCACGAACGTCCCGTACATGACGATGGCCGGCGCCGCGAAGAGCCAGCCCAGCCACACCGCCCGAGGGCGGCGCGCGCGTCGCGCGCGCCGCCCTGTGATCGGTGCCGACATTAGTTCTTGACCTGGGTCTCGTAGTCCTTCTGGACCGACTTGAGCAAGCCGTCCGGTGTCTGCTGGCCGGCGGCCAGCTTCTGCAGCTGCGGCGTCCAGCCCTTGGCGTAGATGGCACCGGTCGCGTTGGCGATGAAGTCCATGGCGCCGTTGTCCTTGCCGATGGTCGCGCCGGCCGCGAGCGTGCTGGCGGTGACGGTGCCCTCCTGGACGGGCGGCATGTAGGCGTCCGCCGGCCCCATCGGGTGCGATCCGCCGACCTTCACCGCGATGTCGCGAGCCTGCTGGTTGGTGGCCACCCAGTTCAGGAAGAACGCGGCGCAGTCGGCGTTCTTGGCCTTGCTGCTGATGCCGTAGGTCAGCGGCGCTGACATCGCGGCCTGCTTGCCACCGGCCTGCGCGGGCGGCATGAGCAGGAAGCCGGCCTTCCCGGCCATCTGCTTGTCGAGGTTGCCCGACTCCCAGTCGCCGTTGAACATGAACAGCGCCTTGCCGCCGATGAAGCGGCTCATCATCGTCGCGTAGTCCTGCGAGTTGATGTCACTGGCGAAGTAGCCCGCCTTGATCCACTTCTCCAGGTGCTGCACGGCCTGCAGGTTGCTCGGCGTGTCGATGGTGGCGCCGGGCTTCTGGAAGATCCAGTCGTTGATCGGCCCGGGCTCGCCGTACGCCGTCATCAGGTTCTGCAGCGGGAACGCCAGGCCGCCGGTGGCGCCACCGTTGAACTGGTCGATCGGCGTGATGCCGGCGTCCTTCGCCTTCTGCAGCACGGCGTCGAGGTCGGCGAGCGTGGCCGGCGGCTGGGTCATGCCGATCCGCGCCGCCAGGTCCTTGTTGTAGAACAGGCCGGTCATGCTGAAGTTCAGGCCCATGGCGTAGAGCGGGCCGTCGCCGCGCTGCCCGCTCTCGCCGACCCGCATCTGCTCGAGCTGCGAGGCCGGCCATTTGTCCCAGCCGGTCGCCTGCGCGTACCCGTCGAGGTTCTTGAGCAGGCCGTCCTTGACCAGCTCGGAGACCTGCGGGAGCCGCATGAGGTCCGGCGGGTCGTCGGCCAGCACCCGCGGAGCGTTCTGGGTGATCACCGCGAACTGGTCCTCGCGGATGTCCCACTTGACGTTCGGGAACTGCTTGGTGAACTCGTCGGCGAGGTCCTTGGGCAGGGGAAAGCCGGTCTCGAAGTAGCCCTTCAGGGTGACCGGCTCGGTGCCGCAGGTCGCGGTGGCGGCGGGGGCCGCGCTGGCGGTCGCGCCGGTCGTGTCGGAGTCGCCGCCGGGTGCGCTGCACGCGGCGGTGGCCACCAGTGCGGCCAGGGTGAGCGCGGCCAGTAGCGGTCGGCCGGTGGGTCCGTGAGCCATCTCAGGCCTCCAGGATCGCGGAACGTCCGGCGGCGAGGATCGCCACCGGTTGAGGGGTTGTCGGGTTTGAGGTGTTCAGTCGTGCGATGGGAAATGCGCGTCCCGCAAGCACGTCAGAAGGTCTTCCTGCCATGTGCGTGCGGCGGGCCAGGTGCCGGTCAGAGCGAGCGAGCCGTGTACGGCGCCGAGGTAGCAGCTGTACGAGACCGGCACGCCGGCCGCCCGTAGCCGATCCGCGTAGCGTTCGCCGTCATGGCGCAGCGGGTCGAACTGCGCCGTCATGATCCTGGTGGGCGGCAGCCCCGCCAGGTCCCGCGCGCGCAGTGGTGACGCGAGCGGGTTTCGGGCGTCGTCGGGGGACGACAGGTAGAGGTCCCGGCACAGCCTCATCTCGTCGACGGTGATGCCGAACTCGTCACCGACGCCGGACGCGCGCATGCTTTCGAGGGTCAGGTCCAGCGCCGGGACCTCGAGCAGTTGCAGGCGCAGGCGCGCCAGGCCGCGCTCGCGGACCAGCAGGGCGACCGCCGCGGCCAGGGTCGCGCCCGCGGACACCCCGCCGACGGACACGTTCGCCGGGTCACCGCCGATCTCGGCCGCGTGCTCGACGGCCCAGCGCAGACCGGCGTAGCAGTCCTCGACCGGGACCGGAAAGCGGTGCTCGGGTGCCAGCCGGTAGTCCACCGCGACCACGACACAGCCGACGCCGGTGCACCGGTCCCGGCACATCGCCTGGTTGACGTCCTCGTCGATGGAGCCCAGCCAGAAGCCGCCACCGTGCAGGAACACGTGGATCGGCAGGCCGGCCTCGGCGCTCGGGCGATAGACCCGCAGGCGGATGCTGCCACCGGGCACGGCGAGGTCGACGTCCTGCTCGTCGGGAGCCGCCGCGGCGGGTCGGCCGAACATCGCGAACAGGCTGTCGGTCCCGGCGTGGATGGTCGCCCGCCGCTGGACGATCGGCGCGTCCGGATTGCCGGAGTCCGGCTTGGTGGACAGGAACGTCCGCACCGCCTGATCCAGCCCCATCGACGCCTCCCGCGCTCGTGTTACAAGCACGAAACCTCATCACGTCAGGCGTGTCAAGTGTTTCCATTAAAGCACTTTTATTGATGCAGTCGCAGCTCACGGGCAACGTACCCGATCAGCCTCAGGTGGTGGAGCGCTCGACCAGGCGAACGTCGAGCACCGTCGTCGACCGCAGATCGGATCCGTCGATGTGGCCGAGCAGCACCCCGAGCGCGGTGCTGCCGGATTCCTCGAACGGCTGCCGCACGGTCGTCAGGTCGGCCGCCGTCGCCGCCTCGCCGTCGTCGAAGCCCATCACCGCGACATCGCCGGGCACCCGCAGCCCCCGGTCGCGGGCGGCCAGGAGAACACCGACGGCGAGCGCGTCGTGGTGGGCCATGACGGCACTCGGGCGATCACCGAGGTCGAGCAGCTGGGCGGCCGCCCGCCGGGCGTCGTCGACGGAGTTGTCGCTCGTCGCCACCGTCACCTCTCCCCCGGCCGCCTCGATCACCTGTGTGAATCCGGACAGGCGCCGGATCGCCTGCGACTCGTAGTCGGAGACCTGCCGCTCGACGAGATAGCCGACGCGGCGGTGCCCACGACCCAGCAGATGCCTGGCCGCCAGCCCGCCGCCCTCGCTGTCGTCGATCACCACGCGGCTGAACAGCGCGCTGTCGGCGTCGACCGCGACCGTCGGCAGGTTTCGCTCCCGGAGGCGGGCCGCGATGGCGTCCTCGATCCGCAGGCCCATCACGATCAGGCCGTCGAGTCGTCCGTGGATGGGCATGCTGGCCAGGACCGGTGACGAGGCCAGGGCAGCCGACTCGTGATCGAAGACCACGACGTCGATCTCCAGCTCGACCGCCGCCGTCAGCACTCCGGACAGCCGTCGCAGGTAGGACCCGTAGGAGGTGAACGGGGCCATGACGCCGATCCGCCCCGTGCCGCGCCGCGCCAGGGTGACCGCCTGGACCTTCGGCACGAACCCGAGCTCGTCGGCCGCGGCCAGCACCCGTTGGCGGGTGGCCTGGCTGACCCGCTCGGGCTTGTTCATGACGTTGGATACGGTCGCGATGCTCACTTTGGCGCGTTCGGCGACCTCGTAGATGGTGACTCGATGATCCGCCGCCACGTCCCGCCCTCGCTCCAGCGTCCCCGCTCCGCCGCTCTTCGAGACCCTCGAAAGCGCTTTACGAGAAGCACTCTATCCAGGTTCTCCTAGCAACCCAATAGGGGCGAGAACCGCATACCGCCTGCCCCGGCGGCGATGACATCGACGGTACGCACTCGAAGGTGGTCACGCGTGCGGAGGTGGTCCAAAGCGGACCTCTCTCGGCCGTGCGGCCCGCCGCCGAAGGGCCTTCGGCGGCGCCCGTCGGATGTTCGGCTGACGGTCAGGGCGTCAGCCGCCACGGCAACCGGACGATCTCGCCGGACGATCCCGCCCACGGGACCCGCTGGGCATGATCGGTCCATGCTGACGTGGACGCCCGACCTCGGGTTGCTGAAGGCACTGATCGCGATGAACGACGGCAAGACCGACATCGTCCTGACCCCGCCCGACCAGCGGGTGCTGGAGTGGGTGCGGGTGCAGGGCTACCGGGTGACGGTCGCGGCCGGGACCGCGCAGATCCGGCCGGGCGAAGACCTGGATGCCCCCGCGGCGCCGCTGACCTTCTGAGCGTCAGTCCTGGCGCGCGGGCGTGAGCCTCAGTCCTGGCCGCGCGGGCGTGAGCCTCAGTCCTGGCCGCGCGGGCCGGCGGTGATGCCGTCGAGAACGGTGGCCAGGCCGCGGTCGAACGTCTCCCCCGCCTCGAGGTGGGCGCCGTCGACGACGAGGCGGGCGACGGTCGGGTACCGGCCGGTGTCGAGCATCCGGGTGACGTAGGGGCCGAGGCTGGCCTGCCAGGCGGCCTGGTCGGTGCCGGTCGACCGGGCCGTGCGTCGCTCGGTGACCTCGCGGCGCAGCGCTCCGACGATGAACGCGTTGACCGTGCCCACGGCCCGCTGGAGATCCTCGATGCCGCGCACGCCGGGGGCTCGGCTGAGGGCGGCCGCGGTGGCTTCACCGACGGCCATCGCGTGCGGACTCAGGTGCGGCCGTCCACCGATCACGTCGGAGAACCACTCGTGCTCGAGGGCCGCGTCCCGGGTCGCGTGGGCGATGGCCAGCACCGTGGCACGCCACCCCGGATGCGGCTCGACGGCGGCGATCTGAGCGTAGACCCCGTCGACCATCAGGTCGAGCAACTCGGACCGGTTGAGCACGTAGTCGTAGAGCCGCATCGGACCGACCTCGAGCTCTTTGGCGATCTTGCGCAGGGACAGACCTTCGAGGCCGTGCTCGTCGGCCAGCCGCAGCGCCGTCGCGGCGATCTTCGCGCGGCTCAACGGCACCGGCGCCGCCCGCGGCAGTGGCTCGGGCCGTTCCCAGACGGGCAGCGGTGCGCTACCGTACGGTGTATCCATGCGATACAGCGTACGCTAAGGGGACTGGGATGCGCATCGCGATCGCCGGCGGCGGCCTCGGCGGGCTGACGCTGGCCCGGGTCCTGCACCGACAGGGCATCGAAGCGATCGTCTACGAACGCGAGGCGCACCGATCCGCGCGCTCGCAGGGCGGGATGCTCGACCTGCACCCGGAGTCCGGCCAGCGGGCGTTGGCCGAGGCGGGCCTGACCGGCCGGTTCCGCTCGCAGGCGCGGCCCGAGGGCGAGGAGCATCGCATCCTCGACCCGGCCGGCCGGACCCTGGTGCACCACACACCGCCACCCGGCTCGTTCGACGGACGCCCCGAGATCGACCGCAGAGCACTGCGCGACCTCCTGCTGGACTCACTCCCCCACGACACGGTCGCGTGGCAGCACCGGCTCACCGCAGCGACACCGCGACCCGGCGGTGGCTGGACGCTGATCTTCGACAGTGGACAGACCGCCGACTGCGACGTCCTCGTCGGTGCGGACGGCGCCCGCTCGGTGGTCCGGCCGCTGCTGACCGATGTTCCGCTGTCCTATGTGGCCACGCATGTCCAGCTCGACATCGGCGACGTCGACCGGCGCCACCCGGACCTGGCCGACCTGGTCGGCCCCGGAAACCTGTGGTGCGTCGGCGTGAACCAGATCCTGGCGGCCCAACGCCTCGGCGACGGCAGCATTCGCGTCGGGGTGTCGATCCGGGCCGAAGATCGCAAGATCCGCGACAAGCGCGCCCTGCTGGACCTGTTCCGCGGCTGGAGCCCCCGCGTCACCGCACTGATCGACGCCGGCGACGGCGCGGTGACGGCGCGCCGGGTCGAGGCGATGCCCGCCGGCGCCCGCTGGTCCGGCCGGCGCGGCGTCACCCTGATCGGCGACGCCGCGCACCTGATGCCGCCGGTCGGCGAGGGCGCCAACCAGGCCATGCTCGACGCGGCCGAGCTCGCCGGCCACCTCGCCGCCCGCACCGGCGACCCGGACGCGGCGATCCGGGCGTACGAAGAGGCGATGTTCGGCCGGATCCTGCCGATCGCCGAGATGTCGGCGCGCGTCCAGGCGATGATGCTCTCCCCCACCGCGGCCGAGGACCTCGTCCGCTTCTTCTCGCGCCGGCCCGCACTCACCGACTGAGGCCTCCGGATGCCTCAAAGGCCGATCGTGAGGAAGTTTCGCTAGTTAGCCTGAGTGGAGTTTGGTCATCGGGGGGACGGGGTGGGTCATGGCCATAGCTCTGCTCAAGCGCGCGCGTTTTCGGCTCCGCGCGGCCTCCGCGTTCGCGGTCGCGGGAGTCCTGGCGGCGGGCACGCACTACGTGTCGCGCTCGGACGGACCACCCCTGCTGCCGACCGTTCCCGCGGTGGCCTGGACGAGCTGCGAGGGTCTCGGTCCGGAGTTCCAGTGCGCCATGGTCCCCGTGCCCCTGGACTGGGACGAGCCGAGCGGTGAGCAGATCGAGCTGTCCGTGATGCGCCACCTCGCCAGCAACCCCGAGCAGCGGATCGGATCGATGTTCACCGACCCCGGCGGCCCGGGCCAGAGCGGTGTCGACCTGATCCGCAACAGCGGCCCGGACCTCGACGCCTGGGGCGACGGCCGGTTCGACGTCGTGGGCTGGGATCCGCGCGGGGTCGGCGGGAGCGCACCGGTGCGCTGCTTCACCAGCGACGCCGAGCAGGACGAGTTCTGGGCCGGCGTGACGATCCCGACCACTGCGGAGGAGTCCGAGGCGTACGCGCGGAAGGCCGCCGAGCTGGCGCAGCGGTGCGGTGCGGTCAGCGGCAACCTGCTGAGCCACATCTCCACCGCCGACACCGCCCGCGACCTCGATCGGCTGCGGGAGGTCGTCGGCGACGAGAAGCTGACGTACGCCGGTCTCTCCTACGGAACGATGATCGGCGAGACCTACGCGAACCTGTTCCCGGGCAACATCCGGGGCATGATGCTCGACGGGATCGTCAACCCGGTCGACTACACCGCCAGCGCCGAGGTGCGCACCGACAACAACGTCTCCTCGGCGGACCAGGTCTTCGAACAGTTCGTCCAGCAGTGCCAGAGCGCCCCCGAGGGCACGTGTGCACTCGCCGGCCACGGCGAGACGGTCGCCCAACGCGTCGAGGGACTCTTCGAGCAGGCGCGGCAGGCTCCGATCCCGGCGCCGAACGCCACCCCGCCCGGCGAGCTCAGCTACGGCGACCTGCTCGTCTCCACCTTCACCCCACTGCGGCTGCCGCTGACCTGGCCGCAGTTCGCGGCTGACCTCGAGGCCGCCGTCAACGGTGACGCGTCGGCCCTGGAGACCGCGGCGGCCGCCATGCAGAGCCCGGAGGGGATGACGGCCTCGACCACCTCCGCCGCCATCTCGTGCGTCGACGGCCCCGCCGAACTGTCGCTGTCGGACTGGCCGCAGGCGATCGCCCGCTTCACCGAGTCGGGCAGGCTGTGGGGACCGGTGCTCGGTTGGTGGCTGTGGGCGCCGTGCGCGGCCGACTGGCCGGCGACCATCGAGGACCGTTACGCCGGACCGTGGAACGCGCGGACCGAGACGCCGATCCTGTTGCTCAGCGCCAAATACGACGCGGGCAGCCCGTACAAGAACGCGCAGTTCACCGAGCAGGCGCTGGGAAACGCGGTGCTGCTCACCCTCGACGGCTTCGGTCACCCGAGCTACCAGGTGCCGAGCGCCTGCATGGACGCCGCGCGGGTGGACTTCCTCGTCAACCTGGTGACCCCGCCGCCCGGGACGGTGTGCCAGCCGGACGAGACACCGTTCCCCTAGAGCTCTTTCGAGCGCCCGTCTCCTCGGGAGACGGGCGCTCACCGTGCGGTAGGTTCTGGCGATGTCGCAGGTGCTGTTCACCATCGCGTTCGCCGTGGCCATCCTCGTCTCGGTGTCGCTGCACGAGGTCGGCCACATGGTGTCGGCGAAGCGGTTCGGGATGCGCGTCACCCGCTTCTTCGTCGGCTACGGACCCACGGTGTTCTCCTGGCGGCACGGCGAGACCGAGTACGGGCTGAAGGCGATCCCGCTCGGCGGCTTCTGCACGATCTCGGGGATGACACCGGACGACGAGCTCGACCCACGCGACGAGCACCGGGCGATGTGGCGGTTCCCGGTGTGGAAGCGGACCGTCGTGATGGTCTCCGGCGTGACCGTCCAGTTCGTACTGGCCGTGACCGGGCTCTGGTTCGCGGCCGCCTTCGTGGGTGTGCCGAACCTGGCCTACCCGCAGACGTCCGAGCAGTTCGGCGCGCAGCCGGCCGCGATCGTGCTCGCGGAGTGCGTCACCCCGGACACCGCGCGGGCCTGCGCGGCGGGCGATCCGGCATCACCGGCCCGCGCGGCGGGCCTCCGTGACGGTGACGTGCTGACCGCGGTCAACGGGGTGGCCATCGGGAACTACGCGGACATGCTCCGCGTGGTCCGGGAGACCCCGCCGGGTCCAGCGGACGTGGCGTACCTCCGCGACGGCGCACCCGGCACGGTGCGGGCGGACCTGAGCGCGGTGACGCGGCCGCCGCTGAGCGACCCGACCGCGGCACCGACCACGGTGGCGGCACTCGGCGTGGGCCTGCACGTCACGGCGCCCCGCGAGGTGACCTTCGGGCCGGCGGGCGCGTTCGGCGCGACGGCCACGTACACCGGCTGGATGGCCGGCCAGACCTGGGAGACGGCCAAGCGGATACCGGAGAAGGTGCCGGCCCTGTGGCGGTCGATCACCGGCTCGGAACGCGACCCGGCCACCCCGATCAGCGTGGTTGGGGTCAGCCTCCTGGGCGGCGAGGCCGCGTCACTCGGCATGTGGTCGACCGTACTGATGATCTTCATCGGCCTGAACGTCTTCATGGTCTTCTTCAACCTGCTGCCGCTGCTCCCCCTCGACGGCGGCCACATCGCGATCGCCTGGTTCGAGCGCGCCCGCACCTGGATCGCCGGCCGACTCGGCCGCCCGGACCCAGGCGCGGTGGACTATTTCAAGCTGATGCCCCTGACGTACGCCGTCGTCCTGATCGGCGGAGCCTTCACCCTCCTGACGGTGGCCGCGGACGTCATCAACCCGATCACGATCCGATGACCCGGGTCACACACTGAGTTCTCAGGCGGCTTGCCGGGTTTTCTCAGGTGGGCGACGCACCTTTGAGCGTCGCGCTGGACTGTCCGGCGCGCGACGCAGCGAGGGGAACGTCCGCGCATGTCCAGTGGAAGCGCGAAGAAACGCGCTACGGCGGCTCGCAAGGCACTAGAGGCGGCCAACAAGCGGGACCGGCGGCGTCGGCACCTGTTCACGTACAGCATGGTGGGTCTGGTCGCTCTGATCGTCGCTGGAGTGGTGCTCGCGCTCACGCTCACCCGCGGCTCCAGCGCCGCCGCGTCCGGGATCCCGACCACGCCCGCCGCCACCGCCACGGGCCGCACGGACCAGCCGCCGTGGCCCGCGCCCACCGATGCCACGGCGCAGGTGAAGGAGGCCGGCCTGCCGATGCTGGGCACCGAGGGTGAGGTCGTGCACATCCACGCGCACCTGGACGTCATCGCCAACGGCCAGAAGGTCGACGTCCCGGCCGGCGTCGGGATCGACGAGGCCACCGGCCAGCTGAGCCCGCTGCACACCCACGACACCACCGGCGTGATCCACGTCGAGTCGCCGGTGAAGGCCGAGTTCAGCCTCGGGCAGTTCTTCACGGAGTGGGACGTGTCGCTCGCGGCCGACCACATCGGGAGCCTGCACACCGGTGACGGCAAGACCGTTGCGGCGTACGTGAACGGCAAGCCCGTCACCGGCGACCCGGCGGCGATCGTGCTGCACGCGCACGACGAGATCGCGCTCGTCTACGGGACCGCCGCCCAGCAGGCCAACCCGCCGGCGAGCTTCGAGTTCCCCGCCGGCCTGTAGGCGGTTACCGGGTCAGCGGCCAGTCCGACGGCGGCGTGCTGCCGCTGTGCCGGTTGGCCCAGGCGAGCTCGGACTCGTCCTTCCGCAGCGGCGTGAGGTCGAAGTCGGCCGGCGGCAACGGGATGCTGTCGTCGACCGGTTCCGAGGCAACGGGCTCGGGCTTGGGCCACCGGCGCCACCGGTCGCGGCTGACCACGGCGACGAGCAGCAGAGCGCCGAGCAACAGGGTCGCCCCGGTGCGCACGGGGGTGGTGAGGTCGGCGTGGTGGCTGGCGATCGTGGCGCTCTTCGGCAGCAGGTCCCACACCCGGTCGGGGTCGAAGAGCAGGGCCACATAGCTTCCCGCGTACGCGAGACCCGCCAGCACCGCGCCGAGCGGCGAGAACCGCAGCGTGGCGATGAGCCCGAAGAGCAGTCCGGCCGCGGCGAGACACAGGGTGGGCCGAACGAAGTCACCCGCGCTGAGTCCGCCAGCAGCGCCCTGGTCGGCGAACGCCTGCAGCGACCTGTCCTGCCCGAAGGCGAGCAGCAGCCAGGCGAGCGGCGCGATGAACACGGCAACGATCAAGGTCCAGACGTGACGCATGCAGGGCAACGTAACGGCGGAGACGCTTGGCGACGGAAGCTCGGACGGGCGGTTGGCGCCGGTTTCGGCGAGTGACGCGAAACGCGCGACTTGGGCGTGACGCCAGCCTTGCCGGGAGCGCTTTCAGTGTCGAGGGACGGGACTAGGACGCGACCACGGTCCGGTCGAGGACGAGGTCGCGGGCAGCGGTGAGGCCGACGGAGACCGCACCCATGAGCACCGCGTCGGCGCCGAGCGTGGAGACCTCGATCCGCGGCGGTTGCAGCGCCACCAGGTGGGGCAGGCGGTCCTGGACCGGGCCGAGCAGCAGGTCGCCACCCTGCACCCCGACCCCGCCGCCGAGGACGATGAGCTCCAGGTCGAGGACCGCGGTCACCGCGGCCAAGGCGTGCGCGACGTGGTTGACCTCGACCTCCACCGCGCGCCGGGCGAGCGGTTCGCCGGCCCGGGCCGCGTCGAAGACCTGCTTTGCGCTGGTCGCCTCGGTCCAGCCCAGTCGCCGCGCCGCCGCGACGATGCCGTCGGCCGAGGCTACCGTCTCGAACATGCCCCGGCGGGCGGCGGCCGGGTCCTCCTGCAACGGGTCGCCCTCGCCGATCGGGAGGTAGGAGATCTCGCCGGCGCAGCCCCGCGCACCGCGGTAGAGCTTGCCGTCTATCACGATGCCCATGCCGGTGCCGGTGCCGATCGACACGTACGCGAAGTGCGCCACCCCCAACCCCAGGCCGTAGGTCGCTTCGCCGACGGCGGCCAGATCGGTGTCGTTCTCCACGAGGTACGGCGACGGGGACACCATCGAGAGCCGGTCGACCGCGCCGGGCAGGTCCCAGCCCGGGAGGTTCGGCGCGAGGTGCAGCGCGCCCGTCTCCTTGTCGTGGATGCCCGGCGTGCCGAAGACGGTCAGCGTGACGTCCGCCCGGGCGATGCCGGCCTCGGCGGTCAGGCGGTCGGCCAGGTCGGTCAGCTGCGCGAGCAGGTCCGTCGGGCTCCGGCTGCCGGACGGGTCGTCGATGCGGGCGACGATCTCCCCCGCCAGGTTGGCCAGGACGAGCCGGACGAACGACCGTCCGATGTCGACGGCGAGCACCCAGCCCGCCTCGGGGCGTGCCTCGTAGAGCAGCGCCGACCGGCCCGCGGGTCCGGCGCGCAGGCCGACCTCGCGCACCAGCCCGGCCCGACCGAGGTTGGCGAGGGCTCCCCCG
The DNA here is from genome assembly GCF_040676915.1 of Asanoa sp. NPDC049475. Taxonomy (NCBI): domain Bacteria; kingdom Bacillati; phylum Actinomycetota; class Actinomycetes; order Micromonosporales; family Micromonosporaceae; genus Asanoa; species Asanoa sp. NPDC049475. The sequence continues at coordinate 439,013 of NZ_JBFAPY010000005.1, read as the reverse complement.
ACCGTCGGCTTCGACAGGCCGGTGGCCTGGGCCAGCTCGGGTCGCGACACCGGGCCGAGGCGGAAGAGCTCGCCGAAGACCGCCCGCTCGTTCATGACCCGCAACATGCTGGTCGTGCTCGCGGTCTGTTGCGTCGTCATGGCTCAGCGTCTCACAGGCGTTCGTAAAGGTCCAATACAAATTTCGTAAGAGACCTTGCCAAATGCCGGCGGTGGGGAGCATCCTGCTGGCCTGAACCTCCGACGAGGGGTACGCCATGAGACCTACCGTGTTCCGTGTCCTATTGACGACCGTGCTGGCGACCGCCCTGACGACCGCGGGCTGCGGCAGCGGGTCGGACTCCGGCTCCGACTCCGGCACGAAGGCGGGGGACGCGCCGACGATCGCGCTGTTCCTGCCCGAGTCCAAGACCACCCGCTACGAGGCGTTCGACCGGCCGCTGTTCGAGGCCAAGGTCAAGGCCCTGTGCGCGGACTGCAAGCTGCTCTACAACAACGCCGACCAGGACGCCGGCAAACAGCAGCAGCAGGTCGAGGCCGCCCTCGCGCAGGGCGCCGACGTGCTGGTGCTCGACGCCGTCGACGCCGCCGCTGCCGCTTCGCTGGTCAACCAGGCCAAGGCCAAGAAGGTGCCGGTCATCGCGTACGACCGGCTGATCTCCGGCATCGCCTACGACTACTACGTGTCCTTCAACAACGTCCGCGTCGGCGAGGCGCAGGGCCAGGCGCTGCTGGACGCCCTCAACGCCAAGGGCACCGCCGACAAGGGCAAGATCGTGATGATCAACGGTGCGCCCACGGACCCGAGCTCCGCGGACTACAAGACCGGCGCGCACAACATCCTCGACGGCAAGGTCCAGATCGGACGCGAGTTCGACACCCCGGACTGGAGCCCGGACAAGGCCCAGCAGCAGATGGAACAGGCCATCACCGCGCTCGGCCGCGACAACATCGTCGGCGTGCTCTCCGCCAACGACGGCATGGCCGGCGGCGCGATCGCGGCGATGAAGCGGGCCGGCTACACCACCCTGCCGCCGATCACCGGACAGGACGCCGAACTGGCCGCCGTGCAGCGGATCCTGACCGGCGAGCAGTACATGACCATCTACCTGGACATCCGCAGCGAGGCCGAGAAGTCCGCCGAGCTCGCGGTCGGGCTGGCCAAGGGCGAGCAGGCCTCGGCGTCAACCAAGGTCAACAACGGGTCGGCCGACATCCCGGCGTTCCTGCTGGACCCGATCGCGGTGACCGCCGACAAGATCAAGGACACGATCGTGAAGGACGGCTTCTACCAGGCCAGCGAGATCTGTACGGGCGCCGTCGCCGCCGCCTGTGCCAAGGCGGGAATCCAGTAGATGTTCGCGGTGCGAGGCGTTTCCAAACGGTACGGTGCGGTGCGGGCGCTCGACGCGGTCGACCTGGACCTGAGCGCGGGCGAGGTCGTCGCGCTCGTCGGTGACAACGGCGCCGGCAAGTCCACCCTGATCAAGGTGATCTCCGGCGCGGTCACCGCGGACGAGGGGCAGCTCGAGCGCGACGGAGTGCCCGTCCAGATCAGCAACCCGCATCAGGCCAGAAGCCTCGGCATCTCGACGGTCTACCAGGACCTCTCGCTGTGCGAGAACCTCAACGTCATCGGGAACCTGTTCCTCGGCTCGGAACGGCGCCGCTGGTCGCTGCTGCGCAAGATCGAGATGGAACGGTCCGCGCGGGCGTTGCTGTCCTCACTGGACGTGCGCATCCAGGACATCGCCGTGCCGGTGGCGATGCTCTCCGGTGGCCAGCGCCAGTCCGTCGCGATCGCCCGGGCGCTGGTGGGCGACCCGTGGCTGGTCATCCTCGACGAGCCCACCGCCGCGCTCGGGGTCGAACAGACCGCGCAGGTGCTGGACCTGATCCGGCGCCTGCGCGACCGCGGCCTAGCCGTGCTCCTGATTTCACACAATCTCGCCGACGTCCGCGCCGTGAGCGACCGCACGGTCGTGCTGCGGCTCGGGCGCAACGCCGGCGAGTTCCGCACCGCCGACACCAGCCCGGAGGCCATCGTGGCAGCGATCACCGGAGCCGCCGCATGACCACCATCACCAAGTCGATCCGCTGGCCGGGCCGTTCGACCGAACGCGCGGTCAGACCCGGCGGCGTCGGCAGCTGGCCGGTCGTCGGCGGACTGGTCGCCATCGCGATCGTGTTCGGCTCGCTCAACGAGCAGTTCCTGTCCGCGGAGAACCTGACCAACCTCGCCCTGCAACTCGCCGCCACCGGGACGATCTCGCTGGGCATCATCATGGTGCTCCTGCTCGGCGAGATCGACCTGTCCGCCGGGTCGGTCAGCGGCCTGTGCGCGGCGGTCCTCGCGATCGTGCACGTCCGACATGGACAGTCGGCGTTGCTCGCGGTCGTCATCGCGCTCGCCCTGGCGGCGGCCATCGGCCTCGTGCACGGGCTCATGTTCACGAAGCTGCGCATGCCGTCCTTCGTGGTCACGCTCGCCGGCCTGATCGGCTGGCAGGGCCTGCTGCTGTACGTGCTGGGCCGCGGCGGCACCATCAACCTTCCGTTCGACGGCGTGATCGCCCGCCTCAGCGACACCTGGCTGCCGCCGTGGGCGAGCTGGCTCATCGTCGTGCTCGTCGTCGGCGTCGTGACCGGCAATGCCGTGCTCAACCGTCGGCTGCGCCGGCGCGCCGAACTGCCGCTGCAACCCCTGCTCGGCTCGGTCCTGCGCATCACCGGCCTCGCGGTGCTGCTCGGCGCCGCCGTGCTGGTGCTCAGCGCGGACCGCGGCGTACCCCTGCTGCTCGTCATCTTCGGCGCCCTGGTCGTGGCCCTCGACCTGGTGCTGCGCAACACCGTGTTCGGGCAGTGGATCTATGCCATCGGCGGCAACGCGGAGGCGGCACGACGGGCCGGCATCCCGGTCACCCGGCTGCGGGTCGTCGCGTTCGTCCTCGCGTCGACGCTGGCGGCGTTCGGTGGCCTGCTGGCGGCCAGCCGGCTCGCCGCGGTCAACCAGAGCTCGGGGGGCAGCGACACCCTGCTGATGGCCATCGCCGCCGCGGTCATCGGCGGCGTGTCGCTGTTCGGTGGCCGTGGCCGTCCGTACGCGGCCCTGCTCGGCATTCTCGTGATCCAGTCGATCACGAACGGGATGCTGCTGCTCAACGTGGACTCGTCGATCCGCTTCATGGTCACCGCCGTCGTGCTCGCGGCAGCCGTGGCCATCGACTCGCTGTCCCGTCGAGGCAGCGAGCAGTGACGGCGGCTCACGTGCTCGGCATCGACTTCGGGGGAACGAAGGTCGCGCTGGCCACGGCGGATCCAGGATGGTCGCCCGTGGTCTCCTCGGCCCGGCTGAGGATCCCGACGACCGGGAGCGCGAAAGAGGTGGTGCGGCGGTCATTGGAGGCCGCTCGCGACATGGTCGCCGCACCCCTCGCCGTCGGAGTGTCCACCTTCGGCGTCGTCCGCGACGAGCGGATCCGCCTCGCCCCGAACGTGCCGGGCTGGGAGGGCATGGAGCTGCCCCGGCTGCTGCGCGACGAGTACGGCGACACGCCGGTCGTCATCGACAACGACGTCAACGCCGCCGCCGCGGCCGAGCTGCGGTGGGGTGCGCTGCGCGGGGTCGACGTCGGCGTCTACCTCAACCTGGGCACAGGCCTCGCGGCGGCGCTCGTGGTCGACGGTCGGGTCGTGCGGGGTGCGCACGGCGCCGCCGGCGAGATCGGCTACCTGCTCGACCCCGCCCGCGACGACTGCTACGCCGACGGTGCCGCGCCGCTGGAGGAGCTCGTCTCCGGCAGCGCGCTGGCCAGCCAGGGGTCGGCCCTGGTGGGTCGCCCGGTCGCCGCCGCGGAGCTGTTCACCATGGCCGGCGACCCGCGGGTGGACGGGCTCATCGACGAGGCCCTGCGGAGGCTGGCGCAGGCCGTGGCCAACCTGTGCATCACGCTCGACCCGTCCCGGGTGGTCATCGGCGGCGGGATGATGGGCGCCGCCGAGCGCATCCTGCCCGCCGTCGCCGCGCTGCTGCCCCGGGCGGTCCCGTTCCCGCCCGAGCTGGTGCCGGCGACCTTCATCGACGACGCGCCACTTTTGGGCGCACTCGCGCTGGCCGTCGAGGCGGTCGTCTAGTCCACACCCTGGGCGCAGACCCGGAAAGGAGGAAGCACGGTCCGTCGGTATCGGAAAGCGTTCATCATGCCGAGGAGGCAACCCCCCAATGAACCGCAGACTCACCGTCGCAGCGGCCCTACCCGTACTCCTTGTCAGCTCGCTTCTCGCCCCTGTCCCCGCGACCCCCAGCAGTGCGGCCTCCGCCGGCGCCCCGTCGACCGTCGACCTCGCCGGCCAGTGGCAGGTGCAGAGCAGCACCGCCACCCCTGACACCGGCGACCTCATCTCCCGGCGCGCCTACTCGCCACACGGCTGGCTGCCGGTGCGCACCAACGACGCGCACGCGGTGGGCAGCGTCGTGGCGGCGCAGCTCCAGAACATCCCGCCGGACGACCAGTGCGGCGCGAACAACATCTTCTACTCGCAGAACCTCACCGCGTGCCAGGGACCACAGCCCGACGCGCACGGTGCTCCGAACGACCGGTACAACCACCCCTGGTGGTTCCGCACGGAGTTCAGCGCGCACCCGCAGCCCGGCCCGGACCGCAACGTGATGCTCGAGGTCCGCGGGATCATGGGCCAGGCCGACCTGTGGGTCAACGGCGTCCAGCTGGCCACCAAGGACGTCATCCAGGGCTCCGAGCCGGAGTACACATTCGACATCACCGACCTGGTCAAGGGCAACAGCCCGAACGCGCTGGCGTTCCAGATCTACCCGAACGTACCCGGGGAGATGTTGACCCAGGACTTCAACGACTGGACGCAGGCCGCCCGCGACCAGAACACGGGCATCAAGTACCCGGTCCGGCTGCACACGTCGGGCACGTTCCGGCTCGACGACGCGCACGTCGTGCAGGCCAACGCCGCCGACCTGAGCAGCTCCGACCTGACGGTCAAGGGCACGGTGACGAACACGTCCCGCTCGTCGCGGACCGCGACCGTCAACGCGACCATCACCGACCCGCAGGGCAAGCACCCGATCAACGTGCGCAGGACGATCACCCTGGGCGCCGGTGAGTCGAAGGACGTCGCCTTCGATCCGACCACCGACTCGGCGCTGCACGTGCGGCATCCGCAACTGTGGTGGCCGTACCAGATGGGTGACCAACCGCTCTACAAGCTGGCCATGAGCGTCTCGCGGGACCGGCTCGTATCGGACTTCGACTCGACGACGTTCGGGATCCGGACCATCTCCTCGTGGCTTTCGGCGCCGGGCACGAAGGCGTACGACGGGTCGCGGTGGTTCGCCGTCAACGGCAAGCCGTTCGTCTTCCGCGGCGGCGGGATGATGGACCAGGACATGTTCCTGCGCTACTCGAGCGAGAACATCGCCGACCAGATCCAGCTCATCAAGTCGATGGGGCTCAACGGGTTGCGGCTCGAGGGAGACGACCAGCCGGACGACTTCTACGAGCAGATGGACCGCGCCGGCCTGCTCATCTACGGCGGCTTCCTGTGCTGCAACTACTGGGAGGAAGGGTCGCGGTGGACCGCGAAGGACGAGGAGACGAACTACCGCACCGCGGTGGCCCTCGGCCGTCAACAGCGCAGCCACCCGAGCGTCGTGTTCTACAGCTGGAGCGACAACGTTCCCTCCGCGAGCCAGGAGGCGGGCGTCCTGCGCGGGTTCGCGGAGACCGACTTCGACGTGCCGGTGATGGCTTCGGCGGAGTACAAGTCCACGCCGACCCTCGGGCCGTCGGGGATGAAGGAGGGGCCGTACAACTGGTTCCCGCCGAGCTACGCGTACAGCTCGAACTGCCGCGGGCGCACCGGGAACGATCCCTGCACCAGTGGTGAGTTCGTCAACCGCGGTAGTGCGTGGGCGTTCCAGACCGAGTCCAGCCCCGGGTCGACGATTCCGACGCAGGACTCGCTCGACCGGTTCATGACGCCAGCCGACCAGAAGGCTCTGGTCACCTCGCCGAACCTGGCGCAGTTCAACTCGGGGCGGGGTGAGGAGTCCAGCGGGACGAGCTACTCGAGCTTCCAGCACGTCGGGGTGCTCGCGACCGCCATCTGTCACCGCTACGGGTCGTGGACGGCCAACCCGGTCACCTGCCCGACGAACCCGCCCGGCGCCACGGGCCTCTACAGCGACAACCCGAGCGTCGACGACTTCGTACGCAAGGCGCAGGCCACGAACTACGAGACGGTGCGGGCGCAGTTCGAGGCGTATCTCGACCACTCGACGAGGGCCGACTCACCGTCGACGGGGTTGGTCTACTGGATGATGAACAAGCCGATGCCGAGTCTGTTGTGGAACCTCTACGGGTACGACTTCGACCAGGCTGGCACGTACTTCGGGGCCAAGAAGGCGAACGAGTCGCTGCACGTGTACTACGCGTACGCGGCTCCGGAGGCCGATCCTGGCAACCGGACCGTCGGTGTGTCCAACTTGACCGGTCAGACGCAGGACGGGCTGTCGGTGACGGCGCGGACGTACGACATGAGCGGCAAGGTCCTGACGACACAGAACGCGTCCGGCATCAGCATGCCCAGCCAGGGCGTGATGAACCAGCTCCTGACGGTGCCGAACCCGACGCTCCCGGACGTCAACGGCACGCCGCAACGGACGTACTTCCTGGAGTTGCTCCTGAAGCGGGACGGGAAGGTCGTGGACCGCAACGTGTACTGGCTGTCGACGGTCAACGACGTTCCCACCTACACGGGAAGCGCGTACCCGAACCTGTCCACCTACGGGGACCTTCGTAACCTGCAGAGCCCGGCCGCGGATCCGGCCAACGGGCTGCTGCCGACGACGAAGATCCGCGCGACGGCGGTGACGCACCGGCAGTCGGGTCTGCCGAACGGGCAGGACACGGCCACGGACGTCACGCTGACGAACACCTCGAACACGGTGGCGTTCATGGTGCGGGTGGACGTGCATCGGGGCCATGGGTCCAGCCCTGGGTCGGGTGACAGCCAGGTCAGGCCGGCGTCGTACAGCGACAACTATGTGACGTTGTGGCCGGGCCAATCACAGACGATCACCCAGACGTACGCGGCGTCGGAGCTGAACCGGCAGGACCCGGTCGTGACCGTCAGCGGCTTCAACGTCGCGACCACGTCCATCAGCGGCGACTGCCACTGCGTCGCACAGGTCGGAGCCGAGCACTTCGGCAACGCCAACGGGTGGGCGGACGCGGGGTCCGCAACCCCTGGCGTGGCCAACACCCCGGAGAAGATGGCCGAGCTCAAGGAGCGCGTGACGGTCCAGTAAGTCGCTCGAAGGTGGCGGCCGCTCAACGCGGCCGCCACCTTCTTGCTTACCGGGCGCTGGGGCCGAGGTGTCCGGCTGATCCGCCGGCGGGTGCGGGTTCCTTCAGCTCGATGAAGAGCGTGTGTGTCGCGGTGTCGCCGATGTTCTCGCCGGCGTGTTCCTGGGCGCCGACCCAGCGGACCTCGCCGGCGGGCAGGTCGACGTCGACCCTGCGGCCGCCGGAGGCGACCTGGCGGCGGAAGGCGCTCAGCGTGACCATCACGCTGTCGGGGTGGCGGTGCACGTGCGTGCGGTCGCCGGGCTCGTCGCGGTATTCCAGGACCCGTACGCGCTCGTTCTCGAAGATGACCTTGTAGAGGGCGGGGTCGGTGACGGTCGGATCCATGGCGGGACTCCTCCCCGGCGGCTTATATGGGACTACGGTACCATGATGGTATGGCGATGCCATATGAGGCGAGTGGGCGAACAGCGCAGAAGTCACGCACCCGACTCGCACTGGTCACCGCCGCCCGCGACCTGCTCGCGGCCGGCCTGACTCCGCAGGTCGAGGACGCCGCCGCCCGGGCCGGCATCTCCCGCACGACCGCCTACCGCTACTTCGCCAACCAGCGCAGCCTGTTGCTGGCGGCCCAGCCCACGATCTCGCCGGACAGCCTGCTGCCGTCCGACGCGCCCACGGACCCGATCGCCCGCCTCGACCTGCTGATGACGGCGTTCGCCGACTACAACTTCACGTGGGAACCTCAACTGCGCGCCGCGCTGCGGTTGTCGTTGGAGCCGGCCGGCGACCGACCGGTGCTGCGTCGAGGACGCGCCATCGGCTGGATCGCCGAGGCCCTGGCGCCCTTGCGCGACAGCCACCCGCACGTCGACGTCGACCGGCTCGCGGTCGCGATCCGCTCGGCGACGGGCATCGAGACCCTGATCTGGCTCGTCGACATCGCCGGCTACTCCCCCGAGCAGGCCACCGACACGGTCAGGAACACCGCTCGCGCACTCCTCGAGGCCGCCACGATCACCGGCGATGCCGGCTGATCCGCGCACGTGTGGGTGCCGGCTCTTACGTGCGCTGGCACAAGGAGTCGAACACCATTCTGGCGAACTCGCCTAATGGTGAATCCCGGGACGCCGATCCAGTGACCGGATGAAGGCCTCCAGCGAGGGCTGGAGGCCTTCATGTCCCGCGCTGACCGCGTGCGGACCCGACCGGCGCGATCGCGGCGGACCGCCCGGTGCGCCGGCGGTAGTAGGCCCACGTGATCGCCAGCAGCAGCGGTCCCCACAGCAACAGCGGGACGTAGCAGGCGATCACCAACGCCTCCCACCACGCGTTGGTGAACTCCAGGCCCTGGCCCGGCGTGCCGGCGAGGGTGAGCCGGAAGAAGTTCACGGTGGCGAAAGTCCAGATGGCCGTCAAGGCGAGCGCTCCGGTCGCGGCCACGAGTGTGGTGGACCGTGGCGGCACGCGTCGGCCCCCGAGGACGGGTATCCGGCGCGGGAAGACCTCGCCCCAGGGTCGGACGAGACCGAGCGAGAGCAGGCTGACGCCCTCGGACAGTGCGGTCAGAGCGAGGACGTAGAAGACGCCCCAGCCCCGCACGAGCCCGGACGACGCGTCGACCCCGGCGGCCGAGCTGATGCCCATCGAGAAACCCAACGCCACGAAGACCCGCCACAGGCCAGAGGGCAGCACCAGCAAGGTGATCAGGTGCGCCGACCGCACCGCCCACCGACTCGGCGCGCGTCCCTCCGGAAAGCCCGTTCCCATGCGTTTGCTCACCCACTGGAGACGATATGCCCGCCGCTCCTATGAACGACGGTCATCCACGTCACATCGTCAGGCCTGGACGGCTGGCCGCAGGACCTCGACGCACCACTGGCGGAACGTCGTCGGCGTGCTGAGCTCCGGCGTACGCGTGACGCCTTTGTCCAGCCCGTTGTCCTTGGCGAGCGCCATGTCGAGCAGACCCTGAGCCATCGGCTCGGAGGTTCCGGCCTTCATAGCGCTCTCCTTGTACGCCTCGCCTGGAATCTGCTCGTAGCGCACCGGACGGCCCAGCACCTCGGAGATGATCACCGCCATCTCGTCGTAGGTCAGGTCGGCCGGGCCGAGCACCGGCACCTCCTCGAACCCCGTCCAGGTGTCGTCCCGCAGCAGCCGGGCGGCAACGGCGGCGATGTCCCGGGTGGCGACTGCCGGCGCCGGCAGGTCAGGCCGCGAAGGGCCGTAGAACACGCCCTGCGCGACGATCGAGGCGGCCTGCCACAGCGTGTTGTCCATGAAGGACGGCATCGTCAAAGCCCGGTACGGCACGCCCGTGGCGGCGATCAGGTCGTCCATGGCCAGCGTCGCGGTGACGTGGCCCGCCCGCCCGGCTACCGGCGTGCCCCGACCCAGCGCCGAAACGCCGACCACACGACCGACGCCCGACGACGTGAACGCCTCGACCGCCGGGCGTGCGAATCCCGAGTACGCCGCGTCGACGCTCTCGGCACGCGGGTTCGCCTGCACGAGCCAGAAGACGGCGCCGGCGCCGGCGAACGCGTCGGCCACGACCGCCGGGTCGGCGTGGGAGCCGCGTACGATCTCGACCCGCTCGGCCACGCCCGGCGCGAGCCGCGCCGGATCCCTGACCACGACGCGCACCGCCGCCCCGGCGGCGAGCAGGTCCTGCACCAGCCGGCTTCCGATCTTGCCGGTCGCTCCGGTAACCACAATCATCGTTCTGCCCTCGTTCGGTTCTGGAATGACGCAGTCCAGTACATGCGGGCACGGCTCTCGACGGAAAGATCGTTTCCGTCTGGATTGATACTCTGGCGGTATGAGTGACCTGGAGACCCGGCAACTGCGCTACTTCGTGGCGGTGGCGCAGGAGCGGCACTTCGGGCGCGCCGCCGAGCGGCTCGGCATGGCACAGCCGCCGCTGTCGCGCGCTGTCCGCGACCTGGAACGGCAGCTCGGCGTGCAACTGCTGATCCGCACCACGCGTCAGGTCACGCTCACGCCAGCCGGGGAGACACTGCTCGCCGACGCCCAGGTGGCGCTGGACGCCGTCGCGGCGGCCGAGCACCGGGCCCGCCACGCCGGACAGCCGGCACCGACACTGCGGCTGGCGCTCAAAGCCGACTACGACGCCGGACTGCTGCCGAAGATCCTGGACGCGTACGAGACCCTGCCCGTCGAGCTGCTCCTGGGTGGTCCCGGCGACCAGGTACGCGCGCTGCACCGCGGACGCGCCGACGTGGCACTGGTGCCGACGCCGTTCGACGACGGTGGGCTGGACACGGAGCCGCTGCTGGCCGGGCCGACCGTCGTGGCGCTGGCGGCCGCCGATCCGCTCGCCGCGCGAACGGCCGTGCGGCTGTCCGACCTGGCCGGGCGCCGGCTTCCGGACGGAACGGCGGCCGAGAACGGTCACCCACCGATGCCGCTGAACGGCCCCCGAAGAGACCTCTCACAGATCTTCAACCTGGTCGAGGTCGGCACCATCGTCTGGTTCCTGCCGGAGTGGGTGGCCCGACGCTTTCCTCGGCCGAACATCGCCTTTCGGCCCGTGGAAGAGCTGAAGCCGGTGACGCTGATGGTGGCGTGGCCGGCCGCTTCGCGGTCACCCGCGGTGGCTGCCTTCGTCCGCACCGCCACGCGGATCGCACAGGTGACCGTCGGCGACCAATGGCCCGCTCAGGCCGACGCAGCCTTGACAGCGGCTCCGGTGCGCAACCCGGCTCCTGGCTCGTAGCAGACGGGGATCGGACCCGTCAGCTCACCGACGAAAGCGCCGTCCACCTCGTCGAGGAATCCCATGAGCTGACTGTGCCCGTGGTCGTCGACGAGCAGCCGGGGTGCATAGAGGCCCGGGTGGTCGACGGGCTGCGCGGCGGCGATGTCCCAGGGTCCGAGCACACCCGGTGCGGGCACGACGAAGACGCGGTGCCGTGTCGGCGCCTGGTTGCTGCAGAACAGCAGCAGTGGCTGGCCATCGACGACCACGGCCTGTGGCACCTCGAGGTGTCCGAAGCCGGCGGGTGTGGTCAGCGGCGGCTGGACGGTCCAGGTGACGAGATCCGGCGAGGTGGCGTGACCGATGACCCCACGGCCCGCCGCGGGTCCAGCGTTGGCCCGGGCTGTAACCAACATGTGCCAGCCGTTGCCGGCGGGGTCCGGGTAGACCCACGGGTCGCGCCAGGCCTGCTCGTACCAGGCGTCCCGGTCGAGGACCTCGTACCAGGTGGGGTCCGCCTCGACCAGTGCCTGGGCGCCGTGCCGGTGCCAGGTCGTCAGGTCGTCGGAGGTCGCCAGTCCGATCCGTTGGACGAGGCCGTCGTCCCCACGGCCGACGCCGGTGTAGAAGAGATACCACCGACCGTCCGGGCCGCGGACGGTGCTGCCCGTCCAGGTCGCCAGGTCGTCCCAGCTCGGCGTGTCGGCCGGCACGAGCGCGTCGGCCACCAGCCGCCAGGAGCGCAGGTCGTCGGAGACGGCGTGGCCGATGGTGGCGCGGCGGTGGCGTCGGTCCGGGTCGAGCAGGGCCCGCGACGCGCGGAGGAAGAACACGTGCCAGCGCCCGTCGTCGTCGCGCGTGTACCAGCTGTCCCACACCCAATGGTCCGGCAGTCGTAGCATGGCGCGCAACGTACCAGGTGAATCGGTTTAGCAGTTAGCCGGCCGCAGCCGGGCCGATCGAGCGGCGACGGCGCAGCGGCATCGGGACCATGGCGCGCCCGGTCGGCTCGCGGTCGAGGAGCAGTTGGACGGCGCGGCGGCCCATCTGCTCGTGCGGAAGGGCGGCGGTGGTCAGCCCGGGCCGCAACCACGCGGCGATCGGGTCGTCGTCGAAGGACACCACCGAGACGTCCGCGGGCACGGACAACCCCGCCTCCTCGAGCGCCTGGTAGGCGCCGAACGCGAGCCGGTCGTTCATGCAGATGACCGCCGTGGGCCGGGTCGGCTTGCCTAGCAGCGAGCGCGTCGCGCGGTACCCGTGTTCGGGAAGCCATTCGCTGCAGTACGCCTCCGCGAGCACCGTCGCGCCGGCGACGGACAAGGCGTGCTCGATGCCGTCCATCCGCGCGCGGGCGGCGAGCGAGACCTCCGGCTCGTCCTCCTTGAGCCGGTTGCGGCCGATCACCGCGATCCGGTCGCGATGCCCCTTCTCGATCAGGGCGGTGGTCACCGTGCGGCCGGCCCGCTCGTCGTCGGGCAGCACACACGGCATCGGCTCGTCGAGGCTGGTCGCGTTGAGCAGGACGACCGGCCCGGCCCGGAGGGCCGACGGAACGTGCAGCCCCCGAGTGGCCATGGCGGCGTAGATCACCCCGTCGATCCCCCGGTCGAGCATCGCGTCGATCGCCTGTCTCTCGAAGCCCGCGTCGCCCTGCGTCTCGGTGATGAGCAGGACGTGGTCGCGCTCGCGGGCCGCGTCGATGGCGCCTCGGATCAGCCCGCCGGCGAAGCGGGTGCTCGCGACGATGTCGGAGACGAACGCGATGGTGGACGTCTTCCGCGTGCGCAGACTGCGCGCGGCGACGTTGGGCCGGTAGCCGAGCTCCTCCGCGGCGGCGAAGACCCGCTGGTGCGCCTCGGGGGAAAGCCGCGTCCCCTCCCGCCCGTTGAGCACCATCGACGCCGCCGCCTTCGACAGCCCTGCCAGGCGCGCGACGTCGGCCAGAGTCGCCCTGTTGCTGCCCATCGATCCTCCGAATCCCGCGGCACGTCTCCACACCATGGTCCCGCATCGGAGGATGACGGGCTGGTGGGCCGGCGACGCGGAGTCACCGGCCCACCAGGCCTGTCGGCTAGCGAACCCGCAGCCGCTGTTCCACCGCTGTGGCGGGACCGTATGTCGGGTCCCCGGAGTAGGCGAGGTGGACGAGGTGCGTCCCCGCCTCCATTCCGGTGGTCGGCAGGTGGACGACCGCGGAGCCGTGGGCCAGCGGAACGACCCGCGTGGTGCCGCCGAAGGTGACGGCGATCTCCCCGGTCGGCTTCGGATCCTTCTTGTGCCGGTGCTGGGCCCGCACCTCGACACTCAGCTCGAAGGTGCCGCCGGCGACGACCGATCCGGGCGCGGCCTTGGCCTTGACGACCACCCCCGCCGTGCCCGGGCGAATCAGCGTGACTCGCGCCGAGCCTGACTTGGTCCGGTCCACCACTGACGTCGCCACGACGGCGAGCGTCGCCGCGGTCTCGGCAGCGGCCACGGAGAGGACGCCGTCCGCGGAGATGGTCGTGCCGGCCGAGGCCGCTCCCTCGACGGACCAGGTCACGGCCGGGCTCACACCCGGATTTGTCGTCACCCGGGCGCTGAACCGCCGCTGCCAGTTCCAGCCGGTCGTCAGCGTCGTGGTCGCGGGCGTCACCGACACGGAGTCGACCCCCGACCACAGGTGGTCCCGGGCGAAGATGGTGAAGAGCTGACCCGCGGTCATGCCATCGTGCGCGCCGCGGACCTGGGTCGTGGCAGCGCCGAAACCGCGGGCCCGGAAGTTGTCGGCGATGGCGTTCTGCGCGTTGAGGTTGCCCTCGAAGACACCGTTGCCCAGGAACACGAAGAGGTCGTCGTCGCCGACCGCGGCGGCGATGGTGTCGTAGTCCTGCGCCGTGAGCGAGGGGTTGCCGGAGAAGTGTCCGTAGAACCCGAACGTCGTCGGATAGTTCCTGATGACGACGCCGCCCGTCATCCCGCCGTACGAGAACCCGGCGTAGGCCCGCCCGGTGCGCTCGGTCGAGACGTTGTAGTTCGCTTCGACCAGGGGCAGGATCGTCTGGACGAGGTTGTTGGCGGCGTTGGTCTGGTTGTAGGAGGCGAAGCCGAGGCTGGTGCCCGTGAAATGGTTGCCCATGGTGACGACCACCGTGGGTTCGATCTCGCCCTTGGCCGTCAGGTTGTCCAGGATGTTCGGCACGTTCGCCGGCACCATGAAGTCCGTCTCGTCGCCGAAGATGCCGTGGGCGAGATACGCGACCTTGTACGGCTCCGCGCGGTCGGCATCGTAGTCGGCCGGCAGGTAGATGCCGAGATAGTGGCCGCCGTCGCCGAGGATCGTGGTGTAGGGCACGTACTGGACGGTGCCCCGCTTCGCGCGGTCCGCGATCGGAAGCTCGTACTCCGCACGTTCCTTCAACACCGGGTCGTTCTGCTTCTCGGCGTAAGGAACGTAGACGGCGTCGAGAACGTCGTTGTTCCTGACGCGGAACGACGACTCGCCGGGGGGACGTGGTTTCGTCGAGGCCGGGTCCCAGATGCGTTTGTTCACCCAGCCCGCAGTCGGGTCCCAGACGCGAAGCCAGTAGCTGAGGCCGCCGGCGTGCAGCGGGACGGAGACCGACCAATAGCCCTGCGCGTCCTTGGTCATGTCCCGGAGGAACTCGGTGCCTCCGCAGTGGTACCGCCCCGGCTGCCAGTCTTCCGGCTGATACCGGGTGTTGCCGGTGCTGACATCCAGCAGCGTGAGGTCTCCGGCGAGGCGGACCTGCGTGGCGTTGGGATTGCGATAGACGAACGTGACGGTGTACCCCGTCGGTGAATGCGGATCCGCCTTGACGGTCGCACCCTCCACCACAGTGGACCGGCCTGCCGCGGAAGCGGGGGCGGAGCCGATGAGGCCCGCACCGATCGATCCGAGCGCGAGCAACGAGATCCCGCGCCCGAAGTCGCGCCTGGTGATCGCCTTCGTCATACGAACATGCTCCTTCGCTGTCCTGTGACTCGTCATCGCGCGAGGAGCCATCGCAGGATGGTCTTGTCCTCGTACGTGGGGGCGGCGGCGAGGTGCCGGTCCGGCTCGTAGAACGCCGAGTCGGCGTACTCCGTGTACTTGACCATCGCGTTCGCCTGGGCAGGGGTGTTCCCGAGTGCGATGTACGCGTTCCAGATGCGGTTGTACGACGCTTGACCCGTCGTGACCACGTTGAGGAGATGGTCATGGGTGCCGTGGGTGATCCAGACAGGGGTACCGGACGCCGCGATGGCGGTTGCCTGGGCCGCGCTCGCGGCGAAGCCTCCGGTGATCAGGGCGCCGTCGAAGAGACCTGGATAGGTGGCCAACGCTGACCACGCGAGCGTGGAACCGTACGAGACCGTGGACGCGTAGATCCGGTCCTGGTCGACCGAGAACTCGCCCGCGAAGGCGTTCAGCAACTCGACCATGACGTCGGCCTGAGCCGCGGCGGTCCCGACCCGTTGGTTCTGCGGCGCGAGCACGATGACGTCCTCGTCGGTGCCGGTCCACTTCTCCTGCTGCCACGCGGTCGCGGGGATGTCCGCCGCTATCTGCACCCCTTCGTTGGATCCGTTGAATCCCATGCCCTGCCCGGGCAGGATCACGACGACCGGGTACTTTCTGGCGGCGTCGTAGTCGTCGGGCAGGTGGTACGCGTACGGAATCATCGTGCCGGTGCTCGTGGTGAATCTTTTGTAGACAAAGTCGTCGGCCAGCAGGTTGATCGCGGGCTGGGTGGGTTTGTGTGCCTCGTCGGACGCCGGGGCGAGCACGGGACCGCGACCCTTTCCTTTGCCCGGCTGAGCGTAGACGTCGTGGTTCTGCACGACCTGCGTCTGCGGATCGGAATTGACCTTGACGTAGTTGCCCGTCGCCATCACGGTGTTGCCGCCAGGATCCGCGGTGGCGAGCTCGACGATGACGAAGTTGCCCGGATCGGACTGCTTGTCCACGTTCAGGTCCGGCGCTTCGTTCGTGTAGACCGCGACGATCGTGCGATCGGCTCGCTTCGTCGGGTCGGTGAGGTCGCCGACGGGGTTGAAGCGGAAGTTGTAGAGGCTGTCCGAGACCGTGTACGTATCGAGGTCAAGGGTCCGCGCGTTCACCGCCGACGAGTACTCGACCGCGACGGCCGTGACCTTCTGACCGAAGGCCAGGACCTGCGTGATCGGGACGACGTTCCGGATTCCTTCGCCGCCATGGCCGGGCGGCTTGGCGCCGGCCGTGCCAGGGGCGAGCAGGACCGCGCCGAACAGGACTGTGACCGCGGCCAAGGACGTTCGCTTCGACACTGGTTCGTCCCTTCGATCGATGCGCGACGCGCTCTCAGGAGGCGCCGTGGCAGGGACGCTACGCAACGCCCTCGAAACAATCAATAGACGAAAATATTCCAGTGCTGCAATGTCTTTACGACCAAACCGCCGTATATATCTGTCCACTTAGGGCATTCACGGGAGCCTTACCGCTGGCGCCGTTATGACGAAACAGCTATAAAGTACGGCTATGCCCACGACCTCCCGCGCTGCCCTCGACAGCGGCCTGTCCGGCACCGAGCGAGCCGTCCTCCGGGCCTTGTCGGACGGCCGGCAACGCACGATCGCCGAGCTCTGCGCCGAGCTTGCCGCCGCGCGCAGCAGTGTCGTGCACGCGCTGAATCGCCTTCGAACGGCGGGCACCGTGGTGGAGCATCCCTCCAGCCGCTCGGCGAGGGGCCGCCCGGCCCGCGGTTGGTCCGTCGCGGCCTCCCCCGGACTCCTCGCCGTGGTCCTCGCGGCAGCACACGGGTTCCTCGCCGGCGTGGTGCGACCTGACGGCGAGGTCCTCTCCGCGGTGCACGGCCCGGCGGACTTCACCCCGCCCGCGCGGGCTCTGGAGTTGCTCGATCGTGCCCTCGCCGACGCCGGTGTCACAAAGCGGCAGGTCGAGCTCGCCGTCCTCGGGCTGCCCGGCCCGTCGATGTTCGCTCGGACGCCCGGGCCGGACTCGCCCGCAGGCTCACACCTGCGCCGCTTCCGGGACTGGGACGGACGACCCGCCGCAGTTGTCGTGAGCGAGTTCCTCGGCCGTCCCGTCGTGTGCGAGAACGATGCCAACCTGGCAGCGCTCGGTGAGGCCGTCTACGGTGACGTGGCGGGTCTCGACACCGTGCTGCATGTCTCGCTCACACACGGGACGGGGGCCGGTCTGGTCATCGGGGGCAAGCTGCACCGTGGCGGATCGCGGCTGGCGGGTGAGGTCGGACATCTCCACGTCGACGACAGCGGGCAGCTGTGCGAGTGCGGTGCGCGCGGCTGCTTCTGGCAGACCACCAGCATCCCGGCGTTGCTCAGCGAGCTGGCCGTGGCTCATGGGAAGACGTTCACCGTGAGCGACCTCGACGCGGCGGCCGCGTTGGGAGAGCTCGAGATCATGCGCGCGCTCCGCGGGTTCGGCCGCTCCCTCGGCCGCCGCGTCGCCGACTTCGTCGTATTCCTGGACCCGCAAGCCATCGTCGTGGACGCCACCCTGGGAGCGGCCGCCGACGTCATCGCAGGCGGCATTCGCGAGGCGGTGGACCACTACACCCCGCCGATGATGGCGGCGTCGGTCAAGATCTCGTCCGGGTCGCTCGGCGCATCGGCACATCTGAAGGGGGCAGCGGCTCTCGTCCGCACGGAGCATCTCCTGGACGCCTCCCGCCACGCCTCGCGGGCTTCCGTCTAAAGTCTTGGTCGCGGTCCGGCTCGTGCCCGCCTGGCAAGACGAATCCCCGGGGGAAAAGTGCGGAAACTCGCCACTGTCACAGTGCTCTCCGTGCTCCTGTCCACCTCCGCCGCAGGATGTTTCCGCGGCTTCGGGTGCGTGCCCGGCGCGCCCGACGACATCACCGTGTCGGACCTGGCGGGCGTGTACACCGGCGATCACGGCGCGAGGATCGAGCTGGCGAAGGACGGCCGCTACAGCGCGAGCGATCTTCCGGAGCGCTCCGGCTACGCCGGCGAGGGAACCTGGACCCTCGACGTCGATTCGGAGACCACCGAGGACATGCGCCTCGGAGACCTTCAGTTGTGGATCTCAGGCGATCGAGACGCGCCGTGGCTCTACACGTTCGACGGTGACCCCGACAACTGCGACCTGGTCGAGTTCCGCAGGGCTGGCTGAGGTAGCGGCTCGTCGGCCGGCGCGCGCTCGGCCGCGTCCACGAGATAGCTCTGAATGCGGGTCAGCAGGCGATCGGCCTCGGCTGTGTGTGCGCTCGCGCCGTCGCGTTGGATGAGGTCGGCCAACGCCAGGGCTTCCCGTCGCAGCCTCGCGGGCGCCGAATGTTCTGCGTCGGCGGGTAGCTGGCGGACGGCGTCGGTGAGGTCGCTGAGCGTCTGGGCGAGCGGGCCGCTCGGCGGCGGAACGTTGGGTCGCATCCCGGGGCCAACCTTCTGGTGTGGGTATCGCTCAGGTTCCAAGGCTAATTATGCCGGATATCGAACCAGATAGGGTCAAAGTCCAGGTTTAGCCATGCTCAGGTACGCGGCACCGCGGTGACGACCACGTTGTCGCGGTAGTGGCGGGTGCGGGAGTCGAACGGGCCACCGCAGGTGATGAGCGTCAGCCGCACCGGGCCTTCCCGCGCGAAGTACTTCTGCAGCGGGATCGCCGTCTTGCGGTAGTGCTCGCGGGCCGTCACGCGGAACGTCCGGCTCTGCCCGTCCGGGCCGGTGAGCGCGACCTCGTCGCCCGCCTCGAGGGAGCCCAGGCCGAAGAACGCGCCCCGCCCCTCCGCGGCGCTGTCGACGTGCCCCGCGACGACGATCGAGCCGGCCGTCGCCGAGAAGCCCGGCCCGAACCGGTACCAGCCGACCTGGTCGACGCTCGGCGGCACCGCGAAGTCGCCGGTGTCCGGGTCGACACCGACGGCGTTGACCGTCGCCTTCAGCCCCAACGCCGGGATCGTCAGCCGAGTCGGTCCGTCCTCAGCCGCGGCCGTGGGTGCCGTGCCGTCCACGACGGGCAGCGGCGATGCGGTGGTGGTGGCGGCGGTCGGCGCGGCCACGGTAGGGCGACCGAAGTCGCCGGGTGGTGACGCCTGGCAGGCCGCCACGCCGGCACTTCCCGTCAGGACGAGGCCGACCGCCAGCAGGAGCAGGGCGCGCCCCGGCACAGGCCGGGGCGCGCCGACGGGTCCACTCACCAGCGGCCGGTCGCGAGCCGGGCGAGGCCGAGCAGGGCCAGCAGGATGCCGGCACCGCCGACGGCGTACCAGGGCAGCGGCAACCCCCGGTCGGCGCCGCCGCCGTCGCCGCTGGGCACGCCGCCCGGCGCCGAGTGCAGGCCGGTGATGCTCTGCGAGACCAGGCCGAGCGTCTTGTCCTCGGCCGAGCCCACCGCGTACACGATGGTGGCCGTGCCTTCCCGGAGGTCGAGGTCCGCCGGGCCGAGCACCCGGGTCGACGTGCCCGCGAGCACGGCGTCCGCGGACACCGTGCCCGCGTCGACGTCTGCCTTGGCCTCGTTCTGGTTCGTCAGGTCCTCGAAGACGGGCTCGCCGCCGGCGCGCACGTCGACCGCCGGTGCGGCGGCGGTGTGCCGCACGATGAGCCGGGCCTTGCCCGCGGCCAGCCTGGCCGTGTCGTTGACGAACGGCGTCAACGCGGGCTCGCCGTCCGCGCTGAGGTGGGCGACCAGGCTGATGCTCCCGTCGCCGGGAACGTCCGCGTCGTCGACGGTCAGCAGCGCGTCGGCGATCGCCTCACCGGGTTTGGTGAGCGCGATGTCGTACTGCCCGGCCGGCAGGCTCAGCGGACCCGCGACCTTGCCCGGCTGGAAGTCCGGGATGGCCTTGTCGCCGTTGACGTAGACGTCGACCGGCTGCCCCGGGATGCCGTGCACCACGAAGACTCGCGAGTTCGCCTTGGCGACGGCCGGGCCGGACAGGAACGCGCCGGTGGCGCCGAACGCGATCAGGGCTACCGCGCCGACCGTGGCCGCGCGGCGAAGGTGCAGGATACGCATGGAGACACCTCGAACAGATCGTCGTGAATTCCGTACGCCCTGGTCTTCGTCGCGGCAGCCGCCGCTGGATGCGCCCGCACGGTAGAAAAATCGGTGCATCCATTTCAGGCCCGCGGAGCGAATGAGAAAGAGAGCGCTGCCCGGGAGGAGGTCGATGGTTTCCGACGACGAGCTCGCCGAGCGCTTGCGCGCCGGTGACGAGAAGGCGCTGCGCACGGCGTACGAACGGCACGGCGCCGCGGTGCTCTACCTGGCCCAACGCCTGTTGAGCAGCCGCGCCGACGCCGAGGACGTCACGCAGCTGACGTTCGTGGCGGCGTGGGCCGGGCGGGACACGTTCGACGCGCGACGTGGCACGCTGCTGGGTTGGCTGCTCGGGATCGCACGACGCAAAGCCATCGACCGGATCCGGTCGACCGCCCGCGACGACCGGATCACGCAGACCGTCGGCGCCCAGCTCGTCACGCCCGACCAGGCCGAGCTTCCGGAGCGGATCGTCGACCGGCTGGTGGTGGCCGACGAGCTCGGCCGGCTGCCGGCCGAGCAGCGGCGCACGCTGGAGTTGGCCTTCTTCGACGACCTGACCCATCCACAGATCGCGGCCGTCACCGGGCTCCCGCTCGGTACGGTCAAGAGCCATATTCGCCGTGGACTGGCGAACCTGCGACGTCGTTGGGAGGTGGACGGTGCAACATCTGGATCCCGATCGGCTGGTCCTTCTCGCGCTCTCTGAGGAGACCGTGGGCACTGCGGATTTCGACCACCTGGCTCAGTGCGCGGTCTGCCGCCACGAGCTCGACACGTTGCGTACCGTCGCCGACCTGGGCACCGAAAGCCAGGACGTGTGTGACCTGCCCGCGCCGCCCGAGCGGATCTGGCAGTCCATCGAGGCCGGCATCGCCGGGCAGCCCCACGCACCCGGGCCGGACCTCGCCGACCGCGGGCGGCGGCCGACCCGGCCCAGGCCGCGCTGGCTGATGCCGGTGCTCGCCGCCGCGGCGGCAGCGGTGCTCGCGGTCGCCGGAACGGTGGCGGTGGACCGGCTGTCGCACCGGGCACCGGCGGAGACGGTGACGGCCCGGGCCACCCTCTCGCCGCTTCCGACCGTGCCCTCGGCCGCGGGCGGGACCGTGCAGGTGCTGGCCGCCGGCGAGATGCGCGTCGACGTGCGGAACCTGCCGCTGACGACCGGCTTCCACGAGGTGTGGCTGATCGACCCGGACGACCCCACGAGGATGGTCGCGATCGGCAACCTCACCGACCGGCCGGACGTGGTGCTCCCGGTGCCACCGGGCATCGACATGAACCGCTACCGGCTGGTCGACATCAGCGACGAGCCACACGACGGCGACGCCGCACACTCGGGCCGCAGCCTGCTGCGCGGAACGCTCACGTACTAGGTGCATCCCGGGCGGGTCGGCGTGGGCCTGTTCAGCTGGCGACGCGACGCGATCAGGACGGTGGTCCGGAGCGGTGGGGACGCACCACCGCCACCGGGCAGTGGGCGTGGTGCACGAGCGCCTGGCTCACCGAGCCCAGCAGCAGCCCTGTGAAGCCGCCTCGTCCCCGCGCCCCGACGACGACCAGCGCACTCTGCCGGGTGGCTTCGACGAAGACCGCCTCCGCGCTGGCTGTCGGCCCGGTGTGCCCTGGCCATGCCGGCTCGTCCAGCTTCACGCACCGCGCGCGTCTGCGGACGCTGACGTCGGGATACCGGGCCACCCATGGAGAGACCGCGGCGTTCAGCAGCCCCTCGGCCCGCGCCGCGGAGCCGTCGTCGGTCGGCAGGTAGACGTGGACCGCTTCCAGCGGCAAGCCGCGTCCGGCCGCCTCCTCGAACGCGAAACCGACGACGGCGTGGCTGCCCGCCGCACCGTCGACACCGACGACCACTGGCGCGCTGCGTGCCCGTTCCTCCGCCGGTCCATGCACGACGACCGGACTGTCGGCGTACGCGGCGACCTGCGAGCCGACCGACCCGAGCAGCAGTTCCGGGAATCCGCCCAGCCCTCGGTGGCCCACCACGACCGCGGCGGCCGTCCTCGATGCCTCGATCAGCACGTTCGCACCGCTGCCGGGCATCAGCACTGTGCGCACCGGCAGCCGCGGGAACTCGGCGCCGAGAAGCTCCAGCGCCTTCCGCATCACCGACCCGCCCTCGTCGCGCGGGTCCGGCAATGCGACGGGCAGCGCCATCGGGCCGAGGACGCCGTAGCCGAGCGGGTCGATGAACCCGTGCATCAGGGTCAGCGGCAGCCCTCGCCGGCTGGCCAGACCCCCGGCGAAGGCGGCAGCGGCCACACTGGCCGCCGAGCCGTCGACACCCGCGACCACGGTCCTGTTCGCAGGCGCCCGCGCTGCGGCGTCGTCCGCCTCGGCGACGTGCTCCACGTCCCCCTGGGAGGTCTGTCCTGGGCTGATCGGCGCAGGCGAGCCGTCGTACCCCCCGAGCACCTGGATTCGCATGGCCCCCCTCGACGTCAGGCGGTGGTTCCCACCGGCTAGACCTTGCCCTGTAGGCCAGCATGGCCCGCTCCGCTCGCGCTGAACCGGGGCATTTGACCATCCTCGGCCTGCCATTGGTCCTGGACCGCCCGATAACGCCGACAGGATGGGTCGAAGCCGCGGTCCCAGGGCCTCCGAAGACTCTCATTCAATTCTCATCCAGGCGCGCTATCACGGCATCGGGCGGCATATCGGCTGCTAGATCAGGACGGCAGGGGTTCAAGTGCGCATTTTGGTCGTCGACGACGAGGCAGCGGTAAGAGACGCTCTGTCCCGTTTGCTGCGTTTCGAGGGCTACGACGTCTGTCTGGCCGATGACGGCGACTCCGGCCTGCGTCAGGTCCGCAGCCAAGGGCCGGATGCGGCGGTCATCGACGTGATGATGCCGCGACGCGACGGACTGTCGATGTGCCGTGCGCTGCGGGCGGACGGCAATCCGGTGCCCGTGCTGCTGCTGACCGCACGCGAGAGCGTCTCCGACCGGGTCGCCGGCCTCGACGCCGGTGCCGACGACTACCTAGTGAAACCATTCGCCTCGCCGGAGCTGCTGGCCCGCCTGCGCGCCCTGCTGCGCCGCTCCGGCCCCGCGGAGGGCAGCGCCGCCGGCCCGCCGTTGCGACACGGGGACCTGTCGCTGCATCCCCTCACCCGGGAGGCTCGCCGAGGTGACCGGCCGATGCAGTTGACCCGCACCGAGTTCACCATCCTGGAGACCTTCCTGCGCCACCCGCGGCAGGTCCTCACCCGACCGGTGCTCTTCCACCATGTCTGGGGGTACGACCTGGACATCGCCTCGAACACCCTGGACGTCTACATCGGCTACCTGCGTCGCAAGCTGGAGGCCGGAGGCGAGCCTCGACTCCTGCACACGGTCCGCGGCGTGGGCTACGTCCTCCGCGGCGGTGCGCCATGACCGGCGGGCGCGCACCGCGCGCGTTCGCGCTTGCGGGCCGGCTGCGCTGGCATGCGCTGACGCTGCGGTCCCGGATCGCGTTGATCTCGGCCACCGCGGTGGCGATCTCGGTCGTCGCGGTCTCCGGGGTCGTCTTCCTCGTGTTGTCCAGCCAGCTCCATAGTCAGCTGGACAACCAGCTCGTGGCCGACTCCCACACCGTGGCGGATGCTCACCAGGCCGAGCTCGGTGTCCCGAACAGCGGTAGCGTCGTGGACCCGGACGGCGACCACGACCATGACATCGGTCCGCGTGTACAACTGCTCGACGCGACGGGCCGGCCGAGGCCGTCGGGCGATGGCAGCCGATCGTTGCCGGTGACGGCCGCGGCGCTCACGGTCGTGCACGGCGAACGGGTGCGGGCCTTCGAGGACGTCCACGTCGACGGCCAGGAGTACCGGATGCTCACCGCGGCGAGCGAGCACGGCACGACGGTGCAGGTCGCGGCCGATACCGGAGCCGTCGAACACCCGCTGGCGCGGATCGGCGTGATCCTCGTTCTGGTCAGCACCGCAGGAGTGGGGGTCGCCACGGCGCTCGGGTTCCTTGTCGCCCGCACCGCCCTGACCCCCGTGCACCGGCTCACCCACGCGGTCGAACACGTCGCCGTCACCAACGACCTGACCGGAACGATCAGCGTCGAGGGACGTGACGAGATCGCCAGGCTCGCCGCGGCGTTCAACGCGATGCTCGGCGCGCTGGGCGCCTCCCGTGCCGCCCAGCGGCTGCTGGTGGAGGATGCCGGCCATGAGCTGAGAACGCCACTGACCAGCCTGCGCGCCAACATCGAGCTGCTCGACCGGGCTGACAGGTCGGCCGGAACCGGACGCGTCATGTCGGCGCAGGACCGTTCCGCCCTGCTGCGGGACCTGGACGTCCAGGTGACGGAGTTGACCGAGCTGGTCGGCGAGCTCGTGGACCTCGCACGCGAGGACAGCGGCGAGGTGATCGAGCGGGTCGATCTGGCCGACCTAGTCGGTGTGGCGGCGCAGCGGGTCCGGCAGCGTTGGCCGGAAGTGCCCTTCGTCGTCGACCTCGCCCCGGTGACCGTGCCAGGACGACCGGCATCGCTGGAGAGGATGGTCGCCAACCTGCTCGACAACGCCGCCAAGTGGGGCGGCGCCAGTGGCCCGGTCCGGGTGGTCCTGCGCCTCGTCGACCCGGCTGGCGGAGGCGGTGGCCCCGGCATCCGGCCGGGCGGACCAGGCGCGGAGTTGACGGTGGCCGACTCCGGCCCCGGCATCGACCCCGACGACCTGCCACACGTCTTCGAACGGTTCTACCGGGCCACGGCGGCGAGGGCCATGCCCGGGTCAGGACTGGGATTGGCGATCGTGGCCCAAGCGGTGAAGTTGCACGACGGAACGGTCAAGGCTGGCCGCTCGGCCACCGGCGGCGCGCTGTTCACCGTCCACCTGCCGGCCCTGTCCACCTGGCCCCCGGATGCCGACCCGAAGCGCGGCGGATCCTCATCGAGGTCTTAGACTTCCGCGTCACGCTGCTGCCATGGCGGTTCGAAGGCAAGCCCTGCGGCGGGCCAGGTCCTGGTCAACGGATCTGATGGGCACAGCGGGGATCGCGACTGTCGTCGCGGTGGTCGCTCTGTGGCTGCACGGCTCGGGGCTGCAGGCGCTCACTGTCGGTGGCGCGGCGGCCGCCACCTCGGCGGGGCGGCTGACCGGCCTGGTCGCCAGCGATCTCCTGCTGCTGCAGGTGTTCCTGATGGCGCGCGTACCGTGGCTGGAACGTGCCTTCGGCCAGGACCGGCTCACCCGCTGGCATCGGTACACCGGCTTCGCTTCGTTCTGGTTGATGAGCGCGCACGTGCTGTTGATCGTCATCGGCGAGGCCGGCACCGCCCAAACGAACCTGCTCTCCGAGGCCTGGAACATCACCGTGGACGAGCCGGGCATGCTCCTGGCCGTAGCCGGCACGGCCGCGCTGGTCGCGGTCACCGGACTCGCGATCCGCGCAGCACGACGCCGGCTGCGCTACGAGTCCTGGCATCTGCTGCACCTGTACGCCTACATCGGCGTCGGGCTCGCGCTGCCACACCAACTCTGGGCCGGTAGCGACTTCGTCAGCTCGCCGGGCGCCCGCGCGTACTGGTGGAGCGCCTATCTCTGCTGCGCCGGCAGCGTCCTGGTGTTCCGGCTGGCGCTGCCGCTGTGGCGCAGCCACCGGTACGGGCTGCGCGTCGAACGCGTCGTGCGCGAGACCGCGGACGTCTTCTCTATCCATCTCACCGGTCGCGGACTGCGGCGCATGCCGGTAAGAGCGGGTCAGTTCTTCACCTTCCGGTTTCTCACCGGCACCGGCTGGACCCGCGCACACCCGTTCTCGCTGTCCGCCGCACCGCGCGACGACCTCCTGCGCATCACGATACGGTCCGGCGGCGACGACTCGGCCCGCATCGCGTCCGCCCGTCCCGGCACCCGCGTGCTGATCGAAGGTCCGCACGGCCGGCTCACCGCCACGACCCGCACGCGACGACAGATCCTGCTGTTCGGCGCCGGGATCGGGATCACACCTCTACGGGCGTTGCTGGAGGAACTGTCGTTCCGGCCGGGAGAAGCAGTGCTGGTCTACCGGGCCAGCACCGCCGACAACCTCCCGCTACGGACGGAGTTGGACACGATCGCCCGCCGCCGTGGCGCGGCCGTGCACTACCTGACCGGTCCCGCGGCGGCGCACGGCTCGTGGTTGCCCGCGTGGCTCGGTCACCTCAGCGACCAGGAGGCACTTCTGCGCATGGTACCCGGCATACGGGACCACGACGTCTACCTGTGTGGCCCCGAGCCGTGGATGGCGGCCGTGCGCCAGACGCTGCGGCGCGCCCAGGTGCCGCGCGGGCAGATCCACTACGAGTCCTTCGCGTGGTGACGGGCAAGCCCCGGGACGGCCGGGCGGGAAACGAACTCCGGAGGGTGGAGCCATGAGGCGGATAACGCTGGCTGTGGTCGGAACTGTCGCCGTGCTCGTGCTTTTGTTCAGCTATCGCGCCAGCACCGCGGGTGTTACCGGCACGGCTCCACCGGGCATCGTCGAACCGAGCGGTTCGGCTGCGGATCCGGCGCCGCGAACGTCCTCCGCCCAGACGGTGACGGTGAACGGCAGCATCGAGGACAACGGGTACGGGCCCGTCCAGGCGCGGATTGTGGTGTCGGGCAGGCGAATCGTGGACGTGAGCGCACTCTCGCTGCCCGAGGACGGGCATTCACGACGGATCAACTCCTATGCGGTGCCGCGATTGCGGCAGGAGGTCCTGGACGCGCAGAGCCCGCGCGTCGACACCGTCACCGGGGCGACCGCCACCAGCGACGCCTACCGCCGATCTGTGCAGGCCGCGCTGGACACCGCGCATCTGGGCGGCGGGTCGTGACCGGTACGGCCGGCCGACCGCCGGGACGGCGCACCTGGGTCGAACAGGTCATGGGCATGCCGATCTCCGTGCACGTCCGCAGCGGTGCGGACGCACTGTTCGTGGCAGATGCGGTGGCGGAGGCGTACGGCTCCCTGCGCCAGGTTGACCGGATCTTCAGCCTGTACCGGGTCGACAGCCAGCTCAGCGAACTGAACCAGGGCGTCCGCGCGCTCACCGACTGCGACCCCCTGGTACGCGAGGTCCTCGACCTGTGCGAGCAGGCTCGGGAACTCACCGACGGCTGGTTCGACGCGTTGTTGCCTGGCCGGGACGGACGGGCCGCCTTCGACCCGTCGGGACTGGTGAAGGGCTGGGCAGCCGAGCGGGCCGCCGCCCTGCTCGCCGACCGCGGCGTCGCCGACTTCAGCCTCAACGCCGGTGGCGACATCGTGCTGTGCGGTGGCAACGGTCTTCCCCCATGGCGGGTCGGCGTGGAGGATCCGGCCGAGCCGGATCGGCTGTGGGCAGTGCTCGAGGTCGGCGAGGCGGCGGTCGCCACGTCCGGGACCGCTCGCCGGGGTGCGCACATCGTCAACCCACGCAGCGGCCGCGCCGTCGCCGGGTTGGTATCCGTGACCGTGCTCGGCCCGTCGCTGACCTGGGCTGACGTCTATGCCACGGCGGCGGTCGCGCGCGGCCCGGACAACCTCGCCTGGCTGGGCGGGCATCCCGGCTACCACGCGCTGGTCGTGGACGGGAACGGTCTTGTCGCCGCGACGCCAGGAATCCCCACCGCGCTGAGCGCCTCGTGAGGTCGTCGGTCCCGGACCGTCGCTCACCTCGCGGCCGCGCGTGCCTGGTCGGGCATGAGGCTGAAGGCGTTCTCCTCCTCCTGCGCGTTGTGCAGGCGGAGGATCGCGTACAGGCCGTAGAGCGCGGCGCGCAGATCGGTGATCTCGACCGCCTCAGGTTGTTCGCCGATCTCGTCGCAAGCGCGTCGTAGGCGGCGCACCTGGTGCTCGATCTCCGCGTGGGTGCGGCTCAGGGACGCGGTGGGGTCCGGTCCCAGTGCGCGGTCCAGGATCGGCAGGAGTCGTTGTTCCTCGGCCTGCTCGTGGGTCAGCAACTCGGACTCGAGCCGGGTGACCAGGCTTCGCACCGACGCGATGTCTGGCTCAGGTCCGTCCAGCGCGTCCGCGTGAGCGCGGACCTGCTCGACCAGTGGCCGGATCGCGACATGCTGCGCGTACAACCGCAGAGTTTCGTCCAGGTCACTGTCCGCCAGTCGCACGGTGTGCGTGCGGCCGGGCAGCAGTGCGGTCAGCGCGATCGCGATCGCCACGACGTCGATGCCCTCCTGGAGAACGGCACCGGCAGTGGGCGAGAGCAGACCGAGCGCGGCCAGGACCATGGCCGCCACGGACATCAGCATGCCGACGGCCACGGACCGGCGAGCGATGCGCCGGCTGCGGCGGGCGATGAGAATCGCGTCGGCGAGGCCGTCGACCCGGTCCGCGGTGAGCACCACGTCAGCCGCCTCGGCCGACGCGGTCGAGCCGCGGGCCGCCAGTGCCACTCCCACGCCGGCGGCGGCGAGCGCCGGCGCGTCGTTGACACCGTCGCCGACCATGATCGTCTGGGCGGTCCCTTGTTCAGCGCGCACGATCGCCAGCTTCTCGGCCGGGTCGCGCTCCGCGTACACGGCATCGACGCCCACGATCCGACCGATGGTCTCCGCGATGTCTCCGCGGTCGCCGGTGACCAACGCCGCCCGGCGAATGCCCGCGTGGCGCAACGTCCGCAGCATGCGGGGCGCGTCCGGTCTCAGCGGATCGGTCAGCAGGAGCACTCCCGCGGGGTGCCCGTCGACGGCGACGAACACGGTCAATGACCCGTCGAGGGCCGCTCGACGACGGGCTCGCCGGACCCAGGCGGGTGTGGGGCCGTCGACGATCCAGGCGGCCTTGCCCAGCCGCACGCGGTGACCGTCGGCGACGCCCTCGATGCCGTAGCCGTGCTGCTCGCGCACGAGCGTCGCCGTTCCGAGGCGCAGGCCCCGGTCGCGGGCCGCGGTGACGATGGTGGCGGCGAGGACGTGTGCGGACGCCTGGTCGACACACGCGGCCAGCCGCAGGACGTCGTCCGCGCCAAGCCCGCCCGCCGTCATGATGCCGCTGAGGGCGGGACGGCCACGGGTCAGCGTGCCGGTCTTGTCGAACAGCAGGACACGTCCGGCCGCAAGGCGTTCCAGCGCCGAGCCGCCCTTGATGATCACGCCGTGCCGCGCCGCACGTGACAGACCGGACATGATCGCGATTGGAGCGGCCAGCAACAGCGGGCAGGGGGTCGCGACCACGAGGACCGCGACCGCGCGGACCGGGTCGCCGGTGAGCGCCCACGCCAGTCCGGCCACCGCCAGGGTCACCGGTACGAACGCGAGGGCGAACCGGTCGGCCAGTCGCACGAACGGAGCGCTCTCGGCCTGCGCCTGCTCGACGAGCCGCACCACGCCGGCATATGTCGACTGGGCCGCGCTCTGGGTCGCGACCAGGGTGACGGCGGAGCCCGCATTGACGACGCCGCTGCGGACGTCCTCACCTGCCTGCCGGTCGACGGGGTTGGCCTCGCCGGACAACGCCGACTCGTCGAACACCCCGGCATCGGCCAGGCGCCCGTCGACCGGCACGATCTCCCCGGCGCCGACCATCAGCCGGTCGCCGACGGTCACCTGGTCGACCGGTACTTCGCGGAACCCGTCCGGTCCTTCGCGCCGCGCGGTCCGTGGCGCCCGGGCGGCCAGCAGCCGCAACTCGCGGCGGGCCCGGACCGACGCGCGTGCCTCCAACACGCCGCCGGTGAACAGCATGACCGCGATGACCGCACCGGCCACCGGCTCCCCGACGAGCAACGCGCCCACCAACGCCAACCAGGCGATCACATCCACGGACGGCTTTCGGCGGCCCAGCGACGCCCCGATCGTGACGGTCGAGTACACCAGTCCGACCGCGGTCGCCGTGATCCACAGACCGTTGGCAAGATCACGACCGTCGAGGAGGCGCGCCGCCACGCCGGCTAGCAGAAGCAGCACCGACAGCCCGAACAGAAGGGTGGCACGGGCCGCCCAGAGCCACGGTAGCCACTTTCGCACCGGACCTGGCGTCACTCCGATCGCGTCAGGCAATTCTGGTCACCCCCGCCATGACGGCTCCGAGACCAACCCTCTCCCCCGGAGCGGTCAGCACCCAGTGCCAAAGGTCCTTCGCCGCCGGGGTATCGCGGACACCAGCCGACCCCATGCACCCCGGTCTGCTCGGGTCGGCGATCGCTTCCGCGCGCTGCCGGTAGACCACGAAGCCAGCACCGAGCCGAGCGAAAGGCGGTTCACCTGTGATTTTATCCGGCTAGATCATCGCCTGGTCTATTCGAATTCGGCTCATGGTCTAGCCCAGCGGCGCCCGGCCGCACTAGCGTGCCACCAACGCGAACAAAGATCGGCATTCGGATCGATGCCGGCGTCGGGTGCGAGGAGGTGGGCGCGATGTTGCTGGACGGCTCCGACCGTGCGGCCGAGGCGCGCGCCCGCCTGCTGCATCTGATCGACGAGCTTCCGGTCGGCGAGCGGATCCCCGCCGAGCGTGAACTGGCCCAACGCTGGTCGGTGGCGCGGATGACGCTCCGCAAGGCGATCGACGGGCTGGTGCTCGACGGTCTGCTGGAGCGTCGGGAACGCCAGGGCACCTACACGAGCAAGCCGCGGGTGCCGCGGCATCTGACGATCGCCTCGTTCACCGAGGAGATGACGCGCCGCGGCGTCAAGGCCAGCAGCCGGACCCTGGACATGCGCCGGATGCGGGCGACGACGCAGGTCGCCCGCCAGTTGCGGGTGCCCGAGGGCGACCCGGTGATCCGGTTCATCCGGCTGCGGTCCGGCGACGACGAGCCGCTCGCCGTCGAGACCAACATCGTCCCGGCCCGGCTGTTTCCGGACCTGGGCGCCGAGGACCTCGACGGCTCCTGGTACGCGCTGATGGAAGACCGCTACGGCATCGACATCATCTCGGGCACCGCCCAGGTCGAGCCGGCGCTGCCCGACGCCCGTACCGCCGAACTGCTCTGCATCTCCGTCACACAGCCGTGCTTCCGCATCCGGACGCTGGTCCGGGACCGGCATGGCCGCGTCGTCGAGTACGGCGAGTCCGTCTACCGCGGCGACTACTACACGATCACCGTCGAGCTCAAGCCGACGAAGAGAAGACCCGAACCCCAGAGGTAGCGCACCGCTTCATGGAGGTACCACGGTGAGAACGCGTATACATCGAAGGCGTTTTATGGCTATTGCGGCGACATTGGCGGTCGTTGCGGCCGGCTCGGCCGCATGCGGCGGGGGCGATGACGACGCCGGCGGCGGGAACGTGACGCTCACGTTCTGGACCCACACGCACCCGCCGATGATCGACCTGAACAAGAAGCTGATCGCCGAGTACGAGAGCAAGAACCCGAACGTCAAGATCGAGTACCAGACGATCCCGAACACCGAGTTCAACACCAAGATGCTGACCTCGCTGTCGACGGGTTCCGGGCCGGACATCATCAACATGGACGACAACGCCCTGCGGGGCGAGTACCTGCCCAAGCGGCTGCTCGCCGAGCTCGACCCGAAGGCGTTCGGCAAGTCGTCGGTCGCCGAGGTCGAGGCCGACTACGTGCCCGGCACGCTCGACGGCGCCAAGGACGCCGAGGGCAAGCTGTTCGGCGTGCCGAGCGAGTTCAACGGCACCGCGTTCGCCATCAACACCGCCCACTTCAAGGACGCCGGCCTGGATCCGGCGCAGCCGCCGAAGACCTGGCAGGAGGTCGTCGACTACGGCAAGAAGCTCAACGCGGCCGGTCACAAGCAGGCGTTCAACTTCCTCTACCTGCACTCCGGCTGGTACAGCCAGAACTTCCAGACGCTGGCGAACCAGACCGGCGGATCGATCGTCTCCGCCGACGGCAAGACCGCGAACCTGGAGTCCGAGGGCACCAAGGAGGCGCTGCGCCTGTGGGTCGAGCTGGCCCGCACCTCCGGGATCTCCGACCCGAAGTCCTCCTCGCGTGACGCGACCGCCCCGTTCCAGGACCTGGCCAGCGGCACCCAGTCCATGGCGATCGTCTACCCGTGGTCGATGGACCAGATCAAGGAGTCGAACCCCGACACCTACAAGAACCTGGCCGTCGTGCCGCTCCCCCAGCCCACCGCGACCTCGACCCCGGTCAACCGGGTGTACGGGTACTTCTGGGCCGTCAACAACGCCAGCAAGCAGAAGGCCGAGGCGTGGAAGTTCATCTCCTACCTCGCCAGCCAGAAGGAACGGTGGCTGACCGACGTCAGCTTCGTCCAGCCGGTCAAGGGCTGGGAGACCAGCGCACCGGCGAAGGCCATGCCGTTCATCGACGTGATCGCACAGTCCTACGGCACCGGCAAGTACGACCAGGTCGGGCCGCACTGGGCCGAGGTGCAGGACACCATCCGCGACGCGGTCGACGCGGCGGTCTTCGACGGCAAGCCGGTCGACGAGGCGCTGCGCGAGGCGAACGAGGCCGTACAGCGGAGCATCGGCTAGCCGTGACCGCCCTCTCCCGGCCGGACCAGGCCTCCCCACCCGCGGTGAACCCCCGTCACCGCCCCTCCGGCGCCGGCACCAGCCGGCGCCGGAGGGTCCACGGCCGCGACCTGCTCGGTGCCCTGCTCTCGGTGCCCGCCCTGGCGCTGTTCGCGGTGTTCGCCATCTATCCGGGGCTGCGGGTGTTCTACCTGAGCCTGTTCGACTACAGCCTCACCGCTCCGCCGGAGTTCGTCGGCCTGGACAACTTCCGGTTCCTGGCCACCGACCCCCGCTTCCGCGAGACGATCCTTAACTCGATCTTCTACACGGTCGGCACGTACCTGCCGGCGCTCGTGCTCGCGCTGCTGCTCGCGCTCGTGCTGCGCCGCATGACCAGAGGCCTCGGTTGGATCCGCCTGCTCTACTTCCTGCCGGTCGCGACCAGCTGGGTGGCGATCGCCGTGGTCTGGCGGCTCGTCCTGCACCCCGACGGCCTGCTCAACCAGACGCTCGGGCTCGACGTGACGTGGCTGACCAGCTCGACGAGCGCCCGCTGGGCACTGGTCATCATGGGCGTCTGGAAGGAGACCGGGTTCTTCCTGATCCTCTTCCTGGCGGGCCTGGCCCGGTTGCCGGCCGAGGTCCACGAGGCCGCCATGGTCGACGGCGCCAACGCCTGGCAACGCTTCTGGCGGGTCACGTTCCCGCTCCTCAAGCCCATCACCGCGATCTGCACGATCATCGCCGTCATCCGTGGCTTCCAGTCGTTCAGTCCGCAGGTCGTGCTCACCGACGGCGCGTTCGGCACCGAGGTCGTCAACCAGTTCGTCTACAAGACCGCGTTCGAGAGCGCCCGGATGGGCCGGGCCAGCGCGGTCGCGGTCCTCATGTTCGCGCTGCTGATCGCCGTCACCATGGTGCAGCTGCGGGTGTTCCGCCGGGAGGACTCATGAAGACCAGAGTCGCGCGCTTCGGCCTCCAGCTGGTCGTCGCGGCCGGCGGCGTCGCCTTCGCCGCTGTCCTCGCGTACGCCGTCCTCTCGGCGCTCAAGCCCGGCGGCGAGGTCCTCGCGGTGCCGCTGCGCTGGTGGCCGAGCAGCTTCGAGTGGCACAACTTCGCCCGGCCGTTCACCGAGACCGCGTTCAGCCGCTACTACCTCAACAGTGTGGTCGTCGGTGTCGCGGTCACGCTGCTCAACATCGTCACGTGCACCCTGGCCGGCTACAGCTTCTCGAAGTTCTCGTACCCGGGGCGCAACGCCGCGTTCGTGGTCGTGCTCGCGACGCTGATGGTGCCGCTGGAGGTCATCTACGTCCCGCTGTACGCGCTCGTGTTCGACCTCGGCTGGGTCAACAGCTTCGCCGGCCTGATCATCCCGGCCGGTACGAGCGCGTTCGGCATCTTCCTGATGCGGCAGAGCATCGACTCGGTGCCCGACGAGCTGCTCGAGGCCGCCCGGCTGGACGGCGCGGGCGTCGTGCGTACCCTCCTGACCATCATCGGTCCGCTGGTCCGCGGCCCGATCGCCGCGCTGGCGCTGTTCATCTTCCTGATGAACTGGGACAGCCACCTGTGGCCACTGCTGGTCGCCTCCGACGACGAGCACCGCACCCTGCCGGTCGGGCTCGCCGCGATGCAGGCCAACAACCTCGGCGCGAGCAGCGTGCCGATGATGATGGCGGCGGCGGTGCTCGCCCTGCTGCCGACGGTCGCGTTGTTCCTGAGCCTGCAGAAGCGCTTCGTCGAGGGCGTGGCGATGAGCGCGGGTCTGCGATGAGCGGGCTCCGGGTCGGTGTCGACGGCGGACAGTCGCGGCTGCGGCTCGCGGTCGTCGGCGACGACCGGGTGCACGAGGCGCCCGGGTTCAGCTACCACGCCGGCGACACGATCGCGGCCACCATCGACGCGGTCGAGCAGGCGTGGGCATCGGCCGGCGCGACCGGCCCCGTCGCACGGGTCGTGCTGGGGCTGACGGGACTGCCCTCGAGCACGAACCGGCGCGACGCCCTCTCGGCCGGCATCGCCCGCGTGCTGCGCGCCCGGGAGGTCGTGCTCGGCGCCGACAACGTGACCGCGCACGCGGGCGCGCTGCCCTCCTCGCACGGTGTCGCGCTCACGGTCGGCACCGGGGTCGGCTGCCTGGTCGTCGACCCGGCCACCGCGACGATCCGGCGGCTCGACGGCTGGGGCCATCTGCTCGGCGACGACGGCAGTGCGTTCGCGATCGGCCGCGGCGGCGTCGCGGCCGTGCTGCGCGCGGTCGACGGTCGCGGACCGGCGACCGCGCTCACCGCGGCCGCAGAGGAGCGTTTCGGACCCGTGCCGCAGCTGACCGAACGCATCTACACGTCGCCGCGGATGGTCGACGACATCGCCCGGTTCGCGCCGGACGTGGTCGCGGCCGCGGCTTGCGGCGACCCGGCGTCCGTCCACATCATCCGGTCGGCGGCGGGCGAGCTCGCGCACACCGCGGCGAGCGCGGTCGCCGTCGTCGCCGGAACCGGTGCGGTGCCGGTGGCGCTCGTCGGCCGGCTGGTCGCGGCCGGCGGCCCGCTCGTCGACGCGTTCCACGAGGCGCTGGCCGCCGCGTGCCCGCGCGCGTCGCCCGTGCCGCCGGCCGGCGGCTCCCTCGACGGCGCCTGCCGCCTCGCCCAGCTCGACCACTGTGGCCCGTACGCCGGCCACCTTCACGCCTACCGAGGACTCTGATGCAGGTTCCGTTTCCGCCCCAGTCACTGATCGTGTCGTGCCAGGCGCAGCCCGACAGCGCGCTGCACGGCCCGGACTCCATGGCCCGGATGGCCCGGGAGGCGCTGCGCGGCGGCGCGCAGGGCATCCGCGCCAACGGCGTCGCCGATGTCGCCGCGATCCGCGCCGTCGTCGACGTGCCCATCATCGGCATCAACAAGCTCGGTGACCGCGACGGCGTGTTCATCACCCCCTCGGCAGCGGCCGCCGGTGCGGTGATCGAGGCCGGCGCCGACCTCGTCGCCGTCGACGGCACGCGCCGGGCACGGCCCGACGGCACTTCGCTGTCCGCGCAGATCGAGGCCATCCACCGGGAGTACGGCGTGCCGGTGATGGCGGACGTGGACGACTACGAGGCCGGGCTGGCCGCGGCGGACGCGGGTGCCGACCTGGTCGCGACGACGCTGTCCGGCTACACGGGCGGGACGGTGCCGGTCGGTCCCGACCTCGACCTGGTCGCCCGGTTGGCGGCCGCGATCGCGGTGCCGGTGGTCGCCGAGGGCCGGATCTGGACGCCGCAGGAGGCCCGGGCGGCACTCGACGCCGGCGCGCACGCGGTGGTGGTCGGCACCGCGATCACCAACCCCGCCGCGATCACCGGGCTGTTCCGGCGGGCCGCGGCATGAGGGTCGGCCACGCCGCCGTGCCGCTGGAGGTCCCGGTCGGCACACCGCTGGGCGGGTACGCCGGACGCGCCGGCCCGTCGACCGGCACGCTCGACGCGCTGTCGGTCGCCGCGGTCTCCATCGAGAGCGGCGGCACCCGGTTCGTCTGGGTCGTCGCGGACCTGCCGTACGTCCACGAGGACCTCGCGGCCTCCGTCGCGGCGACCATGCCGGACGCCGCGGTCTGGCTGTCGGCGTCGCACACCCACGCCGGCCCGGAGACCAGCTGCCTGCCGTCCGCGCAGGCCACGCCGGCACCGTGGCTGGAGGCGGTCACCGAGGCCGCCGCGCAAGCGATGACGGAGGCCGTCGCGGCCGAGCGCGAGGCCCTGCTGGAGCTGCGGCGCACGCGGCTGACCGGCGTCGGCGGGCAACGGTCGGGAGCACGGCCGCGGCGCACCGTGCCGATCGACACGCTCAGCTTCAGCGATCCGTCCGGCGCGGTGCTCGGGGTCGTCGTCGTGTTGCCCATCCACCCGACCGTGCTCAGCGCCGACAACCTGTGCGTGAGCGCCGACCTCACCGGCGCCACCCGTCGCGCGCTGGCCGACGTGGGTCCGTGGGCGGTGGTCGCCACCGGCGCGGCCGGCGACGTCAGCACGCGGACCCACCGGCTGGCGCAGACGCCCGATGAGTGTGCGCGGCTGGGCGGGATCGTGGCCGAGACCGTCGCACGCGGCCTGCGGCGATCGGCCCGGGCCGTCGTGCCCGCGCACGCCGCCATCGCCTCCCGGCAGGTGCGGGTGCCGCTGGAGGCCAAGCCCCCGCCCGGGTCGCCGGCGCTGATCGCCTCGCTGTCAGCACGGTTGGAGCGGGCACAGGGCGAGGTCGCCCGGCGCACCGCGTGGACGGCGTTGCAGGCGGCCCGGCTGGCGGCGGAGTCACCGGCCCCCGCCGTCGATCCGTCCTGCGTCGCGTCGGCGGTCCGGATCGGCCCCGTCTCGCTGGTAGCGGTCGGCGCGGAGCCCTACCTGGCGCTCGGTGAACGGCTCGATCGGACGCTCGACCACCCGACCGTGCTCGTCGGATACACCAACGGCTACCTCGGCTACCTGCCCGTCCGGGCCGCCTACCGGCGCGCGGACTACGAGGTGCTGCGCTCCCCGGTCGTCGCCGGGAGCGCCGAAATCGTGCTCGACCAGGCGGCCGCGCTCGCCCTGGCTAACCGGAAGGATCGCCCGTGACCAACCCAACCGCCCTCGGTGCCATCCAGGAGGCGATTGACAGCGTCGTCGCCACCCAGGGGCCGGCGATCAGCAAAGCCGCGCTGCTGTGCACCGACGCGCTGGCCGGAGACGGCATCGTCCAGGTCTTCGGCACCGGCCACTCCCGCTCGTTCGCGATGGAGATCGCCGGTCGGGCCGGCGGTCTGGTGCCCGCGAACGCACTGTCCATCAAGGACCTGGTGATGTACGGCGGTGTGGACCCGGACGAGATCCTGGACCCGCACTGCGAACGGGACCCCGCGCTCGCGCACCGGGTCTGGGCGCTGCACGACGTGCGCCCGGAGGACGTGCTGCTGATCGCGTCGAACTCGGGGATCAACGGCGCGGTCGTCGAGATGGCCACGATCGCCCGCGACAACGGCAACCCGGTGGTAGCGGTCACGTCGGTCGCGCACAGCTCCTCGATGGCGTCGCGGCACCCGTCGGGCGCGCGGCTGTTCGAGGTCGCCGACGTCGTGATCGACAACCGGGGCGTTCCCGGTGACGCCGCCCTCGAACTGCCCGGCGGCGCGCGGATCGTGCCGACGTCGACGATGACCAGCGTGCTGGTCGCGCAGTTGCTGACCGCGCAGGTCTGCGAGGCACTGATCGCCCGCGGCATCGACCCGCCGGTCTACCTGTCCGCGAACGTGGAGGGCGGCGACGCGCACAACGACGCCCTGCTCGCCCGCTACGCCGGCCGTCTCAAGGTGCACGAGCCCTAGACCGCGCCGGTCCCGTCAGGTAAGCCGCACGCCGAGGCCGCACCGGCAACAGTGCCCGGTGCGGCCTTGGCGCCGCGTCAGTGCTTCTTCGACACGCGCAGCGGGAAGGTCCCCGCACCCACGGTGTCGAGCGTGACGGTGTTCGCCGTCACGTAGCGGTCCAGGTACGGCGACCGGTCACCCTGGGTGGGCGCGTCGAACCGCGGGTCCTGCACCTCCAACGCGAGCCGCGCGTCGGTCACGGCGATCGTCTGACCCGAGGCGACCGGGCGCCATCCCCGCGAGGTGATGGTGCCGAGCTGGACACCGAGCCGGTGGCCCTGCTCGAACGTCCAGTCGTTCGCCTTCAGCGGGAACGAGGTCGAGCGGTCCTTCAGCGCCGCGACCATCTCGTTGAACATCGTCGCCCTGCCGTCCGCCGCGACGTCCCACAGCCGTACCCACACATTGCCCTGGCCCTGCGTCTTCAGCGAGATCTCGGGCGTACCGGTGATCCGCACCTGCTTCTCCGCGGGCGTGGAGAAGGACCAGTAGCTGTTGCCAGGTTCGTCGGCGGCGAGGGCGTTCGGCTGTGACGATTCGTTCTCGATGTCCCAACCGGCTGGCCGCTCCGGCTCCGCCGCCCGCTGCACCGCCACCTGGCCGCCGTCGTCGACATACCGCCCGGGCGCGAGCCGCGCCGTGTACGAGTCGTTGACCACCGGCCAGGTCGGCTGGGCGCGCCAGTCGCCGAGACTGTCCTCAATGGAGAACGCCGGGTCCTGCACCGACGGCTTGATGCCGCGCAGGTGCTGGTCGTAGAACCGCATCACCTCGTCGAACCAACCGGCCCGGCCCATCTTGAGCCGGCCGCTGCTGTCGGTCTCGTTGCCGCGGACGTGCTCCCACTGGCCGAGCCAGCCGCGTTCCGGGCCGTGGTGGTTGGCCAGGTACTTCTGCATGTCCTCGGGCTTGGTGTTGTCCTCGATGAAGCCCGACGTGACGAACAACGGTGTACGCGAGCCCGCGGCGCGGGAGGCGAAGTCACGGGCGCGCCAGAACGCCGACTTCGGGTCGGGATCCTGGGTGTCGGTGCTGTTGTTGACCTGGCACTCGGGGTGGGTCTTCTCGTAGTCCGCGTTCGCCTTGTAGCGTTCGCTGTCGCCGGACAGCTGCGGCATCGTCGCGATGGAGTAGTAGCTGCGCGGGCTGCTGGTCGCGTTCGAGCGCGGGACGCCGTTGCTGAACAGGTAGTTGTAGCGGTTCCACGTCGGTTCCTGCGCGATGATCGCCTTCAAGGGCTTGAGCTTGAGGACGTTGGCCGCGAGCCCGGTGTTGGCGTCGTACGACTTGCCGTACATGCCCACCTTGCCGGTCGACCACGGCTGGCGCGCGGCCCACTCGACGGCCGCCTTGATGTCGGCCTGCTCGCCGGGGCCGAGGAAGTCCAGGCAGCCCGTGCTGCCGCCGAAGCCGCGCAGGTCGACCATCACGAAGGTGTAGCCACGTTCCATGAGCTGGGCGCCGTCGATCAGGTCCTGGAAGCGGCCCGACGGCCCGACCTGTTCGAAGCCGCCGGGAGAGGTCTCGCCGGCGTGCGAGAAGTAGGGTCCGACCGACAGGATCACCGGGGTCCTGGTCCGCGCCGGCAGGTGCGCCGGGCGCAGGACGTCGGCGTGGAGCTCGACTCCGCTGCCGTCCGAGGACGGGAAGTACGCCTCCGTCCACGCTGCCCCTTCGGGAACCCGAGGGTTCTCCTCGTGGGTGACCGGGGCTCCGCCCGCACCTGACACCGGAGCGGCCTGTGCCACTGAGGGTCCTGTGGTGAGGCTCGTGAAAATGGCCAACGCACCCGCCGTGACGGGCAGGGCCACTCTCCTCCGAAGGTTCATCCAACCTCCACCTAACTCCAGACGATCTCGTCCGGTTGGCCATTGATGCTAATGATCATTGGCGAAGATGTATCCCACAGTTATCTCGCCGTGACCTTCCGCTGCGTCGGCCGACGCGGCGCGGTACTGTCCGCCCAGCGCCAAGTGATCAACCACACTGGAGGCTTCATGCGTCGATTCCTGCGGGCCGCTCTCACCATGGCCCTCGCGACCGCCCTGCTGTCCCTGTCCCCCGCGATCGCCCAGGCCGACCAGGGGACGGTGACCCGGACGACGCTGACCAGCGCGCGCACCGTCAACCCCGGTGTGGGGCCGGTGCTGCTGGCCAGCCGCACCGTCACGCTGGCGGAGGGCGAGTTCCGGCACGTCAAAGGCCGGTTCGAGGCGACCAGCAGCACGACCGCGATCGTCGCGATGAACGTCCACGTGCAGTGTCGTGATGCGGGCGGTGCGATGGTCGGCGTGCAGGGCGTCACGTCGCGCAACCACGAGGGATCCGACACGGCGTACGCGATCCAGGGGCACCTCCCCATCTACGCGGACCTGCTGTTCACCGCACCGGTCGCGGGCACCTACACCTGCGGCGTGTACGGCCTGACGGCGACCAGCGGCAGCACGTCGTATCACCTGACGGCCGTGGCCGGCAGCACCTGGGTGGAGGTGAGCGACACCGACCAGGTCGGTGCGCGCTGGTGGCAGAATCCGGCCTGCGACAGTGCCGGCACCCTGTCGACGTGCAGCTACATCGGTGCCGGGACCTCGACGGTGCACGTGTTCTACAACGACGGCACGCCGGTCTACAAGTGGACGCCCGCACCTACGGCGACCGCGGTGCAGGCGCTGGCCAACATGACGGTCACGACCTGCTACCAGAACACGGCCTCGTGCAAGCGGCCCAGCGTCGCGTCGTACCAGAAGCCTCGCGGCACCAACGCCGTCATCGACACGCGGCTGGAGCTGATCCAGCTCGACGCGACGCAGCACACCTGCCGCACCGCGGCGACCACGACGACCCGCAGCACGATCCGCGACGACGCGCACCACTACGTCATCTACTACAGCCTGCCCCGGGTGACGATCGACCCGACG
Source organism: Asanoa sp. NPDC049475 (assembly GCF_040676915.1). Classification (NCBI taxonomy): domain Bacteria; kingdom Bacillati; phylum Actinomycetota; class Actinomycetes; order Micromonosporales; family Micromonosporaceae; genus Asanoa; species Asanoa sp. NPDC049475. The sequence goes on along the minus strand of NZ_JBFAPY010000005.1, from coordinate 398,258 downwards.
TGCGGCACGCGCACGTTCATCCTGCGCGTGGTCGCCACCCACGTCTCCGGACAGCCGGTGAAGATCGACGGCGTGCAGAACACGACGACGGTCCTCACCCACGGGATCGCGATGAACCTGTTCAGCTGAGTGGCCCGCGGGGCCGATATCATCCGGCCGATGGATCTCGAGGCATATCTCAAACGAGTCGGCCTGCCGAGGTCGGCGCCGACGCTGCCGTTCCTTGCGGCGTTGCACGAGGCACATGTACGCACGTTCACGTTCGACAACATCGACGTGCTGCTGGACCAGCATCCAGGCGTCGACCTGGCGGCGATCGAGGCCAAGTTCGTGACGCGGGGCCGGGGCGGGTACTGCTTCGAGCACGCCACGCTGTTCGCCGCAGCACTGGAATCTTTGGGCTACCAGGTCGAGCGCCGGCTGGGACGGGTGGGCGACGTGCGTACGGCACCGCGCACCCACTGCGTCGTCGTCGTCTCCGTCGAAGGAGTGCGGTGGTTGGCCGATCCGGGCTTCGGGCACAGCCTGCTGCGCCCGATCCCGCTGGCCGACGGGGCGTACGACGACCACGGTGGGTGGCCCTTCCGCCTGGCCCGCGTCGACTCCCCCGACACAGGCAAGGCGTGGCAACTACAACGATTCCGCGGCGGTGAGTGGGAGGTGATGCACACGTCCGACGAGCTCCCGGTGCACCAGGTCGACGTGCGGATGGGACACCATTTCACGAGCACCTACCCGACGTCGCACTTCCGCAGCGGCCTGATGCTGACGCGCCACCAACCGGGTCGCCACATCTCGCTCACCCACCAGACGGTGACCATCCGTCAGCCCGGCGAGCCGACCGACCACCGCCCGCTCGCGCCCGGCGAACTGGAGAAGCTGCTCACCGAGGTCGAAGCGGGCCTGACCCCGGACGAGACCGCACGGCTGCTCGCGAGAGTCGACCGAATTTCCGGGTAGCGCGCTCGGCGTTGCGCGTAACCGTCCTCAGGGAGCGTAGGAGTGCGGTCCGCCGAGCCAGCGGCTCAGATACTCCGATTGGATGTCGCCCGTGAGCAGGCCGACCAGCGTCGCGGCGAAGCCGACCCCGTAGCGCTCCCAGAGCGGGCCTTCCTCCTTCAGGACCACAGGCCAGTCGTCCGGCGCCACACCCGGCCGCACATGCCAGAAGAGGAAGTCGCCGTTGCCGGTGCACCCCCACGAGATCAGGTTGTCACCGGGCGCGAACCAGGACGGAACATCTTCGCGGTCCGGCGTCCAACGCGACGCATCACCCAGCGCCCAGTGGCCGGATCCGCTGTCAGGCCCTGCGAAGTCGAGGCGGACACACTCGTACGCCCAGGTGTTGTGCCGGACAAGGTTCGCCCAGTCCTGGGTCGCATCGGGGACGCAGACGATGACGTGGTCGTCGACGGATCCGGCGCCGTGCGCGTCCACGAACGTCTTGTAGTCGTTCGGAAGCACCACACCCAGCTCGGTCTCAACCGGCGACCAGTCGCATCCGTTCCGGGTTGCCGATGCTCGCGCCGCAAGACCCAGAATCTGCGGAAGTCGCTTCGCGGCATCGGCCGGCTCAGGCAGTGCACCGGCGCGGTCGACCACACGCTCCCCGGAAAGGAGGTCGTCGGGTCTGAGCAGCTCGCCACCGACGCCGCTGACAACGGCGAACGACCCCGTGAGCTCGACCACGACCAGGTCCACATCCCGCGGGGCGCGGCCGTGCTCGCGGTAGGCACGGTCGAATCGGTCTCCGGGGCGAGCCCAATGCCGTGGGTGATAGTCCGGCTCGCCTTCGAGCCGCCAGCCACCCGCCACTGCCTGAACCGACTCCACGGCGAAGCCCAAACGCTCCTTACGCACGCCCGCTATTGTGCCGGACCGGAAAATCGCTATGCACAAAGGGATTCAGCACTGATCATTGAGGGGTGCGTATCCCTGGACAGTTTCCGTTCGCGCTCGGCGCTCCCGGCGTCGCGCCGGAGTCGGTGCTGCCCGTTGTGCTTACCGTGGACGACTCCGACTCTCCTCGTGATGTCATCGACGCGCTCGCGTTGACCGCGTTCGTCGCCGGGCATCAGCCGCACGCGACGTCGCGCGATCTGACCAACGTGCGCGAGGGCGCCACCCTGCTGCCGGCCGGCGTCACCGCGTCGCGCGAGAGCATCAGCGACACCGAACACGCGCGGTTGGCTTGCGGTGAGGGCTGGACGTTGCGGTCCGTGCACTGGCCGCGGAGCAAGAGCGCCCAGATCTCGGTCACCGCTGTCACGGCCGCGTTGGTCGCCGAGATCCTCGAGCGCGCTGTCGACGGGATGACCGAGGAGCCCGCGCCGGTCGAGGAGTCGGTGCAGATGGGCTTCTGGTACGCCGCGTCGCAAGGCCCGCAGCGTCACCCGCGGCCGATCACGGCGGGTTCCTGGGCCGACATCCGGGCCAACTACGCCGGTGTCGCGGCGGCCAGCTTCGACCGCCTCATGAAGGTCGACCGCGAGTCCGTGCACGGCCGGCTGTTGCTGCTGCACGGCCCGCCCGGCACCGGCAAGACCACGGTGTTGCGGGCGCTCGCGCGCGAGTGGCACGAGTGGTGCCAGTTCGACTGCGTGCTCGACCCGGAGGCGCTGTTCACCAACCCGGCATACCTGATGGAGGTCGCCCTCAGCAGTTCCGGTGACTGCCGTTGCCCCGACAAGCGGCACGACAAGTGGCGGCTGCTGCTGCTGGAGGACTGCGACGAGCTGATCCGCGGCGAGGCCAAGCACAACACCGGCCAGGCGTTGTCGCGGCTGCTCAACCTCACCGACGGCCTGCTCGGTCAGGGACGCAAGGTGTTGGTGGCGATCACGACCAACGAGGACCTCGCGCGCCTGCACCCGGCCGTCGTGCGTCCCGGGCGTTGCCTGGCCCGCGTCGAGGTGCCGGCACTGCCGTTCGGCGAGGCCACGGCCTGGCTCGGCACCTCGGCCGGGGTGCCGGCGGACGGCGCCACCCTGGCCGAGCTCTACGCCCTGCGCGACGGCTACGGCAGCACGGAGGAACGGGAGCCGGTCGCCACCGGTCTCTACCTCTAGGCGAGTAAGTCCCAACGGCCCCGCGTTGAAGGGCTGTCGCGGCCTTTGGGCTGCGGGCCGTGGCCGTGACAGGCCTTCAGTGCTCCGTCAGTCGTGGCCATGCCTGTGGCCGTGGGCAGCGGCCCAGCCCGTGGGCAGCGGCCCGAGGCCCCCCGCGGGAAGCGACCCGAGGCCCCGCCCGTGGGAAGCGGGCCGCGGCCCGTAAGCGCTGCGCCCGTGATCGTGTGTGAGCCATCTGGAAGATCCAGCGCCGAAACCTTGATCGCGTGCACCAGATCTGGTCGACACACCGTCCCAGGACCAGACCAGCCACACCCGATCACGACCCACACCCCTCCGATACCAGACCAGCCACACCCGATCATGGGCCGCCGCCAACAACCCCCAGGGTCACGACACACCCCGCCCCAGCCCGACAGCGACCAACCCACCACGGCGGTCCGAGGAGGTAACCGACCCTCACACACAGCCAGCCCAAACGGATGGCGATCTCCGTCATCACAACCGGACCACCGACAGCCCGTGCCATCCCCATCAGCAGGAGTCAGGACTTACTCGTCTAGCTCCGGAGGGTCTTGCCGGGCACGCTGGAGAACTCTTCCACGCCTGGCTCGAACGGGAAGCGGTTCTTGATCGCGTCGGTCAGGTCCACGCCGAGGCCCGGTGCCTCCGGTGGCAGGACCTGGCCGTTCTCGATCCTCAGGCTCTCGCCCCACAGCGCCGTGTGCAGCTCACCGGGGTCCGGGGCCATCTCGATCATCCGTGTGGCCGGCGAGGCGAACGCGGCGTGCACGTTCTGCATGTAGCCGACGCCCGCGCTCCAGCAGTGCGACACCACGCCACTCCCCCGCGCCGCCGCCAGCTCGCCGACCCTCACGAAGTCGGACATGCCCAGCAGCGACGCGTCCGGCTGCGCGAGGTCGAAGGCGCCCCGGTCCATCCACAGCCGGAACTCGTCGAAGGAGAACAGCTGCTCGCCGCCGGCGACGGGCACCGAGGTGCTCCTGGCCAGGTCGGCGTACTCGTCCGGGCTCTCGTACGCCAAAGGCTCTTCGAAGAATTCCAGGTTGTACGGCTCGACGGCGTCCAGCACGGCGGTAGCGGTGGCCAGGTCCCAGCGGTCGGCGCCCTCGCGGTGGCCCATGTGCCCGTCGAGCATGATCCCGAAGTCGGGGCCGAGGTGTGAGCGCATCATCGCGACCTTGCCCGCCTCGAGCTCCGCGGCGCTTGCGGGGGCCGGCACCTCTGTCCGCGTCGTCATCTCGAAGTAGCCGGTGGCCACCTTCATCGCCGTGAAGCCCAGTTCCCGGTAGCGGTCCATCTTGCGTTTGAGCTCCTCGACGGGCCACGGCGACGGGCCACCGGTGGCGTACGCGGGCAGCCGTTCGTGCTTTCGTCCGCCGAGCAGTTCGTGGACCGGCACCCTCTCGGCCCGGCCGGCCAGGTCCCACAGCGCGGCCTCGACGCCGGACAGCGCCGCCGCACCGGCGCCGACCCTGGCCCAGAAGCCCAGGCACCTGCGCATGCGGGCGGTCAGCGTGAGGGGGTCGGTGGTGTCCCCGTCGACCAGGATCGGCCGGACGTAGTCGACGACATGGGGCACGACCTCGGGAAAGAAATAGCCCATGTACGTCTCGCCGACACCGACCAGGCCGACGTCGGTGCGGATCTCGACAAACGCGGCGCTGCGCCGCTTCTTGGCGAACGTGATCCACGGATCGTTGCTGGACGGACCGGTGAGCAGGACGGTCTCCACCCCGGTGATGCGCATGGCGCCACCCTTCGTGGCACGCCGTTCCATGTCAACAGGGGGTTGATATCGTCGTAGATCGATGTATGGTGGGAACGCTCCCACACCCCCTATGCTCGAGGAGCTCAACCATGTCGCGAAGGCATAGTCGCCTGGCCGCCAAGGTGGCCGGCCTGCTCGTTCTGGCCCTGTCCGCGTCCCTGGCGCCCGCGGCGGCCGGCGCCGCCCCCAGCCGCGCCGTCCCACTGACCGAGCTGACCGTGGTCTCCGAACAGGTGGCGTACGGCCTGCAACGTCCGATCGCGATCACCGGGCTGCCCGACGGCCGGATGCTGATCGCGGAGAAGGACGGCCGGGTCCGCTCCTACCACCCCGACACCGGCCTGGCGGCCGAGCCGGTGCTCGACCTCACCGCCCTGATCGACACGTCGGACAACGAGCGCGGCCTGCTCGGCATCACGCCCGCACCGAACTTCGCGCGGACCGGGATGCTGTATGTGGCCTACACGAGCCTGCCATCCGGCACGCTGACCCTGGCGCGACTGCCGATCAGCGCCCCGGAGCGGCTGCAGGTGCTCATGACCCAGGAGCACGCCGAGTACGGCAACCACAACGGCGGACAGGTGGCGTTCGGCCGCGACGGCTACCTCTACTGGTCCACCGGCGACGGCGGCCACGCCAACGACCCGTTCAAGTCCGGTCAGAACCTCGGCACGCTGCTCGGCAAGATCGTGCGGATCGACGTCAACCGCGCCTGCGGCGCCAAGCCCTACTGTGTACCCTCCGACAACCCGTTCGTCCGTACGCGCGGCGCACGGCCGGAGATCTGGCTCTACGGGCTGCGCAACCCGTGGCGGTTCTCCGTCGACCCGGTCGACGGCTCGCTGTGGATCGGTGACGTCGGCCAGGGCCTGATCGAGGAGATCAACCACATCCGCCCGTCGCAGCGTGGAGCGAACCTCGGCTGGTCCTGCCGCGAGGGCACCCCGGTCTTCGACCAGACGCAGTGCCGGCCGGGCGGGCGCTACACCGACCCCGTCTTCGAGTACGACCACTACAACGACAACTGCGCGGTGACCGGCGGCGTGGTGTACCGCGGGTTCCGGACCCCGGAGGCGTGGGGCACGTACGTCGCGGCCGACTACTGCTCGACCCGGGTGTTCGCCGTGCGCCCGAAGCCCCTGGGCGGCTACGAGTCCGCCGTGATCGGCAACTTCCCCACCCAACCGACCGCGATCGGCACCGACGTCCACGGCGAGCTGTACGTGCTCAGCGACCTGCCGGGATGGCTGAACCGGGTGCGGTTCGAGCGGATCCCGAGCAGCGGATGACGAAGCGCTGACGCGAGCATCGAGCCCGGACGCGTCGCGTCCGGGCTCGACAGCGCCATGGCCCGGCCGCACGGACGCCACGAGGCCGATCGCACGGCTCAGCCGCAGCCTGACTGCGGGCGAAATGCCTGGTAGTACGGTGTTAACCGGGAACCGATGCCTACGAAAGCCTTCAAACGGGCGGTGAGGTGCGAGTCTTGGGCGAACAGGTTCATAGCCGGCGCTGGCTCGGTGTCGGCCGGAGCACCCTGACCGATTCGGGCGCGGCGGCGGCCGAGGCCGTGATCCAGGCGCGGACCGGACCCGAGCCGAAGCTGTTGATCGTCTTCGCGGCCATCACCCATGACACCGAGGCGGTGCTGGCCGGCGTCGAGAAGGCCGCGCCCGGGGTGCCCGTCATCGGGTGCACCACGCACGGCGAGATCGCGGCCGGCGGACCCGCCGACGGCACGGTCACCGTGGCCGCGCTCGGCGGCGACGGGCTGGAGATCGCCACCTGCGCCGCCGAGCACGTCTCGGGTCACCAGGCCGACGCGGGCTACGAGGTCGCGACCTGCATGCGCGAGGTCAGCCAGCCGCACCGGGTCCTGATGCTGCTCACCGACGGCCTCGTGCGCGACCAGGAGAGCATCGTGCGCGGCTGCTATCGCGCGCTGGGTGCGGGAACTCCGTTGTTCGGCGGGGCCGCAGCCGACGGGTGGCGGATGAACCGGGCGTACCTCTTCAAGGACGGGCGCGTGCTCACCGACGCGGTGATCGGTGTCGCCATCGCGTCCGAGGCGCCGATCGCGGTGGGCGTCGGCCACGGGTACCGCACGGTCGGCCAGCCCATGATCGTGACCCGCACCGGCGACGGACGCGTGCTGACCCTCGACGACCGGCCGGCGCTCGACGTCTACCTGGAACGGGTGAACGCGCCACCCGAGGCCTACACGGACCCGTCGGCGTTCACCGCTTACGTGCTGCCGCGCCCCCTCGGAGTGCAACGGCGCAGCGGCGTCGAGGCCCGCAACCTCTCCACCGAGGTCGACCTCGAGGGCCGGTCCATCGGCGGCGGCGGCGCGATCGACCCCGGCGGCCTGACGTGGGTGATGACCGGCGACGAGGAGTCCATTCTGGACTCGGTGGACACGGTCTGCCGGGACACGTTGGATCGCCTCGACGGGAACGAGCCGATCGGCATGCTCACGTTCAGCTGTGCCGCATCCCGCGCGGTGCTCGGCGACGACGGCATCCAGCGCGAGTGCGAGCGCCTGCAACGGTGGGCGGGCACGATGCCGTTCGCCGGCTTCTACACGTACGGCGAGATCGCCCGCAACCACGGCATCGACGGGTTCCACAACCAGACGCTCGCGGTGCTGGCATTGAGCTGACATGGCCGGATCCGCGGAGTCGCTGTACATCCAGCAGCTGGTCGAGCTGCTGGCAGTGGTGTCGTCCTCCAAGGACGAGGCGACCGCCGTCCAGAACGCGGTCGAGCGCTCGGCGCAGGCACTGGAGGCGGAGGTCGCAGCCGCGGTCATCGACGGGAACGTGGTGGCGTCGATCGGCTTCCCGCCCGGCGGCGTCCCGCACGACGAGATCGTCGCGATGACCCGAGGACAGCAGTCCACATTGTACGTTCCTGGGCTGGGCGACTGTCCCACGGTGACCGCCGCGTGGGCCGGCAGCCACCCCGGACATCTGGTGCTGGTCCGCTGGGGCGCCCCGTTTCAGGTCGAGGAGCAGAACCTCGTACGCGGAATGGCCCGCGTCCTGGAGCTGACCCTGACGATGCTGCGGACGCTGGTCGCCGAGCACGCCATCCGCGAGTCGCTGCAGGAACGGCAGCGGCTGCTGGAGCACCTGTCGGCGATCCAGCGCGCGATCTCGCACCGCGAGGACCTGCAGCAGATCCTGGACACCATCACCGACGCCGCCCGAGATCTGCTCGGCGACGAGATCGGCCTGCTCTGGGTACGCGAAGAGCCCGACTCGGGCCAGGCCCGGCTGGCGGCCGCGGCCGGCACCCGGCACGTCGACCCCGCCGACCGGCCCGTGGTCGACCTGACCGCCGAGTCGTCGGAGGGCGAGACGATGGTCACCGACCGGGTGGCGGTGCGGCACGGCCAGGAGCTCCAGTCGCGGATGCTCAGACTGCTCGGCCCCAGCGCCGTCCACGCGTCGATGGCCGCGCCCGTGCACGACAGCGGCGTGCTGACCGGCGCCTTGGTCGTGGCGTCCTGCGACGCGAACCGCAGCTACACCTCCGGCGACGAGCAGACCCTGAGCGCCTTCGCGGAGAACGTCAGCCTGGCCCTCACCGACGCCAACACGCTGGTGCGCATGCGCCAGGCGCACCACGACCCGCTGACCGGCCTGGCCAGCCGCGGGCTGTTCACCGAGCAGCTGTCGAAGCAGCTGGCCACGGCGGAGGCGGACGGCCACACGGTGGCCGTGCTGTTCCTGGACCTCGACCGGTTCAAGGACATCAACGACTCACTCGGCCACGCCGCCGGCGACGAGCTGCTCACGCTGACCGCGAGCCGGATCACCGCACAGCTGCGCGGAGGCGACACGGCGTCCCGCTTCGGCGGCGACGAGTTCGCGGTGATGCTGGCCCGGGTCGACGGGCCGCACGACGCCGCCGCCGTGGCCCGGCGCATCGTCACCACGCTGGCCGAGCCGATGCTGGTGGCCGACCAGTGGCTGCGCGTGGGCGTCAGCGTCGGCGTGGCGCTCAGCAGCACCGACGGACGCGACCCCGCGGAGCTCGTCGCCCGCGCCGACCTGGCCATGTACGACGCGAAACACCGAGGCACCGGCGGCTACGCCATCTACCGCGCGACCGTCCCGGGCGACTGAGTCGCCTCTCAATCGCAGGACATTGACGATCGTGGTCCCGGTTCGATGCCGATCCGGCCACGATCAGGTCCTCGGGGCAATATCGTGGGTCTTGTGGGCTTGCCGGTGATTGTCGCGGTGGACGACGACGCGGTCGCTCTGCGCGATCTCGAGCGGGAGTTGCGTGATCGCTACGAGCGGCATTACCGCGTGGTGGCTCTGCCGTCGACCGACGTGGCGTACGCCCGCTTCGAGGAGCTCGCCGTCTCCGGCGAGGAGATCGCGCTGGTTCTCTCCGGTCAGCGGCCCTCCAGCGCGACCGGGATTCCGGTGCTGGAGGCGGCGCGCCGCCTGCACCCGCACGCCAAGCGCGGCCTGGTGATCGCGTGGGGAGACTGGGGCAAGCCGGCGGTCGGTGAGGCGATCTTCGAGTCGATGGCCCGTGGTCTCATCGACCACTACATGCTCAGGCCGTCGTCGCCGCCGGACGAGGCGTTCCACCAGGAGGTCTCGACTCTGCTGCTCGGCTGGGCCGAGGCGCGGCGGACCCTGCCGTACATGGTGCACATCGTCGGTGAGTCGTGGTCCGGCCGCGCGTACGAGCTGCGCAAGGCTCTGGTCAGCTGTGCTCTCCCCCATTCCTTCTGTCTGGCCGACTCCGACCAGGGTCGTGCCCTGCTCGAGACGACCGGCGACAGCCAGCTTCCCGTCGTCATCTTTCCCAACGGCAGGACGCTGACGAATCCCAGCAACGCCGACATCGCGCTCGCCGCCGGCTCCGCGGTGAACCCCGCGCGGATCGACTACGACCTCCTCATCGTCGGCGCCGGCCCCGCGGGCCTGTCGGCGGCCGTCTACGGCGCCTCGGAGGGCTTCAGCACGTTGGTCGTCGACCAGGGCGGAGTCGGCGGGCAGGCGACGTCGAGCTCGATGATCCGCAACTACCTCGGGTTTCCCCGTGGGGTGAGCGGCCGGCGGTTGGCGCAACGGGCGTACGACCAGGCCTGGATCTTCGGAGCCAACTTCGCGTTCATGCAGGTGGCGACGGGCCTTCGCCGCGACGGCGACGGGCTGGCCGTGACCCTGTCCGACAGCGGCGAGGTGCGTGCCCGGGCGGTTCTGCTGACGATGGGGGCCACCTACCGCAGGGTCGGGGTCCCGGAGCTCGAGGCGCTCAACGGCGCCGGCGTGTTCTACGGCGGTCCGACCTCCGAGGCACCGGCCATGGCCGGCCGCGACGTCTTCGTGCTCGGCGGCGCCAACTCGGCCGGTCAGGCCGCCATCTACCTCGCCCGCTACGCCAAGACGGTCACTCTCGTCGTTCGTGCCGACTCGTTGACCGGAGCCATGTCGCACTATCTCGCCCGCGAGATCGAGCTGACCCCGAACGTGTACGTACGCCTGCGGACCGAGATCGTCGGTGGCGGTGGCGACGGAGCGCTGGACCACCTCGTTCTTCAGGACAAGGCCGGGGGTACGCGCGAGACGGTCGAGGCCGGCGGCCTGTTCCTGATGATCGGCGCGCACCCGTCGACCGACTGGCTGCCGCCCGAGATCGAGCGCGACGACCGAGGGTTCGTCCGCACCGGGCAGAACGTCAGCGAGGCAAATCCGTGGCCGCTGGCCCGCGACCGGATGTTCCTCGAGACGAGCATGCCGGCCGTGTTCGCCGCCGGCGACATCCGGCACGGCTCGGTCAAGCGGGTCGCGTCAGCGGTCGGGGAGGGCTCGGTGGCCATCCAGCTCCTGCACGACCTGTTCGCGGTGGACCGGCGGCAACCAGGGGGACGTCCTAAACGTCCGCCGGCTCTGTGACGTAGTCGCACTGCGGGTGCGGACGGGACGTCTGCTCGATGATGGCGTCGAGCTTGTCCCGGGTGAGCGTCAGCTCCGCGATCTGCCGGGAGATGCGGTCGCGCTCGGCCGCCAGCAGGGCACGTGACTCCGGCGTGCTGACCTGGGCGTCGACGCAGGGCAGCAGGTCGGCGATCGTCCTGCTGGACAGCCCCGCGCCGTAGAGCGACTGGATCAGCTTGACCCGCTCCACCGCGGCCTCGGTGTAGTGCCGTTGCCCGCTCCCGCTGCGGGTCGAGGCCAGCAGACCCTGCTCCTCGTAGTACCGCAGGGCTCGGACGCTCACCGCCGCCCGCGTCGCCACGTCTCCGATCCGCATGTGTGACCCCCGTCTCGCACCTTGCCTCTGACGTCAGTGTCAGGTTTTAGCGTAGCCACATGCAGATCACCGGAGCAACCGCTCTCGTCACCGGCGCCAACCGCGGCCTCGGCAAGGCGTTCGTCGAGGCCCTCGTCGCACGCGGCGCCACCACGGTCTACGCCACCGCCCGCCGCCCCGAGCTCGTCGCCACCCCCGGCGTCATCCCGCTGCACCTGGACATCACCGACGCGGCCTCCATCGAGGCGGCCGCGGCCCAGGTCGGCGAGCTGGACATCCTCATCAACAACGCCGGCATCTCGACTCCCGCTCCCCTGCTCGGTGAGAGCCTCGACAACGTCCGCCGCGAGTTCGACACGCACTTCTGGGGCACGCTCAACGTCACCCGGGCGTTCGCTCCCCGCCTCGCCGGCGGCGCCATCCTCAACGTCATCTCCGCGCTCTCCTGGTACGTCTACGGCCCCGAGAGCAACGGCTACGCGGCGGCCAAGGCGGCGGAGTGGTCGCTGACCAATGGCGTACGGATCGAGCTCGCCGACCAGAAGACCCAGGTGACCGCGCTGGCCCTCGCGATCGCGGACACCGACATGATGGCCGCGTACGACATCCCGAAGCTTCCGCCGGCCGACGTGGTCGCCTTGGCCCTCGACGGCCTGGAAGCCGGCAAACTCGAAGTCATCGGCGACCCGGTCACCGCCAACGTCAAAGCGGCCCTGGCCGGCGACCCCGCCACCTTCTACGCCGACGTCCCGGGAGCCCTCTTCGCCTAGAGCGTGGAAGGTCGACGGCGCGGCAGCCAAATCAGGGCTTCGCCTCGCTCACTGTTCCGGCGCCTTGCCGACCCAGACCCGCACCGCAGCCAGGACGCACACCGCCGCCCCAACGGTGATGGCCGACTTCGCCGAATCGGAGAGATCGTCCAGAAGGGGGAAGGCGCGCGAGAAGGCGAGCGCCGCGAGAGCGAACAGCAGCAGGAAGACGGCAAGGGCACGCCGCAGAATCATGGCGGCAATTGAACCACGACGCGCGCCTCGACCTGATTCGCATGTCACCGCCGGCAGGGTGACGGACTGGGCACTGGCCAGAGTGGACATCGAGTTCCTTCTTGCTTCTTCGTACGCCGACGGTAAGATCACCGTGTTTTTTGGCTTGCAACGGGGAGGAACACCAATATGCGATGGAAGATGCTGGCCGGCGTCCTGGGGGCGCTGGCCTTCTTGATCCCGGCGGCACCGGCGATGGCTCGGACCGACCAGCCCGGGCTCAACGCGGCCTGCGAAACGGTCGAGCGCAAGGTGTACAAGGACATCCGCGAGCTGGTCACCATCGACCTGGACACCGCCACCGATCTGGAGATCCGCGTACTGACCGCCCAGATCCTGGCCGCGGCGAATGCCGACTCCTTGGCGGTTCTGCCGGACGCGATTCAGGAGAAGTTGAAAGGCACCCCCGAGGAGTTGCGCGCATTCCTCAAGTCGGGCATGGAGAATGCCTGGTACGTGGATCTGCGGCTGTCGGTGGTCCGGACGTTGACGGGCGCTGGCACCAACGTGGAGGCGGCGGCGCAGAAGGTGCTCGCCGACGGCTCCATCGACACCTTCCTGGCCTATCTGAACGACGGTCTGTGGGAGGCGCGTGAGCTCGACTGCGCGTCCCAGCCCAGCCCGACACCGACCGCCGCGCCCAGCGGAACGCCGACCGGCGCACCGTCCCCTGGTGCCTCCGGCAGCCCGGCCGCCCCGGGCGGCGAAGGCGGTGGGCTGCCTGTCACCGGGGCCGACACCGCGATCGCCGCCGGCGTCGGCGGTGCGCTTCTGGTTCTCGGCGTCGCGGGTTACGTGATCGGACGCCGGCGCCGCGCCCGTTTCGTGGCATAGCGCACTCGACGAGCCCGGCTCGACGCTTCGTCGGGCCGGGCTCGACACTCGAGACGCGAGCGGAAGATCGTCGATCCAGTGGATGTTGCCTGGGTCACAGGCCGATCAGAATCCGTGCATGGATTCCTGGCTGACCACCGTGGGACTTCCGATCGCGCTGGCGATCGTCATGCTCGGCCTCGGCCTCGGGCTGTCGATCGCCGACTTCCGGCGCATCGCCACGTACCCCCTGCTCATGCTCATCGCCCTCGCCTGCCAGGTCATCCTCCTGCCCGCGATCTGCTTCGGGCTCGTCCTCGCCTTCGACCTGGCCCCGGAGCTCGCCGTCGGCATGATGCTGCTCGCCGCGTCACCCGGCGGCACGACCGCCAACCTCTACAGCCACCTCTTCGGCGGCCACGTCGCCGTGAACGTCACGCTGACCGCCGTCAACTCGGTTCTGGCGGTCGTGACCCTGCCGGTGGTCGTCAACCTGTCGACCGACTATTTCCAACCTGACAGCCAGGCCGTCGGGCTCCAGGTCGACAAGGTGCTCCAGGTCTTCGCCATCGTTCTCGTCCCGGTCGCGCTCGGCATGGCGATCCGGTCACGCTTCCCCGGCTTCGCCGACCGCCTCGGGACGCCGGTCAAGATCCTCTCGGCGGTCGTGCTCGTCGCGGTCATCACCGGTGCCATCCTCAAGGAGCGCGCCAATCTCGCGGACTACTTCATCGCCGTCGGCGCCGTCGTGCTGGTCTTCAACCTCATCAGCCTGGCCATCGGGTACGGCGCACCGCGGTTGGCCGGAATGGGCAAGCCCGAGTCCATCGCCGCGGGCATGGAGATCGGCATCCACAACAGCACGCTGGCCATCGCCATCGCGGTCAGCCCGGCGCTGCTCGACAACACCCGGATCGCCGTCCCGGCCGCCGTGTACGGCATCGTCATGTTCTTCACCGCCGCGGCCTTCGGCTACCTGGTGACCCGCCAGAAGGAGGCGGCCGACGGCACGCGCGTCACGCCTCGCCAGCTCTCGACGTGAGGTGATGTCGAGCTTCCGGAAGATCTTGCGCAGGTGGTAGTCCACCGTGCTCGGGCTGATGAACAGCTGTGCCGCCACCTCACGGTTCGACGCGCCGTTCGAGACCCGGCGCGCGATGTCGCGCTCCTGGCCGGTCAGGCAGCAGCTCTGTGCGAGATGGCTGGTCGTGTCGTGGCAGGCCAGCCTGGCGCGCAGCTCGCGCCGGGAGGCGACTCCCAGCCGGTGGAACACTCCGCGCAGGTGGTGTTAACGGTATGGGTGCTGATGACCAGGTGCTTCGCGACCTCGACGTTGGTGGAGCCGGCCGCGACCAGCAGGGCGATCTGCTTCTGTCGCGGGGTCAGGACCGCCCGGGGAAAGACGCGGGCCGGCTCCGGTACAACGCAGTGCCTCGTGCTCCTCGGGCGAGGGTTCGGGGTCTAGACGACCATCCGATCGCACCGCAGCGCACGACGAGTGCGGACTGAGTGCTCGCCCTACCCGTTCATCAGGCTCAACCTGGCCCGGACGTACGCGACCATGTCGCGGTATCCCTCCGCCTTCTCGATGCCGGAGACCTCGATGAGCTCCCGAAAGCCGTTGTCGGCGATCAGGCTCTCGAACTGTCGGCAGCCCCGTTCCGCGCGCGTCCGGTCGCCGAGGTCGAACGCGGCCCGCGCGAGGACCGCGGCGACGGCACACCGCGGAGCGTTCGACTCGGAGACGCCTTCCGCCAGTCCCCACTCCGCCACCGTCACCGCTCGGTCGAGCCGGCCGAGCTTCCAGCAGGACTCCGCGACGAGCTGGGCGTAGGAGATCTTCAGGCGGTCGAGGTGCTGGGCCACCACGATGGCCAGCCCTTCGTCGCCGGCCTGAATGCCGGCCTCGAGACGATCGGACCCCACGCGCGCTCGTCAGGGTCAGCAGCGAGACGGCGAGCGGTTCCGGACGCCCTGTCTGCCGGGCAAGACTGACCGCGCGCTCCCCGTGCGCGTTCGCGGCGTCGCGGTCGCCACGCGCCAACGAGAGCACGGCGAGGTTCCGCAGGACGTCGACCTGTCCGGCGAGCTCTCCGGCGCTTTCGAAGATGGACAAGGCTCGACGCAGATACTCGTCTGCCCGGGGCAGCGGGGCGAAGGCCTCCCCGACGGTGCGCAGAAGCTCGGCCTCCATCAGCGGCTCGTCGAGCACGCCGACCATGTCCAGGATCGCGAGCACCGTCCGCGTCCGGCCCGCGGGTATGGAACTGCTGCCCGGTGCCGACGCGGCCAAGACCAGAGCGGCCGCGTCACGCCGCAGGCCATGTGCGAGAGCCACATCGACACGTTCGCCGCCGATGTGCACGCGCTGCTGACGAAACTGGACCGATGTCTACGGCGGCTCGCTGGTCAGCGACGAGGCGTTCCGGGCCAGTTGGAACGTGGCCGTGGCCGGATCTCCCGTCGCCGCGGTGGCCTGCGTCCCGACCTGGCTCACCGACTTCCGCGAAGACCTGTCGAAGGTCGACGTGCCGGTGCTCGTGATCCAGGGCGACCAGGACCGGGTCCTGCCCATCGGCGTGACCGGCCAGCGGCTGTCCGCCTTCATCGGCGACACGCGTCTGCTCGTCATCGAGGGCGGACCGCACGCCATCGCCTGGACCCACAGCGATCAGGTCAACACCGCCCTGCTCGACTTCTTTCAGGAGTGAAAGGAAACACCGTGAAACTGTCCTTCCGGCGCCGCCTCGTCTACGCGGGCGCGGCCGTCGGAGCCCTGAGCCTTGGTGTTGCCGGCATCGGCACCGCGCAGGCCGCGACGAGTCACGTCGCGCACTCCCACCATTCGCGCCCCGCGGCTGCCAGACCCACCGTCGTGCTGGTGCACGGTGCGTGGGCGGACGGGTCCAGCTGGGACAAGGTGACGGCCAAGCTCCAGCACGACAACTATCGGGTCGTGGTGCCGCCGAATCCGCTGACGGGTGTGACCAAGGACGCGGAGAGCCAGCGCGCCTACCTGGCCACCATCACCGGACCGATCGTCCTCGTCGGACACTCGTACGGCGGCATGGTCATCACGAACGCCGCTCTGGGCAACAAGCAGGTCAAGGCCCTGGTGTACGTCGACGCGTACATCCCGGACAAGGATGACACCGTGCGGTCGCTGACCTCGGCCACGCCGGGGTCGGTCTTCGCGGCCGATCCGACCACTCTCTTCGACTTCGTCGGGATCCCCGCTGGCCTCGAGTGCGCTGGACGAGGCGTCCGGCGAGCCGGCCTGGCGGACCATTCCCTCGTGGTCGGTGGTGGGCAAGCAGGACGCCGTCATCCCCGCCGCGCAGCAGCTCACGATGTCCGAGCGGGCCAAGGCACACACCGTCGAGATCAACGCTCCCCACGTGTCCATGGTCACCGCCCCGGGCGCGGTCACCGATCAGATCGAGGCCGCTGCCAACGCGACCGACTGACGCCGACAGGGCCGGCCGTGGCATCGCTCACCGCGATGCCGCGGCCGGCCCTTTTCGTGCCCGGGTCCGGGCTTCCGAAACTATCGGAGATGTTCCGAAATTGCCGCTTGAAAAGGCTGCAACTTTCTGGAAATCTAAAGACGTCCATGGATGTGAACGGTCACATGAAACGCCCGCTCGACAGGTAGCCCGAGTGGACGTACACGGTCGCGGTCGTGTGTGTCCCGGTGGTTGCCGTTGCCTGCGCACCCGCATGACAGCCGCCCGAGACACCCCCACCCGACCCCATATCCATGTTGGAGGATCAGCATGATCTCCCCAAGCCGGCCCAGACCCGCCCGGCGTCGACTCCGCGCCTTTGCCCTGTCCGGAAGTGCCGCGATAGTTGCGGCCCTGGTCGTCTCGTTGATGCCCACTGGCGCGCGGGCGGCCGAGTCCACGCTCGGTGCGGCGGCGGCGCAGTCCGGCCGCTACTTCGGCGCTGCTGTCGCTGGCGGCAAGCTCGGTGACAGCGCGTACACGACGATCCTGAACCGCGAGTTCAACGTCGTCACTGCCGAGAACGAGATGAAGATCGACGCCACCGAGCCGCAGCAGAACAACTTCACGTTCGGCAACGCCGACCGGATCGTCAACCATGCCCTGAACCGGGGCTGGAAGGTGCGTGGCCACACGCTGGCCTGGCACTCGCAGCAGCCCGGGTGGATGCAGGGCATGGAGGGCAGCTCCCTGCGGTCCGCGATGCTCAACCACGTCACCCGGGTGGCCACCTACTACCGGGGGAAGGTCTTCGCCTGGGACGTGGTGAACGAGGCGTTCGACGACGGCAACAGCGGCGCGCGCCGCAACTCCAACCTGCAGCGCACCGGCAACGACTGGATCGAGGCCGCGTTCCGTGCCGCGGACGCCGCCGACCCGAACGCCAAGCTGTGCTACAACGACTACAACACCGACAACTGGACCTGGGCCAAGACCCAGGCCGTCTACAACATGGTCCGCGATTTCAAGTCCCGTGGCGTGCCGATCGACTGCGTCGGGTTCCAGTCGCACTTCAACGCGAACTCTCCCTACAACAGCAACTACCGCACGACGCTGTCGAGCTTCGCCGCGCTCGGCGTGGACGTGCAGATCACCGAGCTCGACATCGAGGGCTCCGGCAGCACGCAGGCCAACACCTACCGCAACGTGGTCAACGACTGCCTCGCCGTCTCGCGCTGCAACGGCATCACGGTGTGGGGCGTGCGCGACTGCGACTCGTGGCGTTCCAGCGGCACCCCGCTGCTGTTCGACTGCAACGGCAACAAGAAGGCCGCCTACACATCCACTCTGGACGCACTCAACAGCGCCGGACCCTCACCGACGAGCAGCCCCACCGCCACCCCCACCTCGTCGCCCACCTCCAACCCGGGAACGGGCTCCGAGATCGTCGGCTCGCAGTCGGGTCGGTGTGTCGACGTGCCCAACGCCTCCCAGAACAACGGCACCCGGGTCCAGCTCTACGACTGCAACAGGCAGCCCAACCAGACCTGGACGTACAACACCTCGAACAAGCAGCTACGGGTGTACGGCAGCATGTGCCTGGACGCCGCCGGCTCCGGCAACGGCGCCGCGGTCCAGATCTACAGCTGCCACAGCGGAACCAACCAGCAATGGAACGTCAACTCCAACGGCACCATCAGCGGCGTGCAGTCCGGACGGTGCCTCGACGCCTGGAGCACCGCCAACGGAGCACAGATCCAGCTCTACGACTGCCACGGACAGACGAACCAGCAATTCAGGCTCGTGTCCCGGTCCTAAGTAGCTGTCGGCCCAGGTCCGGATCGCAGCGAGATCGGCGATCCGGGCCTGTAGGCCATCAAGAGATCATATGTTTCCGCGTCAAACCGGCATTTGACCATCGACTCATCCGCCTGTTGACGTCAGACATCACATGTTTGTAACCTGGCGGTTATTCGATTAGATCAGCTTCGATGCGTCGCCGCTGGGAGATCTGACATGTCTGACCTGACCCGCAGGCAAGTGCTGCTCGGAGCGGCCGGCGCCGGCGCCACCGCCGCGATCCTCCCCTGGATCGCCCATCCCCGACCGGCCTCGGCCGCCCCCGCCGCCGTGTTGGCTGCCAACGACCTGGCGCTCTGGTACGACGAAAGCGCCGGCACCGACTGGTTGCGCGCGCTCCCGATCGGCAACGGCCGGCTGGGCGCGATGGTGTTCGGCAACGTCGACGTCGAGCGCCTGCAACTCAACGAGGACACCGTCTGGGCCGGCGGGCCGTACGAGTCCAGCAACAGCCAGGGCGCGGGTGCGCTGTCGGAGATCCGGCGGCTGGTCTTCGCCAACCAGTGGAGCCAGGCGCAGAGCCTCGTCGACCAGGCCATGCTCGGCCGACCGGCCGGCCAGCTCGCGTACCAGACCGTCGGCAACATCCGGCTCACCTTTCCGAGCGGCTCCGGGGTCTCGGACTACTACCGGCATCTCGACCTGACGACCGCCACGACCTCCGTGTCGTACCTCCAGAACGGGATCCGGCACCAACGCGAGACCCTCGCCAGCGCGCCCGACCAGGTGATCGCCATCCGCCTGACCGCCGACCGCGCCAACGCCATCTCCTTCTCGGCCCGGTTCGACAGCCCGCAGCGCACGACACTGTCCAGTCCGGACAGTGCGACGATCGCCCTCGACGGCCTGTCCGGCGACATGGAGGGCGTCACCGGGCGCGTACGGTTCCTGGCACTGGCCCGGGCCGTCGTCGACGGTGGCAGCGTCAGCAGCTCCGGCGGGACGCTCACGGTCGTCAACGCCACCAGCGTGACCCTGCTGATCTCCATCGGCACCAGCTACGTCAGCTACGCCAACGTGGGCGGCGACTACCAAGGCATCGCGCGGGGGCACCTCAACGCCGCCCTGGCCCGGTCCTGGGACCAGTTGCGGGCCCGGCACGTGGCCGACTACCAGACGCTGTTCAACCGCACGACCCTCGATCTGGGTCGCACCTCCGCGGCCGACCAGCCGACCGACGTCCGGATCTCGCAGCACGCCAGCGTCAACGACCCGCAGTTCTCGGCGCTGCTCTTCCAGTTCGGCCGCTATCTGCTGATCTCCTCGTCGCGGCCGGGCACCCAGCCGGCGAACCTGCAGGGCATCTGGAACGACTCGCTCGCGCCCGCCTGGGACTCGAAGTACACGATCAACGCCAACCTGCCGATGAACTACTGGCCGGCCGACACCACGAACCTGTCCGAGTGCTTCGAGCCGGTCTTC
Source organism: Asanoa sp. NPDC049475 (assembly GCF_040676915.1). Taxonomy (NCBI): domain Bacteria; kingdom Bacillati; phylum Actinomycetota; class Actinomycetes; order Micromonosporales; family Micromonosporaceae; genus Asanoa; species Asanoa sp. NPDC049475. Next base: position 378,529 of record NZ_JBFAPY010000005.1, on the reverse strand, counting down.
CGGATGGTCAACGACCTCCGCGTGACCGGCGGCCGCACCGCCGCCGCTCAGTACGGAGCCGGCGGTTGGGTGACCCACCACAACACCGACGCCTGGCGGGGCAGCTCCGTCGTCGACGGGGCGTTCTGGGGCATGTGGCAGACCGGCGGCGCGTGGCTGGCCACGCTCATCTGGGACCACTACCGGTTCACCAACGATCTCGACTTCCTCGGGCAGTACTACCCCGCGCTCAAGGGCGCCGCCCAGTTCTTCCTCGACACTCTCGTCCCGGATCCCAGCCTCGGCTACCTGGTCACGAACCCGTCGAACTCGCCGGAGCTCGGGCACCACTCCGGCGTCAGCGTGTGCGCCGGACCGACCATGGACAACCAGATCCTGCGGGACCTGTTCAACGCCTGCGCTCAGGCGAGCCAGGTGCTGGGTGTGGACGCCGACTTCCGGACCCGGGTGCTGGCCACCCGCGACCGGCTCCCCCCGATGCGGGTCGGCTCCCGCGGCAACATCATGGAGTGGCTCTACGACTGGGTGGAGCCCGAGACCAACCACCGACACGTGTCGCATCTCTACGGGCTCCACCCCAGCAACCAGATCACCAAGCGCGGCAACGCCACCCTCTTCAACGCCGCACGGCGCACCCTCGAGCTGCGCGGCGACGACGGCACGGGCTGGTCGCTCGCCTGGAAGATCAATTACTGGGCTCGGCTGGAGGAGGGTACGCGCGCGCACGACCTGATCCGGCTGCTGGCCACGACGGCGCGGCTCGCGCCCAACCTGTTCGACCTGCACCCGCCCTTCCAGATCGACGGCAACTTCGGCGCGACGTCGGGCATCGCGGAGATGCTGCTGCAGAGCCACGCCGGGGAGCTGCACGTGCTGCCGGCGCTCCCGTCCGCCTGGCCGAGCGGCCGGGTCCAAGGGCTGCGCGGCCGCGGCGGCTACACCGTCGGCGTCACGTGGAGCTCCGGGCAGGCCAGCGAGATCCTCGTGCGGGCCGACCGCGCCGGCACCGTCAACGTCCGCGGCCGGGTCTTCACCGGCAGCTTCCAGGTGGTCGACACCAGCACGGGCGGCGCGGTCACGGTCACGCGGCCGGAGAGCGACGTCATCGCACTGCCGGTGCTGGCCGGACGCACCTACCGGGTGAGCGCGGCACAGCTCCCGTCCGTGGGCACCGCGGCGCTCTACACCGACACGAACTACGGTGGCACCGGCGCCACGCTGGCGGTCGGGAGCTACACGGCGACGCAGCTCCAGTCGGCCGGGATCGGCCTGCGGTCCGCGTCGTCGGTGCGGGTCGCCTCCGGCTATCAGATCGTCGGGTACGCCAACGACTCCTTCACCGGCACGAGCTGGACCTTCACCTCGGACAACGCCGACCTGCGCGCCACCGGCAACAACGACGCGATCGCGTCGGTGCGGGTCACCTTCGCGCCGTCGCGGTACGTCCGCCTGACCAACGTGACCAACGGGCTGGTCGTCGACAGCGGCGGCTCGGTCGCCTCGGGTTCGAACGTGAAGCTGTGGAGCTGGAACGGCAGCACCAACCTGCAGTGGCAGCTCGTGGAGCTGGGCACCGGCTACTACCGGATCGTCAACCGCACCAACGGCATGGCCGTCGACGGGTGGGGATCGACCGCGAACGGCTCCCCCGCGCGCCAGGCGGCCTGGAACGGCGGCACCAACCAGCAGTGGCAGCTCGTCCACCTCGGCGACGGCCGCTTCCGGATCGTCAACCGGACGTCCGGCCTGGCTCTCGACAGCGGCGGAAACGTGGCCGCCGGCGCGACCCTCAAGCAGTGGACCCCGGGCAGCAGCACGAACCTGCAGTGGACGGTGGCGTTCGTCTAGGGTGCGCCGAGCACCGTACGCAGCCAGGACTCCGACGTGTTCACATGGACGAGTGCGGCGGCCTGCGCCAGAGCCGGGTCCCCGGCGCGCAGGGCGAGGTAGATCGCCCGGTGCTCGTCGACGGTGCGGTGGGCCGCGTTGCCCTCGATCAGCCCGCGCCAGACGCGGGCGCGCAAGGTGCGCCCGGAGAGCCCGTCGAGCAGGGAGGTCAGCGTCTCGTTCCCGGTGCTGACGGTGATCGCGTGGTGGAACGCGGTGTCGTACTCGATGAGCTTCTCGGCATCGCCGGCCGCCGCGCCCATGTCGTCGAGGATGCGGCCAAGCTCGTCGAGTTGGGCCGTGGTCATGCGCAGCGTCGCGACGCCGGTCGCCGCCGGCTCCAGCATCCGGCGGACCTCCATGACCTCCAGCAGCGTGTCGTCCCGCAACAGCTCCACCGCGACACCGAGTCCTTCCAGCAACAGCCCCGGAGCCAGGCTCGTGACGTAGGTGCCGTCTCCCCGGCGGACGTCCAGCACCCGGGCGGACTCGAGCACCTTGACCGCCTCCCGGACACCGCTGCGGGACAGGCCGATCTGCACGGCGAGCTGTTGCTCCGGGGGCAGCCTGGCGCCAGGCTGCAGCTCGCCGCTCGCGATCATGCCGCGCAGCTTCGCGATGGCTTCGTCGGTCAGCGCCACGAATCCCCCTTCGAGCCGGCTCCGGGCCGTACGACTCGATTATGGGGTTCCGGACGCGTCCGGCTACCGGCTCCCGCGGGGTCCTTCCCCGCGGGAGCCGGCGATCACCGTCCAGCCGGTCGGCGTCCTACTGGATGGCGACGTCGTCGACGTACAAGCCGTCGGTGCCGGAGGTCGTCTCTACATAGAAGGTGGCGCCGGTCAGATCACCGGTCCAGGAGACGGTGGACGTGCCGGTCAGCAGGGTCCAGCCCGAGGTGGAGACCGCCGTCGCCGGTGTCAGGGACAGATAGCTGGTCGTGCCGCCGGCCGTGACGGCCAGCGTCACCTTCGCCGACGGAGTGCCGGCCTGTGCGCGCACCCAGGCGGAGGTGGTGTAGCTGCGGCCGTTGACCAGCGCGCTCGTCACGTTCTGGCTGGGGCCGTTCCAGGACGCCGTGCGGCCGGAGACGGCCAGCGCGCTCGTGCCGCCGTGCGCCACGCTCGTCGTGGTCGACAGCGTGCCACCGCCGAAGGCGGACCAGCCGGTCGTCCCGCTCTCCATCGACCCGTTGGTCACCAGGTTGCCGCCGCTTCCGCCGCCACCGGCGAACTGCCACCAGTTCATGTTGAACAGCGAGCCGCTGCCGCCGGTGAAACGCAGGTAGAGGTCGTGCGTGCCGGTCGCGCCGCTGACGCCGCAGGACACGGACGTCCAGGTCTGCCAGCCGCCGGTGCCCGGCACGGTGCAGGTGCCGACGACGGGTCCGGTGGCCGCGTCGAGCCGGACCTCGATGCGCCCGCCGGAGGCGGCCGAGGCGACCCGGGCGGTGAACGAGCTCGCGCCGGCACCGAAGGCGACGCCCTTGACCTTGACCCAGTCGCCGTTGTCGATCCAGCCGACGTTCATGCCGCCCTCGCCGGCCCGCTCGGTCTCGACGCCGGAGGTCCACGCCATGGTCTCCGCCTCCTGGCGGACGTACGGGTTCAGCGTGCCGACCTGGGGCGGCCCGGTGGTCGTCATGTTGATCGTCGGAATCGACCCGTCGGAGTTGTAGGTGAACCGCTCGACCGCGACCGATCGGGTGAAGCCGCCGCCGCCCGGCAACGCTCCATTGTGGTAGAAGAAGTACGAGCTGCCGTTGAAGTCGACGATGCCCGGATGGTTGGTGAAGCTGCTGCCCTGGGTCGGCATCACGGTGCCGCGGTAGGTCCACGGCCCGGTCGGCCCCGGCGCGGTGGAGTAGGCGATGAACTCCGAGCAGCACTTGGCCGCGAACACGTTGTAGTAGACGCCGTTGCGCTTGTAGACCCAGGGACCTTCCTCGTAGAGGGTCGGGCGGTTCGCGTCACCGGTGCGGGTGCCGAACCCGGAGGTGGTCAGCGGGATCTGGGTGGGGCTGCCGGAGAACGAGGTCATGTCGCTGTTCAGCCGGACGTACCAGAGCTTCGGGTTGCCCCAGTAGAGGTAGGCCTGGCCGCCGTCGTCGATGAACACCGTCGGGTCGATCTCGTTGTTCTCGACCAGTGGGCGGCCGAGGGCGTCGGTGAACGGGCCGGTCGGGCTGTCGGACACCGCCACCCCGATCGCCATGCCGCCGGTCGACCGGTTCCGGACGGGGACGTACCAGTAGAAGCGTCCGTTGCGGGCGATGACCTGTCCCGCCCAGGCGTTGGCGTCGGCCCAGGCGAAGTTGGCCAGGCTCAGCGGTGAGCCGTGGTCGGTCCAGTTCACCATGTCGGACGAGGAGTAGACCCGCCACTCGCGCATGGTGAACCAGGTCGAGCCGTCCTCGTCGTGTCCGGTGTAGAGGTAGACACGTCCGTTATGGACGATCGGCGCGGGGTCCGCGGTGTAGATCGTCTGCACGATCGGGTTGTCGGCGCGGGCCGTCATCGGAGCCATGGTCACGGCACACAGCAGGCCCAACGCGCCGGCGAGCCACCGCCTGGCCCTCATGAGGTGAACGCCCAGCGCTGGTTCGCGGCCGCGGAGCAGGTCCACAGCAGCACGAGGGTGCCGTTGGCGGTCAGGTTCCGGTCGACGTCGAGGCAGAGCCCGGACTGCTCACCGCGCACGGTGCCGTCGGAGCCGAAGGTCCAGCGTTGGTTCGCGCCTCCGTTGCAGTCCCAGATCTGCGCTTTCGCGCCGGCGGTGGCGGACAGCGGCGCGTCCAGGCACTTGCCGAGCGCTTGGAGGGTCTGACCGTTGCGCGTCCAGCGTTGGTTCGCGCCACCGTTGCAGTCCCAGATGACTGGCTGTGTGCCGTTGGCCGCGTTGCTCTGCGGCAGGTCGAGGCACCTGCCGGAGGCCGCGCTGACCAGCCTGCCCGTGTCCGACGGCACGGTGCCGCCGCCGGACACCCGGTAGACGACCGTCCCGTGCGCCGGGACCGACGCGCTGATGGTGCCGGTGGTGGTCGTGGTCGCGTTGGTCCACGCGTCGCGCAGGGTGAACGACGACCCGCTCTTGCCGATCGCGGCGGCGGTGGTCGAGAGCGTGGCCGTCGACCCGCTCTGGTTGAAGAGCGCGACCGCGACGTCCCCGTTCGCGAGGGGTTTGGCCAGCACCCGGCGCGAGCTGTCACCGGAGACCTGGCGCGCCTGCAGGGCCAGGGAGTCCTGGTTGATCGCGATGAGGTTCTGGTTCTTCAGGATCGTCTGCGTCGCCGTATTCATGGACCGCACGTCGTTGCCCGCCATCAGCGGCGCGGCGAGCATGGCCCACAGGGCGAAATGACTGCGCATCTCGGTGTCCGTCATGCCGCCGCGGCCGACCTCGAGCATGTCGGGGTCGTTGAAGCTGCCGGGACCGGCGTAGCTCGCGAGCGGGACGGTGACGTTGACGATGTTCTGGATGCCCATCGGGTAGCCGTTGCTCTGCCCGGTGTCCCACGCGTTGGTGATGTCCTCGGTGGTCCGCCACAGGTTCGCCACGTCACCCCAGTTGCGCAACGGACCGGTCTTCGCGTGGATGCTGTTCGGGTTGATGCTGTAGACGATCGGCCGGCCCGTGGCGGCCAGCGCGTCGCGCATCTTGGCGAACGTGGTGACCTGGTCCTGGATCGTGCCGTTGGGCGAGCACCAGTCGTACTTGAGGTAGTCGACGCCCCACGCGGCGAACTGGCGGGCGTCCTGCGCCTCGTGCCCCTGGCTGCCGGTGGCGCCGGGATAGGCGCCGAAGTACTGCGCGCACGTGCGGTCCACCGGCACCTGGTAGATGCCGAACTTCAGCCCTCTGGCGTGCAGGTAGTCACCGAGTGCCCGCATCCCGCTGGGGAACCGGGTCGGGTCACCCTGCAGGTTGCCGGAGCTGTCGCGGTTGGGGTTGAACCAGCAGTCGTCCACGACGACGTACTGGTAACCCAGGTCGCGCATGCCGCTGGCGACCAGCGCATCCGCCATCTGCCGGATGAGCGTCTCGTTGATGTTGCAGCCGAAGGTGTTCCAGCTGTTCCAACCCATCGGGGGCACCCGGGCCACCCCGTTGGCCAGCGCCGTGGCGGCGGGGGCGCGGAGGACCACGGCGCTTCCCGCCGCGAGCAGAACAGCGACGACCATGGCGGCGAGCCAGGCTATCCGGCGACGTCTCACGAGCAACTCCTCCTCCGGGACGGGGGCGGCGATGTTAGCGCTAACATTCAACGTCGTGCATCGCCAGGGCAAAGTTCGAGCAGGGAGATCGAGACGTTCACATCGAGCAGAGGCGATGTTGCCAGATGGTTTCGGAAAGTTTCAAGGGGTGTATCAGCCGCGTGGCGAGGACTATTTCGAAAGGACCGTCGTAACGAAAAACGCCGTCCGACTTTCCGTGTCCGCCCGGGCCGGACGGTACCTTCTCAGGCGTGTTGACCGACAACGACGAGCGAGCGGGCGAGCCGGAGACGAGGTCCGGCCGGAGCGCGGTCGGTCGGGCGCGGGCGCAGCGGCTGCTCGTGACGCTCCTCGGCGACTACTGGCACGCCGACCGGGAGCCGCTGCCCTCCGCCGGTCTGGTCGCGGCCTTGTCCGAGTTCGACATCGCGCCGGCGAACGCGCGCGCGACGCTCAGCCGGCTGACCCAACGGGGTGTGCTCGAACGGTCCAAGGAGGGCCGGCACACCAGCTACCGACTGACCGCCTCGGCCTGGCAGATCCTTCGCCGTGGCGCCCGACGGATCTTCGCCACGACCGACGAGACCGCCTGGGACGGCGTGTGGACGCTGATCGCGTTCACCCTGCCGCTGGACGACGCGAGCCAACGCCGGTTGCTGCGGGCCAGGTTGCGCTGGCTGACCTTCTGGCCGCTGTACGACGGCACCTGGGTCACCCCGCACGACCGGTTCGACGACGCGCGCGACCAGCTTCGTGAGCTCGGCATCACCGACGCGGTCGTGCTCCGGTCCAACGACCTCGACCTGCTGCCCACCGGCCGCGCCCGGCTCGAGTCCGGCTGGCGCATCGACGACCTCGCCACCGGCTACCGCGACTTCCTCGCGCGCCACCGCCGGGTCTCCCGCCGGGCCGAGGAGGGCGAGGTGTCACCGCGCGCGGCGCTCGTCCTCCGCACCGAGCTCGTCGACGACTGGCGTGCCCTGGTGGGCAACGACCCCGACCTTCCGGCCGAGTTCCTGCCGGCGTCCTTTCCCCGGGCCGAGGCCAGGCGGATGTTCCTGCGCACCTGCGAGAGGCTGGCCGGAGCCGCCCAACGGCGCTTCGAGGAGCTCGTCGACCCGCGCTGACCGGACATCGATGTATTGCACATTCGTTGACGTCCGGCCAGATTTCGCATTATGTTGCGGACGGATCGACGCGAAGGAGTGCGCATGCCCCTCGACGGCAAGGTCGCGATCGTCACCGGATCCGGACAGGGCCTGGGCCTGGCCTACGCACGCGAGCTGGCCCGACAGGGCGCGTCCGTGGTCGTGAACGACGTCGACGGCCGAGCCGCGGACGACGCCGTCAAGACGATCGAGGCGGACGGTGGACGCGCCGTCGCGGTGGTCGCGCCCGTCGGTCCCACCGCCACCGCGCAGGCGCTGGTCAGCGAGGCGGTCAGCCGCTTCAGCCGATTGGACGTCCTGGTGACCAACGCCGGCATCCTGCGCGACGCGGTCCTGTGGAAGATGACCGACGACGAGTTCGACGCGGTGATCGACGTGCACCTGCGCGGCACCTTCACCACGGTGCGCGCGGCCGTCCAGCACATGCGGCAGGCCGGTGAGGGCGGGCGGGTCATCTGCGTCGGCTCACCCACGGGCCAGCGCGGCAACTTCGGCCAGACCAACTACGCGGCCGCCAAGGCCGGCATCGTCGGCATGGTGCGCACCTGGGCGCTGGAGCTCGGACGCGCCGGCATCACCGTCAACGCGGTCGTCCCGGTCGCGGCCACCGCGATGACCTCCACGATCCCCTACTTCGCCGCTGCGGCAGAGGCGGAGTCGCGCGGGGAGCCCGTACCCTCCTTCTTCCGGCACGATCTCGGGTTCGGCACGGCCGACGACGCCGCCGGCCTCGTCGCGTTCCTCGCCTCTGACGCGGCCTCGGCGGTCACCGGTCAGGCGATCGGCGTCGGTGGTGACCGCATCCAGGTCTGGACCCATCCCGAGGCCGCTCTGACCGCCCACCACGAGGGCGGCTGGTCCTACGACGCGCTCGCCGCGGCGTGGCCGACGACGTTCGCCGGGGCGTTGCAGACGGTGGGAGAACGGTTCCCGGACCTGCCCGAGGCGTTCCGGCCGGCCTCCTGAGCATGTACCAGCCCGCGATCGACGTCGCCGCCCTGACCGCGATCGACACGCACGTGCACATCGAGGTCGACGACCACGGCCACGCCTCCCTGCCCGAGCCGTTGGTGGAGGCCGCGTCGCGGTACTTCCGGACCGACGGACCCCGCCCGGCCGTCGACGCCGTGGCGCGCTACTACCGCGAGCGCCGGATGGCCGCCGTGGTGTTCACGGTCGACGCCCGCACGCAGCTCGCACACGAGCCCTTGTCCAGCGTGGACATCGCCCGGGCCGCGGCCGACCACGCGGACGTGCTCATCCCCTTCGGGTCGGTGGACCCGCGGACCGGCGGTGCCGCGCTCGAGCTGGCCACGCGGCTCGTCGAGGACGAGGGCGTGCGCGGGTTCAAGTTCCACCCGACCGTGCAGGGCTTCGACCCGAGCGACGAGCGGTACGCACCGCTGTGGGGCCTGATCGAGAAGCTCGGCGTGCCGGCGCTGTTCCACACCGGACAGACGGGCATCGGGGCCGGTCTGCCTGGCGGCTACGGGCTGCGGCTCGGGCTGTCGAACCCCATGCTGCTCGATCCCGTCGCCGCCGAGTTCCCCGACCTGAAAATCATCATGGCCCATCCCTCGGTGCCGTGGCAGGACGAGGCGCTCTCGGTGGCGACGCACAAGCCCAACACCTGGATCGACCTGTCCGGTTGGAGCCCCAAGTACTTCCCGGCCCAGCTGGTGCGGTACGCCAACTCGTTGCTCGCGCGCCGGTTGCTCTTCGGCACCGACTACCCGTTGCTCACCCCGGACCGGTGGCTGCGCGACGTCGCCGGCACGGACCTCAAGCCCGAGGTCCTGCCCGGCATCCTGAAGGACAACGCCGCCCGGCTGCTGGGCCTGTCGGGCGACCAGAAGGAGGACGACCTTCGTGCCGACGACGATCAGCTATGACCAGCTTCCCGAGATCGCCGGCGCGGACCTCGGTCACAGCGCCTACCGGACGGTCACCCAGGAGCAGGTCAACCTCTTCGCGGACGCCACGGACGACCACCAGTGGATCCACGTCGACCCCGAGCGCGCCCGGACCGGCCCCTTCGGCGCGCCGGTCGCGCACGGCTTCCTCACCCTCTCCCTGCTCATCCCACTGTGGACGGAGCTGCTCGACGTGCGGGGCGTGGCGACGAAGGTGAACTACGGTCTCGACAAGGTGCGTTTCCCTGCCCCCGTCGTGGTCGGATCCCGCATCCGAATGCGGGCCGTCGTCGCCGAGGTCACCGCGGTTGCCGGCGGCTTCCAGATCACGGTCGACCAGGCGATCGACGTCGAGGGCGGCACCAAGCCCGCTGTCGTCGCCCGCGGGCTCTACCGCTTCTACGCCTGAGCCGGGGAGGTCGCTGATGCACCAGCACGGTATCGGCGCCTGGCTGGCCAAGCGCCGGCTCAGGTCACCCGACAAGGTCGCCCTGGTGCACGACGACCGGTCGACCACCTACCGGCAGTTCGCCGACCGGGCGGACCAGGTGGCCTCGGTGCTCCGGCGACTCGGAGTCCGGCGCGGTGACGCCGTCGCGTACCTGGGCGAGAACAGTCCCGACCTCCTCCAGGTGATGTTCGGCGTCGCCCAGGCCGGCGCCGTCTTCGTCCCGGTCAACACCCGGCTGGCACCGACCGAGATACGGCACGTCCTCACGGACTGCCGCGCCCGGGTCCTGGTCCACGACCCGGAGCTCACGGAGGCCGTGACTCCCGTCGCGGACCAGGCCCGCGTGCCGCACGTCGTCTCCACGGGGGCAGGAAGCCCGGCCCGACCCGGGCTCACGCGCCTGCCCGGTGAGGACGGCGCGACGGCCGAGCCCGCGGGCGTGGGCCCGGACGATCCGGCGGCGATCATCTACACGTCCGGCACGACCGGCCGGGCCAAGGGAGCGGTGCTGACGCACGGCAACCTCACCTGGGTCGCGTTGAACTGCGTGGTCGACTACGACGTCGTCTCGACCGACGTCGCGTTGATGATCTCTCCCCTGTTCCATGTGGCCTCGCTGGGGATGGGGGCGCTTCCCGTCATCCTCAAGGGGGCCACGATGGTGTTGGAGCGGGGCTTCGAGCCCGGACGCGCGCTGGCCCAGATCGAACGGCACGGCGTCACGATGCTCAGTGGCGTCCCGACGACGTACCAGCTCATGGCCGACCACCCGAGCTGGGCCGCGACCGACCTCTCGACGTTGGCCAAGCTCACCTGCGGCGGGTCCGCGGTGCCGACCCGCGTCCTGCGCGCGTACGAGGATCGCGGGCTCTCGTTCTCGCAGGGCTACGGCATGACCGAGACGTCGCCGGGCGTGACCTCGTTGCCGCCCACCATGACGCGGGTGAAGCAGGGCAGCGTCGGCCTCCCCCACTTCTTCACCGACGTGCGGGTCGCTGGTCCGCCGGGCACGGTCGGCGAGATCGAGATCTCCGGCCCCAACGTGTTCGCCGGCTACCTCGGGCTTCCGGAGGCGACGGCCGACGCGTTCACCCCGGACGGCTGGTTCCGCTCGGGCGACCTGGGATACCTGGACTCCGACGGTTACCTGCACATCGCCGGCCGACTCAAGGACATGATCATCTCCGGCGGAGAGAACATCTACCCGGCCGAGCTCGAGCTCCTGCTCAGCGAGATCGACGGTGTCACCGCCGCAGCGGTCATCGGAGTCCCCGACGAGCGATGGGGTGAGGTGCCGTGGGCGATCATGACGGTGCGCCCGGACGTCACCATCGACACGGAGACCGTACGCGCGATGCTGGACGGCAGGATCGCCCGCTACAAGCTGCCCCAGAAGGTGGTCATCGTGAACGACCTGCCGCGGACCGCCTCGGGGAAGGTGCGGAAGACCGACCTGCGCCGGCGGTTCGGCGGTTGACGGTCGTGCGGTCGGCGACGAGCGCGGCGAACTCGGCGGCGGAGGCGCGGGCGAGCCGCTCGTGCATCCGGCGGTAGACCTCCACGGACCGTTCGGCCGGCCAGCGCGCGTCCATGAACTCCCGCGGCAGCCTCGGGTCCGCGCGCAGCAGTGCCAGCCAGTCCGCCACGAGCATCGTCCGCAGCGTCAGCGCGCTCGACGCCTGAGCCGTCGCCGCCGCGTCTTGCCAGGTCTCGATGAACGCGAGGTGCTCGCGCCGGATCGTCTCGATGTCCCACGCGGCCCGCACGCTCTGCCCGATCGGGAACCCCGTCAGCTCCCGGGCGTGGAAACCGACGACGGCGTCCGGCGGCAGGTCCTCGCGCAACGGCTCGAGCGAGCTCGCGAGGTCGACCTCGCCGGGCGCCAACCACAACCCGTCGCGCAGCGGCGCGAAGCCCTCCCACGTGAGGGTCGAGCGCAGGCGGTGCCGGAGCGTGCGCTGGTCCTCGGGAATCGTGAACGTGACGAGCGTCCAGCCGGTGCCCTGCGGGTCGAACGGGTGCGGGCCGCGGACCCGGGCCGTGGCCTCGCGCAGCACCGCCGTGCCGTGCTCGGTCAGGGAGAACAGGATCTCCCGCCCGCTGCGACTCCGCGCGAGGATGCCGGTCTGCACGAGCCGGTCGAGGGTGGCGCGCGTGGCCGGGGCGGCGACGCCGGCGCCTTCGAGCACGCCGATCAGCACGCTGGCCCGGATGGGGCCGGGATCGTCGTCGACCACGTGCTCGCCGAAGAAGGCGAGCACCAGTTGCTTCGGTGCACGGCTCCGCACAGTTCGCCCCTCCGGCGGGCCGGTCCGGTCAGGCACGCTCGATCGCCCTGCTTCCGTGGTACCAACGAAGCACCCGCCGCTCGACGACGCCGAAGGCGGCGGCGAGCAGCACTCCGACGAGCCCGAGCAGCAGGATGCCGCTCCACATCTCGGCGATGAGGTAGTTCCGCTGGAAGTACGCGATCCGGTAGCCCAGCCCTGAGGACGACGCGAACATCTCCGAGATGACCATCAGGATCAGCGCGATCGACAGGGCCTGCCGGACGCCGGTCATGATCCGAGGGCTGGCCGCGGGCAGCACCAACGACCACAGCCGCTGGCGCCGCCGGAGCTGGAACGAGCGCGCGGTGTCGGAGAGCATGCTGTCGATCGACCGGACGCCGTCGATGGTGTTCAGCAGGACGGGCCAGACCGCGCCGGACACGATGACCACCACCTTCATCGTGTCGGTGATGCCGAGCAGGAGCATCCCGACCGGGATCAGCACCGGCGGCGGGATGGCGCGGAAGAACTCCAACAACGGCTCGACCACGTCGCCGACAGCGCGGGACAGACCGACGACGGTGCCGGCGGCGACGCCGAGCACGATCGACGCCGCGATGCCGAGGGCGAGCCGGTAGAGGCTCGGCAGCACGTCGTCGACGAACGCCGGACCGATCCAGGTCTCCCGGAAGGCTTCGAGGATCGCCAGTGGGCCGGGGAAGAACCGGTTCGTCGAGCCCGTCGAGGCCAGCCCCCAGCACACCAGCACCAGGAACGGAAGGCCGAGTGGATACAGGAGGCCGCCGAGGAGCCGGCGGCCCGCGTCGCGCGATCCGGTCGCCGCCAGGGTCCGTGCGGTCATGGCGCCTCCCCACGCACCGACTGGTGCCAGGCCAAGGACCGGCGTTCGACGAGGCGGAACACGATGTTGACCAGCAGTCCGAGCAGTCCGGTGAGGACCACCAGGGCGTAGAGGCCCTCGGCGTCGCCGGCCGAGCGGGAGAGCTCGATCATCCGGCCCACGCCGGGGTTTCCGATCACCATCTCCGACGTGATGGCGAGGATCAGCGCGACGGCGGCGGCGAGCCGGACACCCGTGACGAGGTAGGGCAGGGCCGTCGGCAGCACCAGGTAGACCATCCGCTGGCGCCGGTTGAGGCGGAAGCTGCGAGCGGTGTCGCGCGCCACGACGTCCACGTCGGCGACACCGTAGATCATCTGCACGAACACCTGCCAGAACGAGGCGTACACGATGACGACCAGGGCAGCCTTCAGCTGGATGCCGAACATCAGCACCGCGAGGGGGATGAGGGCGACCGACGGGATCGGACGCAGGAACTCGATCAGCGTGTGCGTCGCACGGCGCAGGAACGGCACCAGCCCGACCACCGCGCCGAGGACGACGGCCGCGAGCGTCGCCACCGCGAGCCCGATCGCCCAGGACGTCATGGTGAAACCGAGCCGTCGCCAGAAGGCGAGGTCGCGCAGCTCGTCGGCCAGCCGCACGAGCACGTCCGTGGCGTAGGGCAGGTACTGCGGGTCGACGAGGCCCAGCGCCGGCACGAGCTGCCAGCAGACGAGGAAGCCGACCAGGCCGCAGAGGCCGAGCAGCACCTTGCGGGGACGGGGACGCCGGACGGAGGGAACGCGCACCGGACGGCTACTGCTGCTGGACGAGGCGATCGAGGTTCGGCTGGCGGTCGAGGACCCCGTACTTACCGGCCAGCGTCGCCAGCGCCTCGAGGCTCGCTCGGTCGACCTCCCACCCGAACGCCGGGAGCTTGACCGAGTCCGCCACCGGCTCGGGCAGCTTCAGGTTGTCCTTGATGGACTGTCGCAGGGCGGTCTCGTTGGCGGGGTCCCGCGCCCACTGGAGCGTCTCCTTCATCGCCGCGGAGAAGTCCGCCACCAGGTCCGCGTCGGAGTCCAACCGCTTCTTGGTCGCGATCGTGGTCAGCGTCGCGAGCCCCGGGACGGTCGCCTGGTACGGCGCGACGACGAAGGTGTCGCCGCGACCGCGCAGTTGCGTGACGAACGGCTCCGGCACCCAGGCGGCGTCGATGTTGCCGGCCGCGAGCTGCGCGGGTGCGTCGGGGAACGCGACCTCGACGAACTTGATCGTCTTCGGGTCGCCACCGTCCTTCTCGACCGCCGCCATGATCGTCACGTCGCCCGCGGCGCCCAGGCTGTTGACCGCGACCCGGCGGCCGGCGAGCTCAGCGGGGCGCTTGATGCCCGACTTGGCCGACGCGACGACGGCGTTGATGTCGTCGCCCGTCGCGTACGACGACGCGTAGTTGCCGATCACCACGACACCCAGGTCCTGCAGGTCGGCGCGGAACGGGCCGAACGGCTGGCCGATGGCGAAGTCGATGTCACCGTTGATCAGGGCGGGAATCGCCTGTGCGCCGCCCTGTGCCGGCAGCACCTCGACCTGGAGCCCGTGCTTGGCGAAGATGCCGGCCTTGCTGCCGCCCCATAGCGCGGCGGTCTCGGTGATCGGCAACGCCGCGACCCGTACCTGGCGCAGTTGGTCGCCACCGGACTGCGCCGGCGCCTGCGGCGGCGAGTCGGAGTCCGTGCAACCGGCGAGGGCCACCGCGACGACGGCGACCAACCCGAGAACGCTGACCTTCTTCATTGACGAGGCCCTTCCTGGAACGGAGGTGGGTGGGATGCGTCAACTGCGAGCTCGTGGCAGGTGCCGTCGTGCGGCGCGTGTGAGCCGGGTCACAATGGCCTGCTGGCCATCGTCGGGGACCACGCCCATAAATGTCAAGAAATTCTGACGACCGTCGAGGATGAGTTGAATATTGCGGCTACGGGCTCGTGCACGAGAGGGTTGGGGCAGCCGACGTCCCGCTGCCGAGGAACCCGAAGACCGTCGACCCTCCGGCTGGGATGGCGGCGTTCCACGACACGTTCCGCACGGTGTAGCTCGGGGCGTTGCCGGAGAGCGTGCCGCTCCACACCTGCGTGATGCTGGTGCCGCCGGCGAAGGCCAGGCCGACCTGCCAACCGTTGACGGCCGCACCCGCCGCCCGCACGGTCACCTCGCCCTGGAATCCGCCTGTCCACGAGCCGACCTGGCGGTAGCTCGCGGCGCATCCGCCGGTGGGCGGCGGTGTCGTGGCGGGTGGCGTCGTCGCCGGCGGCGTCGTTGCCGGCGGCGTCGTCGGGCTGGTGCCGCTCAGACCGAAGAACGCGATCGCGGCCGCCGCCATCCCGCTGGACGGCAGGCTGTGCCCGGCGCCCTGGATGCTGTAGGCCTCCACCCGCACGTCACCGGAGGCAGCGGCGTAGCGGCGGCGGTTCCAACCGGACCGGGGCGTGTCGCTCGTCGTCGGCGTCTGGCTGAGGCCGAACACGTTGGTCCACTGCTCGATGGACTCCTGCAACAGCGAGTACGGCACGAGCGTGTCGTTCGTGCCGTGCCAGAGCTGCACCGGAGGCCGCGCCCCGGTGTAGCCGGGATAGGCCTGCCGCACCGCGTCACCCCACTGCTGCGGCGTGCGGTCCATGCCGCCGCCGGTGCACCTGCTGCTGCCGGGCGGGTAGTCGGCCGCGTTGGCGAAGCAGTTGAACGGGACACCCATGAACGCCGCACCCGCCCGGAACACGTCCGGATAGAGAGCGAGCATCTGGTTGGTCATCATGCCGCCGGACGAGCTTCCCGTCGCGAACACGCGGGTGCGGTCGCCGCCGTAGCGTTGCTGCGCGTAGGTCACCATCGACACGATCGAGACCGGGTCGCTGCCGCCACCGCGGCGCTTGGCAGCGTCCGACCACGTGTCGAAGCAGTTGCCGAAGCCGGCCTGCTGGGTCGCCGACGGGTAGATGACGATGAAGCCGTACTGGTTGGCCAGTGAGGCGAACTCACTGCTGGAATAGAAGCCGGGTCCTGAGCCGCCGCATCCGTGCATGGCGACCACGATCGCCGGCTGTGCGGGGCGAACGTCCGGCACGTAGATGTGCATCCTCATGCCGCCCGGGTTGTCGCCGAAGTTGGTGACCTCGGTCAGTGTCGCCGCGGCCGCCGGCGTGGCCAGCCCGGGCACCACCAGGACCGAGGCCGACACCGCGACGAGGGCCGCGGCGCCGGCGAGCAGGGTTCGACGAAGGTTCATGCGTGACTCCTCGATGCTTCAAGGGGGCATGACGCATCGCCGCCGGACCATGGACGAGTCTCGGCCAGGCGCTCGAACGCGGCAGGCCCGCGAGGTGGGCGCCGACCATCACCGCTCGGCGTGCCCGGTGAGCGCCGACCGGCAGGGGTCGGTCAACCGCTGCCCAGCGTCGCCGGCTCCCGCGACGCCAGAAGCGTGACAAACAGTGTCCCCCTACGTCACACAATCGTCAATCGATGTGCGGCTATGAGTGGTGCCCCGGCCGGAGCGCGCCGTCCACCCGCCGCGGGATCGCGTCGAAGCCTTCCGCCAGCTCGTCGGGCAGGATCCACTCCGGTGCGTCCTGCCAGGCCAGCGGTCGCAGGAACCGGCGGATGGCGGTCGCGCCGACGGAGGTGTGCACCGAGTTGGTCGCCGGCCACGGCCCGCCGTGGTGCTGCGCCCACGACACCCGCAACCCGGTGGGATAGCCGTCGAAGACGATGCGGCCGGCGCCGGCGGCCAGCACGTCGACCACCCGGCGCACGAGGGCCCGATCGTCGGCGGGCTCGGCGTGGATCGAGCCGGTCAGCGAACCGGGCAGCCCGCTGAGCACGCCTTCGAGCTTGGCCGCGTCGGCGTAGCGCACGACGACCAGCAGCGGCCCGAAACACTCTTCGGTGTGCTCCGCGCCGAAGCGCTCCAGGTCGAGCTCGAGCAGCGTCGGCGCGCCGACGAACCCGGCCGCCGTGTTGTTGGCCGCCCGCGCGGTGCGCTGCGCGCCGGCGGCCACCAGCCGCTCGCCGCCCGCGACGTACGTGTCGCGGATCCGGGCGTTCAGCAGCACCTGGCTGTCCGCTGCCGCGACCTGGTCCCGGAGGCTTCCGACCAGTCGGTCGCCCGCCGGCCCGCTCGGCACGAAGGCCAGTCCCGGCTTGGTGCACAGCTGCCCGCCGGATCCGGTGAAGGACGCGAAGAGCCCCGCGGCGATCTGCTCGGCCCGGGCGGCCGCGGCGGCCGGCAGGACGACGATCGGGTTCACGCTGCTGAGCTCGCCGTAGAACGGGATCGGCTCGTCGCGTTCGTCGATCGCGGACTGGATGGCGCGCGCGGCGGCGGTCGAACCGGTCAGGGCGGCGGCGCGCACGCCGGGGTGCCGCACCAGGGCAAGTCCGGCTTCCTGGCCGTACACCACGGTGAGCACGCCCGGCGGACCCGAGTGGGCGCTGATCGCCGCGGCGATGGTCTCGGCGGACAACTGCGAGGTGAGCGGGTGCGACGGGTGTGCCTTCACGACGACCGGACACCCGGCCGCGAGCGCGGACGCCGTGTCCCCGCCCGCCACGGAGAACGCGAACGGGAAGTTGCTGGCTCCGAAGACGGCCACCGGTCCGAGCGGGACGAGCATCCGACGCAGGTCCGGCGCGGGGCCGAGCGGCGTCTGTGCGACATGGTCGATGGCGGCCTCCAGGTAGCCGCCCTCGCGCAGCACCTCGCCGAACAACCGGAACTGGAAGGCCGCACGGGTGAGCTCGCCGTCCAGTCGGGCCCGGGTCAGGCCCGTCTCGGACTCCGCGAAGGCGACCAGCTCCGCGCGGCGGGACTCGAGCTCGGCGGCGATCCGGTCGAGCAGGTCGGCCCGGTCGTGCCGGGACAGCCCCCGCAGCCACTCGAACGCGGCGGCCGAGGCGACGAGGGCGGACGCGAGCTCGGCGTCGTCCGTCTCGTGCAGCCCGGTGAACAGGCTTCGACCGTTCCGGGGGTCCACCGTGGTCACGACGGTCACAGCAGGCCTCGCTTCACGAGGTTGCCCATCAGGTCGCGTACGCCGAAGTCCCAGGGCTCGCAGTCTTCGGCGTGCCGGACGCGGTTGACGAGGGTGCCGAGGGCGGGTGAGCTGATCCGCACGATGTCGCCGGTCTTGTGGGTGAACCCCTCCCCCGGACGGTCCCGGTCCTGGATCGGCGCGAACATCGTGCCCAGCATGAGCACGGCACCGTCGGGATAGTGGTGATGGGGTCCGATCAGCTGACGCACGAGGGCCTCCGGGTCGCGGGAGATGCGGCTCATCTCCGACACCGCGTCGAGCCGGAAGCCGTCCTCGCCCTCGATCGCGAGACCGACCTCCAACGAGCGCACGTGGGCCAGGTCGAACCGGTCGTCGAAGAGGCGGATGAGGGGTCCGAGCGCGCAGGACGCGTTGTTGTCCTTCGCCTGCGGCAGCAGCAGGGCCGACCGGCCTTCGACGTCACGCAGGTTCACGTCGTTGCCGAGGGTGGCGCCCACGATCCTGCCGCTGGACGCCACGATGAGCGCGACCTCCGGCTCCGGGTTGTTCCAGGTCGATGAGGCCAGCACACCGACCGGCACCGCGGTGCCGACGGCCGACAGGATCTGGCCCTTGGTGAAGATCTCGGCGTCCGGCCCGATGCCCACCTCGAGGTACTGGCTCCAGATGCCCTCGGCGAGGAAGAGGGTCTTGAGCCGCTGCGCCTCTTCCGAGCCCGGCGCGAGCTGGTGCAGGTCGGCACCCACGTCGGCCAGCATCCGGTCCCGGATGCCCGCCGCGGCCTCGAGGTTGCCCCCGGCCCGCTCCTCGATGACGCGTTCGATCATCGAGACCGCGAAGGTCACGCCGGCGGCTTTGAGTGCCTGGAGGTCGACCGGGGCCAGCAGCCACGGAGCGGCGCCGCGGCTGTCCTGCGCCGTGTGGGCGAGCAGGTCCGCGAAACTCCCGAGGTGCGGCCCGGTCAGCGTCCCGACCACGCGGGCCGGGTCGGGCAGCTCGCAGATGTCGCGCATCGTCGGAAAGTGCTCGCTGAGGTCGAAGACCTCACCGTCGCGGACCACGACGGGGGACGGCCCGCCCACGCCGGGATCCCAGACGCGTCCCACGAGGACGCTCGCGGCGGCGTCCACCGGCAGTGCGTCGGTGGCGGTCCCGTACCAGCCGGTGGGCGTTCCGGTCGGTGGCAGGGCTGTCATGCGTTCGCTCCGAGGTTGAAGTAGGACCGCGCGTCCGGCGGACGGATGTCGTAGACGGCGTCACGGAACATCCGCATCGGCCGTGGCGTGAAGGGGTGACTGGCCATCGCCTCTAGGTCGAGCTCGATGCCCAGGCCGACGCCGGTCGGGATGAGCACGTCGCCCTCGGCGGTGAGCTCCAGTCGTTCGCTGGTGATGTCCGGCCGCCACGGGACGTCGGTCGCCATGATCTCCAGGTACCGGAAGTTGGGCAGCGTGGCGCCGAGCTGGAGAGTGGCCGCGGTGCTCAGCGGGCCGCTGGGGTTGTGCGGTGCGAACCCTACGTAGCTGGCCGAGGCCAGGGTCGAGATGAAGGCCAGCTCCGCCAGCCCTCCGGCGTGGGTCACGTCGGGCTGCACGAAGTCGACCGCCTGCCGGGCCAGCGGCGGCACGAACCCCTGGCGGCCGAACCATCTCTCCCCCGCCGCGATCGGCACGGGCGAGGCGCGACGGATGTCGACCAGCGCGTCGAGGTTGTCCGGCGGGCACGGTTCCTCGAACCACACCGGGTCGAACTGCGCGATCTCCTTGGCGATCTTGATGGCGTGCCGCACGTCGAAGCGGCCGTGGCCCTCCACGAACAGCTCGACGTCGGGTCCGACCGCGGTGCGTACGGCGTCGATCTGCGCGAGGGTCCGATCGAGCTGTCGCGAGGTGATCGTGAGGTCGTAGTTCTCGAACGGATCCCACTTGAGGCCACGGAACCCGCTCGCCACGGTTCGGGTGGCCGCGGCGGCGTAGTCCTGCGGGGTCACGGCTCCGGAGAACCACCCGTTGGCGTAGGCCCGCACGCGGTCCCGGGTCGGTCCGCCGAGCAGGCGGGACACCGGCACGCCGAGGTCGCGGGCGGAGATGTCCCACAGTGCCATCTCCAGCGCGCTCAGCGCGGTCATGATGACCGGCCCGCCACGCCAGTACCAGTCGCGGGCCAGCTCGTAGAGGTTGCCGGAGATGCGGGTCGGGTCGAGCCCGGTGACGGCCTCGGCGAGCTCGTCGAGGGCGCCCAGGACCGCGCGTTCCTTGCCTTCCAGGGTCGCCTCGCCCAGGCCGACGATGCCCTCGTCGGTGGTGACCCGGACGAGCACGAGGTTGGTCCGGTAGAAGTCGACCGTGAACGGGTCCACCGAAATGATCTTCATGTGTCAGGTCAGCCCTTCACCGCGCCGGCGGTCATGCCGGCGACCACGTACTTCTGCGCGAACAGGTAGAAGGCGACGGCCGGCAGCGTGAACATGAACGCCACGGCCATGACGGTCTGGATGGGAGTGCCGAGCTCGCCGATGAAGTTGGCGATGCCGACCGAGGCCGGCTGCTTCTCCGGGTCGAAGATGAAGGTGACGGCGAAGACGTACTCGTTCCAGGCGTGGAAGAACGCGATGACCGCGGTCGCGGCGATCGACGGGGCGATCAGCGGCACGTTGATCCGGGTGAGCACGGTGAACGGACGGCATCCGTCGACGCGGGCCGCCTCTTCGAGCTCGCCCGGTATGCCGTCGATCGCACCCTTGAGGATGAGCGCGACGATGGGCAGCACGAAGGCCGAGTTGACGAGGATCAGCCCGGTCAGCGAGTCGAGCAGGTCGAAGCGGCGGAACAGCGAGAACAGCGGGACCACCATGAGCGCTTCGGGGAGCATCTGCGTGAACAGCAGCACGACGGTCACGATGACCTTGCCGCGGAACCGGAAGCGGGACAGGGCGTACCCGAGCGGGATGCCGAGACCGATCGACAGGGCGGTCGTGCCGACGGCGATGATCAGACTGTTCAGCAGCCAGCCCGTGGCCTTGCCCTCCGCCAGCGCGTCGAAGAAGACGCCGATCTGCGAGAGGTCGGGCAGCAACTGGGCTTTGCCGGCGAACAGGTCGGTGTTGCTGGTCAGCGCGGTGACGACCATCCAGTAGAGCGGGAAGACGGCGATCCCCAGCACGACGAGCACGGTGAGGATGCGAGCGGTGAGACCGATGCGGAGCCGCCTCATCGCGGATCCTCTCCCTTCTCGACGGCGCGGGCGACGAACCGACTGCCGGCGATGACGATGAGCGAGACGACGACGCCGACCATGCCGATCGCCGCCGCCGAGCCGAGCTCCTTCGAGTCGAAGGCCCGGCTGTAGAGGTCGATGACCAGCGTCTCCGTGGCGCCGACCGGGCCGCCCTTGGTCATGAGCCAGATGAGCTCGAAGCGCCGCAGCGACCAGATGGTCATCAGCAGCGCGAGCAGGCCGACGGTCGGCTTGATCACCTGCCAGGTGACCGCTCGGAACGTCTGCCACCGGCCGGCGCCGTCCACCGTCGCGGCCTCGGTCAGGTCCTGCGGCACCGACTGGAGCGCCGAGAGCAGCACCACCGAGGTGAACGGGAAGAGCTGCCAGATGGTCGTGACGAGGATCGCCGGCATGGCGTAGCGGGGACTGTCCAGGATCGCGCCGCCATCGACACCCAGGCCGATCGCGTTCAGGAACCTGTTGACGATGCCGTACTGCGAGTTGAGCATCCAGGTCGCGATGAGCGCGACGGCGATGCCCGGAGCCGCCCACGGCACGGTGACGAGAGCGCGTGCCACACCGCGGCCGCGGAACCGCTTGTTGAGCAGCAGGGCGACCAGCAGCCCGGAGCCGACCGCACCGACGACACAGGCGACGACGTAGACGAAGGTGGTCAGCAGCGTCCGACGGAAGTCGGGGTCACCGAAGATGTCGGCGTAGTTGTCGAGGCCGACCCAGGTGCTGCGGGTGGGGTTCAGCAGCGTCGTCCGGGTGAAGCTCAGGAAGACCTCCTGAGCCAGCGGAACGGCCTGGAAGACGATGATGAACACCGCGGCCGGCGCCAGGAAGAGATACGGGGTCCACCGGCTGCCCAGCGGGCTCGGTCGACGCGGCTTGCGGCCGGCCTTGCCCGCGGGCCGGGGGGCGCTCGTGCGCTCCAGCACAGTCATGGGGGTGTGGTTCCTTGTCGAGGTGGGACGCCGCCGGCGCGTCGACGAAGGTCTGCGCGCCGGCGGCGTCGTCCGGTCAACCGACCAGTTCGGTGGCCTGCTGCTGGGCCTTGTCGAGGGCCGCCTTGAGGTCGGACTTGCCCTGCAGGGCCGCGATGACGTTCTGGACGACGACCTTGCGGATGTCCGGCGT
This sequence comes from Asanoa sp. NPDC049475, assembly GCF_040676915.1. NCBI lineage: Bacteria > Bacillati > Actinomycetota > Actinomycetes > Micromonosporales > Micromonosporaceae > Asanoa > Asanoa sp. NPDC049475. Next base: position 356,368 of record NZ_JBFAPY010000005.1, on the reverse strand, counting down.
CTTGGCTTCGAACCCGAGGACGATCTGCGGCAGGCTCGACTCCGTGAGACCGTCGAAGACCGTCAGGAACGGGGTCTGCTCGAGCGAGGCGGCGCTGCGCTCGGTCTTGGTCGCGACGCTGCTCGCGCCGAGGATCTCCTGGAGCTTGACCTGGTTGCCCGGCTCCAGCACCCACTTGATGAAGGTGGCCGCGGCGTCCTTCTTCTTGCTGTTCTCGTTGATGACGATCGGCGCGAGGATGGCGCCCTGGGTGCGGGTCGGGAACGGGATCGGCGCGACGGAGAAGTTCAGCTTGGCGTTCTGGCCGCGCGTGGCCGTCACGTAACCGCCGTTGTTGAGCTCCATGCCGACCTTGCCCTCGGCGAACATGCGGCGGAAGGTGGCGGCGTCGGCCCCGCGGGGGATCACGTTCGCGTCGTAGAGGTCCTTGTAGGCCTGCAGGCCTGCCAGGTTCTGCGGTGAGTTGATCGTCAGCTTCGTGCCGTCCGACCAGGCGCCGCCGAACCCGTACACGTAGTTGAAGATGTCCTGCCAGACACCGGCCTCCTCGGCCTCGGTCTGCCGGAACGCCAGGCCGAAGGTGCCGTCCTTGGTGAGGGACTTGGCGGTGGCCATGAACTCGTCGTAGGTCTTCGGCGGGGTCTTGATGAGGTCCGCGTTGTAGAACATCGCGTAGTTGGACGCCTCGAAGATGATGCCGTGCCGCTTGCCGTCGTGGACCATGAACTTGTCCGGCTGGGCGAGCAACGTGTACTTGCTGACGTCGACAAGGTCGTCGAGCGGCGTGACCAGGCCGGCGTCTGAAGCGGCCTCGAACTCCGGCATGTCGAACCGCACCAGGTCCGGGCCCTGCCCGCTGCCCATCTGGGTCAGCACCGTCTGCCCGAAGGTGGGGTAGGGCACAGCCGCGGACTCGACCTTCACGCTGGTCTGGCTGCCGTTGAACTCGTCCAGCAGGGCCTGGAGCTTCGGCCCGCGACCGGGGTCGCCGAAGGTCGACGCCGCGAAGGTGATGGTGCTGACGCCGCCGGCGTCGCCGCCGTCGTCGTCCGAGCCGCAACCGGTCAGCAGGGCGGCCGCCAAGCCGATGATGGCGGTCACCGCGTACGTGCCGCGGCGAACGCTTGGGTTTCTCATCGCAACTCCCCTATAAGAGTCCGCAGGTGGTCGATCGCTGGTAACACGCTTGCAACGATCGTAGGGACATATGCAACGCTGTCAAGTGGCGGTTGCACATCATCCCGAGTACATTGCAGAAGGTGCAACGAGGAGGTACGGGTAGTGGCGCAGTCCATCGAACGCGCGATCAACCTCATCCGCCGGGCCGCTGAGCATCCGCTCACGCTCACCGAGGCGGCCGGAGTGCTCGGCGTTCACAAGTCCACCGCGCTGCGGATCCTGCAGACGCTGGAGGCGGCGCGGTTCGTCCGCAAGACCGGGGCGGGCACGTACGTGTTCGGCAGCGGACTCATCGAGCTGTCCGATCTGGCGCTGGGCTCGATGGACCTACGACAGTTCGCCGCACCCCAGTTGCGAGATCTGCAACGCAAGACCGGGCACACGGTGCACCTGGCGCAACTGACCGGTGACGAGATCATCTACATCGACAAGGTGGACAGCGCCGCCTTCGACGCCGTCAAGCTCCCGTCGCGGATCGGCCGGGCGGTCTCGATCTACGCGAGCGCCGTCGGCAAGGTGATCCTGGCGTACCTGCCCCGCGAGGAGCGCGACCGGCTGCTCGCGCACGTCGAGTTCGAGCGCTACACCCCCACCACGTTCGCCGACCGCGCGTCCCTCGACGCGGAGCTGACCCGGGTCGGCGAACGCGGCTGGGCGACCGACAACGGAGAGCACGACGCCTACGTCATGTGCGTGGCGGCGCCCATCAGGGACTCCCGCGGTCACGTCATCGCGGCGGTGTCGATCACGGCGATCGAGGTCATCGCGACGCTGGGCCAGCTCGAGCAGCGCCTGCCGATGCTGCTGGAGACGGCCGAGCGCATCTCACGGGAGCTCGGCTACACACCGGCGGAGAGCTAGCGGCGCAGGCGCACGGGGTCCGGTCCGCTGCGGCGGACCAGCCAGGCGTCGGTGATGTGGGTGAACATCGCCTCGGCGGCGCCGGCGGGGTCGTGCGCGGCGATGCGCTCGTAGATCTGGCGGTGCCCCCGGTTGGACGCGACGCACAGGGCACGCTCGGTGCGCCCCAGATAGGCGGCACTGCGGATGACCTGACCCTGCAACGACCGCACGACCGCGCGGGCGATGCGGTTGCCGGACGCCCGCATGATCGTGTCGTGGTAGGCGCGGTCGTGCTCCTCGTAGGTCACGTGGTCGCCGACGAGCTCGTCCATCTGGTCGACCTGGGAGCGCAGTAGGTCCAGGGTGTCCTGGTCGGCCAGCCGCGCCGCGACGTTCGCCATGTCCGACTCGAGCACCCGCCGGGTGACCACCACGTCGTCGAGGACCGCCACGCCGTCGTCCTCGGCGATCGTCGCACCGAGCACGAGCTCGTCCAGCATGTCCCACTCGGACGGTGCGGTGACGATCGTGCCGGTGCCCTGCCGGACCTGCACCAGACCCTTCTCCTGAAGGATCTTCACCGCCTCGCGCACCACCGTGCGGCTCACCGCGAACGTCTCGCAGAGCGCGGGCTCGGGCGGCAGCGGCGTGCCGGGCTGGTGGACACCGCGGACGATCCGCTGCACCAACTCGGCGGTGATCGCCTTCGCGAGGTTGGTGGACCGCCGCGCCCAGACCGGAGGCGCGGTAGCCGCGCCGTTCAGTTGCCCTGATGCCGTCATGTTGCCCTCCGGACGCGCCCTTGTGCCCTGCCCCCAGCCCGATCTCGGCAGTATACGGCACTGTGTTGACGTCTAACGTCATACGAGTTACGTTTCTCGTCACTCTGAGCACGATGGTCCTCCCCCGCACCTTCTGGAGAGTGAGCAGCGATGAAGCAGCGAGCACTGTGGTCTGCGGTCCTCATAGCGGTAATGGCCATGTCCGGATGCGGCAGCGCCTCCGGCCCCAAGGAAGCGGACAAGGGCGCGGCCGGCGGCAAGCTCGTCGTCTGGGACTGGAAGTCCGGCGACGCCACGGCCGCCTCGTACATCCAGAAAGCCAAGGCCGACTTCGCCAAGAACCATCCGGACACGACGGTCGAGTTCGTGGCGCAGCCCTTCGAGCAGTACTACACGCTGCTGGGCGCGGCGATCCAGTCCGGCAAAGGCCCCGACGTCATGCTCTTCAACGGCGGTGGCCAGATCCGCGACCGCGTCGACTCGCTGGTCGCGCTCGACGAGTACATCGCCCCCGACAAGCAGCGCCTGGCGGGCTGGGACGCCTTCGGCAAGGACGGCAAGACCTACGCCGCCCCGGTGACGTTGCAGGGCCACCCCGTCTACTACAACAAGGCGCTCTACAAGAAGGCCGGCCTCGACCCCGACAACCCGCCGAAGACGTGGACCGAGTTCCTCGCCGGCTGCACCGCGCTCGCGAAGGCCGGCGCCAAGTGCTTCGGCCAGGGCAACAAGGAAGGCATCGGCATCCAGTTCTTCATGTCGGGCCTCGGCTCCGGCATCCTGACGCCCACCGAGTACGACGACTGGATCGCCGGCAAGCGTGACTGGAAGGCGCCCGGCGTCAAGCGGCTCTTCCAGCTCTGGAAAGAGGTCGCCGACGCCGGCCTGAACACCGACGGCGCCAACTCGACCGCGATGTTCAACGACGCGTTCGCGCTGTTCGAGTCCGGCAAGGCGGCGCACATGATCGGCCTGATGTCCGACATCGGGCACTGGAAGGACTTCAACGAGTTCCTGCAGCCGGAGAACGTCGGCGTCATGATCGCGCCGGTCGTCACCGACGGAGCCACACCCAGCCTCGCGTACGACGGCGGCATCGGCTACGGGGTCGCCAAGTGGACGAAGGACCCCAAGCTCGCGGCCGACCTCGTGCGGTCCCTGACCTCGACCGAAGCCCTTACCGCGTTCTATGCCGACGCCGGGGCGATCGCCTCCGACACCACCATCGACGTGTCCCAGGCAGGTGCGGCGGTGGCGACGATCGTCTCCGACCTCAAGGCCGGAAAGCCCGCCCTGCACGTCGCGCTCTCGTCGAAGACGATCGACCTGATGGGACGCCTGTCCCAGCAGCTCATCAGTGGTTCCATCACGGTGGACGCCGCGCTCGAGCAGCTGGCCGCCTCCGACAAACCGGCCTGACGCATGGCCACCAGCACCACGCACCCCTCGGTCCGCCCGGCTCAGGCCGGGCGGGCCGCGGGGCGGCGCTCCCGCCGGGGCATGCGCGGGGAACGCCTGGCCCCGTACGTCCTGGTCGCGCCGTCGATCCTCATCATCGTCGCCCTGCGGCTGTGGCCACTCGCGCTCGGCGTCAACTTCTCCTTCACGGGCGACGGCGACCGCGACGGCACCGTCGTCGGCCTCGACAACTACACCGACCTCTTCCGGGACCCGCTGTTCCAGACCGCGCTGCGCAACGTCGGGCTGCTCGTCCTGCTGCTGCCGGTCGCGGTGGCCATCCCGGGGCTGCTGGCGACGTTCATCTACCTGCGCGTGCCCGGCCACCGGTTCTTCCGCAGCGTCTACTTCTTCCCCGCCGTGCTGTCCCCGGTCATCGTCGGCGCGATCTTCAACCTGCTGCTCGCGTTCGACGGACCGCTCAACGCCGCCCTCGGAACCGTCGGCCTCGGCCCCGTGGACTGGCTCGGCGACCCGGACGTCGCGATGTTCGCCGTCGTCGGCGTGCACATCTGGGCCACGTTCGGGATGGCGCTGGTGGTCTTCCTCGCCGGATTCGCCACATTGGACGGTGCGCTGCTGGACGCGGCCCGCGTCGACGGCGCGTCGCTCCCGCAGGTGATCTGGCACGTCATCATCCCCGGCCTGTCCCGCACCATCCAGTTCGTCTTCGTCACCACGATGATCGGGATGCTGACCTCCATGTTCGGCCTGCTCTACGTCATGACCAGCGGCGGACCGGAGGGGTCGACGTACCTTCCCGAGTTCTTCATCTGGATCCAGCAGGGCCAGATGAACCGGCCGGCCCTCGCGTCCGCGGCGTCGACGGTCCTCTTCGTGATCATGCTGGTCGTCGGGCTGGCCCAGCTCAGCCTGCTCCGCCGCGCCGTGAAGGAGTCCTGATGCAGCGCGCCCGCCTGAGCCGGTGGCTGGTGGCCGTACCGATGGGGCTGCTCGCCCTGGCGACGATCTATCCGTTGCTGTTCACCGGAAACGTCGCGATGAAGACAAGGCGCGAGTACGTCCTCGACCGGTTCTCCGTCGCCTCGTCCCCGCGGTGGGACAACATCAGCGGCGCCTGGACCAGCGTCGGCATGGAGCGCTACTTTCTGAACTCGGTCGTCGTGGTCACCGCCGCCGTGATTCTGCTGCTCCTGCTGGGCTCGATGGCCGGCTTCGCCCTGAGCCAGATCAGCTTCCGCGGTTCGTCGTTCCTCTTCCTCGGCTGTCTCGCGGCGCTCTTCATCCCGTTCCAGGTGATCATGGTGCCGCTGGCCCGGGTCATGGCGGACACCGGCCTCATCGACACCTACCCCGGGCTGGTCCTCGCCTACGTCGCGCAGTTCCTCCCCTTCACGATCTTCCTGATGACCAGCTTCTACCGCACGATCCCGGCGGAGATCATCGACGCGGCCCGGATCGACGGCAACAGCATCTACGGCGTCTACCGGCGGATCATGCTGCCGATGGGTACACCCGCCCTGCTGTCGGTCGGCATCCTCAACGCCCTCTTCTGCTGGAACGACGTCCTGATCGCGCTGCTGATGATGCCGTCGGCCGAGCACCGCACGCTCATGGTCGGGGTCACGGCGCTGCGCGGCCAGTACTCGGCCGACATCCCGACCTTCGCGTCCGGTGTCCTGATCGCCGCCGCCCCCGTCCTGCTGCTCTACCTGTTCCTCCAGCGCCAGATAGCCGACGGGGTCACCGCCGGCGCCACGAAAGGCTGACATGCGTATCACCGGGTATCGAACGCTGACGACGGTCCACGAGTGGGGCCGACCCGTCGGTGACGCGAACGGCGTCTACGCCGACGGCGTCGTGCCGGTGCCGATCGTCATGGTCGACACCGACGAGGGAATCACCGGCATCGGGCTCGGTCCCCACTCGCACATCGACTCCGTCTTCGCCGCCATCGAGGGCGAGGACCCCCGGGGCGTCACCGCCCTCTACGACCGCATGCTGCGGCAGACCTTCAAGGCCGGTCACGCCGGACCCGTCTTCGGGACCATCGGCGCCCTCGACACCGCGCTGTGGGACATCAAGGCCCGGGCGGCCGGTGAGCCGCTGTGGCGGATGCTCGGCGGCCGCGACCGGGTGGTGCCGGCGTACGCGTCCGGTCTGGACATCGGACTGACCGACGACGAGCTCGTCAAGCTCTACACCGAATACGCCGATCGCGGCCTGCGGGCCGCCAAGCTCAAGGGTGGCCTGGACGTCGAGCGGGACCTGCGCCGCCTGCTCCTGGTGCGCGAGGTGTTGGCCGGCACCAGCCGTGGGCCGCGTCCGGGGCTCATGCTCGACGCCAACGAGTGCTGGACCCGCAAGCAGGCCGTCCGGCACGTGCGCGAGATCGAGGACGCGCTGGACCTCACCTGGGTCGAGGAGCCGGTGCGGCGGTGGGACGCCGGCGGCCTCGCGGCCGTCAGCCAGGGCGTGCGGGCTTCGGTCGCGACCGGCGAGAACCTCACGGGGCTGGAGCAGTTCCGCCCGCTGATCACGGCCGGGGCGGTCGACATCGTGCAGACCGCCGCAGTCTGGGGCGTCACCCACTTCCTGCGCGTCTCGGCGTTGGCCCACGCCCACGACCTGCCCGTCAGCCCCATCGGCACCACTCCGGCCGGTCTGCTGCACGCGGCGACGTCGGTGCCCAACCACCTGGCCAGCGAGCTGCAGGACCTGCGACCACCGGTCGGCGTCCACGTCGACCTGTCCGTCGAGGGCGGCGCGTTCGTGCTCGGCGACTCCCCCGGTCTCGGCGTGACGATCGACGAGCCTGCCATCGCGGCGGCCCGGCCGGTCGACACCACCGCGACCGCCGACAGTCCGAACGTCCGGCCCGAACGTGCCGGGCAGCGGCTGCTGGCCGTGGTGGCACCGTGAAGGCGGTCGTCTACCGGGGCGCACGGCGGCTCGACGTCGCGGAGGTGGACGCCCGGCCGCCCGGCTCCGGCGAGGTGCGCATCGCGGTCGCGTACACGGGGATCTGTGGAACGGATCTGCACATCTTCCACGGGGACATGGACGCGCGGGTCGGCGACGCGGCGGTGCTCGGGCACGAGATGTCCGGACGGATCGCCGAGGTCGGCGACGGCGTGGCCGGCTTCGAGGTCGGCCAGCCGGTCACGGTCATGCCGACCCGGACGTGCGGTCAGTGCGTCGCCTGCCGGCGGGGGCGGTCGAACGTCTGTCACGCCATGGACTTCCTCGGCATCGACTCGCCGGGCGCGATGCAGGAGTCGTGGACGGTTCCGGCCGGGCTGGTGCTCCCCCTGCCCGACCGGCTGCCGCTGGGGCACGCGGCGCTGATCGAGCCGGTCGCCGTCGCCGTGCACGACGTGCGGCGGGCGCGCGTCGACGAGGGTGAGTTCGTCGTCGTGGTCGGCGGTGGACCGGTCGGCGTGCTCATCGCGACCGTGGCGCGCGGACGCGGCGCCCACGTCCTGCTCGTCGAACCCGACCCGTTCCGCCGTGCGGTCGCCGCCGAGACCGGGGTCGACACGGTCGACCCGACGGCGACTGACGTCACCGCCCTGGTCGACGAGCGTACCGCCGGTGCCGGCGCCGACGTCGCCTTCGAGGTCTCCGGCGCCGCCGCCGGCGTCGACACGGCCGTCGCGGTGCTCACCACCCGGGGCCGGCTCGTCATGGTCGCGATCCATCCGAAACCGCGGCCCGTCGACCTGCACCGCTTCTTCTGGCGGGAGCTGGACCTGTTCGGTGCCCGCCTGTACCAGCGCGACGACATGGCTGAGGCCGTGCGGCTCGTCGCCGCCGGAGGCATCGCGCCCGAACGGTTGATCTCACAGGTGGAGCCCGTCAGCGGCGTCGAAGCGGCCTTCGAGGCCCTCGAACGCGGCGGCGGCGTCATGAAGGTCCTCCTCGACTGGCAGGAGCAGGCACGGTGAACGCCCTCTTCGACCTGACGGGGCGCACCGCGGTGGTGACCGGCGCCCGGCGCGGCATCGGGCTGGCGATGGCCACCGCGCTGGCCGAGGCCGGCGCCGACATCGTGGGCGTGTCCGCTTCGCTGGAGCCTGACGGCAGCGAGGTGGAGCGCCGGGTGCGGGCGACCGGCCGCCGGTTCACCGCGCTGCGCGCCGACTTCGCCGACCGGGCCGACGTGCGCCGGCTGGCCACGGAGGTCAGCGCGCTCGGGCCGGTCGACATCCTGGTCAACAACGCCGGCACCATCGCACGCGCCCCGGCCGCCGACCACACCGACGAGCAGTGGGACGACGTCCTGCACGTCAACCTGACCAGCCAGTTCGTGCTGAGCCGGGAGCTCGGCCGGCGGATGCTGGAACGCGGCAGCGGGAAGATCATCTTTACGGCGTCGTTGCTGAGCTTCCAGGGCGGCATCACCGTGCCCGCCTACACCGCGTCGAAGTCCGGACTGGCCGGGCTCACCAAGGCACTGGCCAACGAGTGGGCAGCGCACGGCGTCAACGTCAACGCGATCGCGCCCGGCTACGTCGCCACCGACAACACCCAGGCGCTGCGCGACGACCCGGCCCGCAACGAGGCCATCGTGGCCCGGATCCCGGCGGGCCGATGGGGCCGTCCCGCCGACCTCGCCGGCGCCACGGTCTTCCTGGCCGCCCCGGCCTCCGACTACGTCAACGGGATCGTGCTCCCCGTCGACGGCGGCTGGCTGGGCCGCTGATGAACGCCGAGGAGGTTCGAATGCAGCGCTACGCGATGGTGACGCGGCTGCGTCCTGAGCGACGCGACGAGTACCTACGGCTGCACGCCGCCGTCTGGCCGTCGGTGGAACGCACGCTCGTCGACGCCAACATCCGCAACTTCACCATCTTCCTTCACGACGACCTGCTCTTCGGCTACTACGAGTACACCGGAGAGGACCATGCCGCCGACCAGGCCCGCATCGCTGCGGATCCGCAGACGCAGCTCTGGTGGACGCTGACCGACCCCTGTCAGGAGGCGCTTGGCGGCTCCGACTCCGCGCGCCGGTGGGCGCCGATGGAGGAGATCTGGCACCTCGCCGGATAACCACCGCGCGTGCGGGCGCAACCCCGGTCGAACGGCAGTGCCGCCCTCGACCGGGCACCCCCGTCCCGTCCCGCACCAGGAGGTCCCATGTTCGGATCCCCATCCACCGCGATACGCAGGCCGACCTCGGTCGCGGCGGCCATCGGTCTTGCCGTCGCGACCGTCGTGCTGGTCGCCCCGGCCGCACCCGCCTTCGCGGCCACCACCACGCTGTACGCCGCGCCGACCGGCGGCGACACCGCCTGCACCTCGGCCCAACCGTGCTCGCTGTCCGCCGCGCAGAGCCGGGTGCGGACCCTGGTCGGCTCGATGACCGGCGACATCGTGGTGCAGCTCGCCGGTGGCGCGTACCGGCTGACCGCGCCGTTGCGGTTCTCGGCCGCCGACTCCGGCACCAACGGCTACCGGGTGCTCTGGCAGGCCGCCCCGTCCGCGCAACCCGTGATCAGCGGCGCCCGCGCCGTCACCGGCTGGACCCTCGCCGACTCCGGGAAGAACATCTGGCGCTCCAACGTCGGCGCCGGGATCGACAGCCGGCAGCTCTACGTCAACGGCGCGCTCGCCACCCGAGCTCGCACCCAGGTCAACCGGAGCGACTTCACCGCGTCCAGCACCGGACTGAGCTTCACGAACAGCGCCCTGGGCTACCTGAACAACCTGGCCAACAAGAGCCGGGTCCAGATGGAGAGCGTCAACTCGTTCACGGACCGCTACGTGTCGGTCCAGTCCATCTCCGGCAACCTCATCACGATGCAGCAGCCGGGCTGGAGCAACAACAACTTCGGCTACGACACGTTCACCAGCCCGCACCGGGCGGGTCCGCTCTACCTGAGCAACGCGTACGAGTTCCTCGACTCCCCCGGTGAGTGGCACCTCGATCCCGGGACGGGCGCGCTGTCGTACATTCCGCTCAGCGGGCAGAACATGAGCAGCGTCAGCGTCGAACTGCCCACCCTCCAGTCGCTGGTCGCGGTGGGAGGCAGCTACGACGCACCCGCCCACCACCTCACCTTCAGTGGGATCACGTTCACCGGCACGAGCTGGCTCGGTGCCAGCGGCAGCCAGGGCTACGTCGACCAGCAGACGGGGGCGTACATCACCGGCAACTGGAACTGGCCGAGCTTCAGCTCGTGCCACAACGGTTGCCCCCAGTTCGAGGCGACGCGACCCAACTGGGCGCAGATGCCGGCCGCGGTGCAGGTCTCGGCGGCCAACAACATCACGTTCAGCGACTCGCAGTTCGTCAACCTGGGCCAGACCGCGATCGGCATCGGCAACGACGCGAACGCGCACTCCAGCGGGGTCGGCCTCGGCACCAGCGGCATCACGGTCACCCGGTCGGAGATCGCCCGCAACGCGGCCGGCGGCATCGTCGTCGGCGGTGTCCGCGCCGACGCGCACCACCCGAGCGACCAGCGGATGGTCAACCGGGACGTCACCATCAGCAACAACCGCCTGCACGACCTCGGCATCGAGTACCGCGGCATCGTCTCGGTCCTGACCACGTACGTCACCAACAGCACGGTGGCGAACAACGAGGTCTACAACCTGCCGTACACCGGCATGTCGATCGGCTACGGCTGGGGCTCCAACGACGCGGGCGGCAGCAACCACTATGCCGACCGCGGGCTCTACAACTACCAACCGCGTTACAGCACGGCGACGACGGCCAGCAACAACCGCCTGGTCGGCAACTACGTGCACGACGTGATGCAGCAGATGAACGACGGCGGCTGCATCTACACCCTGTCGGCGAACCCCGGCGGCCTGGTCAGCGACAACTACTGCCTTCGCACGAACGGCTACTTCGGCATCTACTTCGACGAGGGCTCGCGCTACTTCACCGCCCGCAACAACGTGTTCTCCTCGACGGGCACCTGGGCGACCGCCAACTACTGGTTCGCCGAGAACATGGGCAACTTCACGGTGACCAACAACTGGTCGACCAACGGCAGCACCAACGTGACCAACGGCGACCGCGGCAACGTCGTGTCCGGCAACGTCACGGTGACCAACGGCAACTGGCCGTCCGGAGCCCAGGCCGTGATGGCCGCCGCCGGGCCGCAGAGCTCGAGCAACCCACAGAGCTTCGCCATCGTGGGCGGTGCGTCCGGCCGTTGTGTCGACATCCCTGGTTCCGTCACGACGAACGGCACGCAGGCCCAACTGTGGGACTGCCACGGCGGGACCAACCAACGCTGGACCTACACGGCGAGCAAACAGCTGACCGTGTACGGCAACAAGTGCCTGGACGCCAACAACCAGGGCACCGTCAACGGCACGACGGCGATCATCTGGGACTGCAACGGCCAGACCAACCAGCAGTGGAACCTCAACACCAACGGCACCATCACCAGCCCGCTGTCGGGTCTGTGCCTGGACGCCAGCGCCAACGGCACAGCGAACGGCACGAAGCTCCACCTCTGGTCCTGCCACGGCGGGACGAACCAGCAGTGGAGCCGGCGCAACTGAGCTGAGGGGACGACCGGCTCGGGCACTTCGTCGAGTGCCCGAGCCGGTTCACTCGTCAGAGGGCGTCGATGCCGTCGCTGGTGTCGGCGTTGAAGAGCTTGTCGCCCTGGTAGCGGGCGGTCACCGGGCCGTCGTCGAGCAGGCCGCGGTGGAACGTCCTGCTGATCGTGGCGACGCCGTTTTGCAGCTTGCCCGATCCGAGGAAGTTCTCACCGGCGTAGAAGTCCACCTTGCCGGTGGGCACGGCGGTGTTGGCCGTGACGGGCTCGACCGTCGCGGTGGCGGTGAGCCTGACGTTGTTCTGGTTGACCGGCGCCGTCGCGATGGTCAGCCCGGTCGTCGTGGTACGGAACGCCACGTTGCGGATGTAGTGGTTCAGCAACGGACGCCACACGTGCCACGTGTGCATGCCGTCGAAGTACTGCTCGGTGACGTCGATGCCGAGCGACCGCAGGACCTCGGCTCGGGCGTGCAGCCCCTGCGCGGTCGAGCCGTCCTGGTTGCCGGTGCCGAGGAAGATGCCGCCGGGAACGGTCTTCATCCGGTCGACCTGTGCCTGGGACGGAGCCTGCGCGCCGCCGCCGATACTCCAGGCCGCGTGGTAGCCGAACAGCTCGGTGTTGTCGTACAGGATGGTGAACGCCCGACTGCCACCGGCCGAGAATCCGGCGAACGCCCGGTCCTGGGAGCGGTTGGACACGTTGTAGTTCTGCTCCACGAACGGGATCACGTTGTCGCGGAGCTCGTTGGCGTAGCCCTGGTTGCCGCCCGGCAGTCCGTTGAAGTCCGTCGAGACGATCACCATCTGCTGGGCGGCCTTGTCCTTGACGGCGTTCTCGAGGATGTAGTGCGCGACGCCCTGCATGGTCCAGGCCGTCGAATGGTCGCCACCACCGTGGCTCAGGTAGAGCGTCGGGTACGGCGTGGCCCGGTTCGGGTTGTAGCCGTACGGCGTGTAGACGACGATGTCGTGCACCCCGGCCGGGTTCGTCGACAACGGCGACGGGTACCGCCGGGTCTCCAACGTCCCCGACTGGTTCGGCTTGGTCGGCGCCTGGTAGCCGTTGTCGTACGTCGGGAACGTGGCGCTGGACGGCACGTAGATCGTGCTGCGCACGGCGCCGGGGGCTCCGGGGTACTGCGGCTGGATCTGCCACGGGTTGGCCGGGTCGTCGTGCAGGGTGCACCCGGTCGCGAGGTCGTCGGTGCAGTCGTGCGTGAACGCGTACCGGAACGTGCCGCCGGGCAACGGGACGGTGGCCGCCCAGACCCCGTCGGCACCCTTGCTCATCGGCAGGATGTGCCACGGCGTCGCGGCGGTGTCGCCGGGCTGCCACTGCGACGGCGGGCGGTTCTCGGCGACGTTGTCGGGTTGCGCGAAGAACCAGTCGCCGTAGATCTGGACGGTGTTGACGCCCTCCGGCGCCTGGTAGCGGAAGGTGACCTGGTAGCCGGTGGGCGGGGCGTCGGTCTTGATGACCTTCGGACCCAACGGCGCCAACGGCGCCGCGGAGGCGGGTCCCGCGACTGCGGCTCCCGCCGCCGCGGCGACGAGCAGGCCGGCCAGAACGGAGACGGTCAGCCGGCGGGGCCGTGATCTCGGTGAGCGATGGGGATTGGCCACGAGCATGCGTTCTCTCCCTGCATCGGACGGAGGGGACCGGACCGTTTCGGCCTCGGTCCGTAACACGCTTGCAACGATCGTATTGACATATGCAACGCTGTCAAGACCGAATTGCACATCGCATTCAAGGCGTTGCACATTAAGCAATGATCGAGCCATGGGCGCGCTTCCATTAGAGTGCGCATCAAGCTGAGGGCGCGTGGCCCACATCGGCACACAACGGACTAACGCTAGCCATTGCGCATGGCATGGGCTAGATTGCACATTACGCAACCGAGAGGCGGGCACTTTGGCGCAATCGATCCAGCGGGCGATCAACCTGATCCGGGCGGCGGCGGAGCGTCCGCTCTCCCTGACGGAGGCGTCGGAGGTGCTCGGGGTCCACAAGTCGACCGCCCTGCGGATCCTCCACACGTTGGAGGCAGCCCGCTTCGTCCGCCGGACCGGGGCCGGCACGTACGTGTTCGGCAGTGGGCTCATCGAGCTGTCCGAGGTCGCGCTCGGGTCGCTGGACGTGCGCCAGTTCGGGGCCGAGCACATCCGCCGCCTGCAGCGGGAGACCGGCCACACGGTGCACCTGGCCCAGCTCACCGGCGACGAGATCATCTACATCGACAAGGTCGACAGCCCGACTCCCGCGGGCGTGACGCTGCCGTCGCGGATCGGCCGGGCCGTCTCCATCTACGCCAGCGCCGTCGGCAAGGTCATTCTCGCGTACCTGCCGCGGGCCGAGCGCGACCGGCTCCTGTCGCACGTGGTCTTCGAGCGCTTCACGCCCACCACCTTCGCCGACCGCGACTCGCTCGAGGCCGAGCTGCTCACGATCGAGGCGAACGGCTACTCGACCGACAACGGCGAGCACGACGCGTACGCCATGTGTGTCGCCGCTCCGGTCAGGGACTCGCGCGGCCGCGTCGTCGCGGCGATCTCCATCAGTGCCATCGAGGTCATCGCCACCCTCGAGAAGCTCAAGGAGAGCCTCCCCCTGCTCCTCGACGCAGCCGGCCGGGTCTCCAAGGAGCTCGGCTACAGCCCGCAGAGCTAGGCGCCGTGGCGGTGGTCCTCGGTGCCGAGGACCACCGCACGGCCGGGTCCATTCGTCAGAGGGCGTCGATGCCGTCGCTGGTGTCGGCGTTGAAGAGCTTGTCGCCCTGGTAGCGGGCGGTCACCGGGCCGTCGTCGAGCAGGCCGCGGTGGAACGTCCTGCTGATCGTGGCGACGCCGTTTTGCAGCTTGCCCGATCCGAGGAAGTTCTCACCGGCGTAGAAGTCCACCTTGCCGGTCGGCACGGCGGTGTTGGCCGTGACGGGCTCGACCGTCGCGGTGGCGGTGAGCCTGACGTTGTTCTGGTTGACCGGCGCCGTCGCGATGGTCAGCCCGGTCGTCGTGGTACGGAACGCCACGTTGCGGATGTAGTGGTTCAGCAACGGACGCCACACGTGCCACGTGTGGACGCCGGGCACGTTGTACTCGTCCAGCGTCACACCCGCCGCGCGCAGCGCCGCCGCCCGGGCGATCGAGGCCTGCGCGATGTTGCCCAGGCGGTCCTGCAGTCCGGTGCCGATCATGATCCCGCCGGGAATGGCCTTCATCCGGTCGATCTGCGCCTGGTTGGCCACGGGACCGCCCGAGCTCCACGCCGCGTGGTAGCCGAACAGCTCGGTGTTGTCGTACAGGATGGTGAAGGCCCGACTGCCACCGGCCGAGAATCCGGCGAACGCCCGGTCCTGCGAACGGTTCGAGACGTTGTAGTTCTGCTCCACGAACGGAATGACGTTGTTGCGCAACTCGTTCGCGAAGCCCTGGTTCCCACCCGGCAGACCGTTGAAGTCCGTCGAGACGATCACCATCTGCTGGGCGGCCTTGTCCTTGACGGCGTTCTCGAGGATGTAGTGGGCCACGCCCTGCATCGTCCACGCGGTCGAGTGGTCACCTGACCCGTGGCTCAGATACAGCGTCGGGTACGGCGTGGCCCGGTTCGGGTCGTAGCCGTACGGCGTGTAGACGACGATGTCGTGCACCCCGGCCGGGTTCGTCGACAACGGCGACGGATAGCGCCGCGTCTCCAGCGTCCCGGACTTGTTGGCCTTGGTCGGCTCCTGGTACGCGTTGTCATAGGTGGGGAAGGTCGAGCTCGGCGGCACGTAGATCGTGCTGCGCACCGCACCCGGGGCACCCGGGTACTGCGGCTGGATCTGCCACGGGTTGGCCGGGTCGTCGTGCAGGGTGCACCCGGTCGCGAGCTCGTTCGTGCAGTCGTGCGTGAACGCGTACCGGAACGTGCCGCCGGGCAACGGGACGGTGGCCGCCCAGACCCCGTCGGCACCCTTGCTCATCGGCAGGATGTGCCACGGCGTCGCCGCGATGTCGCCGGCCTGCCACTGCGACGGCGGACGGGCGTCGCCACAGTCGTTGCACGTCACGTTCTCGGGTCGGGAGAAGAACCAGTCGCCGTAGATGTGCACGGCGTTGACGCCTTCCGGCGCCTGGTAACGGAAGGTGACCTGGTAGCCGGTCGGCGGAGCGTCGGTCTTGATGACCTTCGGACCCAACGGAGCGGACGGCGCCGCTGCCGCCGGCGCCGCGGCGGCTCCGGCGGCCAGCGTTCCCGCGATCGCCAGACCGGCCAGAAAGGACATTCGTAACCGCGAACGCGAGCGGGATGCCGACAGGCGATGGGGATGTGCCACGTGCATGTGCTACTCCCTACATCGGACAAGAACCGCCAGACCCGGACGGAAGGGCCTGGGGTGCGATCCCCCGTGCAACGATCGTATTGACATATGCAACGCTGTCAAGACTCAATTGCGCATGACGGTGATGCCCGTTGCGCGATATGCAATACGTGGCCTTCAACCGCGCCGCCAGGTGTTCGCGGCCCTCGCCGGCCGGCGAGGCAAAACTTAGACAGGCCATCACCCCGGCTCAAGCTGCGACGATCACCTGGCGAATCCTCAATGGACTCGGGACCCCTTTCCCCTCCCCCGGCCGGGCGCCGCTCTTATCAGGACGTCGAAACGTTCGGGACAAGCCCTGGGAGGGCGCCCGATACAATTCGGAGCCATGGGTGAGCACGCGCAGACACTGCTGGAAACGATCCGTGGACCCCAGGACCTGAAGGCCCTGGCGCCTGAGCTGATGACCGTGCTGAGCGCCGAGATACGGGATTTCCTCGTCGCCAAAGTGGCGCGCACCGGCGGGCACATCGGACCGAACCTCGGCGTGGTCGAGCTCACGCTCGCGATGCACCGTGTCTTTGACAGTCCGCGCGACCGGTTGATTTTCGACACCGGGCATCAGGCTTATGTGCACAAGATTCTGACCGGCCGCCAGGACGGGTTCGACCTGCTCAAGCAGCGGGGTGGGCTCACGGGATATCCGAGCCGGGCCGAGAGCGTGCACGACCTCGTCGAGAACTGTCACGCCTCCACCGCATTGTCATATGCCGATGGGATGGCCAAGGCCTACGCTTTGCGCGGCGAGTCGCGGCACGTCGTCGCGCTGGTGGGCGACGGTGCGCTCACCGGCGGCATGTGCTGGGAGGCGCTCAACAACATCGCCGCCGCCGGCAATCGCCTGATCATCATTGTCAATGACAATGGCCGCTCCTACGCGCCGACCATCGGTGGGCTAGCGGACCACCTCGCCTCGCTGCGCCTCAACCCCAGCTATGAGACGGTGCTGGAGCTGACCAAGGATGCGTTGGAGCGCACTCCGCTGGTCGGCAAGGCGTTGTTCGACACGCTGCACGCCGTCAAGAAGGGCATCAAGGACGCCGTCGCACCCCAGGCGATGTTCGAAGATCTCGGGATCAAATACGTCGGGCCGGTCGACGGCCATGATGTGGCGGCGATGGAGTCGGCGCTCACCCGAGCCAAAGCCTTCGGCGGCCCGGTCATCGTCCACGCGGTGACCCGCAAGGGCTACGGCTACGCGCCGGCCGAGCAGGACGAGGCTGACCGGTTCCACTCGCCCGGCGCCTTCGACCCGGCCACGGGCAAGCCGTTGTCCGCAGGCAGTCTCAAGTGGACGAAGGTGTTCGCCGACGAGCTGGTGGCGATCGCGCGGGAGCGGCCGGACGTCGTCGGCATCACCGCCGCCATGCCGGAGTCGACCGGCATCGACAAACTCGCCGCCGCCTATCCGGACCGGGCCTTCGACGTCGGCATCGCCGAGCAGCACGCGACCACGTCCGCCGCCGGGCTCGCGCTGGCCGGGCTGCACCCGGTCGTGGCCCTCTACGCGACCTTCCTCAACCGTGCTTTCGACCAGGTGCTGCTCGATGTGGCGCTGCACAAGCTGCCCGTCACCTTCGTGCTCGACCGGGCGGGCATCACCGGGCCGGACGGCCCGAGCCACTACGGGATCTGGGACATGTCCATCCTCGGCGTCGTGCCGGGCCTCCGGTTGGCCGCGCCGCGCGACGCCCAGACGCTGTGCACCTCCCTGCGCGAGGCGGTGGCGGTCAACGACGGCCCGACGGTGGTGCGGTTCCCGACCGGGTCGGTGCCGGCGGCGCTGCCCGCGCTGCGCCACGTCGGCGGCGTCGACGTCCTCGCCGAGACCCCCGGGCGCAAGGACGTCCTGCTCGTCACGGTGGGACCCTTCGCGCACCTGGGGGTGACGGTGGCGGCCGAGCTGGCGAAGCGGGGCTTCGGCGCGACCGTGGTGGACCCGCGCTGGGTCCGCCCGGTGCCCGTGGAGCTCGTCGGGCTGGCCGGCTCGCATCGGCTGGTCGTGACCGTCGAGGACGGAGTACGCAACGGTGGCATCGGCGATGCGGTCGCCACGCTGCTGCGCGACCACGAGCTGGACATCCCGTTGCGGGACCTGGGCGTACCCGCCGAGTGGATCGACCACGGCACGCGGGGCGAGATCCTCGCCGAGATCGGCCTGACAGCCGGCGCCGTGACCGAGCGCATCCAGAGCTGGATCACGGCCCTGTCTGTGCCGTCCACGCCTGGGCTGACCAGCGTCAACCGCCTCTAGCCGGTGCGACCACAGCGTGGGAAGCTCCCACGGGTATCGCCGTTCGCCATCGCCACCGGTCCGCTCGCGGCTAGCATCATGGCTTTATGGTCCGGCTGGTGAGCGATGCGCCGGACGCCGCCGCCAGCCGGCGCGTTCGCGCTTAACGACGACCTCCCAGCGCGATGACGCGCGGGGCCGCCGCGTCCACCCCGTTGCGGGGAGCCCATGTTCCATGGACAACAACACCAAGACGACTGTCCACAATGTCACCTACGACCTGCTGCGTTCGCTCGGTATGACAACGGTCTTCGGCAATCCGGGATCGACCGAGCAGACGTTCCTGTCCGATTTCCCGGACGACTTCACCTACGTTCTCGCCTTGCAGGAAGCGTCGGCGATCGCGATCGCCGACGGTTTCGCCCAGTCGACCGGCCGGCCGGCGCTGGTCAACCTGCACTCGGTCGCCGGACTCGGAAACAGCATGGGCAACATGGTGGCGGTCAACAAGGGTCACACCCCGCTGATCGTCACCAGCGGGCAGCAACACCGCGAAATGGTGATCGGCGATCCATACCTGGCCAACCCCGACGCGACCAACATGCCGCGGCCGTGGGTGAAATGGTCGTACGAGCCGGCACGCGCCGAAGACGTGCCGGAGGCGTTCATGCGGGCGTACGCGATGGCGCTGCAGCCGCCCGCCGGACCGGTGTACCTGTCCATTCCGCTCGACGACTGGGACCGCCCGCTGGAAGGACCCGCCGTGCGGCGCTCGGTCAGCACTCTCATCGCACCCGATCCCGAGCGGCTGCGCCACTTCGCCGACCGCATCACCGAGTCCCACACCCCGGCGTTGATCATCGGCCCGGACGTGGACCGCGCGCACGGCTGGCAGGCCGCGGTGGCGTTGGCGGAGAAGCTCAAGGCGGCGGTTTACAGCGCTCCACTGAGCGACCGTGGATCCTTCCCCGAGGACCATCCCTTGTACCAGGGGCCGGTGGGGCTGTCGTACGCCGAGATCAGCAGCCGGCTCACCGGGCACGACCTCGTGGTGGTCATCGGCGCCGAGGTGTTCCGGTACTACCCGTACGTGGCGGGCGACATCCTGCCCAACGGCACCGACCTGCTCCAGATCACCCACGACCCCATGCAGGCCGGTGCCGCCCGCGTCGGTGACAGCCTGCTCGGCGACCCGCGCCTGGCGATGGAGTCACTCACCGAGCTCGTCGGCGACGGCAGCGACCGCACAGCGCCCAAGCCCCTGTCCTGGCCGCACGAACTGCCCAAGACCGAAAGCAGCCCGCTGACCCCGGACGAGGTCTTCGCCGCCTTGAGCCGGCTCCGCCCGCCGCACGCGGTCATCCTCAACGAGTCCACGTCGACCATGGCGCAGCACGCGGAGTGGTTGCCCACCGTCGAGCCGGAGTCGTTCTACGGCACGCCGAGCGGCGGCATCGGCTGGGCGCTGCCGGCCACCGTCGGAGTCTCGCTGGGCCTGCGCAAGCGCGGCGACGACCGCCCTGTCATCGGCATCATCGGCGACGGCTCGTTCCACTACTCGATCCAGGCGCTGTGGACCGCCGCGCAGCACAACCTGCCCATCGTGTTCCTCGCGATGCGCAACGGCGAGTACGGGATCCTGAAGTCGTTCGCCGAGCTCGAGCACACGCCGGGCGTGCCGGGCATGGACCTGCCCGACCTGGACATCGCCGGCGAGGCGCGGGGACTGGGCTGCGACACGGTCGAGGTCGACACCATCGCGCAGCTCGAGCGCGAGTTCACGTCGGCGCTGGGCAACAACGACGGCCCCACGGTCATCGTGGTGCGCACCAAGCCGGGGAAAACGCCGTTGTGACGGTCCGTCCTTTGAAACATGGGGCGGCCACACTTGGGCGGTGAACGCGGCAACGGCCAGCCTGACCTACGACGTACCCGAGACCGCCACGATCGCCTTCCAGGTGGCGGTCGCCGGGTGCGCCGAGCGGGAGACCCTCACCGCCACGGTCGACGGCACCGCGGTCGAGGTGACCCCGGTCGACGGGACCGGCGACCAGCTCAGCGGCCGGACGCACGTGGTTTCCGCCGGTGCGGGGCGGCTGCTGCTCTCGTACACGATGGAGGAGGCGAGCCAGGCTCGAGCCGACCCGGTGCCCACCCTCCGCGACCGAATCCACGCGGTGCTGCCCAGCCGTTACTGTCCGTCGGACCGGCTCACCGGCTACGCCGCCCGGTTCCGTGGCGGCGGAGAGCTCGCGACCGTCCAGCGGATCGTGGCCGAGGTGCACTACTCGCTGGTGTACGACGGCGCGGCGAGCGGGCCGACCACCGATGCCGTCGACACCCTGCTCGCCGGGCGCGGCGTGTGCCGCGACTACGCGCACCTGACGGTCGCGCTGTGCCGGGCGGTCGAGGTGCCGGCGCGGGTGGTCGCCGTGTACGCGCCGGGCCTTTCCCCGATGGACTTTCATCTCGTGGCGGAGACCGCCGTCGACGGCGCGTGGCTGGCCTGGGACGCGACCCGGCTCGCACCGAGGCCGAGCCTCATCCGGGTCGCCACCGGACGCGACGCGGCCGACGTCGCCTTCGGCACCGTGCTGCGCGGCTCGGCCACCATGACCGGCCTCACCGTCACCGCCGTCACGGCCGGGACGCTGCCCGACGACGACCACGAGGGTCCCGTCGTCCTCGGATGACGGGACCCTCGTCCGGGCCGGTGGCTAGGTCACAGACTGTCGAAGCCAGCGGCGAGCCGTACGGCGAGCTTGTCGTGTCCGGTCGCGTTCGGGTGCGGCGATCCGCTGACTCCGGTCTCCTGCATCTCGAAGCGGGCGAGGTCGGGCGGCGCGACGACCTGGAGGTTGTCGTGCAGCGGCATGCTGAAGATGATGTTGGTGTTGATCGCGCTCATCACCTGGCGTGCCTGGCCGATCCATAGCGGGTCGATCAGCGGCATCATCCGTGGTCCCAGGTTAGGCACCCGGTGGGCGATCCAGTCCGGGAGCTGCGCACGGATCATCAGCTCGGCGACCGTGCCGGCGTCGGTGACCGCGGGGACGATGTCGTAGTACAGCATCCAGACGACCTTGTCGGCGCCGGCGTCGAGCATGGTGTTGACGATCGAGTTGGCGTTGTTGCCGATGGCCGCGAACACGTCAGGCCCGTTGAAGCGCGGCACGGTGGCCGACAGGTTGGTGTCCTTGTTGGTGATCGGGTTGTGCAGCGTCAGCACGCATCCCCCGCCCTCGGTGAAGATTCCGGCCTTTCCGCTCGGGTTCGCCCAGTTGACGTGAAGGCTCAACCGGTCGGCCACGAACTCGAGCCCTCGGCAGAAGGCCAGCGCCCTCAGCACGTCGGTCCAGTTGGTGTCGTTGATGCCGCCGGTGGTGACGAAGTAGGCGTCGTGGCCGGCCTCCTTCGCCTTGACCACCTCGGCCTCGGCCATCGACAGCGGCGAGGAGTTGCGGCCCCACGGGAAGCCGCACGCGTCGACGTCGTTCGGGCCGGCGCCGACGATCTGACCCGTCGAGTAGCCGGTCCGGGCGAAGTTGTAGTAGTCGACCGCGTTCTTGTTGGCGTTGAAATAACGGCCGACGTACGAGAAGAAGCCGTTGTTGCCGGGATGGCCGCGGTGGTCCTGGGAGACATGGCCACAGGTCTTGTCGCTCGACCTCAGCTGCAGGTGCGCCGACGTCACGGAGTCGCCGGTCGCGACCAGCACCGTGGCCGCGTCGCGGTTCGGGATCTTGCTGACGTCCCGGCAGTCCACCCGGTCAGGAGCGGCCTCTTTCAGCACGTCCTCGTAGTCTTCGGGGCCGAGCAGCGCCGGGCAGCCGGTCGGGTTCGGCGGGTTCGACGGGCCGGGGTCCGGCGGGTTGCCCGGATCGCCCGGTGGGGTCTGCGGATCGGTCGGCGAGGGTTCCCCGCTCTCCGTCGGACTGGCGCTGCCCGACGGGTCGGCGCTCCCCGATGGGCTGGCGCTACCGGACGGGTCCGCACTCCCGGAGGGGTTGGCACTGCCGGACGGGTCAGCGCTGGCCGACGGGCTGGCACTGTCCGACGGGTCCGCGCTCGGGCTGGCACTGTCCGACGGGTCGGCGCTAGGGCTGGCGCTCTCCGACGGGTCGGCACTCCCCGACGGGCTCGCGCTCTCCGACGGATGGGCACTACCGGACGGGCTCGCACTGGCCGACGGGTCGGCCGAGCCGGACTGGCACGGGCTGTCGGTGGGCTCGGGGCTGGCCGACGACGTCGGTGTCGCGGTGCCCGTCGGGTCCGGCGCGACGGTCGCTCCCATGACCTGCCGCAGGAGCAGAGCGGTCGTCGTCGGCTCCACCGGTCCGGGAGTCATGGTCGCCGGCGGGCTCGACGGTGACTCGCTCGGGTCCGGGTCGCAGTCACCGTCCCGGCGGTCGATCTCGGCATTGACGAACGCCGGCAAGGCGCTGCCGTCGGGCACGCACGGGTTCAGCACCCAGTCGGCGCCGGCGATCTCCCGGGTGCACGGCAAACCGGCCGCGGCCAACCGCTGCTGCTCGGCCCGCACCGCCGCCCGGGCCGCCGGCTCGCCGACCGGAGTCAGCCTGGGCGCGAAGGTGGACGCGACGACCAGCCCGAACACGACGAGGCAGGCGGCCAAAGTCCTTGGTGGCACCCGCGAGGGCGGTGGCTGTGCGGCGGGCATCTCGTCGAAGGCGGACGACCTGAGCATCTGGTCACTCTCCTTTGTGGTCCGGGCGGGCCCCGGCGCCCGCCCAGGCGGAACGTAGTCCGCGCCGATGAGCCCGCGATAAAGTCGCGATAAACCGCCGCACCGGTCGCGACGCGACCCGAGCCGTTGGATAATTCATCGATGTCCCCGGCAGGGCGATGGGACCAGACGGTGCGGATACGAGCACTCGGGCCGATGCGGGTCTGGGACGGTGCGGGGTGGTCACCGATCACCGCGGCGCACCACCGGATCCTGCTGGCGGTGTTGCTGGCTCGCGGCGCACCGGTGCCGAAGGATCGACTGGTCGACGAGATCTGGGGAGAACGACCGACCCGCACGGCCAGCACGGCCCTCAACGGGTACGTGATGCGACTGCGCCAGCTGCTGCGGGCCGCGGACGCCGGCGACGTGGTCAGCCGCGCCGCCGGCTACGAGCTCGTGACCCCGGACGACGCGGTCGACATCGACGTGTTCGAGCGGCTGAGCCGCAGCGGAAAGCACTACCTGGCGGAGGGCCGGATCGCCGACGCGGCGCGCCAGCTCTCCGCCGCGCTCGCACTGTGGCACGGTCCGGCGCTGGCGGACGTGCCCGCCACGCCGACCGTCGCCGCGGAGGCGGCCCGCCTCGAACAGCTGCGGCTGGCCGTCCGCGAGGAGCAGTTCGGTGCCCGGCTGGAGCTCGGCCAGCACGCGGAGATCGTCGAAGAGCTGGCCGCCCTGGCACGCGAACAGCCGCTGCGCGAGCGGCTGTCCCAGCTCCTGATGATCGCGCTCTACCGGTGTGGCCGTCGGGCGGAGGCGCTAGAGGTCTACCGGAACGTCCGCGCGGCACTGGTCGCGGAGTTCGGCATAGAGCCCGGCCCTGACCTGCGCGACCTCGAGCACGCGGTGCTCACCGACGACCGGACGCTGGCGGCGCCGGCGGTCTCGCCGGTCACGCCCGCCCAGCTGCCGGCGGCGGTCGCCGACTTCTCGGGTCGCGACGGCGAGCTGGCCGTCCTCGACGCCCTCGTCGCCGACCGGCCCGTGCCGCCCGTGGTCATCACCGGACTGCCCGGCGTCGGCAAGACCGCCCTGGCCGTGCGGTGGGGGCAGAGCGTCCGCGACCGGTTCCCCGACGGCCAGCTCTACCTGGACCTGCGGGGCAGCTCACCGCGTCCCCCGCTCCAGCCGACGGCCGCGCTCGCCCACCTGCTTCAGGCGTTGGGAGTTCCGGCCGAGGACATCCCAGCCGAACCTGACGAGGCGGTGGGCCTCTACCGCAGCGTCACCGCCGCGCGCCGGCTGCTGGTCATCCTCGACAACGCGGCGGCGCCCGACCAGGTCCGCCCGCTGCTGCCCGGCGGCGGCGCCTGCATGGTCGTGGTGACGAGCCGGGACCAGCTTCGTGGGCTGACCGCGCGGGAGGGTGCCGCCGCGCTCCGGCTGGGCGTCCTCGCGCCGGTCGAGGCCCAGGCGCTGGTGCGCGCTCTCGTGCCGGGTGCGGGCGCCGCGGACAGCGCCGAGCTGGCCCGGCTGTGCGGATACCTGCCGTTGGCGATCCGTATCGCCGCCGCCAACCTGCGCGCCCGGTCGACGCCGGTGGCCGACTACAACGCGCGCCTCGCCGCCGGTGATCGGCTGGCCGCGCTGACCGTCGCCGGGGACGCGACGACTGCCACGGTGACCGCGTTCGACCTGTCGTACCGTGCGCTCGACCCGGCGCCCCGCCGGTTGTTCCGGCTCCTCGGCGTCGCCCCCGGGGACCTGGTCACCGCGTCCGGCGCCGGCGCCCTCGCCGCGGTTCCCACCGCCGAGGCCGAAACGCTGCTCGACACCCTCGCCCGCGCCCATCTCCTCGAACCGACCGGCGGCGGCCAGTACCGATGGCACGACCTGGTCCGGCTCTATGCCCAGCGCCGGTCCGGCGACGACCCCGACGCCCGCGCCGCCCTCGACCGCCTCTACGCCCATTACCTGTCGACCATGAACGCGGTCGCCGACCGCCTCTACCCGCACGTGGTGCGGTTGCCGTACCCGCCGGGCGATGTCGACGTCGAGTCCGAGAAGGACGCCTCCGACTGGGTGGAGGCGGAGCGAGACAACATCATCGCGGCGATCATGGCCGCCGGCCCCGAGCACCGTGAGGCGGCCTGGCGGCTCGCGGACCAGCTGCGGTGGCACCTCGACTTCACGGCGCCGTCGGCCGCCTGGTTGCCTGTCACGGAGGCCGCGCTCGCTCATGCCCAGGCCGACGGCAACCCCCTCGGCCTGGCCGCGGCCCACCTGAGCCGGGCCACGGTGCTGTTGGCGGCGAGCCGCTACCCCGCCGCGCTCGAGGAGTTCGGCCAGGCGCTGGGCTTCGCCCGCACCGCCGGATGGGCGGAAGGAGAGGCCAGCGCGCTGAGCAACCTCGCCCACGTCGCATTCGAGACCGGCGACCTCGACCGTGCGGCCCGGCACACGGTCGAGGCGCTCGACATCGACATCCGCATCGGCCGCACCGCCGGCCGGCTCGCCCGGCTCGCCAACCTCGGCAATATCCGGCTGCAACAGGGCCGGCTGGCCGAGGCGATCGCGCACTGCGGGCAGGTCGTGGAGCTCGAAGCGGTCGTCGGTCACTGGCACGGACAGGGCACCGCACACGGCTGCATCGGCGAGGCACTCCTGCTCCTCGGCCGCCCCCAGGAGGCGTTGGCCTACCTCACCACCGCGTTGGAGACCCATCGCCGGCTGGGGGCACGCAGCTGCGAAGCGGACACGCTGCGGTTGCTGGCGACGGCCAACGGCACGATCGGGCACACGGACACCGCCCGGGAGATGGCCGGGCAGGCCCTGGCCATCGCGCGCGAGGTCGGCGACCGCTGGGTCGAGGCGCACGCCCTGATCGCCAGCGGCGGGCTCGACCTGCGCACCGGCGATACCGACCTGGCCATCGCACGCCTTCGACAGGTGCTCGCCCTGGCCCGCGGCGACGGCGCGCGGCACGCCGAGGCGCAGGCGTTGATCGGCCTGGCCCGGGCACACCGGCAGAAGGGCACGACCGGCGGCGACGACTACGCCGAACAGGCGCTCGCGATCTGCCGGACGTTCGGCTATGAACTGCTGGAGCGCGACGCGACCGCCGCGCTGTCGTAGCCGCCTGCCCCGCCAGGTCGGTGGCGGGGCAGGCAGTGCACCGTTCGTTAGTGGAGCGTCACCGCGGTCCACGACACCGGCGGCAACGTGATCCGCAGCGTGCCGTCGGTGATGGAGTGCGAGGTGTTCGGCGCCAGGCCGACGCGCTCCGGGTCGTCGAGCGTGTTCTTCGCGTGGATGTCGTCGTCGTGCAGGGTCTCGGCGTCGACGACCGCCACCTGGCCGAGGTTTCTGACGTCGACCGCCAGCTCGACGGTCTCGGTGAGGCTGCGGTTGACCATGAAGACCGCGGTGTCGCCCGTGTCCGGGTCGTGCGTCGCGACCGCGTCGACCAGGCTGACCTCACCGTGCAGCGCGGTGGTGTAGGTCGGGCTCTCCAGCTTGAGCTCCAGGGTCACTCCGCGAGCGAGCCGCGACGTCAGCGCGAACGGGAAGAACGTCGTCTGCCGCCAGGCCGGACCGCCGGGCTCGGTCATGATCGGCGCGATCACGTTCACCAGCTGCGCGAGGCTCGCCGACGTGACCCGGTCCGCATGCCGGAGCAACGAGATGAGCAGGCTGCCGACGACCACCGCGTCGGCCACGGAGTAGGCATCCTCGAGCAGGCGCGGGGCGACCGGCCAGTCGTCGATCCCGGTGATGCGGTCGACCTCGGCGTAGCGCGAGTGGTACCAGACGTTCCATTCGTCGAATGAGACGTTGATCGTCTTCTTGCTGCCGCGCACCGCCTTGACGTGGTCGGCGGTGGCCACGACCGAGTCGATGAACCGGTCCATGTTGACGGCGGACGCCAGGAAGCTCGCGTAGTCACCGTCGTGCGGCTCGTAGTAGGCGTGGCACGAGATGTAGTCGACCTCGTCGTACGCCGCCTCGAGCACCACCCGTTCCCAGTTGCCGAACAGCGGCATCTGCGCGTTCGAGCTGCCGCACACCACGAGCTCGAGCGTCGGGTCGAGCTGGCGCATGGCGCGCGCGGTCTTGACCGCCAGCTGCCCGTACTCCTCCGGAGAGCCGTGCCCGAGCTGCCACGGACCGTCCATCTCGTTGCCCAGACACCACATGCGGATGTCGTACGGCTCGACCGCGCCGTTCGCGATCCGCTGCTCGGAGAGCGTGGTGCCCGACCGGATGTTCGCGTACTCGAGCACGTCGAGCGCGTCCTGGACGCCGCGCGTGCCCAGGTTCACCGCGTACATGAGCTCGCTGTCGACCTTCTTGAGCCAGCTCGCGAACTCGTCGAGACCGACCTCGTTGGTCTCCGTCGAGTGCCAGGCGAGGTCGAGGCGCCGGGGTCGGGTCTCGCGCGGCCCGACGCCGTCCTCCCAGCGGTAACCCGAGACGAAGTTGCCCCCGGGATAGCGGATGGTGCTCACTCCGAGCTCCTTGACCAGCGCGATCACGTCGCGCCGGTACCCCTCCTTGTCGGCGTCGGGGTGCTCCGGCTCGTAGATGCCGTCGTAAACGCATCGCCCGAGGTGCTCGACGAAGGAGCCGAAGAGCCTGCGGTTGATCGGCCCTACGACGAAATGCGGGTCGATGGTGAGATGCGCGGAGATCACGGTGTCCTCAGTTTCGTTAGTGGCTGATCGATGTTGGCGACGCGAACGGGCTATTTCAGGGAGCCAACGGTCAGCCCTCCTCGCCAGTAGCGCTGGAGAGAGAGGAACGCGATGATCAACGGAATGATCGAGACCAGCGAGCCGAGGATGATGATGCTCCACAGGTTGGTCCCGGCTGCGCCGTACGTGGACGCCGTGGACTGCCAGAGACCGATGCCGACCGTCACCGGGAACAGCCGGTTGTCGACGAGCATCGCGAGCGGCAGGAAGTAGTTGTTCCACGACTGCACGACCGACAGCAGCAGCACGGTCACGATCACCGGCCGCAGGAGCGGCAGCGCGACCTTGACGAACGTCCTGAACTCGCCGGCACCGTCCACGCGTGCCGCGTCCAGGAGCTCGTCGGGCACGGAGTCACGCGCGTACAGGTTGACGAGGAACACGCCGAACGGGTTGAGCAGGGTCGGCAGGATCACCGACCAGATCGTGTCCGTCAGACCCGCCCGGGAGAACAGGATGAAGGTCGGGATGACGAGCGCGGTCGCCGGCACCATGACCGCGCCCAGCAGGATCGAGAAGCTGGCGCGGCGGCCCACGAAGCTGTACTTGGCGAACCCGTATCCGGCCAGCACCGACAGCACGGTCGCGCCGATGCCCCCGGCGAACGCGTACAGCGCCGAGTTCGCCAGCCAACGCGCGTAGAGGCCGCCGTTGTAGGTGAACAGCTGTTTGAAGTTCTCGACGTAGTTGATGTCGGGGGCGAACCAGAGCGCGCTGGTGCCGCCGAACAGCGCGGCCGAGTCCTTCGAGCTGTTCACGATGACCCACCAGAAGGGGATCAGGAAGTAGATCACCAGCGCCGCGAGCACGATATGCAGCGGGAGGTGCCGCGGTGTCCGGCGGGCTCGCCTGCGCTCGATGTGGGTGGTGGTCATGACATGAAGTTCCCTCGCTTGCGGGTGGCGAACATAAAGACGTAGACGCAGATGAATACGACAGCACCGAGCGCGAAGGAGATCGTCGAGCTGTAGTTGTTGTTCGCCAGCGTGAACGCCTGCTGGTACGCGTACATGTTCGGCGTGAAGTCGTCCGGGATGGCGCCGGCGGCGAGCTGCTGGAGGATCTTCGGTTCGTTGAAGAACTGCAGCGTGCCGATCAGGGCGAACACCAGGATGAGGACGAGCGCCGGAGTGAGCAGCCGGATCTTGATTCGCAGGATGATCTGCCACGTGGACGCGCCGTCGATGCGGGCCGCCTCGTAGAGCGTCGGATCGATGCCCTGCAGCGCGGCGTACAGGATGATCATGTAGTAGCCGGCCCATTGCCAGGTCACGACGTTCAGCAGGCCGTAGAAGATCATGTTGCCGCTGAGGAGGTCCGGTCCTGTCGCGCCGAAGGCGCCGAAGACGTCGGCGATCGGGCCGAAGTTCCGGCTGTAGAGGAAGCCCCACATCAGGGCGCCGATCACGGTGGGGATCGCGTACGGCAGGAAGATCATGAGGCGCGAGAACCGGGAGAACTTGCTCGTCACCGTGTCGAGGATCAGCGCGATGGCCAACGAGATGGCCATCTGGAGCGGGATGAGCACGAGCGAGAACCGGACGACGAACCACACCCCCTTGATGAACGAGGGATCGCCGAACGCCTTGATGTAGTTGTCGAAGCCGGCGAACGTGGTGCCAGTGATCAGCGTCTTCTGGAACAGGCTCAGATAGAGCGCATAGCCGATCGGGAGCACCAGCAGGGCGAGGAAGATGATGCCGAACGGTCCGACGAAGAGCCATCCGGCCAGGTTCTGCCGTGCGTTCGTGCGGCGACGACGTTTCCTCGTCGGCACGTCGCCGGTGGTCGCGGCGGTCACGCCGTCGTCGGACAGGGGCGTGGGTCGCCGCCCCTTCGTCGGGACGGGGCCGCTGGTCGAGGCGGTCATGATGTCTCCGGGGATGGGATGGAGCGGCGGGCCGGCCCAGTCACGGACCGGCCCGCCGGATCAGATCACTTGACGGTGAGCCCTTGCTCTTTCGCGTACTTCA
Organism: Asanoa sp. NPDC049475; assembly: GCF_040676915.1. Classification (NCBI taxonomy): domain Bacteria; kingdom Bacillati; phylum Actinomycetota; class Actinomycetes; order Micromonosporales; family Micromonosporaceae; genus Asanoa; species Asanoa sp. NPDC049475. The sequence continues at coordinate 326,612 of NZ_JBFAPY010000005.1, read as the reverse complement.
CGACGTCGTCCTGCAGCGCGTCCGCGGCCTGGGATCCGGTCTTGGACCCGTCGTTGATCGCGGCGATCTGCTTCGTGAAAGCCGTGTAGAAGTACTGTCCGATCGGCGTGTAGACCATGCCCTTGTAGGCGTTGGCCGCCGGGACGTACACCTCCTTGTTGGCCTGCTGGCCACCGAAGAAGGCGACCTTTGCGTCGATGAACGCCGGGTCCTTCAGCACCTTGAGGTTCAGCGGGAAGATGATCTGGTTCTCCCAGCCGTCCTTCAGCGACGCGTCGTCGGCGTACACCCCGAACGCGACCTTGGCCGCGAGCGCCGGGTCCTTGGCCTGGCTGGTGACCGAGAAGGCGGAGCCGCCCCAGTTCACCGAGACCGGGTTGGCCGGGTCCCACTGCGGCAGCGGGGCCGTGGCCCACACGCCCGCGTCCGCGCCCTTGCCCACGCCGGCACCCTGGAGGTAACCCGGTGCCCACGCGGCCGAGAGGTAGGTGGCGTACTTGCCGCCGATCACACCCGCGATGTACTCGGGCGTGAACTGGTCCTGCTTGCCGACCAGGCCCTTCTTGACCAGCCCGGCCCAGTACTCGAGCACCTGCTTGCTGGCGTCGTCGTTCAGCTTGATGCTGATCTCACCCTTGTTGGCGGGGTCGTACGTGAACGGCTGCGCGCCGTTCTGGTACAGCAGCGCCGTGACGTAGGCCGGCTGGTTCGCCGGGAAGTCGCCGAAGAGCGGGCCGCCGGCGTCCTTGACCTTCTGGGCCGCGGTCTCGTACTCGGCCCAGGTGGTCGGAGGGGTGATCTTGTACTTGTCGAAGATGTCCTTGCGGTAGATCATGCCCATCGGGCCACCGTCGATCGGCGCACCGTAGACGCCCGAGCCGACCGAGAGGTCCTTCCAGGCGCCGTCGCTGAAGTTCGCCTTGACGTCCTGGTAGCCCTTGTCGGTGAGGTCCACGAGGGCTTTCTGCACCTGGAAGGTGGCGATGCGGTCCGCCTCCAGCATGACCACGTCGGGAGCGCCCTTGCCGGCCGAGATCGCCGTCTGGAACTTGTCGTACTCGTCGCCACCGGCGCCGGCGTTCGTCCAGCAGACCTGGACGTCGTCGTGCGCCTTGTTGAAGTTGTCGACCACGAGCTGCGTGTTGGGGTACCAGGCCCACAGCGTGACCACGGGGGCGTCGGGCTTGGAGATGGTGTTGGTGCAGTTCGTCGGCTTCTCGCCACCGCCGCCGCCGTCGTCGCCACCGCATGCCGCGATCGCGCCTGTCAGCAAGAGGGCCAGCGACGCAGCGAGGACTTGCTTCGTCTTCACTGTTCGATTCCTTTCGGATGCGGGACGTCATCATCGGTGCAGGCGCATCCGCGGACCGGCGTGACCGCGAAGGGGGACTTCGCTGACCCGCTCCGCGCCCTGGACGCGTTTTCTCACGTTGCATTTCCAACGTTGTAAGGGACTATCGCGGAGAGCCCGCACGCTGTCAAGACATCGGCGGGGCCCCGAACCGATCCGCGATTCTTTCCGCGCCCGCGGGATTCCGCACACTCCCCAACCACTGGCACCGCGTATGGTTTGGTCGCACCGGACGCGCATCTCGCTCGGCCGAGCGCCGGCACCACGCCGCTACACTCAGCTCACGACCGCTTCAACGCGGACGCCGCGCGATGAGGAGATTCCGATGGCCGCCACCATGCACGACGTCGCGCGCGTCGCCGGGGTATCGGTCAAGACGGTTTCAAATGTCATCAACGACTTTCCGCACGTGCGCCCCGCGACGCGCGAGCGGGTGCGCTCGGCGATCGCCCAGCTCGACTATCGCCCCAATCTCTCGGCGCGGGGACTGCGCTCGGGCAAGACCGGCGTAATTGGCCTCGCCATCCCGGAACTGCGTCAGAACTACTTCGCCGAGCTCGCCGACGCCGTCATCCGCGCGGCCGAGCGCCGCGATGTCGCGGTGCTCGTCGACCAGACGGGTGCCACGCGGGAGGGCGAGATCGCGGTGCTGTCCGGGCACCGGCTGCGGCTGACCGACGGGCTGCTCTTCAGTCCCGAGCAGCTCGGCCAGGACGACATCGCGCTGCTGCAGGTGCCTTTCCCGTTGGTGCTGCTCGGCGAGCGCATGTTCGACGGCCCCACCGACCACGTCACGATGCACAACGTGGGCTCGGCCCGCGCGGCCACCGAGCACCTGCTCGAGATCGGCCGCCGGCGCATCGCGGTGATCGGAGCGCACCCGACCCATCAGGACGACATCCGGTCGGCGAACCTGCGCGTCCGCGGCTACCGCGAGGCGCTGGCCGCGGCGGGCATCGCCTACGACCCGGCGCTCGTGCGGGTCGCCGCACCGTGGCACCGCGAGAACGGCGCCGCCGCGATGCGCGACCTGCTGGCCGACGGCGTCGAGTTCGACGGCGTCTTCACGTTCAACGACACCCTCGGGCTCGGCGCGCTGCGCACCCTGGGCCAGGCCGGCGTTCGCGTCCCGGAGGACGTCGCGGTGATCGGGCTCGACAACATCGACGAGGCGCGCTTCTCGGTGCCGTCTATGTCGAGTGTCGATCCCGGCCGGGACCAGATCGCGGAGGTCGCCGTCGACCTCCTGATCGAGCGGATCAACGAGAAGGGCGACCCGGCGCCGCCGCGGCAGATCCTGGCCGACTACCGGGTCGCGGCACGCGAGTCCACCGGATTCGTGGACCCGGAGCCGGGCCTCGCCTCCGCCGTCAGCCCGTCGGTGCTGGAGCACTGACACACCCGACCGGCCGCGCCACCTCTCGGTGACGCGGCCGGCTTCTTACGGGGGTGGGATGGGTCAGGGCACGAGCTTCCACGGTCCGTACGGAGTCGTGGGTGTCTGGTTGCGGGTCCACCACTGCGCCACGTAGCGCTTGCCCTGGTGGACGACGACATCTCCGCTCACGAAGATGCGCGTCGGCGTCCAGATCGCGGTGCCGTCGTCGGCGACCAGCAGCTCCTGCCACGGTCCGTAGGGGTCGCCCGGCGTCTGGTTCCGCGTCCACCACGAGGCCTTCCAGGTCGAGCCGTGGTAGCTCACCTGGTTCCCCTCGGTGTACACCGTGGACGAGCTCCAGTTGGGCACGTCCCGCACCGTGATCGTCACCTGCTTGGTTCCCGACAGGCTGTACGACTTGGTGCCGTCGCTGGCCTTGAAGGTGACCGTGTAGGTGCCGGCCTGGTCGTAGCCCGGAGTCCACGAGAACTGCCGCGTCGCCGGGTCGAAGCTCGCCCCCGCTGGCAGGCCGTCGGCCGAGTACGTGAGCGCGTCACCGTCGGGGTCGGTCGCCGAGACGGTGAAGGTCAGCTTCCGGTTCTCGTCGACAGACTGTGTCTCACCGCCTGCGGCGAACGCCGGGGCGCCGTTGACGAACGCCCCGCGCTGCCACAGGTAGTCCCGCGCGAAGGTCGTGAACAGCTGGTTCCAGGTGTTGAAGTCGTGGGCACCGGCGACCACGACGTTCTTCACGTTGGCGTTGGTCAGTGCGGCGACCTGGTTCGGGTTGGGCAACCCGAAGTCCCACGCCCCGCCACCGAACAGGATGTACGGCACGTTGAGGTTCGCCGTGGTGTTGCGGACGCCGACGCCACCGCTCCACACCCCGTAGTACCCGAACTTCGTCGCATCGAAGTTGATGAGGTTGGAGGTGACCGCCGCGCCCGCGGACAGACCGGCGAACGCCCGGTCCTTCGCCTGCGTCGAGACGTGGTAGTTGCTCTCGACGAACGGGATCACGACGTCGCGCAGGATGGGGTAGCCCTGGGCGGAGCTGCCGAGGTAGTTCGTGTTCGTCGTGATGACGACCGCCGGCTCGGTCTGCCCGTCCTGGAGCAGGTTGTCCATGATGACGGGCACGTCGCCCATGTTCATCCAGTCCGACTGGTCCTGGCCGCCGCCGTGCTGCATGTAGATCGTCTTGTACGGCTCGGCCCGGTCGGGGTCGTAGCCGGGCGGGACGTAGACGCCGACCGTGCGGCTGGTGGTGCCGATCTGGATCGGCACGTAGCTCCACGTGCCGTGCGGCGCGTTCGGCCGGTAGAGCTCGATCTGCCGCGCGGCCAACGGTGCGAAGTTCTGCTTCTCCGCGTCGTAGGGCACGAAGACCTTGTTGAAGGCGCGCCGGGCGGTGCCGGTCAGGCCGTCCGGGGCGTAGATCGGCGAGTTCGCCGGGTCGCTCACCCACAGGCTCGTGTTGTTGTCCACATAGAACCAGTACTGGTTCGCGCCCGCGGCCAGGGGCACGTCGGTGACCCAGTAACCGTTGCCGGCGTTCGTCATCTGCACGTCGTAGCCGCCGCCACCACGCATGAGACCGGGTCGGAACTGCTGCGGCTGGTACACGGTCGTGTCGGTGGGGTCAGCCCAGTTGCGCAGCAGGATGTCCCCGACGAACCGCACGCTGGTCGCGGTCGGGTTGTAGTACACGAAGTGCCCCGTGTAGCCCGTCGGCGAGCTCGGATCCGCGATGACGTGCGGACCAGGAGTCAGGTCCACCCCGTCCTCCGCATGCGCCACGCTCGACATGCTCAGCATCATTGCCGAAGCGAGCGCGACAGCCGCGACTGACTTGCGGGCCACGGCGCGACTGCCCGAGTCCCCTCCGGGTCGTCTCCGCAATTGCAGAACGCGTATCAACGTTCCTCCTTGAACGGCCGGTGAGCGCCGAGTGACGCTCGGGAGCAAAACTATCGTCGATTTACGACGTTGTAAAGAACGCGTTTCCGATGTTGTCAAGAATGGCTGGCCGACAATTAACGGCAACGCCGAATTGGCCGGGGCCGATTGGCTCGACCCCGGCTGACTATTCGCTGCGGAAACCGTTAGGAGATCAGCTTCCAAGGACCACCGGCGCCCCCGGGAGCGACATTTCTCGTCCACCACTGGGCCTGATAGACGTGGCCCTGATAGGTGACCTTGTCACCTGCGGTATAAATCGTGGTCGCGGCCCAATTCGGCGCGCCGGCGGGCGTGGTCACGATCTCGGCCCAGGGGCCATTCGGATCGCCCGGCGTCTGGTTCCGGGTCCACCATTGGGCGCGGTACAGCCTGCCCTGGTAGTAGGCCTGCTCGCCGGTGTCGAAGGTCCGCGACGCCGTCCATGCCGTGGATCCGTCCGCCGTGACGGCCAGCTCCTGCCACGCCCCGGCCGGGTCGCCCGGTGCCTGGTTCTGCGTCCACCAGCCGGCCTTGTAGAGCTTTCCGTTGTGGACGACGAGGTCACCGGCGTTGTAGACGGCCGTCGCCGCCCACGTCGCGACCGTCTTGACGGTCACCGGCGCTGACGTGGCGCTGCCGTCAGGGCGGCCGGCGGCGCTCGCCGTCACCGTGACGGTGACCGCCTTGCCGGACAGGTTCGGCGTCACCACCAGCTTGGCGCCGGTGGCACCGGCGATCGCCTGACCGTCGACCGACCACTGGTAGGCGAAGGTGGTGCCCTCGACGTCCCACGTGCCGGGGTTGGCGGTGAGGACGGCGTTGACCTCGGCGGTGCCGCTGATGGACGGTGCCGTCTCGGCTGCCGGCGCGGGCACGTCGCGGACCGTGATGGTGACGTCCTTGCTGGACGACAGGCTGTACGACTTCGTACCGTCGGTGGCGGTGAAGGTGACCGTGTAGGTCCCGGCCTGCGTGAAACCGGGGGTCCACGAGAACCGCCGGGTCGCCGGGTCGAAGCTCGCGCCCGCGGGCAGGCCGCTGGCCGAGTACGTCAGCGCGTCACCGTCGGGGTCCGTCGCCTCGACACCGAACGACAGCTCCTGGCTCTCGTCGACCGACGGCGACTCGTCGCCGGCGGCGAACACCGGGGCGCCGTTGACGAACGCACCGCGCTGCCACACGTAGTTCCTGGCGAAGTTGGCGAAGAGCTGGGGCCAGGCGTTGAAGTCGTGGCCGCCCGCGATCTTGTCGAACTTGTAGTTGACCAGGCCGTTCATCGCGTCGAGCTGGGCCTGCGTCACGCACAGGTTCAGGTTGTCCCACGCACCGCAGCCCAGGTAGACGTAGGCCTGCTTGATGTTCGCCGTGGTCGTGCGCGGCGGCGGGGTCCAGCTGAAGGCCCCGTAGTAGCCGAAGCGCAGCGGGTTGTTGTTGATGATGTTGATCGTCATCGACGCGCCCATCGACAGGCCGGCGAACGCCCGGTCCATCCGGTCGGTCGAGACGTTGTAGTGGCTCTGGACGAACGGGATGATGATGCCCTCGAGGTTCGTCGTGTACGGCGAGGCACCCATGTACTGGGAGTTCGTCGTCACCACGACGGCGGGCTCGGTCTGCCCGTCGGCGATCAGGTTGTCCATGACGACCGGCACGCTGCCGATGTTCATCCAGTCGGACTGGTCCTGGCCGCTGCCGTGCTGCATGTAGATCGTCTTGTAAGGCGCAGCGCGGTCGGGGTCGTACCCCGGCGGAAGGTAGACGCCGAGCGTCCGGGTGGCCGTGCCGATCTGGATCGGCACGTAGCTCCACGTGCCCTTCGGCGTGTCTGGCCGCGGGTTCGCGATCACCCGGTCCCCCAGCGGCGCGTAGTTCTGCTTCTCCGCGTCGTACGGCACGTTGACCCTGTTGAAGGCGCGCCGGGCGGTGCCGGTCAGGCCGTCCGGGGCGTAGATCGGCGAGTTCGCCGGGTCGGTCACCCACAGGCTGGTGTTGTTGTTGACGTAGAACCAGTACTGGTTCGGACCGGCCGCGAGAGGCACGTCGGTGACCCAGTAGCCGTCGCCGGCGTTGGTCATCTGCACGTCGTACGCGCCGGCGCCACGCATCAGGCCGGGTCGGTACTGCTGCGGCTGGTAGATCGTCGTGTCGGTCTGGTCGGCCCAGTTGCGCAGCAGGATGTCCGCGACGAACCGCACGCTGGTCGCGCTCGGGTTGTAGTACACGAAGTGTCCTGTGTAGCCCGTCGGCGAGCTCGGATCCGCGATGACGTGCGGACCGGGCGTCAGGTCGACCCCGTCCTCGGCGTGCGCCGCGCTCGACACGCTCAGCACCATCGCCGAAGCGAGCACGACAGCCGCGATTGGTCTCAGAGCCCCTCGGAACCGCTTACTCAGTTGCAAGACTCTCACTACCCCTTCTTCCATAGATCGCGACCGCCAGAGTGGGGTGAACACGTCCATCGGGGCACCCACGATGACTGACGGTTGGCGCCACGCTACAAGCGCTTTACGACGTTGTAAAGAAGTTGTTTACAACGTAGTAACAGCCCATGACGGAAGGACACAAGCGCCGCCAAACGCAACGTTCTGGTGCCTACCGGCGCCTTCGTTTCGAGACCAGAACCCCTACTCCGGGCGGCGAGCGAGACCACGACTTTCGGACGAATACCTGAGTGACTCGCAGCGTGGCCGCGCCGCCGGCCCCGCGTGCCCGGCCGGATGGCCGACGGTCGACCTGACCTTCAAACGGAACGAGGAGATCAAGGTCAACGTCTGGAACGCCACCGAGCGACCTGGCCTGGCCGACGCGGTCGCGACCGACCTCACCTACCGCTCCGTGCGGGTGGTGGCCGAGGGCAACGCCAAGATCGCCGTCGACGGGGTCGTCCTGCTCCGCTACGGCCCGGCCGCGGTCGGCAGCGCGCACGTGGTCGGTGCCCACTTCCTCAACGCCGCCGAGCTGAGGTACGAGCCGACACGTACCGACGACGTCGTCGATGTCCTCATCGGAGCGGGTTTCAAGCAGCTGGCCACGCGGACCGAGTTCAGCGCGTCGATCGCGGAGCTCGCGGCCGCCGGGAGGCCAGCCCTCCCACCGCGTAGCTGGCGCCGACCGACAGCAACCGCTACATAGGAGGCTTTCGTTGAATGGGACCCACTCGACGTTAGGCGTGCGCGGCACCAGCCCGTGGTGGCGCCACCTGCTCCAAATGATCACAGTAGCGACCCTGATGGCCCTGGCCCTCACCCCCGCCGGAACCGCCTCGGCGGCGAGCGACGGCGGCGGCCATCCATCTGAGCCCAAGCCGACCATCGTGCTCGTGCACGGCGCCTGGGCCGACGGCTCCTCGTGGAACGGCGTCACCTCGCGGCTGTTGGACGCGGGCTACGACGTCCGCGTCCCCCCGAACACGCTGCGCAGCGTGACGACCGACTCCGAGACGATCGCGGACTTCCTGTCCACGATCCCCGGACCGATCATCCTGGCCGGACACTCGTACGGCGGAGCGGTCATCACCAACGCGGCCCTCGGCAACCACAACGTCAAGGCACTGGTGTACGTCGACGCGTTCGCGCCCGCGCAGGGCGAGAAAGTCTTCGAGCTCTCCGGACCCGACTCCGCCCTCGCCGGCGACCCGGCCGAGACCTTCGACGCGGTCCCGTACCCCAACGCACCGGCCGGCGACGTCGACCTCTACCTCAAGAAGGACGTCTTCCTGGAGTCCTTCGCCAACCTCGTGCCCGCCCCGACGGCGAACGTCCTCTACACCATCCAGCGCCCGTTCGCGGAAAGCGCCGGCGCGGAGCCCTCGGGCGAGCCCGCGTGGGAGACCATCCCCTCCTGGTGGGTTCTCGGCACCGAGGACAAGGTCATCCCGCCGGCACAGCAGCTGATGATGGCCAACCGCGCCAACACCAAGATCACCGAGGTGAGGGCCGGCCACCTGTCGCTGGTCAGCCGCCCGGACGTCGTCGCCGAGGTCATCCTCGACGCGGTCCGCTGCACCACCTGATCCAGCCGTCGATCATGGGGTTGCTGCTCGCCGGCAACCCCATGATCGCGTGGGTGTCAGCGCCCAGGCGGTTCTGCCAAGACCAGGCGGCGACAGCGACTTCTCCTCATGGTTCGCCGACACAGTGGGCTCTCCCCTGCACCTGGAGCGTTCTCCGACTAGCGGATCACGTCCGCACCTGCCGCGACGATCAGTGGCCGCGGTCCTGGCGCAGGAAGCACGACAGCAGTTGCGTGAACTCGTGCGGGTGCTCGAGCGCCGGCACGTGTCCGCATCTGCCGAGTACGTGCAGGCGGACGTCGGCCAGGTGGTCCAGCAGCGGCAGGGCCGCCGTCCGCAGCGGGGTGACGCGGTCCTCGGCGCCGTGGACGAGTAGTACCGGCGCGTGGATCGCGGCCAGCGTGGGCGCCGACAGGGTGAGGTCGTCGTTCCACCGTGTCCTAGGTGGAGGGAACAGCGACGCGTACGCGGCCGCCCCCGTTCGCATCGCGGCCGCGCGCGCGTCGACGGCCGCGTCGGTCACGAGCGCCTGGTCGAGGACCAGGCGGCTCAGCATGTCTCGTGCGCCGAGCGGGCCGGGCGGGGTCGCCCAGATCGCGTCGAGCTCGGCGGACAGCGGCGCCCCGGGCGTGCCCATCGTCGAGACCGCCACGACGCCGGTGACCTGCCGCGGGCGCGCGGCCGCCAACGCCAGCGCCACCGCGCCACCCATGGAGTGGCCGACCACGGCGTAGGACTCGATGCCGAGCGCGTCCATCAGGCGACCGGCCCGCTCCGTCCACAGCCGGAGCCCGCCCCTGGAGCCCGCCGGGACGGGTGTGCGGCCGAACCCCGCCTGGTCAGGGGCCACCACGTGCCAGGACGTGCCCAGCGCCTGCGCCGTCGTCGCCCAGGCCCCGGACCCGGTCGTGCCGGGTCCGGAGCCGTGCAGCATCAGCACCGCCGGCCCGGTGCCGCTCTCGAAGACGTGCACCGGCGAGCCGTCCACCATGACTGTCACCGGGGCTGGCCGGCAATGGTCATGCGGAGTCGACGGACTTCGCGAAGAGCTCCATCATCGCCCGGCCAAACTGCGGCATGTCGGGCCAGCCGCGGCAGGAGACGAGGTTGCCGTCGACGACGTCGGGAGCGTCGATGACCGTCGCGCCCGCGTTCTCCATGTCACCGGTGATCGGCGGGAAGCACGCCGTCTTGCGACCCTTCAGCAGCCCGTAGACCGCCGGCACCTGGGCGCCGTGGCACACCAACGCGATGGGGAGGTTGCGGGCGAAGAAGTGCTCGGTGATGCGCCTGACGTCGGCGTCGACCCGGATCCACTCGGGGGCACGTCCCCCGGGGATGATCAGGGCGTCGTAGCGCTCGACGTCGACGTCGGCCCAGGGCACGTCGACCGGCAGCTTGCGGCCGTTCTTCTCCACGTACGCGTCGGAGTTGGGGTCGAACTCGTGGATGACCAGTTGCACGTCACGCATCGTCCGCGACGAGACGTCGACGTCCCAGCCCCCCTCCTGCACGCGATAGTAGGGATACATGGTGTCGAGCTCCTCAGCGGCGTCGCCGGTCAGGAGCAGCGCTCTGGGCACCTGCTTCTCCTCGCATCTGGGGGCGGGCGGGGGTGGATCCAATCCGATCCGATTGAGTTAGCATTCCCCGGCCCCCCTCCCCCGTCAAGACTCAGCCGCCATTGCGTCCGCGGCCTTGCCCTGATCGAACAATCGTCGAAAACGGTCGCCGGACCGCAGGATGTGCCGACGCATCGCGTACGCGGCGGCGTCGGGGTCACGCGCGGCGATCGCGGCCACCACCGCCTCGTGCTCGGCCATGGCCAGGTGGGTGACCTGGGCGTCGCGGTGCAGCCGGAACAGGTGCACATGGCTGTGCAGGCGAGCGAGCGTCTCACGGATGACCTGGTTCTCCGCGCTCAGCGCGACGAGATCGTGGAAAGCGGCGTCGCGGAGCCCGAACGCGCCATAGGCCATGGGTCCGTTGCCACCCTCCAGCTCCGCCATCTCGTCCAGCATCCGGCGCAGCCCGGCCACCTGCTCCAAGGACGCGCGCTCGGCGGACCTGCGGGCCGCCGCCGGCTCGAGGAGCAGGCGGACCTCGAGCATGTCCTCGAACCGGTGTCGGGTGATCTGGGGTGGGATGCGGTATCCGGCGTTGGGCACACGCACGACCAGACCCTCGGCCTCCATGCGGTTCAGAGCGTCCCGGATCGGCGTCTGGGAGACCCCGAGCTCGCGCGCCAGGACGTCGATCGTGACGCGCGAGCCAGGCTCGATCCGCAGCGACATCAGCTGTCCGAGCAGCGTGTCGTACACCTCGTCGGCAAGCCGGCCGCCAGCTCTTCCCGGCGCCGTTCCACCCGTCACGGCCCTACGGCCCCGCCCGTTCGTCGCTTGGTCGTCCATCCTGACGTGCGGTCCTTTCCTGCGTCCTCGCGAACCCGTTGACATCAGTCACAACGCTGCGGCATTCTGACGCCCCCAGGCGATCGTATAGGAAACGAGGCGGGTGACCGCCATCCGGCACCCGCCATAAATCGCTCTTCTTCGATCCCCTCCGGTCCGCGGGTCGCCCTTGCGACGGCCCGGCGACACGCCTGAACAACCCAGCAACCGCACGGCGAAGCGCATAGCGAGGCCCTAGGAGTCCCTACCCCGAAAGCAGGCACGAACATGCGGTTTCCAAAGCGAAGAGGTCCCGATCGAAAGGTGCGGCTGGCGGCGGCCATGCTGCTGGTGGCCACGACCCTGGCCGCTTGCGGCGACGGCGGGGACGACGGCGGGAAGGCGGGCGCCCCCAAGGCGCCGGCGACCATCCCGGAGCTCACCAAGGACCCGCTGACCCTCAGTTTCATCTGGTTCGAATGGCCGCCCGCCCAGGCGCTGGAAGCTTTCGCGAACGCGGAGTACAAGAAGCTACGGCCGAACGTGACCGTCAAGGTCAACACCGTGCCGAACGCGAACTGGCACGACGCGATGTTCACCCAGTTCGCCGCGCGCAAGACCGACTTCGACATCGCGATCCTGGACTCGCAACACATCGGCGAGGCCGTGACCAACGGCAACATCCTCGACATCACCGACTTCGTGAAGAACAACATCGACGTCAACGCCTACAACCCCTACCTGCTGGCGGCGTACGGCCAGTTCCCGCAGGCGGAGACCGGTAAGCGGGACGAGAACGCCAGCCTGTACGGGCTGCCGCTGCTCGGCGACACCTGGACGATGATCTACCGCAAGGACCTGATCGGCGACAAGCCGCCGCAGACCTGGGACGAGATGATCTCCGCCGCCGACAAGTGTCAGAAGGACAACCCCGGCGTCAGCGGGCTGGCCTTCCACCAGGCCAACGGCTCCGACGCCGCGGCCGTCACCTACAACACGGTCAACGGCGTCTACGGCGGCAACCTCTGGGACGCCAAGACGCGCAAGATCGACGGCGTCCTCAACGACGCCGCGGGCCAGGAGGCGATGGACGTCCTGGTCAACAAGATGAAGCCGTTGACCGCCACGGGCTCCGGCAACTGGTTCATCGACGAGGTGAACGCGGCGGTCGCCCAGGGCAAGGCCTGCATCGCGTTCAACTGGATCGCCGCCAGCGGCGGCCTGCTCGACCCGAAGCAGTCGACACTCGGCACCACGCGGGAGCAGATCCTCGGCAAGCTGGGCTTCGCCACCCTGCCGAGCCAGAAGACGAACCTGGTGCCGCTCGGCGGCATGGGGATGCACGTGTCGGCGTACTCCGCCGAGGCGAACCAGGCCGAGGCCCTCAACTTCATGAAGTGGTTCGAGCAGCCTGACATCCAGAAGAAGTGGGCCGCGGCCGGTGGCGTGCCGTCGCGCACCGACGCCATCGAGTCGCCCGAGTTCCTCAATGCCGGGCCGTTCAACAAGGTGTACGCCGACTCGGTGTCGCGGATGCGGGACATGTGGAACGTGCCCGAGTACGCGCGCCTCGTCGACATCGAGAACACCAACGTGAACGCGGCTCTCAACGGCGCGAAGAGTCCGAAGGAAGCGCTCGACGACATCGCCAAGGAGCAGCAGGCCGTGCTCGACTCCAGCGACCGCAAGGGCGGCGACGGACTGTGAGTGACCCTGTCCCTCTGACGATCGCCCCGGAGCAGGCGGCCGCGAAGCCGCCCGCTCCGGGGCGGTCCCGGCAGTTGAGCGACCGTGGGCTCGCGGTGGCCTTCATCTCCCCCGCGCTGCTGCTGTTGCTCGCCATGTCGGTGTTCCCGTTGCTGTGGGCGTTGTACCTGTCGTTCACCGACTACTCGGCCACCCGCGGCGGGCCGGCCCGCTTCGTCGGGTTCGGGAACTACAGCGCCATCCTGACGTCGGCGCAGGTCCACCAGCGGGCCCTGACGACGTTGCTCTACGTGGTCGGCGCAGTCGGCCTGCAGACCGTGCTCGGTTTCGCCATCGCCTACCTGATCTCCCGGCGCACGCACGGGCGAGGGCTGCTGACCACGGTGTTCCTCGTGCCGATGATGCTGTCGCCGGTCGTGGTCGGGCTGTTCTGGCGGTTCATGCTCGACGCGCAGTTCGGCGTGGTCAACAGCATGCTCGGCTCGCTCGGCATCGGACCGGTGGAATGGCTCACCCGGCAGCGAACGGCGCTGGTCTCCCTGATCGTGGTCGACACCTGGCAGTGGACGCCGTTCATCATGCTCATCGCACTCGCCGGCCTCACCGCGGTGCCCAAATACCTCTACGAGGCCGCGTCGATCGACCGGGCGTCCGAGTGGTTCCGGTTCCGCACGATCACGCTGCCGCTGGTGTGGCCGCTACTGCTCATCGCCGTGCTGTTCCGGGCCATCGAGGCCTTCCGGCTCTTCGACCTGGTCTACATCCTCACCAACGGCGGTCCGGGGGTCTCCACCGAGACGTTGTCCTTCCACGTCTACAAGGTCGCGTTCCTGGGCTTCAACACCGGAACCGCCTCGGCGTACGGGATCCTCATGGTCCTGGTCGTCATCGTCCTCACGCAGCTCTACCTGCGGTACTTGAACAAGCTCAAGGAGGACTGATGGCCGTCTCCGTCAACGAGGCCATGTCCACGGACCCGGTCAGGGGCAATGCGCCCCCCACGCGCCGCCTCGCCGGCCGGGGCCGCTCCGTGCTGGAAATCGCGCTGCTGGCCGTGCTGGCCGTCGTGATGCTCTTCCCGGTGCTGTGGATGATCGAGACGTCCATCAAGGAGAACCGGGACGTGTACGCGATCCCGGCCAAGTTCTTCGATTTCCAGTTCACGATGGACCACTTCAAGGACGTGTTCGTCGCCTCCGGCGGTCGCACGCCCTTGTCCGTCTCGTTCCTCAACTCCATCGTGGTCGCCGGCGTGTCCACGGTGCTGGCCACCGTGCTGGGGGTTCCGGCGGCCTGGGCGTACTCGCGCTTCGCCGTGAAGGCCAAGAAGGACCAGCTGTTCTTCATCCTGTCGACGCGCTTCATGCCGCCCGTCGTCGTCGTGATCCCGATCTTCCTCATGTACCGGCAGGTCGGCCTCATCGACACCGAGCTCGGCCTGATCCTCATCTACGCGGCGTTCAACCTGCCGTTCACGATCTGGATGATGAAGGGGTTCGTCGACGAGGTGCCCGCGGAGTACGAGGACGCCGCCATGCTCGACGGCTACACCCGATTGCAGGCGTTCCGGAAGTTCACCCTCCCCCTGCTCGTGCCCGGCATCGCCGCGACGGCGGTGTTCGCCCTCATCTTCTCGTGGAACGAGTTCGTGTTCGCCATCTTCCTCACCTCCAGCGACGAGGTGCGCACGGCCCCACCGGCCATCGCCGGCCTCATCGGTGGCACCACTGTGGACTGGGGCCTGGTGGCCGCCTCCTCCGTGGTCTTCGCCCTGCCGGTGCTCGTCTTCGCCTGGCTGGTGCGCAAGCACCTCGTCGCCGGCGTGACACTAGGGGCGGTGCGACGCTGATGGCGGGCATCGAGGTGACCGCGCTGCACAAGCGCTACCCGGACGGCACGGTGGCGGTCGACCACGTGGACCTGTCCATTGACGACGGTGAGCTGTTCGTGATGCTCGGTCCGTCGGGTTGCGGCAAGACGACCACGCTGCGCGCCATCGCCGGCCTGGAGAGGCAGACGACCGGCGACATCCGCATCGGGGACACGCTGGTCAACGACCTGCCGCCGGCCGAGCGCGACATCGCCATGGTGTTCCAGTTCTACGCCCTCTACCCGCACCTGAAGACCCGTGACAACCTGGCGTTTCCGTTGCGGGCCGAGGGACTGCCCAAGGCGGAGGTGCGCGCGCGGGTCGACGAGGCCGCCCGGCTGATGCGGCTCGGTCCGCTGCTGGACCGGCGACCGCGCCGGCTCTCCGGTGGGGAGCAGCAGCGCGTCGCGCTCGCCCGCGCCCTCGTGCGCCGGCCGCGCGCGTTCCTCATGGACGAGCCGCTCACCAACCTGGACGCGGAGCTGCGGGCGGACATGCGCACCGAGATCAAGCACCTCCAGGGCGAGCTGGGGACGACGATGGTCTACGTCACCCACGACCAGGTCGAGGCGATGTCACTCGGTCACCGGATCGCCATCCTCAACAAGGGCCGCGTCGAGCAGATCGGCACACCGCTGGAGGTCTACGACCGGCCGGCGAGCTTGTTCTGCGCCGCGTTCATCGGCTCCCCGCCGATGAACCTGATCGACGTGGAGGTGGCCGACGGGATGCTCCGCGGCAAGGGCGGACTGGCCCTCACGCCACCGCCGGGTCTACCGCGTGACGGTCGCCTGGTCGCCGGAGTCCGGCCGGAGGCACTGGAAGTGACAGCACCCGGTACGGACGGTTCGGTGCCGGCCCGCGTGGTCTCGACGGAGTGGCTGGGCGACGAAATCATCTACGTGGTCGACCACGGCGGCGAGCGCGACGTGCGGGTTCGGATGGCACCGACGGGCCGCTTCGCCACTGACGCACCGGTCGGGCTGCGGCACACCGGCGGGACCCCCGCGGTCTACGACCTGAGCACGGAAGAGCTGGTGGCCTGATGGGAACCGTGGCAGTGCAGGGGCTGCGCAAGTCCTACGGCAAGGTCCAGGCCCTGGACGGGGTGACGTTGGACGTGCCGGACGGTGCGTTCTTCGTCGTGCTCGGTCCTTCCGGGGCGGGCAAGACGACGACCCTGCGAGCGATCGCCGGCCTCGAGAAGCTCGACGCCGGGTCGGTGCATATCGACGGCAGGGACGCGACCGGTGACTCCCCGGCCGCACGCGACCTGGCCATGGTCTTCCAGAGCTACGCCCTCTACCCGCGACACACGGTGTACGAGAACATCGCCTCGCCTCTGCGGGCCCGCCGCCGCTCGTCGAGCGAGATCGCCGCTGCCGTCGAGCGGATGTCGAGCCTGCTGCACATCGAACGCCTGCTGCAGCGTCGTCCCGCGCAGTTGTCGGGCGGTGAGATGCAGCGCGTCGCCCTGGCCCGGGCGCTGGTCCGCAGCCCGCGCGCGTTCCTCATGGACGAGCCGCTGACGAACCTCGACCTCAAGCTCCGCGTCGAGATGCGCACCGAGCTCACCCGCATCCACCGCAGCCTCGGAGCGACCTTCGTCTACGTCACCAACGACCAGGTCGAGGCCCTCTCCATGGCCGACCAGGTCGCGGTGCTCAAGGAGGGGCAGGTGCAACAGGTCGGAACCCCCACCGAGGTGTACGAGCGTCCGGCCAACCAGTGGGTCGCGGGATTCGTCGGAAGCCCCCGGATCAGCCTGCTCGCCTGCCGCGCCGAAGGGGACCGTCTGGTCGGTGCGGAAGGTTGGACGCTGCCGCGACCCCGCTGGAGCACGGCGCAGGACGGTCGTCCGCTGCTGCTGGGCCTGCGCGCGGAGGACCTGTCCGTCGAGCAGCGTGGGGACGCGTCGCTGTCGGGTGAGCTGTACGGGCTCGAGCCCCTCGGTGACCGCACAGTGGTCGACGTCCGGGTGGGTACGGAGATGGTCAAGGTCAAAGCACGACCCACCATCGCCGGCACGCCCGGCGAGCCACTGACCGTCTCGGTCGACCTGGACCGTGCGCACCTGTTCGACGCGGACACCGGGGTGTCGCTGTCGGAGGCCGGGCGGTAGACCGCCCCGGGCGCCACCCTCGCACGCCGGACATCACCGAGAAGATCACAGGAGCCGACGCAATGAGTGACCCGATGACCGTCCTGGCCCCCGAGCACCGACGGCTCCGGATCGGCGACGCCTGGCGCGACGCCGCGACCGGAGCCACCTTCCCCGTCGAGGACCCGGCCACCGGCAAGACCATCGCCGAGGTGGCGGACGCCGACGTCGGCGACGCGCTCGCCGCTCTGGACGCGGCGAGCACGGCGATGGCGGGGTGGGCGGCGACCCCGCCGCGGACACGGTCAGAGTTGTTGACGGCGACGTATCAGGCACTGACCGAGCGGTCCGAGGAACTCGCCCGGTTGATCACGCTCGAGATGGGCAAACCGCTGGCCGAAGCTCGGGCCGAGGTGGCATACGGTGCCGAGTTCTTCCGTTGGTTCGCCGAGGAGGCGGTGCGCGTCGAGGGGCGTTACAGCACCGCTCCCCGAGGGGGATATCGCATCCTCACCGTACCGAAGCCGGTCGGACCGTGCGTCCTCGTGACGCCGTGGAACTTCCCGTTGGCCATGGGCGCCCGCAAGATCGCTCCAGCGCTGGCGGCGGGCTGCACGACGATCACCAAGCCCGCAGGCCAGACGCCGCTCACCATGCTCTACCTGGCCCGCGTCATGGAGGAGGTCGGCGTACCCCCGGGTGTCGTCAACGTGATCACCACCAAGCGTTCCGGCCCGGTGGTCTCCGCCCTGCTGGCCGACCCTCGGACCCGCAAGCTCTCGTTCACCGGGTCGACCGAGGTCGGGCGCGTGCTGCTGCGCCAAGCCGCGGACAACGTGCTGCGCACCTCCATGGAACTGGGCGGCAACGCGGCCCTGATCGTGTGTGCCGACGCCGACCTGGACGTCGCGCTAGACGGGGCCATGGTGGCCAAGATGCGCAACATCGGCGAGTCCTGCATCGCGGCCAACCGCATCTACGTCGAGGAGCCGGTGCGCGAGGAGTTCACGGCGCGTTTCGCCGAGCGGATGGCCGCGCTGTCCGTCGGCCATGGTCTCGACGACGGTGTGGACGTCGGTGCGTTGATCGACGAGGCGTCGGTCGCCAAGATCGGCGAGCTCGTCGCCGACGCGGTCGACCGCGGCGCCAGGGTCGTGGTCGGCGGCGCGCGTCCGGGCGGGCCGGGCCACTTCTACCCGCCGACGGTCCTGGTCGACGTGCCCGACGACGCGCGGATGCTCCAGGAGGAGATCTTCGGGCCGGTGGCGCCGATCATCTCGTTCACATCCGACGACGAGGTGCTGGCGAAGGCCAACGAGACCGAGCACGGCCTGGTCGGGTACGTCTTCACCCGTGACCTCCAGCGGGCGCTGCGGTTCGCCGAAGGTCTGGAAACGGGGATGGTCGGCATCAACCGCGGCCTGATCTCGGACCCGTCAGCTCCGTTCGGCGGCGTGAAGCAGTCCGGGATCGGCAAGGAGGGCTCCCACGAGGGCATCCTCGAGTACCTCGACGTCACGTACGCGGCGATCGACCTTCCGTGACCGAAAGGCACTCACATGCTTGAGACCGTCCGTGGACCACGCCAACTGATCGTGGGCGAAGGGGTCGCGCAGAACATCCCACGCGTGGTGGCGGAGTGTGGTTCGCGCGTCCTCGTCGTGACCGACCGGGTGCTGCTGGGGCAGCCGGGGGTGGCCGAGATCGTGGCCGCGGTGCGTCGCAAGGTCGCGGTCCTCGGGGTCTTCTCCGACGCGACCGCGGACGTACCACTGTCTGATGTGGATCTGGCTGTCTCGGCCGCCGCTGCGGTGGACGCCGACGTGATCCTCGCCATCGGTGGTGGCACGGTGATCGACCTCGCCAAGATCGTCGGCGTCATCCGGCGCCACGGCGGGACACCGCGCGACTTCTACGGCGAGTCGAAGGTGCCGGGGCCGACGTTTCCGCTCGTCGCGGTCCCGACGACCTCAGGCACGGGCTCCGAGCTCACCCCCGTCTCGGTGCTGACCGACCCGGACCGCGAGCTGAAGGTGGGGGTCTCCAGCGTCCACATCGTGCCGGACTTCGCCATCGTCGACCCCGAGCTCACGTACACCTGCCCTGCGACCGTCACCGCCCACTCGGGCATCGACGCGTTCTGTCACGCGGTGGAGAGCTACACCGCGCGACCCCGTCCGCACGGACCGCGCGACCCGGTGGAGCAGGTCTTCCTTGGCCGCAACCCGATCACCGACCATTACGCGCTCCTGGCCGCCTCGCGGATCGCCCGTAGCCTGCGCCGTGCCGTCACGGACGGAGGCGACACGTCCGCGCGCGCTGACATGTCCTACGGGTCCATGCTCGCGGGGCTGGCCTTCTCCCACGCGGGCTGCGCGGCCCCGCACGCACTCCAGTACCCCATCGGCGCGGCCACGCACACGCCACACGGCCTGGGCGTCGGGCTGCTGCTGCCCTACGCGCTCGACGCGGCCAGGGACGCCATCGCGGACCGGTTGGCGGTCCTCGCCAGGGTGTGCGGGCTGGACGTGACCGACGCCTCGGACGCCGAGGCCGCATCTGCTTTCCTCAGCTGGCTGGACCGGCTCCTCGCCGACATCGGCATCCCGCCCACCCTGGCGGACATCGGCGTGGCACGGGCCGACCTCCCACGCTTCGCGGAGATGGCCGGCGGCGTCACCCGCCTGATCCAGAACCATCCAGGCCCGACCGACACCGCCAGCCTGACCGCGATCCTCGAAGCGGCCTGGACCGGGGACCGGACCCGACAGGTCCTGCGACAGTGACCGCCGTGATGCTTCCACGGGCCTTCCACACGTCGCTGGCACGGTGGCGGTCACCGGGTCAGCGGGGGCTGGCCCTTGTCGCGAGGAGATGTCATGGGACGGTTCCGCACGCAACTGGCCCGCCGCCTGGCGATCGTGATCCTCGGCGGCGCGGCCGCGGTGGCGCTGTTCGCCGCACCTGCCGCCGCGGCGAACATGCCGTGGGGCGCCTCGGTCAGGCACGGGCTGGAGTGCTGCTAGTCGGTCCTCGTCCCGGGCGATCTGTGGGCTCGCCCGGGACATCTCCCCGCCGTCCGACCAGGCCGTTTCCCGGCTGCCGCGCCGAACGTTGTGGCCCGTTTCTCCGGGTGGTCAGACACCGGCAGGGGCACAGACGGACGTGAGCGCGACCGCGCGAGGTCGGTGTCCTCCGTGGCAGGATGCACGCGTGGACGTTCGGCGGCTCGCCGCGATCGACATGTACGGATCGGTCGGGGCCAGGTGGCGGCGGTGGGTGATCCTGGGTGAGTTCCTGCTCGGGGTGATCGGCGGGCTGGCGCTGGGGATTTACCTGATCCTGCTCGGCGGCACCGGCCAGCTGGTCTTCGGCCTGTGGGTGCTGGGCGTCGCGCTCAACTACGCGCCTCTATCGGTGTACGCACTGATGCTGATCGCGCCCGGTGCCCTCGAGCGGGAACTGGCCGGCGTGGACGTGCTGGCGCAGCTTCGCCACTACACGACGCGCCAGTTCGCCGTGCTCGTGCCCCTGCTGCTCGTGGCCTTCGACCTCCGGCGACGGAGGAACGCGGGCACCTGACCATTATGGAGCGTCAGGGCTCATCCTCGCTGGCGCCGACGTTGGTGCTGTCGCGGCGCGATATTTCGTCGGCTGGCGGCGCAACCCGCGACCGGGGTCAAGGGTGTCCTCTCCGGAGACGAGGAGGCAGCCTATGGAGACGGTTGCGCGGGTGGCCAAGCCCGGCATAGACGCGGCGGCCGGCACGTCGTTCGACGAGTTCTACAGTGCGAACTTCCACCGGTTGATGCTCCAGATGTACGCGTACACCGCCGATGTCGGCGCGGCCCAGGACGCGGTCCAGGAGGCCTTCAGCCGAGCCTGGGCGCGCTGGGACCGGCTGGCCACCTACGACGAGCCGGCGGCCTGGATCCGGCGGGTCGCGATGAACGTGGCCAACAATCGCTGGCGCCGCGCCCGCGCGGCCCGGGCCCACGCCCGGTACCACCGCGAAGAGGTGGTGGCCGAGCCGAGCCCTGACCGGGTCGCGCTGGCCCGCGCACTGCGCTCACTGCCGGAGAGGCATCGCCGCGCCATCGTGCTGTACCACATCGCCGACCTGGCCATCGCCGAGATCGCCGCGCAAGAAGGCGTCACCGAGAGCGCGGTCAAGTCCTGGCTGCACCGCGGCCGGGCCGCGCTCGCCACGCTGCTGACCGAGGACGAGGAGGACCACCATGCCTGACGACGTCGACGAGCTGTTCGCGCGGTTTCGCGCCGGTCCCCCGCTGGCCGTTCCGGCCGGGGCCGACGCTGCCCGGCGGGCGTCCCGGCGCCGCCGGCGGTCGCAGACGGCAGCAGCCGGTGTGCTGACCGCCGTCGCGGTCGGCCTGCCGTCCGTGGGTTTCGCGGCCGGCGCGTTCGACCATCCGCCGGCGGTGAGCGGCCCGCCGACCTCGCCCAGCCCCAGCACCAGCACCGCTCCACCGGACCAGGTCACCGGACCGGGTGTCGACCTGCGCGACGTGATGCTGCGGGAGAGCGATCTGCCAGCGGGCTACCACCGCGTGGAGCTGTACAAGATCAGCAAGCCCCGGACGCTGGACAAGAACGCGGGTGCCTGCGCCTTCCCACGGAGCGCGGGTGTCAACCCCCTCGGGAGATGGCACTGGGACGAGAGCTACGAGCGCGGCGACGACGAGGACTTCTACCAGATCACCGACAAGATGGACTCGTCGGCGGCGGCCGAGGCGTGGCTCGACAACCTGCCGGAACAGCTGCGCAGCCACTGCCCTCGGGTTCGCTTCACCGTGGTCGAGACCGGCTTTGCCGGCGCCGACTCGACGCTGATCCGGGTCAATGCGAACAAGGGCGAGCCCAACTCCTACGTCTTCGTCCGGCAGGGCGATTTGATCACCCAGATCTGGCTGCGGAACCAGAACGACGCAGCAGCGCTGCGCGACCTCGGCCGGGTCGCCGCCGGCCGCCTCTGCGAGGGCACCGCGACCTGTTAGAAATAGGCGCCGTTTCAACCGCATGACGTCGCCGGGTGCAGTCACCTGCGTTCCGGCGCAGGTGACTGCCTCAACGCCTTGGTCAACGCCGACTCGACGAACCAGGGGCAGGGTCAGGGCCACGCTCGCTACGCTTACGAAGATCGTCGGGCTCACACTTCGGCGTGCTGACCTGAGCTCAACTGGGACAGTCGAGCAGCGTCCTTTCCCGGTGGGACGCCGAACAATCGTCGGTATTCCCGGCTGAACTGCGAAGCGCTTTCGTAGCCGACGGCGAATCCGACGGCCGCCACGTTGCCGGACGAGGAGATCAGACGGGCCCTTGCCTCCTGCAGGCGGATGACCTTCTGGAACTGGATCGGCGTCATCATCGTGACCGCCCGGAAGTGCCGGTGGAACGACGTCGGGCTCATTCCGGCGACGCGCGCCGCGTCCTCGACCCGGAACAGGTCCGCGTGGTGCTCGCGGATCCATCGGATGGCCCGTTCGATCTGCACGGTGTTCGGGTCGCCGTGCCCCACTTGGCGGACGGTGCTGCCCTGTTCCCCCGTCAGCAACCGCCAGATCACCTCACGTTCTGTCGCTGCCCAGAACACCCGCTGGTCGTGTGGGCGATCGAGCAGCCGCATCAGGCGCAGCACCGCGTCGAGCAGGTCGTCGTCGGCCGTGCTGACCGTGACGCCAGGCGCCGGCCCGCCACGAGCTGGCGGCGGCGCGTCGAGCAGCAACCCGGCGATCAGTTGCGGTCTGAGGGTGAGGCCGAGGACCAGGTAGGGGGCGTTGGGCGAGGCCTCGCTGACGTGAGCGATCACCGGCAGTTCCATTGACGCCACGATGAACTGGCCCGCGCCGTAGGCGAACAGTTTCGTCCCTAACGTCGCGCGCTTCGCGCCCTGCGCCACCAGGGCGAACACCGGCGCCGACTGGGACGGCATCGGCTCGGTGGGTGTGTCGCAGCGGTGGAGGACCAGGCCGGCCGGGGTCGGGCGGCCGGCGTGGCGGAGCACCAGGTCGCGGATCTCCGGCAGCGCGCTCACACAGGCAATAGTGCCACTTTGGCAGGATCAGGCAACGCGCTGGCGGGATCGATCTACTCGGTCTCGGGCGCGCGGTGTGAACTTGCGCCATGCCACTCGACCATTTTGTTTCTCTCGGCCGTTCCGGCCTGCGTGTCAGTCCGTACACCCTCGGTGCGATGACCTTTGGCAACGACCACGGCTGGGGCGCCTCGGTTGCCGAGTCGGAGGCCATGATCAGCGAGTATCTGGAGCGCGGTGGTAACTCCATCGACACGGCCAACATCTACACCAACGGTCACTCCGAGAAGATCATTGGCGACTACCTGGCCGCTCGACCGGGACTACGAGACAGGATCGTGCTCGGCTCGAAGTTCTTCGGCAACCTTTTCCCCGGTGACCCGAACGGCGGCGGCGCGGGACGCAAGGCGGTCATCGCCTCGGCCGACGAGTCCCTGCGCCGCCTGCGAACCGACTACCTGGATCTCTACTGGTTGCACAACTGGGACCGTGGCGTCCCCGTCGAGGAGACCCTCCGCGCACTCGACGACCTCGTCACCGCGGGCAAGGTCCGTTACGTGGGGCTGTCGGATCTGCCCGCATGGAAGGCGGCCGAGGCGCAGCTTGTCGCGAACTTCCGTGGTTGGACGCCGGCGATCGGCCTACAGATCGAGTACTCCCTTCTGGAGCGGACGGGCGAAGGCGAGCTCATCCCGATGGCAGCCGAGCACGGTCTCGGTGTGCTGCCGTGGAGCCCGTTGAAAAGCGGTTGGCTCTCAGGGAAGTTCGCCCGCGGCAACGCCAGCGTCGATACCCTCCGCGGCGAACTGGTCGGCGCACCCGCCGAGCGTGACTGGCAGGTGATCGACGTGCTGCACGACGTCGCGACCGAGGCTGCGACGACACCGGCAGCGGCGGCACTCGCCTGGGTAGGTTCCCGCCCGGGAGTATCGTCTGTCCTTATCGGAGCGCGACGCCTCGACCAGTTGAAGGCGAATCTGGACGCGGTCGATGTGCGGCTGTCGCACGAGCAGACAACCCGTCTCGACGAAGTGTCGACGCCTTCGCTCAACTTCCCCGCTGACAACAACCGGATTCTCGCTCCCTCGTTGGCGTTCGCGGGTGCGACGGTCGACGGCCGGACAACGGTCGTGTCGCCCCGGCTCGGCTCCAGCACCGTCAGGTACTGAGCGGTTCCGCAGTGCCATCGCCGCTCACGGGCCCTCTCGACGGGAGCACACGCGACAAGGAGAGAAGATGAAGTACGCCGTTCACCACATCCGTCGGCCCGGTCTCACCCGCGACCTGCCCTTCGGCCCCGAAGATCTGTTCTGGGTCGCCAACACCGCCACCCTCGTGTACGGCGAGCGTGATGCGGTCCTCGTCGACACGTACGCCACCGTGGAGCAGAACAAAGCCCTTGTCGACTGGGTGCGCTCGTTCGGTCGCAGGCTGACCCATGTGTTCATCACCCACGCCCACGGCGACCATCTCTTCGGCGTCGGTCAGATCATCGACGCGTTCCCGGGCGCACGTGCGATAGCCACCAAGGAGACCGCGACGGGATCCGTCGTCCAGAGCGGACCTGGGTTGGTCAGCTCGTTCTGGGAAAAACTCTTCCCCGGCCAGATCCCGCGGAAACTGCCAGTTCCGGAAGCGCTGGACACCGAAGGGATCGACCTGGAGGGACACCAGCTGGAACCCATCAAGACCGGGTTCACCGACACGGCCGGATCCTCGGTGTTATGGGTGCCCGACCTGCGGCTGCTGGCCGCCGGCGACGTCGCCTACAACGACACCCATCCGTACATGGCCGAAACCACCACCGAGACGCGGGATCACTGGGCAAGCATGGCCGATCGGCTGCGGGAGCTCGATCCGGCCGTCGTGGTCGCGGGTCACAAGAACCCTCAGCGGGAGGACGATCCGGCCATCCTCGCCGAGACCGCGACCTACCTGCGTGACTTCAACGACCTCGACGCTCACACCAAGACCGCGAAGGACTTGTACGGTGCGATGCTCGACCGGTACCCACGCAGGGCAAACCCCGGATCGCTGTGGGGAGGCGCCAAGAAGGCGAAGATGGCGGCCTGAGAGGTTTGTCGTTCGGACACGATGCCCAGGTCCGGAGGACTACTCTGAACCCAAAGCCCGTATGGATGACCGGCCGTCCGTAACCGGCCATGACGTGCGAGTGGCTTCGAGGGAGACATCCGCGATGTCTGCAGGGCATGGACTCCTTGGCCGACGCGGCGAGTGCGAACTGTTCGACCAGCTTGTGACGGACGTGCGCGCCGGCAAGCACCGGCTGCTCGTGTTGCGCGGAGAGCCCGGCGTGGGAAAGACGGCCCTTCTCGACTATGTGGCCGGCAAGGCCCTCGACGCCGCCGTCATCCGGGTCACCGGCGTCGAGTCCGAAATGGAGTTGACGTACGCCGGCCTGTATCAGGTCTGTGGAAGGATGCTCGGGCAACTCGACGTCCTCCCGACTCCACAGCGAGACGCGTTGCGTGTCGCCTTCGGGCTCGTCGACGGACCAGCACCGGATCATCTCCTGGTCGGACTGGCTGCTTTGACATTGCTGTCGGAGTGGGCAAACCGGCGTCCGCTCGTGTGTCTGATCGACGATGTGCAGTGGCTTGACGAAGCGTCGACCAAGGCGTTGGCGTTCGTCGCACGGCGGTTGGGAGCAGAACCGATCGCTATGGTTTTCGCCGAGCTCGAACCGGACCGGGACCAAGCGCTGGCGGGGCTGCCGGAGTTGGTCGTGACCGGGCTTGATGACCGCGACGCGCGCAGGTTGCTGGCATCGGCGGCTCCGGGCCTGCGTGATGAACGTGTGCGCGACAGGATCCTCGCTGAGGCACGCGGGAATCCGCTGGCGCTTTTGGAGTTGCCTGTGGAACTGGCCTCCTCGGACCTCGCGTGGGTCGGTCAACCGACCGCCGAGTCCTCAGAGAGCCGGTCCGCTCGGATCGAGCGAGCCTATCTGCGGCGCGTGCGGGGCCTGCCTCGGCAGGCCCGACAGTTTCTCTTGCTGGCCGCCGTGGAACCGCTCGGCGACGCCGGCGTCGTGTGGCGAGCCGCGTCCGCATCGGGCCTTGACGAAGACGTCGGTGCCATCGCGCAGGCCGCCGGGTTGATCAAGATCGGACTGCGGATCAGCTTCGTCCACCCACTCGCGCGGTCGGCCGTCCGTCGATCGGCTCAACCTTTCGATCTTCGGCGAGCACATGCCGCGTTGGCCGAGGCAACCGATCGGCGGACGGACCCGGACCGGCGCACCTGGCATCTCGCGGCCGCCGCCGTGGCTCCGGACGATCGGTTGGCTGAAGAGTTGGCCCATTGCGCCGACCGAGCGGCGGCACGAGGGGGCGCCGCCTCCAACGCGGCATACCTGCGGCGCGCCGCCGAACTGACGGCACAGCCAATCCGCCGTGCCCAGCGAGCTGTGGCCGCAGGCGAAGCCGCCTTGGCCGCGGGTGCGCTCGACGCCGCCGACGAGTTGGTGACCGATGCCGAGATGGTCGAGCTGGACGGCCTGCACCTGGCTCGTCTCGAACATCTGCGGGCGCAGCTGATGTTCGCACGCGGCCGGGCTGACGAGGCACCGGCACTGTTGATCGAGGCGGCTCGCCACTTCGCCCCACTCGATGGAGCTCTGGCCCGAGAGACGTACCTGGAGGCGCTGATGGCGACGGAGTTCGCCGGAGCGGCGGGTTTGCGGGGACATCAGGGAATGCGTTGGGTCGCGGAGGCGGCCCGTTCGGCCCCCGCGAATCAGCGCCCGCAGGACGCGGTCGACCTCCTTCTCGATGGCCTCTCAACGCTGTTCACCCAAGGGCACGCGACGGCAGCGCCGACGTTGCGGCGGGCGGTGGACGCCGGCCGCACAGCGGACGCCGGGCTGATCTCTCTTACGTCGTCGTTGGTCGCGATGGAGTTGTGGGACGCGACCATGTGGCAGGAGGTGTTGCGTCGTCACGTGGACGGAGCCCGCGCGTCCGGGACGTTGAGCCTGCTCCCGAAAGCTCTGGACTATTACGCCAGCTTCCACGTCCAGACAGGAGAATTCGCCACCGCCATCGCGCTCGCCGAAGAGGCAGCCGCGCTGGACGCCACGATCCGGGTTTCGGCGCCGTACACACGGATCGTCCTGGCGGCCTGGCACGGCGACCCGGCGGGCACCGGCGAACTGAGCCAAGCTGCGATCAGGGACACGTCGGCGGATGAAGACCACGGCGTGTTGAGGTTGACGCAGTACGCCGCGGCACTGCTCAACAACGGCCTAGGCCGATACACATCGGCGCTCGGCGCCGCCACACGCGTCGCCGACGGCACCGGCCTCGCGTTCGCGTCCTGGGCGTTGGCCGAGGTGGTGGAAGCGGCGGCCCGGCTGGAGCAGTGGGAGGTCGCCCAAGCGGCACTGAGGCAACTCTCGGAACGCACAAAGGCGAGCGGTACGCCATGGGCGCTGGGCACGGAAGCACGTTCCCGAGCCCTGCTGAGTCGAGGACCTGATGCCGACGACCTCTATCGGACAGCCATTGACCGGCTTGCCGAAAGCGGAATGAACGCACATCTCGCCCGTGCACAGCTCGTGTACGGAGAGTGGTTGCGGCGCAACAACCGACGAGCGGACGCACGCCGCCAGCTACAGCCGGCCCATGACCTGTTCATGCGGATCCGCGCCAAGGGCTTCGGAGAACGGGCACGCAACGAGCTGCTGGCAACCGGCGGGACAACCCGCAAACGAACGCCCGACACCACCCTGGACCTGACACCCCAGGAGTCACTGATCGCGTCCCGGGCCCGCGACGGGCAGACCAACCAGGAGATCGGCGCAGAACTGTTCATCAGCCCGCGGACAGTCGAGTGGCACCTGGGCAAGGTCTTCGCCAAACTCGCCATCGACTCACGCAGAGAACTGCGCGATACGCCACTCCCCCTCGTGGTCCAGAACGCCTCGGGATAGACTGCCGGCCGACCATCCACGGCCTGCTACCTGGTCGTCGCCGCGGTGGCCAGAGCGAGGAGATTGTCGCTCCGGCCACCGCCGCTCGCGTCCGACACGGGTCAGCGGATCTTGGCCTTGACGTACTTTTCCCACTCGGCGTAGAAGTCCTCGTACGAAACGTCGAGCACCTCCTGCAGGACGTCGTTGACCTCCTTGCCCCGGTAGTGCTCCGCGACCACCTCGAATGCCTTCTTCTCTCCGTATTTCTCGGCCATGTAACCGATCGCCGCATGGCCGCACCAGTAGGCGAGCGTGGAACTCTCGGCGTTCTTCAAGTTGAAATCGTCCTTCAGCCCCAGGGACCAACCGGCGCGTAGGGCCTCCTTGACGGCCGGGGTGCGGCGACTGGTTGTCCACGGCCGCCGCTCGTAAGCCAGGTATTCGGCGAATCCCTCGGTCACCCAGCTGGACTTCAGAACGACAGTGAGGTCATCCGGCTGGTCGCTGAGTGCGGCCACCAGCGAGTGTGCCAACTCGTGCCGGAAGAGCTCCGCTGGTCCGTCGACCTCACCCGGATCGAAGAACGGGCTGGACAAGTCGATCACCACCCGACTGCCCCCGATCAGAGGGGCCTTCTCGTCCTCCGGTGCGTTGATGTCCTGGAAGCGGTCTACGCGGAACGAGACCCCGGACTCCGGCGGTGCCTCCTTCGACGTCCGGTAGAGCGATCCGAGATCCTTCTTGCCCTTCACCAACGAGATGACGAACCCCCGCGGGGTCTCGCCGGACACTCCCCCGGCCCGCCACGCGGCGAGGTCGGCCACCGCGGCCCGCTCGGCCTGCGGGGCGTACCGCTTGGCCTGCGCCTTCAACGACCCGTCCACGATGAACAGCGTGTGCTTGGTCCGCTCGACGTGGATGGTGCGCCATTTGTCCCAGGGCGCGGGATAGTAGTTGAACTCCCCGTCGTCGGTGATGCCCTTGACCGCCGTCACCTTGATCGGGCCGCGCTGTTCGGTCCGGACGATCGTCCACTCGTAGCGCTCGTTCACCGGGTGCAGGTCGTACCCGTCGATCTTGTGGACGAACCCCACCACGTGGTCGACGCTGGCCCCGGTGCCGACAGGCCTGAAAGCCGACCCTTCTCCGAGCCTCTTGAAGTCGGCCTCGGCGAACGGCACTTTGATCAGGTTGCGGAACAGCACGCTCTGCTGGTCCACCAGTTTCTTGTCCGCCGGGTCGTAGGCCGCCAGGAACGCCTTCTCGTCGCGGTCCTTGAGCGCCTTGGCCTGTGCGGCCAACAGCGCGTCGATCTCGTCGAGCTTGATGGGGTTGAGCGCCTCTTCCGCGGCGGCGTACGCGGCGTCCCGCTTGACCTGCTCCTTCGCGAGATGTCCCCGGACCACCAACACCGTTGCGGCCAGGAGTAGGACGACCGTCAGCACCGAGCCGGTGATGATCCACCGCCGGCGCTTCGACTGGCTGGACGGGAGAACGGAGGGAGACCCCTCGTGCATAAGTCTGTTTCCTCAGGTATGGATGAGAGATGAGCAGCCCATGGTGACGTCCGGACCGGCGGTAGTCCAGGACGTTCAACCGGACGTTTGACCGGACGTTCGGCGGTCGGGAGTCGGGACGGACATCGACGGCGCCGACATGAATAATGGTCGAGCCTCTCCGGACTCGGTCGCTTGTGGACTGTCGTC
Organism: Asanoa sp. NPDC049475; assembly: GCF_040676915.1. Taxonomy (NCBI): domain Bacteria; kingdom Bacillati; phylum Actinomycetota; class Actinomycetes; order Micromonosporales; family Micromonosporaceae; genus Asanoa; species Asanoa sp. NPDC049475. Next base: position 297,168 of record NZ_JBFAPY010000005.1, on the reverse strand, counting down.
CGGTCCGATGTCAACACCAGCGAGGATCTGTCATGGCCGAGGGCCACCCCTCCGTCCCGAGCCCACCCGCCCAACCTTGGGCCAACGCATCCGCTCCGGCGCCGCCACCGCCGCCCCGGTCCCGGCGCGGCCTATGGATCGGGTTGACCGCCGTCGGGGTAGTTCTGGTCCTTCTGCTCGCCGGCTCGGTGATCGCCCTGGTGACCCTCCTCGGCCGCCCTTCCGCCGATGACGCCCCGCCGGACGAGATCGCGGCCCTGCTGGCCGAGCACACCGGGGCCTTGGCGAAGCGGGACCTCCAGGCGTTCCTGGCGCCGTTCGACCCGGCCGACGAGGACCTGGTCGCGCGGCAGACGACCCTCTTCCACAGCCTCAACAAGCTGCCCCTGGCCGAGGCCCGGTACGAGGAGTTCGGCGCGACCGTGTCGACCGAGGGCACGTTCGACGTGCAGGTGTCGTTCGTGCACCGGTTCGATCGTGCTGACCCGACGCCGGTCGAGGAGTTGTACGAGTGGACGATGACCAAGGCCAGCCCGGGCGCCGCCCTGAAGGTCACCGCCGTCAAGGGCGCCCTGGCCATCGAGAAGCGTGACAAGACCACCTACTACCCGGCTCCGTGGGACCGGGGCCGCCCCATCCACGTCGAGAAGACCCCGCACACGGTGGTCATCGTGGACGAGTCGCTGAAGGCCGAAGCCCGTCGGTACGCACGTCTGGCTGAGCGCGCGGCGACGGAGAACCTGGCCGCGTGGCGCTCCGGCGGAGTCGACGCGAAGGTCCCGCAGGGCTTCGTGATCTCGCTGGTGAAGGGGAAGAAGGACCTCGGCTCGCTGTATCGGACGACGAAGGAAACGCCCATCGAGTCCGGAGTGGCGATCCCCGTGCCGCCGGTCGGGGCGATCGACGGCACGGCCGAGCAGGAGGTCGCCACCAGCCGCGTGGTCATCGACGTGGCCGACAGGTACCACTTCGGGCAGGGCGAGGAGCGGAAGCTGGAGATCTTCCGACACGAGTTGGCCCACGCCATCGTCGCCGTGTTGATCAAGCGTGGCCCGGCCGCGACGGCGTTCGACGGCCCCGACAAGTGGGTCGTCGAGGGATTCGCCGAGTACCTCGCGCATGGCCGCAAGCCCTTCACGACCAGCGATCGCACCGCCGAGGGCAGACAGATCCTGCGCTCCTACAACTACCAGGAGGACCTGCCCAACAACGTCTCCTGGAAGATGGAGGGGCGGCAGAGCTACCACTACTGGCTCGGTCACTCGGCGATGAGCTACCTCGCCGACCGGTACGGGCAGAAGAAGGTCTACCAGTTCGTGGCCGCGCACTACCGGGGCGCGTCGGTCGGCACGGCGACGCGGGACGTGCTCGGGGTGTCGTTCACGGACTTCGAGGCCGGCTGGGCGGCGCACCTACGGTCGGCGATGCGCTGACCCGGCGCGGGCGGTCTGGCGGCCGCCTCGGCCACGGCGGGGATCGCCGTGGCCGAGGCGGCTCCGTGCGGTCGCGGCGTCAGCGGTAGCCGGCGCTCACCACGTTGGCCTGCACCGCGTTCTCCGTCGCGTCGGACGGGTAGCCGGCGACCATCGCTCCTTCGTAGAAGGTGCCGGCACTGAGGTTGGCGCCGCCGTCGGGCTTGCAGCAGTCACCGCCGCTGCCCAGGATGATCGCGCCCTGTTTCCGCATCGGGCTGTAGCCCGACGGGAGCGAACCGTCCCAGAGCGTGTAGAGGCTGCCGGACTGGGCGTTGCTGCCCTTGATGGCGAAGCGGCTCGTGCCGTTGTTCTTCAGCGTCGCGGTGACGAACTTGCTGGTGAAGGCGCGCTGGTTGGAGTTCCAGCTCTGGCTGCCGCCCGAGAACAGGCCCCACTCGAGGTCGGCCTGCACCCATGGTCCGCTGCCGGAGCAGCCACCGAACCAGCACTGGGTGCTGAAGTTGATGGCGTCCATCGCGCCGGCGGCATCGGCCTTCCGGGTCGTCTCGCTGTTGCCGTAGTCGAAGCAGCAACCGCCGTTGACGTGGGTGCCGCTGGTCACCATGTACATGCCCTCGGGCGCGGCGCCGGTCGGCACGCCGGTCAGGTGGCCGTCACGCCAGTAGCTGTTGCCGGGGTTGATGTACAACGAGTAGGCCTTGGCGCCGCCCACCGTGAGGGACTCCGACGTCGCGACCGCCGGCCTGCTCTGCGGCGAGCCCGGGACGACGCTCGACCCCTGGTACCAGAGGTCGTTGCCGCGACCGGACTGGTCGAAGACGACCGTGACCACGCACGTCGTGTTGGCACAGAACGCGTCCTGGGTCGCCGCGTTCGCGGTGCCGCCGGCGCTGGACACGGCGATGTCGCGGGTGGTGTTGTCCGACGAACGCCGGACCTGGTAGAGGTTGCCCGCGTACGTGCCGTAGAGCGCCCGCGTCGTGCTGTGCGCCGCGACGCACGGCGTGCCGCCGGAGGCGTAGATGTCGCACGGGCGCGCGCCGGTCGGCTGCTGCGGCGTGCCCGGTGACGTCCATTGCTGGTTGGTGCCGCCGTGGCACGCCCACAGGTGGACCTTCGTGCCGTTGGCGGTGCCGTTGGCGTTGGCGTCGAGGCACAACCCGGACTGCACGCCGGTGATCGTGCCGTTGCTGTTCACGTTCCACTGCTGGTTGGCCTGGCCGTTGCAGGTCCAGATGATCGCCGCCGTGCCGTTGGCGGTGCCCTGGCCGGAGGCGTCGAGGCACTTGTTGCCGTACACCATGAGCTGTCTGGTCGACGTCCAGGTCCAGGTCTGGTTGGCCCCGCCCTGGCAGTCCCACAGCTGGATCGCGGCGCCGTTGGCGGTGCTGGCGTTGGCCACGTCCAGGCAGCGGCCGGACTGGACGCCGGCGATCCGGGTGCTCTGCCCCGGCTCGATCGCGGCGGCGGACACGGGCGCGGCGCCGACGGTGGTGACGCCGACTCCGATGAACAGGCCGATCAGCGCAGCGGCCAGAGCGGGGAGACGTCGAAGGGGACGGCTTCGCAGTCGCACGAGTAGCTCCTCGGGGATGAGTGTGGGTGAACTAGCGACCCCAGATCCGCCACGTCTGGTTCAGCGGGCTGGCCTGGCCGGTCGGGTTGCAGGTCCATTGGTGGACCATCGCCCGCGCCGCCGTGGAGACCGCGTTGACGTCGACGCACTTGCCGCTGTGCCGGGCGACGAGCTGGTAGTCGTGCGCGTCGTTGCCCGAGTAGCTGACGCGGCGGAGGGTGAACTGCTGGTTGAGGCCGTTCGAGCAGGTCCACTGGATCACGGCCGCGCCGTTGGCGGTCGAGACGCCGCTGACGTCGAGGCACTTGCCGCTGTGCTGGTTGACCACCGTGTACGTGTCGGCCACGCCCGGGACGGGGCGGAAGTTCCAGAGCTGCTGGTCGCCGCCCTCGCAGTAGAACTGCTGTTGGGCGTTGCCGTCCGCGGAGCTCATGCCGGTGTTGTCCAGGCACTGCTGGGAGTGCTGGGCCACGGCCACCGACTGGAAGGAGCCGTCTGAGGGTGGCAGCAGGGTGACGGTGTAGGTGTCGGTCTGGTTCGTGTACGGCAGGGTCACGGTGACGTTGTTGTTGGACACGTTGACCACGCTGTTCGAGACGGTGATCGGGCCCTGCACCGCGCCGCCGCCGTTGTTCGGGACGCGTTGCGTGCGGACGCGCACCTGGTTGTTCTGCACGATGCCGCTGGTGGTGTCCAGCCGCTGCAGGTTGACGGTCAGGTTGCCGGTGGTGCGGCCGCCGCCGACCAGCACCTTCGCCTCGCCGGTGGCCTTCGTGGCGTACGCGTCGTAGGACTGGCTGGCGGTCACCGCGACCACCTGCCCGCTCTGGGACCCGTAGTAGCGGTAGGCCCACCACTCGCCCTTGGGCTGGTGCTGCCCGGCGGAGTTGCGGACCAGGAGGTTGGCGATGTCGTTGTGCAGGTTGCCGCCGCCGGCCCAGTTCGCCCGCAGGCCGTCCGCCCGGGCGCGTTCCAGTCGCGCGATGTACCAGGCGCCGTCGGCGGGGTTCTGCTCGTCGGGCGCTCCGTACTCGTTGATCTGGTACGGGCGGGGGTGGGCGATGCCGCGCGGGTCGAGCGTGGCGTTGGCGGCGGCGACGTTGGCGACCGGGTCGCCCGGCAGCGAGTGCCAGCTGACGATGTCCGGCACCGTGTTGGTCGAGCGCACGAAGTCGAGGTACTGGTTCCAGAAGGTGTGGCTGGTGGACGGCACGCAGGCGCAGCTCGGCCCGACGATGAGCTGGTTCGGGAACTCCGCGCGGAGGCGCTGGTACGTGCGGCGCCACAGCTCCAGGTACTGCGAGATCGGTCGGTTCCAGAAGATGGTGATGTTGGGTTCGTTCCAGATGTCCCACTGCACGGTGAGCCCCGCCGTCCGGACGTCGTTGACGAGGCGGGTCAGGAAGTTGTCGTAGTCGGTCCAGTTGCCGTTGTCGCCCGGGAAGCGGGAGATTCCGGCGCCGTCCGCGCCCCACAGGTCGTGCGGCAGGATGATGAACGTGCCGCCGAGGGCCGCGGTCCGGCGGGCCTGGGCGAGGGTGGAATTCCACCGGCGGTCGTACGTGCCACCGACCCACCCGCTCCCGGCGAGCTGCGCGCCGCCGGCCCGCATGGCCTGGAACTTCACGTCCCGGTAGAAGTGGTCGGCCGGACCGCTGGCGTTCTCGGTCATGCCGTAGATCCAGCCGGACGCGCGATAGGTCGGCGTGCCGGTGGTCGTGGCGAAGTTGACGCTGATCGACTCGTCTGCGGCCTGGGCCGGAGACGCGGCCACGGTGACGGTGGCGGCGGCAGCGAGCAGGCCGACCACGAGTCGGGCGGCGATCGCTCGGACCGGTCCTGGCCTGGCGCGGGACGGGGTTTGCACGGGCGGCTCCTTGCTGGGCGTGGGGACGACGCGCTCCGGGGTGCACTGCGAATCGATTCGCTCGGATCGTATGACCGGGACTGAAGGATGTCAATGAATGTCTCGCCGCCGGCAACGCGGCTGCGGTTGACCATTCTGCAGTCAGGCTGATCATCTCTTGACCGCCGAGTATGGACAGACCTATCTTCGGGCGAACCGATTCGTCGAATCGGTTCGCTACGGGAAATGAGGCAGCACATGACAAGGCTCAGCCGACCGCGGCGCCTGGCCGCCGTCGCCGTGATAGCCCTCTGCGCCGTGACTACGGCCGCCTGCTCGTCGTCCGGCGACGACCCCGGCGGCGACGGCGGAGGGGGCGCCTACCTCGTCTGGGACCCCTACCCACAGTTCGCCGACGACTCCGACTGGGTCGCCCTGCTGAAGAAGTGCGGCACCTCCGCGGGAGTGACCGTCGAGCGGACCGGCTACGACACCACCGACCTGACCAACAAGGCCCTGCTCGCCGCCCAGCAGGGCAACTCGCCGGACGTGCTCGTCGTCGACAACCCGGTTATCTCGACGTTGGCCGAGGCCGGCGCCCTGACCACCACCGAGGAGAACAAGCTGGACGTCTCGAGCATGGAGGCCAACCTGCTCGGCGCCGGCCAGAGCGGTGGCAAGACCTACGGGGTGCCGATCGGGGCCAACACCCTCGCCCTCTACTACAACAAGGACCTGCTGAGCGCCGCCGGCGTCGATCCCGCCTCGGTCAAGGACTGGACGTCGCTGACCGCGGCGCTGACCAAGGTCAAGGCGGCCGGGAAGAAGGGCATCACCTTCTCCGCGATCGGCACCGAGGAGGGCAGCTTCCAGTTCCTGCCCTGGTTCTGGGGCTCCGGCGCACAACTGACCAGCTTGGACTCCGCGCAGGCGGTGTCCGCGCTGACGCTCTGGACCGACTGGCTCAAGCAGGGGCACGCACCGAACTCCGTCATCAACAACACCCAGACCACGAGCTGGCAGGAGTTCGCCACGGGCGAGTATGCCTTCGCCGAGAACGGCACCTGGCAACTGGGCAACGCCGAGAAGCTCGGGTTCGGGTACGGCACCATCGCGATCCCGGCGAGCACGGGCGGCCCGGCGCCGGCGCCGACCGGGGGCGAGTTCGTCTCGATCCCGGTGCAGACCGACACCGGCCGGTACGCCACCTCGCAAAAGCTGGTCACCTGCCTGACCAGCGCCGAGAACCTGCTCACGACCGACGCCACGCTCTCGTACGTCGCACCCGTGGCCGCGGTGCAGGAACGGCAGGTGGCCGCCGACCCCAAGCTCAAGGTCTGGGTGGAGGCCGTCAAGGTGGCCAGAGGCCGCACCGGCGACAACCTCGGCACGAAGTACCCGAAGATCTCCGAGCCCCTGTGGACGGCTGTGCAGGCGGCCCTGAGCGGCACGAAGACCCCGCAGGAGGCGCTCGCCGCCGCGCAGACCACCGCCTCGAACGGATAGCGCCGACCGACCCGATGACTCCCCCGACACGTACCCGCCGGTGGCCGGCATGGGCGTTCCTGGCGCCCGTGACCGGCTACCTGGTGGCCTTCTACGCCTACCCGCTCTACCGCAACGTCGAGTTGAGCTTGCGCGAGTACACCGTGCGCTCGTTCGTGCAGGGTGGTGCGCCCTTCGCCGGCCTGGACAACTACCGCACCGTCCTGTCCGATCCGACGTTCTGGCCGACGCTGGCGCACACCCTGGTCTTCACCGGCGTCTCGCTCGCCTTCCAGTTCACCTTCGGCCTGGCGCTGGCGCTGTTCTTCCACCAGCACTTCCCGCTCTCGCGCTCGCTGCGGGCGTTGATCCTCGTGCCGTGGCTGCTGCCGCTGATCGTCTCGGCGTCGACCTGGTCATGGCTGCTCAACAGCGACTCGGGCCTGGTCAACGCGGCACTGGGCGTGGTCGGGATCGAACCGGTCCACTGGCTCACCTCACCGGGCTGGTCGCTGGCCTCGGTGACCATCGCGAACATCTGGATCGGCATCCCCTTCAACCTGGTGGTGCTCTACAGCGGCCTGCAGGCGATCCCGTCCGAGGTGTACGAGGCCTCCGCGCTCGACGGCGCGACGGGCTGGCAGCGGTTCTGGTCGATCACCCTGCCGTTGCTGCGGCCGGTCTCGGCGATCACGCTGCTGCTGGGACTGATCTACACGCTGAAGGTCTTCGACATCATCTGGATCATGACCAAGGGCGGGCCGACCGGCTCCTCGGCGACGCTCGCCATCTGGTCGTACCGGCTCGGCTTCGGCAGCCTGCTGCCCGAGTTCGGACCGGGCGCGGCGATCGGCAACCTGCTCATCGTGATGGCCCTGGTCGCCGGGCTCCTCTACATCCGGCTCGAGCGAAGGCAGCACCTGCGATGACCACGTCGAGGCCGCGCACCTGGTGGAAGACCGGCGTCGGGCTGGTGCTGACCGGGCTGATGCTCTTCCCCGTCTACTGGATGGTCAACGTCTCGTTCACCCGGGACCGGGACCTGCGGGCCACCCCGCCGCACCTGTTCCCGACCGACGGCACGTTCGACGGCTACCGGGCGGTGATCGACCAGCAACTGCCGTACCTGGGCACCAGCTTCGTGGTCGGTCTCGGGACGGTGGCGCTGACCGTGGCGCTGGCCGCCCCCGCCGGATACGCGCTGGCGAAACTGCGGCCACCGGGCGGACGGGCGCTGAGCTTCGTGCTGCTGATCGCCCAGATGATCCCGGGAATCATCATGGCGATGGGCTTCTACGCCAGTTACCTCAACCTGGGCATCCTCAACACGCTACCGGGCCTGATCCTGGCCGACTCGACCCTCGCGGTGCCGTTCGCCGTCCTGATCTTCACGGCCTTCATGTACGGAATCCCGGACGAGCTGCTCCAGGCCGCCGTGGTCGACGGTGCCGGCCGACTCCGTACCTTCTGGTCGGTCGTGCTGCCGGTCAGCCGCAACTCGGTCGTCACCGTGTCGCTGTTCGCGTTCCTGTGGTCGTGGTCGGACTTCATCTTCGCCTCGACCCTGGTCGGCGGCGGCGACCACCAGCCCATCACCCTGGGCATCTACCACTACATCGGCAACAACAACCAGCAGTGGAACGCCATCATGGCCACCGCTGTCGTCGCCTCCGTCCCCGCCGCCGTCCTGCTGATCCTCGCCCAGCGCTACGTCTCGATGGGCGTGACCGCCGGCGCCGTCAAGGACTGACCAACCGCACCACAGAGAGGCAACCGCCACCCATGACCGTCGCCCCGTCCGGTCCGCAGTTCTCCATCCAGGACATCCCGTTCAGCTACCGCGGCTCGTGGCTCGACATCTCCCCGGTCGTGGGCGAGAAGGTGTACGCCGAGGACCTGCACCTGGTCTCCCACCAGAGCGGGCTGCACCCCGTGCTGCGGCTGTCGCCCACGGACGCCAACGCGACGGTCATCGCCACGCCGTCCCTGCTGACCTGGCGCGCCGGTCCCGGCCGGATCGACGCCGTCTTCGACGGCCCCGAGACCGTGCGGATCCGGGGACGGCGGCTCGGTCTGCGGATCGCGGCGGCCGAACCCGCCCTGACCCCGTTCAGCGGCATCTACCTCTACCACGACCCGGTCGACGAGTCGCACGTGTTCACCTCGTACGAGACCGGGCGCCGCTACCGGGTCACGGTGCTGGCCGGTGCGCTCCGAGGCACCGAGGGCGTGGAGGCGCTGGGGACCGCGGAGCGCCACCTGGACCTGTCGGGTGAGCAGCCATGGGAGATCGCCGTCGAGGAGTACGCCACCGCCCGCCGGCCGTACCACCCGACCGCCGCCTTCGACCGGCTGTGCCTGGACCGGAGCACCGAGTTCACCGCGTTCGTCGACGCGGTCGCGCCGTGGCGCGGCGCGGACACCCCGGCCGCCGAGCTCGCCGCCTACGTGCTGTGGTCGGCGACGGTGCGCCCGGCGGGCTTCGTCACCCGGCCGGCCGTGCTGATGTCCAAGCACTGGATGGACAAGGTGTGGAGCTGGGACCACTGCTTCAACGCGATCGCCCTGGCGGCCGGCGAGCCGGAGCTCGCCTGGCACCAGTTCCACCTGCCCTTCGACCACCAGGACGAGGCCGGCGCCCTGCCCGACTCGATCACCCACTCCGAGGTCCTGCACAACTACGTCAAACCCCCGATCCACGGCTGGGCCCTGCGACACCTGCGCCGGCGCCTGCCCGAGCAGCCGCAGCGGGCGGCGTTGGCCGAGACGTACGACCGGCTGGCCCGGTGGGCCCGGTTCTGGCTCGACGCGCGCCGCTCCCCCGGCCAGGACCTGCCCCACTACCAGCACGGCAACGACAGCGGCTGGGACAACGCGACCACCTTCGACGACGACCGCGTCCTGCAGACGGCCGATCTCGCCGCGTTCCTCGTCTCGCAGTTGCGCTGCCTGGCCGACCTCGCCACCGAGCTCGGCGAGCCCGCCGACGCCTGGGCCGGCGAGGCCGACCGGATCCACTCCGCCATGCTGCGGGACCTCTGGGACGGCGCGCGGTTCACCTCCCGCGCGCCCCGGACGGGGCGACGGCGGGCCAGCCGCAGCCTGCTCGACCTGATGCCCGTCGCACTCGGCGCCGACCTGCCGGCCCCGGTCCACACCGCGCTGGCGCAAGGCGTGCGGACCCACCTGACCACGCACGGGCTGGCCACCGAGCCGACCGACTCGGCCCACTACCTCGCCGACGGCTACTGGCGTGGACCGATCTGGGCACCGTCGACGGTGCTGGTCGAGGACGGCTTGCGGCGGGCCGGGCACACGGGGATCGCGGACGACATCGCGGCGCGGTTCCTGGCGCTGTGTGAGAAGTCGGGCTTCGCGGAGAACTTCGACGCCGAAACCGGTGCCGGGCTGCGCGACCGTGCGTACACGTGGACCGCGAGCAGCTATCTGATCCTCGCCGCCGCCCAGGAGGAGCGGCGAGCTGCCGGCTAGCGGGTCGGCACCGGGCCGGTGCTGGAGCGCAGCGAGATGGGCGGGCTGTGCAGGTGGTGCCGCGGCACGCCGCCGGGCGAGGCGATGCTCTCCAACAGCAGGGCCACGGCCTCGGCGCCCATGTCCCGCGTCGGCACGTCCGCGGCGGTCAACGGGGGCCGGAAGTCCTCTGCCCAATGCTGGGCCGCGACCCCGGTCACGGAGAAGTCGGCCGGGACGGACAGGCCGGCGCCGGTCAGCGCGCGCTGGATTCCCGGCAGCGCGGCCTCGTTGATGGTGGCCAGCGCGGTGACCTCCGGGTGGGTGGCGAGCAACTGCTCCACGCACGCCTCGCCGGAGGCGGCGTCGTCGCCGCAGCAGACGTCGACGCCGGTCAGGCCGCGCTCCACCACCGCCGCCCGGAACCCGGCCAGCGCGCGATGGCTGGGGCCGTAGCCCGTGGCCACCAACTCGGCGGATCGGTTGACCAGAGCCACGTGCCGGTGCCCGAGATCGGCCAGGTGGTGCACGCACCGGGCGATCAGACCGGCGTAGTCGATGTCGATCCAGCTCATGCCGTGCGGTTCGGCGGTGCGCCCGATCGTCACGAACGGCAGCCCCGCCTTGGCCAGCCGGGTCACCCGGTCGTCGGCGAGGCGGATCTCCATCAGGACCACGCCGTCGACCCGGCGCCCGGTCACGATCCGCTCGAACGAGCGGTCGTGGTCGCCACCGGACGGCGACAGCAGCACGTCGAGGTCGTGAAGGGCGGCGGCTTCGATGACGCTGGCGACGAAGCCGAGCTGCATGTCGGTCAGCCGCTGGCTGGCCGGCGGGATCACCAGGCCGAGGGTGCGGGTCCGCCCTTCCTTCAGCGCCCGGGCGCTGGCGTTTGGCCGGTAGTCCAGCTCGTCGATGACCGCCTGGACCCGCTGCCGGGTCGCCTCGGAAACGGTGCGCTTGCCGCTGAGCACATAGGAGACGGTGCTGCGGGACACTCCCGCACGGCGGGCGATCTCCCCGATGTTCATCAGCCACCCCCCCCGACGAGCATAACCGTGCCGCAGCGGGGGAACTGTGCGGCATGGCACTGACAGCGAAACGACGGCGTCTGCCGCCCTTGGGGTTGTTCATCGGGTTGGGGGCGGTGGTCGTGCTTGCCTTCGCCGTCGCGACATTCGGTGTGTGGCGCAATGACGTCGCGTTGAACGAGCGCGGAGTGGAGACCTCGGCGCGGGTTGTGGCGGTGAGCGACGGGAAGAACAAGAGGGTACGCGTGGAGTTCGGCGCCGCGGACGGACGGCGCGTCGAGGCGCTGATCGGTCAGGGTGACGTGACGTCCGATCCCCGACCGCGGGTGGGCGACACCGTCCCGATCGTCTACGACCCGCAGGAACCGACCGCTGACGTGCGGGACTCACGCGTCGCGCCGAACCATCGAAGCGCGTACATGCTACTCGGGACGACGATCTTCGGTGTCGTCGGTGTGCCGCTGGCGTCCTGGCATCTGGCCCGGGAGCACCGCAGGCGCCGCGCGGGCCAAACGGGCTGAAGACGCCCGCTCGGACGCCGCGGTGGCGATCGTCACGGTGATGAAACCTGGCCGTCGATTCTCGTCGTCCAGGGCATGGCAACGGACACTGATTTCCAGCAACTGTCGGAAGAGGTCGACGGCCCCGTCCTCCGCCCCACGGACCCCGGGGGGATCTACCCGGTACACGCCGCGACCGCCGTCATTGGTGTTGATCTCGCGGGGGCGACGTCGCGCCCGTGTCCAGACTCGCCCCGTGCCCGCCATGAGTGCTTGCCGCAGCCAGGCGACGCAGTGCTGCTCTGGTCGACGAACGTCGAGACGTTGCTGGTCCTCAGGCATCCCGATTGCCTGTTCATCAATTCGCGGGGCTCGGTGCTCACCCGTGACGAGTACCTCGACACGTAGGTGCGGTTCCGCAGCACGTCGACCTGGATCTCGACCGAGCTCGCGTGGGGATACCTGGCCACTCACACCTCGAACGTCGAACGACCGCGGGGAGCTCGCGAGCGTGATAGTCCACCTAGGACGGACGGGGACCGGCACCGACGAGCCGGGCCACGTTGTCCGGTGCGAAGAACTCGGCCGGTGACTCGACACCGGCGTTGAGGCGGGCGAACTCGTCGTTGGCGTCCTGGTCGCCCTCGATGGCGGCCAGCACCGTCCGCATGTCGGGCGGTGGGGGCTCGAGCGTGGCCATGTCACACGTGTACTCGTACATCGGCAGCGATTTCTCGTCCCGGTCCCGCTGGTACGCGGCCATGGCCCGCGCGTACGGGGTGTTGCCGGTCAGCGCGGCATCGAGCGCCGCCACGCATCGGGTCGCGTCGCGGAACGCGTCCTGGATCCCTTGCCCGGTGACGGGATCCTTGACGTAGCCGGCGTCGCCGACCAGCGCCCAACCTGATCCCCAGGGCCGGCGGAACGTGTTGGGCGTGGCCATGCCGGCGAACCGTTCCTCGCGAGTGCCGGCAGCGACCCGCTCGGCGAGCGACGGAACCAGGGCCAGGGTCCGGTGAAAGTTGGCCTCGACGGCCACCTTGTTCGCGTTGAACTCGGCGTACGGCCAGCCCGTGATGACCACGGTGAGACCGTCGTTGGTCGGCCACGCCGCGATGCCACGCTCGGGCCGGAGGAAGATCTCGAACGGGCCGGATCCCGGCAGCCCGCTCCAGTAGCTGTAGTACATGGCAAGGAGTCGAGGCCTCGTGTGGTACTCCTCGGCCGCGACGGCTTCTGCCACCGTCGACCGCCAGCCGTCCGCGCCGACGACCACGCTCGCCCGCTCGGTCACCGTCCGCCCGTCGCGGTCATGCCCGCGGACCCCGGTCACCCGCTGCCCGTCGCCGACGATCTCGGTGACCGTGAACCCTTCGCGTACCTCGGCGCCGGCGGCCGCGGCGCCGTCGACCAGGAGCTTGTCGAGAACGGTGCGGCGGGGCGCGTACGCGACGGGCGAGGCGTCGGTGCCCGGCGCGCCGGAGATGGTGAACGGCCCGAGATCGAACGTGTACGTGTTGATGGCCGGACAACCGGAGGCCACGAGCTGGTCGAGGAGTCCCCACTGGCGCAGGGCGTCCACGCCCGGCGGGTGGACGATGTGTGTGGAGACGGTGTCGCAGGGAAAGGTCGCCCGGTCGACGACCAGGACGTCATAGCCCAGTCGTGCCAGGAGCATGGCTGTCGGCGATCCCGCGCACCGAGCGCCGACCACGATGACGTCGTACGGTTTCGGGGCCATGTCGCCCCCCTCGCTCGCGTTCCGCTCACTTCCAACCTAGCCCGCCGGCCATCGAGGTTGGTGCGCACGCGTCCGGTGGTGAGCGAGGTGCCCGCGTGGTTCGTGCGAATCAGGTGCCCGCGGCGGGCGCTTGGTCGAGTGCGGTTCGGACCCACACCGCGTTGATGACCCACCTGAAGTCCGACTTGCTGTTGATCTCCATGTCGTTCGTGATCGAGCCGTCGCTGCCACGCGTACCGGCCCGGTCGCGATCCAGAATCTTCCTCCGATCGACGAGTACCCGGAGGTGCTGCGGGGCTCGCATGTCGTGCACGTCCGATACGCCTACCTCGGCCCGTCCGCTACGGGCCGCGCCCTGCTGGAACCGATGCGACGCGTCGGCACCCCGCTCCTGGACACCATCGCCGCGCAGCCCTACCGGGAGGCCGCGACGCTGCACAACGATCCGGTGGGCCCGATCCCCTACCAGGACCGCAGCCTCGGGCTGGCCGCGCTGCCCGACGAGGCCTTCGAGACCTTGGTCCGGCTGACCGGGCCGCTACCACTCGCTGCGCCGGAAGCTGCACGACGAGCTGGGCGTCGACCCCGGCGCCGAGGTGCAAGCGGCCTACCACTCGATCCTGGAGCGGCCCAGCACGCAGCACCGTCGCGGGGTCGACCCGCCCAGGCCGTCCTCCCACTACGACGGCGTGACACACACAACGCGCATCACCGTCGGCAGCGACGACATCGGCGCCAACGGGAGTGTCCGAAGCCCGCGGTACCTCGACTATTCGATCCGGGCGAGGTGGGCCGCCCTCACGGACGCCGGCCTGTCGATCAAGAAGTTGGCGGCCGCGGGCCTCGGACCGGTGGAACTGGACGTATCCATCAAGTACCTGCACGAGCTGGTCCTCGGCGACGAGATCGACGTCATCACCCGCTTCGAGTACCCGGCCCCGAAGCTCGTCCGGCTGGTCCAGTCGATGATCCGGCGCTCCGACGGCGCCCTGGCGGCCGTGGTCACGAGCGTGACCGGCCTGATGGACATCGCGGCGCGACCTCGCCGTCGTCGACCTGACCTAATGCTCGGAAGACCCGAAGGTGTAACCGGGACGCTCGCCGCGGTGTGTATCTCTGTGACGGCGCTACGAGATGAGGATGCCGGTGGACGGGAGCGACGACTTCGACGCGTTCTACCTGACGACCGCCCCGCGGGTGGTGCACCAGGTGTACGCGGTCTGCGGCGATCTCGGCGAGGCACAGGATGCCGTGCAGGAGGCGTACGCGCGGGCGTGGGCACGATGGCCGCGGCTGTCCGGCTACGACGATCCAGAGGCATGGGTACGGACCGTGGCATGGCGGTTGGCAGCCAACCGCTGGCGCAGCGCCCGGAGGTGGCTGTCCGCCCGAGCCCGGCTCGGCGCACCGCCACCGGCGGCCGAGCCCTCGCCCGACCGGGTGGCGATCGTGGTGGCGTTACGGCGCCTTCCTGACGCACAGCGGCGGATCGTGGTCCTGCACTATTTCGCCGATCTTCCGGTGGCCGAGATCGTCGCGGCCACCGGCATACCCGCCGGCACGGTGAAGGTCTATCTGGCGCGGGCACGGACGGCGCTCGCCACCCTGCTCGGCTCCGACGACGAACGGGAGGAAACCGATGTCAACACGCATCCGTAAAGCGCTCGCCGATCTCGAGCACGACACCTCGTCGTTGCGGCTGGCCCCGCCGGCGCGGGTCCGGGCCCGGGGCGAGGCATGGCGTCGGCATCGGGTCACCGGTGGTGTCGCCGCGGCTGTCGCCGGGACGATCACGGCCACGATTGTCGGGGTCACGACGGTCGGTGGTGGGAGTACGACCTCGCCCCCGCCGGTCGGGACGAGACCGACGGTCACCTCACCGGCGGTCGCGGCGGAGACGGACTGCGGCAGGCATGCACTGCGGCTGTTCGAGAAACTGCCGGACTCCGCGATCGCCTGCTTCCTCGACGCGGTCATGGCCAAACGACCCGCCCGCCTGGCGGAGACCCGCCCCACCCCCGAGGGCGCCCCGATCCACATGCTCTATGTGACGGACACGACCGGCGCCGTCCGAGTGACGACCGATTCCCGCCAGGACAACCTCGGCAATCAAGCCGTGACGCATAAGACGTGCGCCAGGACGGTCGTTAACCACGGATACATCGAGTTCTCTCAATGCTCCTGACCCTTGTCGTCCGCCGGGCGCGGCCTCTCCTGTCACCGGCCTCCGGGGCGGGCTGGGTCGGGCCGAGGCGATGAGCCGGCTGCACCCACCGCCGCTCGAGCTCGTTCCCGGCCGGGCCACGGACGTTCGTGTCCGCGCCGCGGGCAGCCGCCGTGACCAGGCTCAATTCATCGAAGGGCTGTCGGCGAGAATGCCGACGCGTAGTCGCACCTGGTCGTCCCGCCACTCCAGCCGGGAGCCCGGCGGCGGCATCTCCACTCCCGCGATGCCCGCAGGGGACGCGAACTCATCACGGAGCTGATCGATCAGCCGCTCGGCCCGCTGCCGTACCAATGGGGACTTGTCGGGGCCATCGAGGCTCAATCCTGCGGCGTGGGCTGCGGTACCCACGCGTAGACATCCCAGCACAATGACATCGACCAAGATTAGCCGGAACCCGCGGACACACCATGACGTGGCCATCCCGAATGCGTCGTCGGTTGCGCGGTCATCGCCAGCGAGGTTCGGCTCAGACCGTGCCCTTCGGAGCGACGTTGCCCTGACATTGGTCGTCGCAGGCCGCCTTGGGCCGACGAGGGTGTCGTGTCGACGGCACCGGGCTGATCTACGAATACGCCGCGGACCTCGCCGGGCGCCCGGAGGGAGACCATCCGGACGCCCGCGCGATTCGAGGTCAGCGTTCCGCGTTGGCCTGAGCCGCCTGGCGCTTCAGGTCGGCACCGAGGGTCGCCGCCCGGCAGTCGATCTTCTTGTGTTTCATGGTGACGGTGCAGCGGTCGCCGGTCACCGCCACGCGTGGCGCGTCCAGGACCGGCTCGTTGCCGACTACGTTGCCCCTGCTGGTCGAGGTGCTGATCGCGATGCCAGCCCCGTCGGGGCTCTTCGCCACGAAGGTCGGCCGGTTGAGGATGACCGACCCGCCATGGTCGGGTGCGGTGCGGTCGCCGCGTAGCTGCACCGAGACGCCCAGCGGGTAGGTGAACGTGCCCAAGTTGACGGTGAGGTTGTCCTTCGGGTCGGTCAGCTCGACCAGCAAGCCGGCATCCGCGGATCCGGTGAACCGCGAGTTGTTGACGGTGATGACGTTGTCACCTGCGCTGACGCCCGCGTCGCCGATGTTGAGGGTCTTCGACGTGACGCGGACATTGCTCAGCACGACGTTCGCACCACGCGGGAGCTGCAGCGCGCACGGCACGTTGATGGTCACCGTGGTGTTGGCGTCGACCAGGCCGCGTTCCAGGATGACCGCGCCGGCGCGCGACTCCGTGGCCGTGGCCGAGCAGGCCGCGGTGAGAGTCGCCAGACCCACCGGTTTCCGGAAGGTCGCGATGCCATTGGCGATCGATGGGCCCGGATCGTGGGGTGTCGATCGTCCATGGCCGGCGGCGACGAACACGGGCGGTTCGTCGATCGAGGGCCTGGAGGGCGCCGCGCGGTAGACGCCGAAACCGGTCGCGGCCAGCACGGCCACCCCCGCCGCGATTGTCAGCTTCCATCTCATGGCTTCACCGCCGTCGTCACCTGGTTGGCCTGCGTCTGCGTGCCCTTGCCGTTGGGGTGCGGGTCGAACCGCTTGTGGATCTCTTTCTCCGAGTCGCCCGTGTTGACCGGCGGCCAGCCAAGGTTGAACTTGACCGCGGACGCCGCCCCCGCCGCGTCGCAGTCGCTGCCGAACACATAGCTGTCCCGGGCACCGGCGCCATGGCCGGAGAACGCCTGGCTTAGCGGCGCGAGCGTGAACTCATGCTTCTCGGCCTCCTGCCTTAGCACCCGGTTGAGGTTGGCGATGATGATCTCCGCCATCGCCCAGAGGACCGAACAGTCTCGGGACGCCAGGTTGAACGGACCAGCCTCCTTGCGGATGTGGTACGGGTTGTAATAGAGGAGGATGACGACCTCGGCGCCGTTGCTCCGCGCCTTGTCCAGGCGGTTCATCATCTTGACCACGTCGGGTCGCATCGCTTCGGCCCGGGTCTTCGCCGCCTCGTTGCAGGTGCTGCGTAGGAGGGTGGTGAACTGGCGCGCCAGGCACTCGCGGAGCCAGAACGGGACGTCGGAGAACCGGATGTCGTTGGCGCCCAGCGACACGGTGACGAGCTGACGTGCCTCTTCCGCCTCAAGGAGCTGTGGCCGCCACGGGCCCTTGGCATTACGACCGTTGTCGGCGTCCCGGACCGCCTCGCGGATCGTGTAGCCCCAGATGCCCACCCGATTCGCGTCGTCAAAGCCGCCGGCGATCCGGTCCGGGTAGGGCGTGGCCGGAGGCGTGCCGACGCAGCCGAACGCGGACTCCTCGCGGTCCTCCCTGCAAGTAGGGATGGAGAACCCCGTGGTGGTGGAATCGCCGATGGCGACGTAGTCGGGCCCGGCACCAGTAGTGATGCCGGTGACTGGTGGGTTCATGGTGAAGACGGCCAGCAGGATGTTGTCGTCGAGCGAGGGGTTCGCGGTCCGCACGGTGACGCGGCGGTCGCTGTCGTCGACGAAGGGCAGCAGGTCGTAGAGCTCGTCGTCGGATCGCGGCTCGGAGGGGCCCGTCTGGGCATCCGCCGGATTGGCGGCCGCGTCGCCCTCGCCGCCCACGGTGATCAACGCACCGTCATGGTCGGCGCCGTCATCCTCGCCGCCGGCGGCGCTGGTCAGCCGTTGACCGTTGACGTCGACGGTGCTGAACTGCTGTGTGCCGGCGGACTGGTAAGAGAAGGAGATGCCGAGTGACATCTCGAGCCGCGTGTTGCGGTCGCCGCGGTTGATCGGCGTGGCCAGCTCCACCTGGTACTCGTCGCCGGTCGGGCTCAACGCTCCGTAGAGCAGCGACACGGTCAGGTCGACCGTGACCGCCGGGTCGTCGAAGACGACAACGAAGATCTCGCCATCCACCGCGTCCGGCTGTGGCTCGACGACGGAGAAGGTGACTGGTCCGGCCGCTGCGGAATCCAATTTGGACTTGAGAAGCCCGGTCACGTCCGCGAGGTAGTTAAAGGATGAGATTCCGGTCGCGACCTCGTTGTCGAGCGCGATCGGCTCTCCGTCTACCGTCACCGGTTCGACCAGGCGCGTCCCGCGGAACCCGGTTGTCGCTACCGCCGCGTACGCGCGCCGGACGGTCGCGCCCGCCGGCTTGCGCAGGGTCAGCGTGCCGCCTGCCGCCGTGTCGCTCGCCACCGCGGCGACTGAGCGTGAGATCCGGCCGCGTTCGTTGACCTTGAGCTGCAGCCCGTTTGACGCGGCCGCCCGGGCCGCCGCGGCGGCCGGACGCGTGCCGGTGCCGGGCGTGGGCTCGGCGGCCGCCGGTGTCGCGACGAGGGCGCCGACCACACAGATACCGACGAGGCCGGCTGACAAGAGTTTTCCACGCCTGAGTCTGGTTGCGGGCATTCGCCGTCCTCTGATTGGTTGCCACCTGCCAAGCGACCAAGCTAGGCGCAAGTGTCGGCAGCATCGCTGTCCACAACAGAGGTTCAGCCTGCGGAGTCGCAAGGCGGCACGTTCGGCCTAACCCGATCGACGGATGACGCCCCATGCACACTTGTCGTTGCCCCGGGTCGGTGCCTTCGCGACCGAGGGCAAAGGCAAGCGAGGCCCACCTCAGCGAACGCGACCGGGAGCCCGGCGCCGTGAGAACTCACGCGCCGCCACGCCCAGCGGTCTTCCATGCGGCGATCGCGTTTCCCCGGTCCATGTCGGACACCGGATGACGCGGGGCTTCGCTGCAGACGTACCGCACGGACCCAAGCCAAAGCCACGCCGTACGCCAGGATTCGGTCGGCGGTAAGCCGTCGTGCACGCGGGCAGGGTGCCGGCCGCGGGGGTACAAACGGGTGGCCTGGTCCACTCGCTGGCGCAGGACGGCGGCGGATGTGCTATGTTCGTCCCGTTGCAGTTTTGATTTCCGTAGACGTTTCCGGCGCCTGATGGGTATTTGAAACCATCAAGGCGCTTTTCGTTTTTCGTGTCGTTTCGACGCAGGTGATCAACGCGGCGGCGTAGGGGTCCGCGCAGTGCGGTCTCCAACAGCCTGCGAAGGAGCAGACATGACTACAGGCACCGTGAAGTGGTTCAACGCCGACAAGGGCTTCGGCTTCATCAGCCCCGACGACGGCGGCGCCGACGTCTTCGCCCACTTCTCCGCGATCTCGACGAGCGGCTTCCGCAGTCTCGACGAGAACCAGAAGGTGGAGTTCGACATCACCCAGGGCCAGAAGGGCCCGCAGGCGGAGAACATCCGTCCGCTCTGATCCACGCTCTGCCAACGGCGGCCCGACTGGTTCAGTCGAGCCGCCGTTCGGCGTTCTGTCGACGTCGCGGCGATCGGCGACGTCGGGAACCCCGGTCGTCACTGTGCGGTTCGGACCCACACCGCGTTGATGACCCACCTGAAGTCCGACTTGCTGTTGATCTCCATGTCGTTCGTGATCGAGCCGTCGCTGCCACGCGTACCGGCCCGGATGTGCACGGTCTGGCCCTGCTGAACGGGGCCGTTGCTGAACAGCCGCGCCGTGAAGTTGCCGCCCTGGGCCAGGAACTCGCGGGAGATGACCCCGCTCGAGTCGGTTTGCCAGTTGAACCGTGACATCAACGCGAACGACGGCGCCGTGACGTTCGGATGCAGGACGTGGGCCATCAGGAAGTTCTCGTGCGTCGTGGACGAATCCGAAACACCGAACTCGTCGAGTACGCGCAGATCGTGCCGGCCGAGGCCGCACCGCGCCTCGATGAAGATCTCCAGCACACCCGTCGCCGACGCCCGGTAGTTGAAGCCGATCTGATCGTCCGCGACCGCCCAGCCGTTGTCGAAGTCGTCCGCGTCGTTGTTGTCCAGCATGATCTGGTGACTCACCAGGCCGGTGAACCGGTCGATGGCTTGCGTCCGCGAGACCCGGAACCCACCGAGGTTGTGCGGATCGAAGCCGCTCTGGGTGGCCGCGAACGGCGGACGGTGGGCTGTCCACACGAGCGGCGAATCGGGGGCGTGCTGCTCCGTGGTCGTCGGTCCCTGCGCGTCGTGCAGCCATGCCGCGTGCCCGTCACCGGCCTCGGTGCGGGGCGCCACCTCCTGCGCCGCTGCCTTGGTCTCGGCGATGATCCGCCGCAGCTGCGTCTCGTCGACGTTGAGACTGTCGAAGTAGGCCTGGACGTTCTTGCGACGCTGCTGGTCGAGTGCCTCGTAATCAGCGTTGACCCCGTTGGGAGGCTGAAGAAGATCGCGGAACCTGGTCCGCTCGCCGCGCATCCGCCGCCGCAGCGACAGCCAGTTCTCCTCGCCGAGCAGTTCGCTGATCCGACGGTTCCCGCGCTCGACGATCTCCGTCACCTTGTCGCCGCGAGCCTCGGCGGTGGTGCGCTGCCGACGGTCGTAGTCCTCGGCGACCTCCGCCGCCATGCGACGATCCGCTTCTGGAATGTCAGGATCGAACGGCATGTAGTAATGGCTGAGATATTGCCCCGTTGACATGAATCCCCCCGATGGCGCCAAGGGTCGTCCGGCCTTGACGCCGAGCCCTGCGGCTGAACGTAGCAGGCCCTTGATCCACCACGGGCCAGATCCGCCCATCTCATCCGAGCAGTTCGGGCCGGGGCCCGCGGTCCGCCGTCGGCATTGCCCGAGGAGCGTCATGCCTGCGATGACCCTCCGAGGGCGACGGCCGGCAGGGGCCGGGACCACAAACTCCCCGGTCTCGCCGGAGCGTGGGGTCCAGACCGGAGCGCTGCCGTCTCGCCGTGCACGGTTGGGACCTTGCGGCCTGGGGTGACAGGGTCAGCGCCCCTGAAGCCGAAGCGCTCGGGCGGACAGGCTCCTGGCTGTGGATGCTCTCGACCTCGCGCGCGGTGGCAGTTCGGCGTCACCACCGTCGATCACTTCCTGTTCGTGCCCGGTTCTCGGCGCTCGTGGTGGGGCTGAGCCGGGCACCTTCCTGTCCACCGTCAGCGGCGCGGTGCGCAACCCTGGCGTCCACGAGACCGGCTACGGTGCCGTCCTCGGCGACCTGGTCGCCACGTGTGGCGTCGCGCGTGCTGCGCAGGCTCCACACGATCGACACCGTGATCGTCACGACGATGACGCCAAGGGTGAGCGGAATGGGAAGCTTGCCGACGGCAGTTTCGGACAGGATCAGCTTGACGCCGGCGAAGCCGAGGAGCACGGCGAGGCCGTAGTGCAGGTGCACGAATCGGCGTAGCAGCCCGGCGAGGCAGAAGTAGAGGCTCCGCAGGCCGAGGACGGCGAACGCGTTGGCGGTCCAGACGATGAACGTGCTGGTGGTGATCGCCAGGACCGCCGCCACGGAGTCGATGGCGAAGATCAGGTCGGTAGCCTCGACCGCGATGAGGACGACGAACAGCAGGGTGGCCACGCGTTTGCCGCCGACGCGGGTGAAGAACTTGTCGCCGTGGAAGTCGGCGTCGACGGGAACGATACGGCGGACGAGGCGGACGACGAGGTTGCGGTCCGGTGGAGTCTGCTGGTCGTGCCGGAACGCCATTTTGTAGCCGGTGTAGATCAGGAAAGCGCCGAACGCGTAGGCGGTCCAGAAGAAGGTCTCCAGGAGCTCCGCGCCGACGAAGATGAAGACCAGCCGGAACAGCAGCGCGCCGATGACTCCCCAGAACAGCACCTTGTGTTGCACCGACGCGGGCACGGCGAAGTACGTGAAGATCAGCGCGAACACGAAGACGTTGTCGATCGACAGGGCCTTCTCGATGAGATAACCGGCGTAGTAGGTGCCGGCGATGTCGCCGCCCTGCCCCATCCACAGGATGACACCGAACAGCAGACCGGCAGCGATCCAGACTCCGGACCAGATCGCGGCCTCACGGAAGCCGATGACGTGATTGTCGCGGTGCAGGAACAGATCAACTGCGAGCATCGCCGCGATCGCGAGCAACACGAGGGCCCAGACCCACCAGGAGACAGACAAGGGATCACCCTTCGTCCAGCCGAGCCCGCGGCGGCGGGCCGGCGCTGTCGGACGAAGGTCTCCCCGGCCACCGGATCGGCGACCGCGCCGCCGAGGCCCGGATAGGCCGGGCCCGTACTGACGGCGGCGCGTTGATCGTCGGGTACTCCCCCTCGAACTATGTACAACTATTCACGAAGCATGCTTCGTATGTCAAGTGAGCCCGGCGGATAAGTGCGAGACTGTATTCGTGTCTTGGTGTGCGTAGATTGAGGGCGGCGGCATGCACCAGGTTCGACCGCAGGGATGGTGATCACGTGTCTCCGACACCTCAGGGCACATCTGCACCGGCAGTCAAAGGATGGACGTTCCTGACCAACCACGCCCACGTGCTGCTGGCGATCGCCCGCGACCCCACCGCCCGGCTGCGCGATGTCGCTGACGGCGTCGGCATCACCGAACGCGCCGCGCAGGCGATCGTCGCCGACCTTGAAACCGCCGGCTACCTGCAGCGCGAACGCATCGGGCGCCGCAACCAGTACACCGTCAACCCCAGCGGCCGCTTCCGACACCCCGCGGAAGCCGACCGCAGCATCGGTGAGCTGCTCAACCTGTTCATCAGGACACCATCGACCTGATCGTGAGTTCAAGCAGCTCGGACCCGGTTCAGGCTCATGCCCGAGGCGGTCGGACAGCGCTGCGGTTGGGCTCTCGACCCGTCTGGCAGGGCCGAGCGGCACGCGGATGGCGGGACCGATGGCCCTGAACGGCTTCTCCGCGGCGCGGTTGGCTTGACGGCAGGCAGGAGCAGCTTGAGGAGGCACGACCATGGATGTCCGTCCGATCGTTGTCGGTTACGACGCCTCATCCGATGCCCGGGCCGCGTTGCGATGGGCGCTCGACGAGGCCGCTCGTGAGTCACTCCAGGTCAAGCTCGTACATGCCTTCGACTGGTACGTCGGCCCGAGCTTGTTCGCACCAGGGCCGAGCAGGTGGCCTGACACGGAGGCCCGCGCCGACATCAAGGCCATGCTCGCCTACGCCGCCGCCGATGCTCGCACGTCCCATCCCGACGTTGCGGTGAGCACTGAAGTTATGGATGGTCCCGCGCAGGTTTGTCTTCGGGACGCCTCGATCGAAGCCGCGATGGTCGTGGTCGGCTGTCGTGGCAGCGGAGGATTCGCGGAGTTGCTGATCGGTTCGACCGCGGTGTCTGTCTCCGCTCGCGCGCACTGCCCGGTGGTCATCGTGCACGCCGGGGCCGGTGAGCCCACTGGCGACGTCGTCGTCGGCGTCGACGGGTCCCCGTGCGCCAAAGTCGCGCTGGAGTTCGCGTTCGCGAAGGCCGCGACCTACCGGGCGCCGTTGCGAGTCATTGAGGCGTGGGCACCACCGTCGACCCGGTTCGTGCCGCAGGGACTGGATCTGGAGACCATCGCACGGAGCATCCACGTCGAGCTCGATGACCTGGTCGCTGACTGGAAAGCCAAGTTTCCCGAGGTGCCAGTCTCGACGGAGGTGCCGTTGGGTAGTGCCGCGGGCTCCCTGGTGGCGGCAAGTGCCGACGCCAGGCTGATCGTGGTGGGCAGCCGCGGTCGCGGCAACGTGAGCGGCACAGTCCTTGGATCGGTGGGGCAGGAACTCATCCGCCATGCGCGCTGCCCGGTGGCCATCGTGCGTGAGGCGGCGATGGGCTGATTCCGCCCGCTCAGCGTGGGACCTCGACACTATGCATCCGCCGTCGGCTACCTGAACGCGGCCGGCGACGACACCGCAGGCGCATTGGACAGAATTTCGGCCGCCAGGCGGGTCGCCCGCGACCAGCGTTCCTTGTCGACACCCGCAGCTGGCTCCTCCGCGAACCCCGTCGTCAGCACACCGCAGCGGTCACGACGTCAACGCGTCCGCTCAGCTCCGCGAGCAGCCGCTGCGGTGTCGGCTGATCGTCGGCGCCGGACCCGTCCGCCGTCTCGCTCGAGTCGGTGCCGCCGCCGATGAGCCCGCGAAGGGACGCGGGCAGTTGGGCCACTCTCTCATCGAGTTGCCCGGGCGAGAAGCGTCCGCGCAGCGGCCACAGCGGGTGTCGCGGCGGTCGAACCAGACGTAAGCGCCGCGATGCTCACCCGTCCCGCCTCTCCCCTCCGTAGTGGGGTATGGCGGGCGGGGACGAACATCGCCGCGTAACCCCGCCAAGGCGTGCATCAGCGCGGTCTCCTCACCGGCGACGTAGGACCCGGCGCCCTCCACGACCTCCACGTCGGAGGTGACGCCCGAACCGTGGATATCCCGGCCCAGATGCCCCGCATCCCGAGCCGCGAGCACCGCCGCCCGCATCCCGCTGACGGCCGCCGGGTACTCCGAACGGACCAGGACCAGCCCGTGGCGCGCCCGGACCGCGAACGCGGCCAACGCCAGGCCCTCCAGGACGCGGTGCGGGTCCTGCTCCATCAGCAGTCGATCGCAGTACGACCCGGGGGTCGCCCTCGTCGCCGTTGGCGACCACATAGCGTGGCCCGGGTTGCCGGCTCGCCATCGACCACTTCTCAGCCACCGCGAAGCCGGACCCACCCCGTCCCCGCAAACCCGACATCGCGATCTCACCGATCAACTCCCCCGGCGAGCTGGACGCCAACACCCCGGCCAGACCTGCCACGCGCCCTCAGCACCGAGCAAGCCCGCCAGGACGACCGGCGGGTCCACCATGCTCTGATACGGAATCGGCGGTGGCGGCTCGCCGATGGCGACGATCGCCCCACTTCCGTGAGGAGGCGGTTCCGGTCACCGTGGCGACCGGCCAGCTCAGCCCGTCGGCCAGCCGCACCAGGTCGTCGGCACTGACGGCGCCACGCGATGACCGGACCTCGCGAAGCTGGTCCAGCACTGAGGTGCCCGGTCGCTGCAACCGCTGCTGAAGGGCGACGAATACCTCCAACGGCTCGACCATCCGACTTCCCTACGTCATATCTGCCCGGACCTGATCACGCTACGTCGCAGCCGGGACCCGGGGCTCTGAACAGCGATTACTCGTGCGAAGGAGAATCCGTGTGGCTGTGGATGACCGCGACCGGGCTGTGGGCGCAGTGCACCAGGGCCTGGCTCACCGAGCCGAGCAGCAGCCCGGTCATGCCGCCGCGACCGCGGGAACCAACTACGACCAGGGACGCGTGGCGGGAGGCGTCGACGAAAACGGCCTCGGCGTTGTCGGCTGGGCGGACGCGGAATCGAAGTGCCGTGTCCTCGAGGAAGAGGACCGGTCTGGTCTCTCGACGAATATCGAGCTGCGGATACGTGGCAACCGACGGCCGGAGCGCCGCGGAGAGGAACGCCTCCGGACCGGCTGATCCTTCGCCCGTGTCCCGATAGACGTGGATTGCCTGCAACGAGACGTGGCGCTCGGCCGCCTCTTCGCACGCGAACGCCAACGCCAACGCGGATTCGGGTGACCCGTCTACGCCAACGACGATCGGCGCGTCCACCGCGTTCGTCTCACTCGGACGGAAAACGACCACCGGGCTGTGCGCGTACGCGACGACCTGTGCGGCAACCGACCCGAGCAGCAGTTCAGGGAAGCCGCCGAGGCCGCGGTGCCCGAGGACGACGACGTCGGCTGTACGAGATTGCTCGATCAAGGCCAGCTGGCCGCTCTCCGCAGCTTGCGCGGTGTGGAGCTCGATGTCCGGGTACTCCCCCTTGACGATGGCGGCCACCTCGTCCATCAGCGCCTGGCTGTCGGCCCTCGGTTCGGTTGGCAGCGCCGGCGCGAACGGCGCGAAGCCCAGCGATGCGTACCCCGTCGGGTAGAGGAAGCCATGCGTCAGGGTGAGCGAGTCTCGGCGTCGTCGCGCCATCGCCGCCGCGTAGCGCGCGGCACCCAAGCTTTCTTCGGAGCCGTCGACGCCGACGGCTACGGTCTTTCGCATAGGATCGTGCCCCCGTGAATGCCCGATTGCCGGCACCCCGACATCTTTCAGCCAACGTCAATCCAGGCGCCCCGGGTAGGGCCGATCGGCCCTAATCGGGCGGCGACCGCGGACGCCTCCCGCAGGCACGCAGCGGCGTCGGTGGCACCTGGCAGGGTCAAACGGTGCTGGTCGGCTGGTGGTCCAGATAGCGGGTGAACCAGTCTCTTGCGTGACAGGCGGCGGTGGTCAGAGTGCCGGGCTCTTCGAAGAGGTGCGTCGCGCCGGGTACGACGACGATGTCGTTGGCACACCTCAGTTCGGCTTGTGCGGCTTGGTTGAGGGCGAGGACCGCGGTGTCCAGGCCACCGACGATGAGGAGCGTGGGAGCGGAGACGGCGCGTAGCCGTGGCCCTGCCAGGTCCGGACGGCCGCCGCGGGAGACGATCGCGGCCACGTCGGCGTGGGGCTCGGCCGCTGCCCACAACGCGGCGCCAGCGCCGGTGCTCGCGCCGAAGAACCCGGTGCCCAGCTTGTGGCCCCAGGGCTGATCACGCACCCAGGCGGTGACGTCGCTGAGTCGGCCGGCAAGCAACGCGATGTCGAACACGTTGACCCGCGCGCGGGCCTCCTCAGGCGTGAGCAGGTCGAACAGCAGGGTGCCCAGGCCCGCGTGGTTCAGGGTGGAGGCTACGTACCGGTTGCGTGGACTATGGCGGCTGCTGCCGCTGCCGTGGACGAACACCACGAGCCCACGCGCGCCCGTGGGCACCGTCAGATGCCCGGTCAGGTGCAAGCTCCGGAGCTCGATCGCCACCTCCTCGTCGCGGTCAGCAACATCGCTTCGACCTGACGGCGCGCTCGGCGTCCGGTACGGCGCGCGCGCAAGCAGTTCGCGAACCTCGTCGTCAACCGTGGGCGAGAAGTCCTTGTACCACTGGCCGACGGAGGAGATGAAGTCTGGCGCGTGGACGCAGACCACGTCGTCAGCGTCGCGGCGCAGCGTCGCGACGACATCGGCCGGTGCCACCGGGACCGCGAGGACAACCCGACTGGCGCCGCGGGCGCGGGCCACCTCGCAGGCAGCGCGCGCGGTAGAACCGGTCGCGATCCCATCATCGACGATGATCGCCGTGCGTCCGGTCAAGTCGATCGGAGCCCACTCCCCGCGCAGCTTGTTCGCACGCTTCGTGAGAGCCGCGCGCTCGGCCGCTTCAACGATCGCCAACTCTTCGGCGTCGACACGCGCGTGGCGGATCACATCCTCGTGCAGGACGCGCACGCCTCCTTCGCCGAGAGCACCCATCGCGAGTTCCGGCTGAGCGGGAACGCCCAGCTTGCGAACGACGATCACGTCCAGCGGCGCGCGTAGCAGCTCGGCGACCCGAGATGCCACCGGCACACCTCCTCGTGGGAGGCCCAATACCACGACATCACGGCCAAGCAGATGGGACAGCATGGAAGCTAGCTGCCCACCGGCGTCGCCGCGGTCTTCGAAAACCTGAGGTCCGAACGTCACCGGGTCCTCCTTTCCGTGCGGCGCTTCTGGTAGAAAGCCCTTCCAGGCATCGACGACCTCGTGGGCGTCTCGATGTCGCCGCCCGCCGTCCTCCCAGCAAATGGCGATCTCCACCGCGTCGTGTAGGGCCGATCGGCCCTAATGGCTGTGCTGGTTGGTCACAGCGCCAGCACAAAGATGGAGATGGGTTCGGTATCCTGCGTGCCGGTGCCAACTCACACCGCAGCGGGAACAGCCGTCGCGAGGGTCAGCACGACGCTGGCGGCGTTCGAGGCCAGCGGGCCCCAGGGTGGTCCGGACGGCGACGTAGCCGCCCACGGCGACGGCCCAAGGACCGTTGACGGTCAGGCGATCGAGTCGTCCTCGGGCGGAACGGTGAGAGGGCGGCGGACCTCGTCGCGCGCGGCCAGGCTCTCCATCGCGCGGATGTACTGGCGTTGCGTGATCTCACTCGTCGCGAGCTGCGCGACCAACGCGCCTTCCAGGGTCTCCGGAACCGTCGTGGCGGAGCCGGCGTCGCGGGTTGCCTTCGCGGGCTGGCCGCTCTTCGGCGGCGACTTCGCCGCCGGCCGTATCGCGTACGCATATGCGGCGATCGACACCATGACCAGGAACAGGACGAGCAGCATCGATGTCACCTTCCCCGAAGCGTCGATCGTCCACGGGCCGCTGCGGCGCGCCGACCGTCAGGAGCGCGGTACATCACGTCCTCCCGGCGGACCGCGCGCGCGGCCGGTCGGGGCAGAGCCAGGTGCCGGACGGTGCCGGCCGCCCAGAGGAGCACGATGTCGCTGACGAGCATGGCGAGCAGGACCTCGCTGCCGGTCAACAGCGCGCCGGTCGCGGCGAGCATCGCCACCGTCGCGAGCATGCTCTCGACGAGAAGGCCGCGGTCCATGGAGCCCGAGTCTCCTACCCGGAACAGGTCGCCGCCGGCGAAGCCCTCGGCCAGTCCCAACGCGAAGACGCACGCCGCGACGACATGCACGTCGGATAGCGCCGCCATGTCGACTCCCCGGACGAAGGCGACGTAGTAGGCCACCGCCAAAGCCGTCAGGGCCGTAGCTCTCACGTCTCGCTGCGTCAGTCGCATCGCTCCGCCCTCCTGGTGCTCGTCTTCCTCCATCAGACGCCGGTCCGAGTTCCATCGACAGGGCCGTAGGTCACCGCCGGCTGGGAGCTTGGACCTCGCCTGGACGCGTGGATGGGAGTGCCCGCTCCAGCACGCGCAGCAACGGGCACCCCGTCGGGGCCGGGCGAGGAGTCGAACCTCGCATGTAGGCGCGGGGACATCCCTCGGACCGCCCCACCCTGTTCGGGCAGTTGCCGTATGTCTACCAGCCCATGTCTCCCGTCCAGGATGTCTGCTGACGTTTGCTGGCGACAGGAGCGGGCGGCCCAGTTTGCCGGGCCGTACGGCAGGAGTCCAAAGCCCCGGTCCGAGGCGACTACCGGTCCGGGACGTCGGGCCGCAGGCTCGACCGGGTGGGGACGCGGTCGTCGTAGGCGTACCCGTGCGTGCGCGGACGCCGAAGGTCGTCGTGTTCCCACGTCAGCCGGTCGACGACGTCGACGACCCCGGCCACCTCACGGGTCAACGCGACCGCGAGGCGGGCGACGCTGCGACTCTCCAGTTTGCCGGTCTCGGTCACGACGCCATCGATGACGTCGACCTCGACGGAGAGCGGGTCCACGCAGAGGTCACGGCGCAGGACGTTGTCCACGATGTCGACGCGGATGTCCGCGTCCGGGCGGGTGTGCAACCGAAGCAGGTCACGCCGAGACACGATGCCCAGGAGCCTGCCCTGGACGTCCACGACCGGCATCCGCTTGACGCGACGCGCCTCCAACCGGCGAGCGGCGTCGGTGATCCGGTCCGCGGGGCCGACCGTCACCGCGGGCGCGGTCATCAGCTCGGCGGCTGTGCCGCCGTCGGCTTTCGCCGCCGACAACCGCGCCTGCCAACCGGCACGTGGCGATCGGCGCGCGGCCGCCCTCTCCAGTTCGTGCAAAAGGTCCGCCTCGGAGACCACACCGAGCACCCGACCGAGCTCGTCGACGACAGGCACGGCGCTGACCGCGCGGTCGACAACGAGATCGACGATCTGCCGGTACGTGGCCTGCGGCGGCACCGCCACGACGTCACGGGTCATGACGTCCGCCACCGTCCATTGTCTCATCCCAACGGCCTCCCTCAGCTCTTCGCTCGTCTCTCCGGTCTCACAGCCGTGAAGATCGGCACCTGGAACGCCGAACGGCGGGGCTCGGGCGCTCCGCGGTCGGCGGTCACCTCCAGCAGGCCGTCGGCGTAGCGGGCCGTCATCGTGCCGCAACGCACGTCCCACGGAACGGCGACGACGCGTACGCGGCGCCCGTACCAAAGCTCGCTCTGGCCGCGGGCGGCGGTTGTCGGCGGATCGCGCGTCGCGTCGAGTCGCAACTCGCTTCCGTCGCACGTCACCCGCAGGTCGTGGACCGGGTCGATGCCCGGCAGCTCGGCCAGGAGTCGAAAGCGGTCCGGATAGACCGCCTCCTCGACCAGGATCGTCCGAGCGTCCATCATCGCCTCGGGTGCTCGGGCCGCAGAAGCTCCACGAGACGTCGGTAGTCGTCCTCGCTGATCTCACCGCGAGCGAGCCGGTCAGCGAGGACGCGACGGGCGCTGGTGTCCTCGTCGCCACCAGGTTTGGGCCGGAGCAACGCGACGACCACAGCCAGCACGGTGATGATCATCAAGCCGAGCACGTACAGATATCCGAACCCGAGTCCGTGACCGGGCATCTCCTTCACCTTCCTACGAAGATCGGGACGACCCGCCCGTCAGAGGAGGCCGGTTGGGTTGCCCAGTCCGGGCTTCAGGTAGGCCGGGTTGAGGTCGTCGAACTCGAAGGTCAGCCCGTCGTCCACGCGCACGACTCCGCTGACCTGGGCGGCGAGGTGGGCCGAGATCTGCGCCGAGCTGTGCCGGTCCAGGCGTCCCGACAAGGAGACGACGCCGTCGGTGACGGTGACGTCCACTGTGTGCTCATCGATGTTCAGCACACGCTTGAAGACACCGTCGAGGACGTCGCGCCGGATGTCGTCGTCGGGGCGAAGGTGAACCTTGAGGAGGTCGCCACGGGAAACGATGCCGACCAGCCGGCCGAGGTGGTCTGTGACCGGCAAGCGCTTGATGCGCTGGCGATGCATGATCCTCGCCGCTTCCACCAGCGTGGTCGAGACGGAGGTCGTCACCGCTGGCGTGGTCATCAGGTCGCCCGCGTCGGTCGCGTCGGCCTTGACGCGGGCATCGTGCCGACGCCGGCTCTCGAAGACGCGACGCTCGTGAGGCTCACCGATCAACTCGATCTTGTGAAGAAGGTCGGCCTCGGAGATGACCCCGATCACGCCACGATGCTTGTCCACCACCGGCACCGCGCTGACGCGTCGCGTGGCCATCAGATCGACCACCTGCCGGTACGTAGCATCGTCGCCGACCGCCGCGACGTCCTTCGTCATGACGTCGCCCACCTGCCACGCTCTCATCGCCGTCCTCCCTCGAGTGCCCCGGGCCTGTGCGCCATCTGCTGGATGTCGCCGGCCGCCGCCTCGAGCAGTTGGTGCGCGAGGTCGGACAGGGCTCGCGCGGCGGCGAGCTCGTCGCCGATTTCCGGGACCTCGCCGTCCGCCGGGTTCCGGCGAGCCTGCCCCCGCCCGCGCAGGTCAGTGGCGTCCGAGGTGTGCAACCGCGCCTCGGCGTTCGTCAGCCGTTCGTCGTCGTGCTCGGTGATGTCGATGGCCACCGTCCACGTCTTGATGCGCGTCACGCTGATCCCTCCTCGTTCTCTCTCCGTCAGCCTCCAACGAGTCGCTCGGCCGTGGCAGAGGCCAAAGTCCCGCCCGGTGCCGACACCCGGCCGGTACGGCGGACAGCGGCGCTTGTTGCGCGAAGGTCCATCGGCATTCCGGGTCGGGACCATCGGCTCTCCCCGGACGTAACCGCGCGTGGGATGTTGGTACGAGCGGACGCCCGCCCGATGTCCACCCGGGACGAGACAGGGCGTTCCGGTCGCACGGCCGCCCGCGCGAGGGAGGTCGTCCCCATGTCGCCGATACTGGGCAGATGCCACTCGGCCGCGGTCGCTGCGGCGATTCTCGCGTTCGCCGCGATTCCGGGCACCGCATCCGCCACCGACTCGGTGCGGGCCTGGCGGATCACCGGCAAGACCGACATGGGGACACCCGCGGGCGCTCTTCCTTCCACCATCGGCAACGACGTCGTGCTTCCGCTGGACGTGTTCCAATCCACGCCGGCCTGGCGGTCCGAACAGCTCGTGCTGCGCCTGACCGCCGTGGGTGCGCCGGTCCGGTTGCACCTACGTGGCGCGGCCTGGGGAGACCCGCCGGTGACCGAGTATCGGGCCGGCCCGGACGGCGCCTTCTACCAGCTTCGGACCTCTCGCACGACAGGGGTCAGCATCCGGTACGGACTCCTCTCGGGCGCGGCACCCTCGCCGTCGAGCGCGTCGTCTCCGCCGGCGACCGCCACGCCGGGCGGTCCCGCGGCGAGCCCGGTCGCCACCCCTCCCGCCGAACCTACGGTTCCAGCGGTACCGGCGGCGGCGGCCGGCCCACACGCGACACGAGAGGCCGACCGACGACACCCGGCCGACGGTGGACATCGGGTAGAGGTCGTGAGACCGCGGCTCCAGGCAAGGGGCGCTGCGATATCTGCCCGCGGAAGGAAGTGACGGTTTGATGGCCTTCGAGGATCGCGCCGACGCGGGGCGCCGGCTCGCCAGCCGGCTCACCCACCTACGTGGTTGCGACGCGGTCGTGCTCGGAGTGGTCCGCGGTGGCGTTCCGGTGGCATTCGAGGTGGCCCGGGCGCTGGGCATGCCGTTGGATGTCGTCGTCACCGGGCGGGTTCGGGATCCGTTCGGTTCCTGTGTCACCCTCGGCGCCGTGGCCGAAGGCGGAGTCGCGGTGTTCGACGACACGGCGCTCCGATGTGCCGGCATCGCGGAAGGCGACCTCCTCGATCTCACGGCAGGTCTCGATGCGGAGATCGACCGGCGCGCACGGGCCATCCGCTCCGGCCGGGCACCGGTCACGTGCACTCGGCGAACGGTGCTGCTGGTCGACGACGGCATGGCGACGGGCGTCTCGGGGCGGGCCGCCGCCCGGGTGGCCCGTGCCCGCGGCGCACAGCGCGTGGTGTTCGCCGTGCCGGTCGCGGCCTCCGACGCCGTGGCCAGCCTCGATGGCGAAATCGACGAGACCGTCTATGTCGACATCGTGCCGTGGGTGCCGGCTATCAGCCGTTGGTACCGGGACTACCCGCCCACGACCGACGACGAGGTCGCGGACATCCTCCGCCGGGCCGGCATCCGGTCGCCCTACCGCGCACCGAGACCGGCGGCGTGACGGGACCACACACCTGGGTGCGACGGCCGGTTCGGCCGTCGCACCCGTCTGTGTGCTCGCACGTCAGTTCGCGGAAGGCCGCATCAGGTGCTCGGGTGTTCCGAACGAGTAGCCCGGAGAGTGGACCACACGTGAGTCGTCCTGATCCCAGGTGAGCCGGTCGACCACCTCGACCACGCCCGCGACCTTGGATACGAGGTTGCCTACCAGGCCTGCCAGACTGCGACTCTCGACCCTGCCCGTCAGCGACACGACTCCGTCGCTCACGTCGACCTCGACCGTCGCGGGGTCGATCCACAGGGTGCGGAGCAAAACGAAGTTAGCGATCTCGGAACGGATGTCCGCATCCGTACGGGTGTGTATCCACAGCAGGTCACGGCGTGACACGATGCCGACGAGACGGCGTTGCGCATCCACGACCGGCATCCGCTTGATGCGTTCGGACTCCAGCCGCCGAGCCGCCGCGACGATCGAGGCCCCGGGCTCGATGACCACTGCCGGTGCGGTCATCAGGTCCGCCGCGACGGCGCCGTTCGACGGCGCGACCGCGCGTCGCCGGCCCGCGAAGAGTCTGCGGTGTTGCTCGTCACCGACCGCCTCCACCTTGTGGAGAAGGTCAGCCTCCGACACCACCCCGACGACGCGGCCGGCGGAGTCGACGACAGGTGCCGCGCTCACGCCGCTGTCCACGAGCGCGTTGACCACCTCGCGATATGAGGCGTCGGGAGCGACTGATACGACATCTCGCGTCATGACGTCCTGGACGGTCCACTGTCTCATTCCTGGTCCCCTCTCCACCGCCGCGACAACCGCCGCATCTCCCGCTCGATTTGCTGGTCGGTCGGCGCCGGAGCGTAGACGTCCCAGATGTTGAAGACGAGGCCGATTCCCCAGCCGAGCATCGGGAAGAGCGGCCAGTAGAAACCGCCGGGCATGATGAGCACCCACAGAGCGTTCAGCAGCAGGTTCACCATCACGTAGGCGAGAATGTGCGCCTGCAGCCCACGTTTCTTGCGGAGCTGGTTGACGGCCGCCTCCCGCAGCTCGGCGTCAGGGCGCGGCGTCACGTTGGTCGACATCGGATCCTCCTCTCGACCACCTCCAGCCTGGCGCGAGGGAGGGTCACCCGGGAAGCGTCGTTAGGCCCCTCGTCGAGGGCCGGAAGTCGCTTGTCCGCGCGTCTACACGCGACGGCGCCCGACCGCGAAGGTCAGGCGCCGGAACTCACGTGGTCAGCTCTTCTTGGCGACCGCCGGCTTGCCGTTGCCGACGACGACCGGGATCTCGCGAGTCTTCGGCGGTGTCTCTCCGACGAGGACCCGCACCTCGAGGATGCCGGCCTCGTAGGTCGCCGTGACCTTGTCTCCGCGCGTCCCCGCGGGCAGCGGGATGTGCCGGTAGAGCGAGCCGTAGTGGAACTCGGAGTGCACGACCTTGCCTTCCTCGGTCCGCTGCTCCTGCTTGCGTTCCACCTTGATGCTCAAGCCGCCGTCCACCACCGTCACGTGGATGTCCTTCTTCGGGTCCACGCCTGGCAGCTCCGCCCGGACCACGTAGTCGTCGGCGTCGAGAAACTCCTCGATGCGGATGGGCTGTCCGGTCAGCGGCAGCCAGGTGAGCGTCGGCCACTCCATTGGGAACAGGCTGCGCGCCCGCAACGTCGCGGTACTCATCCTGACCCCTCCTCTCGTCGATGTTCCACGTCCAGACCACCACGACGACCTGGCGTGCGGGCAGAGGAGAAAGTCATCTGCCGCCGCCGAAGTGCCCTGCCCCGCCGGCCTTCCCGTCAAGAGCCGAAGTGGGCAGGGGCGGGTGGTCGGCTCGCCTACCGCGTAGGGATGACGGCGACCGGGCAGCCGGCACGGTGCGTCAGGATCTGGGCCAGCGAGAGGCTCGAGCGCTGCCCAGCCCGCACGGCGGTGCCGACCACTACGAGCCGGGCCGAGCGCGAGGCGGCTGTGACGGCCATGGGCACGTCCAGGCCATGGCGCACTGCCCTGCGCACAGGCACCTCCGGGTACTTCTCGGACCAGATCCGAAGTGCGTCGGCCAGAGCGCGGTCCGCGGCGTCGCGTCCTTCCGCGAAGCGCCGGCGCGACGGGTCGCGGTCGCGATGTGCCGTGCCCGGCCACACGGTGATGGCCAGCAACGGTGCACCCCACATCGCCGCCTCCGTGAACGCGAACTCGAGAAGGACGTCGTCGCCGGGTTCGCCGCCCACCGCGACCAGCACCGGACGATGGGGCGAGCCGGTGGCCTCCACCCGGCGGTGCAGGATCACCGGGACGCCCGCCCGACCGATGACGCGGTGGGCGATCGACTCGCGCCGCACGCGTCCCTGGGCGCAGCCACTGTTGTGACCGACGACGAGCAGGCTGCTTCCGCGCGACCGCGCGAGCAGCAGCGCGTCCGGGTCGCCGGCACCGACGACGGCGGACGAGGACACCTCAGGACAGGTGGATCGCGCACGTGACAGCGCGAGCGTGGTCACCCGGGCGCCGGACTCCGCGGTCTCGCCCTCCTCCACCGCGTGGACGACCACGACCGGCGACGTGCGCGCGTTGGCTTCCGCCAGCGCGAGCTCCAGGGCGGCGGACCCTGCCGGCGACCCGTCCACCCCTACCACCACGGGACCCATCGGCTCGATCGGCATCGCGCACCTCCGCTTCTTCCTCAGCATCGATCCGCGCCCGCGCCGGCCGGCAGAGGCGTCGCGCCCGATCTGAGGGACCTTCGGCCCGGGAGGTAAGCACAGGAGAACGAGCCGTCCCCGGGCCGCCGCGCCGGACCGGGGACGGCAGGTGGCCGCGTCAGATGAACAGCAGCTGGGCGCCGTCGGTCTTCTCGATGAAGTCCGCCGCGCTGATGATGCCCTCCACCTGATCGCTGAGGTCCGCTTCGTGGAGGTGCATCATGTCGGCCGACATCCGGCACGCCCACAGGTGTCCGCCGGAGGCGACGATCTGGTCCAGGAACTCGGGAACGTCGGGCACACCGACCTCGGCGATCTGCCTCTTCATCATGCGTGTGGCGAACGCCGTCATCCCTGGCAGACCGCCGAGACCCTGAGGTAGGTGGGTCGCGGTGTTGCCGATCGTGGTGAACTTGAGGTCGTGCATCCGGGACTTTGTGATCATGTCGAAGCCCCAGAAGGTGAAGAACAAGTGGGTCTCCACGCCTTCACCCAGTGCGGCATTGGCGAGGACCAGACCTGGGTACGCCATGTCGAAGTTGCCCTTGGAACAGATGATGGCGAGCTTCCGACCGATGGTCGCGTCGTCGTCGAAGTTCGGCACGATGCTCGGCGTGGTGATGCTGGTCATGACGGTTCGCTCCTTCACACGCAGCCGTGCGGCTTGGGCAGGCCGGCGACGTGGATGCTGTGGCACCACTCGCCGCCGTCCAGGAGGCCGGGCGTCTGGTCGGGCCGCGGTTCCACGCCGGTCGCGATCACGAGATAGTCGTACGGAAAGGTACGGCCGCTGGCCAGCGACACGACGTTGGCGTCAGGGTCGACCCGCTCCACGTCGCCGTAGTCGAGGTGCACGCCACGCGGAATGAACCGGTCCCGTGGCCGCACGATGTCACCCTCGTCGTAGCTGCCGAACGGCAGGAACAGGTATCCCGGTTGGTAGTGGTGTGTGTCCGAGCGGTCGATCACCGGCGCCCCAGGGCCGAACGTCCCCGTCGGCTGTGCCTGTCGACTTTTCAGGCCATGACGGGACCACAATGGACGGAGGTGCACGCGGGAAATCCGGTGACGAGGCGGACGACTCAATCAGCGACCCAGTGGATGCGGCGGGCGAGCAGGAGCCCGCCCGCGGTCCACGCGAGCAGGACGAGGACGTCGACCGTGGGAAAGCCACCGCCGGCGGTGAACGCCGTCGCCATCGCGTGGGCCGCGTGCTCGAGTGGCAGCAGGCTCGCCGTCACCTCGAGAACGTCCGGCATCGCGGCGCCGACGACGAAGACGTCGGAGATGAAGCTCAACGACAACAACGACCCGAGCGTCACCGCGATGACCGTCTGGACCCGCCGCGCCATCGCGAGCACCGCGAACCCGAGCGCCGCGAAGCACGACCCAGCGACCATGAACACCAGAGTCAGCGTGGGCAGGCGCGTCAGATCGACCCTCACCCCGAAGCCGGCGACGGCAACCGTGGACAGCGCAAGGGCCGTGGCCGCCGGTGCGGCGAGACCGACGACCACACGTCCGGTGACGTAGGCCCAGAAAGCCATCGGGGTCGCCGCGAGGCGGGCGAGGGCCCGTCGCTCCCGTGCCTGGGCGATGCCGGAGGGGATGACCGAATAGACGGTCACCGCCAGGCCGTAGGTGGCCATACCCGGAAGCAACGCGGCCGCGGCCGCCGTGCGCGCGGCGCCCGGCGGCGCGGTGAGCACCGGGAAGAGTGCGAGCAGGATGACCGGGAAGATGAGCGCGAAGAACACCGCGCTGCCGTCGCGGCGCAGGCCGCGCCACGCGTAGCCGACCTGAGCTCCCAGTGTCGCCGGCAGGGACGGGTGGCCGGTCACCTCCCGGTGCAGAGCGGCCGGCCGGCGAGAGGCCGCGACGGCGGGTCGAGGTGCCGGGTGGTTGGGGGATTCCCACGAGAACCGGCGCACGGCGACGACGCCTCCGGCGACACCCCAGGCGGCCAGCACGAGTAGGCTGCCCGAGCGGAAGCCGCTGCCGGGCGCGGTCAGGTTGGTCGCGTCGAACATCGCGGCCGCGAAGTGCCGCAGCGGAAGCACCCATCCGAGCCTGTCGAAGCTCTCGGGCATGCGTGCGCCGACCAGGAACACGTCGGAGACGAACGCCAGCGTGATCAGCAAGCCGTTGGTGAGCGCTTGGACGGCGGTCGCGCCCGGCACCAGCGAGACGACCGCCAAGCCGAGAGCGGCGAAGGCGGCCACCCCGACCACGAGCGTGACCACGGCGGCCGGAAGGCCGCGCCACGCCACGTCGACGCCGTAGCAGGCCACTCCGACCGCGAAAACCAACACGGCCGCACCGACCGCGATCACCGTCGAGGTGCCGAGCCGACCGGCCAGCAGGGTCCATGGCGCCACCGGTGCCGCTCGCAGCCGCTTGAACACGCCATTCTCGCGCAGGCGCGCCGTCTCGGCGGCGAGCAGGCAGAACGCGGCCTGAGCCGCTCCGAAGACGGCGAGTGCCGGCGTCAGGGACTGAGCCAGCGAGACTCCGTCACGGCTCGCGACGACCTCGTTGCCGAAGAGGCCGGCGAGGAGGACGAGAAAGACCACGGGCAGACCGACGGTGAAGAAGGCCGCGACCGGGCTGCGAACGAACGACCGCAGCCCGTGAAACGTGAGCAGCGTGACCGCCGCGACAGAGCGGGGCCGGGTTCGTGTGCGGTGACCCCGACGCGCGACGTCAGTGAACATCGGCCTGCTCCCCGACCAACCGCAGGTAGACGTCCTCGAGGTTGGGCCGCCGCACGGTCAGGCAGGCCAGGTCGAGCCCCCGCCGCACCGCCCAACCGGTCAGCTCGTGGAGGTCACGAACCGGCGACGCGGTCACGAGCTGGAGCCACCCGTTGGCCACCGACGGAGTCTCGCTCAGCAGCGGCAGTCCGCTGATCGACACCCCGGCGGGCACCCGGCAGCGGACCACGCTCGCCGGCGCCGCACCGCTGTCGCCGACGCCGAGCTCGTCCGGCCGGCCCAGCGCGATCAGCCGTCCCGAGCGCATCACCGCGAGGCGGTCCGCGAGACGCTCGGCCTCCTCGATGTAGTGGGTGGTCAACAGGATCGTTGTTCCCGCATGGCGCAGACCCTCGACGAGAGTCCACGCGCGGTGCCGCGCGCCCGGATCGAACCCGGTGGTCGGCTCGTCCAGGAACAGCAGGTCAGGAGCGCCGACGACGCCGAGTGCGAGGTCCAGCCGGCGGCGCTGGCCGCCCGATAGCCCCTTGACCCTGGCCGTCCGTTTGTCCGCCAGGCCGACGAGGTCGATCACCTCGTCCACCCCGTAGTGTCGCGGGAACAGCCTCTGCTGCAGGCTCACCAGCTCGCGAACCGTGAACTCCTCCTCGAATCCGGCGCTCTGCAGGACCACCCCGATGCGCTCGCGGTGACGCCGTCCGCCCTTTGCCGGATCGACGCCGAGGACGCGCACGGTTCCGGCTGTCCGGTCCCGGTAGCCCTCGAGAATCTCGAGGGTGGTGGTCTTGCCCGCGCCGTTGGGCCCGAGCAGGGCGAATATCTCACCCGCCTCCACGCTGAAGGAGACGTCGTCGACGGCACGAACCTCGCCGAAGGTCTTGCACAGGCGTTCCACGACGATGGCGGACATGCCTCAAGCAAACGCCCGAACAGGCTGAGGCCGTCAGTGCCATCTGTCCCATGTCGAAGGACGTAGTGCCTCGCCGCCTGGGTCGGGAGGTGCCGTCAGTGGGCGGACGGTTCCTCGATCCGTGAATCCGGACCAGGAAACACCAGCGCCTCGTGCCCGTTGTCGAGCCAGCGCACGACGTACGGTGGGCTGCCGTCATCGTGTTTGAGGGCGAGGACGACGCCGCACCGGCGGCGGTCTCCGACGTGTGTGCCTTCCAGGATGAGGCGGTCGCCGACCTTGGCTTTCATCATCTCGTCCCTTCGTTGTCGTTAGCCCCCGGCGCACGGACGACGAGCACCGGGCAGTGTGCGTGGTGCAGCAGCTGACGGGTCACCGAGCCCAGCCGGCTCCCACGGAATCCGCCGCGCCCGCGCGAACCGACGACGACGAGCTGGGCACCGCGCGACGCTTCGACGAGCGCCCGCGCCGCGCCGGTCTCCGGTGCCCGCATGCTGACCGAGACCGTCGCGCGCCGGCTGTCCCGCAGAGCGTCGGCCAGCAACGTGCGTTCCGCGGTCTCGAGCTCCTCCACGGCGTCCTCGTTGCGCGGCCGGCCAAGGCTGTGCCACGGCTGCGGCGGCTGCCAGGCCCGGACGGCCACGAGCTCGGCGCCGCGCCTCTCCGCTTCGGCGAAGGCCGCGGACACGGCCCCGCGCGCCTCGGGCGACTCGTCGACCCCGACGACCACCGGCCCGGAGGCGTACGACCCGGCCACACCGCGGCGGACGACCGCGACCGGGCCGGCGGCGTGCGTGGCCAAGGCCGCAGCGACCGACCCGAGGAGCAGGTCGGCGAACCCACCGCGGCCACGGTTGCCCACGACGACCAGTTGAACTCCCGTGGAAAGCTCCGCGAGCATCGTCGCCGGCGGCCCTTCGACCACCAGCCCGGTGATCGGAACGTCCGGGTTCGCGGCTCCGAGCACCGACACCGTCCGGTCGAGTGCCTGCTCGGTGTCACGGTAGGCCGGCGTACGCGGCCAGTTGTCCGCTCGCGGCGTGGCCGGTCCGACGCGCACGGGCCACTCGACGACCTCGACGAGGCGGACGCCGCACGTCCATCGTCGCGCCTCGTCGATCGCCCACTCGACGGCGGCCTCGGCGGCCGGCGAACCGTCGTATCCGACGAGAATCCTGTCCGTCTCCATGCTCATCACGCCGTGAAGCCGTCAGCGGCGACCACCGCACCATTGACGAGCTCGCCTGACCACGACCGTTCCACCTGCCAACCGCCGTCCATCGTTTCGCTCCCTCGCCGCTCGGTCCCGTTTCGAGCGTCGTCGCGCCCGCGTCCCGGCCGGTACCGGCATTGGTCACGTCAGGATGGGACCAGTGGCGGCAATGAGTGACACGAAGAGAGCAGTGTGTTTCGAGTGACGCACGAGGGGGCGGCTCACGACAGCAAGACCTCGTCGAGCGGGCGGCGCGGAGTGGGGCGCATCCGGGTGGCCGGGTATCCGACGCGGAGCACGCTCTGCAGGGTCAGACCGTTCGCCTGATCGCCCAGCAAGGACCGCAGGTGCGGCACCTCGACCACCTGGCTGAGCGGCGTGGCGGCCAGGCCGCGCACCGTCGCCGTCAACAGGACCCGTTCGAGGGCCATCCCGGCGCGCAGCCAGTCGGCCGGCGCGTCGCCGCCGGTGAGGATCAGCAGCGCGGTCGGCTCGTGTTCGAACTGGACGGTGGCCGTCGGAGCGCCGTTTCCGACGCTGAAGTCGCGCAGTGGGATCGCCTCGTTCTTGTCGCGCGGGCCGAACGCCTCACGCGGAACGCCGTCACGTCTGCCGATGCCGCCCGGAGTCGTCCACGCGGCCAGCTCCGCCTGGTACCCGTGGTCGGCGCGCAGCAGGGTGTCCGCCGTCCGCACGAGGGACCACACCGAGGACCGGAGGGCTCCGTCGGCGACGAGGACCGTGACCCCCTCACGGTCGCCGGCGACCGCCAGATCGGCCAGCACAGCGGGCGGGACAGGCCGGTTCCGGTACGGCCGGCGATTGGTGTGCCTGCGCGGAATGGCACCGGCGAGCGCGACGGCCGCCGGCGTGGAGGTCCGCGCCCGGCCCATCCTCACCCGCGCGGCGAGCTCCGGGTGGTCGGCGTCGGGAAGCACGACGACCTCCGGGTGCCGGCCGTGAGCCCGGACGGCGACCCGCAGGTTGAACACCGCTGCCCCGACGCTGAGGTGCAGCTCTCGACCGTCCGGGTCGACGTTGTCGAGGCGGCGCGCTTTGTCGACCAGCACCTCCACCAGGTCCTCCGCGACCCGGAACAGCCACGGTTGGGTGTTGTGGATGGAGGGTGCCGCGGCCGCCGCCGCGAGACATTCTCGCAAGACCGGCCCCGGCCCGCCGTCGGCATCGAACCAGAGTTCGTCGTTCATGGCGTCAGGGTCATCCCGACCTTCGATGCGGCGCCACCGCCACCCGACCCGCTTCGGGTGCCGAAGGTCCTGACGGCGCTTCTTCGCGCCGTATGGTGACCACTGCCGGATTTCCGAGTCGAAAGTCTCTGTCCGGTCACCATGCGGCGGAGAAGGGTTGGAGACGACCCAGCCATCCCCTGCTAGGGGTCGAGGACATGAAGCGTCTCGTCGCGGCCTTGGCGGCCGCCGCCCTGCTCACTCTCGCCGCCTGCGCTGACGACACCGGCACGGGAACGCCGCCGCCGTCCACCGCCGCACCGTCGCGTACCTCCGCACCGCCGCTCCCGCCGCCGAGCGTCGCGGCGAGTCAACGAAGTGGTGGATGGGTGACCGGCCCACTCACGGTCCGCCACGACGTGGCTGTCCCGCCCGTTCCGGTCGTCGTGCGCATCAGGCACGCTCAGCACCCCGCCGACGGGTACGACCGGATCGTGTTCGACGTCTCCGGCGCGCTGCCCGGCTACGACGTGCGCTATGTGGCCCGACCCATCGGGGACGCCACCGGCGAACCTGTGTCGATGCCGGGACGGCGCTTCCTCCAGATCCGGCTCATGCCGGCGGACGCGCACGACCAGTCCGGCGCCTCGGCCGTCCCACGGTCGCGGACGCTCGGCTACCCGATGCTCGAGGCGTACGCCGTAACCGGCGATTTCGAGGCCGTCGTCACGATCGTCCTAGGGCTCGACGACGTGGTGGCGTTCCGGGTGGGCGAGCTACCCAGCCGGATCTACGTCGACGTGGCGGCCTGAACCCCATCCACTGCGGTGAGCCGGGGGTCATGCCGGGCCGGGACCTTCGACCCTGACCGCCACCACGCCGCCGAGCGACGGTTGTCGAAGGGCGAGGGAGGCAACGCGATGGGACGGTCCACGCGAGCGACAGGCCCGCAGGGGCGCCGGAGGGCGACGAACCCGCCGCCCGCCGTCGCCGAGCTGGCCGAGCGCGAAGCCCGTGGACCGGTCGACGCGCTCGTTCGGCAGCTACGCTCCTCCCCCGACGGGCTCTCCCAGCGCGACGCGGCTCGCCGTCTTGTGAGCTACGGCGCGAACGAGCTCGTCCGTCGGAGACGGCGGGGACTGCTGCGTCCGCTGGTCGGTCAGTTGACACACCCGCTCGCGCTGCTGCTCTGGGTGGCCGCCGGGTTGTCGCTCGTCGCCGGGACGCCTGCCCTGTCCATCGCGATCGTCGTCGTCATCGTGGTCAACGCCGTGTTCGCGCTCGTCCAGGAGAGCCAGGCCGAACGCGCGGTCGAAGCGCTCTCGTCGTATCTCCCCGCCACCGCGAGCGTCATACGAGACGGTCGGCGCCAATCGGTGGACGCGCGCGAGCTCGTGCCGGGCGATGTGATGATCGTCGAGGAGGGCGACCGGATCAGCGCGGACGCCCGGATCCTGGAGGGCTCGCTCGAGGTCGACCTGTCGACCCTCAACGGCGAGTCGCTGCCCGCGGCGCGGGGCGCCGACCTCCACGACCCCGGCGGCTCCCTGTTCGACGCGCCGGACCTGCTCTTCAGCGGCAGCTCGTGCACTGGCGGAGATGCCCGTGCCCTGGTCTTCGCCACCGGAATGCACACCGAGCTCGGCCGCATCGCCGCTCTGTCCCAGCGCACCGGTCCCGACGAGAGCCCCCTTGAGCGGCAGGTCCGGCGGGTCGCGTGGCTGATCGCTCTGGTCGCGGTGGCGGTCGGCATCGCGTTCCTGCCGCTGGGTGCGCTGGCGGCCGGGCTGTCGTGGGCGGCCGCTTTCACGTTCGCGATCGGACTGCTGGTCGCGAACGTCCCGGAAGGGCTGCTGCCGACGATCACCCTCGCCCTTGCTGTCGGTGTGCGCGACCTGGCGCGCCGCGGTGCGGTCGTGAAACGCCTCAGCGCGGTCGAGACGCTGGGCTCGACGACCGTCATCTGCACCGACAAGACAGGCACACTCACGATCAACCAGATGCGGGTCATACGGATCTGGACGACCGAGGGCACGACGGAGCTGTCGGAGGCCCGATCGCCGAAGCCGCCATCCGCACAGCTGCTGGACGCGGCACGGGTCATGGGCCTGTCCACCACCGCCGTCTTCGACCCGGACCGGCCGGACGAGACGGCGGGCGACCCGACCGAGGTGGCGTTGCTGCGCGCCGCCGACCTGCTGGGCGGCCGCGTCGACGCGGCCAGCCGGGATCGTCACCGGCTTCGCATGTTCCATTTC
This sequence comes from Asanoa sp. NPDC049475, assembly GCF_040676915.1. Classification (NCBI taxonomy): domain Bacteria; kingdom Bacillati; phylum Actinomycetota; class Actinomycetes; order Micromonosporales; family Micromonosporaceae; genus Asanoa; species Asanoa sp. NPDC049475. The sequence goes on along the minus strand of NZ_JBFAPY010000005.1, from coordinate 253,200 downwards.
GAGCCGGCGTTGCGCCGCATGTCGACGATCGACGACATCGACGGTGTCCCCTGGGTCCACACCAAAGGTGCCCCCGAAGAAGTCCTGCCACTGTGCGACCGGATCGCCGGGCCAGGAGGCGACCGCCCCATCGTCGAGGCGGACCACGCGGACCTGTCCGATGTGGTCCGTGGGTACGCCGAGCAGGGCCTGCGGGTGCTGGCCGTCGCCCGGCGCCGGCTGGATGTCGGGCTCCCGCTGCCGGACCGCAGGCCGGACGCCGAACGGACGCTCGAGCTGGTCGCGATCGTCGCGATGTTCGACCCGCCCCGGCCGGAGGTCGCCCAGGCCGTCGAGCGCTGCCACACCGCGGGCATCCGCCTGATCGTCGTGACCGGAGACAACGGGTTGACGGCCAAGGAGATCGCCCGCCGGGTCGGCATCGGCCGCGCCGGCGCGCGCGTAGTCACTGGCGGCGAGCTCGACGCCATGCCGGAAGCCGCGCTCGACGAGCTGCTCGACACCGAACGAGAGATCATCTTCGCGCGTAGCTCGCCCGAGGCGAAGCTGCGCATCGCCGACGCCTTACGCGAGCGCGGCAATGTCGTCGCCATGACCGGAGACGGGGTCAACGACGCCCCGGCGTTGCGCCGAGCCGACATCGGGGTCGCGATGGGTGTCACGGGCACCGACGTCGCGCGCGAGGCCGCCACGATGGTGCTCACCGACGACAATTTCGCCACCATCGTCGCCGCCGTGCGGGCGGGCCGTCGCGTCTACGACAACGTTCGCAAGTTCATCCTCTACATCTTCGCCCACGCGACCCCGGAAGTCGTTCCGTTCCTGGTGTTCGCCCTCTCCGGAGGGCAGGTGCCGCTCCCGCTCACCGTCCTGCAGATCCTTGCCATCGATCTCGGCACGGAGACCCTGCCCGCGCTGGCCCTGGGCCGCGAACCGGCCGAGCCGGGTCTGATGGACCGACCGCCGCGGCCACGCCGGCAGTCGGTCATCGACCGGCGGATGCTCCTTCGCGCATGGCTGCTGCTCGGCGGTGTCTCGGCGGTCCTCGTCATGGCGGGCTACTTCTTCGCGCTGCAGGCCGGAGGCTGGTCGCTGGGCGCGGACACGGGCGTCGGCAGCCCATTGCACCACACCTGGCAACAGGCGACGACGATGACCTTCCTCGGCATCGTCTCGTGCCAGATCGGCGTGGCGTTCGCCGCCCGCACCGATCGTGCCTCCCTCCGGACTGTCGGTCTGACCACCAACCGCCTGCTTCTCTATGGAGTCGCGTTCGAGGTCCTGGTCGCCGCCGCGGTGGTCGGGATCCCGGTCCTCCAGGACCTCTTCGGCACCGCTGTGCCCAGCTGGCCACAGCTCGCCCTCCTGGCCGTCTTCCCGGTCATCGTCTGGGGTGCCGACGAGCTGTGGCGCGCGATCCGTAGGCGGCGCAGCGCGAGTGCCGGCCTGGCGATGTGAACGCCGTCCCTGGCGTCCAGGGCTCGTCTCAGGCTCAGGACCCGCCGTCGCCGCAGACCACCTCGATCGTCACCGAGGGCGGCTGGACAAGGGTGTTGTGCACCGTGCAACGCGACACGACCGCGTTCAACGCGTGACGTCGCTGCGGCGGAAGCCCGGCCGGTGCCTGAACCGCCAGGCGCACCGCCGCCACCCGAGCGGGACGGTCGGTCGCCATCTCGTACTCGACTGCGACACCCAACCCGTCCCGGCTCACTCCGTGGCGGGTGAGGTACCGGCCCGCATAGAAGGCGACGCAACTCGCCAACGACGCGACGAAGAGCTCCGTCGGCGTCGGGGCCAAGTCCGCTCCACCGGAGTCGGTCGGCTGGTCGACCCTCAGCCGGTGGCCCCGCACGGTGATCTCGTACGAGTCTCCCGCCACAAGGGCGACGTCCATCCGCTGGGTCTCTTCCGCGCCGCTGCGCGCCAGGCCGGTGCGCTCCATGCTGTTCACCTCCGGGTGACGGGTCCTCCGCCAGGACTACTCCGTCCGATCAGGACGCACCGGAACGGCAGCGGGAACGACCAGGACAGGCCGGTAGGCGTGGTGCAACGTAGCCATGGCCACACTGCCCAGGAGGATCTCCTTGACTGCCGATCGCCCACGCGAGCCCACCGCCAGTGCCGCCGCGGCCTCGCTTCGGGCGGTGCCGGCGAGCGCCCTCGCGACTGTCCGACCGGCGCCGCCATCGCCCGGCACGTGCAGACGAGTCACCGCCCTGTCGCCGACCTGCGACGGGATCGTCGAGGAGTCGCCGTCGACGGTGACGAGTGTCAGCACACGGGACGGGAAGAGTCGCGCCGCGGTCTCCAGCGCCGTCCGTGCACCGGGCGAGCCGTCGAAGCCGACCAGCACCGGGCCGTTCTCGAGCGCGGCCCACTCGGCGATGAGCAGCGGGTGCGGGACCACGAGGACAGGCCGTGGCGAGTAGTGGACGACCATGTCGGAGACGCTGCCGAGAATCGCTTGCGCACCCCCGAGCCCCCGGGAGCCGACCAGCACGAGGTCGGGGTCGATCTTCTCGGCGAGCTCGGTGAGCAACAGCCCCTCCCCGCCGTAGCTGCGCACCACCAGAGGCTCCGCGTCCCACCCGGCGGCGCCGGCGAGGGTGACTCCGACGGCCGCCGTTCGTTCGGCTTCCCGCTGGCCTTCGCGCTCCACCGCCTCGACGAACTCGTTGGCGTGGCTGGTGCCGCTCCAGAGGCGCTGCCGCAGGCTGGTGCTCGCGAACGGTGGGATCCACAGATGTGCGATCGACGCCTGGGCCCGCGGAAAGAGGCGGGCGCCGACCTCGATCGCGGCGCTAGCCGCTGGGGAGCCGTCATATCCCACGAGTACCCGGATCGGCATAGCCGCCTCCTCGACGTCACGCGGTGGAGATCCACCCGGCGTGCCCCTTTGAGACAAGCATGGCTCGCGCGAACCGTTCGCGTCCGGGGCTTTGGACCGTTCCTGACGTGCCGTTGGTCCCGGACGGCTGACCCTGGTCGAGCTTTACCCCTGCCGCGGTGCCGGCGCACAGGGGCGCCGGCACCGGCGGGATCGCGCTCAGCGGACGATTAGAACCGGGCAGTCCGCATGGTGTACGAGCTGCAGGCCGACAGAACCGGTCACGGTGCCCGCGACAGTGCCCTGCCCGCGCGTCCCGACGACGACCAGCTGCGCGGTGTGCGACAAGCCGACCAGCACGCCCGCCGCGCCGCCGTGCGCCACCAGCGGCTCGGTGGACACGTCCGGGAACTTCTCCCGCCATGGCGCGAGCTGCTCGTCGAGCTCCGCGTGCAGCTCGGCGTCTCGTTCTGCCACGTCGTACACCACCGGTTCGACGTTCACGCCCCAGGGCGGCGTCGGTGGCACGTACGCGCGCACCGCGATCAGTCGCGCCGAACGCGCGGACGCCTCGCGGAAGCCCGCCGCCAACGCGTCCAGCGACGACGGCGAGCCGTCGACGCCGACCACGACCGCGCCCGCGCCGACGTCGGTGCGGCCACGGACGACGACCACGGGCACGGCCGCGTGGGTGGCGAGGCGCTGCCCGACGGAGCCGAGCAACAGGCTGCCGAAGCCGCCACGGCCACGGTTCCCGACGACGATCATCGACGCGTCCTTGGCGGCGTCGAGCAGGACCGGCGCCGGAGACCCGAGCACCGACGTCCGCGACACGCTGACCGTCGGCGCGATGGCGGCCGCGATGGCGGCGGCGTCGGCCAGAGTCGTGTTCGCCTTGTCCTCCGCCCACTCCCGCAGGACGGTGCCCCCGTCGAAGCGGGCGCCGTAGTAGTCCCAGTCGAAGGCGTGTACCAGGTCCAGGGTGGCGCCGGTTTGCCGCGCCGCACGCGCGGCCCATTGCGTCGCCGCCTTGCTCGGGTCGGATCCGTCCACGCCGACGACGATCCGGGTCATGTTCATCGCTCTCCTCCTCATGTCGGTCTATGGATCAGCGTGCGGCCGGCGAGATCCCGCGGGCAGGGCCTAAAGACCCACTGTGGACATGGCCCAGGTCCCGACCGGCGACGGTCTCGCGACCCTGACCATCGAGCCAGGCCGAACCTACGGTGAGACCGAGGTCAAACGACGAAGGAGATGCGTGATGAGGACCTGGCAGGTCGGCGACGTGATGACGACGGACGTCGCCACGGTCGGCGAGAGTACGCCGTACCGCAAGATCGTCGATGTGATGACGGCCCGGCGCGTCAGTGCCGTGCCTGTGGTGGATGACTTCCGGCGGGTGCTCGGTGTGATCTCCGAGGCTGACCTGCTGCACAAGGTCGAGCTGATCGGCAAGCCGCACGAGCCTCGGCTCTTCGAGGGCCGACGCCGGCATGCGGCGCGGGTCAAGGCCGACGCGGACGAGGCGCGTGACCTGATGACGGCTCCGGCCATCACCACCATGGACAGCACGACGCTGGTCGAGGCGGCGAAGACCATGGACCGCGAGGGCATCAAGCGACTACCGGTGATCGACGACCTCGGCCGTCTGATCGGGATCGTCTCGCGCGGCGACCTGCTGAAGGTGCACCTGCGCCATGACGACGACATTCGGCATGACGTGGTCACCGAGGTGCTGCATCGCATCATCGGAATCAGCGACGACGCGGTCACCGTGACGGTTACCGACGGGGTCGTCTCACTCGTCGGCCGACTCGACCGACGGAGCTCGGCCGAGATCGCGACCCACCTGGCCGCTCAGGTCAGCGGCGTCGTCAACGTGGTCGACAAGATCGAGTTCGACTTCGACGATGTCGACCCGGTGCTCTACAAGCCCGGGCTCGGCACGCCGACCGGAATACTCTGAGACGAACGCGACGGCACGGTGCCTGTTCTGGGCTCCGTGCCGCTGCCGCGTCAGGGCTTCTTGCCGAGCAGCCTGGTGGCCAGCACCGCGGCCTGCGTGCGCCGTTCGAGGCCGAGCTTGGCCAACAGGCTGGAGACGTAGTTCTTCACGGTCTTCTCGGCCAGGAACATCTCGGCGGCGATCTCGCGATTGGTGCGGCCCTCCGCGATGTGCTCGAGGATGCGGCGCTCCTGATCGGTGAGCGACTTGAGCTCCTGGGGCTGTTCGACGCCGCTGCGGATCCGGTCCAGCACCCGTTGGGTGACCGCCGGGTCGAGCATCGACTGGCCCGCGGCGACCCGGCGCACACCCTCGACGAGGTCGGTGCCGCGGACCTGCTTGAGGACGTATCCCGCCGCCCCGGCCATGATGGCCGCGAAAAGTGCTTCGTCGTCTTCGTACGAGGTGAGGATGAGGCCCTTGATGGACGGGTCGACGGATCGCACGTCGCGGCACACGTCGATGCCGCTGCCGTCCGGCAGCCGCGCGTCGAGGATCATGACGTCGGGTCGTAGCGCCGGGATGCGCGCGGTCGCCTCGCGCGCGAGCCCTGACTCGCCGATGACCTCGATGTCGCCCTGGCTCTGGAGTAGGTCGGCCAGGCCGCGGCGGACCACCTCATGGTCGTCGAGTAGATACACACGGATCACGCCTCATTCTCTACCCCAGAGGCACCTCGGCGCACCACCGGCCCCGCAGACCGGCTGGCCTGGGACGTCAGGACCTCTGCCCCTGCTCGGCGGGCAGGCGTCGAACGACGATTGGTGCAGCGAGAGACATCGCAGCGAGGGAGGCATCATGCAGCCGACGAACATGGCGCCGACGACAACCGGGTACACCGCCGACGACCTTGCCGCCGCGGCCGAGCTGGCGATCCGGGCACCGTCGATGCACAACAGCCAACCCTGGCGGTTCCGCCTCTCGAACGGCGCGATCGAGGTTCGCCTGGATGATGCCCGGTTGCCGGACATTCCGGCCCGGGCGTGGGCCGGACGGGTCAGTTGTGGAGCGGCGGTGTTCAACCTCAGGATGGCGCTGGCGGTCCTCGGCAAACCCGCGGTCGCCCTCGTCCAGCCGACCGAGCGGGACGCGGTCGTGGTCGCCAGGCTCGTCCCGGACCGGCCGCGACCGGCATCCGGGGCCGAACGCACTCTCTATGCCGCGATTCCCCGCCGGCACAGCAACCGTACGCCGTTCAGCACCGAGACGGTTCCCGCCGACCTCCGGTTCCGTCTCCGTGAGGCGGCCCGCAGCGAGGGCTGCTGGCTTGACCTGATCATCGGAACCAGCGCCGTGAACGCCCTCGCGGAGGTCGTCAACGCCGCGAACCGGGTTCTACAACGGGACAAGGCGTATGCGGGTGAGCTCGCCCGTTGGAGCCGCGAGGAAATCTCCCAGGACGGTGTGTCCGCGCGCGCCGCGGGATACGCCCCGGAACCACAGGACGTGCTGCCCATGCGCGCGTTCGGCGCACGCACGCGGCCGCCCGGCCGCGACTACGAACCCGAGCCGCTGGTCGCGGTGCTCGGCTCGGCCGGCGATCGCGACGCCGACCAGGTGACCGCGGGCCAGGCCCTGCAGCGGGTGTTGCTGACGGCGACGGACGCCGGACTCTCCGCATCGATGTTCTCGCAGCCCATCGAAGTGGGGGCGGCCCGGGAGCGGCTCCGGTCGGCGCTCGGTCGGCACGGTGTGCCGCAGATGGTGTTGCGGGTCGGCTACGGGCAGCCGGGATATCCCAGCCTGCGACGGCCGGCCGCCTCAGTCATCGACCGCCCGGAGTGAAGCACACGGTGAAGCCCCCACCGCGCGGGTGGGGGCTTCACTCACGGCTCAGCGGCTGTCCGAGGTGGAGCTCACGACGGAAGCCCGTCCGGCCTCGAGCCGGGCGACCGGCACGCGGTAGGTCGAGCAGCTGACGTAGTCGAGCCCGATCCGCGCGAAGAACCTCACCGAGGCGGGGTCGCCGCCGTGCTCGCCGCAGACTCCGGTCACCAGCTCCGGTCGAGCGCCACGGCCTTCCTCGACCGCGAGCCGCACCAGCCGGCCGATGCCGGCGTCGATGGTCTCGAAGGGCGACCGGTCGAGAATGCCGAGGGCGAGATAGCGGCTGACCACGGTGCCTTCGACGTCGTCGCGTGAGAGTCCCCAACCCATCTGGGTCAGGTCGTTGGTGCCGAAGGAGAAGAACTCGGCGGAGCCGGCGATCTCGGCCGCGGTCAGTGCCGCGCGCGGCACTTCGATCATCGTGCCGATCCGCATGGCTGGTGCACCCGGCACGGCGTCGACCACGGCTTGCGCCTCACGGCGCACCGCCTCCAGCTCCCGCGCCGACGCGACGAGAGGAACCATGACCTCTGGCCGCGGATCGCCGCCGTCGGCGATCCGCCGCGCCGCCGCCTCCGCCACCGCCTGGACCTGCATGGCGAACAAGCCCGGCACCAGGAGGCCGAGCCGCACTCCCCGCAGCCCGAGCATGGGGTTGGTCTCGTGCATCCGTCGGACAGCGGCGAGCAGGTCCCGGTCGTGCCCGGTATCGGCGCCCGACGCCTCCGCTCGGGCCACGCGCACCGCGAGATCTTCGAGGCTGGGGAGGAACTCGTGCAGAGGCGGGTCCAGCAGGCGGATGGTCACCGGGAGGCCGTCCATGGCGGCCAGGATCTCGGTGAAATCGTCGCGTTGCAAGGGCAGCAGCGCGGCGAGCGCCGCTTCCCGCTCGCGCTGGTCGGTGGCCAGGATCAGTCGCTCGACGAGCTCTCGGCGGCTGCCGAGGAACATGTGCTCGGTCCGGCACAGCCCCACTCCGGCGGCGCCGAAGCGGCGTGCCCGGGCCGCGTCCGCAGGCGTGTCGGCGTTGGCGCGCACCCCGAGCGCACGCACGTTGTCCGCGTGCTGGAGTAACCGGTCGACCGCGTTGACCAACGGATCGGACCGCATGTCACCGATGCCTTCGAGATGGCGGACGACGGGTGATGGCCGCACCGGCAGTTCGCCCAGATAGACCGCTCCCGTCGAACCGTCGATGGAGATCCGGTCACCGGCGTTGACCGTGACCACGCCGACGGTGAAGCTGCGCCCGTCCGGTGCGATCTGGATGTCGTCGGCGCCGCAGACACACGTCTTGCCCATTCCGCGCGCCACGACGGCGGCGTGGGAGGTCTTGCCTCCTCGGCTGGTGAGGATCCCCCGTGCCGCGATCATGCCGGCGAGATCGTCCGGGCTCGTCTCGCGACGGACCAGGATCGCGTCGCCGGCGTCGACAGCCGCCGCGGAGTCGAACACGACCCGGCCGACCGCGGCGCCGGGCGAGGCCGGCACACCACGGGTCAGCGGCTCGGGCAACGCGTCGTCGTCGAACGTCGGGAACATCAGCTGTGTGAGATGCTCCCCGGTGACCCGGGAGAGCGCCTCGTCGAGGTCGATCAGGCCTTCGTCGACGAGCTGGCTGGCGATGATGAACGCCGCTGCCGGGGTGCGCTTGCCGACCCTCGTCTGCAGCATCCACAGCTTGCCGCGTTCGATGGTGAACTCGATGTCGCACAGGTCACGGTAGTGCTTCTCCAGGGTATCCATGATGGACAGCAGCTGGTGGAAGCTGGCCGGATCGATGACTTCGAGCGCTTCGAGCGAGACGGTGTTGCGGACACCGGCGACGACGTCTTCGCCCTGCGCGTTGGTCAGGTAGTCGCCGTAGATGCCGCGAGCGCCCGTCGCGGGGTCCCGCGTGAACGCGACGCCGGTGCCCGAGTCGGTGCCGAGGTTCCCGAAGACCATGGCCATGATGTTGACGGCGGTGCCGAGGTCGTCGGGTATGTGCTCTTGACGACGATAAAGAGCCGCCCGGGGCGCCCGCCAGGACGCGAAGACGGCGCGCACGGCCAGTTGGAGCTGTTCGTGCGGCGCCTGAGGAAAGTCGCGACCGGTCGCGGCACGGAAGACGATCTTGTAGGTGCCGACCAGCCGTCGGAGCTGGTCGGCGGTCAGTTCGTTGTCTGTGGCGACGCCCGCGCCGCTCTTCGCGGAGTCCATCTCCGCCTCGAAGCGTTCGGCGGGGACGTCGAAGACCGTGCGGCCGAACATCTGGATCAGCCGCCGGTACGAGTCCCAGGCGAACCGTGGATCACCCGTGTGGGCGGTCAGACCCTCGACGCTGTGGTCGTTTAGGCCGATGTCGAGGATCGTCTCCATCATCCCCGGCATCGAGAACTTGCCTCCGGACCGGACGGAGAGCAGGAGCGGGTCGGCGGGGTCGCCCAGGCGCTTGCCCGTGCGCGTCTCCAGCTCGCGCAGGTGGTCCGCGATCTCGGTGTAGAGCCCGTCGGGCATGTCACCCGAGGCCAGGAAGGCGCGGCAGGCGGTCGTGGCGATGGTGAAACCGGGCGGCACCGGCAGACCGAGCCGCGCCATCTCCGCGAGGTTGGCTCCCTTGCCGCCGAGCAGGTCCTTCTTGTCCTTGTCACCTTCGATGAATGCGTAGACGTACTTCGGCATCGTCGTTCCTCTCCTCCCGCGGTCCTCGCCTGCCAGCGTCGGCCGCGCGGGCGGGAGGGGGCAGAGGCGAAGGTCCCGGGCCGGTCGGGACGGCGTCGCTCACGTCGTCCCAGGTCTTGGCCCGCCGAGCAGCCGGCCGGTCAGGCGACGCAACGGGATGGCGATGGTGTGTCCATCCACGGCAGAGGCCGCCCACGGCTGTGGCATCCGGGTCGCGAGCGACGCCAGACGCTGGGGATCAGTCACCTCGTAGGCCTCGCCGACGCCGAGCACGCTCCACCCCGTCCGGGCCAGGGTGTCGATCTCGTCGACCTGGAACGCGACGATGTTGTGCAACGTGGCGGCCGCGAGCTTCCCACCAGCGCCGGTGCGAAAGACCACCTCGTCGCGGTCCAGCAGGTAGTTCACGGGGTGCGCGGCGGGCAGCGCGCGTTCGGTGAAGACGACGCGGCCCACCGAGGTGGTGGTGATCAGCCGAAGGCACTCCGCCCGGCTGATCTCCACGAGCTCCTGGGTTGTGTCGTGGCCGACGGGCAATGGGTTCACCGCTCCAACATCGTCGGTGCGGTGCTCGGTGGCTAAGGGTCGAAAGTCCTCAGATGTCGCCGGTGGGCCTTAGTGGAACGGACCAGCGCAGCCGGGTGCCCGGCTGGGCGGCCACGACGAGCAGCGCGCCGCCGCGCCGTTCCGCACGGGCACGGAGGTTGCCCAGACCGCTGATCCGGGTGGTGTCGCCGATCCCCCGGCCGTTGTCACGGATCTCGAGGGACACGGTGTCGGAGGTGACGGCGAACTCCACGTCAGCGCTGCGGGCATGCGAATGACGGGCGACGTTGGTCAATGCCTCGCGAAGCACCGCCTCGAGGTCGTCGGCGAGGTCGTCCGGAACCCGGCTCTCGATGACGCCGCTGAAGCGGACGCCAGGCTCGAACCCCAGCGCGGGAGTGACCTGGCTGGCGACATCGAGCAGGCGGGCGCGGATGCTGCTCTCGGCCACGCCAGGCTGCCGCTGGAGCTGGAAGATGGTGGTCCGGATCTGGCTGATGGTGGTGTCCAGGTCGTCGATGACCCGCATCACCCGGTCGGTCGCGGGTCCGGACCCGATCTGGGCGGCAGCGGCCTGCAACGACAGCCCCGCGGCGAACAGGCGTTGGATGACATGGTCGTGCAGGTCCGCCGCGATCCGCTCGCGCTCGTGGAGCATCGCCGAGCGCTGCTGCTCGGCACGCGCCTCGGCCAACTCGATCGCGAGCGCCGCCTGGTTGGCGAAGCTCCCCACCATGTCGACGTCGTCCGAGGTGAAGGCGGGTCCACCGGGCGCACGCGCGGTCCACAGCACGCCGTGCACCCGCCCGGAGCCGTGCAGCGGCACGGCCAGGACCGGGCCGACGTCGAGCGCGTCGGTGGTCGGTGAGACGTTCGCACCGCCGTCGCGCGGATCGGAAAGCCGCAGGGGTTGACCGGTCGTGAGCACCTCCCCCGAAAGCGTGCCGCGAGCCGGCACCCGGGTGCCGATCAGTCGCTCCGCCGCCATGCCGACAGCCACGTCGATCCGGAGCTCGTCCTCGTCGTCGGGGTCGGGGAGGACGACCGTCACCAGATCGGCGGCCGCCAGGTCCTTCGTGCGCTCGGCGATGCGCCTCAACGGGTAGATGGGCGAGCCTTCGGTCGCCAGGACCTGCCGCGTGATGGCGGCCGATGCCTGCAGCCACTCGCCGCGCATCCGCGCGGACGCGTACAGGTTGGCATTGTCGATCGCGACAGCGGCGGTCGCCGCGAGCGCCTTGACGAGCTCCTCGTCCTCGGCGCTGAACGCGCCGCCCTCGCTCTCGGAGAGGTAGAGATTGCCGAAGACCTCGTCTCGGATGCGGATCGGCACGCCCAGGAAGCTGTGCATCGGCGGATGTCCGGGCGGGAAGCCGACCGAGCGGCGATCATCGGCGATGTCCTGGAGCCGGATCGGTCGCGGATCGTCGATCAGGGCACCGAGCAGCCCCTTGCCCTCCGGCAAGTGGCCGATGACCTCGACCGCGTCGGCGGGCATCCCGCTGTGGATGAACTCCGCCAGCCCGCCCCGCGGGGACACCACGCCCAGCGCGGCGTAGCGCGCGCCGACCAGCTCACGGGCCGCCTCGACGATGCGCCGGAGCAACGCCGGCAGCGTCAGGCCACCGATGATCAGCTGGTTGGCGCGCAACAACCCGCGGAGCCGACCCTGGGTGGCCATCACCTCTCGCGCACGGTCCACCAACTGCCCCAGGAGCTGGTCGAGCTCCAGCCGTGACGCGTCCGGAAAGGTCAGCGAACTATCGACTGGTTCACGCGCTTCACGCGCTTCACGCGAATCGTCGGGTGTGTCCGGTCCTGACATGGGTCTCCTCCGGCGGTCTCAGGGGGAGACTAGCCACCTCTTCGCCGTCGCCATAGGGCTCCTTCCCAATGCTAGACGCCTTCCCGATGCTAGACGCCCGCCTGGGGGGTCCATCGCCAGCCGCTGATCGCCGGGTCGTCGTCTCCGTGCGCGCGGGTGTAGTCGCGGCACCGCTGCCGTGCGTCGACCATGTCCTGGCGCAGTTGGGCGGCCCGGGCGCTGAGTCCCGGCACCCGGTCGATCACGTCGATGACGAGGTGGAAGCGGTCGAGGTCGTTGAGCATCACCATGTCGAACGGCGTCGTGGTGGTCCCCTCTTCCTTGTAGCCCCGGACGTGCAGGTTGTGGTGGTTGGTGCGCCGGTAGGTCAGCCGGTGGATCAGCGTCGGATAGCCGTGGAACGCGAAGATCACCGGCTTGTCCGTCGTGAAGATGGCGTCGAACTGCGCGTCTGGGAGTCCGTGCGGATGTTCGCTCTCGGGCTGCAGGCGCATCAGGTCGACGACGTTGACCACCCGGACCTTGAGCTCTGGCAGGTGGGTGCGCAGCAGGTCCGCGGCGGCCAGGGTCTCCAGTGTGGGAACGTCGCCGGCGCAGGCGAGCACCACATCGGGCTCGGCGTCGCCCCGCGAGCTCGCCCACTCCCAGATGCCCAGCCCGCGACGGCAGTGCAGGATCGCCTCGTCCATCGGCAGCCAGGTCGGCGCCGGTTGCTTCGCGGCGACGACCACGTTGATGTAGTGCCGGCTCCGGAGACAATGGTCCATCGTGGACAGCAGGGTGTTGGCGTCCGGCGGCAGGTACACCCGCACGACTTCGGCCTTCTTGTTGACGACGTGGTCGATGAAACCGGGGTCCTGGTGGGAGAAGCCGTTGTGGTCCTGCCGCCAGACGTGGCTGGACAGCAGATAGTTCAGTGACGCGATCGGTCGCCGCCACGGGATCCCACGCGTCACCTTCAGCCATTTGGCGTGCTGGTTGACCATCGAGTCGACCACATGGATGAACGCCTCGTAGCTGGTGAAGACGCCGTGCCGGCCGGTCAGCAGGTAGCCCTCCAGCCAGCCCTGGCACAGGTGCTCCGAGAGCACCTCCATGACCCGTCCATCCGGAGCGAGATGATCGTCGCCGGGCCGGATCTCGGCGTCGAAGGCTCGGTCGGTGACCTCGAAGGCGGCGCCCAGACGGTTGGAGGCGACCTCGTCGGGGCCGAACAACCGGAACCGCTCGGGGTTCGCCGCGATCACGTCACGGACGAAGGCGCCCAGCACCCGGGTCGCCTCGCTGTCGGGCGCACCGGGGCGGGGCACGTCGACGGCGTAGTCGCGAAAGTCGGGTAGCACGAGGTCGCGGAGCACCGCTCCCCCGTTCGTGCGCGGGTTGGCGCTCATCCGCCGTCCGAGCCGCGGCGCGATGGCCGAGACCTCGGGCACCGGCGTGCCCGTCGCGTCGAAGATCTCCTCGGGGCGGTACGAGCGCAGCCAGGCTTCCAGCATGGCCAGGTGCTCCGGGTTGTCGCGAACGGCGGCGACCGGCACCTGGTGGGCGCGGAACGTTCCTTCGACCGGCAGGCCGTCGACCACCGCGGGACCGGTCCATCCCTTCGGCGTCCGCAGGATGATCATCGGCCAGCGGGGCCGTGCGTCGGCCTTGCCCTGCCGCGCCCGGCGCTGGATGCCCGCGATGTCGTCGAACGCCTTCTCCAACGTCGCGGCCAACGACTGGTGCACACGGGTGGGGTCGTCACCGGCGACCTCGTAGGGCTCGTAGCCGTGCCCGCGCATGAGGCTGTGCAGGTCCTCGTCGGGAATCCGGGCGAGGACGGTCGGGTTTGCGATCTTGTAGCCGTTGAGGTGCAGGATCGGCAGCACCGCGCCGTCGCGGGCCGGGTTCAGGAAGACATTCGAGGGCCAACTGGCGGCCAGCGGGCCGGTCTCGGCCTCGCCGTCGCCGACCACACAGGCGACGACCAGGTTCGGGTTGTCGAAGGCCGCGCCGTAGGCGTGCATCAGCGAGTAGCCCAGCTCGCCGCCCTCGTGGATCGAGCCCGGCACCTCGGCGGCGACGTGACTCGGGATGCCACCGGGAAACGAGAACTGCCGGAAGAGTCGGCGCATACCGGCCTCGTCCCGACTCACCGACGGGTACAGCTCGCTGTAGGTGCCTTCCAGCCACGTGTTGGCGACGATCGCCGGACCGCCGTGGCCGGGCCCCGTCACATAGATCATGTCGAGGTCACGGCGGTTGATCATCCGGCTCAGGTGCGCGTACAGCAGATTGAGCCCTGGGCTGGTCCCCCAGTGACCCAGCAGGCGCGGCTTGACGTGCTCGGGCCGCAACGGCTCCCGGAGCAGCGGGTTGTCCAGCAGGTAGATCTGTCCGACGGTCAGATAGTTGGCCGCGCGCCAGTAGGCATCCAGCTGGGCGAGCTCGTCGGTGGTCAGGGGCGTCTCCAGGTCGGCGACGGTGTCCATCGAGGGTGTCCTCCGGTATCAGGGTGACTAGCTACTGGCTGCCACGCTCGGGGCGCGCAGGTCGGCGGCGACGAACACGGCCCAGTCACGGATCGCGGTCCAGTCGCGGAAGTCGCCCTCCGGTGCATGCAGGGCGAGGACGATCGCCTTCTCACCGAAGGTAAGCCGGGTGCGGTCGAGCCGGCCGGCGAACACGGCGTGGCCGGCGGCCGCGGTCATTCGCAGGATGTCGGAGACGTCCACGGCCGGCTCCTCCGGTCGCGGCAGGTCACCGACCGGCCCGCTGGAGAACAGCCAGACACGCCGCTGCCGCAGTGCTCGGCCGTTGCCGCGGACGAAGTCGGTCGCCTCCTTCAGCCATCGCCCGATGTAGACGGCACTGCCGAGCACGACCGCGTCGTAGCCGTCGACGTCGGCGCCGGGCAGCTGCCTGACGGTCACGACATGTCCGCCCGACGTGAGCTCCTGCGCGATGGCCTCGGCGATCTCGAACGTCGAGCCGTGTTTCGATGCCGCGGTGACAAGGACCTTCATACGCCCATCCTCGGGTCGACGCGCGCGACGGAGCAGGGTCGCGGGACCCGAGGAGGCCGGGACCTTCGACCCGCAGACCGGCCGCACCACCCGCCTCGATTGCCCGAGTGGGCGCACCGACAGCACCGGTCACGCCGACGCAGTCCGGGAATCCGGGCCCACCGACCCCCGGGCCTTGTGACCATTGACCTGGGCGGCACCGCGGGTGCGGCGAACGCTGGGGTGAGAAGCTCGCGGCCCGGGCAGGGGACCGACATGAGAAAGACGGCGGCACAGCGACAGAGCGCCAACCTGAGCCAGTACCGGTGGGTCCGGCACGACTTCAACTGGCGGTACGCCCGCAGGTGGATGGCGGGTCTCCCCGACGACGGTGGCATCAACATCGGCTATGAGGCGGTCGACCGCCACGCCGGCGGTGCGAGGCGGGACTGTGCGGCATTGCACGTCGTCGATCGCCACGGAGCAACGATCGAAATCAGTTACGGCGAGCTCCGACAACGCGCCGACCGGTTCGCGAACCTGCTCACCTCCCTCGGGATGCGCGTGGGCGGACCGGTGCACACGTTGCTCGGGCCCTGCCCCGAGCTCTTCGCGGCCGCGCTCGGGACCATGCGCCGCGGCGACGTGTACGTGCCACTGTCACCGTCTCTCGACGAGGCCTTCGTCCGCGGGCTGCTGCACCGGCACACGGCCCGGGTGCTGCTGACCACGCCGCGGCTCTACCAGGAGCGCATCGCCGCGCACCGCGCCCTTCTGCCAGCTCTGACGCATGTCCTGCTCGTCGGCGACGGGCACCCGCTCGCGGGAACCATCGCGCTCGACGAGGCGCTGGCCGCCGTGCCGGACCTCGCGTTCACCGTCCCGGCGACCAGCCCCGAACAACCGGCGATGGTGGTGCTGACCCGAGGCACGACCGGGTCCCCCAAGCCCACCCTGCACCACCACGGGGCCGTCCTGGCCCAGCACGCCACCGCACTGTTCTCTCTCGACCTTCGGCCAGGAGACATCTACTGGTGCACCGCCGATCCGGGCAGCATCGCCGGGACCGCGTACGGGCTGGTGGCTCCGCTCAGCCTCGGCGCCACAGTCGTGCTCGACACCTCTGGTTCGACCACCGCCGCCAGGCGGTACGCGATCCTCGCGGAACACGGCGTCACGGTGTGCTACACCGAGCCAGACGTCCTGCGTGCGATGCGCGCGCACAGCCGCGAGGCGCCCTGGTACGAGCTCTCCGCGCTGCGGCACCTGGCAGCCACCGGCGCCCCTCTCACGGCCGACCTCGTCGAGTGGTCCGCCGACGCGCTGGGTGCCCCCGCCCACGACACCTGGTGCCAAGCGGAAGCCGGTGCGATCGCGATCGGGAACTACGGCGGCGTCGACATCGTCCCCGGGGCGCTCGGCCTGCCGGAGCCGGGTGTCGACGTGGCCATCGTGGCGACCGGCGACGACGACCGGGCGGACCTGCGGGGCGGCGGCGTCCACCCCGCACCAACGGGGTCGCCCGGACTGCTCGCCATCCGCTCTGGTCTCCCGTCGATGTTCCAGGGCTATCTGGATGACGCGTCACCGCCTCCGCGACCGGGGGGCTGGCAGGTCACCGACGACGTCGTGGAGTGTGGCGACGGCGGCTACTACCGCTTCGTCAGACGAGCGGGGCACAGGATGCCCGCGGTCGCGGGCAGGCGCAGGGAGCGACGATGACCCGGCGCGCTCGGCGCCTTCGCCCGGCAGCTCAGCTGTCGCCGTCGACGGCGGACAGGTCGACCGTCTGGTCGGCCGGCAGCCGTGGCGTGTGCGGCGGACCCGCGTGCGCCCGATCGGTGATACCCAGCCGAAGAACGAGATAGGGGCGGCCAACGCCGGCGAGCATCTCCCGCAACGTCTCCCGAGTCGCGGCAACCTCGACGACACCGCTGAGCGGCACGACGGAGACACCGAGCCCGACCGCCGTCAGCCACACCGCCGTCAAAGCCGCGCCCGCCCGCAGCCAGGAGTCCGGCTCGTCGTCGTCACCGTAGAGCAGCGCGTACCTGGCCTGCCGATCATGTCCTGGGCCGATCGGCAGCGTCCCCGGCGCGCCGAAGTCCCGCCCGGGAACCGTCGTCTGCGGCGGATGCGCCGGAAGGACGTCGTGCGGCAGTCCCGTCCCGTCCAGGCCGGACCTGCTGGTCCAGTAGGCGAGCTCGGCCCGGATCTGCGGGTCGTCGGCCTCGATCTCGGCTGCTCGATGGGCCGCGGCAGCCAGTTCCAGGACCTGGTCGGCGGTCAGCACATGCAGCCGTGCCAACCCGGACGCGGCGCCGAGCAACGCCGCCGTCGTATCCGGCGAGAGCGCCTGCTCCGAGAGCGGCCGCCGATCGGTGTGCCGAACGCGCATCGCCTGCACCATCCGCATCGCCTGTGCGGTCGGCTCGGACCGGTCAGCGGCGACGATCTCCGCGAGCAGGTCAGGCTGGGCCGGGTCGGGCAGGTATCGGACCTCGGTGGTCCAGCCTTCCGCGAGCAAGGCCAGCCGGGCGTGCTGCAAGGCGGCACCACAGCTGAGGACGAGCAACATTCCGTCCGGGTCCGTGGCGGCGAGCTGTCGGCTGCGGTCCGCGAACAACAGGAGCCGATCGGGCCGCACGCGCCAGTGCCACGGCTGGGTGTTGTGGATCGACGGAGCGTAGCCGGCCGCGTTGGCGGCCCCCGCGAGCGCGACCGCGGTGGGGTTTGCGATGCGCGACATCTCGATGTCCTTTCCTAGGTGCGCCGCTTCCAAGGCAACCGCATCGCCATGCGGCAGACAAGGCCGACCGGCACTCGAACGGCGGGCCGGATGGCCCTGACCGGCCCGGGCGCGACGCGCTTGGCTTGAGTTGTCAGCATGAGGATCGTGAGGAGGCAGCCATGCAGGCCCGCCCGCTCGTTGTCGGATACGACGGTTCGCCCGATGCCCGCGCCGCCCTGCATTGGGCGCTCGACGAGGCCGAGCGTGCGTCCTTGCCGGTCAAAATCCTCTACGCGTTCGCCTGGTACATCGGCCCGACCTGGTACGCGCCCGGACCGAGCGCCTGGCCTGACGCCGAGGCTCGCGCCGATGCCACGGCGATGCTGCGTTCCGCGGTCGACGACGCGCACACATCGCACCCTGGCGTCACAGTCAGCGCTGTGGTCATGGACGGTAGCCCGCAAGTGTGCTTGCAGGACGCGTCGGCCGATGCCGCGATGGCCGTGCTCGGCGGTCGCGGCACGGGTGGATTCGGCGAGTTGCTGATCGGCTCGACGGCGGTGTCGGTGTCGGCGCATGCGCGTTGTCCCGTGGTGGTCGTGCGCGCCGGGACGGACGAGGCAGCCGGTGACGTGGTCGTCGGATTCGACGGTTCGCCATGTGCCCACCTCGCCCTCGAGTTCGCCTTCGAGAAGGCCGCGGCCTGCCACGCGCCGTTGCGGGTCATCCAGACACTCTCGCCGCCACCGACCCGGTACTACCTCGAAACCGCCACGCAGCACCTCCGCGACCACCTGACCCAGCTGACGGCCAGCCTACGACAGAAGTTTCCGCAGGTACCGGTGTCAACGGACGTGCTCATCGGCGGGGCCGCGGGACACCTCGTCGCGGCCAGCAGCCGTGCCAGGCTGGTGGTGGTGGGCTCCCGGGGCCGCAGCGGCTTCAGCGGAGCATTCCTCGGTTCGGTCGGTCAGGAACTGATCCATCACGCGCACTGCCCGGTAGCCATCGTGCGGGAGGTGCCGGCACCGGTCGCGGTGAGTTGAGAGCGTGGAAGGGCGGTGCCGTGGACAGCCGGGAGATCGTCGTCGGTACGGACGGCTCGGCGTGCGCGACGGCCGCGGTCAGATGGTCGGCGCGGGAGGCCGCCCTGCGCGCCGTCCCGCTGCACATCCTGCTCGCCCACGACACCGAATGGCCGGGAACGCGCTTCGGCGGCGAGCCCGGGCTCCGCAAGCTCAGCCCCGAGCAGGCTGACTCGATTCTCGAAACGGCCGCCGACACCGCCCGCGGGGTTGACGGCGGCATCGACCTCCGCCCGCGACGGGTGGTCGGCTGGGCCGTGCCAACGCCCTCGATCAGACCGTCGAGCGGGAGCTGTCCGGCGCCCTGGACCCCTGGCGGCAGAAGTTCCCCGACGTCGACGTGCGGGCCGTAGTGGCGCACGGCAGCGCGGCCGGTGCCCTCGTCGAGCGATCCCGCACGACGCAGGCCGTCGTCGTCGGCTGCCGCGGCCGCGGTCAGGTGACGGGTGCCCTGCTCGGATCAACCAGCCTGCAGCTGCTCCATCACGCGCTCTGCCCGGTGGTCGTAACGCACGAGGGACAACGCGAGTGAGCGTCCGGTGATGGTGTTCGCGCCGGCGCCACGGTTCCAGTTCGTGCGCGCTGGACGCCGTTGACAGAGGTGACGGAGGGTCCGGCGATGCGAACGGTGCCAACGGGATCGGCGCCAGCCCGAACGGACACGATCCAGCGCCGTAGGCTGTCATCATGGCCGACGAAGCCCAGCCCGAGGAGCGGGCACAGACCCGCAAAGCCTTGCGCGACGCGGTTTCGGCCTCGCTGTACGCACCGTCCATCTTGAACACGCAGCCGTGGCGGTGGTCGTTGCGCGGCACACGGCTGGAGCTGATCCGTGACCCGGACCGAAGGCTGGAGGCGGTCGACCCGTCGGGACGGATGGCGATGATCAGCTGCGGCACCGCTCTGCACCACGTCCGAGTGACCTTGGCGGCCCGCGGACACGCGGTCAGCGTACGCAGGCTGCCTGCCGGAGACCCCGCGGACCTGCTCGCCACGCTGGAGATCACCGGTTCTGCGGACGCGTCCGCGGGCGACGTCGAGTTGGCGCGGGCGATCCGGCATCGACGCAGCGACCGCCGGCCGATCGTCGCGACGTCCCGCGTGGACGACGGCGTGATCGCCGCCTTGGCCGCTGCCGCGACGCGCGAAGGATCCACGCTGTTCCGCGTCGGCGACACCGAACGCCCCTACCTGGGGACCGCTGTCGACGAGGCGCAGCGCACCGAACAGTCCGACCCGGCCTACCACCGTGAGCTGGCCGCCTGGACCGTGCGACGACCGTCCGGCGGAGGTGTGTCGTTCGAGAGCCTCGTCTCTCCGGTGCCACGACCGGTCGCCGTGCGCGACTTCGCCGACGACGGGGAGACCGGGCTGTTCCCCGGGTTCGGCGACGACCGCTTCGCCGACTACCTGATCGTCGCGACCTCCTCCGACACCCCGGCCGACCGGCTCCGCGCCGGCGAGGCGACGAGCGCGGTCTGGCTGACGGCGACCGCACGCGACCTGGCGATGTCGGTGATGAGCGACGTCGTCGAGGTCCCGGCGACCCGGAGCCTGATCAGCCGCCTGCTGGCCGACCGCGCGGAGCCGCAACTGGTGCTGCGCACCGGTCCGCAGGGCCAGCCCGTTCCGCCTCCACCCGCCAGCCACCGCGCCCTCGACGAGGTGCTGGACGAAGACCCGTCGTGAACACGGCGGCCGAGTGGATATGGGCGTTCGAGTTCGAACCCGAACGGGAGGCTCGACGGGAGGTGCTGTGTGGCCTCGCGAACGGATATGTGGGCATCCGAGGCGCGGAGCCGGAACACGTCGCCGACGGTACGCACTATCCAGGGACCTACGCCGCCGGCTGCTACAACCGGCTGCGTGACAGCGTCGACGGTCTCCCGGTCGAGACCGAGAGCCTCGTCAACCTGCCGAACCCGTTGGCACTGACGATCCGTGCCGAGGACGGCGGCTGGCTCGGCGGCGCAGGTGTCGAGCTCATCGAGTCCCGGCACGAGCTGGACACCCGCCACGGCGTGCTCACCCGGCGGGCGCGATGCCGCGACCGCGCCGGACGCACGACGACCATCGTGCAACGGCGCTTCGTCCATCGGGTTCACCGTCACGCCGTCGGCCTGCGGACCATTGTCGTGCCAGAGAACTGGTCAGGAACCCTGACCGTGCGGGCGGGCATCGACGGGCGGACGACGAACTCGGGGGTCCGCCGTTATCAGGCCCTGAGCAACGCTCACTACGAGGTCGAACAGCTGTCGAATCCGGCACCGGACACCTCGCTGTCCGTCGTGGAGACCACTCAGTCCCGGATCCGGATCGCCCTCGCGGCGCGCACCCGCGTCGCTCCGGGCTTGGAGCCCGTGAGGTCACATCCGGTGGTCCCGGTCGGCGCCGGCCAGGCAGCCACCGAGCTGTCGGCGGCCGTCACCGCGGGCACCGCCGCCACCTTCGACACGACCGCGGTGGTCTACACCTCTCGCGACCCGGCGGTATCGGAACCGGCCCTCGCCGCGACCGAGCGGATCCGCGGTCTGCCGACCTTCGACGACCTGTGCGAGACGCACATGCGGGCTTGGCGGCAGGTCTGGCAACGGTTCCGGTTCCGCCTGTCGTCCGAGCGATGGCGCCTGACCCACGCGGCGCGGCTCGACCTGTTCCACGTGCTTCAAACCGTCACGACGCACAGCGCCGACCTCGACGTCGGAGTACCGGCTCGCGGGCTGCACGGCGAGGCGTACCGGGGTCACGTCTTCTGGGACGAGCTCTTCGTGCTCCGCACGCGGTGCCTGCGGGAACCGGAGGTCGTCCGAGGTGTCCTGCGGTACCGGTACCGCCGGCTGGACCGGGCGCGACGGGCCGCCCGCGACGTCGGTCAACGAGGAGCCTGCTATCCGTGGCAGTCCGGCAGCGACGGGCGGGAGGAGAACCAGCGGCTCCACCTCAACCCGGCCTCCGGCCGTTGGATACCGGACGAGACCGCTCTGCAGCGCCATATCGGCCTCGCGGTCGCCTACAACGTCTGGCAGTACTGGCAGGCCAGCGGAGACCTCCAGTTCCTGGAGCAGTACGGGGCGGAGATGATCCTGGAGATCGCCCGGTACTTCGCGTCCATCGCCGACTACCACGCCGGAAGGGGCCGGTATGTGATCCGCGGCGTGGTCGGCCCGGACGAGTTCCACACTCGGTATCCGGGCGCCGCTCGGCCGGGAATCGACAACAACGCCTACACGAACATCATGACGGTGTGGACGATGATGCGGGCACAGGACGCGCTGGCCGTGATCTCGGACCGTCGCCGGTCCGAGTTACGCGAGAGTCTCAGGCTGCGGAGCCGCGAGCTGCGGCGCTGGGAGGAGCTGTCCCGTCGCATGTTCGTGCCCTTCCACAGCGACGGCGTGATCAGCCAGTTCGAGGGATATCCAGAGTTGGCGGAGCTCGACCTCGCCGCGCTGCGCGCGAGGCACGGTGACATCCGCCGTCTCGATCGCATCCTCGGCAGCACCGGCGACGATCCGAACCGCTACCAGGTGTCGAAACAGGCCGACGTGCTCATGCTGTTCTACCTGCTGTCCGCCGACGAGCTTCGGGAGCTGCTCGGTCGGCTCGGGTATTCGTTGCCGGCCCACGCCGTTCCGCGGACGATCGACTACTACCTGGCGCGGACAACGCATGGTTCGACCCTGAGCGCCATGGTCCACGCGTGGGTGCTCGCCCGCAGCCGGCGTGCGGAGGCGATGGAGTTCTTCGTCCGCGGACTCGAGTCCGACATCGGTGACGTACGCGGCGGTACGACCGGCGAGGGCGTCCATCTCGGGGCGATGGCCGGGTCGATCGACACCATGGAACGGTGCTTCGGCGGCCTGGAGACCCGTGACGGGATGCTGTGGCTCAATCCCTACTGGCCCGTCAGCCTGGGAACGCTGGAGTTCGACATCGCCTTCCGCGGGCATCTGCTGCGGGTACGGATCAGCGGCGCTGGTGCGAAGGTGACGTCGCTGGCCGGGCAGACGCCGGTGCGGATCGGTTGTCGCCGCGAGATTCGTACGGTGGGTCCGGGGCAGGCGGTGACGTTCGTCGGGCCGCTCCGGCGCCGTGCTTAGGCAGTCACGCGGCCGCGGCCAGCGGCACCAGTTCCGACCGACCGTCCGCGAACAGCGTCGTGCCGGACGACGGATCGAAGAGCTGGATCTCGCCGGTATCCACGCCGAACGTGACCTCGGTGCCGGGGGTGATTCCGCTGCCGGCCTCCGCCTTGGCCGTCCAGACGTCGGCGGCGTCTCCGGATGGTGGCACTCCGGGCGCCGCGAAAAGGAGGTGCTCGGCGTTGCCGAGGAACTCGCTGGCGGTGATGGTGGCCGTCAGCTTGGGCCACCCGGCGGGCGCCGGCCAGGTCACCGCGTGCGGCCGTATCCCGACGACCACGTCGCGGTCGGTCGTCCAGCGGCCCGGCACAGGCAACCGGGTTCCGTCCGCGAGCGTCACGACCGGACTCCCCCCGGCCGTCAGCCGTGCGGGCGCCACGTTCATCGCGGGAGATCCGATGAAGCGGGCGACGAACATGTTCAACGGCTGGTGGTACAGGTCGTGGGGTGTGCCGACCTGCTGGATGCGGCCCTCGTGGAGCACGGCGATCCGGTCGCCGAGCGTCATCGCCTCGACCTGGTCGTGCGTGACGTAGACCGTCGTCGTGCGGAGCTTCCCGTGCAGGCGGCGGAGCTCGGCGCGCATCGCCACCCGCAGCTTCGCGTCCAGGTTGGACAGTGGCTCGTCCATCAGTAGAATCCGCGGGTCGCGCACCAGTGCCCGCCCCATCGCGACCCGTTGGCGCTGGCCGCCGGAGAGCGCCTTGGGTTTGCGATCCAGCAACTCGCCGATCTCCAGCATGTGAGCTGTCTCGTTCACCCGCGTGGTGCGCCGGGCCGTCGGCACCTTTCGCAGGCGCAGCGCGAAACCGAGGTTGTCGCCGACTGTCATGTGCGGGTAGAGGGCGTAGTTCTGGAACACCATCGCCACGTCGCGCATCTTCGGCGGCAGGCCGTCGATGACCGTCCCGTCCACCGACACCGAGCCGTTGGTGGCCTCCTCGAGGCCGGCGATGATCCGGAGAACGGTCGACTTGCCGCAGCCCGAGGGGCCGACGAGGACGAGCAGCTCGCCGTCACGGACGGTCAGGTCGACGCCGTCGAGGGCGACCGCCCCGCCGGGAAACACCTTGGTGACGTGGTCGAGCCGGATGGTGGTCATCGGGACACCTTCTTCAGGTCGTCATGGGTTCCGGCGAAACCCGGTCGGGGGGCACCGCCGACGGCGGTGCCCCCCGGGCCGAGCGGGTCACTTGAGCCAGGGCAGGCGCCGCACGATCGGCAGCTTCTCCCAGTAGCCGCCCAGGCCGAGGGTCCGGCCGGCGCCGACCAGGGCGAGACCGACCATGACAGCCGCGCTGATCAGGTGCTCGTCGAGGAAGGGGTTGGTCTCCGGAGGGAGCACGACCGACCACATCATCACGTAGAGCAGGGCACCCGAGGCGGCGGCGACGCGCATGCCGATGCCGAGGGTGAAGGCCAGGCCGATGCCCAGCAGTGCGAGCATGAACGCCCAGTTGGCGAAGCCGGTGCCGGCCAGGTTGTGGTAGAAGTCCGCGAACGGGCCTTCCGAGCCGCTGAGGAATCCCTTGGTCGGGCTGCCACCGTTGAGCCAGGAGCGCTCACTCGGGGTGGCGAATCCGAATCCGAAGACCTTGTCCAGGAACGCCCAGAGGAACGTGAACGCGAAGGCCAGGCGAACGCCTGCCCACACGTACCGTGCTGTCTTCTGGGTCGTCGTCTCGGCCGACTCGTGGGTGACCGCCGGAGCGGTCGTCCGCGCGGTGTGCCGCTCTGCCATCGCGGTCATGGCGTGCCACGTCCTTTCCTGTCGTCTGCGAGCCCTGTCTGGACCCACCTCGATTCCACCCCTGTGTCCGACTCCGCAGCAGTGCCGGTGGACCACACATGTGCGGGACCCCCGTCACCCATGGACCGGGACCTTTGCCCCTCCCCGTGCCGGAGAGCGCGGGCCGAGGCTGGTAGGGACGACCGAGGAGGAGCAATGCTGCGAGTAGCGATCAACGGCCTGGGACGGATCGGCCGGGCGTACCTGCGTGCGCTCGTCGAGCGTGGGCTGCTCGACACCGAGGTGCAGGTGGTCGGGGTGAACGACCTGTGGGACACGGCGACGTTGGCACACCTGATCGCGTACGACTCGACTTTCGGGAAGGCGAAGTTCCCGGTGGGCTACGACGCCGACAGCATCAAGATCGGAGAACGCGGGATCCCGGCGTTCCGCGAGCGCGACCCGGTGGAACTGCCCTGGCAGGAGTTGAACGTCGACCTCGTGATCGAGTCGACCGGCAAGCTCCGCACCCGTGAGAGCGCCGCCGGCCACCTCAAGGCGGGTGCCAGGCGGGTGCTGATCTCGGCGCCCGGCAAGGGGGTGGATGTCACGCTCGTGCCGGGGGTGAACGACCACGAGTACGACCCCGTCCGCCACGAGATCCTTTCGGCCGCTTCCTGCACCACCAATTGCGCGGCGCCGATGGTCAAGGTGCTGCACGACGCGTTCGGCGTGGAGCGTGGGTTCCTGACGACGGTCCACGCGTACACCAATGATCAAATGTTGATCGACTCACCGCACAAGGATCCGCGCCGCGCGCGCTCGGCGGCGGTCAACATCGTGCCCACCAGCACCGGCGCGGCCAAGGCGATCGGGCTGGTCATCCCGGAGGTCGCGGGCCTGCTGGACGGTGTCGCGCTGCGGGTGCCCGTCGAGGACGGGTCGCTGGTCGACCTGGCCTGCCAGTTGGCCACACCGGTGAGCGCCGAGGCGGTCAACTCCGCGTTCGCGACCGCCGCCACCGAGATGGCCGGCGTGCTGTCCTATGTCGATGGTCCGCTCGTGTCGCGAGACATCGTCGGCGACCCCGCGTCCTGCGTCTTCGACGCGCGGCTGACGCAGGCGGCCGGCACCTTCGTGAAGGTCTTCGGCTGGTACGACAACGAGTGGGGCTACACCAACCGGTTGGTGGACCTCACCACGATGATCGCCGCCGGCGAGTGATCACCGTTCCTTGACGACCGCGACCGGGGCGTCGGCTTCGTCGACGGCCCGGTCGCTGACGCTGCCGAGCAGGGCCCGCGCCGGCCAGGACCGCCCGCGGTCGCCGACACAGAGCAGGGCCACGCCGGCGCCGGCCCGCAGCAGCCCGTCGCCGGGCTGTCCGGCGAACACCGCGCGCTTGATCGGCACGTCGGGGTGTCGATGGTGCCAGGGCTCCGTCTCGGCGGCCAGTAGGTCCAGTCCGGCCGGCTCGGCGGTGAAGTGGGTCGAGAGCAGGTCGTCGTCGAACCAGTAGTCCTCCCGCCGGTCTCTCGTGACGTGGACCGCGGCGACCGGCCGGTGATGTGTCGCGGCTTCCTGGAAACCGAAATCGAGGGCGGCGCGGCTCGGCGCGGACCCGTCGACGCCGATCACCACGTGCCCCGCGAAGGGACCGGATCGGTCGGCACCACGGGACCGGACCACGACGACCGGAACGGTGGCGTGAGCGGCCACCCGGTGGGCGGTCTCCCGCCGTCCGGTCGGCACCGGGCTGGGCTCGCCCACGACGACGAGCTCCGCGGACCGGGCAGCGGCCAGGATGAGGTCGGGCGGCCGGACAGCCGCGACCCGCAACGTCACCCGGTGCCCACCCAGCCTGGCCCGAAGCTCCGCGACCGCGCGCGCGAGCGCGGGATCGTGGAGCTCCATCAGCCGTGTCGGGTCGTCGGCGGAGGCGAACGCGGAGTCGGCCGGGCAGGCGTAGCAGAGAACCAGGTCAGCGGCGGTGGTGGCGGCGTGCTCGCCGGCCCAGGCCAACGCGTACGCGCCGGTCCGCCCGCCCGCGCCGACCACGACGGTGCTGGTCACGACTGTCCCCTTCCACCAGCTATGGCTCCAGCATCGATCGGCTCCGTCGCGTCCGTTCAGGGCCGAACGTCCCGTCTTGGGG
This sequence comes from Asanoa sp. NPDC049475, assembly GCF_040676915.1. NCBI lineage: Bacteria > Bacillati > Actinomycetota > Actinomycetes > Micromonosporales > Micromonosporaceae > Asanoa > Asanoa sp. NPDC049475. Next base: position 226,674 of record NZ_JBFAPY010000005.1, on the reverse strand, counting down.
AAGGCCCGACGAGATCGGGACGGTTGGCCCTGTTCTCCGTGTCGGGACGCTTCGAGGATGGGACAAGAGAGCCAACCGAGGAGGCCGCGATGACGGTCCTGAGGCATCCCACCGCTGACGGCACTGCCGTTGACAGGTCCGGACCCGAGACCAGCGTGATCGCTTTGGGCGACCGCGCGAATTGCCTCGTACCGGTGCGCCGAGCCGGGCGCGTCGTGGGAGCTTTCGCCTACGCCGACGGAGAGGTGCGCTTCCGTCCGGTGGTCGACGTGCGGCAGCTGGTGGCTGCCGCGGCGGGCGTAGCGGTCGTCGCGGTCGGTGGCGCTACGTACGCCGCCGCGCGACGCCGGGCGCCGGCCGTCGGTGCGGTCACCATGGGTCCGGGTGGTTGGGTCAGCGTCAAGGGGACCGGTGTCCCGCGGCTGCGGCCGACCGACGACCGGCCGTGGTGGGCCCGGCTGCTGCGGGCCCGCCGACTGGTCGTGCGCTGACCCACCGGTTGCTCGCCGGGTCAGGCGGCGAGCAACGCGACGATGTCGCTGCCCGTGACGATGCCGATCGGGCGCAGGTTCGCGTCGACGACCGCGACCGCGTCGATGTCCACGCGGCGCATGAGCCGAGCGACGACCGCGACGGTGGCCTGTTCGTCCACGACTGCTGCCGTGGGGTCCAGCGCCGACTCCACCGTCACGGTGTCCAACACTGACGGCCCTTGGGCCCAGGCGGCGACGATCGCGCGGTCGGCCACGACGCCCCGGCAGGTGCCGTCGTCCGCGACGACGACGAGGTGCCGGCGCCGGCCACGTACCATCGCCCGCAACGCGTCCCCGAGCGTGGCCCCGGCCGCGACGCAGACGGGCGGCGTGCTCATGATCTGTCGCACGCGTCGCGACGTCAGCGGTGGGACGTCCTCGCCCCGCGCCAGATAGATCGCTTTCACCGTGGCCTCCCTCGACCTCACGTCGTGGCGGGCACGGTGACCCGCGGGTGCACCACCGCGACGGGGCACCGCGCCTGGTGCACCAGTGCCTGGCTGACCGAACCCAGCAGCAGTCCGGCAACGCCGCCGCGTCCGCGCGAGCCGACGACGACCAGGCTCGCGTGGCCGGACACGTCCACCATGGCCTGTTCCGCGACAGACGCCGGCCGCACCTGGCGGCGCACGTCGACCCGCGGGTACTTCGCCGCCCACGGAGCGACGGCCGTGTCAAGCAACGACTCGGCCAACCAGGCCGGTCGCTCCCGTTCGTCGGTGACGTGCACGGCCAGCAGCGGCAGCGCGCGCTGCGCGGCCTCCTCAAACGCGAACTCCAGCGCCGGTATGCCACCTGCCGAGCCGTCGACGCCGACCACCACGGGGGCGTCGACGCGACCACTGGCGATCGCTCGGACGATCACGACCGGCCCGGTGGCGCGCGCGGCGACCTGACTGCCGACGGACCCGACGACCGCCTCGGCATAGCCGCGCAGGCCCCGGTGCCCGACCACTACCGCCTCGGCGAAACACGACCGCGCTATCAAAGCGGTCGCGCCGCCCGCCGCGACCTGGGCCGTGGCGACCTCCAGGTACGGGTGTTCGCGCGCCGCCGCCGTAGCGAGGCGATCGAGCATGTTAGCGCCGTCGGCGCGGGGATCCGGCACCGCCGGGGTGTAGGGGCTGACACAGGCGGCGCCGTACCCGAGGGGGTGGACGTAGCCGTGCAGAAGCAACAACGGCGCGTTCCGTCGGGTCGCCAACGCCGCCGCGTAGTCGACCGCGGCAATGCTCGTCGGTGATCCGTCGACGCCGACCACAACGGGTCTGTCCATGACGATTCCCTCCGCACCGGTGATCAAGGACGGCGGAGCCGGCGCAGGACCGGATCCGGTTCGGTGCCGACAGGTCGCAGCCGGAGCTTCGCGTCGAGCGCGACCACTCCGTCCGGTCCGGCCAGCACGGGGTTGAGGTCGAGCTCGGCCACCTCGGGCAGTTCCTCGGCGAGGCGGCCGAGGCGCAACAGCAGGTCCTCGACGGCGTCGGTGTCGACCGGCGTGCTCCCACGGAATCCGGTCAGCAGCGGCGCGCAGCGCAACGACCGCCACATCCGGGCCGCGTCGAGGTCGGTCATCGGCACCAACCTCAAGACCCGGTCGTCGAAGAGGTCGGTCCGCACGCCGCCGAGCCCGGTCATGACCAGCGAGCCGAACAGCGGATCGTGGACCACGCCTGCGACGAGCTCCACCCCGCGGACGGCCATCCGTTGCACGAGTGCGCCACGGTCGGGGTCACCCGCCGCGGTCACGGTGCGGTAGGCGGCGCGCACGGCGTGCTCGTCGACCAGGTTCAGCCGCACCGCGCCGACTTCGGTCTTGTGCACCAACGTCGGATCCGCCGACTTGACCGCCACCGGATAACCGGCCGCTCGTGCCGCGTCGACCGCGGCGTCCTCGTCGGTGACGGTGGCGGAGCCCAGCAGCGGTATGCCGTACGCACGCAGGATCTCCTCGGCGACGACGTTCGGCTGCCAGCCTTCGTGCGCGTCCAGCGCGCGGGCGACGGCCGCCCGTGCGCGTTCGGTTTCGACGCCGGGCAGCTCGGGCGCGACACCGAGCGGCTCACGCCGCCAGGCCGCGTACCGGGCCGCGTGGTCGAGCGCGCGGACCGCTTGTTCGGGCAGGTCGTAGACCGGCGTCCGGCGGGTGCCGAGCACCCGGGGCGGGGTCTGGACTCCGACGACCACCGCCGCGGCGGTAAGCGTCGGACTCGCGTCCACGATCGGGGTGAGGGCGGCGAGGATGGCCGCCACATCGTTGGCTCGCGTGGCGGCGACGACGACCAGCAGCGCGTCGACCTCGTCGCTGTCCACGAAGGCCTGGGTCGCGACGGCGAACGCCTCGGGCGTGGCCGCGGCGCCCAGGTCCAGGGGGTTGTCGTGCGCCGCCGCGTGCGGGACCAGCGTCCGAAGGGTGTCCCTCAGCGCGGTGCTGGGTGCGGGAATCGTCAGCAGTCCGCCGCCGGCGGCGTCCGCGGCCATGACATTGAAGCCACCCGCGTTGCCGAGGACCGCCAGCCGGGCACCGCGCGGCAACGGCTGGTCGGTGAGCACGCGTGCCGCGTCGAGCAGCTCGCCGAGGTCGTCGACGCGGATCACTCCCGCCTGGTCGAAGAGTGCGCCGACCGTCGCGTCCGGAGCCGCCGCGGCTGCCGTGTGCGAGGCACCGGCCCGCTGCCCGGCCGCGGAGCGACCGCTCTTGACGGCGAGCACGGGCTTGCGGCGGGCGAGCGCCCGGGCGAAGCGCGCGAACTTGCGGGGGTTGCCGAACGACTCGAGGTACAGCGCCACCGCGCTGGTCCGTGGATCGTCGAACCAGTACGAGATCAGGTCGTTGCCGCTCACGTCGGCCTTGTTGCCCAGCGAGACGAACGTGGAGATGCCGCAGCCGGCCCGCGCCGCATGGTCCAACAGGGCGATGCCGACGGCGCCTGACTGGGATGCGACGGCGAGTCCGCCCGGCAGCGGCTGCCCAGGGACGAAGCTGGCGTTGAGGCGTACGGCCGGGTCGGTGTTGAGGATGCCGATGCAGTTGGGGCCGACGAGGCGGATGCCGTGCCGGCGCGCGAGGTCGACCATTGCCGCCTGGTGCGCCTGACCGTCCGCGCCCGTCTCACCGAAGCCCGCGCTGAGCAGCACCGCCGCGCGCGCCCCGATCGCCGCGGCGTCGGCGATCGTGTCGGCGACCGCGGCCGCCGGGACGGCCACCACGACCAGGTCAACCGGTCCCGGCAGCGCCCGCAGGGACGGGTACGCCCGGACTCCCGCCACCTCAGTGGCATGTGGATTGACGACGTACACCGCGCCGGCAAAGCCGAACTCGGTCAATGCGCGCAGCGTCTCGTGACCGATCCCGCCGGTCCTGCGCCCGGCACCGACCACCGCCACGGACCGCGGACGCAGCAGCGGCCGCAGCGAGGCACGCTCCGCCTGACGCTCCCGCGCGTCCAGGGCGTCCACGTCGTCGGTGGTGGGCACGCCGACGTCCATGACGCCGTCGTCGAACCGCATGAACACCCGTCCGCTTAGGCCACGGGCGACGCGCATCATCGGCCCGTTGGTCGGCAGCACCGCACCCACCAGCTTGTCGATTCCGGCGATCCGAGCGACCGCCGCGAGATGCTCGAGCAGCAGCGTGCCGATGCCACGGCCGTGCTCGAGGTCGTCCACGAAGACCGCGAACTCCGCCCGTCGGTCGGCCTGGCTCGGACGGTCGAAGGACGCCACGCCGACGACCCGGCCGGCGATCTCGGCCAGCACCGCGCCGTGGCACGGATCGGGTGGCCGGCACAGCCGTTCCACCTCTTTGGCGATCGTGGTTTCGGTCGCGAGCGCGAAGAACCGCATGCGGAGGTTGTCGACGTCGGCGCCTTCGTACATGGCCCGCAACCCGGGCCGGTCATCCGGACGAATCTGGCGAATACGCACTATACCGCCGTCGGCCGTCAGTGCATCGACGCTGCCGCCCATGTCGGCGATCGGCTGGATCACGGTGCCGGTCACAGGTCCTCCTCCGCGCGTGGTCGTCTCCTCGCAGACAACGCCGGACCGGCCCGCTTGGGCAGGGCCGACCGGCCCTCTCGTCGGCAGCAGAGGTCCTCCCGGCCCCGGTGGCCGGCGGGAGGAGGACCAACGACCCCCCGGCCCGGGTATTTGGCGCCTGCCCACCAGCCGTCAATGCGCCGAGACTCCGAACTGAGGAGTGCGATGACGGGAGGACGACATGACGAACAACTACCTGATCGTGGTCGGGGTCGACGGCTCCGATGGCGGACGTCGCGCGCTGGACTGGGCCGCGAACGAGGCGGCCAGGCGCGGTGGCACGGTGCAGGCGGTGATCGCGTGGCGCTGGGACGGCGTCGAGCTCGACCCGCACACCGTGCGCCCCGACGAGACACGTCAGCACGCGGCGCGGATCCTCGAACGCGAGATCGCCGCGCTCAGGGCCCGCCACGGCGCCAGCCACCCCGTGGCCGCCGAAGTGGTCGAGGGACGACCGGCGCAGGTCTTGGCCGACGCGGCGCGCGCCGGAGATCTGCTCGTGCTCGGCAGTCACGGACACAGCCGCCTGCGGCACACGGTGCTGGGATCGGTCAGCGAAGAGGTCATCCGGTTGGCCCCGTGCCCCGTCGTCGTGGTGCCGGTTCCGGTCCCGGCCGCCCCCGCGGCCGAACCGGCGATCCGCACCTGACCACGTCCGTTCGGCCGCCCGGACGGCACGTCGCCTGGTCGAGGAAGCGAGCCGATCGTGACCACTTCCCTCTCGGGGATAGAGCGAGCGCCCGCGGTGGGCCTTTCCGCAGCCGCTGCCACACAGCGGCTGCGCAACGACGGGCCGAACGCCGTCGAGTCCGCGCCGGCGCGTCGGGTCGGCGGCCGCATCGTGCGACAGCTCGCCGACCCGCTCGTCGCCCTGCTGCTCGTCGCCGCGGTGGTGACGACCGCGCTCGGTGATTACGCCGACACCGCTGTCATCGCCCTGGTCGTGCTGGTCAACACCACGATCGGGGTGTGGCAGGAGATTCGCGCGGATCGGGCCATCGCGGCGTTGGACCGCCTGGCCGCGCCGACGGCACGCGTCGTGCGAGACGGCGTCGACCGGGTCGTACCGGCCTCCGAGGTGGTGCGCGGCGACCGGCTGCGCCTGACCGCGGGAGACATCGTCCCCGCTGACCTCGCCCTCGACGACGCGTACCGGTTGCGCCTCGACGAATCGGCCATGACCGGTGAGGCGCACCCGGTGCGGCGGTCCACCGGCGAAGAGGCCTTCGCCGGAACCGTCGTGCTCACCGGTCGTGGCGCCGGAACCGTCGTGCGCGTCGGCGCGAGCAGCGCGTTGGGACGCGTCGTTTCCCTGGTGCGGTCCACGCGGCCAGGGCCGACGCCGCTGCAACGCCGCCTGGCCACGCTGGGCCGCATGCTCGGCGCCATCGCGGTCGTGACGTCCGCCGCCGTGTTCGGGCTCGGCGTGGCCACCGGGCGGGGCGTCGTCGAGATGGCGATCACCGCGGTCAGCTGGTGGTCGCGGCCGTGCCGGAGTCGATGCCGGCCGTCGTCACGCTGGCGTTGGCCCTCGGCGCCCGGCGCATGGCGCGGGCCCACGCCATCCCCCGCCGCCTGCAGTCGGTCGAGACGCTGGGCTCGGTCACCGTGATCGCCTCCGACAAGACGGGCACCCTGACCGAGGGGCGGATGGCCGTCCAGGAGGCGGTGACCGCTGCCGGCCACAGGTACGCGGTGCACGGCACGGGCTATACGCCCGAGGGTTCCCTGACGCGCGACGGCGTCTCGGTGTCGCCGGCCGGCGATCTCGTCGAGCTGGCCCGGGCCGGGCTGCTCTGCAACGACGCCGCACTGTCGTCACCGGACCCTGAGCACGAGGGGTGGACCGCCGTGGGCGACCCGCTGGAGGCGGCGCTCGTGGCGTTCGCCGCACGCTGCGGCCTCGACCCGGAGCGGGAACGCGCCGCGTGGCCACGCGTCGCCGAGCACCCGTTCGATCAGGCCCGGCGGCGGATGACGACAGTGCACGCGACCCCTGACGGCCGACACCTGCTCGTCTGCAAGGGAGCGCCGGAGAGCGTGCTGTCGGCCTCCGTCGTCACGGCCGGCGGCGTGGAGCTCCAACCGGTGGCCGACGCGCTCGCGAGCCAGGGGCTGCGGGTGCTCGCTGTCGCGGCCGCCGTCGCCGACCGGCAACCGGACCCGCGCCGGCCGACCGGGCTGCGGCCGCTGGGACTGGTCGCCGTCGGCGATCCGGTGCGGGCGGGCGCACGGGACAGCGCCAACGCGTTCGCCAGAGCAGGCGTGCGACTCGTCCTCGTCACAGGCGACCACCCCGCGACCGCGGGCGCCATAGGAAGGCAGCTCGGCCTGCTCGGGCCGGGTGACCCGGTGGTCTGCGGCGATACGGGCCCGGTCGGTGCACAGACCGCAACAAACCCCAATGTGTACGCGCGCACACAGCCGGAGCAGAAGCTCGACATCATCGCCGCTCTGCAGAAACGGGGCGAGGTCGTCGCGATGACCGGTGACGGCGTCAACGACGCGCCCGCCCTACGGCGCGCCGACATCGGCGTCGCGATGGGCAGTGGCACGGAGGTCGCCCGGCAGGCGGCCGACCTGGTCCTCGTCGACGACAACCTCGCCACCATGACCCAGGCCATCGAGGAGGGACGGCGGATCTACGACAACGTCCGCCGTTTCCTGCGATACGGCCTGGCCGGTGGGTTGGCCGAGATCCTGGTCATGCTGGTGGGGCCGTTCCTCGGACTGGCCGTGCCACTGTTGCCGGCGCAGATCCTCTGGGTCAACCTCCTGACCCACGGGCTGCCGGGCGTCGCCTTGGGTGCCGAGCCGGCGGAACCCGGCGTGCTCGAGCGGCCTCCTCGCTCGCCGCGCGAGTCGGTCCTCGGCCGCGGCCTTGCCCGCGCGGTCGTCACCGGTGCGGTCGCCATCGCGGTCGCCGTCCTCGGGGCCGGACTGGTCGCCTTCCACAGCGGCCGTCCGTGGCAGTCCATGGTCTTCGTGGTCCTCGGACTGGCCCAACTCGGGGTCGCCCTGGCCGTGCGGGCTCGGCGCACGCCTGGCGGGCCGGCCAATCCGGGTCTGGTGGTCGCGGTCGCGGTCTCGGCGCTGCTGCAGATCGCGGGTGTTCTGGTGCCGGGACTACGCGGGCTGCTGGGCACCGAGACGCTCTCCGCGCTCGACCTGCTGCTGTGCGCCGGCTTCGCCATCATGCCCGGCGTGGTGGTCCACCTGGCGGGGAGCGCCGCAGTGCGGTCCCTAACCGTTCACGCCGAAGCTCGTTGATCTCGATATGGAGGTACGCGCCATGACCGACCGCACCGCACCCGTCGTCGTCACGTTCTCCGACGACACCGATACGGCCGCCGTCTCGCTCGCGGCGGCCGAGGCCGGGCTGCACGGTCGACGGCTCACCGTGGTGCATGCCGGCGACGAACGGACGGTGAGACGGGCGGTCACGGCCCTGACGGACCTGGATGCGCGTTATCTGCACGTCGACGAACCGCTCGACGAAGCGCTCATCCGCTTGTCCCGCGACGCCTTCCTTGTGGTGACCACCGCCGCCGGCGACCGGCGACCAGCCGCCCGGCGGGTGGCCGCCCACGCCGCCAACCCGACGCTCGTCGCTTCCGCCCGTCACGTCGAACCGTCCGCCCCGGTGATGCTCGCCGTCGACGCGCGCCACGGGGCCCCCCGCGCCGGCGCGTTCGCCTTCGCCGAGGCGTCCGCGCGGCAGGTCGAGCTTGCCGTCCTCTACGTGGCCGCCGAGGTCCCGGACGGACCGTTCGACACGGTCGACCCGTTCGCCTACGACGCCGCCGCGGCGATGGAGGCGGGCGACCGGCTGCTCGCCGAAGCGCTCGCGGGCTACAGCGACAGGTACCCCGACGTAGCGGTGGTGCGACGCACCTGGCACGACCCCACCGTCGTCCGGGCCATCGCCGACCGGGCGGAGAAAGCAGGACTGCTCGTGGTCGCCACGCGCGACCACCCGCGGATGAGCGAGCGACTCCTCGGATCCGTCACCGGTGAGCTGCTGGGTGCGACGCCGTGCCCGCTAGCCGTGGTTCCGGCGCGCTGACAGATCGATCCGAGATCGGGGATGGGCCGTCCGGCCGCCACCTACCTGCCGAGTGACTCTGACGTCCGCACACACGACGTTCGACGCTGAGAGGAGATGCCTCGGAAAGGTGGAGCGATGTGGGCCAGAGAGGTCGTCGTAGGAGCTGACGGGTCGGCGGCGAGCTTGGCGGCCGTCGGATGGGCCGCCCGAGCCGCCGAGCGGCACCGCGTACCGCTGAGGGTCGTGCTCGCGTATCACTGGGACCGGGCCAGCGCGCGCTCGGCGGGCGAGATGCAACTCCGCAGTGCCCGCGACGGGGTCGCCGAGGCGGACGCGGCCCGTGCCGTCACGCACGCGCAGGCGGCCGCGCCCGGCGTCGAGATCCGCCGGGAGACCGTCATCGGACCCGCTGTGCCGAACCTGCTCACCGCGGCACGGGACGCTCGGTTGCTCGTCGTCGGCCATCCGGGTCATGGCCGGGTCGGCAGTGTGCTGACGGGATCGGTCGCCCAGGCGGTGGCCAGCCACGCGCCCTGCCCCGTCGTCGTCGTCCGTGGACGTGCCGATGCCGTGACCGGGCCGATCGTGGTCGGAGTAGACGGTTCGACCTCGTCGCTGGAGACCCTCGGGCTCGCTTTCGACGAGGCGGCCGGGCAGGCGGCCGCATTGGTGCCCGTCCTGGCCGTGGCGCCCATGTCAGGGCCATGGGGCGACATCGCCGAACAGAGCTGTCTGAGCTCGGGCGCACGTCTCGCCGAGGAGGCGGCGCTGGCCGAATGGCTCGCGCCCTGGCGGGAGAAGCATCCCGAGGTGGTGGTCCGACCGCTGGTGCTCCGCGGAAACGCGGCCCCGACGCTGGTCGACCAGTCACGGACCGCTCGACTGGTCGCCGTCGGAAGCCGGGGTCACGGCGGCCTCGCAGCCACCCTGATCGGGTCGGTCGGCCAGCACCTGCTCCATCACGCCGGTTGTCCCGTGATGATCAACCGGCGTTGGCCGGTCAACTACCGGTGAGGCGGGCGATACACGATGACGGTCATCTGGCTCATCGTCTGGCTCATCGCGGGCACGCCACCGGTCGCGTCCTGGGGTCCCTGGAACAGCTGGGGCGTCGCGTTGTTCGTGTGCCTCGCCGTCGACGTGCTCGGCGCGCTCGGCGGCAACGCACGCCGGCCACGGGCCAACCGCTGACGAACGGATCGCAGGTCACTCGCACCTCACCGGCGGGACCTTCGGCCCTGATGTGACGGCAGCGACCGGAGTGCGATGAGAAGAAAGCGCCCCGTCGACGAGGAGGTCGTCCCCCATGAAAGCACTCGTGTTCGGAGGTCCCGGCCAGCGCGCCTGGACCGACGTGCCGGACCCCAGCGTGGTGGACCCGACCGACGCGGTCATCCGCGTCGACACGGTCACCATCTGCGGAACCGACCTGCACATCCTGGGCGGTGACGTGCCGGCGGTCCAGAAAGGACGGATCCTCGGTCACGAAGCCGTCGGCACGGTCGAGGCGGTCGGTTCGGCCGTGACCACGATCCAGCCCGGCGACCGGGTGCTCGCCTCCTGCATCTCCGCCTGCGGGCGGTGCCGGTTCTGCCGCGAGCAGCGGTACGGGCAGTGCACGGGTGGAGGCGGCTGGATCCTGGGTCACCTCGTCGACGGCGTGCAGGCAGAGTACGCCCGGTTGCCCTTCGCGGACCTGTCCACGTACCCGTTGCCGCAGAGCGTCTCCGACGAGGCGGCCGTCCTGCTGGCCGACATCCTGCCCACCTCCTACGAGGTCGGGGTGCTCAACGGTGCGGTCCGCCCCGGTGACACCGTCGTCGTGGTGGGCACCGGCCCGATCGGCCTGGCGGCGATCCTGACCGCCAAGCTGTTCTCGCCGGCCCACATCGTCGCCATCGACAAGGCCGAAAGCCGGCTGCAGGCGGCCAAGCAGCTCGGCGCCGACATCCTGGTCCGCCCCGACGACAACCCGCTGGACGCGGTCCGCGCCGTCACCGACGGCCTCGGCGCCGACGTGGTGATGGAGGCCGTCGGCATTCCGGCCACGTTCGAGCTGTGCACCGCGCTCGTGCGCCCCGGCGGACGCGTCGCCAACATCGGCGTCCACGGCAAGCCCGCCACGCTCCATCTGGAAGATCTCTGGATCCGCGACGTGACCATCACCACCGGCCTCGTCGACACCTACTCGACCGCCACACTGCTCAAGATGGTCGGCTCGGGTCAGCTCGACACCGGGCAGATCGTCACCCACCGGTTCGCCCTCGACGAGATCATGAGCGCCTACGACGTCTTCGCCCGGCCCGCCGAGACCGGCGCGCTCAAGGTCGTACTCACCAGGGCCTGACAACCATCCTGTTCACCGGCCGCCCGGGCCACCGCACCGAACCCCGGGCGGCCGGTTCCCGCACCTCGGCGACAGAGGTCCATCGCACCGGCGAGCAGGACGTTGGCCCCTATTGATCCGCCCTGCGACCGGACGACCGTCAAGGCATGACAAGAATCCTCGCGTCCGAGACGGCCGTCTTCGAGACGGTCCCCCAGGCCGACGCGCTACGCGATCTCGTCCGCCCATTCGATCCGGTCGCTTCGGTCTACGTTCACGGCGGCTCCGACGACGTCGAGGAGCGGTTCCGCTCGTTGACCGCCGACCTGGTCCGTTCAGGTGCGCCGCGGGAGACCGCAGGTGCGCTCGTCGCGGCCATGGCTGATCGGCTGGACCGGCCGGTGCAACTGGTCGGCTTCGCGGTTGGCGATCGCGTGCTCGCGGCGTTCGAGCTCCCCCGCATCGCGTCTGCGGATGCCGCCGTCTGGGGCGCGCCCGCCCGTGTCCTCCCGCTGCTGCTCTGGATCGGTGCGCATCCTCCGTACGTCGAGGTCGACGTCGACCGCGACGGCGCCACCATCACCGCGGTCGCCGGCGGCGCCGTCCGCGGGCACACGACCGTCGTCAGTGCCGATAGCACGGTCGGCGGCTGGTCACCGCCAAGTCCTCACACCCGAGCCATAGAGCCGGGGCAGCACGACGCGGCGGCCCTCGCCGCGGCCACGACCCGTGCGCTCGGCAGCGTGCGCGCCCGGCTGCTGCTTGTCGCGGGCGACATCAGGGCAATCCATCTCATGCTGGCCCGGTTACCGGAGCGTCCGCTGGTGATCAAATGGGTGACCGGCGGCCGCGCTGCGGACGGTCTCGCGGCGCGGCACGTCGCCGATGTCGAGTGCGCCCGCGCCGCGTACGCGCAGCAGGTCCTCGCAGCCGCCGCGGGCTCCCGCAAGACCGGGGGCCGGTCGACGATCGAAGGTGTCGACCAAACCCTCGCGGCCCTCGCCGAGGGTCGGGTTCGCACACTGTTCGTGGACGAGGGCATCGCAGCCGGCGGCACCGCGTGGTTCGGCCCCGAGCTGTTGTGCTCCGGGCGGCCGGCCGCAGCTCCCGACGGCAGCGCGCCCCACCGCGGGCGGCTGGCCGATGTGGCGGTCAGGGCGGCGCTGCTGACCGCCGTTGCCGTGTGCCCTCTCCAGAGCGGAACGTCGCGAATGGCGGACGGGATCGGCGCGCTGGGTAAGGTCCGCGGCCCGGCCGTCGGACGGATCAGCGGGCGTCACGCGAGCGCGAACTCCGTCCGGCCGGCTTGAGCTGCGAGCCGAGCAGGTCCTCCACGTCCGGCCGCGGGACGACCACGAGTGGGCAGTGGGTGCGCCGCGCGCAGTAGCGCCGCGTCGGGCCGGTCAGTCGCCCTGTGGAGCCGATGACCAGCAGGTCGACGGAGCCCGCCGCCCGCACCAGCGCACGGCCGGGTGTGTCGACCACCACCAGCCGCTCGATCGGCACGTCGGCGGGAACGCCGCCGCAGACCTCCGCGATAAGCGCCGTCACCAGAGCATGCGCGGCGTGGCGATGCTCTTGCTCGGTGACCAGCGCGTACTCCGCCCGGGTCGCGGCCGGAAGCGCCGTCACCACCCGCAGCGGATGTCCGGTGCGGCGGGCGGTGCCGACCGCCCAGGCGAGCGCCCACCGACTGCCCACCGAGTCGGTCACGCCTACGACGATCCGCGGTCCACGTGAGCCGGCCATCGAAGCCTCCAGAGGGATAGGTCCGCGGCAAGGATGGCTGGGGCGAAGCCGCGGCGCACAGGGCCAGGTGTCCCGAACCGGGCCGACCGTCGTCCCCGGATCCGGGCCGGCGCGCCCGGTGACGCTAGACCTTCCGCAGACAGGTCGAACGCCCCTACAGGGTTGCCGATCGCCGAAGGACGATCAGATCAGGACCACAAGAGACCAGGAGCCGACGATGAGCCATCCTGTAGTGCATTGGGAGATCAGCGGGCATGACACCGTGCGTCTCGAACGGTTCTATTCGGACCTGTTCGGCTGGAAGGTCGGCCCGGAGACATCCGCGGGCATCGACCTGGACCCGGGCGAGGCGCCGGCCGGCACGATCGTCCATACCGCAGCCGCGCCACCGCACGTCGTGTTCTACGTACGCGTGGCAAGCATCGTGGCCGCTCTGGACCGGGTCGCCGAACTGGGCGGCACCTGTGTCCAGGAGCCCACCTACCACCGGGGCGTCGGCACCTTCGCACAGATCCTCGACCCCGAGGGCAACCTCGTGGGCCTGCTGCGCCCCGAGGAGCCAACGCTCGAGCCAACCGCGACGAACGGTTGACGGCCATGACAGCCACGACCGCGACCACCGTCCTCCCTCCCTGGCGTGGCTTCGCGGGGGCTCGGTGGCGAACCGACGTCGACGTCGCCGACTTCATCCGGCACAACCGGCGGCCCTACACCGGTGACGAGTCGTTCCTCGAACCAGCCACCGAGCGCACCACCACCCTGTGGGGCCAGGTGCGGGCGCTGTTCACCGAAGAGCGCCGCCGTGGCGTTCTCGACGTCGACGCCGCCACCCCGGCGACGATCACCTCGCACGCGCCCGGCTACGTCGACCGTGAGCGCGAGCTGATCGTCGGTCTGCAGACCGATGCGCCGCTGCGCCGCGCGATCATGCCCAACGGCGGATTGCGGATGGTCGAAGCCGGCCTCGACGCCTACGGCTACAAGCTCGATCCCGCGGTGCGGCACGTGTTCACCACCTTCCGCAAGACCCACAACGACGCCGTGTTCGACGCCTACCCCGCCGGGGTACGCGCCGCCCGGCGGGCACACCTCATCACCGGCCTGCCAGACGCCTACGGGCGCGGGCGGATCATCGGCGACTACCGGCGGGTGGCCCTCTACGGCGTCGACCGCCTCGTCGCGGAGCGGCACGCCCACCTTGCGAGCCTCGACGAGCGCGGTGCCGGCGACGACGTCATCCGCGACCGCGAGGAGCTGTCCGAGCAGATCCGCGCGCTCGGCGAGCTCAGGCGGATGGCGGCCACCTACGGCCATGACATCTCCGGGCCGGCGCGCACGGGCCGCGAGGCCGTCCAGTGGCTCTACTTCGCGTACCTGGCCGCTGCGAAGGAACAGAACGGCGCCGCCATGTCCCTCGGGCGCACCGCGACCTTCCTCGACATCTACCTCGAGCGGGACCTCGACGAAGGCCGCCTGACAGAGGCGGGTGCGCAGGAGCTCGTCGACGACTTCGTCATCAAGCTTCGGATGATCCGCTTCCTGCGCACTCCCGAATACGACCAGCTCTTCTCCGGCGACCCGACCTGGGTGACCGAGGCGCTGGGCGGCCAGGGCGTCGACGGGCGCACGATGGTGAGCCGCACCTCGTACCGCTATCTTCAGACGCTCTACAACCTCGGTCCCGCGCCGGAACCGAACCTCACCGTGCTGTGGTCCGTTGACCTACCGCTCGCGTTCAAACGCTTCTGCGCCCGGGTGTCACTGGACACCAGCGCGATCCAGTACGAGAACGACGAGCTCATCCGGTCGGCGTACGACGACGACACCGCCATCGCGTGCTGTGTGTCCGCGATGCGGGTCGGTCGCGACATGCAGTTCTTCGGAGCGCGGGCCAACCTGGCCAAGGCCCTGTTGTATGCCGTCAACGGAGGCCGCGACGAGCTCACCGGCGAGCAGGTGGCGCCGCCGAGTCCCCCTGTCACCGGCGACATCCTCGACTACGACCAGGTGATGACGGCGTACGACGCCACATTGGACTGGCTGGCCCGGACCTATGTCGAAGCGCTGAACGTCATCCACCATATGCACGACCGGTACGCGTACGAGCGGATCGCTATGGCGTTGCACGACTATCCCGTGCACCGGTTCCTGGCCACCGGCATCGCTGGGCTGTCCGTCGCCACCGACAGTCTGGCGGCGATCCGGTACGGAACCGTCAGGGTCCGACGGGACGCGACCGGGCTCGCGGTCGACTACATCGTGGATGGTGACCCGCCGTGCTTCGGAAACAACGACGACCGCGCCGACACGATCGCCGTGGACCTCGTCGAACGGTTCATGGCGAAGATCCGTCGACAACCGGCATACCGCGGCGCGGAGCCGTCGCTGTCCGTGCTGACCATCACCTCCAACGTCGTCTACGGCCGACACACCGGCAACACACCGGACGGGCGCCGCGCGGGTGAGCCGTTCGCGCCTGGCGCGAACCCGATGAACGGCCGGGACCGCCACGGCCTGGTCAGCGCGGCACTGTCCGTGGCGAAGCTCCCGTACGCGCAGGCCCGTGACGGGATCTCGCTTACCTGCACCGTCACGCCCGACGGGCTCGGTCACACGGCCCAGGACCGGGTGGACAACCTGGTCGGAGTGCTCGACGGGTACACCGACGCGGGCGGATTCCACATGAACGTCAACGTGCTCGACCGGGCGACGCTGGAGGACGCCATGACCCATCCCGAGCGGTACCCGCAACTGACCATCAGGGTGTCCGGCTACGCCGTGAACTTCGTCCGGCTCACGCCCGAGCAACAACGCGACGTGATCTCCCGGACCTTCCACGGGTCGCTGTGAGGGCCGCCGTGCGTGTCGACCCGCGCCCGGTCACCGGCTCCGTCCATTCCTTCGACCTCTCCACCGGAGTGGACGGTCCGGGCAGCCGGTTCGTCGCCTTCCTGGCCGGCTGCCCGCTGCGGTGCCGGTACTGCCACAGCCCCGACACCTGGTACCGGCGCAGCGGCCTGCTCATGTCCGTCGACGAGCTGATGCTCGAGATCGAGCGCTACCGCCGGTTCATCCACGTCGCAGGCGGAGGGGTGACCATCAGTGGTGGCGAGCCGCTCCAGCAGGCCGCTTTCACCCGCGCGGTCCTGACCCGATGCCACGACCTCAAGCTGCACACCGCGCTGGACACCAGCGGCTTCCTCGGTGACCGGGCGGACGACGCGCTCCTGGACGTCACCGATCTGGTCCTGCTGGACCTGAAGAGCTGGGACCCGCACACGTACCGGCGGGTCACGGTGACCGGCGACGTGCGGCCGACGCTGCGGTTCGCCGAACGGCTCGCCGCGCGGGGCACCGCGATGTGGATCCGCTTCGTGCTGGTTCCGGGCCTCACCGACAGCCCTCGCGACATCGAAGCCATGGCCGACTTCATCGCCACCCTTCCCACCGTCGAACGCGTCGAGGTCCTCCCGTTCCACCGGCTCGGCGCGCACAAGTACGCACAGCTCGGGTTGACGTTCCCGCTGGCGGACACGCGCGTACCCACCTCGGCGGAGGTGGGGTACGCGCGACACCTGTTCGAGCTGCGCGGCCTTGCCACCTGCTGACGGCGCCGGTCAGCCGGGACCGTCACGACGCGTCCCGCGCCGACGGCGGTCGACGAGCACGGCGACGCCCCACCCCGACAGGGGCAGCACGGCCGCACCGACGACGATCGCGACAAGGGCGGCCGTACCGGCCAGCCGAGTTCCCCAGCTCTGACGCTCTGATGTGGACAACATCTCGTCACCTCCCGACGTCAGAGTGCGCCGTCCGACGCCGGCGCGGGAGCGGCGAACGACCTGTTGTGGCCAGGTCCTCAGGCCTGTCGCGATCCGCCCGGGCACGCGAGGACGCGGAACACGGGAAAGTCTCCGGCGATCGCCTCGAACTGGGCGAGTGGCGCTTTCCGGTCGATCGGAAAGTGAGGCCGAGCGCCGGGCGCCACCTCCAGGTAACGGCGCAGGATGGGAGCGCGTTGGCCGCGGTCGACCTCGACGAGCCGCGCCGGCTGTGGTCCACGACGGCGCAGCACGACGCGACCGCCGGCCGCACGGACGTTGCGCACCCAGTTCGCGCGGTCACCGAGCATCGAAACCAGGTACGCCGCGCCGTCCAGCTCGGTCATGACGACCGGCACGGGAACCACCCGACCGCTGCGGCGTCCCGGCACCTCGAGCGTCACCCAGGTGCGCGGTGCGAGCACGCCGAGCGCGAACTGCAGCGCCGCCGTCCGGTTCATCGCGCGGGCGAGCCAGTTCGGTCGCCCACCGTCGTACATCCACCGCTTGATCCGGTGCGGCATCGAGGACACTCTCACACAGCCAGGCAACTCGGCCGCGCCGGCCGTCGGTAGGGCCTTTGGTCACCGCCGGCTGGGCCCGCCTCGGGACCTTCCGTCCAGCGGACGTGAGGACCTTGGTCCCGCCCAGATCAGGTGTACCGGCCCGGGCGCCGGCACCGCGACGACGGCGAAGGTATGGATGTCAACAACGAGTCCACCCGGAGGCGACAATGACCACCAACACCGCCAGGACCTCGGCGACCAAGCTCGAGCACGCCGCGTCCCCCGGCCCCATGTTCACCAACACCGCCGCCCGCGCCCTGGCCGTCCTGCGGATCGCCACCGGCTTCGTGTTCCTGTGGGCGTTCCTCGACAAGACCTTCGGCCTCGGCTTCTCGACCCCGTCCGAGCGGTCCTGGATCAACGGCGGGTCCCCGACCAAGGGCTTCCTGTCCCACGTCGAGGTCGGGCCGTTCCAGTCCGTCGCGCACTCGATGGCCGGCACCTGGTGGGCCGACACCCTCTTCATGGCCGGCATGGCAGCGGTGGGCGTCGCCCTGATCGCCGGCATCGGCCTGCGGGTGTCGGCCGCGGCCGGCGGCCTGATCATGGCCATGATGTGGTTGGCCGAGTTCCCTCTCGACCGGTTCACCGCGGCCGGCGAGCCGTCCGGCTCCACCAACCCGATCACCGACTACCACCTGGTCTACGCGGTCGTGCTGGTCGTCCTGGCCGCCGGCTACGCCGGCCACACCTGGGGACTCGGCCGGATCTGGGCACGACTGCCCCTCGTGCAGAAGAACCGCTGGATGATCTGAACCAGCACGCCTCACGTGCCGGACCGCACCCACGCGGTCCGGCACTTCGCGTCTGGCTGACAGACGAAGGTCCCCTGGGGTCGAGCCACCTGACCCATGACGGCGCACATCCGTTGCGGGACCGTTGACATCGGAGGGGACGATGAACGTCACCAACCGCAATCGGACAGGTCCGCCGCGCTGGGTCAACCGCGTGGTGCTCGGCGTGCTCAGGTCGCCGGCACATGCCCTGCTCGACGCCCGGATCTGTGAGCTGACCTACCGTCTTCCCCGTTCGGGCCGGGTGGTGGCTCTTCCGGTGCGGTACGTCGCGGACGGCGACCGCGTGCTGGTCGCCGTCGGCAATGCCGATGCCAAGCGCTGGTGGCGGGCGTTCCGCCGCCCACGGCCGGTGTCGGTCAGGTTGCGCGGCCGAGTCCGCGACGGCACCGGTTGCCTTCTCGTCCCCTCCACCAGCGACCACACCCGCGCGCTCATGCTCTACCGGGTGTCGACTGGCGCCGTGCTGCCGCTGGACACCCCGCTGGTGGTCATCGACGGGCTCCCCCAATGGGCCGACGGTGATCGTCATGGCTGACCGCGCGACTATCTGTCTATGTTGGCTCCGTCCGGCTCTCCCTCCCCTGCGACGGCACCGCCGTGCCGCACGTCGCACGGTGAATCTCGGCGGTCAGTCGGTAGAGGGCATCAACGGTTTCCTGTGAATGCTTGTCGGCTTCGTAGTCGTGCAGCGCGAGCTCCGAAGAGATCTGGTCGGCACGTCGCCCGGCGATCAGGAGGATCGCTCCCTGCAGGGCCGCCAGGCACGACAGAACAAGATTGAGCAGGATGAAGGGGTACGGGTCGAAGCCGTGCCGTCCGTTGCCCACCATCCAGCCGGCAAGGAACAGCAGCGCACCGAAGACGAAGCCCCACGAGCCCATGACGCTACGGAGCCGGTCCGCGGCCCGCTCGCCTCGGGTGAGCTCTCCGCCGGTGCGGACGCCCGGGTGCCGGTGCCACAGTGACCGTCGCGTCATGGGTCTCGTCCTCGTTCCGAACTCGTAGTGGGTCCCGCCGGGACATCGCCGTTCCGGCTCGGGTCGTTCGGCCCTGACGACGTGCTCGGCCGCGGTCCTAGCCTCGGGTTGGGCAACGACCTTCGTCACGCTCGGGAGCCACCATGAATGTTGTCAGGAGACTGCGGTGTCTGGTCGGTCTGCATTCCGGCCCTTTGGGTCTCGCCGGAAGCCGGTGCGAGCGGGTGCGGGTCTGCGTTGCCTGCGGTAAGAGGGACGAGGTCGTTTGCCACCGGTGGGCTTCGTTCGTCTACGTCACCGCCCACGACTGCGCGCAGGTTCGTCGCTGTGAACGATGCGGCACGACGGAGTCCCGCACGGAGCACGACTGGGGACCCTGGCTCTACGCGAGCACGGAGTTCAGCGCGCCGCAGGTTCGCAGATGCCGACGATGCCGTGCGGCGGACAAGACGGCCTATACCTTGCGCTGACGAAACTCGGGACCTTGGTCCCACCTGGCCGGGGCCAGCGGCACTGAAGCGCGACAGGCCCGGCACGACAGGCTGTGCGCCGTGGACGCTCTCGACCTCGCACGGTGGCAGTTCGGCCTGACCACCGTCTATCACTTTCTGTTCGTGCCCATCACCATCGGGCTGTCGGCCCTCGTCGCGGCGCTGCAGACCAGGTGGGTCCGCACGGGCGACGAGGCCTACCGTCGTGCGACGAAGTTCTGGGGCAAGCTCTTTCTCATCAACTTCGCGATGGGGGTCGTGACCGGCATCGTGCAGGAGTTCCAGTTCGGCATGAACTGGAGCGACTACTCGCGGTACGTCGGAGACGTGTTCGGAGCACCGTTGGCGATGGAGGGACTCCTGGCGTTCTTCCTCGAGTCGACCTTCCTCGGGCTGTGGATCTTCGGGTGGGAGCGACTGCCGAAACGCCTCCACCTCGCGTGCATCTGGATGGTGGCGGTCGGCACGCTGCTCTCGGCGTACTTCATCCTCGCCGCCAACTCGTGGATGCAGCATCCGGTCGGCTACCGGATCAACCCGGCGAGCAACCGCGCCGAGCTCACCGACATCGGCGCCGTGCTGACCCAGACCACCACGGTGGTCACCTTCGCGCACACCGTCACCGCGGCGTTCCTCACCGCCGCGGCGTTCATGCTTAGCGTCTCCGCCTGGCACCTGGCCAGAGGGCGACACACCGAGGTGCTCCGGCCCAGCTTCCGCCTCGGCCTGTGGGTCGTCCTCGTCGCGGGGACGCTCGTCGCCGTCACCGGGGACGTGCAGGCACGGGTGATGACCGAGCAGCAACCGATGAAGATGGCCGCCGCGGAAGCGCTGTACGAGACCTCGTCACCGGCCTCGTTCTCGCTGTTCACCATCGGGAGTCTCGACGGTACGAGTGAGGTCTGGAGCCTGCGCCTGCCGGGCGTCCTGTCCTTCATGGCCACCGGATCGACGTCCGGCACGGTCGAAGGCGTCAACGATCTGCAAGCCACATACCAGCAGACGTACGGACCCGGCGACTACCGCCCCTACATCCCGCTCGCGTACTGGTCTTTCCGGCTGATGATCGGGTTGGGTATGGCGCCCGTACTCCTGGCGTTGCTGGGCCTGTGGTTGACCCGGCGCGGCCGGGTGCCAGACGCCCGTCGGGCGCGCTGGTTCTGGCGCGCCGCCCTGCTGGCGGTGGCGTTCCCGTTGCTCGCGAACACGTTCGGTTGGATCTTCACCGAGCTCGGCCGACAACCGTGGGTCGTCTTCGGCCTCCTGCGCACCGCCGACGCGGTGTCGCCGGCCGTCGGCGCCGGCCACGTGGTCACGTCGATGGTCGTGCTCGGCACGCTCTACACGGTGCTCGCGGTCGTCGAGGTCGGACTGCTGCTGCGCTTCGCCAAAGCCGGGCCGCCACCCGTGCCAACCGCCGGTCCCACATCCGACGAGGACGAAGACGTCCTGCACTTCGCCTACTGAGGAGTCGACCGATGGTCCTGCACGACGTCTGGTTTCTGCTCATCGCCGTCCTATGGGCCGGCTACTTCCTGCTCGAGGGCTTCGACTTCGGGGTCGGCATCCTGCTGCCCGTGTTGGGCCGCGGCGAGCTCCGCCGCCGCGTGATGATCAACATCATCGGCCCCGTCTGGGACGGCAACGAGGTGTGGCTCCTCGTAGCCGGCGGCGCCACGTTCGCCGCCTTCCCGGAGTGGTACGCGAGCCTGTTCTCGGGCTTCTACCTGCCGCTGCTGCTCGTGCTGGTCGCGTTGATCGTTCGCGGTGTGGCCTTCGAGTTCCGAGGCAAGCGCGACGACGCACGGTGGCGACGCGGCTGGGACATCGCGATCGTCACCGGGAGCCTCGTCCCAGCCGTCCTGTGGGGTGTCGCCTTCGGCAACATCGTCCGCGGCGTGCCACTCGACGCCGAGCACCACTACACCGGCTCCTTCCTCGACCTGCTCAACCCCTACGCCCTGCTCGGCGGCCTGACCACCCTGACACTCTTCGTCACTCACGGCGCGGTGTTCGTGGCGCTCAAGACCGACGGACCGATCCGCTACGACGCGAGGCGCGCGGCCGGCGCCGCCGGCCTTGTCGCCGGTGCCAGCGCCGTGTCGTTCCTCGTCTGGACCCAGTTCCTCCGCGGCGACGCGGCCAGTGCCACGGTCGCAGGCGTCTCCGCACTCGCGCTCGTCGCCGCCCTGGCAGCGAACCGCCTGGGCCGGGAAGGCTGGGCATTCATCGGGACCGCCGTCGCGGTGGTGGCGGGGACGGCGGCGCTGTTCGTCGCGCTCTACCCGGACGTCCTGCCCTCCACCCCGAATCCCGCCAACAGCCTGACAGTGTCCAACGCGTCGTCCACCCCGTACACGCTGCGGGTGATGACCTGGGTGGCGTTGGCGTTCACCCCGCTGGTCCTGCTGTACCAGGGCTGGACCTACTGGGTCTTCCGGCGGCGGATCGCGGTCACACACATCCCTTCGGACGAGGCCTGAGGTTGGATCGTCGTTCATGGACGGCTGTTCGGCGGCTTGGCGCTGGCATGGTCGAGCAGGGCGAGGTCGTCGGCGGTGAGCCGCAGCGTCAGGAACGGAAGCAGGTCGGCGAGTTGGGTCGGGTTGCGGGCTCCCGCGATCGGGGTCGCGACGGTGGGCTGCGCGGCCAGCCAGGCCAAGGCGACCGCGGCCAGGGTGGTGCGATGGGTGGCGGCTACCTCGTCCAGGGCCGCCAGCACGTTCAGGCCGGTGCTGTTCAGGTGCGCCCGGGCCTGAGCGGCGCGGGGACTGTCCACCTGGTTCCCGTCGGGACGGTATTTCCCGGTGAGGAAACCGCGGGCCAGGGCGACATATGGCAGGCACACCAGTCCGGTGCGGGCCACCGTGGGCGCCAGGCCGCGCTCGTAACCGTCCCGCTGCACCAGGTTGTATTCCGCCTGCAGCGCCACGTACGCGGCTAAACCTTCCCGGGCCGAGGTTTCCAGCGATTCCGCGAGGCGGTCGGCGGGGAAGTTGGACGCCGCGACGTGCCGAACGGTCCCGGCGCGTACGAGAGCGTCGAAGGCGGCAAGGGTCTCCTCGAGCGGGGTGTGCGGGTCGTCGACATGGGCGTAGTACAGATCGATGTGATCAACCTGCAGCCGGCGCAGGGATCCCTCGACCGCCTTGCGGATCGTCTGCGCCTTCAGGTTGTCGAGACCAGGCAGCGCGCCGACCTTGGTCGAGATCACCATCCGGTCTCGGCAACCGCGTGCCTTCATCCAGCGGCCGATGATGGTCTCGGACTCGCCCCCGCTGTTGCCGGCCACGTGGAAGGTGTATCTGTCGGCGGTGTCGATGAAGTTGCCGCCTGCCGCGGCGTACGCGTCCAACACGGCGAAGGACGTGTCCTCGTCGGCTGTCCAGCCGAACGGATTGCCGCCCAAGCACAGGGGCGACACGTTCAGGCCAATACTGCCGAGCGCTGTCGCGGATGTGTCAACGGCTTCGTTTCGCATGACGGCAACGCTAGGCGGGCGCAGGGCACCGACCGGTTCCCTACCCGTCGTCGCCGCCACCGACAGCGAGCTCGGCCGCGTGCTCCTCGGCCCACCGGGCGAGCACGGACACCGGGCCCAGCAGGCTCTCGCCAAGGCCGGTCAGCCGGTATTCCACGCCGGCTGGCGCCGTGGGCAGCGCACGGCGCTCCACCAGGTTGTTGCGCTCCAGCTTGCGCAGCGTCTGTGTCAGCATCTTGTTGCTGATCCCGCCGATCCGGTCACGGAGGACGCTGTAGCGCTGCGGCCCGCGTCCCAATCCGAACACCACGACAACCGACCACATATCGGCGATGAGAGTCAGCGTCGTGCGGGCGGGACAGTCGGCGAGGAACACGTCGTGCCTAGCCATACATCTCCGATCAAAGGTGAGACCGAGCGACCGTCAGTCGGCGCGCCGAGGTGAAAGGCGCAACTCCAGCATCGCGGCGAATCGAGCGTCCGGGTCCCGCAGGTCGATGGGGCCGATCTCCGCCACCCGGCGCAACCGGTATCGGAACGTGTTCGGGTGGACGTACATCGCCGCGGCGGCGGCGACCGCGTCTCCGAACGCGTCCAGCCACGCTCGTAGCGTGTCGACCAGGTTGGTGTTGTGCCGGGCGTCGTAGACGAGCAGGTTCGCGACCGCCCCGCTGGGCTGATCGCCGCGGGCCGACACCACGTCGGCGAGGTCCAGCAACAACGCTTCGACGTGTACGTCGGCCAGCCGGGCGACCCGGCGCCCGGTGCGGTTGCCGGCGCGCAGGACCCGCAACGCCCGGTCCGCCTCGGCCCGTGCGGCGGCCAACCCCGTCACGTCCTGGGCGACCCCACCGATGCCGGCCACGGCCGGGATGCGCTCGCCGACCCGGTCGAGAAAATCGGTGGCGATGCGAACGGCTCCGTCGGCGCTTCCCCGGCTGATCGGGACGAGACCGTAAACGACGTCGCTGACCAGGGCCGCCGCGGACCTCGGGTGCACCGCGCCCAGGTGCATGGCGAGGGCGTCGGCCAGCCGTTGCCGTTCGGTGGCGAGCCCCGCGTCGGTGCCGGCCGAGCCCTCGGTGCCGAGCAGGGCGAGCCCGAGCACGGCCACCGGGCGGTCGGAGAGACCGAGCCGGGTCAGTGCGTCGCGGGCAGCCGGCCCGCCCTCCAGCGCGGTGCTGAGCAGGTCGGTGCGCAGTCGCCGCTCGACGTCGGCGCCGGCCCGGATGCGCAGCATGTGCAATGCGACGACGCGGGCTGCGTCCCGGAAGGCCTGCATGCGGTCCAGGTTGAGCGGCTGCCGGACGGCTGCCCAGATCGAGCCGAGGACCTCGTCGCCGGCGCGAACCGCGACCGCCACCCGCGGCACCAGGAAGTCGTCACCGCTGGGTTCGACGAAGACGGGCTGGTCGCTGCGATACAGGTCGCCGAAGACGCCGCGGTCGGTGAGCTGGCGCGCGTACCGTGCGGGCACCTGCCGGCCGAGGATGGTCTCGATGCGGGACGGGTCGGCCTCGTCCTGCCGGCCCGAGTAGGCGAGGACCCGCGAGCTGCGGTCCTCGATGGTGACCGGCGCGTCGAGCAGCGCCGCGATCGCGTTGGCGAGCGCGAACAGGTCACCCGCCGGGACTCCGCCCAGGGTCTGCGGCTCGGCGTCGCCCACGTCGCCTTCGGCGAGCAGGGACTGCAGGAGCGCGGCGAGCTGCGCCCACGAGGCGCCTCGGGTCAGCCCGAGCAGCGCCACCCCGGACTCCGCCACGGCGGCGGCCACCTCGTCGCTGGTCGGCACCGGCGATCGGACGACGAGCCCGGCAGCCTCCTGCTGGCCCAGCGTCCGGAGCAACCGGGCGGTCGCCTCGGCGTCGCCGATGCCCACGCCGAGGACGAGCGCGTGCGCGGGCAGGACCGGCTCGTCGTGCGGGTCGTGGATGACCACACCGCCGATGGCGGCCGGCTGCTCGGGGTCGCCATGGACCAGCTCGAGCAGGGTGGCGCCCAGGTCGTCGAGGACGCGCCCGAGGCTGGCGTTCGGTCGCACAGCACTGAGCCTAGAAGGCTTGCTGGACCGGTATCCAGGTCGTTTCGGTGGTGATCTCGGCGAACACGTCGGGTAAGGGCTCGACGCCCAGCCCGGGTCCGGTCGGCACGGCGAGGTGGCCGTTCGCCAGGACGAACGGCGCCGTGAGGTCGGTGCGGTAGAAACGGTCCGAGGCGGACGTGTCGCCGGGCAGGGTGAAGCCGGGCAGGGCGGCAAGCGCCACGTTCGCGGCTCGGCCGATGCCGGTCTCCAGCATTCCGCCGCACCAGACCGGCACGCCGTGTGCCGCGCAGACGTCGTGGATCCGGCGTGCCTCGAGGTAGCCGCCGACGCGCCCGGCCTTGATGTTGACGATCTCGCAGGCACCGAGGGCGATCGCCGCGGCGGCGGTGCGGGCCGACGTGATCGACTCGTCGAGGCAGATCGGCGTCCGGATCAGCTTGGCGAGGGCGGCGTGGCCGAGCAGGTCCTCCTCGTCCAGCGGTTGCTCGATCAGCAGCAGGTCGAACGGGTCGAGCCGGCTCAGGTGCCGCGCGTCCGCCAGCTCGTACGCCGTGTTCGCGTCGACCTGCAGGAGCAACCCGTCGCCGAACCGCTCGCGCACGGCCCGGACCGGCTCCACGTCCCAGCCGGGCTCGATCTTCAGCTTGATCCGCACGTACCCGGCGGCCACGTAGCCGGCGACCGCGTCGAGCAGCTCGCCGATCGAGCTCATGATGCCGACGGAGACCCCGCACGGCACGCGGTCGCGGACCGCGCCCAGCTCGCGGGCGAGCGGCCGGCCGGCGGCGCGCAGCTCGGCGTCGAGGATCGCCAGCTCCAGCGCGGCCTTGGCCATCCGGTGTCCTTTGAAGTGAGCCAGGGCCGGCCCGACCGCGTTCGCGTCGAGATGCTCCACCGCGCCGAGCGCCGGCACGAGAAACCGGGTGAGCACGTCGGTGGCCGCGCCGATGTACTCCGAGGAGTACAGCGGATCGGCCATGGCCACGCACTCTCCCCAGCCTTCGCCCTCGGCGGTGACCGCGCGCAGCAGCAGCACGTCGCGGGACGTGCTGGTCCCGAACGAGGTCCGGAACGGCGCCACCAGCGGCATCCGGACGTGCCGCAACTCGACACCGGTGAGTTTCATGAGTCTCCGTTCCTGGTGAGCACGTACCAGCCGGCCCGCTGGAAGCCGACCACCCGCCACCCGCCGGCCATCAGCGTCCCGAGCGTCTCGCGGACCGCGATCCGCCAGGCGTGCGCGACGCCGGGGTCAGTCCCGCGGAGCGCCTCGATGTCGGGGGGCACGGCCACCAGGACCGTGGGCCCCCCGAGATCGCCCGTGGCGGGCCGGCCGTCGGCCGCCCGGTCGAGCACGACGACCGCCGCGTCGCCGGGCTCGTTGGTCGCCGGCCGGCCCGCGCACGCCGCGTCCACGGCGGGCGCGGTCAGGTCCCAGCTGACCAGCACCCGGTCGCTGTCGTCGGCGCCGTTACGCCCGTCGTTCATCCCGCCGTAGAAGTTGGTCAGGTACTCCTCCGGCGTCGCGGCCAGCTTCCCGAGGTTGAAGTACGCGTTGCGGCGCACGAGCGGGTCGTACGTCCACGAGATGGTCTTCAGGCCGTTGCGCATGGCCCAGTCGCGCTGGTGGGTCTTGAGCGCGAACCCCACTCCAGGAAGGACGGTCCCGGTGATGTGGCTGTGCATGGTGGCCCGCGCCGGCGGCCCGAAGAACGCGACGCACGCGCCGACCAGCTCGCTCCCGGCGTAGGCGCCGACGACGTAGTTGTCCGCCTTGCTGAGCGCTCGGATCAGTGCGGCGGTGACCGGCTGGTTGTGCGGGTCGGGACGCCAGATGCGGTCGAACAACGCGTACATCTCGCGGATCTCGCCGGCGTCGGCGATCTCGCGGACCGTCACCCCGGCCGCGGCGGCCGCCGCGAGCGCGGCCGCGTCACTGTCCATCAAGGACCTTCGGCGTGGCGCGCGCCCCGAAATGCAGGTAACGCTCGCCGGTCGGCAGCGCGTAGAACGTCACCGGCGCCCAGTTCTGCGCGGACGGGTCCTTGACCAGGAACAGGTTCTCCTCGTACGCGACCATGGGGTATTCCTGAACCGGCTCGTCGATCAGCTTGGCCAGCGGCCCGGTGATGGTCGTGCGCATGACCGGCCCGCCGTCGCGTTCCAGCACCTCGATGCGTACGCTGGCCCGC
The DNA here is from genome assembly GCF_040676915.1 of Asanoa sp. NPDC049475. Taxonomy (NCBI): domain Bacteria; kingdom Bacillati; phylum Actinomycetota; class Actinomycetes; order Micromonosporales; family Micromonosporaceae; genus Asanoa; species Asanoa sp. NPDC049475. Next base: position 199,608 of record NZ_JBFAPY010000005.1, on the reverse strand, counting down.
TCGTAGGTGCCCAGGTGCTCCTGGAAGTCGACCTGCACCGGCTCGGCGGGCGGCGCGATCGGGTGCGGCATCGCGATGCCGGCCACCTCGGCGAAGATCTCCCGGAACAGCTCGTCGTAGAAGTCGCGGGTGTTGCCGCCGTTGGTGAGCAGGGTGATCGCGAGGCCCTGTTCCGGCAGCAGCTTCAGGAACGCCGACTGGCCGATCGTGTTGCCGTCGTGCCCGACGAGCCGGTGCCCGTCCCAGCCGAACCGGATCCAGCCGAGGCCCCACGAGTCGCCGAGGGAGTGCACGTCGGGCAGGTCGGCGTGCTTGGCGGCCATCGCCGCGACGCTCTCCTCGCTGAGCACCCGGCTGCCGTCCGGGGCGAGGCCGCCGCGCAGGTGCATGCGGGCGAACGCGAGCACCTCGGCCGCCGTGGAGTTGATCAGGCCGGCCGGGCCGGCCGAGCGCTGCAGCCCCCACACGGGCGCCACCTTCAGGTCGTCGAGGTCTTCGCCGACGTGGCCGATCGCGGTCCGGTGGGAGAGCGCCTCCTCCGGCAGGGTGCCGGTGCGGCGCAACCCGAGCGGGCCGAACAGCCGGGTGCGGACGGCGGCGTCCCAGGTGCCGCCGGTCAGCTTCTCGATCACCCGCCCGGCCACGGAGAGGCCGGCGTTGCAGTACGACCAGGTGGCGCCGAGCGGGTGGTTCTGGCTTTGGCCGGCGAGGACCCCCACGTACTTCTCGAGGCAGTCGTCACCGCGGCCGGTGTCGGTGAACACGTCGCCGTCGATGCCGCTGGTGTGGGTGAGCAGGTGCCGCATGGTGACCTGCTTGGTCACGTCCGGGTCGGCGAGCCGGAACTCCGGCAGCACGTCGACGATCGGGGCGTCGAGCTCGAGCAGGCCCTCGTCGACGAGTTGCATGACGACGGTGGCGGTCCACACCTTGGAGATCGAGCCGATCTGGAACACCGTGTCGGTCGTGGTGGCCACGCCGGTGTCCTTGTTGACGACGCCGTGCGCCGCCTCGACGAGCTCGTCGTCGCCACCGGCGCGCAGGCGCAGGATGCCGAGCGTCGCGCCGGGAACCCGGTGCCGCTGCGCGAGGGCGGTCAGCCGGCGCTGCCAGTGCGCGGCGTCGAGGGTCGGGCGGCCGTCGCGGGCGTACTGCTCGACCCAGTCCACGATCCGGCGGTTGTAGTCGATCCGGTGCGACGGCTTGCCGGACAGGATGAACAGGTGCGAGGCGCCCGGGTAGAGCACCAGCCGGGTCGGGACGTCCCGCTCGCGCAGCGCGGTGTGCCACTGCTGCGCCTGACCGACCGGGCACCGCACGTCGTCGGCGCCGTGCAGGATCAGCGTCGGCGTGCGGACGTCGGCGACCCGCGTGATCGGCGACATCGCGGGCAACGAGCCGCCGTCGAGCTCGAACGCGGCGATGAGGTGACCGGCGTCGGAGGTCCCGGAGCTGCTGGCCAGGTCGCTGACCACGCCGCCGGCCACCGCGGCGGCGAACCGGTCGTCGATTCCGGTCAGGTAGCAGGTCATGTAGCCGCCGTAGCTGTATCCGGTGACGGCGAGCCGGGCGGGGTCGGCGAGCCCTTCGGCGACCAGCGCGTCGATCGGTTCGAGGAGGTCCTTGGCGTCGGCGACGCCCCAGCCGCCGAGCGCGGCGGTGTAGAACGCTTCGCCGTAGCCGTCGCTGCCGCGCGGGTTGAGCAGCAGCACGGTCCAGCCGCGGGCGGCGAGCTCCTGGTGGTAGAGGTGGACGTCGTCGGCCGCGGCGCTCCACGCGTTGTGCGGGCCGCCGTGGACGTCCAGCAGCAGCGGGCCGGGGCCGGTGGTCTCCGGGTCGCGGACCAGCCAGCCGTGCACCACGGTGCCGTCCGAGATGGTGAACGCACGGTCCTCGCGGCGGTACAGGTCGACGTCGGCGCCGTGCGCGGTACGCACGGACTCGCTGCCCGCGCCGAGGTCGACGGTGACGAGCTCGCCGAGCGAGGTCGGGGTGAGCAGCAGCGCGACGGCCGTGTCGCCGGCGACCGACAGGCCGGCGACGGTGCGCCCGGCGCCGGCCAGCACCGGCTGCGGCTCGCCGCCCTCGACCGGCACGGTGTAGAGGTGCGTGTCGCCGCCGTCGCGGACGCAGAACAGCACCGACCGTCCATTGTCGACCAACGTCGGCAGCGCGCCCGGGTAGCCCGGTCCGCCCGGCATCACGTTGCGGTCCAGCGGAGCCGACAGGCTGGTGACCGGGCCGCCGTCGAGCGGCACGCGCAACAGGTGCGCGTGCCCGGTCACCCGCCCTGGGTAGCCGGCCACCAGCAGCGCGGCGCCGTCGACGGTCCAGGTGACCGGGCCGGCGTGGCCGTCGGCGAGGCCGACGAGGCGCGGCGCCGCGGCCGCGTCGGTGGCGGAGCGGACGTAGACCGGGCAGTGCATGGTGCGGTCGGCGTCCGGCGCGGTGGCCGCGGCGTACGCGAGCCGCGTCCCGTCCGGTGACCATGCCGGGTCTCCCGCGTGCCAGTCACCGTCGGTCATCTGGCGGACCGCCTTGGTGGCCGGGTCCAGCACGTGGACGTGGTTGCGCACGGTGCGCAGGTAGCCGGCGCCGTCGGCCAGGTAGTCCAGCCGGTCGGTGACGATCGGTGCCGCACCGCGCCTGGCCCGCGCCGCGTCGTCCTCGCCGGCGGAGGCGTGCAGGTCGACCGGCGCGGCGAACGCGATGGCTGTGCCGTCCGGGCTCCACACCGGCCGGCCGGCGCCCAACGGCAGCGTGGTGAGCTGCTCGGGTTCCCCACCGCCGGCCGGCAGCAGCCACACTTGCGCCGCGCCGTCCGTGGCCCGCAGGAACGCGATCCGCGTGCCGTCCGGCGAGAACGCCGGCGCCGAGTCGGCGCCACCGCGGGTGAGCTGCTCCGGCTCGCCGTCGCTGGTGCCGACCCGCCAGAGGTTGCGCAGGGTGCGGTCGGCGTCGGGATCCACCGTGCGCAGCACGTACACGGCGTGGCTTCCGTCCGGTGCGAGCGCCGGCTGTTCCGGCACCGTGAGAGTGAGCAGATCGTCAATGCGCTGGCGTCGGGTCACGGCGTACTCCTCGTGTTGTGCTGTTCGGACGCGTGGGCGGCGTAGTGGCAGGCGGCCTGATGACGGCGACGGCTGCCGTCTGGTTCGGTGTCGCGGCAGTCGTCCCGTCCGGGAAGGACGAGCGGGCCGACCGGGCAGCGGGGGTGGAAGCGGCAGCCGGGCGGCGGGTGGTGCGGGTCCGCCGGCTCGGCGGTGTCCAGGGCGGCCTCCGCGCCGGTCAGCACCGTCGGGATGCCGCCGGGTCGCGGCGCCGACGCCACGAGCTGCCGGGTGTACGGATGCTGCGGGTCGCCGAGTACGTCGTCGACGGGTCCACACTCGACGATCCGGCCGAGGTACATGACGGCGAGCAGGTCACTGACATAGCGGACCACCGCGAGGTTGTGCGAGATGAACAGCATCGACAGGCTCAGCCGGCGCTGGAGCTCCCGCACGAGGTTCAGCACGGTGCCCTGGATGGAGACGTCCAGCGCCGAGGTGATCTCGTCGGCGATGATCACGTCGGGGCGGGCAGCCAGCGCCCGGGCCAACGCGACGCGCTGCCGCTGCCCGCCGGACAGCTGCGCCGGGTACTGGGCGGCCCGCTCGGGTGCCAACTCGACCAGGTCGAGAAGCCGGGCCACCTCGGCCGTCGTGTTCTCGCCGCGTGGGGCCGCCTCGGCGATCGAGGCGCCGACCGTCATCCGCGGGTCGAGTGAGGAGTACGGGTCCTGGAACACCATCTGGACCCCGTGCCGGCCGGGCGTGCGCGGCAGCGGGCGCCCGTCGAGCAGCACCTCGCCGCCCGCGAGGGGAGCCAGCCCGACCGCGGCCCGGGCCAGCGTCGACTTGCCGGAGCCGGACTCGCCGACCAGGCCGACCACGGTGCCCGCGGGGACGGTGAGGTCGACGCGGTCCACGGCGGTGACACCGCGCCTGCGGCCCCCGAACCGCACCGAGACGTCGCGGAAGCTCAGCTCGTTCAACGCACTCACGCCCCCGCCACGGTCAGGTTGGCGGCGTGCCAGCAGGCCACGCCGCCGGCCAGGGGCGGGTCTTCCGTGCGGCAGAGGTCGTCGGCGAAGCCGCAGCGCGGCGCGAACGCGCAGCCTGCCGGCATGTCCCCGGGATCGGCCGGCCGGCCCGGGATGACGGTCAGCGGCAGGTCCCGGTCGGTACGCAGGTGCGGCACCGCGGCCAGCAGCGCACGGGTGTACGGATGCCGCGCCTTCGTGGCCAGCTCGGTGGTGCCGATGTCCTCCACGACGCGTCCGGCGTACATGACCAGCACGCGCTGGCAGACCTGCCCGACGACGGTGATGTCGTGGCTGATCAGCATCAGCGCGGCGCCGGTGGTGGCCCGGACGTCCGCCAGCAGCGCCAGCACCTGCCGCTGCACGGTCACGTCGAGCGCGGTGGTCGGCTCGTCCGCGATGATCAGCGCCGGCGTGCCCATCAGGCCCATGGCGATCATCGCCCGCTGCCGCATGCCGCCGGAGAACTCGTGCGGGAACTGGCGTGCCCGCCGCTGCGGCGCCGGCAGCCGGACGGCCCGCAGCCGGTCCACCGCCCGATCGAGCGCCCGCCGCCGGGACAGGCCCTGGTGCTGCTCGGCCACCTCGGCGAGCTGCCGGCCGATGCGCTGGGTCGGGTTGAACGAGGTCATCGGGTCCTGGAAGACCATCGCCAGGGACGTTCCGAGCACCCGGTTCTGCGCCCGGGTCGGGCCGTGCCGCAGGTCCTCCCCCGCGAACTCCAGCCGGTCGGCGCTCACCTCCCCCGGCGGCTCGATGAGCTGCGCGATCGCGAGGGCGGTGAGGCTCTTGCCGGAACCGGACTCCCCCACCACGCCGACGGCCTCGCCGCGCCGCACGGTCAGACTCACCCCGCGCACGGGAGTCACACCGGGAAAGCCGACGCGAAGCCCCTCCACGGCGAGCACCGCGTCCTCTTCGGACGGGGTTGGCGCGGCTGTCCGCGGTGGGCGGCGGCGGACAGCGACGAACAGCGGCGTGGTCTGGCCGATCCCACGGGCGACGGCCTCGCCGGTGAGGTTGAACGCCAGCCCGGCCAGCACGACCGCGACGCCCGGCAGGAGAGCCGCGAGTGGATGCACGTAGAGGCTGTTGAGCCCTTCCCCGAGCAGCCGGCCCCAGTCGTACGAGGGCGACTGCACGCCGAGTCCGAGGAAGGACAGGCCGGCGAAGGCGAGCAGCGAACCGCCGGCCGCCACGGTCGCGTTGACGACCAGCGGCTCGCCGATGTTCGGCAGGACGTGCCGGACGAGGACCCGGAACCGGCCCACGCCGGCGATCCGCGCGGCCGCGATGTAGTCGCGCTCGGCGACCGACGCGACCAGGTTGCCGGTCAGCCGGGCGAAGGCGGGCGCGATGGCGAAACCGATAGCGAGCACGGCGCCCATCGCGCCGACGCCGAAGACCACCGCGAAGCTGAGCGCGAGCAGCAGCCCGGGGAACGCGACCGCGATGTTGACGCCGGCGGTCACGAGCCTGCCGACGCGTGCGCCGACCAGCAGCGGCGCGGCCCCGAGCAGCAACCCGGTGAGCACGCCCAGCGCGGTGGACAGCAGCGCCAACAGCACGGAGAGCCGGGTGGCCACCAGCACCCGGAAGACGATGTCGCGGCCGAGCGCGTCGGTGCCGGCCCAGTGCGCTGACGACGGGCCCTCCAGGATGTGCGCGGTGTCCACGGCCTCGGCCCGGTCACCCCACAGCACCGGCGCGAGCACCGCCGTCACCACCACGAGGGCGAGGAGGGCCGCCGCGGTCACGCCGAGCGGAGTACGCAGCCTGGGCACGGTTCAGCTCTCCCGGATCGTCGAGCGCGGGTCGAGCAGGGCCAGGCCCACGTCGACCACCAGGTTGACCAGCAGGACGCCCAGGCCGTAGACCAGCACGATGGCCTGCACCACCGGGTAGTCCTTGGCCAGGATCGACGAGACGATCGTGCTGCCCAGGCCCGGCCACGCGAACACGTTCTCGACGAGGGCGGTCGCCGCGACCAGCGCGCCCAGCAGCAGCCCGGCCAGGGTGAGCGTGGCGGTCAGCGCGTTGGGCAGTGCGTGCCGCAGGTAGAGCCGCCGGTCCGGGAGCCGCTTGGCGCGGGCCGTCCGGATGAAGTCGGCCTCCAGCACGGCCAGCGTCTCCACCCGCATGATCCGGGCGAGCACCGCGGCCGGTCCGATGGCCAGAGCGAGGACCGGCAGCACGTACGAGTCCGGGCCGGCCCGGCCGGCGATCGGCGCGAGCCCGAGGCGCACGCCGAACACGTAGACGAGGGCGGCCCCGAGCAGGAACTCCGGCACCACGCCGAAAAAGACGCTGGTCGAGGTGAAGCCCAGCTCCAACCGCCGGCGCCGGCCGGAGCGCGTCAGCACCGCCATGGACAGGCCCAGCGGCACCGAGAGGAGGACGGCGACGAGGAACGCGTACACGGCGAGCTCCAGGGTCGCCGGGTAGCGGTCGGCGATGACCTGCGAGACGGGCAGGCCCGAGATGGTCGAGGTGCCGAACCGGCCGGCGAACAGGTCACCGAGGTAGTGCGCGTACTGCACCCAGAGCGGGTCGTTCAGGCCGAGTTGCTCCCGGCGCGCGTTCACCAGCTCGACCGGTGCGGTGACGCCGAGCGCCGCCCGCACCGGGTCGCCGGGAATCAGGTGGATCATCAGGAACGCCGCCGTGAGCAGCACCCAGATCGAGAGCAGCAGACGGAGCAGGCGGCGCGCGGCGAAGCGTACCCACGCGTTCTCTGTCATCCGGCGAGCATGCGGATCGACTGTGGGACCAGCGCGCCGTCACCGAACTCGAACTGCGCGCCCTGGCCGAACGTCGGCACCGTCGAGTTGACGAACGGCACCAGGTCGACCTTGGCGAAGATGGCCTTTTCCGCCGCCGCCCACTTCTCGCAGCCGTCGGTGCCGGCGATCGCCGACGCCTCCGTGACCGCCACGGTGTAGTCGGCGTTGTCGATGCTGGAGAAGTTGACGCCCTGGGGCGCGGACGGCCCCGACAGATAGGGCACCAGGCCGCTGGGCAGCGGCAGGCCGAGCGGCAGGAAGGCCGCGTCCCAGGCGAGCTGACCGCCGACGATGGCGGTGCCGACCTCGGCGTCGGTCACGGGTTTCACGGTGACCTCCGCACCGACCTCCGTCCAGGCCTTCTGCGCCAGCTCGACGCCGGCCTGCATGCCCGAGCCCAGGCTGGAGGGCAGGGCGATCACGATCGTGAGCTTCTTGCCGCCCTTCGCTCGCACCCCGCCTGCGCCGGCCGTCCAGCCGGCCGCGTCCAGCGCGGCCTTCGCCGCGTCCACGTCGCGCCCGGGCAGGTTGCCCTCGACCGTGTTCTGCTTGCACGGGCCGATCCCCGGCGCGACCAGACCGGTCGCCGGTTTGCCGTTGCCGCTGCTGACGACCTTTCCGAGCTCGTCGAGATCCAGCGCTTGCACGAGCGCCCGGCGTACCTGTTCGTCGGACCCGGGCAGCCCGTTCTTGTGGTTGAACCAGAGCTCGCCCAGCGGCGCCTCCACCTGGCGCTCGAACAGCTTGGCGGCCTGCAGCCGCTGCCGGTCCGGCCCGATGATCTGCGCCGCGTTCGCCTGCTTGGACATCAGCAGGTTGGCCGCGGTCGACTCGTTCGTGACCACCTTGAGCGTCACGGTGTCCGGCAGGCCGGGCTGGTTCGCCTTGAACTCACCCGGACCCCACGCGTACTCCTTGCGCCGGGTGAAGGTGTAGTGGTCGTTCGCGACCACCTCGGTCAGCGTGAACATCCCGGTGCCGTCGCCGCCCTGCTTGAGGAGGCCGCGGTCCTTCATCCCCTTGTCACAGACGATCGGCAACCCGCCGACGGTACGGACGAGGAACGAGGCGGGCGCCGGGGACGTCACCGTGACCGTCCCGGTCGCGTCGTCACCCTTCGCGGTGGCGCCCGGCGGCACCCACACCCCGATGCGGGTCGACGCGTTCTTCGGATTGCCGACAAAGTTGATGTTGTCAGCCACCACGGTCGCGGTGAGCGGGCTGCCGTTGGCGCAGGTGACGCCCTTGCGGAGCACGTAGGTCGCGGACGTCGTGGTGCCCTGCCATGTCTCCGCGAGGCCCGCCACCTCCTTGCCGTCCGGGTCGCTGTTGAGCAGCGAGTCGTACATGAACCGGTCGACCAGCGCCGCAGCCGACAGGGACGTGAAGTGGGGGTCGAGCGAGCCGGGATCGGCGCCGAGCGCCATGGTGAACGTCTTGCCGTCGGCGAACTGCTGCTCGCCGGGCGACCCACCGTCGCCGGCATTGCCCTCGCCGCAGGCGCCGAGGGCCAGGACGAGGCAGCCCAGCGCGGCAGTGGTCCGGACAGATCTCATGGATGCCTCCGCTCGCACAGCCAGTGATGGACGTCACCACGTACCGACATGCGGCCACCCTAGGTCGACCCCTATACGGCCGTGTTCGTACGCGCGGACAACTCCGACCTTGAGAATCCGTACGGCCGGACAACTACCCTTCGCGCAGCGCGGGCGGCAAGGCGGTCCCAGGCGGCCAACCCGTTCATGCGATGCCGGCTTCACCGCCGCGCAATGTCGGGTCAAACGTCCTACTGTCGCGCTGCGATCTCGTTGCCGGAAAGCCCACGAGGGCGCGCAGGCACGTTGTGCCTCGCGCCAGTAAGGACGATGACATGAAGCGAATCCCGCGCATCTCGTTGCGAGTGGCGCTGGCCACCGCAGGGGCGATGGCCCTCATGGCCGCGGTCGCCCCGGCGCCCGCGCAAGCGGCTCCGCCGCCGGGCTACACCGTCTCGACGTGGAGATACGGCGACGACCTGGTCATGTACATCTCCAACGAGGCCGGGATCGAAATCGGTTGGGCGGAATTCCAGGCGGACCCCAATGGATTCGAGATCCCGGGTGACGCCATCAGGGCGAGCGACCGGTACGCCGACGGGCTCGGCGTCGAGGCGTGGCTGGACATCAACCCGGGGAGCACCTTCCAGACCGACCGCATCGCTTCGACGCGGGGAATCAACTCTCCGTACACCACGCCTTACAAGACGGGCAACATCGCCGAGGGCACGCGGATCGGGCTGCGACTCTGCCTGGTGCAAGGCTCTCTCACGTACTGCTCGGGGACCCAGTACAGCGTCGCGTGACCCCACCCGGAACCAGGTCGCGGTAGTCGTAGCCCTCATCGTCGTGGAGCTGTCTGGCCCCTTCGCGCGCCGTCAGCGGGGAGCCCTTCGTCGCGGCCCTTGAGCAGGTGTGCGCCGTCGACAGGATGCCGAAGCGAAGGTCTAGACGGTTCGGGTGCGCGTGCGGTAGGCCGCTACGGTGGTGCGACTGGCGCACGTGTTCCCGCAGAAGCGGCGGGTCCGGTTTCGCGACTGGTCCACGAAGAAGTGCGTGCACCCTTCGGCGGCGCAGCGACCCAGCGTGAGGCCCGGGTCGCCGGAAGCGACGTGGGCCAGAGCGGCCGCGACCGTCTGCCCGATCCAACGCCGTGGCGCGAGCCCGTTCCGCGCGAAGTGGATGTGAGGGTGTCCAGCCCCGTCGTGATCGGAAAGGTGCAGGTCCGGCGGGTAGCGCTCGAGCAGTGCGTTGACCGCCCCGAGCGGTGTGCCATCCACGATGCGCTGCAGGGCCTCGCTCATGTGCGGGAGCAGCGGTTTGAGGTCGGCTGCTGTCGGCCGCCGGACGACGTGTTGCTCCAGCAGTTCCTGGGAGTCGACGCTCAGCTCGTCGGCATGGCCGGCGTTTACCAGCTCTACGGCTAAGCGCGTCACGTTCCCGAGGTAGTCGACATAGTTCACTTGACCACCTACATTCCGGTCCATACTGTAGGTGCCATGCTAGCAGATGACACCTACATCTCGCAGGTCGCGGCCCGCCATCTGCATCGTGCGGGCGAGTGGGACACCGCACTGGCGCTGCTCGAGGAGCGGCCAGGCGAGGAGGTCGCCAAACTGCGCGCGCAAATCTTGGTCGACCGGCACTTCTGGCGCCTCGATGACCCTGCCCCCGCCCAGGCCGCCGTCGACAAGGTCGACCCGGCGTCGGCGCACGCGATGTTCCTCAAGGCTCAGCTGGCGTACGTGCGAGTCATCTTCGCCCTGGCACCCAGGCCCGACGATGAGCAGGGGGCAGAGGCCGGTTTCCGCGCCGCCGCGCACGAGGAGTCGCTGCGCGGCTGGGCGATGTTCTGGCTCGGTGTGGTGGCTGATCACCTTCACGCCGATCCTGGCGCCGCCAAGGCACACTACGACGAATCGCTGGATCTGTGCCGTCAACAGGGTGACCTACTGTTGGAGTCCTATGTGGTGCGTCACCTCGGCGCCCATGCCATCGAGCATGACCGCTCGCCTGGTGAGGGCGAGATGCTGCTGCGCCGTTCGCTGTACCTGCGCTCGGTGTTGGGCGCCCGTCCGCAGGTGGCCGCCGCCCAGGCCGCGCTGGCGGGCGAGCTGCCGGAGGGGACAGAACGGGAGATGCTCGGCGGGATCGCTACGACGACCGCAGAGGAGCTGGGTCTGACCTGGCTGAAGGGCGCACTCGCCGACCTGTGACGGCGGCCGCCAGTCAAATGGGCGGTCAGGAGTCCCCGTCGAGGGACAGCACCGCGTCATCGTCCCAACCCAGTTGGCGCGTCAGCTCGTGGGTCTGGGGAGCGTTCAATCTGCGGTAGATCTCGTAGGCTTCCGTCCTGAGCACCACCGCCGACGCGTCGTCGGCGATCTGCGCGAGGGCGACGAGGGTACGCGCACGCAGGGCTGCGGTCCGCTCGGCCGCGCTGGCCCGGCCCACGGCCAGCAGCGCGCTGGCCAAGCCCCGCGAGGCGTACGCCAACGCGAACGCGTCCTTGGCGCGACGTGCGGTGGATGATGCGGCCGGGCCGTGTCGAGCGCCTCGTCGGCGGCACCGCCCTGCCGCAGCACCCAGGCCAGCTGGGTCATCTCGATGACCTTGGCAGGGACGAGATCGGCCCGCGCCAGCCCGTCGACCGCCGTCCGCAGCTCTTTCTCCGCCTCGTCGAGCCGTCCGGCCAGGCCGAGCACATAGCCGAGGTCCTTACCGGCCATCGCCAGGCCCACGGAGTCGCCGACCAGTTCGGCGAGATCTCGCGCGGCGCGCAGGTTCGCCTCCGCCTGGTCGTGTTGGTCGCACTCGACCATGCGGCTAGCCGGTCCGCGCAGCATCGCCGCCTCGCCCCGACGGCCGCCGGCGGCCTGGCAGGCCTCCAGCGCCACGCGCATGGTCCGCAGCCAGTCGTCGTGGTAGCCCCGCAGCTCGAAGAACTCCGCCATGCAGGTTTTCCTCGGGGGTTTCCGGTGCGTCTTCCAGGTGGAAGCGTTCGCACTGCAACCGTTCCCGTGCGAGCCGGACCAACCCGAGCCATCCGGCGGCGGCCCGCCCGAACGCGGCCGCCCAGTCGGCGTCGCTGATCTCCGCCTCGCGCCGCTCGAGCGCGTAGAGGCGGGTCAGTTCGTGGAACGCGTACCGTTGCACGCCGACCTGGTCGACGCCGACCGGCTCGAGCAGCCGGGCGTCCAACAGTTCCTCGACCGCGGCGGACGCCTCCGTGGCGCCGCTGCCCAGGAGGGCGGAGACCGTCCACTCCGGAGCGGTCCGGACCCCGACGGCGCACAAGGACCCGAGCAACGCGAACGCCCGCGCTGCGACCGGGCTGAGCGCGCGGTAGGTCACCTGCAACGTCGGCCGCACCGACAGGTCACCGTGGCGCAGTTCGTCGAAGCCGACGGCGCTCGTCGGCCAGCCGCTCGGCGAGATGACGCAGCGTCCAGTGCGGTCGTGCGGCAAGACGCGCGGCGACAACCCGGACGGCGAGGGGAAGGTCACCGCAGGCCGCCACGAGCGCGTCGGCGGACTGCTCCTCGGCCCAGACGCGCGTCGGGCCGGCGACCTGGCGCAGTAACTCGATCGATTCACCTCGGGCCAACGGTGGCAGGTCGACGGTCACCGCCCCGGACAGTCCGGTAAGCCGCGACCGGCTGGTGATCACGGTCGCCACGCCCTCGGGCGGCAACAGTGGCGCGACCTGTCAGGACATCCGGCCGCGCCGGGTACGCGGCGGTGGCGTGGTTGGGTACCTTCTTCGTCTCGCACGTAGCGGTGATCCTGTATCCCGGTGAGGACCCGACGGGCGGTGGACCGTGGAGCTACTCGGCGTATGTGGCCTACAACGTCGTGCTCATCGCTGTCGCGGTGGCCGGTGCTCTCGTTCTGCTCGCGAGCGTCCGGCCGTGGGGAACGGCCGTCCCCCGGTGGGTCATCTCGACGTCGCTCTGGATCGGCACTGTCCTGCTGGTGTTGCGCGGCGTGCCGGGCCTGGTCGAGAACGCGGTGATGGTCGCCGGCGTACGACGCGGCGGGTTCATGGGCAGCCAGGACGTCTCCGACGGCGAGCTCTGGACCGGCATCGCGATCAACACGTACTTCTTCGTGGGCGCCGTCGTCCTCACGGCGGCCACCCGCGCCTACATCCGGTCCACCCGCAAAGGCGATGATTTCGGCTATGACGGTTAGGACGCCGGTGGTCGTGCTGCACTCGAAGTACAGCGGACCCGAGGAGTACGAGAAGATCTTCGGTCCGCTCGTGACCGACCTGCCGGTGCGGCTGGTGCTTCCACGGGCACCGTTCGGCGCCCGTGACGGCTACTCCTGGTTTCCTAAAGATTCTGGTGTGCGGCACGCCGACCTCGTGTCAGCTCGATGCGACCGCTTGGCCGACGAGCTCGCCGGCGAGGGACCGCTGGTGGTGACGGGCGCGTCGCAAGGCGGCGACCTGGCGTTCGCGCTCGCGCTGCGTCATCCACAGCTCGTCACGGCGGCGCTGCCGCTGCTGGGCCTGTGCCCGCCACAACTGTGGGAGACCGCCGCGGCGGGGTGTGCACCCATCCACGCCTTCCACGGTGAGTCGGATCCCATCGTCCCGATCGACGACGCCCGGCAGGTATGCGACGAGCTCGGCAGGCGGGGAGTGCGGACGTCGTTGCACGCCTACGCCGGCCTGGGCCACGACTTCTCCGCCGCGATGCTGGCCGACTGGCGGACGACGCTGACCGGGCTTCTCCACACCTGACCCGGCGCCGCCGGCACGTCAGGGTCCGGTGCGGTCCGGCCGGCCGGCGACACGCGGTCGCCGAGGCGCGGCGTTCTCCTGCGCGTAGGGCTTCGGGAAAGGGTCCGCGCAGGACATGCCGAGCGCCAGACCGGCCTGGAACCGGGTCTCGACACCGAAGAAGTCGAGCAGTTCGGCCGGCTGTCGCGCCCCGGTTTCGCCGGGGCGCGACAGCACGGTGGATCAGGGCATGGCGCTCAACGGGACGCTGAACAGCACGCGACCACCGGGCGCGGACGGGTTGCCCCTGGGCCACTCGGTCGTAGACCAGACCTCGCCCGTCGACCACCAGTACGTCACGGCCTCGGGATGCAGCGACCAGCAGAGCCGGCTGGACGCGCCGTTGACCTGGCAGGTGCTCGACTGGCCGATGCCACCGCCGGGTGTGAAGCCCCAGAGCTGACCTTTCAGAGTCGCCGAGCTGTGCACCACGTACCAGCGGTTGTTGAACGAGAGCACGCCCTGCTGGTTGCCGACGCCGCTCGCGTACGCCTCGATCGGTGTGGCGTTGGTGGGCAGCAGGAAGTCGGCGCCGAAGGAGTAGCGGATCAGCCGGCCACGCTTGGTCTGGTCGCTGAAGTACTCCGCGGTGACCAGGCTGTCCGGACTGGTGCTGCGGTCCAGCGACAACGACGAGAAGCACGGGATGCCGGTGTCACTGTCCATACTGCACGCGCCGCTGCTGTAGGTGTAGTACCCGATCTGCGGCATCACGTACTTGTAGCCGTAGGCCGCCCACCCGCCGCTGACCTTGCCGATGTCGGAGACGCCCGAGGTGGTCTGCAGGATGTGGCTCATGCTGAACACCCGCAGCGCCACGGTGCCGTTGCCGACCGCGTTGACGATCAGCTTGTCACCGAACCAGATCATGCCGCCGATGTGCGTCTTGGCGGCGGTGAAGTCGCTGCCGGTGGAGTTGGGGTCGACCAGGTAGACCCAGCGGTACTTGGGCGCGCCCGGGTTGGTGGTGTCGATGAAGGCGACCCGGGCGTCGTTGCGCCGGTCGCCGCTCCCCCACGACCAGCCGGACAGGATCGCCCGCTTGGCGCCCCAGGCGCCGTCGTCGTCGGCGTCGCCGGAGCTCGTGATGCCTTGCGGCGACCAGTTGGAGTCGGTCGCGTCGGCGCTGTTGAAGCACCACTTGGTGGTGGCGACCGGAGACAGCGGCAGCGCGGCCAGCTCCTCGCTGTTGCAGGTGGTCATGGCCCGGTTGCCGTCGTCGAGCACGGTCGCGACACCGACGTTGGGCAGGGCCGCGTCGAGTGCGGAGATGGCCGCGGCCGGCTCGGCGTGCCAGGTCAGACCCATAGGGGTCCGGCTGGTGGCGACCAGCGGGTCGGCGTAGGCAGCGGCCGCTGGCGAGCCCGGCAGCACCACCAACGTTGCCGTCACGAGCACCGACAGCACGCCGGCGGTAAAGCTACGTGTGACCATGGTTCCCTTTCGTGTCATGAGATCAGCCCGATGTCCTGCAGATCCCTGATCATGGAGGCGTCACCGGTGTCGATCTGCAGGAGAATCGCTGGCATGGGGAAGAGAACGGTGTGGTCGCGCCATCCGGATGCCGGGTTCTCCCGCTCCAACTTCCCGTTGGAGACGTTGCCCTGGTTGTCGATCCGCACCGTATTGCCCGGATATTTCATGGCGGTGTAGGTCCGGTCTTTCAGGTGGGGCGCCACGATCCGGCCAAGTGGCTCGGCTGCTTCGCTGCCCTTCAGCGGTATGCCGCCGGCAGCGGTCACGAGATTATCGGTTCCCGATTTGTAGTTGCCGTTTCCGTAATTGCCCAAAGCCTCAAGGAGGTTGATACCCACCGCGAGGAACGGCGCTTCCTTCATCATCGCGAGAGTCGTCTCGGTTTGACTGCTGTCGCCATAGCATTCATTGGCATCACCGCCCATGGCGGCGCAGACGTGCGCCAGGAAGAACACGAAGCCGAAGCGGCCCGGCTTGCAACCGCCGCTGGACAGACACCGATAGTGGTTTATCGCGTCGCCGAGGGTGAAATCGGCGCTGCCGTGGTAGCCGTATTGACTGCGCAGCAGATTGTATTCGTCCTGGGACAGTGTCTTGCCAGTCACCTTCAGGCCGCTCAGCCGCTTCGCCCGCTCGCTCGGTGCCCGCTGCACCCGCTTGGTCTTGGTGCTCTTCAGGCCCATCTTCTTGCCCCACGACTTGTTCTTCTTGGTGCCGCATCCCCCCGGACAGCCGCCCGCACCGCGACCGTCGCCCTTCTTCAGAGGGCGTGGGTCGTAGCCGTAGCAGTCGAACTCGCGGCAGTCGGCGGGGATCAATCCGGTCGGGTCGCTCATGGTGACCGGGCTGTTGTTGGCGTAGGAGTAGCCGTTCCACTGCTGCGGATCTGTCAGATCCTGGACGGGGTCGACGGAGACGAAGCGTCCGAGGGCCGCGTCGTACTCGCGGGCGCCGAGGTGGGTCAGGCCGACCGGGTCGGTGTCGCCGCCGACGAAACCCTTGCCGTTCGGCCAGCCGGGGTTGGTGCCCCGAGGCTGGCCGTAGGGCGTCTGCCGCCTCGCGGTGACGGCCTGGGTGGCGGCGTTGATGCTGGTGTGCTGGGTCCCCTGGTGGTCGGTGTAGAGCCAGGTAAGCCCGGCCGGGTTGCGGGAGGCGACGAGCCGGCCGGCGAACGTGTAGTACCGGGTGCCGGTGACGTTGCCGCTGGTGTCGCGGCGCAGCTCCTGGCCGGGAAGGTAGAGCGTCGTTCCGGTGGCGTCGCGGCGGATGAGCCGGGTGCCGTCCACCCCGTAGATGTTCGTCTCGGCCGCCTGCCCGCCGACGGTGACCTTGGCGAGCCGCCCCTCGGCGTCCCAGGCGAGATCCTGTGAGCCGCCGCCGGGCGGGCACGTGTTGGCGGCGCTTCCACCGGGCCGGCAGGTCGTGTTGCCGCTGTTGTCGTAGGCGTAGTTGGTGACCACGGCGGCCTGACCCGGCGCCGTGGTCGTCACCCGGGTGACGGCGTGGGGCCGAACGACCCCGGGCCCGCCGGTAGGCACCGTGTAGCTACGGATGGTGTCGCCGGCCGCTGTGTGCGACACCTCGGAGCGTCGGTTGCCGGCCGCGTCGAAGGTCCAGTCCAGCCAGTACGGCGCCGGGCCACCGAGGTTGGCCACGGTCGGATCGGTGCCACAGGAGACGCCGGGTTTCGTGGTCCAGGCGCTGGTCAGCCGGCGCAGGAAGTCGTGCCGGAAGCACTGGGTGTCGGCGGACCCGATCGCAGGAGTGTCGGCGATGGACCTGATGGTGCCGAAGTCCTCGTAGTCGTAGCTACGGTTGGAGACGCTGCCGGTGGCGCCCTCCGGCTTGATGACGGTGCTTCGGACCCGCCGCGTCACCTCGTCATAGGAGGTGGTGTCCTCGACATAGCGCCCACCGGAGGTCATGCGGGTCGTCTTGGTCGGTTCGCCGAAACGCGTGTAGTCCTGCGCTGTCACGTAGCTCGCCACGCCGACGGCGTTGGTCTTCAGCGTGGCGGGCAGGCCGGTGGCGGTCTGGTAGGCGGTCGTGACGGTTTCGTTGGTGAGCCCACCACCGCCTGGATAGAGGATGCTCGTCTGGCTGCCGTCATATTGCGAGTAGCCGAAGCCGATGCTCCAGGTGGTGGCCAGACCACTCCCCTCGACCGGTGGAATGACGTAGTTGACGTTGGACGGCTGCGAGCGAACGGTGAAGCCGCCGACCTGCCACTTGTAGACGCTGGCGGCGCCGGACTGGTCGTACTCGTAGCGGAGCGCCTCTGTCAGTTGGCCCTTCGCGCCCAGCACCGAGCCCGTGTAGAGCTTGTCGTAGACCTGCTTGGTCCGCAGCCGCCCGGTCGCCGAGTCGTCGCGCAGCTCGATCTTGCGACCCAGCGTGTCGTAGACGTGCCAGAGCGACTCTCCGCGGGCGTCGGTGGTCCGCTCCACCTCGTCGTACTCGTTGTACTCGGTCTTGGCACTGCCCTTGTCCGGGTCGACCGACTCGACCTGACGCCCCTTGACGTCGAAGGTGTACGTCCACCGGTTGTCGTCGTGGTCGCGAACCATCGTCTGCTGCCCCTTGCCGTTGAACGTGTAACGGGTCGACTGGTAGTCGCCGGCCACGCCCTGGGCGGTGGTGTGCTGACGCAGCTCCACGGTCCGACCCTGGTAGTCGGTGATGGTCGTGGTCGGGGTGCCGCCCGCCGGTGGCGTCACCGCAGTGCGGTCGCCCTCGTACGACGTGGTGGTGCCCCACTTCTTGTCGAGACTGTCGACCCCGTCACCGGCCAGCAGGGTGGTCGCGACGGGCCGGTTGGCGTTGTCGAAATCGGTTCTCGTCACCGCGGGAACCGACCACTCCGGTTCCCACCACAGCGTCCCGGACGGGTTGCCGGGCTCGGCGTGCGGGCTGTAGCTGAGCGCGGCACGGCCGAGCTTGTCGTACAGGGTGTCGGTGACGACCCGGTCACCGCCGATCCCGGCCGTCTGCTGCTGCCGCGGTCGCAACAGCGTGTCCATGATCTCGTAGGTGACCCGGTAGCCACCGCCAGCATGCAGGACCTTCGACGTTGTGTACGGATAGGCGTTCCGGCTCGCCGCGAGAGTGTAGGTGTACTCGGTGGACGGCATGTCCCCATGGTCAGCCTTGCTCCAGCCGGCGTTCCACACCCGCCAGACCCGGCCTAGCGCGTCGTGTGAGATGTCGGTGATCTGGCCGTTCTGGTCGGTGGCGCGCTTGGTCGAGCCCCAGTACGGGTTCGTATCCGCGACCGTGACCCAGTTGTACGGCGCCGGGCCGGTGGTCGTGATTCGGGTGACCGGGCCGCCAACGGACGGGGTGTACGCGTTGCGGGTGGTGTTGCCGCGGACGTCGGTGCTGGTCTCGGCCCGGCCGTGTTTGTCGTAGGTGCTCTGGCTGGCGGTCTGCCACACGGTCCCGCCGCCGGCGGTCCAGTCCTTGAGCCGTTCCGTCTTGGTGACCGACCCGAGAGTCGGCGCGGCGTCCACACTGGATGCACCGTCGTAGTAGTTCCGGACGTCGGAGATGATGTGGTCCTGGCTCGTGGGGGCGGTGCCGCACGGCAATGCCGTCGTGGTCGTCTGCTTCACCGTGTTCAGCAGGTTCGCGGCCACGCCACGGTTGTAGACGTAGGACGTGCAGGTCTCGTCACCGGTGCGGCCGAGGTCTCCGTCGTCCTGCGACCGCTCGACCGTGCCATAGGTGTCGGAGAGCCAGTTCTGGGTCCGTCCGGTGCGCCAACCACGGGCGCCGTCGACACCCAGCGCGACCGCCGCATAGGTGGTCTTCGTGTCGGTGAAACGGGCCGTGACCGTGTCGCCGTTGATGGTCCGGGACGCCGTCGGCGGGGACATCCACGGCACGCTGACCGTTTTGGACAGCGGTTTGGTGGCGACACCGTTGTAGGTGACCTCCTCGCGGACCATGCCGGCGAACTGGTCCTCGTCGTAGACCGTCTCCGAGCCGAGCGACGCCGGCACCGTGACGCTGCGGGTGCCGCCCGTCGGCGCGAGCCGGTCGCCGTGCATGCCCTGCAGGTATCGCAACTCGGTGAGCGTCTGCGCTCCGGCGACGTCACCGACCCGGACCCGAACCGTGCCGTAGCCGCGGAACTGGTCCCAGGTCTTGCGGTCGGGCTTGGTCAGCCCGTCGTCGTCGGCGTAATGCCAGGCCGGAGTGCCGTACTCGTAGTAGGTGAAGGTCGGCGGCGCCGGATGTCCGGCCGTGTCGGCGGGCAGGTCCGACTCCGACACCGACTTGACGCGATGCTTGTGCCACCACTCGGTGACCAGCCTCTTGCCCTGCGGATCGTCGGGATCCACGACCAGCACCGGATAGCAGCGCATGGTGTTGGTGTGCGCCGCCGACGGCTTGTTGGTGGCGGTGCACTGGGGCTGGTCCCACTCCAGGTCGACCTTCGCGCCGGTCTCGGTGAGGATGTAGTCGATCCGCTGCCAGTTGTTGGTCGTGGTGCTGCTGGTCAGCACGCGGTTGGGCAGGGAGACCGGGGTGAAGGTGATCGGTGGCATGGTCACCGTCGAGCCGACCAGTCCCGCCTGCTGGATCTTGTCGAGCCACAGGCCGGCGTGGTCGGAGCCGTCCCCGGGCGGCGGGAACGAATGCGTGAGCGTCCAGGACGACACGTTCTGCCAGGCGGGCGTCGTGAGGGTGGTATCCCAGACCCGCGTGGTGACGGAGGCCAGCCGCTTGGTGGACCAGAACGTCGGCGAGTACTTCTTGGCGCAGGTGCTGCCCGTGCACTCCTGGTCCCAGGGTGTGTCCGGCCAGTTCGTCGCATCATGGGTGCCGCACGACGTGGTCACACACCGGTCGGCCGAGCCCAGCAGCACCTGTGCGGACGGGGTGACTCGACGGTCCGAGCTGCCTCGATCCCAGGTGCCGTAGTCGATCCGGGTCAGCGTGCCACCGCGGACGTAGGAGACCGCGTCGCTGTCGCTGACGTTGCGGGCGTACTTGTTGGTCTCCTTGGCGTACCAGTAGGACATCGTGTTGCCCCGGACGTCGACGACGTAGTCCAGGTTCCATCGCCAGGCCTGGGTGCAGAACGAGGCGGTGAAGGAGCTCTGCCGGCACGGTTCGCCGGTGTGGTTGCCGGCGACCGGCACGGTCCACGTCGAGTCCGTCACCGACGACTGCCCGGGCAGGTTGTGCCGGCCGAAGAAGTACTGGGTGCCTTCGGCTGTGGTGACCTTCCAGTACTCGCCGTCGTTGTCACCGTTGCCGCCGCCGGTGAGCTTCTCGATCCGGGAGCCGTCCTCGGATCGGCCGTGCCAGCCCTTCCCGGTCTCGTACACGAGCTCCGTGCCGCCGCCGCCGAGGTTGAGCACCGCATTGTCGGAGCGCCAGCACTGGTCGCCGGTCTTGGTGGTGTTGTTCGCGCCGGAGGCCATGTCGTCGGAGCAGGGGACGTACCGTCGCTCGATGTAGCCGGGCCAGTAGTCGAACCCTTCGCCGATCCACGACGGCTGGTTGTTGGTCACGGCGGACCTGCCGTCCACGCTGGACGACGAATAGGCGATCGAGAGGTCGGGCGCCGGACCACCGGGCGCGGGCGGCACCTCCATCGGGTACGACCAGGAGAAGTCGCCGCTGTTCCCGCCGGCTGACCAGGTCGCCGACGGGGCGAGCGAGGTGGCCGTGAAGTCACCGCCCGAGCCGGCGGGGCCGGCTGCGAGTGCGATGAGGTTCGAGCCCTCGAGCGACACGGGCGCGGTGACCACGCCCTTCGCCTCGTCGTTGGTGGACGGCAACGGGGTCGCCGCGCAGCCCGACCCTGGACTGCTCGCCACCGCGCACTCGGGCAGCCGCCACAGCCGCAGTCGCGAAGCCCAGTCCGCGCCGTACGCGTACCGGAAGGCGGCGTAACTGACCGACAGCCGCACCGAGCGGCCGGTTGTCTTCGCGGCCGGCCGCTCGACCCGCAGCAGCAGTCCGTCCCGCCAGGCCGCCGGCGCTGTCGCCCGGTCGAGGACGCGCACCGTCACGTCGGAGACCCGCTCGCCGCCCGGGCCGGCGACCCGGGCGACGCCCGACGTCGGCCACACCGGTGCGGGTGCCGCCACCTTCTTCTGCGGGGTGTACGGCCAGGCCCGGGTGCGCACTTCGGCGCCCACCGAGTCCAGCTTCTCCGCCTGCGGCGACAACCGCGCCGGCCCTGGTGTCGCCTGAGCCGATGTCGCGACCAGCAGGCCGCCGAGCAGAACACCGGCCAGGGCGCCCGCGACCCACGTCCGCGCCGCCGTTCTCGCTTCGTAGAACACCTTTGCCTCCGGGCTATGCGGTGTAGAGGGCGCGGACCTGGGCGTCGGTCATCGCGCCTTGGAAGGTGGCGACGCCGTCGATGGCACCGATCCATTGGTCGGTGAGCTGGTCGCGCCACAGGGTGCGGCCGACCAGCAGCGGACCGGCGGCCGCCATCGGGGTGAAGCCCACGCCCTGGGTGCCTTCGAGCGCACCGTTGACGTAGATCCGGATCTGCTTGCGGCTGCCGTCGTACACACCCACGACGTGGGTCCAGACGCCCGCGTCGGCCGCCGTCGTCGACGAGACGCTGACCCCGGGCGATCCGGTGACGTCCTCGTCGGTGACGCAGAACTGCCATTTGCCGGTCGTGGGCAGGTACTTGAGCCAGGCGCCGCTCTCGTGCGCGCCGCGCTGCGCGACGGCCGTGCGGCTTCCGCCGAGATCGTCGACGTTGACCCAGGCTGACATGGTGAACGACTCGTCGGTGCGCAGCACCGGCCTGTCCTGCCAGGTCGTGTACTGGTTGCCCGCGCCGTCCGGC
Organism: Asanoa sp. NPDC049475; assembly: GCF_040676915.1. Taxonomy (NCBI): domain Bacteria; kingdom Bacillati; phylum Actinomycetota; class Actinomycetes; order Micromonosporales; family Micromonosporaceae; genus Asanoa; species Asanoa sp. NPDC049475. The sequence continues at coordinate 178,115 of NZ_JBFAPY010000005.1, read as the reverse complement.
GGTGTCAGCCCGGTCTTGGCCGCCGACCGACCGTATTCCTGGGTCGCCTGCCACGGCGCCGGGTTCTCGTCGGGGAAGTACCAACCGTCGAGGCGCAGCGCGTTGCCGGTGTTTCCGGCGCCGATCGCAGCACCGCGGGTCAACGCGAGCCACCGGCCGAACTGTGTGCCGTCGCCGGCGTCGCACGTGTCGGCCAGGTCCTGGACGTAGCAGGGCCGCGCGAGCTCGAAGTCCCACCGGCCGACCTGGATCGGGGCCAGGATGCCTTGCGCGTCGACGCCCCCGGAGGTCGGGTCGCTCGCGAGCTGCCCGGTGAAGTCCTGGGCGACCAGCACCCGGTCGAAGACCTGCAGATCGGCGATCTCGCCCTTGAAGAAGGACTCCTCGGCACCGAAGTTGCGACCCCGGCCAACCGCGAAGACGCCGTTGGCGATGTAGCCGTCACCGCGGGCGGCCAGCCAGGTGGCGGGCGGCGTGACCGAGGAGACGAGTACTCCGTCCACGTAGAGGCTGATCTTCTTGTCGACCTCGTCCCAGGAGCCGGCGACGTGCGTCCAGCGGCGAATGGCCGTCGGCGCGGTCGAATGGGCCTCGACGAAGGTCCCGCCGTCACGGTCCGGCACCCGCATCCGCCAGCGGTCCGCCCAGCAGTCGTACTCGAGGGCGAGCGCGCTGCCGATGGTGCCGTCGGCCGAGGCCACCGTCAGGTTTCCGCATCCCGAGTACGAGTCCACCCGGACCCAGGCGGCCACACTGAACGATCCGGCCGTGTTGACCGCCGGTCCGGACGTGACGGCCTTCGCGCTGGTGCCGTTGAACCGCGTGGTCTGCCCGCCCATGAGGCGGATGCCGTCGGCCCAGGTCACTCCGGTCGCGGTCAACGGCGTGTCGTAGCTGAGGGACGGCTGCTTGTCCTCGAGCGCCTGGGCCTGCGTCTGACCCGGGTAGGTCTCCAGACCCCACCGGGCGACCGGCGGAGTCGGCCGGTTGACGACGATCTCCCGGGTCGCGATGTTGCCCAGGTTGCCGACGGCGTCGACGCCCCGCACCCAGAGGATGTTCTGCCCGTACCGTGGCACGGTCAGCGTGACCGTGGCCGTCCTCGTGGTGGTGCCGGTCGCGGCGACCTCGGTGGTCGGCGGACTCGACCAGCCGTAGCGGAACTTCACCACGTCGGTGGTCGTCGTGCTCAACGTGAAGGTGACGGGCAGGCCGGGCCACGGAACCGCGCCGGGGGTGATCGTCGGGGCCGGAGGCACCGCGGTGTCCACGGTGAACTGGCACCACGGCGACCAGCCGCTCCACTGTTCGTACGGCGTCGGATCGACCGCGCTGACCCGGTAGGCGTAGGTCTTGTTCCTGGCGACGGTCACCGCCGCCGTGGTGGCTCGCGCGTTCGCCGTCGCGGGTGCCTTGGCAGGTGGTGACAGGCGTCCCGGATAGGTGTCGGTGACCGAGCCGATGCCGCCGGCCGGCACTTCGATCCACTCGTAGGTGCCGGTGAGCGTCTGGCCCGTGTCGGCGTCGGGATAGACCGCCGAGAACGTCGGTGTCAGCGTTCCGGTGGTCAGCACGCCGGAGGCCGGACAGGCGACGCCGGCGACCCGCAGGCCGTTGGGCTGGCCGGGCTTGGAGTCGTAGTCGACGACCAGCTTTGCCTGGGCGGGGTAGAACTTCTTCCAGCGGTCCTGCGCTGACTCCCACTCCCCCAGTTCGTTGCAGGCGCAGAAGCCTACGGTGAGGGTGCTCCAGCTCTTCGTCGCCGCGGTCTGCACCTGGGCGGTCACGGTGTCCCGTTCGAAGTTCATGATCATGTCGGGCTGTGGCGAGTCCGAGCAACCGCCCGCCTTGTTGGCGTGCCCCTCGGCCGAGTCCAGCCAGGTCGCCAGTTTCATCGCCGACCAGGACGCCTTCATCGTGGCGGTGATCGCGGAGGAGAAGTACATGTGCGCCCAGGTGTTGCCGCAGGACCAGGAGTGCTGGAGCTTCATCTGGACGTACGCGGACTCGATGTGCTTGCCCTGCAACGCCGTCGTCGGGAACTCGAAGAACGACCGGAACCGCACCCCGTCGCACGGACCGTCAGGGCTCAACCCCACCCGGGCCACCGAGTAGTCGGTGTTGGTGCAGCCGTTGCTCGTCGCGTACGCCCACTTCGACCGGGCCACCGACCAGGACGGGTCGATGAACAGGGGGTACGCGGCGTCGGGGCGGTCGAGCATCATCGCGTCCGGCACGAGCTCCAGGTCGCCGTCGCCGGTCACCCGAGTCGCCACCGCCGCCGTGCGCGCGCCGTCGCCCGCCGCGGCGGCCGTGGACCGCGCGAGTCCCTGCTCCGCCATCGCCGTGACGGGCACCGACGAGTCCCACATGATCGCCGGCTCCGCCTGCGCCACCACCGCCTTGCCTGCGACGGCGCGCAGCGAGCCGTCGGCGTGCCGCTCGAGCCGCGCGTCCCCACCGACGTCGAACGCCAGCTTGCGCAGTCGACGGTCCGCCGCGGCCGCGGCCGTCTTGACCACCAGCACGTGCGTGAAGCCCGTGTGCGTGGCCCGCACGACCAGATCGACATCCGGGAGCACATCGGGGTAGGTGGCGGAGTCGCCGGCGACCCGTGGCGCGGGCAACCGACCGGGCCAGGACAGCGCCAGTGAACGGCCGCCGCGGGTCAACGACACCAACGGGCCCTGTCCACCGGCCGAGAACGCCACATCCGCGACCGACGCGACCGGCCGCAGCCGCCCGTCGGCGCCGGCCCGCAGGCGCAGGTCGACGTCGGCCCACGAGCCGTCGGCGCGGCGGGAACGCTGCGGGACCACCGCCGACTCGAACGTCAGCCGGCCGTCGGGCTGGGCCAGCACCTGGGTGTACTCGGTCCGCGACCCGTCCACGGCCACGGGCTGACGGCAGGCGGCCGCGGCGGCGAGCGCCGCGCGTTCCGTGGCCGCCCGAGTGACGCACACCGCACCCGCCGGCTCAGCCGCCGCGGCCTCACGCGTGACCACCGCCGTCGCCGTGACGACGACCAGAAGCGCCGCTGCCGTGGGCAGCCACCGCTTTCCCCACACCGCACCCACCACGCAGCCCTCCCCGACCCGACCCGCTGTGCGGGCCGTTCCCACACTGCGATGCGGTCAGGTTGGTCGCGGTCGTGCGTACCGGCAAGATTCCCGGCGATATATGACGACAACTCGCCACGTCATCTCACCTTCCCCTTGACTTCAACCGGAGTTGAAGTCCTAGCGTCAGCGGCGGTTCGGCACTGTGGCCAGGCAATTCGGGGGAAGACACATGCGGGCGATTCAGGTTTCTGAGTACGGTGGGCCAGAGGTGCTGGTGCCGGTGGAGCTGCCCGATCCACACCCGGAATCCGGCGAGGTCGTCGTGCGGGCGGAGGCGATCGACACCATTTATGTCGAAACCCAGATCCGGGGTGGTTGGGGCGAGATGTTCGGCGTCACTCCGCCGTACGTACCCGGCGGCGCGGCGGCGGGGACGGTGGTCTCCACCGGCCCGGGCGTCTCCCCTTCCTGGCTCGGTCGACGGGTCGTTGCCGGTCCTGGTACGCGCGGGTCGTACGCCGAGCTGGTCCGTACCGGCGTCGACCGGTTGGTTCCGATCCCCGATGGCTTGGACCCGCAGGCCGCTGCGGCTCTCGCGCACGACGGGGTCACCGCTACTGGCATCATCGACGGCGTCGGCGTCAAGCCGGGCGACCGGGTGCTGATCCTTGGAGCGGCAGGTGGCATGGGAACGCTGCTGGTCCAGCTCGCGCACCGCCTCGGCGCGCAGGTGGTGGGCGCGGCCCGTGGTAGTGACAAGCTCTCGCTGGTGCGGCGGGTCGGGGCCGACGCTGTCGTCGACTACACCGAGGACGGCTGGACCGACGCGGCACGCGACGCGCTCGGCGGCCTCCCGGTCGACGTGCTGCTGGACGGCGTCGGGGGTGCTCACGGCACGGACGCCTTCCACCTGGTGGGTAACGGTGGACGAGTGTCGTCCCACGGCGCGGCGAGTGGCGGCTTCGCCACGATCGATCAGCAGAGCGCCCGCGCCCGCGGCGTTGCCGTTCGCGGTATCGCGGACGTTCAGTTCGAGCCGCCGGATTTGGTGCGGCTCGCAGAGCGGGCCTTTAGCGAGGCGGCGGCGGGACGGTTAAGTCCGGTAATCGCAGAGCGGTATCCACTTTCCTCGGCAGCCGAAGCTCACCGCGCCATGGAGGCGCGGTCGGTCCTCGGAAAGGCATTGCTCATTCCCTGACGCATGCCGCAACGGACGGCCAAAGGAACTGAGCAACCCATTGCGTCCGGCCTCAGTGGCCGCTCGGTGCGTTGCCCAGTTCCTTTCCCGAGCTGTCAGGCGGTGGCGGGGATGTCGCCGCACCCGCCCCAGCGGTGGTTGGCGATCAGGTGTCGGTTGCCGGCGATGCTGTACGCGTTCCAGGTGGAGCCGTTGACACAGTCCTGCCGGTACAGGGCCAGGTCGTTGACGCCGTCGGCGTCGTAGTCGCCCGGTGCGGGGATGTCGTCGCAGCCGCCGTATCGGAAGCCTGACCTGACGGCACTGCCGGTCACGATGTCGAAGATCGACCAGGACGAGCCGGCGAAGGTGCGACGTAGCGCTTCAATAAATCTGCAGGACCCCTCGAAACAGCGATTGCCAGCGGATTTCCCTCTGCTCGGGCCGGTCGAGGGACTACAACACGCTCCGCGACTCTCACGAGCACTACAACCGGGCGGAGATCATCGATCGCTGGGCGATGCCCACTTCAGCAAGCACCGCGCGTTGAACGTCCACAAAGACGCCACAAAGGGTCCGCAAGAGGCCACTGACATCGTCAGGCCTGGCCGAATCAGTGAGTTCCGATAAGCACCGGCGACACGATTACGGTGACGTCAATCGCCCATGGCCGCGTCACGCCGGGAGTCGCCCGCACGGTCACGTGACCGCACGGCGCGGCGGACGGTTCCGTGCCAGGCAGGTGTCTCGGCCTGTGTGTCGAAGGTCCGGGCTACGACGACGTCGGTCGAGGAGTGCAAGACGATCGACATGACGATCGTCAACGCGACCAGGTGAAAGATCTCGTCCGCGGCCGTGATACCGGACTCGAGCACCAGCAACCCGTAGACCACCGACGCGAAGCCTTTGGGTCCGAACCACATAGCGGCGGCCTGCTCGCGCATGCCGAGGCCGGAGCGCAGGAACGACAGCCACAACGCCAGCGGCCGCGCGACGAATATCGCGAACACGGCGAACAGCCATCCCGTCCACGAGATGTCCGCCAGGAACTCGACGGAGATCAGCGCGCCGAACACCAGCAGTGCGGCCAGCTTGAACAACTCCGCGAGGTTCTCGCCGAAGTGCTCGAAGGCCGCCCGTTGTCGCGGCCCGAACGTGGCGACGGTGATCCCGGCCGCGAACGCGGCCAGGAACAGGTTGGCGTGGGTGACCTGTCCCAGCGCCAGCACCAGCAGACCGATGGCCAGGCCGTTGAGCGGCTCGTACGCGGGCGACGCCGCGAAGAACCGCGAACGCTCCAGCAGGATCGCCGCCACCGGCACCAGCACGCCGATGGCCAGCCCCAGCGACACCTCGACCGCCAGCTCGCCGAGGTGCAGGTCGCCGGATCCACTGGCCACCGCCAGAAACACGATCACGAACGGCAGCGCCAAGCCGTCGTTGACACCCGACTCGACGTTGAGCAGGTGCCGCAGGCGTGCGGGGACCTTGTCGTTGCCGACCAGGGCTGACGCGAACACCGGGTCCGTCGGGGCCAGGATCGCCCCGAGCAGCAGCGCTTCCGGCCAGCCCAGACCGAGCAGGTAATGGCCGGCCACCGCGGTCACACCCAACGTCAGCGGCAGTCCCCACCCCAACGCTCGGCCCGGCAGCCGCCACGCCGAGCGCAGGTCGGCCCAGCCGACCCGCATTCCGTCGGTGAACAGCACTGTGAACAGCGCCAACTCGGCCAGGGTCGCGACCAATGGAGAGTCGGGACGGACGTCGACCACGCCGGTGGTGCCGGGACCAAGGATGAACCCCGCGGCGAGAAACAGCACCGCGGTCGACAGGATCGTCCGCTTGGCCAGCGCGGACACCAGTACGGCGAGCAGGAGCACCGCCGCGAAAGCCAGCAGCACCATCGCCTACCGGGCCTCTTCGTAGACGTCCGGCACGCCGTCGGCGTCCTCGTCGGCTTCTTCCTCAGCGCAGATCCGGCGATAGTGCCGGTTGCGCAGCCGGAGTACGACAGCGGCCAGAGCCGCCGCCAGAACGGACCCGACCAGGATGGCGATACGAGCCTGACCGTCGCGCTCGGACCCGGCGCCGAAGGCCAGCTCACCGATGAGCAGCGAGACGGTGAACCCGACCCCGGCCAACAGCGCCAGCCCGAGCACGTCCCACCAGCTAAGGCCCTCAGCGAGCCGCGCACGGGTGAAGCGCTGCACCAGCCAGGTCGCTCCCATGACGCCGACGGTCTTGCCGACCACCAGGCCCGCCATGATGCCGATCGCCACGCTGCTCGTGAGCGCGGTGCCCAGGCCGCCGGCGGAGGCGACGGACACCCCTGCCGCGAAGAAAGCGAACACCGGCACAGCGAATGCCGCCGAGACGGGCCGCCACCGGTGCTCGAAATGCTCCGCTAGACCCGGCCCGGGTCCCGTCGATCGGCGTTTGACGGGCACGGCGAATGCCAGCAGCACCCCGGCCACCGTGGCGTGCACGCCGGACTCGTGGACCAGGATCCAGGTAAGGGCGGCCAGGGGCAGCAGCAGCCACCACGACCGCACCCGGCGCTGCACCAGGACGGCGAAGACGGCCAACGGCAGCAACGCCGACAGCAAGGCCAGGATGTTGAGGGCGCTGGTGTAGAAGACCGCGATGATCGTGATCGCGAGCAGGTCGTCGACCACGGCCAGGGTGAGCAGGAAGGTCCGCAGCGCGGCCGGCAGGTGCGTGCTGATCACGCCGAGCACGGCCAAGGCGAACGCGATGTCGGTGGCGGTCGGCACCGCCCACCCCGCCAACCCATCACCGCCGGCGGTCGCGTTCACCGCGACGTACACCAAGGCCGGAATCGCCATCCCGCCCACGGCGGCGGCGACCGGTAGCGCCGCCCGCACGGGATCGCGCAGGTCACCGGCGACGAACTCCCGCTTGAGCTCCAGGCCCGCCACGAAGAAGAACACAGCCAGCAGTCCGTCGGCGGCCCAGGTGGCCAGGCTGAGGTCCAGGTGGAGTGCCGCCGGCCCGACCGTGAGGTCGGACAGCGACCGATACGCGCCGCCCCATGGTGAGTTCGCCCAGGTCAAGGCCGCCACAGCGGCGGCGAGGAGCAGCACCCCACCAACCGTCTCGGTGCGAAGAATGTCGCCGATTCGACTGGCTTCAGACCAGCTGCCTCGCCCGAAGAGCTGGCGCGGGCCAGCGCGCATGGGGTTGCCCACGGTGTCCTCCGGAGGGGTCGACGACGACGTCGCCGACCAGCCTTCCCGGCACACCTCCGTCAACATTATGCGAATGTCGCCCGCGGAACCAACAGCGATGGGTCCTCGCCCGTAGGCGCGGAACCTGTGGCCCGCGTCAGGCGGGCACCTGGATCAGGTTGCAGACGTCGAAGACACCGGGTACCCGCCAAGCGGAGTCCCCCGCGTGCAGTCGAGTGGCCGTGGTCGGCGCGATGCCGCCGAGCAGCACGACACGGTTCTGGACGGCGACCTCGATCTCGGCCCCAGCGAGCTCGGGATCGGCCGTTAGCCGGTTGACTACGGCATTCGCCAGCTCCAGGTCGTCCAACCTGTGGTCACGTCGCGGTGCCCGACGCCACGAGCCGTCGTCGGGGAATCCCGTGTCGAACATCAGAGCGAGCACCCTTTCGGCTACGGTGCGGCGATCAGTTGGACCGGCTGGCAACGGAGAAGCGGAGACCGCCGGCCTCGTCTGGTGAGGCGTCCAGTGCGGCTCCGCGGAGGGCGGCAACGGCTCCCGCGTCGAGGAAGATGCGCGCTCCTGCCCGCTCGACCACCGCATCGCCGGCCGACGGCCGGTCGGCGATGGTGAGACGCAGGCCGTGCTCACCGTCCGACTCGGCCCGTATCCGTAGGCCGGCGCCGTCGGGCACGTCCCGCTGGGTCAGCAGCACGCAGATGGCGGCGAGGGCCTTGTCTGTCACGGTGAGCAAAGTTGCGATCTCCACAGTCCGTTCGGTGGCCGATGCGGGCCTTCGGGCTGTGCCGTGGCCTCGCGGGGACCGTCCTGCCCGGCGGAGCGAACCGCTGGTGTCCGGACAGGACAGTCCCGCTCGTCCGGCGCGCAGGTGTGCGGACAGACCTCGTCGCCCGATCACACTTCGCGCTGGACCCGGATAGTCTCGTGCGAGTACATGGCGGGAACCGCGCGACATCATGACGGTCTCATGACGAGTTCTCCCGCGACGAGCCCGGCGCTACCGGTTGCCTCGGGTGGCGCGGTTCGGGCCAGAGCCCCGACGGCGGCGGCGCGGCTGGCGAAGATCGGAAACGCCCGTCGAAGCCGCATCGTGTGCAAGACCGTCAGCAGGAAGCGCGAGGGAGCGGCGAGGCACAGCGGAACCTCTAGTTGTTTGGCGGTCTGCCGGGCTCGCACCATGACACCAAGCGCGGCCGCGTCGACGAGGTTGACGCCGTCAAGATCGAGTACTACGGGCTGGCCTGCGCCGATTGCCATCGTCAGCAGCATGCGAAGCTCCTCAGCGCTCCCCAGCTCGATATCGCCCCGGGCGGCAACCACCACGATTCCGGCCTCTTCGCGCAAGCTGTAGCTCGCCCGCGACGGCGACTCCCCGACGGTCTTCCCTTCCGCGGGTCGCCGGCTGCTGGCCCGCGTGGCACAGGGCACGCAGGTGTGCCGACCGGCGGCGAACGGCGAGCCCGCCCAGCCAATCTCGATCAGCACCGTCCGGACGAGCTCCTCGTCATGTACGCAGGTGTTCGTTGCGGTAACGACGACGCCGCAGCTGTCGCAGATGACGTCGATGGTCTGTCCGGTTGGGCTCGGCACGGCGGTCATGTCACCTCGTCCTGTCATCGTCGGAGCTGATGTCGAGCACCTGTGCCGCGCGGGCGAGGGTCAGCAGACGACGCAGCCGTGGGCTGGCTGATCGCAGCGAAAGTCGCGCGTCGTGGCGCCACAGGGCCCGGTGCACGTCGAGCAGCATCTCGATGGCGGCGGCGTCGATGGTCTCGCAGGCCGCGAGATCGACGACGACCCGCCGAGGCCGCAACGCGAGAATGTCACGGAACGTCGCAGTGAGAGCGGGGACGGTAGCAGCGTCGAGGTCGTCGGTGATCGCAACCTGGACCACGGAGACGGTGCAGGTCCTCGCTCGCGTCGTCGCCTCCACCCGCAGCTCCTCTCCCGCTTCGGCCCGCGCCCGCCAGCGTGACGGACGAGCGTGGCAGGGCTTCCGCGGCCGTGTGTCAGTTCGGTGACAATGACCGTCACCGCGGCCCACGGATGCGAGGAACACCTATGGGCCGGCATGATGCGATGGTGACGGCCGTACTGGTGATCGAGGACGACAACCGAATCCGCCTGTCGCTGGTCCTTGCGCTCGAGGACGAGGGATACACGGTCCACGGCGTCGGCACCGCCGAAGAAGGGCTGTTGCTGCACCGCCGCACCCCGGCCGACGCGGTGATCGTCGACCTCATGCTGCCCGGTGTCGACGGCTTCGAGTGCATCGGGCAGTTGCGCGAGCGTGACGACGACGTCCCGATCGTCGTGGTGAGCGCACGGGACGACAAATCCGACATCGTCGCGGCTCTGGAGGCCGGGGCCGACGACTACGTCGTCAAGCCCGTCGCCATCGAGGAACTGACCGCGCGGCTGCGGGCACTGCAGCGCCGGGTACGAGGGGCCGCGCCCCCCGATGACGTCCCCTCGCTGTCCTTCGGTGACCTGGAGGTCCGGCCGGAGGCCGGGGAGGTGCTGCTGCGGGGTACGCAGGTCGCGGTGACCCGCACCGAGTTCCGGCTTCTGTGCGAACTGGCCGAGCACGCTGGCCGGGTGCTCTCGCGTGCACAGCTGCTCACCCGGGTGTGGGGATACGACGTGGGCGACGACAGGGTCGTGGACGTGCACGTCGGTCGGCTACGGACCAAAATCGAGGACGACTCCAGCGCTCCGCGCCATCTCGTGACGGTCCGAGGCCTGGGCTACAAGCTGGTCCGGTGAGGCGGCCGCGGGGCTTGCGGGCCCGGATGACCACCGGCTACGCCGCCGGCGCGCTGGTGCTGTCGATCTGCCTGGCGTTCGCGTCGTACGAGCTGACACGCACGTCGTTGCTCGAGGAACGCGAGCGCACCGCCGTTCGGGCCGCCTACTTCAACGCGACAATCGTCAACGGCGGCATCAGTGGCGACCAGCCCGACGTGCTGGAGGTCCTGCGTTCCCTCGACACGGGGGCCGCGCGCCGCCCGGTGTTGCGCCGCGATGACCGCTGGTATGCCCGCGGCGCCGACAGCGGCGTCACCGACTCGATCCCACCTGCTCTGCGTCAGCTCGTCGAACACGGAAGTCCGGCCGTGCAACGAATACAGGCCATCGACGGCCCGGCTCTGGTCGTCGGAGTTCCGCTGGCCGAAGGCACGGCGTTCTACCAGGTCGACTCGTTGGCCGAACTGGACCGAACGGTCCGCACCCTGGGCGGGGTTCTGCTCGCCGTGGCGCTCGTCACCACCGCCGCCGGTGCCGGTGTCGGCTGGTACGCCACGCGGCGCGTGCTGCGGCCATTGGGGCAGGTGGCTCTGGCAGCTCGCGTTATCGCTGGAGGCGACCTGACCGCGCGACTCGATGCGGCCTCAGATCCCGATTTGGCCGGCCTGACCAGGTCGTTCAACGACATGGTGACCAAGCTGTCGGACCGACTTGAACGTGATCGCCGGTTCGCCGCCGACGTGGCCCACGAGCTGCGGTCACCGCTGCAGACGCTCGCCGCGTCGGCCAGCGTGCTGACCCGGCGCCGGGACGCCCTCGACCGGCGGACCGCGACCGCCGCCGATCTTGTGGCTGCCGAGATCCAGCGGTTCCAGGCGTTGGTCAACGACCTGCTGGAGCTGGCGCGCAGCGACGAGCCCGCTCACCGGGAACAGGTGGCTGTCGCGGAACTCGCCCGCCATGTCTGCCGTTCGCGTCACCTGCCCGATCGGATCGTGATGATGGCCGAGGACAGCGCCGAGAGCTGGCTTGTCGACCGCGGTCGCTTCCGACAGATGCTGGGCAACCTGCTCGACAACGCTGTCCAGCACGGCGGCGGGCCGGTCGCCGTCCGCCTCGGAGCGCAGCAGGACACCTGCTATCTGGAGGTTGACGACGAAGGACCGGGGGTGCACCCGGCGGACCGGGAGGTCGTCTTCGGCCGGTTCGTTCGCGGGCGTGCGGCGGCGGCACGGGGCGACAGCGAAGGCACGGGGCTGGGGCTCGCCCTGGTGGCCCAGCACGCCGCCGCGCACGAGGGCCGCGTGGTCATCCTGGACCGCCCGGGCGGGGGCGCCCGTTTCCGGGTCGAGCTTGCCGGGTGCCTGCGGTGAGGCGGCCAGCGGTCGCCGTCGCTGTCGTGGTCGCGCTGGTAAGCGGGTGCGGTGTGCCCGCCGAGGAGGCCCCGCGCCGGATCGAGGCACCCCATGGCCCGTTCCCGTCGTTCGCGGTTGCCACTGCGGCACCACCCGGCGACACCGACGTGGTCGAGCGCCTGTACTTCATCCGCGATGGACGGCTCGTCGCTGTCACACGGCGGATACCTGAGCCGCCGACCCTCGTCGAACAGTTCGACCATCTTTTGTCGGGGCCGACGGACGACGAACGCGAGCAGAGCATCACGACCGCTTTGACCGGCACCCCTTCGGTGTCGCGTACGCCCGGCAGCGAGGTCGTGACCGTGAACCTGACCGCCGAGGGTATCGGCGCCGGCCGCAGCGACGAAGCGGTCGCCTACGGGCAGATCGTCTGCACGTTGGTCGGCCGAACAGACGTCAGCGGTGTGGTGTTCACCCGCGACGGGCAGCGACGCGGCGTTCCCCGCGGTGACGGTTCACTATCGGAAGGCCCGCTGACCACTGCGGACTACACCGACATCATCGGTTGAGCCCTGGCGACGGCCGTTACACGTCGGTTGCCGAGAGAGGGATTTCGAGCGAGACCACGCCACGGAGGTCAAGCCAGGCGCGGTCGTTCGCGCGGACGAGCCGGATGTTGACGCCCTGGCAGGTCGGGCACCTGGCGACGACGCCTGGCGCGTGGTCGTAGACGTGCAGCCTCGCGACCACGCCGCGGTCCCCGCAGTGAGCGCAGACGCGCTCTGCCATCGACATATCGGCCGCGAAGATCTCCGTGAGCGGGCCGGCGAGGGCGTTGCCGTCGGTGTAGAGGTCGGTCATGGCCTCTCCTAGGATCCGCTCGGCCCGAACCGTTCGGTCTTGACCTTGTCAGGTTCGTGGCCTTGTGCGACGAGGATGTTGGCGACGGCCTCGACGAATCCGGTCGGGCCGCAGATGAACGAGGTCGGCATCACGTCCTGGGGCCACCCGTGGTTGGCGACCGCGCCGGGGTTGAGCCGGCCCACCTCGCCGGACCAATCCGGCGGGGCCTCCCGTGTGTACGCGTACGCGATGTCGAGTCCCGTGTCGTCGTTCATTCTCGACCGCAGTTCGTCGGCGTAGAGCACCTCTGCCGGCGTGCGCACCGAGTAGATCAGGCGGAACGGGACGGGGCTGTTGGCGGCGGCGCGGGCCCGGACCATCGCCATCAGCGGCACGAGCCCTGAACCGCCGCCGATGAGCACCACGGGCTCGGTGTCCGCGTCACGCCAGACGAACCAGCCGCCGATGGGGCCACGGATCTCGATCGGGTCGCCGACACTCATGCCCTCCAGCAGATACGGGGACACCTGGCCGGTCCGGCACGTCGAAGACCAGCGTGGCCGCCGTGGGGGTCTCCATTCGGCGCTCGACCAGCGTGGCCACCCGCCACGCCAGACGGCCGCCGTCTAGTCGCCTTGGTACCGCTGTTCGCGCCATGGGTCACCGTATCCGTGGTAGCCGGCCGTCTCCCAGAAGCCCAGTTCGTCGGTGGCATCAACTCCAAGCCGTGTACCGGCTCCTCGTCGACGTCGGAAGTCCGGTGAGACGATGCCCTTGTTCCAGTCCTATCAGTCCAGGGGCTTTACGCGGCACGATTCATGGCAGGCCGCCGGCTAAGCCGCCCCGTATCACGGGCTGTCCTGATGTGATCGGTCAGCGGGGTCCGTGAGACCTGTGCGCCGATGAGGCAGCCGACGGGCAGCAGTGAGCGTGCTGGCGAATGAGACGCTCAGCCATTCGTCTGGTGATGTGGCTCCACAGGGATCCCGGGCCGCCACGGCCTACATGTAACGCCCGTCGAAACGGCGACCCTGCCTCTCCTCGGTGAAGCTGAGCCCCACAGGCCTGTCGCCCTCGACGATCCAACGGAGGGTGTAACTGGCACGGTAGGCGGGCGGCCAGAATGACGAGAACCTGCCGTTCTCCAGCACCGACCACTCGCCTTCGGTCGGCCTGCCATTCTCGACGTAAGTCGTGCGGCCGTCGGCGGTGAACGTCTGTGTCGCGCCGTCCTCGAATACGAAAGGGCTAGCGGTCAAGGCTGCTGGCATGTGGTCTGCGGCTACGGGGTCGCCGTCGGCGACCGGTGGGATCTCGGATGATCCAGTCATCGCGGTCCTGCCTCAAGTGGTGGTGTCAGGTAAGCCTCACAGACTTATGCTTCACGCACGGCCGATTTCGACACGATCGCGCGCGCCACGGGCGGCGGGTCCAGATCAGGGCTGCGCAGCGGGAACGCACCGGGCTGCGTCGCACCGCACAGTGGTGGGCCGGCAGGCGGGCCACCGACGCCACCGCTGACGAACTGCCGGCCACAGGGCCATCGATCCGCGCCCTCCACGACCCCCCCGTACGCGGCCGCACCGTTCGTGACCACGACGGAGAGAAGGTCGGCAAGGTCGAGGACCTCCTGATCGACGCCGACGCGCGCGAGGTCCGCTTCCTCCGCGTCGAGCACGGCGGCACCCTGGGCTTCGGCGCGACGCCGTCGTTCGTGCCGGTCGACGCGGTGGCGCGGATCACCGACGACGAGGTGCACCTGGCCGGGGCGGGCAACGAGATCGCCGGAGCGCCTGTCTACGACCCCGACCTGGTTGACCAGCGGCCCTACTTCGAGAGCCTTTACGGCTACTACGGAGTCCGGGATACATGTACCCGGGCTTCCCGGCACCCATCGCCTTCGAACCACCGCCGGACGAGCCCGAGGTCCGCTCCGACGGCCGGCGACGCTAGCCGCACGGACCGGGCGGAGACACCGCGGCGGCCCGGCTGGCGGAACGGCCGCATGCGAACGGCGCATGCTCGGACAGGCCGAGATGGGTGGGTTACGGAAGCCTCGCGTCGGGCGGCGTCGACCGGAAGAGGGCGAGGGCCTCGGGCGAGCGGACCCAGCGCTGTCCCCGCCCGAGGAGAACAGCGACGGCGACGGCGAAGAGGTAGGCGACGCCCGCGACGACGAGCACGGCCATCGAGCCGGCGGCGGCGATTGCCAGGCAGGAACGGGTGTCGCGCAGCAACGCCGAAAGAGCGCCTACGGCGACAGCCACGATCACCACTCGTTCGCCGGTGCCCGGGACGGCGACGCGGGCCGCGAGCGCGGCGAGGGCGACCGCGACGCAGCCGCCGAGTGTCGCCGGGATGATCGACATAGGTCGGTTCTCGTCAGTGGACATAGTGCCGTTCCGGAGAAGGGGTCACCCTCCATGTCACCGCATCCGCCCGCGCACCGCTAGGGTCCGTGCCCGTTTCGATACGGTCGAGCGGGTGTGCCGGCTCCGGCTACCTGTAGCGGTGCGCCGCGGGCGGAACGGCCCGAGCTGTCGCAACCCGTTCAACCTTGTGTGTGCCGCCCGGTCCCGGTCTCGTAGACGTCGGGCACGCCGTCGGCGTCCAGGTCGCGTTCTTCTTGCGCACACAGATCGCGGTAGTGACGGTTGCGGGTGCGCAGGACCATCGCCGCGAACGCGGCGGCCAGCACGGAGCCGAGCAGGATGCCGAGCTTGGCGTGGTCGTCGCGGGCGGTTCCAGCGCCGAACGCGAGGTCGCTGATCAGCAGCGAGACGGTGAACCCCACACCCCCGAGCAGGGCGAGCCCTATGACGTCCCACCACGACAGCCCTTCGGCGAGCTGGGCCCGGGTAAACCGCTGGACCAGCCACGTGGCGCCCGTGATGCCGATCGTCTTGCCCACGACGAGGCCCAGGACGATCCCGATGGTGACGGGGTCGCGCAGTGCGCTGGTGACCCCACCCGCGCCGGTCAGGGAGACACCGGCGGCGAAGAAGGCGAACAGGGGCACGGCGACGCCGGCGGACAGCGGGCGCCAGCGGTGCTCGAAGTGCTCGGCCAGGCCTGGGCCGGGGCCGGCCGCGCGACGGACGACCGGGACCGCGAAGGCCAGCAGGACGCCGGCGACCGTGGCGTGGATGCCCGACGCGTGCACCAGGATCCATGTCGCGGCCGCCAGCGGGAGCAGCAGCCACCAGGACCGGATGCGCTTCTGCACGAGCAGCGCGAAGCCGGCCAGCGGCACCAGGGCGAGGAGAAGCGGCGCCCAGGCCAGGGAGCTGGTGAAGAAGATGGCGATGATGGTGATCGCGAGCAGGTCGTCGACCACGGCCAGGGTCAGCAGGAAGGTGCGCAGCGCGGCGGGTAGGTGGGTGCTGAGCAGGCCCAGGACGGCGAGCGCGAACGCGATATCGGTCGCCGTGGGTATCGCCCAGCCGATCGGCGCGCCGGTGGAGCTGAGTCCGTTGACGAGGACGTAGACGCCGGCCGGCACCGCGACCCCGCCGACGGCGGCCGCGACGGGCAGCGTCGCGCGCCGTGGATCGCGCAGGTCCCCGGCGACGAACTCGCGTTTGAGCTCCAGGCCGGCGACGAAGAAGAAGATCGCGAGCAGTCCGTCGGCCGCCCATTCGGCGAGCGTCAGGTCCAGATGCCATGCCGCAGGGCCGATTTCGACGGACGACACCGATCGGTAGCCGCCGGCCCAGGGCGAGTTGGCCCAAGCCAGGGCCACGATCGCCGCGACCAGCAGGAGCACACCACCTGCGGTCTCAGTCCGGAGGATGTCGCCGATGCGCCGGGTCTCGGCCCAGCTGCCACGGGCGAAAAGGCGATCCTGGATCGTTCTCGGCATAAAACGGAAGCCTTTCGGGTCGACGACAAGCTGCCGACCAGGCTTCCCGGCGCTCCTAACCGGCAAGTCTATGTCATGCCAGGGTTGGCGCCTTCGTCATGCGAATGCGAAGTACCGCAGCCAGAGGTAAGGGACGCAAAGCGCAACGGTGATGACGGTGACGACGAGCCCGTACTTGGTGAACTCCCAGAACGAGATCGGTCGGCCGGCGCGTTCGGCCATGCCGAGCACGACGACGTTGGCCGAGGCGCCGATGGCGGTGGCGTTGCCGCCCAGGTCGGCGCCGAGGGCCAGCGACCACCACAGCACCTGCGGGTCCTGGCCGCCGTAGTCGCCGCGGACCAGTTCAGCGACGACCGGACTCATCGTCGCCACGTACGGAATGTTGTCGACGATCGCCGACAGCACGGCGGAGCCCCACAGCAGCACCACCGACGCGGTCAGCAGACGGCCCTCGACCGCGTCGGCGGCCGCCTGCGCGACGCGGTCGACGACGCCGGTGTTGACGAGAGCACCGACCATGACGAACAGCCCGGCGAAGAAGACCAGCGTCGGCCATTCGACGTCGCGGGTCACCTCCCCGGCGTCGAGACGGGATGCCGCCAGCAGCACGAGGCCCCCGACGAGGGCAACCACCGACGGCTCGAGGTGCAGCACGGTGTGCAGCACGAACGCGGCCGTCACGAGCGCGAGGACGACCAGCGAGACGACCAGAAGGCGGACGTCGCGGATCGCGTCGCGTTCGCGCAGCGCCAGCACGGACGCCGCTCGCTCGGGGTCGTACCGGAATGCGTCCCGGAACAGCCACCTGCACAGCACGACGAACGCGATCAGCAGGCCCACCACGATCGGCGCGAGGTGCACCAGGAAGTCGTTGTAGGACAGGCCCGCGCGGCTGCCGATGATGATGTTGGGCGGGTCGCCTACCAACGTGGAGGTGCCGCCGATGTTGGACGCCAGCGCCTCGGCGATCAGGAACGGCGCGACCGGCACCGCCAACCGGTCGCACACGAGAAAGGTCACGGGCGCGACCAGCAACACCGTGGTCACGTTGTCGAGGAACGCCGACGCCACCGCCGTCACCAGGACCAGGATCACCATCAGCCGGTACGGCCGCCCGCCCGCGCGTTTGGCCGCCCAGATCGCGACGAACTCGAACACGCCCGTGCGCCGCAGAACGGCGACGATCAGCATCATCCCCAGCAGCAGAAAGATGACGTTCCAGTCGACGCCGGCGTCCTCCGAGAAGAACGCGTGCTCGGCGTCCGTGGCGCCGATCAGCAGCATCAGCAGGGCCCCGCCCAGCGCGGCGGCGACCCGGTGCACCTTCTCGGTGGCGATCAGCACGTACGCCACCACGAAGACGCCGATGGCGAGCCAGGCGGTGACCGTCACGAGGCGACCAAACGGTCGAGGAGCGCGTCGAGGGTGACCGCTCCCAGCAGGCCCTCCTTCCGGTCCAGGACCGCCACGAGCGGACTTCGGGAGCGGGCCATCAGCGCGGCGATCTCCAGGACGGTCGCGTCAGGGTCGACCACCGGGAGCTCCCGCTCGCGTTCCGGCAGGCAGTCACGAACCGTGCGGTCGCCGAGCTCGCGCAGGAAAAGGTCGGCGGCCGCCTCGTCGATCACGCGGGCCAGCGCCGGGTCGTCCTGGCAGTACGTGGGGATCGCCATCCGCAAGACCTGCGTGCCCGGGAGGATCGTCGAGGGGCGGCCGGCGTCGTCGACGACGATCAGCCCGGGCAGGTCCTGTCCGGCCAGCAGCCGGGCGGCCTCGATCGCCGGCGTGGTGAACGCGACGATGGGGAAAGGTGCCGCAAGATCGCGTGCTCGCATGCCGGCCTCCGAACGCGGACGTACGCTTCGCCGACCAGACTTCCCGGCACACCGCTGAGCACGCTACCGGAGTCGGCGCCCGCTCGCGACGCGGTGGACGAGCGGAGCTGGACTGCGATCTTGACGACTTCTTGACGTATCAGCGTCGACCGCGGCCTATGTGCGGGTTGGCGGAGTGATTAACCTGATTCCATGTGCTCGCCCGCGCTGACGTCGTTCGCGCAGGGCTTGCTGGCCCGTCGGTCGATGCTCGACGACTACCTGATGTACGTCCCGGATCCGCCGGCATCCGCGGCACGCTAGCTTCCGTCGTTTCGTTCGTCGCGCCACGCACGCGACCAGCTCTGTCCATCCTGTGCCTCGTGACATGAGGAGCTTTGACGTGAACGCTTCCAACGGGCCGGCGATCGAGATCGCCGGTCTGACCAAATCCTTCGGCCGCGCCGTCGCGCTGGACGCGCTCGACCTGACCGTCCAGTCGGGCGAGGTGCATGGTTTTCTCGGCCCGAACGGCAGCGGCAAGACGACGACCATCAGGGTTCTGCTCGGCCTGCTGCGTCCGGACGCCGGCACCGTGCGGATGCTCGGACAGGACCCATGGCGGGACGCCGTCGTCCTGCACCGCAGGTTGGCGTACGTGGCCGGCGACGTCACCCTCTGGCCGAACATCACCGGCGGCGAGGTGATAGACCTGCTCGGCCGGATGCGCGGCGGCCTCGACCGCGCCCGTCGTGACGAGTTGCTCGAGCGGTTCGACCTCGACCCGCGCAAGAAGGCCCGCACCTACTCCAAGGGCAATCGGCAGAAGGTAGCGCTCGTGGCGGCGCTCGCCTCGACCGCTGAGCTGCTCCTGCTCGACGAGCCAACCTCCGGACTGGACCCGCTGATGGAGGCCGAGTTCCAGCGGTGTATCCGTCAGGTCAAGCAGGAAGGCCGCACGGTGCTGCTGTCCAGCCACATCCTGGCCGAGGTCGAGGCGCTGTGCGACCGGGTCAGCATCATCCGGCTGGGCCGCACGGTGGAGAGCGGGACGCTCACCGAGCTGCGGCACCTGACCAGGACGTCGATCGCGGTGGAAACCACCGAGCCGCCGACGGGCATCGAGTCCCTGCAGGGGGTGCATGACCTGGTCGTCGACGACCACCACGCCCGTTTCGACGTGGACACCGCCGCGCTCGACGCGGTGATCCGCCGGTTGGCGCCGCTGGGCGTGCGGAGCCTGACCAGCACGCCGCCGACGTTGGAGGAGATGTTCCTGCGGCACTACGGCGAGGAATCCGCTCCCGCTCCGGCGGCGGTCGCGCGATGACCGGCGCGGGCGGGCTGCTGCGGTTCATGCTGCGGCGCGAGCGGATGGCGTTGCCCTGGTGGCTGCTGGGTGCGACCGTGCTGGTGCTCGTCCAGTCAACCCAGAGCCAGAACCTCTACGACACGGCTGAAGATCTCGCCAAGCTGCGTCAGACGCTGGGCGGCAACACCGCCGTGATCGCGATGAGCGGACCGCCTCGGCTTCTCGAGACCATCGGTGGCGAGGTCGCGTTCGAGATTCTCGCATTCGTGTCCATCATCGTGGCGCTGATGAACATGTTCCTGGTCGGCCGACACACCCGCGCCGACGAGGAGTCCGGCCGGGCCGAGCTCGTCCGGTCGGCCCGGGTCGGCCGCCGCGCCCCGCTGGCGGCTGCTCTGGGCCTGGCCGGCGTGGCCAACCTGGCCGTGGCGGTGCTGCTGTTCGCCGTGACCGCCGGCACCGGCCTGCCGCCGGGCGGGTCTGTCCTCTTCGGAGTGTCGGTCGCGGCCGTCGGGCTCACGTTCGCCGCGCTCACCGCTGTGGCAGTCCAGGTGTTCGAGAACACCAGGGCGGCGTACGGCGCGGCCGGCCTCGCCATCGGAGCGACGTTCGTGCTACGGGCCGCCGGCGACGCCGGCGATACCGGCCTGTCCTGGGTGTCACCGATCGGCTGGGCCCAACGCACGTTCCCGTACGTCGACAACCGCTGGTGGCCGCTGCTCCTCCCCGCCGCCGCGGTCGCCGCGCTGACCGCCGTCGCGATGGCGTTGCTCGAACGCCGAGACTTCGGCGCGGGCCTGGTGCGATCGCGGCCGGGACGGGCATACGCGTCGGCGGCGTTGGGGTCGCCGGTGGGACTGGCGTGGCGGCTGCAGCGTGGGTCGCTCATCGGCTGGGTGCTCGGCCTGTTCCTGCTCGGCACCGCCTACGGATCGATCGGCGACAGCATCGAGCAGTACGTCCAGGACAACCCCGAGGTGGTCCAGTTCCTCCCCGGCGGCGCCGCCGACATCGTGGACGCGTTCCTGGGCCTGACCATGCTGACCCTGGCCGTGATCACCGCCGCCTACGGCGTGACGGCGGCGCTGCGGGCTCGCGCCGAGGAGACCTCCGGCCGGGTCGAACCGGTGCTGGCCACCGGGACCAGCCGGGCCGCCTGGATCGGCAGCCACCTCAGCGTCGCGGTCGCCGGAAGCGCCCTGGTCCTCGCGGCGGCCGGCGCAGGCGAGGGACTCGCGTACGGCCTTACCGTCGGTGACCTGAGCCAGGTCCCCCGGCTGCTCGGCGTCGCCCTCGGCTACCTACCCGCCGTGTTGCTGGTCGTGGCGGTCGCGGTCCTCGGCATCGGCTGGCTTCCCCGGGCGGCTTCGATCGTCGCCTGGGTCATGGTCGCGTACTGCGCGATGGTCGCCCTGTTCGCCGACTCCTTCGAGATCCCCGGCTGGCTCCAGCGCGGATCGCCGTTCGCCCACACGCCGCAGGCGCCCCTGGACGTGCTGACACCGACCCCGCTCGTCGTGATCGCGGCGGTGGCCGCTGCGGTCGCTGCGACCGGCTATGCGGGGCTGCGGCGACGCGACGTGGGCTACTGAGCACCGGGGTGCGAAAGCGAGGTCCCGAGCAGACCGGCGGCGGCCACTGCGGTCTTGATACCGACGCAGCGGAGTCGTCCGTACGCCGTTAGTTCTGTCATCGGACCGACGAATTTCCGATCAGTGATCGCCATGAACGGCGGTGAACATGGAGGGCGACAACCGTTGGCGATCGAGGCGAGCTGCCTCCCGTCACGGACAAGACGTGAGGACTCGAGTGATCTCCACTGGTCACGTTCCCAGACGGAGGAGACGCCCTGTGCTGACCATCACGGACCAGGCACTCGCGGCGATCTGCGCGCTGCTGGCGCAGGACGACGTTCCCCAAGGCGCGGGCCTGCGGATTTCGACTGATCCCCATCGCAGGCTCCGCCTCACCTTCACGCCTCGGCCCGACGTGGGCGACTCGGTCGTCGACCGAGCGGGCGCCCGCGTCTTCCTCGATGCCGAAACCGCGCTGACCCTCCGCGACCGGACCCTGGACGCCGAGGCTGATCGCGTGGGCAGAGTGCGTTTCGCCGTGTGTCCTCAATCGCGCGGAAGTCGACCATTTCCCAACACGGAGGTACACGAATGTTGACTGTGACCGAGAGCGCGGTGACCGCGATCTCCACGCTGACGACGGCACAGGATCTGCCAGCCGGTTCTGGACTGCGCATTTCCGCGCATGGCGAGGCGCTGCGGGTTTCGGTGACTCCCCATCCGCAGGAAGGAGACGCGGTCTTCAACGCGTCAGGAGCGTTGGTCTTCATGGACCGGGACGCGGTCCAGCAGCTCGACGGCAAACGACTGGACGCCCAGATGGACGGCGACGGCGGTGTGCGGTTCGCGGTCGACGAGCCGGCCAGCTAGTTGGAGACAGAGTCGAGGGCGCGGCGCCCGCCCCGGCGACGCGCCCTCGGCCCATAATGGCCGCATAGTCGGCGGCGGTTGAGAGCTCTCCGATAACGAGCCGTCGGCGCGCGGCACCCCGTGGTTGGCCTCCGATCCTCGCCCGGCGCATGACGGCGCCCGGGCGTGCGTTGCGAACAAAACACACACTCTTGAACACCTTCGCGGTGCCTCGCGCCGGCGTGGCGGCCGCACCGGCCGGGGACGGACCCGGCGGCGGTTCCGCAACACATGGCGTCGTCTCCGGAGCAACCTTCCAGCGCGGCCGGTTCACCAATGCGAGGTGGCGCCGCACGCGCCGTCGTGTACCACCAGGCAGGCGCGCTCTGCGTTTGTCATGAGACCGCAGAGACTCCGATCGCTGATCGCCATGGCCGGCGGGAAACCTTGAGCATGTCAATCCGAGAGGCGACGCCACCCGATCCGGACGGAGACGAGATGACTGTGTTGGTTACCACTCACCGTGTGCCCGCAGCCGCGATGACCATCGCGATCACACCACAAGGCGACGTCCGCTCGCCTGATGCCCAGATGCTCCGCGACAGGATCATCGCGGTGCTGGCTGCCACTCATCCCGAACTCATCCTGGTGGACCTCAGCGCGGTTCCGGACATCGACGACGCCGGCATCGACGCTCTGCAGGACGGCCAGAAGCTCGCCGCCGCTCAGAAAGCCCGGCTCAAGCTTTTCGACCCGGCACCACAGGTACGCGAGAAGCTTCAGCGTCGTGGCCTCGCCGCTGTGGCCGACGAATAGCTCGCGGACACCGACCAGCGAAATGACCCCGGATCGACTGTCCCACGTCCTGGATCATCGACCGACCTTCCGTACTGTCGCGCGTTACCCCTCATATGTCTCTGCGGAGCAGGGCACTGAGCACCTTCGTGACCTCGGCGTGTCACTGGAGGACGTCACGATCGTCGGTCGTGGACTGGTTCCGTCGGCGGGCGCCAATCGCCTCGTCGCATGGCGGTCGAGCGGCCGCGCTGCCGCTCTGGGAGCGGCGACCGGCGGCATTCTCGGTGCCTTGCTGGGGCTGGTCGACGTCCTGTCACCCGCGGCGGCATACGTCGTGCTGTCTGCTATGGCTATTGGGACAGGACTAGGGGCGGCTACCGGCTACGTGCGGTACCGGGTACGCCGCGACCGCAGCGATCTGACGCGCAGCGGGCTCCGAGCCGACACCTACCAGATCCAGGTGGACGTCCGCAATGTCGATCCGGAACGGGCCGAGCACCGCCTGGCTCAGTTTTGGCCGGCGTGACAGCGCGGGCGAACCCGGCGAACGCGATCCGGCGACCCGACGGAGCGCAGCGAGTCCTCGCGGGTTCGTCCGCGGCCGACGGCGGAGAGCTCGGGCTGCGGCCCCGCTCTAACATGGACCGAGGCATTGATCACGCGGAGTTCGTCTGTCACTAAGGAGGGCTGATGGCTGAACCAGCCGTCTCTCAACCCAGGGCGCCAGAGGACGGTGCGGCGCTGGGCGCGGACAAGCCGGCCCCAGAAGACGACGCGCTGCTCTTAGCCGCACTGGACCACGTCTGGTCCATGGCTGAATCTCGCCGGTCCCAGCGACTGCAAGTGGTCAGCTACTTCCTGGTATCCATCGCCTTTATCTCTGCCGGTTATGTGTCGGCGCTCGGCAACCGACTCGGAGCCGTAGCGGCGGCGATTCCGGTCGTTGGCATCTTTGTAGCACTCGGGTTCTGGCGATCTGATCGCACGTTGAGACCCTTCATCACATCGGCCTACGAGCCGACCATCGCTCTCGAAGAGCGCCTTGCGGCGCGGCTCGGTGTGCCATCGTTGGAGCTCACAAGATGGGTGGTCGACCGGCGTCGCCCCGTAAACAGCGTAGGCCACCTCATTTCCGCAATGTATGGATTTTCCATCCTCGTATTCGCAGGCGCGGCAATCTATGCACTGGCTCGATAAGAGCAAAGTCGTCCGCACCGAACATCATGGCCAATCAGGTCGTCGGCGTGAACAGCTTCCAGTGGCCCTCGGTGACGACCTCGACGCCGTCGTCGTCGGTCACCTTGATGGCCGTCTCGTCGTCGATCGCATAGGCCGCGTTCGGCAGTCCGGCCGCCCACCGCTCTGCTTCGGCCATGGTGTTCTCCGGCAGGTCCACATGGTCGACGTGCGGGAAGATCGAGAAGTCGACGACGCCTAGGGTCTCGTCGTCACCGGTGGGCGCCTTCCAGCCGACGAAGTCCGCGCCGATCCGGGGAGTCAACACCATGCTGCCGGCACTGAACCCGACCCAGACCGCCTCACGCAGCGACGGCAACAGGTCGGCGAGCCCGGACTGCCGCATCCAGTAGGACAGGAAGAGGGCGTCGCCGCCGTTGACCAGCAGGACGTCCGCCTCCCGTACCCAGGAGGTCCACCGCTCCTTCTCGATGCCGGGCAGGGCGGTCAGCTCCAGCACGCCCACGGACTTCCAGCCCAGCTCGCACATCGGTTGGGCGGACTGCCCGCTGACAAAACGCCAGATCCCGGCAGGGCTGCCGTACGAGCTGCCGTAGCCCGCGGTCGGGATGCACAGCGCGGTGGATTCGGCGATCGGCTTGTCGAGCAGGCCGACCAGCGCGGCGTGGATGCTCGGGTTGTTGACGCCAGCGGACGTCAGAAGCAGCTTCATGGTGCCCTTCCGGTCAGGAGCGGTAGGTGGTCTGCCCGAACGGCTCGCCTTGCTGTGGCCGTACGCCGTGGATGGCGTCACCTCGAAGACGATGACCTCGTGGTCGTGGCGCTCGCTTCGCTGCAGCGCCGGTCGATTCGCTCGTGCACTGGTCGCATCTTGCCCCGAAACCGGTTGCGGAATGCAACCGAACAGGCTGACGCTAACATGACCGATTGCGAAGTACCATCAGTCTCCGATAGCTGACTACGCGGGCTCGGTGTGCACCAGGCCTGCGCGTGGTCGCTGATGTTCATGCGTCAGGTTCTCGCGGCAAGGTGTGTGTACTCAGTTGATGAGCGTGGTGATGCGGACGGCGGCGGCCAACGCGTCCGGGTCGCCGGTGCGCGTGTAGACCTCGGCGGCCGTGTCGGTGAACTTGATGACGTGCTCGTCGCCGTGCTCGACGGCGCGGGCGACCACCTCGGCCAGGGGGTCGGAGCCTTCTGGTGCGGACGGCAGAACCTCCGGCGGCGCGGCGTCGGCGGGTGCCCAACCGGCGTGGATCGCCGCGCTGGCCGTCCAGACCGCCGACAGGCTCGGCGCCCACAGGCCCGGTGGCAACGCGGGCAGTGTGTGCAGCACCGCGTTGGGGGCGGTCGCGGTGTGCACCAGCAACACCGGGCTGCCGTGGCCGTGCCGCAGGTAGCGCAGGGTCGCCGCGGTGACGAGGTCGGTCAGTGCCGCCCGGGTCCGCTCAGGATCGGGCAAAGGACGCAGTGCCGCGAGCGCGCGCGGCCACGCCGCCATCCGCTCCAGCTGACCGAATCGGTTGGCGACGTTGCCCTGCTGGTCAGCGACCCGCGGCAAGGCGTCCATCGCCGCACCGGCGTCCGCCGCCGGCGGCAGGTCATCGGGCTGATCACCACGTGGTACGCCACGGAACCGGGCCGCCCAGAAGGCCAGTCCGTGCGCCAACTCGTCCAGGGTCTGCTGATGCTCGGCTCCGGTGAGCAGCGCGCGGACCACGTGACCGACCCGAATCACGCCGTGCGTGGTGCCGGCCGCGATGCCGGGCAGCAGCCGCGGCCACCAGCGGACGAGCACATCGCGCCAGGGCTGCTCGGCGAGCTGTTGGCGAAAGTACGCCGTCCAGTCCCCGATCCGCCGGCCGGCGCCGAGGGCCTCGGCCCAGTTCTCGTCGGTGATCCGGTCGGTGGCCGTGGGCAGCAGGTCGAGTCGCCGCTCGTAGCGGTCGACCCAGCCGTCGACCAGGTAGGCGTACCCGCGCCGGATGAGGACCTCGACCGCCATGGGGCCGTGGTTGGTCAGTTGGTCCTCGCCCCACTCCGGTCCGGTGCGGTGGAACCGCTGGTACGCCTCGTTCAGCACGCCGCCTGTGTTCGTCATGGGACCCAGCCTGTGGCCTGCCGGTGGCACAGTCATCCGTGGTGACCACCTATGCCCACCACCTATCGACACTGGGGGATGATGTGGCGATGCGCGTAGAGCCGGTGTCGGCGCGCGAAGCGGAGGTCCTCACCCTGCTGGGCGAGCATCTGTCCAACGCGGAGATCGCCGGCTCGATGCACATCTCCGTGCGCACCGTCGAGCATCACGTCTCCGCCCTGCTGCGCAAGCTCGGTGTCGCCGACCGGCGGGCGCTGGGCCGCCTCGTCGGCCCGGTGGCGCCCGCCGTCACCGGTGTGCCGGTCGCGCGGGACTCCTTCGTCGGCCGCGCACACGAACGCGACTCGCTGCTTGCGCACATCGAGGAGCCGGGCCTGGTGACGCTCCTGGGCCCGGGCGGGGTCGGCAAGACCCGGCTGGCGGCCGAGATCGCGGCGGCGGCACCCTGCGGCGGCGCGTTCGTCGACCTGTTGCCGGTCCGCGACGGCTTCGTCGACCAGGCGGTCGCCGCTGCGGTCGGCGTCACCGAGGGCGCGCGACAACCGCTGCGCGAAGCGCTCATCGAGCGGCTGCGCGGTGGCCGGGTGCTGCTGGTCCTCGACAACTGCGAGCATGTGGTGGACGCGGTGGCCGAGTTCGTCGATCGGGTGCTGACCGGCTGCCCGGAGAGCGCGGTTCTGGTCACCAGCCGCCAGCGGCTCAACGTGCCGGGCGAGCGGGTCGTTCCCATCGGCCCGCTGCCGTTGGCCGCCGACGCGGAAGCGCTGTTCCTCGATCGGGCCCGGGCAGTGGACCCGGCGTTCACCGCCGACCCGGCGCAGGTGGCCCTGCTCTGCGCCAGGCTCGACGGCATGCCGCTGGCCATCGAGCTCGCCGCGGCGCGCAGCGCTTCGCTCGGGGTCGTCGGATTGCTGACCGGCCTTGACGACTATCTGCGCCTGCTCGACGGGGGCCGGGGGGGCCCTGAACGCCACCGCTCGCTCCGCTCCGTGATCGGCTGGAGCCACGAGCTGCTCGACGACGCGGAGCGGGCGCTGTTCCGCCGGCTCGCCGCCTTCGTCGGCGCCTTCGACCTCCCGGCCGCGGCCACGGTCGCCGACCTGCCCCCAGCGGTAGTCGCAGACGTGCTCGGCAGGCTGGCCGACAAAAGTCTCGTCGCGCGGGTCGCGGACGGCCGGTGGCGGCTGTTGGCGACGGTGCGCGCGTACGCGGCCGAGCGGTTGGCCGACGCGGGCGAGTCGGTCGAGGTGTCAGGGCGCCGACTGGCTTGGGCCGCCGCGACGGCCGAAGAGCTGCTCGGCCGGCGACGCAGCGATCCGGGCTGGTCCGACGAGTTTGACGCGGTCGCCGACGACCTGCGCGCCGCGCTGCGTGACGCCGCGCCGGGTCGGGAGCCGGTAGCGCACCGGCTCGCGCGGGCGCTGGCACGGCTCGCGTACGCCCGGCGGTTCCTGTCCGAGGCGGTGGAGCACGCGACCGGGGCCGCGCAGCGGGCGCCCGAGCCCCGCGCGGCCGCGGCCGACCTGCGGCTGGCAGCGTCCGCGACCTTCGCCGTCGCCCCGGCCGGCGCTGCGTTCGACCTCCTCTGCGCCAGCGAAGGAGACGCTGCCGCGCTCGCCCGAGCCGTCGTGATCGCCAACCGCTTCCCGTCCGGGTTCGACGTCGACGTGCCGCACGACCGGCTGGTCCGGCTGCTGCCGGATCTCGTGCCCGCGGACGCGGTGGCCGCCGCGCACCACGCCGCGGCACGGGCATGGAACGCGACCGGAGAGAAGTACCGGCCTGACCCGGCGCTGGCCGAGCAGGCGGTAGCGGCTGCCCGCGCAACCGGCGACCCGGTGCTACTCAGCGGCGCGCTGGACGCGCTCGGCGCGGTGGCCAGCAACGCGGGACGGCTGGGCGAGACTCGCCGGATCGCGGTCCGGCGGGTGGCACTGCTCGAGAGGATGGACCGCGACGATCCGGAGGCGGCGGCGGAGATCCTCGATGTGCGGCACAACGCCTGGCTGTCGGCGCTGGAGGTGGGCGACCTGCGGGCGGCACTGGAAGCGGCCGAAACGATCATGACGGACGACCTGCTGGGCATCCACCCGTACAGGCCGCTCTGCAAAGTCGTGCCACCGCTGATGCTGCTGGGTCGCTTCGCCGACGGGCTGCGGCACGCGGAGCCCATGTGGACCGCGTGGCGCCGATCCGGCGCGCCGGTCGCCGCCTGGCTGGCGCCGGCGGCCGCGTCCGTCGCGATGGCGTACGGCGTGCGCGGCGACGACACCGGGTTCCACCGCTGGCTGGCCCGAGCCGACCAGGTCACCGGCCCCGGCAACCCGATGCTCGCCGAGCGCCACGCCGGTTTCGCCGCCTTCGTCGCGGCGCGCGTCGCGCTGCACCGTTGGCCGGACGCCGACCCGGATCTTCCATCCGCCGCGAACCCGGGTCCGTTCCAGACCTATGTCGTCGCCGCGGCCGCCGAGCTCGCCGTGGCCGCCGGGTGTCCGGACGGGGCCGAGCGGCTGGTCGCGGCGGAGTGGGCCGGGGCCGAGAATCGTTGGGCAGCGGCGTGCCTCAACCGAGCTCGCGGCCGGCTGCACGGTGACCGCGCGGCGCTGGCGCGGGCGGCCGCGGGCTTCGAGCGGATCGGCGCGCGCTTTGAACGGACCTGCACGCTGGAGCTGCTGCGCGAGACAGGAGGCATGGCAGCTAGAAAGGTGGGCGTGCTGGAGGCGGGTCAGGGCGGTCCAGGCAGAGGTGGAAAGGCGCCCGACATCGCCCTCAGCCCCTGACGCGGGCTTCGCGGTGACCCGCTACCGCCTACCGCGCGGCGGTGCCAGCGAGGTCAGGATCGGGAGCGCCACCACGCCGGCGACGATCCGGAGCAGTATAAGGAGCGCCGTCCCCGCGCCGAGCAGATAAGCCATCGACCCGACCAGGAACCCGATGCCGACGGCGACCAGGACCCGGGTGCCGGGGACCTGGAGCGCCGTGGGCGGCAGCCACCGGTCAACAATGAGTGCCACCCGCGCCGCGTCGACCTCGAATTTCGTGGCGATCTCCACAGGCTGCCCGGCAACGTAAGCGGCGACGATGTCTGACTCGTGCTCGTGCAGCGTCCACGACATCCCGCCACGATAAGCACGGGTGGCGATGTCTGCTGCCCTCAGCGACGGCCGACGCGGGAGCGGCTGGAGACCGTCGACTGTGGAGCGACTGTCCGGTCAGACAGCTCATTCGGCCAGTGGCCATGGCCGGAGGCGCTCTTTCCACCATGCGGCCGGTGTGGCTCAAGAGAAAAAGGCGGTGCGCCGATGGGACGTAGAACCCGGTGACCGCTCGGGAAATCGTCGACACTGGCGATGAACGGCAGCCGTACACCGATGACGTCCGCGACGCCACGAATCGGGTCGTGGCTGCCGTAGAACGGATCGCCGATGGCGAGGATCGGCTCGCCGAGATCTACACATGACTTGCCGAGTACTCGCCGACTATGCGGCGCGTGCCGATCGGTCTCGGCAGCGTGCCGCGAGGGCTCGTCCTGGTTCCCGACGACATCGCCGCATACTCGACGGTCCCATCTGCCCGTAGCGCACCTCGGGCAACGCTGCTCTGATCAAGGAAATCCGTGATCCACGACGCCGTTTCGACGTCGTGGCTAGCGGATTCATTAGCGACGCCTCAGCCTGGACGGCCCGAGTTTCTCGCCGGTCACCCCGCCTCCGTCTTTTCTTGGCATCCTCCCGGGTGATGCCCCGGACTGCCCGCGCGTCGTGTGTGCGCGTCCCAGTGGTGCGGGGACGATAGGTGCATGAAACGGATGGTCGAGCCCACTTTCGTCTACGACGGCGACTGCGCGTTCTGCACGTCTTGCGTGCGGTTCATCGAGCGGTACGCCCTACGACGCCCTGGAGCGACCCCTGTTCGAGTCGTGCCGTGGCAAGTCGCCGACCTGCCGACGCTCGGGCTAAGCGTGGCTCTGTGCGAGGAAGCCGTGCAGTGGGTGGGCCCAGACGGAGACCGGGCGGATGGTCCCGCCGCCATTTCGGCTCTGTTGCGCACCAGCGCCGGCGCCTGGCGTCCCGTGGGTTGGATGCTCGGCTGCGGTCCGGTGCTCGCGCTGGCCCGGCCCGTCTACCGCTGGGTGGCCAGCAACCGGCACCGAATGCCTGGTGGCACCGCGGCCTGCTCCGTGTCGTACGCGCTCCACGATCGGCAGAACGGTCGGGCGTGAACCGACGAACGGTTACGGCAATGGCGACCCACCCCGGGCTCGGCGCCAGGCTTGCTCGAGGAACCGGTAGAAGCGGTCCGGCAGGAACACGGCGTCCGCGATGATCATCGCGCCGGAGAAGAGCGGAAGTCCCATGAGTACGGCGATGGACAGGTGCATCCCCATCAGCATGGCTAGGACGACGTATTTCAACCTGCTGAACAGCACGAACGGGAAAGCCACTTGCAGCAGCACGGTCAGGTAGGAAACGGCGGCGACCAGAATCGGGTAGCTGTCGACCATGGCCGAAAGCGCCGGCCACGGCCGGAAAAGACTGTTGTTCACCACGTAGTGCAGAGCGGTTCCGTTGCCCCACGTTCCGCCCTGCACCTTGTACAGGCCCGCGGCTCCGTAAACGATGCACACCTGTGCCGCGATGACGAACATGGCGCAGTTGTGCATCACGGTAGTCACCGTCTGGCGGGCGGCTCTGAGCGACTGGTACGGGCCGGACGTCGCCGGTGTCTCCGGCGGAGCGTCGACGTTGTCGGGGACAGCCCGAAGCCGGCTTCGTCGCGCGTCGAGAGACCATCGACGGCCACAAGCGGTGAACATGAGGTAGACGGCCATGAGGAGAGTCAGGTTGTCTCCGCCGTCGGTCATGTAGATGGCTCTGGCGTGAAACGAGGCGACCACGACGGCGAACAGGATCGACGTTGCCCTGGTCCGCCAGCCGAGCAGGAACAGCGCGCAGATGACCAGGGCCGCCCCGTAGCAGACCTCGAAGTACGCCCTGCTGTCGGACAGGGTCAGGATGCTGTTCCAGCCGGTCTGCGTGAACAGTTCGGTCGCCAGGGCGGGCGTCCAGGGTGACCCCGGACCCCAGATTTCGTCGCGGTGCGGAAACTCCCTCAGCAGGAAGGTGAGGTAGAGCAGTCCGTACCCGATGCGCAGCACGGCTGCGGCGTAGGGGGATATCGTCTGCTTGGTCAGATCAGCGGCGGACCCACCCAGACGGTTGAGGATCCGCTGCTTGGCTGGCTCGGTGGTTCGCGGCGAGGCGTGGCGCGGTGCGGGTGCCACACGTCGTACGTGTTCAGTGGTCATCGGGTTTCCACCGTCCACCATGGTAGTTCTCGGGTCTCAGCGGGGATCGATATCGCCGGCTGCGGTCCGTCCTTTGTGGCGGGCAGTGGGATGGCACGGGTGATCACGCGCAACTGGATGGCCTCGAAGGGGTCACCGCGGTAGCCGGCGACGCGGTCCACTGCGATGTTGCGGAGGTATTCCTGCACCATCCGTGCCCGCTGCGAGCGCGGTTGGTCGTCGTTGCCGTGGGTGTCGAGATAGGCGGTCCAGGCCCGTCGCAACAGGTTGATCGTGGTGTGGCTCGGGAAGGGATTATGTTTGACGGCAGAATCATCGACTGCGGTCAGGTCGAACCACGCGCTCACCTCGACGGCGCCGGTCGGGGAAGTCCGCTTGGTCCGCGCTGAGATCTGCCGAGAGACAGCGTCCGGATCAGGCGCGAACAGTTTCCAATTCTGTTCGAACACCGGATTGATCCAAGCGTCGATCTGCTCGTCGTACCGCTGGGAGATCGGGTTCGAGGGGGCGACGTGCAGGAATACTGCCATCAGGTGGACCACCGAGATCATCAGGCACAGCGCCACGGCTATCCCTGTCGCCGCCTGGACCAGTTGCGGCGGTTCTGTCGGCTGTTCGCCGTCGGTGACCATGCGGTCCACGATCTGCGGCTCGGACCCTTCTCGTTGCGTCCTCGACGCCTGTTGGCGTAGCGCCCGCATTTGATCTTCCTCTCCTGACGAGGCCTGCGACGGGGTCGCGGGCCGGCCGATGAGCGGGCCGCCTAGCCGGAAAGCCGGGTGGCGCGCGACGGTTTAACGATCCGCCGCGCGCCACGGCTCTTCCGCATCCGGCTACGACGATTCCCGTCGTCGGTGCGTCAGAGGTTCAGTTACGGCTTCTCCGGCTTGTCGGAGTAGTCGTCATCGCCGCCGTATCCACCGTGACTGCCTCCGTGGCCTCCACCCGGACCACCGGTGCCGCCGGTGTCGCCGCCGATCACGCCACCGGTGATGGGCCCGCCAGTGGTGGGGCCGCCAGTGGTGGGGCCGGCAATGGTCCCGCCGGTGATCGGCCCGCCAGTGGTGGGGCCGGCAATGGTCCCGCCGGTGATCGGCCCGCCAGTGGTGGGGCCGGCAATGGTCCCGCCGGTGATCGGCCCGCCGGTGATGGGGCCGGCGATGGTCCCGCCGGTGATGGGGCCGGCGATGGTGCCGCCCGTCGTGGGGGGCGTGTCACAGAGCGGCCGGGTAATCCGGTTGGTGTCCAGCGTCACCGAGCCGTTGCGTGCCAGCGCCCGTCCGTCGATGCTCGCCCCCGTGTTAACGGTGATCGACTCCAGGGCCATGATGGTGCCCACGAACGTGGTGTTGGTGTCCAGGGTGGCGGAACTTCCGATCTGCCAGAAGACATTGCACGGTGAGGCACCGTTGACCAGGAGAACCGTGCTGGAGGGGGCCGTGGTCAACGCCGATCCGATCTGGAAGACCCAGACCGAGTCGGAGTTGCCTTGGGCGTTCAGCGTGAGCGTGCCGGTGATTCCGGCGGTGGACGCCGCCCTGTAGACGCCAGGAACCAACGTCTGACCACCGAGGTCGGCGGTAATGCTCGCGTCCGGCGCCTGACTGGCGGCGTTGTTGTACCCCGTCGTCAGGTCGGTCTGCGCCTGAGCGGCGAGAGCATCCGTTTGATGGATGGCCCCTCCGGTAACAAGGCCGGGCGGGAACCCGGTGATCGACGTCCCCGGACTCACTCCGACGTCTCCGGTGATCACCGAAGGACCGGTATTGGTGACCGACTGGCCGCCCAGCACAGCGAAGCTTTCCGCCGCGCCGAGGTTGACGAACGTCGCGATCGCATATCCCTGACCCGGCATCATCGCCACCGCGACGGTGGCCGCCAGGGCCGTGAGAACGCCCGAAATCCACGCAGAACGCGTGCGCCGACGAGGCGCAGTCGAGGCTTTCACTGTCATCTTGAGCAAACTCCCGTGGAGGACATGGTGGGCTAAGTGGCCGCCAGCAGTTGTGGTGACGCGCTATCCCTCGCCGCGCGCGGGCGTCGCTGGGCCGTAGGCCTGCGGACTCATGGGAAACGAGACTTTCTATCGGCCACGTATAGGGCAGACATGATTCAAATAGGTAAGTCAGACAAAGTCAAACAAATACGCCTAACACGCCCCGCCGGCGTGCCTCGGGTCGATTCGCGATAGCCACTCGCCTCTGGTGGTACCAGGCGATTGCCTACTTAGGACGAACACAATCAGGCGGGTTACCCTGCGCCGACGCGGTCGTTGAGCTGGTGTGACCGCCATTTCTCCGATGAGAAACCTGCCCTCCCGCCGCGCGCTATCCGTCGTTGGCGTAGTCCTGGTTCTTGCCGTCGCCGGTATCGTCCTGTGGTCCCAACGCGCCGACAGCGGGGTCGAAGCCTGCGAGCAGATGGCTGCCGGCAACGCATCCATGACGGCGATCCGCCCGTTGTTCGCCGAGTCCCGCCACGACGACCTCCGCGACCACGGCGGAAAGATGATCGACGCCGCTGAGGCATACGGGAACCCGAACGCCGGATCGGATCGGCGTGACACAGAGCTGAAGATCGAGCGCCAGGCCGTCCAGACGGCATGCGCCGATCACGGGGTGACGGTCGAGCTGGTCTAGGAATAGGACGGCAGCCAGACCACAGTCGGTCGCACATGCGTGGGCGCCGAACCTACCTTCAAGCCGTCATCGGATCACCGTCGCACACTGCGGTACCACCCGCGCTGTGCTCCGGCGCCGCGGCGTCGATTCCGCCGCTCTCCATTGCTGATACAACAGCTCACTCGGGAGGTGCGTACAAACACCGCGGGCAAGCCACACGACCCTCAGCCGTCCACTCATCAGCAGGTCGGTAGGTAGGTGGTCATGCAGCGGGCCGCGCGGCGAATGGCTGCACGGCACCGGTCGCTGCGGCGTAACCGTGCGGCGCACCCGACGCACCCCAGCCCGCCGAGCCAGTTGAGGGCACAGTCATCTTCGAGGCGTCGCCGGGGACAACCGTCCATGCGGTGGCACTGGTGGGCTGTATCCGTCCGCCGAGATGGCCTTGGGCGCTCGGCGCTGTTTGTATCGCCGGGCAGGGCCAGACCGGCGAAGCTTTGTTGTACTACGGTGGCGCGGTGTTCACCGTCCAAGAACGCGACTTCACGCGTGATCGGCTCCTGAGTCTGGCCGTGGGTGACGCCGCCATTGTCGGGGCCGCCGTGACGGGATCCGATGCTGTCCAAGGTGGTGATCGGTGGTCGGACATCGATCTTGTGTTCGGTGTAGAGGGCTCGCTTGAGACCACCATGCGCCGCTGGACCGAACTGATCCACCACGCCTTCGATGCAGTTCATCACTGGGACTTGCACGCCGGCTCGGCGGTGTATCGAGTCTTCCTCCTAGCAAATGGGCTTGAGGCCGACATCGCGTTCGTGCCGGCCGCGGAGTTCGGGCCGCACGGTCCGAGCTGGCGTACGGTCTTCGGACATCCGGCACCCGCGAAGGAAGCACTGGCACCGAACCGCCGGACGTTGACGGGAATGGGCTGGCATCATGCCCTCCACGCGAGCGTTTGCATCCAGCGGCGCCGCTGGTGGCAGGCCGAGCACTGGATCAGCGCCTTGCGCAGCCAGATCCTGGCCCTGGCGTGTCTGCGCCTCGGGCATCCGACCAGCTACGCGAAGGGAGCCCACCTCCTTCCCGATGAGGTGACGGCTCCGCTGGCCGAAACGCTGGTCCGCGCTCTCGACGAAGCCGAACTTACCCGCGCTCTCAACGCCGCCACGAGCGCACTGGTAGCGGAGATCTCGCTCGTCGATCCAGCCCTTTCGAGCCGGCTGGCCCATATCCTTTCTGCACAACGCACCGGCGACGAAAGCCCCCGCCCGACCTGAGCGCTCCCCCCGCCCTGGCAATGTCCGGCCACAACCATTCCGAACACCCACCGCGAGAGGCCAAACGCGGCCGCATCCCGAAAAACCGACGCCTCGCGCGGTGATGCAGTGGATCAGGATCTGGGTCGTCACGACGAAGTGGCGCAGCGTAGAGGACTCGCCCCACCTCACAACCAGGCTGGTTCAGCGGATTCGGTCGAAGCGGGTCCTCGACGGCAAGGCCTCAGACCGTTGCCGCTAGGGGTCGTGGCTACCAGCAGCATGGCCGCCCGTCGGGAGCCGTGCCTTTCGATCGGGAACGGACGGTCGTCCGCTTCGCTTTGGATGCCGCATCTTCTTGGCCGCTTTCCGGGTGGGGACTTCTAGGGCCTCACGGTGTGCTTCGCCGAGCAGTTGCTGGGTTGTGCGGGCGTGTTGCCAATCTGTCGCGAGGGCCGCGGACCGGCGTCACGAGCACGCAGAAGCCCTCCAGGTGATCGATATAGAAGGATGGCTGGCGGTTCCGCGACCGTGCCGGATGACGGGCACCCCGCCACGTTTCCTATACGATCGCCTGGGGCGTCAGAATGCCGCAGCGTTGTGGGAGATGTCAACGGGTTCGCCGGCGGGGAGGTCGGGTGGCCGGCTTTCCGACGAGGTGTACGACTCGCTGCTCGGGCAACTGATGTCGTCGCAGAGGTCATCCATCTGGCCATGGCCGAGCCCCAGGGCGGTGGTGGCCGCGATCACCGCGCGTGACCCCGACGCCGCCGCGTACGCGATGCGTCGGCACATCCTGCGGTCCGGCGACCGTTTTCGGCGATTGTTCGATGAGGGCAAGGCCGCGGACGGAATAGCGGCGCAGGCTTGACGGGCCGCTGGGGCCAGGTGAATGCTGACGCAATCGGATCGGATCGGATTGGATCCATCCCCCGACCGTCCCCCCGACTCGAGGAGAAGCAGGTGCCTAGAGCGCTGCTCCTGACCGGCGACGCCGCCGAGGAACTCGACACCATGTATCCCTACTACCGCGTCCAGGAGGGCGGTTGGGACGTCGACGTCTCGTCACGGACGATGCGCGACGTGCAACTGGTCATCCACGAGTTCGACCCCAACTCCGACGCGTACGTGGAGAAAGAACGGCCGCAAGCTCCCCGTCGACGTGCCCTGGGCCGACGTCGACGTCAAACGCATCACCGAGCACGTCTTCGCCCGCAACCTCCCCATCGCGCTGGTCTGCCACGGCGCCCAGGTGCCGGCGGTCTACGGGCTGCTGAAGGGTCGCAAGACGGCGTGCTTCCCGCCGATCACCGGTGACATGGAGAACGCGGGCGCGACGGTCATCGACGCTCCCGACGTCGTCGACGGCAACCTCGTCTCCTGCCGCGGCTGGCCCGACATGCCGCAGTTCGGCCGGGCGATGATGGAGCTCTTCGCGAAGTCCGTCAACTCCGCATCCGCCTGAGCACATCTGACGTGCCCTGCTGACGGCATTTCGGACCGTCACAGTCGACAGCTCCCCCATCCACATCCCTGGTAAGCGGCACCGCGCCCGCGGTGCTGATGCCGCACGGCTCCGGACCCGGCACGACCGGGTCCGGCTCCTGGGCGACGACGGCGCAGGCGCTGGGCACGTCCTGGCATCGCATGGCTCCTGACCAAGCGGGCGCCGCATCGCACAACACGGACGCAATCCCAACGGTTCCCCCTCGATCAGGGGGAAGAGGAGGAGAGCCTCGCAATGAGGAAGCGCGCATCGTACGCGTTTGGGCTCGCAGGGCTGGTCGCCGCAGCGGCGCTGCTGCTGCAGCCGTCCGCGCCTGCCGCCAAGGCCGCACCACCAGACGCCGGCTTCAAGGTGCTCGTGGTGCGCAGCAGCCAGGACGCGGTGTCGTCGGCCGGCCTGGCCGCGATCCGGGACGCGGCCAGAGCCGGTGACTTCACGGTCGTGGCGCCCGGGCCAGCTGACGTGGGCGACCATTTCACGCAGAAGAAGCTGGAGCAGTACCGCGCGGTCGTGTTCTTGGGCACGGGTCTCGCCAGCCCCCTCACGGACGCGCAACGCGCGAACTTCGAGCGCTACTTCCGCAACGGCGGCGGCTTCGTCGGCGTCGGCTCGGCGGTCGAGACCGACCAGTCCTGGTCGTTCCTGACGGACATCCTGGGCACGCGTGCGTCCGGCAGGACCGACGTGCAATCGGGTGACGTGAAGGTCGCCGACCGCGTCCATGACGCGAGCAAGGATCTGCCGCAGCTCTGGTCGCGGACCGACAACTGGTACAACTTCACGAAGAACGTCCGCGGTGTGTCACACGTCCTCGTCACCGTCGTCGAGGACCCGTTCGGGCCGCAGCCGCAGGGCGCCACCCTCGACGGGATCGCCGGGGGCACGATGGGCGCCGATCACCCGGTCTCGTGGTGCAAGGACTTCGAGGGCGGCCGCTCGTTCTACACCGGACTGGGCAACACGGCCGCGAGCTTCGACGCCGACCTCACCAAGCACCTCGAGGGCGCGATCGGCTGGGCCGCGGGCCAGGCCGACCCGGTCTACAGCGATTGCGGCGCGACCGTGCTGGCCAACTACCAGCAGACGAAGATCGGCTCGCCGCCGAACCTGCAGGAGCCGATCGGCTTCGACCAGCTGCCGGACGGCCGCGTTCTGCAGACGGACCGCCTGGGCTCGCTGCGCATGCACGACTCGACCACGGGCGTCACCACGGTCATCGCCAACTTCGCCGACCCGAGCCTGCCGATGACTCAGCAAATCTATTCCGCGGGCGAGGACGGGCTCTACGGCCCGGCGGTAGACGCCAACTTCGCGACCAACAAGTGGGTCTACCTCTACTACTCGGGGAAGGAGGTCACCGACGTCAAGCTGAGCGACGGATCGGTCGTCACCCAGATCACGCCGAACACCACCCCGCCGAACGTGGCGGCGTCCAAGACCGCGTGGGATCCGTACGTGGGCTATTTCCAGCTCAGCCGCTTCAAGTTCGTCGACGCCACCGACAGCGCGCCGGCGCACCTCGATATGGGCTCCGAGGAGCAGATCCTGCGCGTGCCGGTCAATCGCCAGGAGTGCTGCCACGTCGCGGGCGACATCGACTTCGACAAGCACGGCAACCTCTGGATGGTCACCGGCGATGACACGCCCGCGGGTGGCATCAACGGCGGCGGCTACGGGCCGTACAACTCGCAGAAGACCGACGAGCAGCAG
The DNA here is from genome assembly GCF_040676915.1 of Asanoa sp. NPDC049475. Lineage (NCBI taxonomy): Bacteria > Bacillati > Actinomycetota > Actinomycetes > Micromonosporales > Micromonosporaceae > Asanoa > Asanoa sp. NPDC049475. The sequence continues at coordinate 139,805 of NZ_JBFAPY010000005.1, read as the reverse complement.
ACCGTGCGCGTCACCGACGCGACGGGCGGCACGTTCACGCTGACCTTCGAGGGTCAAACGACGGAGCCGATCGCGTGGAACGCGGACCGCAATGCGATCGACACGGCGCTCGAGGCGCTCTCGAACATCGAGGCGGATGAGATCCAGACCAGCGGCGGCCCGGTCAACACGTCGAACGTCAACGTGTTCTTCCGCCGCGGCAAGCAACAGTCCGACCAGTCGCAGATAACCGCCGACGGCACCGGCCTGACCGGCACCGCCACGCCGGCGATCGCCACCGGCACGGCGCAGGCGGGCGGCTGGTATCAGCGGCTCACCGGTGACTCCCGCCGCAGCGCGCTGAACACCAACGACCTGCGCGGCAAGGTGCTGCGGATCAAGGTCAAGGACGGCGACATCTCCGCCGCCGATGCCAACAAGGTCGACTTCGGCTCCGGCACGGGCGCCTACTCGATCCCGTCGGGCAACCTGTTCCCGCTGGTCGCGGGCGCGCCGCAGGACAAGACGCGACCGGAGGTCTACGCGATGGGTTTACGCAACCCGTTCCGGATCCAGGTCGACGAGAACGACGTGGCGTACATCGGCGACTACTCCCCTGACGCCCAGACACCGCAGCGCTCGCACGGCCCGTCGGGCACCGGCCGCTACGAGATCGTGCGCAAACCGTCCAACTACGGTTGGCCGACGTGCTACAAGCGCGACCTCGCGCACTACGAGTGGAGCTTCCACGAATTCGCGCCTGGCACGACCACCGCGGGCACGCCGCTGCAGAACCCGCCTCAGAAGTTCGACTGCGACGGGCCGACGCAGCGCAACGACTCGCTGTGGAACATCGAGGGCGGTCCGACGGTCGAGCCGGGCCTGAGGGACGTCCCGCCGGTCACCGACCCGGACATCTGGTATTCCTACCGCGACAACAACACGAACGCGCCGCTGGGCACCCCGTGCGAGGCCTACTACGCGCCGACCCCGGGCCCGATCGCGCCCGGCTCGACGACCGAGTGCCCGCGGCTGTTCCCCGAGCTCTTCACCGGCGGCGTCGGTCCGCACGGGGTCACGAAGTACCACTACGACCCGCAGAACCCGAACCCCAACAAGTTCCCGCCGTACTACGACGACTCGGTCATCATCAGCGAGTGGACGCAGGACACGCTGCGCGAGGTCAAGCTCGACAAGCAGAACAACCACGTCCAGAAGATCAACAGCTTCCTGGATTGCGGCAGCCGCGCGAACGCCGGAGCAGGCAGGTTCCGGTTCGAGTGCGACAACCCGATGGACTTGCAGTTCGGTTCTGACGGCGCGTTCTACCTGCTGACCTACGGCAACGGGTTCAACGTCATCAGCCCGGACGCGGGCATGTACAAGTGGGAGTACGTCAAGGGCAAGCGCGCGCCGAAGGCCGTGCTCACCACGGACCGCACCGACGGCCCAACGCCGCTGACCGTGAACTTCTCCAGCGCCGGCTCGCTGGATGAGGATCCCGGCGACTCGATCCGCTACCAGTGGAACTTCGGCGACGGCTCGGCGATCGAGACCGACCCGAACCCGACACACACCTACACGCAGTCCGGCCGCTACACGGCCGTGCTGACCGTGCTCGACTCGTCCGGCAAGCAAACCTCGACCAGCACCGTGATCACCGTGGGCAACACGAGCCCGACGGTGGTCGTCAACACGCCGGTGGAGGGCGGGACGTTCGCGTTCGGCGACGACATCCCGTTCTCGGTCACGGTCACCGACCCCGAGGACGGGACGGTCAATTGCTCCGAGGTGCAGGTGACGTTCGTGCTCGGCCACGACGCGCACGGCCACGCCGAGGAGTCCGTCAACGGCTGCTCTGGCGTGCTCCACACGGTCGCTGACGACGTCTCACACGGCGGCAACGTCTCCGGCGTGGTCCAGGCGCGCTACACCGACCACGGCGGTCCGGGCGGCGTCCCACAACTGACCACGACCGACCAGCACCAGATCCGCCAGAAGCACCAGGAGGTGGAGTTCGTCGTCAACCAGTCCGGCACCAACACGGCGACCAACACCGACGGCGGCGCCGGCGTGCACCGCGGCAGCCTGGGCTCGGGCGACTGGCTCCAGCTCAACGGCCCGTTCAACCTGACCAACATCGATTCGATCACGTTCCGCGCGGCGGACGCGGCTGCCGGCCGGACGCCCGGGTCGCCGCTGGCGGCAATCGAGGTCCGTCAGGACTCGGTCACCGGGCCGATCCTGACGACGGCCAACCTCGTGTCCACCGGCGGGACGGGAACTTGGACGAGCCAGACGTTCCCGGTCTCGATGTCCGGGACGCATGAGCTGTTCCTGGTGTTCCGCCCGGTCACGGGTGGCGCCACGGGCGGCAACCTGTTCAACCTCAACTGGGCCGAGTTCGTCGGCACGGGCATCGGCTCCTAGCGAACCCTCCCCTATCGCGGCAAGAGAGAGAAGACACTCATGCGGAGAAGATTTCGCGCATCGGCAGTGGCCGCCTGCGTGACGGCGGCCGTATTCATCCCCGCTGCGCCGTCGTGGGCAGCGGAAACGACACCGCCGACGATCAACGTGGCGACGCTGTCGCCCGCTGCGCCGACCGGCCAGAACAACTGGTACCGCGGCCCGGTGACGCTGAACCTGTCGGGAACCGACGACGTCGGCATCGCCACGTTCCAGTACTCGCTCAACGGCGGCGCCGCCTACATCGACCTGCCCGTCGAAGGGGCGCCGGCGTCGGCCACGGCGTCGGCGGTGATCACGCAGGAGGGCAACACCAGCGTCCGGTACCGCGTGGTCGACACGTCCGGAAACGTCGCGGCGTTCCGCTCGATCTCGGTCCGGATCGACACGCGGGCGCCGGCTGCTTCGTACCCGGCGATCACCGACGGTCACGTCGGTCACGTCGCCACACTTATCCCGACGCGCACCGACCCCGCCCCCGGCTCGGGCGGAGTGGCGGTGCTGAACATGTACCTCGACGGCAAGCTGGTCCCGCCGTTGCCGGTGCAGACCTCCGAGCTGTCCCTCGGCGTGCACACGCTCGCGGTGCATCTCTCCGACGCCGCTTCCAACAGCGCGAAGTACACGCAGACGTTCATCGTGACGACATCGTTCGCGGACGTCGGCACGCTGATCGCCCGGTTCGTGACCGCCGGCAGCGTCTCGGCGGACGTCGGCGCGGCGCTGCAGGCCCAGCTCGACGAGGCGAAGGCACTCGCCGACGCTGGTTCGGACAAGCGCGCGAGCCAGGTCCTGAACGAGTTCGTCTCGATCGCCAACGACGGGATCGCGCCCGGCCCGGCCCGCAGAACACTCGTGGGCGATGCGCGTTACCTGATCGACCAGCTCAACGACCGGCTCGCGCCGGAGCCTGCGACGGGCCTCGAGTCTGAGCCCGCGGCGGGCCCGACGTTCATCCCGGACCCGGTGCTCGCCCCGCTCCCGCACAACCCGAACGCCGACTACAACGTCCTGGTCTTCTCCCGGACGACGGGCTTCCGGCACGACCACATCCCGCACACCGTGGCCGCGATCCAGAAGCTCGGCATCGCGCACAACTTCAACGTCGACGTCTACGACCCGCAACTCCCGACCGTCACGCTGCCCGCGAGCCCGTTCCTGAGCCTCGACGCGCTCAAGCAGTACGACACGATCGTCTTCGAGTCCAATGTCGGGCACCCGGGCCCGCTCAATCCGATCACCGAGCAGCCGAACCTCGAGGCCTACATGAACCAGGGCGGCGGCTATGTCGGCATCCACGGCGCCGCCGACTCGTTCGAGATCGGCACCTGGCCGTGGTACGGCAACCTCGTGGGTGGGTTCTTCACCAGCCATCCGTCCGGCCAGAACGGGTTCGGCCAGTGCGGCAGCTGTATCCACGCCGAGGTGGTGACCGAGGACAACACGCACCCGGCGACCGCGCATCTCCCCGCCCGGTGGATGACGGTCGACGAGCTCTACAACTTCGACCGCAACATGCGGGCCGACGTGCACACGCTGTTGAGCCTCAACGAGAACAGCTACCAGCGCAGCCTCAACAGCGGCAACGCGGCCACCAACCCGTTGCGGCTGATGAACGGCGACCACCCGATCGCGTGGTGCCAGAACTGGGGCGGTGGCAAGGCGTTCTCGAACATCCTCGGCCACTTCCGGACGCAGTACTACGACGACTCGTTCATGCGGATCATCCTCGGCGGGATCGAGACGACCGCCGACCGCACGGGCGCCAATTGCTCGTCCTACCGCGAGACCAGCCTGTTGATCGAGGCCGACCGAGCAGCCGGGCTGCTGACCGCGGCCGCCGCGGACGCCGCCGATGCCGCCCTGGACATCGCGCGGGACAGCTACCTGGCAACCAAATACACCGCCGCCATTCCGGCGCTGAACTCGATCGTCGAACTGGCGAACGACGAGGCCTCCGGCGACGCGGCGGCGCGTTCTGAGCTCGCGCGGCAGGCGCGCGAGCTGCGGGAGTGGATGCAGAACCTCAACCACTGACCCGTTCGCGCGGCGGGGGCGGCTTGTCGCCGCTCCCGCCACGCTGACGCCGGAGCACAGGGTCAGGGCTCGGCGTCTCGTTGCTGGTCGCGTTGTTGTTGGGTGTCGCGACGTAGTTCGGCCGCGTGGTCGGTGATGTCGGCGACGCGATCGGCGAGGGGGTGCCCAGCCGGAAGGTATTCGTGGATCGCGGCGAGCAGGGGAACCAGGGCGGCGGTGTCGTCGGCGCCGATGGCGTCGTGGAGTTGGTCGAGGCTGTGTTGCGCGTGCGGGCCCAGGTTGTCCAAGGCGGTGATGAGGCCGGCCAGCTGACGCAGCGCGGAGCTCTGCGTCTGGGCCCAGCGGTTGACGGCGCGGTCGGAGGCGCGTTGGTCGCGGACGGCTTGGACCCGCTCGTCCCGGGTTCGCCTGTCGTGGGTGTGGGAGGACGGCGCGAGCCGTAGGTAGCGGCGTTCGGCGGCCTGCCGGCTGGCCACTCCGAGCGCCGGGGCGAGCGCGATCCAGCTGGCACCGAGGTCGCGGCCGTGGTTGATCAACCGATATTCCCAGAGATCCAGTTGGGCGCGGAGCGCGCGTAGCGCTGAGAGCGCGGCGAGCACCTCGGCCAGCGGCTCGGCGTCGGTGCCGTCGATCGCGCCCTCGAGGTCGCGCCCGAGGGCGGCCACCCGCGCGGAAAGCGCGGCCTCACTGGCGAACGTCATAGGTTTGTTGACTTTCTGGTTGTCATCGGACTGATGACATGTTACAACATCCCTAGAGCGCATTGACACCGTCGTTGACGACAAGGAAGCGAGGTGAGATCGATGTTGATGCGCACCGACCCGTTCCGTGACCTGGACTCGCTGGCCCAGCGTGTCTTCGGCACCGCCCAGCCCGGCACATGGTCCCGGCCGGCGGCCATGCCGATGGACGCCTACCGCAGCGGCGACGATTACGTCATCCTTCTCGATCTTCCCGGGGTCGCCCCGGACGCGATCGACATACGCGTGGAACGCAACGTGTTGACGGTCAAGGCAGAACGCCGGCCGCTGCATCTGGGCGACGACGCGCAGCTGCAGGTTTCGGAGAGAGCCTTGGGCGTGTTCTCACGGCAGCTGTTCCTCGGCGACGCACTGGATGCCGACCGGATCGAGGCCGGCTACGACAACGGTGTGCTGGTCGTGAAAATCCCGATCGTAGAAGAGGCCAAGCCGCGCAAGGTCGCGGTCGCCGTGGCCGGCGACCGCAAGGAGATCAACGCCTGAGCATGCCACACCTCGGCTCGGGGGCCGTCGGTTCGACAACCCCGGCCGGCCATTGGTGAGGGGGTGACACCGATGCCCGCAACACAAGCCGGCAACGTCTACGCGGTCGAATCGACCCCGGTTCGGACAGTCGACGACGCGTTCCTCGACATCGTCTACCAGGATGAGGAACTGCTCCGGGCCGAATTCGACGCGCTGGTCGCCGCGTCCTGGGATCGTCCGCCACCCCCGCCACCGGCGTTACCGCGCCCGGCGGAAGGCCCACCACCGTGGCCAGTCCCGAGACCCGCCGTCGCGGTCCTCGGGGAGCAGGTGAGGCCGCGCCTGGTGTGGCGGCGGCCCCGGTCCCCTCCGATCGGGTCGCGACGACAGGAGGTGATCGCGTAAGACACGAAACCGATCAGAGAGCCAAGCAAGGTCGAGGTCCCGGGCGGCAGACAACCGCGGCGCACACACCTCGCCGCCGAACGCGCATCGGCGCACCGTACGCCCGGGCACCTCGACCCTCTCGTTCCTCGGGCCGAAGCGCTGTCGGCAACAGCGGTCACCACGAAAGGTGTTTGCCGGACAACGCACGGACGTAGGCCTACCGTTTGGGGTGACTCGAACCACGACGAGGAACCCCGAGATGACTGATCCGATGAAGGCCGTTGTGCTCGCCCGTTTCGGAGGGGCCGATGCGTTCGAGTTGCGCGAGGTCTCCGTGCCGCAAGTCGAACCCCGCCAGGTACGGGTGCGCGTCCACGCGACAGCCGTCAACCCGCTCGACTATCAGATCCGTCGCGGAGACTACTCGGATCAGGTGCGGCTCCCGGCGATCATCGGGCACGACATCTCCGGCGTGATCGAGGAAGTCGGATCCCACGTGACCGAGTTTCGCGCCGGCGATGCCGTGTACTACACACCCCGGATCTTCGGCGGCCCCGGCTCCTACGCCGAGCAGCACGTCGTCGATGTCGACCTCGTCGGCCGGAAGCCGGAGAACCTCAGTCACCTCGAGGCGGCGAGCCTGACTCTCGTCGGCGGAACGGTCTGGGAGTCCCTGGTAACGCGAGCTGCGCTCACCGTGGGCGAGACGATCCTCATCCATGGAGGCGCGGGCGGTGTCGGCACGATCGCGATCCAGGTCGCGAAAGCCATCGGCGCACGAGTGATCACCACGGCCAAGGCCGGCGACCATGAGTTCGTGCGGTCTCTCGGAGCGGATGCGGCGATCGACTTCACCGCGACGGACTACGTCGACGCCGTCGCCGAGATGACGCGAGGCAGGGGGGTCGATGTCGTCTTCGATACGATCGGCGGCGACACACTCAGCCGAAGCCCGCTGACGCTCGCCGACCTCGGACGCGTCGTCAGCATCGTCGACATCGCGCAGCCGCAGAACCTCATCGAGGCGTGGGGCAAGAACGCCGCCTATCACTTCGTCTTCACGCGACAGAACCGTGGAAAGCTGGACGGGCTCACCACGCTGGTCGAGCGCGGTCTGGTCAAGCCGGTCATCGGCGCGACACTTCCACTCGCTCGAATGGCCGAGGCGCATGAGCTCCTGGAGAACAGGCGATCGTACGCACTTCGCGGCAAGGTCGCGATCGATGTGGCGGGCGAGACTGTTGCGCTCCCCCGCCGCATCTCGTAGCGGAGCGCTCCACGCACCATGTCTCACCGCGCGGGCACGGCCTGGCCTCGGCGCGCATCGCGCCCCAGGCCCGCGATCGTGACCAGGCTGGCGATCACCAGCGCTGTCACCGGCACCAGTAGGCCGGACCGGTAGCTGTCCAATGTGGCCTCTGGATCGGCGCCGGAGCCGGCCACCGCGACCACCACCGCCGTCGTCACGGCCAGCCCCAGCGCCGACCCGAACTGGAACGACGTGGTCAGGATGCCGCTCGCCAGCCCCTGCTCGTCCGCGTCGACGTCGTCGGTCGCGGCGATCGTCAGCGGCCCGTACGCGAGCGCGAACCCGAGCCCGATTGCCAGCAGCCCCGGCAGGAGCGTCAGGAAGCTCCAGGTCATGCCGAGGGGTAGGAACCACGCGAACGCCAGCGCGACCAGCACGAGCCCGACCGCGATCACCCGGTGGTTGCCGAACCGGGCGACGAGTCCAGGCGTCAGGGTCGGGGCGAGGATCGCGTCGATGCCTATCACCGCGAGGGCGAGGCCGGTCTCGATCTCCGACCAGCCCCGCAGCTCCTGCAGGTAGAGCACGGCGAGGAACTGGAAGCCCATGAACCCGCCGACGAGCAGGAACGCGCCCACGTTCGCCCGCAACAGCGGCAACGAGCGCAGGATGCCCAGCCGCATCAACGGCGCCGCCGACCGCCGCTGGATGGCCACGAACATCGCGAACAGCGTCAGGCTGCTGGCGAGCGTCGCGAGCGTGACCCACGGCGCCACCTCCGGCAGGTGCACGACGGTGACCACCAGCAGCAGCATCGCTCCGGTCAGCGCGAGTGTGCCCGCGACGTCGAAGCGGGGCCGCCCCGCCGTCGGGACGTCCCGCGGGATCAGCGGGATCGCCGCGGCGAGCAGCAGCGACGCCATGACCACCGGCGCAAAGAACACCCACCGCCAGTCGACGGAGGTCAGCAGGCCGCCGATCACCATGCCGAGTGAGAAGCCGCCCGCGGCCGCGCCGGCGTACACGAGCACCGCGCGGTCTCGGGCCGGTCCCTCCGGGAACCTCGTGGTGATGATCGACAGGCCGGCCGGGGCCAGGAAGGCGGCCGCGACCCCGGTCGCGAACCGGGCCAGGATCAGCATCCACCCCTCGGTCGCAAGCCCGCCGAGACCGGAGAACGCGATGAACACCACCAGCCAGCCGATGAACATCCGCCGCCGGCCGAGCAGGTCAGCGGCGCGTCCGCCGAGCAACACGAAACCGCCGTACCCGAGCACGTAGCCGCTCACCACCCACTGCAGCGCGGCGGTCGACAGGCTCAGGTCGGCGCGGATGGCGGGTAACGCGACACCCATCATCGAGATGTCGACGCCCTCCAGAAAGATCGCCCCGCACAGGACGAGCAACAGAGCCCGGGACCGGGCGTTGACGTTCGTTGGCACAGGATTCCCCCACGTGAGTCGGTTACCTCTTGTAACCGGCTCCATCCTTGGTCACCATTGGGAACCATGGAAGAAGGCACTTCAACGTCACCTGGTTACTGCTGCGATACCGGGGGCGAGTTCAACGACGCCTTCCAGTGGGACACGCGGGAGGACTGCGAGGTGCGGCAGATCCTCGACCGCATCGCCGACAAGTGGTCGCTGCTGGTCGTGGCGCTGCTCGACAACCGCAAGCTCCGCTTCACCGAGCTGCGCCGGGAGATCGACGGCATCAGCCAGCGGATGTTGACGGTGACCCTGCGCCACCTCGAGCGGGACGGCCTCGTCCGACGTACCGTCCACCCGACCGTGCCGCCACGCGTGGACTACGAGCTGACCCCACTTGGCGTCACGCTGCACGCGACCGTCCAGACGCTGGTCGCCTGGACCGACGCGAACCAGGACCAGATCGCCGCAGCCCGCACCGCGTACGACAAGCGCGAAGCCGAAGCCGTCGCACTCTGAACGTAATCACCGTGACTGAAACGCTAACCACGCCAAGGGCAAACAGGACCCGACTTCCTCGACAGTTCGACCTGGCGCGGGCTTGTCCTGGTCACGTTCGCAACGTGTAGTCGTTCATCGCCGTGGGGCAGACCGCGCCGGCGGAGGTGGGGCCGACCTCACCCAGCCCCCACGTTCCTGGGCAGAGCGCACCTACCGCCTCGTTCGATACACCCGCATGCCGCGCGGCCACTTCGCCGCGCACGAGGAGCCCGTCCCGTCCTGCTCGGCGACGACATCACCGAGTTCTTTCGCACCCTGCGCTGACGGGTTCCTCCGCCGACCTCGATGACAATCTTGTGTCGTCAGAGAAGCCGTGTCACTCCGGCCGTCGTTCACGAGACACGGCGCGCGGCCGGACGGTCGTGGCCACCGCCGCCGCGACACCGCACTGCTAGCCGGGCGGCGGTCAACGCGTGGACGGTGTCAGCTGACTGGATGCCGTCGGGGCCCAACACCCACGACGGCCGACGCAAGCCGTGCCCCTGAACTGGCGGCCGCCCGCGGCGTGCGGGGCAGGACGGCGGGCAACAACGAGGCGGTCACGATGACCACCTGCGCCGTCGCGCCCGCCGGTGTCGTCGCGTCATCTCTCGGGGAGTCGTACTTGCCCCGTCAGTGGAGCGGACCCAGCAGGCCGCACAGAGGCGCACGGGTGATGGCGACACGCAGCACCCGTTGTGTAACGTGCGTTCAGGCCGGCTCCGAGGTGGCAACGACGGCTCCTGCTCACCGGACCAGACGTACGTCAGCGTAGGGTGCGAAAGCGATGACAACTCTTTTCGAATTCGCCGGCGGTGACGAGGCGTTGCACCGCCTCGAAGAGCTGTTCTACGCAAAGGCGTTGGCCGATCCCGTGCTGCGCGAGGTGTTTCCGGTCCGCCAGCCCCGCCACGTCGACCACCTGACTTGGTTCACTGCCGAGTCCTTCGGCGGTCCGGACCGATTCACCTCGGAGCTCGGCTTCCAATATCTGATCGATGTCCACCGCCACCTGAAGATCACCGACGAGCAGCGGGACCGGTTCGTCGAGGTCTACCTGGAGGCCATCGACGAAGCCGGCCTGCCCAACGACCACGATTTCCGCACGGCGGTCCGCGAACATGTCGAGTTCGGCGCCCAGGTCGCCCAACGAAACTCGTTGGCCGAAACCGACGCCGGCCTGCATCCGATCCGCTCCGTTCCGGCCTGGACCTGGGCACGCCAAGACACGACCTGATGAAGCCCGCTACGCCGTACGACTGAGCGGTGTAGGGCAGTCGGCTGATCACACCGCCATCCCGCTATAACGGATCCAACGATGGCACCACCGCCGGAACGTCCTCGACGCGTGGCTACGGGCCCATATGGCAAGGGTCGCGCACCAGGCTGTTCCGCCACACCCCCGGAGCGCTGGACTCTCGGCGAGCACCGCCGACGCCACGCGGCGAGCGCTCGCCGCAGGCAACGTCCGCGGCGATGTGCTGCTAACCCCTGGGCAGGGCGGCGTTGATCGCTCCCGCTGTCAGCTAGGTGATGTATCCGCTGTGGACACCCCCTTCACTAGCGACGGCGCATCAGCTCGTCGGAGGCGATGCCGCCAGGCGGGACTGCTGTGGATCATGACGTTGTGTCCGGTCAAATAGTCGCAGCCCTTCGAGGGTACGGCGATTGGGGACACAGCGGCCGCCTGGCGGCACCGACGACGCAGATCGGCTCGTGGCTGCTCATCTTCAGACACCGGGCTTACGGGGGCGCACATGTACGCGTGTGATCCCGTTGCCGTAGACAGCATGGTCAACCTCGATTCCGATGCGGTTGGCCGCCTTGTCGGGATTGAAGGTCTAGGCGCCAGTGTGAAGCTCGCGCCCGAGATTCTTGCCGCTGCCGACGGCATCACAAGGCAGGCACCGAACGCCAAGTAGCTCAGCGCAGGCATTCGCGGCAAAGTACCGGCGGCCATCATCGGCAGGATCTACCGGCGGGATCGTGCCTTGAGCTTCGCGGCGCGCGCCGCGCAGGGCGGTGGACCGCACGGAGGTGCGATAGGCGCCGGCTTGACGTTCCCGCTGCAGATTCTTGGCTCTGGCCTTTGAGGATCAGGTCGAGACCTGGGTCAGGTCGGAGGTGTCCCGGCAAGCGCCGACCCCCGACCGAGTGCCCGGACGTTGCGTCGCGCAACTCGCGGCATGAGCGGATGCCAGGTGTCCCCAGCCGTGATGCACAATTGTCCTCGTGGCCGGACCTTCAGCCGCAGTTCTGCTGCCGGGCGCGTGGACTGCTGATGACGTCCGGGAGTTCCGTGTGTGGCTGTCGGAGTCGCTCAGCCCGGACAGAGATAACTGGTGGGTACTTCGGGAACCGCGCAACCTCGACATGACGGAGCCGACGCCGGGGACCGGGCCGATGCTCGTCGAACCTGATGCTTACGAATGCGACGACCCTGATGAGGCGGCCTGCTTGACGCGTGCAGCGGGCTTCCTTCCGATCACCGAGATCGTCCTGGCCGCGGCAGTTAACGGCAAGGATGACCACCGGTTTCTCGCCCAGCTCGCTGTGGCGATAGCCCGCCGATACGGCGGCCTCATCGATCTCGACGGCGCGCTTCCGGTACCTCCACCACCGGGCGTCTCTGCTCGATCGGCCCTGGAGTCCAAATCTTGCCGAACGTCCGCTCATCGACAGTTCGGGAAGTCGGCCGGACTGAAGTCCAGGCAGGCAGTGTGACGGCAAGTGCCAGCAGGTAGCGCGCCCGATCGGCGGCAAATCCGGACGTGAAGATCTTGCGACGCTCTCAGCCCACAGAAAGAGTGCTGGTGTGGCAACGACGGGATGGGGCTTGAAGCACGAAGTGGAGTGGCAGGCCGCACTGGCCACACTCAAAACGGAGGGATGGAACGCCGCCCTCACCTGCTCGGCCGCCCCGGTCCAAGTGGAAGGCCACCTGCCCAGCGGAGAACAGTTCTACTTCCGCGCTCGTCATACCGACGCGTGCCTTGGCGTAGGCGGCGCCGACCCCAGCGACGTCCCCATCTGGGAACAGTGCGAGCCGCATCCCGAAGCGAGTTACCTATCCGCCCACGACGGACTGGCGATCTTGCACCGCCTTTCCGCCAGGTACTACCACGAGCAAGGTCACCAATAGTTGGCAGCCGCCCTGGTCGCGGCATGTGCGGATGTCCGTCATGGTGACTCCGCCAACTCGTGGCGGAGATCAGTCGCGTCGGTCCAGATGAGGTGGCGCAGATCCCCCAGCCGTTCGTTGACCACCTTCTCCTGGTCAGGCCGAACCGCATGGCCGTTGACGGCCAGGATCAGAAGATCGTTGAAACTGCCCATACCGCCGAACGCCGCGAGGATGTGGTCGAAGACCGCCGTCTCGTGAGCGACGAGTTCAGCACGGCATCGTACGAGCCACGCGAGCCAGTGCCCCTCGCCGCGCTCCCGAAGGAGCGCGGCGGCCTCATCCACGCTCGCAATGAGACCGGCCAATCGTGCGTCAAAGTCGCTATCACTCACTCACGAAGCGTAAGACACCATGCACGCTCGTCGACAGTTCGGGAAGTCCGCCGGACTGAAGTCCAGCCCCGCAGTGTGACGGCAACTGCCAGCAGGTAGCGCCCGATCGGCGGCAAATGAGTGCGCACGCTGATCGCCGCTGCTTTCATACTTACCTGGTGCTGGAACACGTCGGCGACGAAATCGAGCAGGCACTGCGGACCGGGGGCTGGGCCAACCACGGCGCCGATCCCGCTGCGGTCATGGCCGCAATCAGGGGACTACAACGGGTGCGAACTGCGCAGGAAGGAGAGCGCGCCTACAACGAGGTTCTCGACGCCATCGGGCACAATCACTCGGGCTGGCTCTATGACGCCGCAGGGCCTGCCGCGGGGGTCCTCGTCGCGGTCATCCGCGCCACCCAGGGCAGGCCGCGCAGGACCGCGATCGAGATCCTCATCGACTGCCTTGCCTGGGTACGCCCGGGACAGCAATTCATCGACGCCGACGGCCATACCCGCAGCGTCAAAGCAGCCCTCCGTGACGCCGTCGCAGGCTTGGAACCCGCGCTCCACATAATCGCGGCAACCTCGGACACCGTGCCGCTCGGCGTGTCCGCTAAGAACCTGCTGGAAGCACTACATAAGCACGATGGCTAACCTTCGGCGATCCGCGACCCGCCACCCACCTTGCCGAGCACTTTGCGGCAGACGCGGGCGCTGCAGGCGTACGTCATGATTGACGTCTATGGGCGCCGGCGATTCGTACACCACCATCACCGAGCCGACGTTCGTGGCGCGGTTCCTGCTCGATGCGGACACGGACACCGTGGACACGGTGGCCAACGTCGACGCGTTCGTCGACCTTCCCGATGGCTCCACATGGGCGCTGACAATCTTCACCGTCGATGAGGTCGGCCGCCTGTTGGCGCGGTGGAGACAGACAGGTGAGGTTGCGAACGGCAGCTACTTCTGGACCGCCGACCAACTGATCGTGCCGGAACCAGGTATACCGGCGATGACCGCGGCGATCCGAGAACTGGTGTGCAGCGGAGACATCACGAGTGCCGGCGTCCGATGCGAAGGCCAGGACCGAGACACCTCGGCGGCCGATGGGGAGTGACCCCTTTAGCCGTTGCGTCTAGCGCGATCTGCGGCGTGAGCGGATGCGTCGGCTCATCCACTAGCGTCCGGGCCGTGGCAGCCAAAGCAGCGGGAGCGTTTCGTCGGACGCTGATCGAGCGATCCGACCAGCGGGTCGCATGGGAACGGACGGACCAGGCCTTCTTCGCTGCCGGAGCGTGCCACATCCTCGCCTGGGTCTGGCAAAGCACATCGGCCGAGCGGGGGTTCGCTACGGCGGGTGATGGCCGCACCGGCCGCCTACGCGCTCGATCCGCGGCATGAGCGGATACGTGATCAAGCGTCGCGGTTCAGCGACAGGACGACCCACGTGCCCGGCACGACCTCGCGCTGCCTGATCGTGCGGTTGATCTCAGCGAGTGCCGCGGCGTTCGATGGTCTGCGCCCGCCTGCCGGGCGTCGCACTGGCGACCCCGCATCGCCGCAGCGGGCAGCACACGGGGGCTTCGTCGCGACTGGGCTCACTGGCGGCCAGGACGATCCTTACGTCTTGGCGCGGCGCTCGAATCCCAGGCCGGTGCGGTAAAAATGGTCGGGCAGCCGGTCGGCGATCCACACCCCGAACGCTGCCACGCCAACGCCGATCAGCAGCGTCCACGATCCCCAACCGGCGAGCACGACAATGCCGCCTATCAGGACGGAGAAGATCCTCACCGCGGTGACCTGATGAGCCCGCAGCTTGACGTCTTCTTCCAGGTCGCGGAGCCTTGCCGAGTTCCAGAGGATCCCACGCCGGAGCTGTCCGTAGGCCGGCGATCCGGGTCGCAGCGACGCCAGCCGCGCCCGGTCCTGCTCGACGCGCTGCTGCAGCTCAACGACCGCACGGCTGTCTGCCCCCGTATCGGGCACGTCGTCCTACCTCCAACAACTGTCGGCCTGCCTGCAGCTTCATTTTCGCACGGCCCTGCGCTCACTGCTCACCACGACGATCGAATCCGGCGGTCTGCACGACGGCGACGCGGTGGCAGCAGACTGATGACAATCTTCAAATCGCCGACGTCCGGCAGAGCCCGAGCTGGCTATTCCGACGGACCGCAGTACACCATCCCCTCGTGCGCGCGCTGGCCCCACTCGCTCATGGAGCCGGAAGAGCGCGCCAGAGAAGGCGCACTGGCCTCTCGGCACTGCACGGTACGCGCACAGCCGAATCTCTATGCGGGTAACTGCATCCTGCACCTACAGGGCTCACTTGCTGTGCCCCTGATCTGGGGCTCAACAGCACACCCTGATGAGGGCGGAACGCCCCGACCAGCGGCCGGGGCGTTCTCTGCCTCCCGGCTAGACCGCATCGGTCCACCGAGCGCGGACGGCGGCATGAGCGTGCGTTCATGCTGGGATGAGCGGTAGCCATGGGTATCGGAGGTTCCAGCATTACGCCGCAAATCGAGATACCACCCTGGCTTACAACCGCTAGCCTCCGCGAACGTGGAACCTGTGGACTGGACCGTCGATGAGTTGACTGAGGCGTGCCTGGAGGCGCTGGCCACTGGCTGTATCGAAGGCGTGCCGCTGGAGGCGGACCCGGAGGATCTGGCTTCGCGACTCAGCTATCCGAACCGGCTGCCTCCCGGTCAGCCGGATGAGGCCGAGCCCTACGGCCGCGCCTTCGAGCAGCAACACTTCGCCCGGGGCCTCCACATGACGCGCGACTGGAACCAGGTCACGGCCTTTTACTTCCGTGACCACACGCAGGCGCCGTGGGAGTCCAACGGGATCACTATCCGCACCTACTTGATGGACGAACCTCCCGAGTGGTCAGCCGTCGCAGCGGAACTGCAGCGGTACGGGTTCGAGCTGGTACCCACGCCGGACGCCCTTTCCTATCCGGACGAGTACACCGTTAGAGCGTCCGCAGTGTCGGCGAAGGTGGCGACCGGCGGCGACTATGCCGCAGCGCCGCCCGGCAGGCTGATCGACGTCACCATTGGCCGGAACGTCGTGCCGCTACCGCCCCCGGACCGGCGGGGGCACGTCCGTAATGCAATGCGGGCCCTGGGCAAGGCCGGCGCAGGGGCTTGGTCCGGCTGGCTAGCAGAGCGCGAGTTCACCGCGGATGACTACGTGGCGGTGCTGGCCGCGCTCACCCGGCTCAACAGCGACCAGCCGGCCCGCGCCGACGAGTGGGCCGCACTACTGTCCTGGTTCTTGGAACGGGCACGCGAAGCGACCGTCTTCCGCCGAGAGGAATGGGCCTACCACTGGGCGCGATATGGCTCGCCGTCGCCTGCTGAGGTGTCTCGGGCCTGCATGGCCGCTCTGCCTATGACGCTCGACGAAGCGCGGTCCATGCCGGAGAACTGGCGTGACATCACGCCAGACGAGGCGCGCCGCGCACGGATGACGCGAGCGCTGCTCGCTATGGCTCGTGATGCGGCACCGGACCCGGCAGCCGTCCAGGAAATCGACCGCTGGAAACAGGAAAAACGGCCATGGATCCACTAATTAACAGCCGCTCATCGCCATGAGCGGACAGCCGCTCGGCCGAAGATCGGGCGACGCTGGACCGGCATGCGATCCCGATGCCGCCAGGGCCGCTGGGGAACTGTATGAGGGTTCTCATGACGCCCCTGCGACTGCCTGACAAGCGATTGTGTAGGACGAAGAACGCGTCCAGGACTTCGACCACGCCGGCTCGACATGACCATGGTCAGGGGCCACTGTGCTTGCTCGGAATGGTTGGGATAGTCATGTTCGGATTTGCGGGGCGCAGGCCGTCCATCAAGACGGCGAGATAGGCATCGGCGAGGCCACCGCCGGAGCGCGCGATCGCGAAGGCCGTCTGTCCGATGAGGTCGGTCAGGATGTCCGCCTCCAGGTCCGTGCGGATCGTCCCGGCCCGCTGCGCGCCGACGATCATTTCCCGCACCGCGCTTTCCAACTCCGCGCGCAGCGCGGTCGTTTCCGGCACGGTCAGGCCGCGCAGCTCGTCGCTGATGCCGTGGTACGCCGACTGGAAGTCCATCAGGTCGGTCAGGAACGTCCGCAACGCCCGCTCGGGCTTGGCGTTCGCGAGTAGCTCCTTCGCGCGGTCGACGACGGGTCGCAGCAGGTTCGAGACGGCGGCGTCGAGTAGGGCGTCCTTGCCACCGAAGGCGCGCACGACAGTGCCTGCCCCGAGTCCGGCGCACTTGGCGATCGCCTCGACCGTCAGCGGCGTCGCCCGTTCGGCCAGCAACGCGGTGGCGGCGTCGAGGGCGAGCTGCCGGTTGCGCACCGCGTCCGCCCTGCGTCCACTCACGGGCGCGTTTGACATCTGGAACGCCCCTTCCACATAATTATCTGGAACGTGTATTCCATTTATCTTAGACGAGGGAGCGCGTGGATGAACGAGCGGATCCTCATCGCCGGTGCCAGCATCGCTGGCCTGACCACCGCACACTGGCTGGCGCGACACGGCTTCCGGCCCACGGTCGTCGAGCGCGCGCCCGCCCCCCGTCCCGGCGGCAACGGCGTGGACGTCCGGGAACAGGCCGTCGAGGTCGTGGACCGGATGGGCATCCTGCGGCAGCTCCGTGCGGCCGCCACCGACGTGCGGGGCATGAAATTCGTCGACGCCCACGACCGCACCGTCGCCCGGGTCGACGTCACCGGCGCGAGCGAGATCGAGGTCATGCGCGGCGACCTGGTTGCACTCGTGCATCAGGCGAGCGAAGGCGTCGAGCACGTCTTCGGCGACGCCGTCTGCGGCCTCGCAGAGGACGACGACGGCGTGACCGTCTCGTTTGAGAACGGCCTCGACCGACGCTTCGACCTGGTCATCGGCGCCGACGGCCTGCATTCCGCGGTTCGGCGGCTGGCGTTCGGGCCGGAGGCGAGCTTCGTCCAGCACGGCGGCCACTACTTCGCGTTCGCGAACGCCGACGCGAAGCTGGGCGAGGACTGCTGGGTGACCATGTTCAACCAGCCCGGCCGGATGGCGGGCCTCTACCGCTCCGGCAACCACGCCCAGGCCAAGGCCTACTTCATCTTCCGGTCCGCGCCGATCGCCTACGACCACCGCGACATCGGCGCACACAAACGGCTGGTACACGAGACCTTCGCGCACGAGACCGGCTGGCGCGTCCGGGAACTGCTGGCCGCCGCCCTGGACGATCCCGACTTCTACTTCGACGCCCTCAGCCAGGTACGCATGGACTCCTGGTCCGCTGGGCGCGTGACCCTCGTCGGGGACGCGGCCTGGTGCGCCTCCCCCGCCTCCGGAGCCGGCGCCGAACTGGCGCTCCTCGGGGCATACCGACTCGCCGGCGAGCTGGCCGCCGCCCGCGGCGACCACCGGATCGGCTTCTCGCGCTATCACGACAGCCACCGCGAGCTCGTCGTCAAGCGGCAGCAGATCGGCCCGAACGTCAAGCTCATGGTGCCCAAGACGCGAACAGGGATCGCGGTGCGCAATGCCGTCGCCCGGCTGCCACTGGTGCGCGCAGCGGCCGCCGTCGAGCGGCGCTACCGCACGCAGGCGCCGACGCTGGCACAGTACGCCCCAACGCACGATCAATCCGCGTGACGACACCGCGTTGCCGTCGGACCGCATCACCTTGCCGCGCAAGGTGCGGCCGCCGGTCGGCTGCGGCCGGTGGCGCCGCACCAGGAGGGCGGCGACACTCCCGCGCCGACCGGAACACGCGAGCCGTCCAGTAGCGAACCTGCGCACAGTCCGGGCAGGCCCACGACGTGCGCAGTTCAACTCCCTTGGCTGCCGCAGGAACCCTTGGCCGCCTTGGTGAGGATGCTGGGCAAGCGGCCGAGCATGCCGCTCCCCCCGGGGCATCCAGCGTTGCCTGGTCACCACCCCAAATAGGCCGACTGCTGGCCCAGTGACCTGCCTTGTGGGCGGCTGAACCCATCGTCAGCTCATACGGCCTTCCGCACGACGTCGAGGCGATGCGTTCCCGCGTTTTCGAGCGCTGACGCACGCTGACCCGTCCAGTCAGCCGACGTCGCAGCTCCTGGCCTCGAACTGGAGTTACGGCAATTCCTGCGTTCGGTTTGCCCACGGGTCGCGGGCCGGGCGCCATTCGAGCAGGACGGCGGTCGCGTCGTCCTGAAGGCTCTCGCCGTGGTGGGCGAGCACGGCTTGTACCAGTCGCCGCATGGTCTCTGGGGTCGGCAGTTCGTCGTTGAGGGCCCGTTGCACCAGATCGAGCAGCCGCTCCAGGCCGAACCGCTCACCCGCCCGATTGACCGCGTCGGTAACCCCGTCGGTGTAGAGCAGCAGGCGGTCGCCGGGATGCAACATCTCTTCGTGCACCCGCGGTGGTTTGTCGGAGAAGTACCCCAGACCCAGCGGCAGCGCGGTCGGGCCTGGCAGCTCTTTGATCGCCTTACCGTCGCGAACGACCTGGGCGCCGGGATGGCCCGCGTTGACCATACGGAGCGTGCCGTCACGCCGGTCGAGCTCGATCAACACGGCGGTGGCGAACAGCCCACGGTGCTCGGAGCTGAACCACCGGTCAATGCTGATGGCCGTCGCGGTCAGATCGAGCCCCGAGCGACGGGCGTTGCGGTAGGCGCCGACCGCCAGCGAAGCGAGCGCGCTCGCTTTGATGCCGTGGCCACAGGTGTCGAAGAGGCCGATGCTGAGCACGTGACCGTTGAGCGCGTAGTCGAACACGTCGCCGCCGACGTCGTAGCAGGGCTCGAGCACGGCTGTGACCACCACGTCGCTCGCGGCGAACGTCAGCGGCGGTAGGAGGCCCCAGACGATCTCGGCCGCCACCTGCATCGCCTCCCGGCGCCGCAGCCGCTCGACGGTGTCACCGAAGGCCCGCCGACTCTTCAGCAGCTGGGCCACACAGGCGGTCACGTCCTGGGCGTCGCTCTCGTCCAGGTCAGCATCGCCGGTGAACTGGACGACACCGAGCCGTTCACAGCCGTCGACAAGCGGCACCCAGAGCCTTCCCGGCCCCCGCTGCGCTTGGAGCGTCGTGAACGCGCGCCCGGCCAGCGTGGAGTCGATCGCCGCTGCCTCGACCGATCGGCCGGGAGGGGTCAGCGGCACCAAGCTCACCTGCGCATAGTCGGCCAGGAAGATGATGATGTCGGCCGCGTCGACCAACGGCGCGACCCCGGCCACCAACGCCGACAGCTCGTCAGGCCCGGCCAGCGGGGCACGCGTCAGCAGCCGCCGCATTGCTTCGTCGGCCCGCGCCACGCCACCACCCTAACCGCGTGCCGACCTCGCCCTGCGGCCCGGGCCAACTCAACCGCCGAGGCCAACGCGGATCCGGCGACAGGAACCGTCAGCCTCGATGCTCACCCAGCGCGCTGGCTGCGGGCCATGCACCCCACTGTTTGATCGACGTATGACACACTGCCGGCCATGGATCGGCGGAACGTACTGCGGGGTTCGGCTGCGGCGGGGTTGCTGGCGGTGCCTGTGGTCGCACTGGCGCCGGCGTCGGCGGCGTTCGCGTCGGGGACCGGCGGCACGATTGATCTGGTGGCCCGCGGGCTCGTTGCCGGCGACAACGACACCTACGCGGCGTCGAACACCGTGATCTGGGAGCAGGCCACGGCCGACGCCGTCGCAACGGCCGGCAGTGTGTGCCTGCCCGGTGCCGGCGTCTACCGGTAGGTAGCGTGCACCGCGGCCGTCGCCGGTGCGCCGGTCGGGGTGAGGGTGAGCGTGCCGTCCGCCGCCCCGCTGACGATCAGTTGCGCCGACACCATGCTCGCGGACTCGGGCACCGGTCCCACGCCGCCGACCTGCACGGTCGTCGATCCGGACGCCGGCACCACCAGGCCGGTGACGATGGATGACGGCTGCACCGGCACCAGCCGGGCCAACGACGGTGCGTCGGCGGCAGCGGCTGGTCGCGTCGGTGCCCCGGGCAGGTCGCCGGTCACGGCTACGATGCTCGGCGCGAGCACAACGAACGCAGCCACGATGGCCATTCCAGACCGACGCACGATCTACCTCCCCGTAGCAGCGATCACTGTCGGAGCCAGTCCAGGACCCAGCCAATGAGAACGCGGCGAACGTCAATGGACCAGGACGTTGGACAGGACGTTTGACCGGACGTACGGCTGTGCTGGAGGCAGCACGTGCCGACTACGCGGCAGTCGGCGACGACCCCGTGGGCCACTTACGAGATGAAGGCCCGGTAGGTTTCGTAGGAGGGTCGGTGGGTCCCGTCCGGTCGCACCACGCCCCACATGTTGTCGGCGCCGTAGTCGGCCCACTTGAACCACAGGTAGCCGTGTGCCCAGGGCCAGCTCATGAAGTCGGCCAGCGTGCGCTGCAGCCACATTGCCTGCACCTGCTCGGTGACCGCGGTACCGTCGACAATCTGGTTGATCCGGTAGCCGATCTCGGTGATCCAGACCGGATGTCCGGGGAAGTCGCGGTGGACGGCCCGGACGCTGGGCCAGCCCCTGGCCTCGGTGTACGAGCCGTACGGGTGGACGGTGACCCCGTCCGCCAGCCCCAGCGAGGCCGCCCCGTCCGGCGCGTCGCGCAGCAGCACGTCCCAGGACTGGCTGCTCCACGAGCCGTTCGCGTACTTGAAGGTATGCGGGTAGGCGGCGAGCAGGAACTTCGTAGCCGGGTTGGCCGCCCTGGCCGCCGTCGTCACCCGCTTGAAGAAGGTGGCGTAGGCGGTGGGTTCCGGGTTCGGATAGAACCAGGTTCCGTATGGCTCGTTGAGGACCTCGAAGTACGTCGGCGCGAGGTGCCCGTCGGTGCGCCCCTGCCAGAAGCTGCCCCCGGGGCCGTACCGGGCCGTGACAGCGGCGGCCCACCTCTCCCAGCCGGCCAGGTCGAACTGCGAGATGGAGCCGTACTGCACGAGGATCGGCAGCGGCGTCAGCCCGTTGCCCGCGTCGAGGGCGACCTTGGCGTCCATGCTCTGCACCGACTCGCCGTACACCAGGTTGATGCGGTTGAGGGTGATGCCGAGCTGCTTCGCGTCGGCTCCGGCCGTGCTCTGCGGTCCGTGCGCGTCGTCGATACCGAAGAGCTTCAGCGGCGGCACATCGATAGCGATCTCCGGTGCCCACGGGTTGTCCACCGGGCCTTCGGCGCGGGCGCTGACCCGGACCGATCTCCCGCCGAAGCGGGCCTGATCGATGACGAACGGCGCTGTCACGTTGGAGAAGTAGACGTCCGGCTGACCGGTGACCTTCACGACGAAGACGAACCTGGTCACCCCGGGAAGGGTGGCATGGACGTGGCGTCGGTCCGGCCGTACCGACAGCACCGGCACGTCAGGGGCGGGGGCTGGCACCTCGATCTGCACCGAGGCCGACCAGGGATTGGTCGCCGGGCCCTCGGCGCGGGCACCCAGCCGGACCGTTCGGCCACCGTACTTCCACGGGTCTATCAAGAACGGCGAGGTCGAGTACGAGGAGTAGTAGTCGGGCAGGCCGTCGGACTTCACCGAGAAGACGAAGCTGGCGGTCATCGGTAGCGTCGCCATGACGTGCCGGCGGTCGGCGGCGACCGTCAGCACCGGCTTCGCCGGTGGCACGTCGACCCGCACCGCGGGCGCCCACGGATGCGACGCCGCCCCGGCGGCGCGGGCGCTCACGGTTACCGGAAGGCCGCCGTACTTCCACGGATCCAGCACGAACGGCGAGAACACGTCCTGGTAGTAGGCGTCGGGCTGCCCAGCGACCTTCACCACGAAGACGAACGTGTCGGTGCCGGCCAGGGTCGCGTCGACGTGCCAGCGGTCCGCTCGAACCGTGATCGTCGGTGCCGCTGTCGCGGCGGCCATCGCCGCCGGCGGCCCGGCGAGGCTGAGGCCCGATCCCAGCAGCAGTGCGAAAGCGACAACCAGCCGTACGACAGGGCGCATCAGGACTCCAGGGCACTGGCGAAGCGGAGCGGGCGCGCGGAGCCTACGACAACCGGGTCCTGGTCATCCGCCCGCCGCCGCAGAGGACCCCATGTGCGACGTATGCGGCAAAATTGGTGGTGGAGGTTACGCTGCCCGACCACCCCGACGTTTCCGTCAGCCTGAACAACCTCGCCATGGTGCTGCAAGATCTGGGGGTCTGGCGGCGGCGCGGATGTTGGCCGATCGGCGTTGGAGGCCCGGTGGGTTGAACGGAGGTCACCGGGACAACCAGCGGCTTGGTGGCCAGTGAACCTTCGTCCGGCTGGCCGGGCAGCCTCAGGATCCGTTCGCGGCCTTCCGCACGGTGTCGAGCAGACGCGTGAGCCGGGCCGCGTCGTCGAGCGACGGTGCAGTCACCGTGCCAGTGTCGATGTCGTCGCGCAGCGCGGCGTACACCCCGGCGGTGTTGACTACCGACTCGCGCAGGCCGGCGGTCTCGCCACCTTCGATGTCGACGGGGTCGCCGTCGCGCACCAGCCGCAACGAACCAGCCTGGAAGCCCCGCTCACTTCCGCCCAGGAGATCGAGCGCGCCTTCTTCACCGTACAGCTCCAGGCGGAACGGACAGTCCTCGGCCGGGCGACCACCGACCACTTCGACGGTTACCGGCGTGCGGCCGGCCCGTCCCCGCACCAGGACGTGATCCGGCAGGCTCCGGTGCAGCCGCCGGTCCGTGCCGTCCACCCGCAGCTCGGGATACTGGGTGCTGAACTGGGCGGTGATGTCGCCGAGCGGGCCGAGCAGGACTTCCACGAGATCCAAGGTGTGCGCCAGTTGGATGGTCACCAGGTTCATCCCGACCGTGGGGTCTTCTAGTGCGACCTGGCTCGGCGACAACCGTTCGCCGAAGGCCGCGGTGGACGAATAGACCGTGGCGCTCAGGACGCGGCCGATGGCCGACGCCTCCAGTAGCCGCCGCAACTCGGACACCGCCGGATTGAATCGCGCCTGCAACCCCACTGCCACGTGCGACGAGGCGCCGGCCGTGACCGCCCTGATCCGGGCGCCTTCCGCGGAGTCGACGCCGACGGGCCACTCGGTGAGGACGTGCTTGCGGGCGTGGACCGCTGCGGTGATCAGCCCACGGTGAGCCGGCACCGACGCGACGACGCCGACGACCTCGACCGTCTGATCCGCGATCAGATCCGCGGCGTCACCGTACGCCCGCTCGACGCCGAAGGCTGCGGCCGCGGCGTCGGCGGTTTCCTGCGACCGAGTGGCCACGGCGGCCAGGCGTAGTCCCCGCAACGCTTGGATGGCAGGCACATGCGATTCCCGGGCCCAACCACGGCTCGCGTTCACGCCGATGAGTCCGACACCATATTCGCCGGTCATGGGGCCTCCCATCTTCGCTGTCACCACGCGTTGTTTTGTTTCATTTCATCAAGATTGCTCATCTTGGGAGTGTCGCCCAGCGGCGCTCGGAGGCGCAGGGATTCCCGCCGTTGTGCCGTAAGTGAGCCTTGACGAGGCCTTTGTAAGGGTCCGGCGCCACGCTCCGACGCGGTTGCTACCGACGCAGGTCGCTGCGCTGAATGCAGCTACTGCTGGGGCGTGGTCCTCGTCGATTACTCCTGCGGGATGCGCCCCGATCGGAGATGTCCTTGCCTTATGGCGTTGTTCTGCTCTTCAACGGCACCATGGGCAGAGTCTCGCAGCTTCGGCCATCGCCCCTGCGGGCTGCCTTCTCTGTCGCGATCTACGCGCGTCCCCGCCGCGGACGAAAGGATCGGTCGCCGTAGCGCGACCACTTCACCGTTGCTGGCGCCGAGACGGACGGGTGGCCTAAGGACGCGCCCGATGAGGGCACAGACTGCAGGTCGCCGACCGGCCGTCCGCGGTTTGGCCTCCGACATGGCAAAGGCGTGGCCAGCCAGGCTCGGGCGAACCTGAGCCTGGCTGGCCACGCCACGTCCGGCTAGACGCCGGCGGACCCTGCCCCGGGCAGCGTCCGCACGACGGTCAGCGTCACATCGCCGTGTCGGTAGGACACCCTGAACAGGTGGCGGCCCGCGTTCAGGACCCGCCCTTCCGGCAGGGAATGGAAGCGGCCCTTGATCGTGTCGCCGCGCATGATCGTCAGGACCGTGCCCGGGGTGAGGCGCGCGCGGATGTCCAGCTCGAGTTCGCCGTCCAGCACCAGGTCACCCTCGGCCCGCACGCTCGTGTAGTCGTGGTCGCCGGAGATGGTGATGGCAAGGCGACCCGCTCGGCTGACGGTCACGTCGCCGCCGACCTTCAGGACGTTGCCGGGTGCGACGTCGGTCAAGGTGAGGGACGCCGCGGACGCCGCTTCGTCGGACGACAGACCGGGCTCCAGCACGCCGCGGTCGACGTCGATGCTGCCTGCCACGAGACCGGTGCCGCCGAGCGTGCCGCCCTTGACCTCGATCGAGCTCGCGTGCGAGCCCGTGATCGAAAGCTTGCCGCCTTCAACCCTCGTGCCGCCCTTGTACGTGTTGTCGCCCGTCATGACCAGCGTCCCGTGGCCTCGCGTGGTCAGCGAAGCCACGTAGAGGCGGTTGTCGATCTTGTGCTTGATGTAGGCCGCGCGGGCGTCCATCCATTCCTTGCGCCACTTGACGGCGTCCTCGTGGGTGATCTTGTCGTACAGCTCGGGATGGCCGTCGGTAAGGGCTTGGATGTGGGGATCGGCCAGGATGCCCTGGAGCATGAACGCCTGTTCGTCGAGGGTGCCGTCCGGGTGCAGCACGTTGGGGCTGAACTCACCGGCGTAGTCGATGCCGTGCCGCTTGTAGCCGGCGAGCCACTCCCTGTCTTCCTTTTCCCTCGCCCTGATCGCTATCTCGCTGATGTCGTTCGACCACACGTCCAGGGGCGCTTTGTCCATGGTGTAGGTCATGGGGCCGAGGAGCTGGCCGGGTCCGTACATGCCCTTGGCCAGATCGGGAATCCCCCAGCCCCAGCGTTCGTCCGGAAGACCGTCGGGAGCGGTCCAGGCGATGGACGCGCCGGACGGGGGGGTCTGCCCGGTGCCGAGGAATCTCACGCCGTCGGACATCTTGTTGTTCGCCGTGGTGAACATCAGCTCACGTACCTGCTTGGCGTCCATGTTGGGGTAGCGGGAGAGCAGGACCCCCATCACCGCGGTCGCGACGGGCGTGGCCGGTGACGTGCCGCTCGAGTTCGAGTAGTTGGTGTCGCCGGCGCTGCTCGTGGTCCGAACGCTGTTCGAAGGGGTCGACACGGTCCACCATTTGGCGAGCCCCGCCTCGTTGAACCCGAACTGCTT
The DNA here is from genome assembly GCF_040676915.1 of Asanoa sp. NPDC049475. Taxonomy (NCBI): domain Bacteria; kingdom Bacillati; phylum Actinomycetota; class Actinomycetes; order Micromonosporales; family Micromonosporaceae; genus Asanoa; species Asanoa sp. NPDC049475. The sequence goes on along the minus strand of NZ_JBFAPY010000005.1, from coordinate 113,761 downwards.
CGTGTATTCGGGATTGGTCGCGGTGGGCGGCTGCACGCCGCCGACGGCTACGAACTGGTTCTCCGCCCAGGGATTGAAGAGGGGGTACGACGGGCGGAAGAAGGGGTTGCTCCAGTCGTTGTTGCCGGCCGACCTCACGTTGACCGTGCCGCTGTCCTTGATGGCATCCCAGATGGCGTCCATAAAGGACCGTCCGGGGTACCTCGGGTTGTATTGCTCGCCGCCCTCCGAATAGCAGATCTTGAAGAAGAAATACTGGTACTCCAGGTCCTTCAGGAGCTCGTTGGGGAGGATGGTCGCCATCGCCGTGGCACTGACGCTGTCCTTGCCGGCCAGCTCGTACGCATTGGCGAGATTGCCACCGACTCCAAGATCTTTTCCGAGGCCGTCGAAGCGAGACCTGTCCAAGGTCTGGACGAAAGAGCCCCAACTGCTGTTGATGACCTGGGCGCCGGCGTCGACCAGAGCCTTGTTGGCCGTGTACCAGTACACGTAATCGTGGAAGGGGCCGTGCGACTGAGTGTCGGAACCGCCGGTCTTGGCGACATACATCGTCGCCCCGAAGGCGATGCCGTGTTGTTCCTTGCCATCGCGGATGCCGGAAGTGACTCCGAGCATTCCGGTCCCGTGCGAGTAGTCGGTTGTGCGCGCCTGATCGCCGGCCACGGTGAACGGCTCGCCCGCGGTGAACGGGTTTCCCGGGGTTGCCGTGTTCCGATACCCGAAGCCGGACGTGCCGTAGACACCCTCCGCTCTCACCGGAACGATCAGCCCGGTCTGAAACGCTTCGTGGGTGGTCCGGTAGCCCGAGTCCATCATGCCCAGGTCGACGCCCTGCCCGAAGTAGCCGAGGGCGTACGCGGTGGACGCGTTCACCGCGACGAGCTGCCACGGGGAATCGATCGCGGTGCCGGGATTAGCGGGATTGTGTCCGGTGTAGTAACCGTATTCCGGCGTTTCCCAACTGGCCTTGGCGGCAGCGAACTCCTCCGGACGCGTGGCGACGAAGCCGGGGTCTCCCGGGTACGTCGGCACGCCATCGGGCGTCAAGGTGGGACCGGTCCTGGACGATGCCGAGGCGAATCCGGCCGGAAGGAACGCGATGCCCGCTCCGGCGGCGAGGGCGCCTCCCACTCGCTGCAGGAACTGTCGCCGACTCGTGTACCTCATGCTCATTCCGGCTCCTTCCCGAGGGGTCGATATCTTTGACGGACTGGGACGGTCATACGAGGTGGATCGACCGCACCTGGGTGTTGCCCTTGGTCTCGACGTACACCCGGTAATCGCCGACCTGGTACATGCCAGCAGCGTTGTTGTTGATGGTGAACGCGGCCGTCACCGGAGTCTCGCTGCCGTCGACATGGGTCTGCTTCACCGTGATGGTCAGCTCGTTGGTGTTGCCGCTCAGCTTCTTCACGACGGCCGACGGTGTCGCACCGACGACCGCGTTGGCGACTGTCACGTAGACGGCGTCGGGTGAGGAGAACTCCGCGTTCTTCTGCCCGTCACCGAACTGGAAGAAGCCCCGCTGTTCGATGGCACCGCGCCCGGGGAACGGATCGGGGTTCGAGGCCAGGTAGGTCGGGTTGACCGTGTAGAGGTCCGTCTTCGAATCCGCGAGGACGGGCCGCACCCCGGTGTACGGCGCATCGGTGATCGCGAGGTTCACCGACAGGTAGATGGCGTTGCGGTTCGTGGCCGAGATGCGCGACGAGAAGTATTTGTCCGGGCTCTGCCCCGCGGGAACGGCCAGCGGCACCACCTGGTCGCCGACGCGGATGTTGAACCGGAAGTCGCCGTAGCCGCCGGCGCGGAACTTCTCCCAGGCCGCGTCCGACATGTAGCCGGGCCGCTCCACCTTGAACTCCAGCCGCATCGGTGCCACGTACGTGCTGTTCAGGTACTCGGTGTCGGTCAGGGGCAGGTAGACCCCGCCCGGGGCGTGCCCCAGCGCGAAGGCCGCTGCCGTCGGGGCCGAGTTGCCGCGCACGTTCCACATGGGCACGTTGAACGAGGTGGCGGCGAGCAGGGCCTGGCCGTCCAACTGGCCCTTGTCGACGGCGGCCGTCGCGTCCTTGAAGGTTCCGATCGTGACGTCGAGCAGGTCGAGGTCGGCCCGGTCGGCGTTCAGCCCGGGCATGTCCGCCCACATGAACTTGGCACCGGCGGGCCCTGAGTACCGGGCCATCTCCAGCATGCCATCGGCCATGATCTTGGTCATCTGGACTGCCGAGTCGACCTTCATCCGCTCGTTGGCGGTGTGCCACCAGCGCTCGTTGCCCGGGATGACGGCGCCGAAGGCGGTCATCTTGTTCCGGAAGCTGCTGGCCAGGGTGCCACCGGTCGTGCCTTGCGGATAGGTCACGTCCATGAGGGAAGCCGGATCCGCGAACTCCTTCGGGTTGCCGTTGATCGAGGCCCGGTAGCTTCCGAACTGGAGAGCGGTGAGCGGGTTGTCGTGGTCGACGTACAACCCGGCGCCGATCGGCGCGCCGAGGTCGCCGATGGTGAATCCCTTCGCCTGGAACGCGGCCGTGACCGCCGCGGTCGCCTGGCTGGAGTCAGCCGCGTTGACGTGCATGCTGCGCACGAACATCGGCAGGCTGAGGGTGCCGGAGGCGTCGGTGTAGAAGGGCGTCGGCGTCTCCGAGTTGATGCCGCCCATGAGGGCGAAGGTCAGGTTCGGCGTGCCGTTGCTCGGGTTGCGCAACAGGTTCGTCGGGATGCCCATGTACTTGCCGATGTAGGCCTCGCCTTCGACACCGTCGCGGAAGAACAGGTCGGTGATGCCGTCCGCGGCCTTCTTCAACTGCAAGTCGTCGGCTCGCACCGCGTCCAGTCCCGTGGAGAGCAGGTACATCCCCCACACGACGGCGTTCTTGCCGTACTGCGGGGTCGGCATCTCCATCGCCACATCGGTATTGATCTCCAGCGTGAGCGAGTCGCCGGTGATCGTGGTCTGCACCTTGGGCGTGGTGCCGCGAGCGGCCGGGAGCCAACCCTTCTTCCTGGCGGCACCGGTGATCGCCGACGCGAATCGCTCGCGGTCGCCGTCGCGCACGCCGGCCACGTCGAGGGTGAAGATGGCCCGCGAGGCGATCTGCGTGGTGCTGCCGTACGCGATGTCCTTGAGGGTCGGGTCGCATGCGCGCAGCGTGACGCCAGCGGTGGCAGCCGTCAGCCGGAAGGGCTTGGCGCTGTCCGCGGACAAGCTCATCGCCACTGACGGGGTGACCGCTCCGGAGTTGCCGACGATGACTGGGAACCGCGAGTCCGAGGTGTAGGCCGCGATCGGCATCTCTTCCCGGTTGAGGTTCTTGTAGGCCCAGTTGTCGTAGAAGCTCGGGTTCGAGTTGTACGGAATGGACTGGAAGGTGGCGGTGTTCGTTGTCGACGGCGTACCAGGACCACCGTCTTCGTAGATCCCCATGACGATGCGGATGCGTCGGTCGACCGGCAGCCCCGCCTCGAGCAGCGCCTTGGCCGCGAGCAGCGTCGCGAGCGTCGGGCCGCTGTCGTCCTGCAGGCCCGCCCCGTAGACCCAGCCGTCCTGGACATACGGAGAGTGATAGGCACCAGGAGTGCCGAGGTTGCCATCGGCGTCCCGCCAACGCGCGAGCTGGGCCGGCGAGACGGAGGCCGTCGGCGAGTCGAGGTGACTCAACGCCATGACCATCTCCGGGGCGTCCGGGTCACCGATCTCCGCGTAGACGTACTTGTCGGGTTGGCGCTGGACGACCACCGGGAACCCCAGGTCGGTGGCCAGCTTGACCACCCAGGCGAGCTTGGCGACCTTGCGGTCGTACTCGTGTTGGTTGGCTTCGGTGTTGCTGACCGGGAAGGGGTACGCCGTCGCGGCCGTGCCGCCGCGGGAGATGGAGTCATAGCTCGACCCGTCCAGCATCGCCCCGATCAGGGTGAGCGGGTCGTAGCTGCCGTCCCCCGCCCGCGCGCTGTTGACGCGTCCAGCCAACGCCTCGACTTCCGCGTGGATCGCGTCGCGCTCGGCGTCGGTCACCGACAGGTCGTAGGTGACACTCGGCTCGAAGCGCTCCTTGCCGGAGCTGGTCGCGGACGCGTTGGCCGGCACACCCATGGACAGGAGCAATGACGTGGCAAGTGTCAGAGCAAGAGGCTTCTTCCGCATCTCCGCGATCTCCCTGAACGGTCAGACCCAGATCGTCGCTGTACGCGAGCAACGACCACTGCCAGCGCTGCCGGCTTCGTTACGTCACCCGGTGCGCCAGTTCGTCCATCATGGACGGCAACGTCGGCCTGTCGCGCTACGGAAGGGACACCTCCACCCAACTCCAGACGAGGCCGCTCGGTTGGCCTCGATATTAATGATCTTTGGTGATTCTGTATCCCACAGTTATCTCGCCGTTACCTCGACCCGCAGCTCGGTGCTGGCCCCCGGCAGCCGCGTGCGACCCGCTGAGCAGGTCACAGAGCAGCCGGGCGCCGCCCGGGTAGCGCTAGCGGACCGTCGGCTGACGCCCTTGTCGGATGTCTGGCGCGGGAGTTCTTGCCCGCGCGAGGATGCCGATCGCGGCGACCAGGCAGACGAGCCCGATGGCGGCCAGGACCGGCGAGTAGCCACCTGAGACTCCCAGCAGCGACGCCGCGGCGAACGGAGCGGCGGCTTTCGCGAGGGTCACGGGGGTGGCCAGGGCGCCGGCGATCGTGGCGTAGGCGCTCGTGCCGTAGCGGTCGGCGAGCAGGGCGGGCGCGGCGAGGCTGGCGACGCCGAACCCGATGCCGAAGGCGGTGACGCCGGCGGCGGCTCCGATGCGGCTGGCGGCGATGAGCGGGAGCATGAACGCCGCGGCGGCCTGGATCGCGAAGATGGCAGCGACGAGGGCGGTGAGCGGGGCGCGGCGTTGGCCACCGGTCAGCAGCAGTCGCCCGGTCACCGACAGCACGCCGAGCAGACCGGCGATGGTGGCCGCGAAGGTGGCGGGGTGGCCCGCGCTGGTGAGGAAGCCGACGAGGTGGATCGTCATGGTGCTCATCGCGGCACTGTGGGCGACGAACGCGACGGCGAGGAACCAGAAACGCGGATCGTGGAGCGCGGCGCGGACGACCGGCCGGCGCGCCGCCGCGGTCGATGACCGTTGGCCGGAGTGCTCGCGCGGCGGCCGCCGGATGACAAGCGCGTGGAGCGGGACAGCCACGGCTCCGTAGACCGCGGCGAGGACGAGCAGGGTCGTGCGCCAGCCGTGTCGGTCTTCGAGATATCCGGTGAGTGGCATGAAGATCGTGCTGGCGAATCCCGCGACGACGATCATCACGAGCAGTGCCCGCGCGCGGCGGTCGGGCTCGAACCACGAGACGATGACAGCGGTCGCCGGTTCGTAGAGCGCCATCGCCATCGCGACCCCGAGGGCGGCGAAGACGAGATAGAGCTGGCCGACGGTGCGCACCTGGGACCAAGCGACGAGCAGCAACGCGCCCGCGCCGGCACCGGCTGTCATCAGCGCGCGACCGCCGTGTCGGTCGAGCCATCGGCCGACGGGTACGGCCGCGGCCGCCCAGGCGAGGATCGCGGTGGTGAGGGCGCCGGTGACGGTCGCCGGTGAGGCGTGCAGGTCGGCCGCGATCGGGTGGAGCAGGACGGCGAAGGCGTAGTAGAGCGCGCCGTACCCGATGGTCTGGGTGATCGCGAAGACGCCGACGATCCGCCAGCCGTGGAAGGCCGGGTGACGGCCGCCGACCGTCTGGTCGGCGGCCGTTCTCGTCGGCGTCGACATCGGTCAGCCGCAGCAGCCGCCGGTGTCGTCGGAGCCGGCAGGTTGGGCGACCGAGATCAGTGTCAGCGGGGCGCGAAGCAGTCCGCCGGAGATGCCGGTGGAGAGGCCGCGCCCGGTCGGCTCCGCGGCCACCGTGGTCCCGCAGCATCCGCCCCCGCCGGCGATGGTGTCGCTGTCGATCACGGGGTTGCTGTTGCAGACACCGGTCTCGGGCAGGTCGAGCTGGACGTCGCGGGCCGCTGCCCAGTCACCGTCGAGGGCGGCGACCACTGACCGTGCTTGTTCGTAGCCGGTGGCGAGTAGGAAGGTCGGCGCGCGCCCGTAGCTCTTGACGCCGATGGCGTAGAAGCCTGGCTCGGGGTGGGCGAGCTCGTCGGCGCCGTGTGGTGGGACGGTGCCGCAGGAGTGCAGGTTCGGGTCGATGAGTGGGGCCAGCGCCCGGGTGGAGCCGAGCACCGGGTCGAGGTCGAGGCGCAGCTCGGAGACGAACGTGTGGTCCGGCCGAAATCCCGTGGCCGACACGATGCGGTCCGCAGTGATGTCGGTGGCACTGCCCGATACCCGTACCTGGCCGGTGTCGATCGGTTCGATGCGCTCGGCGGCGAATCCGGTGACGAGCTCGATGGTGCCGGCTTCGACGTGGGCGCGCAGGCGTGACCCGAGGGCGCCGCGTGCGGGCAGGGCGTCGGCGGCCTCGCCGCCGTAGGTGCGTGCCGGGCTGGTCGAGCGGATCGCCCATACGACCGTGGTGCCCGGTTCCTGCTCGGCGAGCTCGGCCAGGGAGAGCAGGGTGTTGGCGGCGGAGTGTCCCGCGCCGATGACCAGGGTGCGCTTGCCCGCGAACCGGCTGCGGTCGGTGCCGAGGACGTCGGGCAGCGCGTGTTCCACGAACCCGGCCGCGTCGGATTCGCCATGGGCCGGGATGCCCGACGCGCCGAGGACGTTCGGGGTGGTCCAGGTGCCGGAGGCGTCGATCACCGCGCGGGCGAGCAGGTCCTCGCCGGTGGCCAGGCGGACCAGCAGAGGCGTGGTGTCGCGGCCGGCGGTGCGGACGCGGTCCATGCCCTGCCGGGTCACGGCGACCACGCGGGCGGCGTACCGGATGTGGGGCTTGAGCACAGGAAGGTCCGCGAGCGGACGCAGGTAGTCGTCGGCGAGTTGCCCGCCGGTCGGCAGGACGTCCGGGTCGGGCTCGACCCAGCCGGCGTCGGCGAGCAGGCGACGGGCGGCGGCGTCGACGTTGTATCGCCAGGGCGAGAACAGCCGCACATGGCTCCATTGCCGGACGCTGCTGGTTGGTTCGTCCCCGGCTTCGACCAGGACGAACGGGATCTGGCGCTCGGCCAGGTGCGCGGCGGCGGCCAGTCCGACCGGTCCGGCGCCGATGACGACGACGGGTAGGTCGTCCAGGGGCGTACTCACGGAATATCTCCCTTGTCTTAGACGGTGGGGCTGCGGCGCTCGAGCAGGATCACGTCGCGCCACCGGTCGTGATGGCGGCCGACCCGTTCGCGGGTGCCGATGACGCGGAACCCGGCGCGGCGGTGAAGGGCCAGGCTGGTGCTGTTCTCGGGAAAGATGCCCGACTGGATCGTCCAGATGCCGGCGGCCTCCGTCGAGGCGATCAGCGCTGCCAGCAGCGCCCGGGCCACTCCGCGGCCTTGTGCGGTGGGGTCGACGTAGACGGAGTGCTCGACGACCCCCGCGTAGACCGGGCGGGCGGAGACCGCCGACACGGCGATCCAACCGACCACGGTGCCGTCGTCGTCGACCGCGACGTGCCGGTGGGCGGGCAGCTTGGCCGCGTCGAACGCCGGCCAGGTCGGCGCGGTCACCTCGAAGCTGGCGTCGCCGGTGTCGAGGCCGGCCTGGTAGATGCGCAGCACCGCCTCCGCGTCGGCTGGCGCCATGGGACGAATCCGCATCAGCAACCCACCGGGCCAGGTGCGGGCCTGCCCATCACCACGTCGGCGGCCGAGGGGAAGCAGTCGATGCAGGTCTGGTTGATCCGGTAGTGGCGGGCGTTGCCGACCTGGTCGACGAGCACGAACCGGACCTCGGTGAGGATCTTGAGGTGCTGCGACACGGTCGATTGCGCCAACGCGACCGCGGCGACGATCTCGCCGACGCTCATCGGCCGTCCCTGCCGAGCCAGGTACTCCACGATCTGGACCCGACTCGGGTCCGCGAGCGCCCGGAACCACGACGCGTACTCCGTGGCGACCGCCCGGTCCAACAGCTCGTACATGATCCACCAGCTTCATCGTTAATCGCCGATCAACGATGAAAGCTTAGTCCGGGACATGCTCGCCAGCCACCCGGTCGCGACGACGAGCCGGCAGATGGCGACCATGGTGGCCGGGTCGACGCGCTCGGCGGTGTCGGCCGGGCTGTGATAGCCCGCCATCCCCGCGCCGATCCCGACCGCCGCGAGACCAGCGGCGGCATAGCGGCGGTTGTCCGAGGCGACCGGCCCCGCCGTGAGCGGCAGCCCGGTGTGTCGCGCCGCCTGGTCGAGCACGGCGAGCAGGCCGTGCGCAGGACCCCCGGCCTCGACAGCGGCTGCCTGGTTCAGGTGACCGGCACCGTCCACATTGATCACCAATGGCTGGGTGGTGTCGGCCGCGAGTCGGGCGGCGTGGTGCGCGGAACCGAGCGCACCGGCCTCCTCGCCGTCGAGCAGGGCGACCGACAGGCCGACACCTGGCGGGAGACCCGCGGACAGGATCCGGGCCGCTTCGCAGACCACGGCGACTCCACTGGCGTTGTCGGCCGCCGCCGGCTGACGCAGCCCCGGATGGTCGCCGACACCGTCGTAATGCGCGGTCAGCAGGAGGTCGAGGCCGTCCGGTGTCGCCTCGCGTACGCGGGAATGAAGGTTGGCTCCGTCGACGTCGACGCGGCGGATCGGTGTGCTCGCCGCCCACGTGCTGCCCGCCGCCTCGCTCAGCCGTGCGTGCAGGCTGGCCTCGACGCCGAGCACGGGCAGCGGCCCCGGATTAGGTCCAGCCAGCATCGTGTAGTGCCAGCCGTCCCCGTCGACAGCTCGCCCGACCAGCAGACCGAGCGCGCCCGAAGCGTGCCGGTAGGCGTCGGTGAGAGCCATCGCGGCTGGAACCACCAGCCACCGCCCGGCCGGATCGTCGACGCCGGCCAGGCCCAGCGGCCCTTCCCTGTCCTCGGCCACGTCGGCCGAGGACAGGTGGACCATCACATCGCGGCCGAACAGCAACGGGTACGTGGAGGTGTGGTCGCGCCAGCGGGCCGTCGGTGCCGCGTAGACGTCGGGCACCGCCCGCACCGGGAACGCGTCGGTGGTCACGGTCCCGCCGGCTGCCACCAGGCGGTCGGCCAGCCACGCGCGGGCCGCGGCCCCACCGCTCGTGCCGACTCTGCGGCCGGTGAACGGCGCGTCGGCCAGGGTCGCGACCGTGGCGGCCATGCGCCCGCCGGAGACTCCGGCGAGGAGCTCGTCCAGGCCGGGGTCGCTCGATGCGGCACTCATCCGCAGCACCCGTTGCCAGTCGCGACGGCGTCGGCCTTGGCCGCACTGCCGCAGCAGGCGCTCTCCGCCTTGGCCTCGGCGGCGGTTCCGCAGCAGGTCGTGGCGGACGCATCTGCTGGCTCGGGCAGGGACAGGGTCGCCTGGGCAGGGTTGCCGCAGCAGCCGCCGGTGCCGCCGACCGAGAGTGCGGCGGCCGGGTCACCCACGAACCCACCCTGCGTCTTGGCGTCAGTCATGATCTTCTCCTTCTCGTCGGGGTTACGTCGGTCAGCGGGGTCCGAGCGCTGCCGCGAGGTGCTGCCGGGCGCGCTCGTGTCGTCGCCGAGCCCGTTCGTCGGCCGTGGTGACCTCGGCGCAGCTGTCACAGAACTGCACTCCTGCTTCGGCGACCGACCTGCGACTGATCCGGAACATGGCTCTCTCCTCGCAACTGAGCAGCCTGTCTCGAAGAACTTCGAACTAGATGGCTGTCTAAACAGAGAGTTGCACGCTGTTTCGAGATCTGTCAACCTAGAGGCATGTCAAAACAAGCGGCGGCGCTGCCCCTCGTCGACCTGAACGCGGACGCGCCGTGCTGCCCTCCGCTCGCCACCCGCCGCATCCCGGCGGAGACCGCGGCGGTTCTGGCGCCGGCGTTCAAAGCGCTCGGCGACCCGGTCCGGCTGCAGCTGATGTCGATGATCGCGTCGGCCGACGGTGGCGAGGCGTGCGTCTGCGACCTCACGCCGGCGTTCGAGCTGTCCGGGCCGACGATCTCCCACCACCTCAAGACCCTGCGCGAGGCCGGTCTTGTCGACGCCGAGCGCCGTGGGACGTGGGTCTACTACCGCGCCCGGCCAGGCATCATGCGTCAGCTCGCGGGCCTGCTGGCCACGGAATAGTCACGCGGGAAGGATCTCGGCGGTCAGGGACTGCACGCGGGTACGGATGTCGTCGCGGATGCGGCGCACAGCCTGGATGTCCTGGCCCGCCGGGTCGTCGAGCTCCCAGTCGAGGTGGACCTGGCCGGGAAAGTACGGGCAGACGTCGCCGCAGCCCATTGTGATGACCACCGTGGATGCTTCCGAATCGGCCGGCGTCAGGACCTTCGGCCGCTGGTCGGTGATGTCGATCCCGACCTCCGCCATCGCCTCCACCGCCACCGGGTTGATCTGGTCAGCGGGAGCCGATCCAGCCGAACGGACCTCGACCCTGTCCCCAGCGAGGTGCCGGAGGAAGCCCGCGGCCATCTGGGAACGGCCGGCGTTGTGCACGCAGACGAACAGGACGCTGGGTTTCGTACTCGTAGTCATCAGGCGGTGCGCTCCTCGTTCGTTGCGAATAGCTCTGTCATGAGGTCTCGGACGCGTCGGTCGATCTCGTCGCGGATGGGTCGCACCTGGCCGATCGGCAGCCCTGTCGGGTCCGGGAGCTCCCAGTCGAGATAGCGCCTACCTGGATAGACGGGGCACGCGTCGCCGCAGCCCATGAGCACGACGACGTCGCTGGCTCGAACGATCTCGTCGGTCAGCGGTTTAGAGAACGCGTCAGCGATGTCGACACCGACCTCTGCCAGCGCGTCCACGATCGGCGGGCTCATCGAGCCGGCAGGCACAGAACCGGCGGAGCGCACGTGGACGCGACCGGCCGCGTGGTGGTCGAGAAGGGCTGCCGCCATCTGCGACCGGCCAACGTTGTGGACGCAGACGAAGAGCACCTCAGGGACGCCGGTGACGATTGCGCCCTGATTACGGGCGACAGCGGCAAGCCGGTCGGTGGCGAAACGGACCGCCAGGTTGGGCAGGTGAATGGTCACGGTGGCCGTCTCGGCCAGGAGGGCGTACGACTCGTCGAGATAGCGCAGGATCGTCTCCAGGGAAAAGACGCCCCGGTAGGTGTCGGCGAGATGATCGCCCGCGCGGGCGAGGGTGGCGTCCGGGTGCAGCAGCGTGGGCAACTCTCGGTCGGTGTACGAATCGGTCATGGTGTCCCCCCGACGGGTAAACGCTCAACGGGATCGACAGCGGCGGGCTCCAAGGGCGCCGCAGCTTGTCGCGGAAAGAGGACCGCGACGGCCACGGCTCCGAGTACAGCGCCGGCGAGCTGGGAGACGATGAACCCCGGCAGCGATCCGGGCGCGATCCCCGCGAACGTGTCGGTGAAGGCGCGACCCACGGTCACCGCCGGGTTGGCGAAGCTGGTGGAGCTCGTGAACCAATACGCGGCACCGATGTAGGCACCGACCGCAGCGGGCGCGTACCGCGTGCGCTCCGTGCGGACGAGCGCGAAGATCAGCAAGATCAGCCCAGCGGTCGCGACGATCTCGCCGACCCATAGATGGGGTGCGTCGCGCTGGGTGGTCGACCAGGAGACGGCGCCCAAGCCGAACATGACATTGGCGAGAACCGCACCACTGATCGCCCCCAGTACCTGAGCGACGACGTACGCGGTGAGTTGTGGGGCGTTGACGCCGCCTGCGGCACGGCGGCCCAGCCACCAGTCGATCGCGGTGACGACCGGGTTGAAGTGCGCTCCGGAAACCGGACCCAGCACCAGGATCAGGACCCCCAGCGCCAACATGGTGGCGATGGTGTTCTCCAGCAGCTGCAGGCCCACGTCATCCGGCGACAACGTCGAGGCCATCACGCCCGAGCCGACCACCGCCGCGACGAGCAGCGCCGTGCCGAGGAACTCGGCGAGAAGGCGACGCGCGAGCGCGGGCGTCACGACCGGGACTCCGCGAAGGCGGGTGCGAGCCGGCCGACACGATCCGCGAGATCCGCGAACGCCGCCTCGAAGGCCTCGTCGGTGTCGGTGGGAACCGGATCCGGCACCGACCAATGCAGGCGGGACGCGTCGGCGGCCAGGGTCTCGTGAACGTGATCGCAGACAGCGATCAGCAGATCCCCCTCGTCGACGACAGCATCAAGAGCGGCGGTCCGCTTCGGGTCGATGGTGATCCCGTGACGCTTCGCCGTCCGGACCGCGCGTGGGTTGACCCGCCTGGCGGGCTCGGTGCCCGCCGACGCTGACGGGACGGAGCTCTGCTGCGCCCACAGGGCAGCCGCGAGCTGCGAGCGGGCGGAGTTGCGGGTGCAGACGAAGACGACCCGCCGTGGCAGGGCAAGGCCCGGAGGGGAAAGCGCGGCCAGTGACGCCGCGCGCAGACGCACGTAGCTGCGGCGCCGATCGTGTTCGGACCGGGACCGCTCCACCACACCCGCGTCCTCGAGGACACTCAGGTGATGTGCCAGCAGGTTGCTGGCCATACCCAGCGCCCTGCCGAGCTCGCTGGGCGACCCGTCGCCCAGGGCCAGCGCGTCAACGATCGCGAGCCGAGCCTGGTCGCCGAGAGCAGCGTGGACCCGGGCGCGCCGTTCGAGCTGGGATGACTCAGTGTTCATTGAGTCAATGTTTGCTGAGCATTCCGGCTGTGTCAACACGGTCAGGAAGCCAGACCGATCTGGCTACAGGTCGTCCAGATTATCGATTTCGGCGGCGGTGAGCGTGCGCTGATAGAGCCGCAGATCGTCAAGACCGCCGATGAAGTTGCCCGCTTGCGCCGCACCGATGTGCAGCGACCTGGTCTCCGGCGCCCGCCAGGACGAGGTCGTCGGGCCCGTGCCCTCCAGCACCCCATTGACGTAGAGCTGAGCGCGTCCCCAGCCCTTGTTCCAGACCACAACAAGGTGCGTCCATGCGTTGCCTCGACCAGCGGAAGGCCCGGCTGGCCCTCGAGGTTGTCGTCGCCTGGCTGTCACGTGCGTCGCTAGATCCGAGGCGACGCGTCTTTGCCTTAGCCGCTGGCTCGCGGTGTATTGGCATGGACCGTTAGGCCACGTGAACCCGGCGGGGGCGTCAGTTCGTGGTCGAGGGCGGCAGGGCCCTGACGATTGCGGTCGCTGTCTTCGACGCCCTCTCCTCGGCGGCCGCTGTGATGTCGGTCGCGGAGTTTGCCTTGCGTGAGCGGAGCGCCAGCGTCTCGATGCTGATCAGCAAGGAGCCGTGCGCGAAGGCCAGCTTCGCGTCGCCAGGCAGATAGTCGACACTCGCTTCGACCCCGGGGTTGACGCGCTTCACCGTCGCGGTGGTCAACCGCGCCTGCCTAGAGCCGATCGCCACCGTGCGGGAGTCCCTCCGCGCGGTGGCCAAGCCGATCGTGAGCTCGAAGTCGGCGGTGGAACAGGTCGCCGCCCGCACCTTGGCCGCCGCCGCAACGGCCGCGGCGTCGTCGTGCAGGTGAAACACCCGGATCTCCATGGTGGTCTTGGGACCGTGCAGACCGCTGATCGAGGTCACGGGGTCGACGTCGATGCCCGCGGACCAGTCGGCGTCGAGGGGGAGCCAGCCAGCGTTTCCCGGCGCATCCGGGTCGGCGATGAGCAGGTCACAGGTCGCGTGCGAGGAACTGCCCGGCTCGATCTCGCTCTGCTCGACCTCGTTGCCGAAGCCGCCTTCGTCGATCACTCGACCGATGGTCGCCATCAGCGCCGCGGACCCGGTTTCCGACGGCGACGGCGCTACGGTGACCGAGGGCGTCAGGGCGAGGGGCGGCGGCGCTGGTTCCGGCTCACAGCCGAACAGTCCCGTCACCAGTGCCACGCTTACGAAAACGGTTGCCCTACGCATCCACACCAGCACTCATCGATCGCCCTCCCCGTCCAGCCGGACGGAGCATACTTCGTCGCCGAGGATCGGTCGGTCCGGCGCAAGGTCGCAGCGACGAAGCGTTGGTCCGGGTCAGGCCAGGTCGACCACGATCGGCTGGAGCCGCTCCCCTGCTCAACGGCAGCCGGTTCAAGCGGTCCTACGTCGTGCCCGCACAATGACTCGGTCACGTGGCCACCGGAGTCTCGCTCCGCGAAATCAGGCCGATGCGTCATCCAAACGCCGCAGATTCGGTGCGACCGCCGGCGCGGCCTTGTCGTGGCCGCACGCCGCGACGACGGTTGAGCCTAGCCCGGTGCGTTGGTAGAGGACCCGCCGTCCGCTGCGCCAGGAGGTGACCAGTCCGCCTCGGCCGATGGGATCGGCCGCTAAGCGGATTCGGAGCTATGGCTGGGCGCGAACAGGGCTTCGAGACCGGCAAGCTGAAGCACGCGTCGCGTCAGCCCTTGGGCGCCGCGCACCTCCAGCCGTACGCCCTTCTCGACCGCCCGCACGCGCGCCGTCACCAGCGCGTTCAGGCCTGCCGCGCTGAAGAAGGTGACGCGGTGCAGGTCGCAATAGACGTGTGTGTGCCCCTCGACGGCGGTGATCAGCGCCGCGTGCAGCAGCGGCACTGTGTCCATGTCGACGTCACCGTCGGCGACGACGACGGGCGGTTCGCTTGCGCCGGGGCTGAAGGACAATGTGACCGTCAGTATCGGGTCGCCAGAGGAGTCGGTCACCGTTGCGGTGATCGGCATCGGTAGCTCGGCCGGCTCCAGGCGGGCGACGGCGTCGAATGGCGAGAGATCCGGCTCCGCGGAGGGCTTCGCGGATTCCAGCATGATCCACCCCCTGACGACATCTCAGGCAACTGGGCACACTGCTTGACCCGCTGCAAGCGTACGTATCCACACCCGCCGAATGCCAAACCCAATCGCCCAGGCGGCGGACACGGCTACCGCCGGGGAGCCCATTCGCAGGTGACAGGAGTAGCGTCCGTGGTCTGTGGCTGACCTTCGACGTCAGCGAGCCGGCGTCCAACAGCGGGCGCGGGTCCCGGCGATGGGCGACTGTCCTGATCCGTGCAGCGGCCCGCGAACGCGGACCGCCAACCCTCGTGCTCTGCGGTACTTCGGCCGCGCGGTCAGACCCGGCAGGACGGTCAGCCATGCAGCAGCCTCTGGACGCCACCGAGGCGTTCGGCGACCTCGGCAGGATCAAGCTCAGTGACACCGACCTCAACGGCGTCCTGGCCAAGATCGCGGAGCTCGCACGACGCACGATCCCCGGCGCGGAAGACGTGTCCGTCACCCTCGTCCGTGGCAGCGGCGCCCATACCGCCGCGTTCACCGGCCAGCTCGCGCTCACTCTCGACGAATGGCAGTACCAACAGGGCGCTGGTCCGTGCCTCGACGCCGCCGCGGCCGCCACCGTCGTCTCCGTCCCGGACATTTCAACCGACGAGCGCTGGCCGAGCTGGGCGACCGCCGCGCGCGGACAGGGTGTCTACAGCTCTCTGTCGATCGGTCTGCCCGTCCAGGAGTCAGTCGTCGGAGCGCTCAACATCTACGGCACGAAACCGCAGGCCTTCGACGATGACGCGATTGCACTCGCGCAGGCCTTCGCGGGGTATGCAGCCGTCGCGATGGCCAACGCTCACCTGTATGACACCACCGCCTCACTCGCGCATCACATGCAGGCAGCGATGGAGTCCCGCGCCGTCATCGAACAGGCGAAAGGGATCATCATGGGCGCGCGCCGTTGCACCGCCGAGGAAGCCTTCGCGATCTTGGTGAAGCTCTCTCAGGACACCAACCGCAAACTCCGCGATGTCGCCATCACCTTGGTCAACAAGGCCACGGGCACTGCGCCGTGACCGGTGCCGCGCGGGCGTTGTCGGCTGCGTACCCGATATTGGGGCGGGTGCGCCAGCCACGCTGTTGGACCGACGCACCCTGACCGCGCGTTCCTAGGATTTCGCACGGACGACTCCAGCTAAGCAAACCCTGCGGCGCCGTGTCGGGTCCACGCCGACCGCCGCCCTCATCGCCCTCGTTGGACAGATGGCGACTGCGTCCGCTCGACGAGGGCGGCGGCGATCTGGCGCAGCTTGCGGTTCGAGTCCTGGGACATCCTGCTGAGCGCGACGAAGGCTTCTTCCGGAGTGCAACGGCGGTCCGCCATGATGATGCCTTTGGCCTGTTCGATGACGGCGCGGTGCTCCATGGCCGTCTGCATCTGCGCGACCAAGCTGACGCTGCGGTCGTACAGATAGGCGTTGTCCAGGGTCACGACGGCGTGTTCGGCGAAGATGCACGCAACGCGTACCGCTTCGTCATCAAACGCATCGGGCTCCCGGCCGTAGATGTTGAGCGCGGCGTCGAGGTCTTCGCGCATCGGCATCGGAACTGACAGGACACTGCCCGCGCCGGCGGCGGCGGCCTGGGCGGGCCAGAGGTTCCACCGAGTGTCGCGGGCCGCGTCACTGACCAGCACCACGGCGTGCTCGACCGCAGCCTGCAGGCACGGCCCGGCTTCGTATCGGTATTGCAGCCCGTCCAGAGCAACAGCCAACTCGCTGGTGGACGCGGCCGTGCGGGGCCGGCGGCCGGCAACAAGCGTGATCGAAACGTCGGTCGCGCCGGGCACTGTTCGCGCCGCGACCTGAGCTACGTGGCGCGCGATGCCGTCGAGGTCCACCTCGCCCAGCTTGATCAAACCTAGGGAAGCAAGAGCGCGGTCAGCCTCGGATGGGTGTTGCGGCATCGTCGTCAATCCCCTGCAGCGGACCGTCGCCCGGTGGGACGGCTTCGTGAGTCGGGTCGCTGTCCAGCGGGCCCGAAGGCCGTTCTGGACACGCGCCGCTGCTTGACGCGAACGCTGACTTCGATGGTCAGCGGTCGAGCACGATGCTACCCGAGCACGCTCCGCCGTCGAATCATCAGGACCAGCTCAGCGCCCTATGAGGTTCGCTGACCTGCCCGAGCCCCTCCCCAACACCGCGGAGACGGCTCGAGGCGCTCGACTCCGCCGGCCTGTTGCGCACCGTCACGGCCGAGCACTCCCATGCACTCGACGGCCCTGCGCCTCGGAGCTCGGCCGGGCTGTTTGGGACTCCGGGTTGTGGGAATCCCTGCCACCGGCACATATGGCCAAAAAGAGCTGCTGGAAGGGACATCGTGGACGTCACCCTGCTACTGAAAGATGACCAAGAAACGGTCAGCGGACTGTTCAAGGAGTTCGGCCACGACACCGCAGCCCCATCAGCGAATCGGGCGCCCGCCGACAAGATCGTCAAACAGCGTATGACGTACCCGCTCGAGCTGATGCCGGAGGCGAAATGAGCACGTTGCGCGCTGTGGTCCTGGGGTGCTCGCTCAAGGCCTCCGACGAGGAGTCCAGCAGCGAGCTGCTCGGCCGGCAGGTCCTGGCCGCGCTCGCCGACCACGACGTTGACGGCGAGGTCATCCGTGTCGCCGACCGCAACGTCAAGTTCGGCGTCACCACCGACGAGGGCGACGGCGACGGTTGGCCCGCCATCCGCGCCAAGATCATGGACGCGCAGATCCTGGTCATCGCGACCCCCATCTGGATGGGCCAACCCGCGAGCGTCGCGAAGGTCGTCCTCGAGCGGCTCGACGCCGAACTGAGCGAGACGGACGACCAGGGCCGGATGCTGACCTTCGGCAAGGTCGCCGCCGTCGCCGTCGTCGGCAACGAGGACGGCGCCCACCACGTGTGCGCGGAGGTGTTCCAGGCGCTCAACGACGTCGGCTTCACGATCCCGGCCGCAGCCGGCACCTACTGGGTAGGCGAGGCTATGCGCAAGACCGACTACAAGGACGCCGGCCCGAAACCGGACACCACCGGGGCGGCGACCGCCACCCTCGCGGCCAACGTCGCCCACCTCGCTCGCCTGCTCGCCGCGGACCCGTACCCACCGTCGTGACCAGGAGGAACCGCCAATGACCGACGCCCAGCAGAAAGTGCCGCGGCAGCAACCGCCTGGCACCCTGACCGCGACGGGGCTCAAGCCCGACCACGGCGAAGACAACTACCGCGGCTCCGGCCGACCAACGGGGAAGAAGGCGGTCATCACCGGCGGCGACAGCGGTGTCGGGCGGGCCGGCACGATCGCGGCCGAGAGGGCGCCGACGTGCTCATCTCCTACCTCAGCGAAGACGACGATGCTCGCGACACCGCCGACGTCCTGGTCAACAACGCCGCGTTCCAGATGACACACGAGACGGTCGAAGAGATCTCCGACGACCTCATCCGCTAACCCCGACCGACAGGAGGACACCATGCCCGCAGGATCGAGCCCGAAGAGAGAACGCCAGTACAAGCACATCAAGGCAAGCGCCAAGAAGCGCGGCGAGTCCACCGACCGCGCCGACGAGATCGCCGCCCGCACCGTCAACAAGGAACGCGCCCGCTCCGGCGAGGCTCGCACTGCGAGCCGCTCGTCCACCAACGACGTCTCCTCGGGACACCGGGGTGGCAAACGATCCCACACCGGAGCGCAGGGACGCACCAAGGAACAGCTCTACAACGAGGCCAAGAAGCGCAACATCAAGGGTCGCTCCAGCATGACCAAGGCCCAACTGGAGAAGGCCCTATCGCATTGACGACGACCGGTCGGGCGGCGGCAGCCTGGACTCGCCAGGATGGCTGTCGTCGCTCCGACCGCAGGACAGAGCTGCAAGGCGACGACCGCCGCGCACCGTCGACCTGGACCTCCAGCCCGAACACGTGTCCTGCGCCGTCCTGGTGAGAGGTACCCTGCATGGCGTCGTGTGACCAGATAGCTTTTGCTAGCCCCGGAGACCCCCGCCGATCTGGAGAAGTCCGCGGACCATCCGTGCGCGGTAGCGGCCGCACCGCAGACGCTCGCAGTGGCGTACCCGATTATCGGGACGTCGCGCCGCCGGCGGTCGACGGTCAGCCGAGCTGCCGCAGCAGCGCCGTCGCATCACGGACGGCGTTGCCGTTGCCGTCATTGTTGAAATAGGCGTAGACGTCGCGGCCCTGGGCCTCCCATTCGCCGATGCGGTCCGCCCACCACCGCAGGCTGTCGTCGGAATAGGAGCCGGCGTAGAGGTGATGGTCGTCCGGACCGTGCAGCCGCACATAGACGAACGGGGCGGTGGCCCGCAGCACGCAGGGCAGGTTCGCTCCACTCATCACGCAGTACGCCGCGCCGTGGCGCTCGAGCAACGCGAAGACCGTATCGTCGTGCCAACTCGGGTGACGGAACTCGACCGTGACGCGGATCCAGTCGGGGACGCAGGCGAGAAAGTACTCGAGGCGGCGCTCGTCGCGCTGCATGCCCGGCGGTAGCTGCACCACCAGCGGCCCACGCTTGTCACCGAGCTCGTGCAGGCCCGCGCCGATGCGGCGTACCCATTCTTCTGGCTCGAACAGGCGCTTGCCGTGCGTGAGGCCACGCGGCGCCTTGACCGACATCTGAAATCCCGCGCTCAGCCGTCGCTGCCACCCGACGAACGTGACATCCCGTGGCCACCGGTAGAAGCTGGCATTGAGCTCGACCGACCGGAAACGCTCGAGGTAGCCCGACAATCGCTGCGCTGGCGGCGTCCCAGGAGGGTAGAGGACGTCAACCCAATGTTCGTAGCTCCAACCTGACGTTCCGACATGGATGGTCACGCCTCGTCTGTTTCACTGGCCGGCTTGCTCTAAACCCGGCGCGTGATGAGCCTTGAAGTCGCTGACGCGCCGCCCGGCCCGGGCGCTTGGCGCAGCACCGCCGCGCCCCGCACGCCATATGCGCATGTCCAAACGATCTTTCTGGCGCCGAGGGTAGGCTTGCGCTTGCTTCGTGGGCGGCCCTGCGTTGTCGGCCGCACAAAGACTCGGGGATCACGTGCCACCGGAGTCTCGCTCCGCGAAATCAGGCCGATGCGTCATCCAAACGCCGCAGATTCGGTGCGACCGCCGGCGCGGCCTTGTCGTGGCCGCACGCCGCGACGACGGTTGAGCCTAGCCCGGTGCGTTGGTAGAGAACCCGCCGTCCGCTGCGCCAGGAGGTGACCAGTCCGCCTCGACGCAAGATCGCAAGGTGGGAGCTGACGGTGGGTGGGCTCAAGCCGATCGTCCGAGCCAGATCAGTCGTCGACCGCGGCAGACGCAGGGTCTCGAGAATTTCGGCGCGGGTGCGGCCCAGGAGCGCGCCGAGGGCGTCGTCATCGGCCTCGACGGTTGCGCTGTCGTCGTGCTGCCACAACGAGCCGACGCCGCGGGCGGCGTATGTCAGGCTCGGGTCGCCGGCGAGGCCGTGCTCGATCCAGAGGTGCGGCCAGATGAAAACGCACGGCACCAGCGTCAAACCGCCGCCATCGATCTCGCCCTCGGCTCTGCTGGCGATGCGGATCGCGTGCTCGTTGAGCTCGATCGACGGGTGCAGGTCCTGCATGAGCTCCGCGATGCCACCCCGGGTCAGCCTGCCGACGCGGTAGGCGACATCGGCGTCAAGGACCGCGCGCAACTGCGGCCAGTGCGGCGCGACGGCGACCCGCCAGTACTGCTCGAGCGCGTGGGCCACTCGCGGCGGGCCGTCGGCGCCCACGTCGATGAGTCGCCGCGCGGCCGCCGGCAGACCGCGCCCGTGGTGAGCCCGCCTGAGCTCACTGGCAAAGTGTTCCAGCGGCCAGTTGGCGACAACCTCGAGCTGCTGTTCGATCGTCGTCGTCGTTGCCGTCGCCCCCACGAACAGGAACTCGGCGACGTGCCCTCCGGGCGGGACGACCGCGTTGAGCAGCTCGCGGTCGACCCGCCCGAGGTCCGAGCGGACGCGCTCGTACCAGCGCCTGTGCTGTGGCTGGATCGCGCCAGAGTTGATCATGTAGAGGCTCTTGGCGGCCTCCGCGAGTGGCGAGTAGGCGAAATGGATGCGCGCCAGAGCGGGTGAGGTGAGCCGGAACCGGATCATCAGGACAGAGTTTGGCACATGTTCTCTACGGGGCCTCGGTTCTTGGTGAACTCCCGTGTTCCATCGGGGTTCGCCACGAGGACATGGTGGCCTGACACCAGGTAGATGCCAGGGGTTGGGCTGCCAGCGAAGATGGGCGCGATGCCGTTGCCGTGGAAGACGAACGTGGTGCTTCCATCTGCGTCGTGGGTCGCACGCAGGGTGCCGGAGGCGTCACGTCGCGCTGACTCTCCAGTCTCGACGTTCGAGAACAGCACGCCGAGCGGACCCGCCCAGTCCTGCACCTTCGGGCTGCCGTCCGGGAATGTCTCCACCACCCGGGTGAGCTCGTGGTCGTACACCACCTCGCCGTGCAGCTCGAATGAGCAGGCATCCCCGGCGGGCACGGTGAACGACGGCGTACGGAACGGAACCCAGCCAGAGTCTGCGCCGAGCGCGACATCGGCCGAGGCCGTGGTCGCGGGGACCGTTGCCAGCACGAGCGCCGCGCCGCACGCCGCCAGCGTCTTCACAAGTGTCTTCATGCCCCCCAGCGTGTGCGGATCGCTGATCCGCGTCCACGATTAGGTTCACCTCGAATCGTCGGAGCCACTACGCACGAGGATTGCCTACCCGGTCGCATCCGGATGATGGGGCGCGTCGCCGCAGGTCCGGCACGGGCAAGCGGTGGCGTTGCAGTATCACCGTCGACATCTGACAATGTGGACTCCCGAGAGCACACCGCCAAGCAGAAGCGCAGGTATCGATCGTGACAACGCAGTCTGACGCCGGGCACGATGCGCGGCCGGACATCGACACCACCGTCCCACACTCAGCTCGCATCTGGAACTACTGGCTGGGCGGCAAAGACAACTTCGCCGCCGACCGTGCGGCGGGAGACCAGTACCGCGCGACTTTCCCCGGCGTGGTCGACCTGGCCCGGGCGTCGCGGGCATTCCTCAAGCGCAGTGTGCGCTACCTCGCCGGCGAGGCCGGCGTGCGGCAGTTCCTCGACATCGGCACGGGACTGCCCACATTCGACAACACGCACGAGGTCGCTCAGCGCATCGCACCGGACGCACGGATCGTCTATGTCGACAACGATCCGCTCGTGCTCGTGCATGCCCGCGCGCTGCTGGTGAGCACACCACAGGGTCGCACCGCCTACATGCATGAAGATCTGCACCACCCCGACCGGATCCTGGCCGGGGCCGCGAAAACGCTCGACCTCGCCGCGCCCGTTGCGATCATCCTCAGCGGCGTCCTCGGTCACGTCCCCCGCACCGACGACGCGCAGGGCATCATCCGGAGCCTCCTGGACGGCGTGCCATCGGGGAGTTACCTGGCTATCAACGACGGCACGAGCGAGGACGCCGTCGACGAGGCGGACAAGGCCGCCGACGAATACGCGGAGACCGGGGCCGTGCGCTACAACAACCGCCGGCCGGAGGAGATCGCGGGCTTCTTCGCCGGCCTGGAGTTGGTCGAGCCAGGAGTGGTGTCGGTGCCACTCTGGCGCCCGGACCCCGGCGATAACCTTGACAAGCTCGGCGCGTTCGGTGGAGTCGGGCGCAAACCCTAGGTTCACCCCCGCGCGTAGCGCGTGCGACGAACCCTTCCGCGCCTTGGTAGACGGACGCGGCGTGGAACGGTGACGCCGCGCCCGTCTTGACGAGCGTCAGGGCAGGTCGAGCGGGCGCAAGACCCGGTCGATGCCATGGGCGATTTGCCGGTTGCGCTGGTTGATGTCGAACGAGATGACGCGTGGGTCGCGGTCGTTCCGGTCGGCGTCGACGAGCTTGACCCGCTTCCACCAGTGCCCGTACACGTCGACCCTGATCGTCGAACCGGCCGCGGTCGTCAACGCCGCGCCGTCGGCCTTCAGCGCCGCCGCGCCAGTGATCCTGGCACCCGGCACCACGTGGTAGAGGAGCACCGCCTCGACGGTGTCGATGCCCAGACCAGCTACGGCGATGAACGCCACCTTCTCGCTCGGCAGCCGCTTGGTGTGTCGCAGGTCGGCGACGAGCCGCTGGAAGGCCCGATCGTTCGGGATGAAGGCGGTGAGCGTCGTGCGGCCGTCGGTGAGCACGCCGACCGCGCTGGACGGCTTGGCTTCCAGCACCGCCAGCACCGCGGCGGTCAGGATGTCGTAGTCGCCGCCGTTGCGGTCGAACCCGCTCTTGTCCGCCGTCAGCACCGCGGCGAGCGACCTGGTTCCCAGGGGCTTGGTCTTGCCGTGCGCGGAGGCCGGTGCGGCGACGAGAGCGGACGTGACGATCGCGGCCGCCGCGGTAACGGCGGCCAGCTTGCCGAGTCGGTTGAACCTCATCTTCGGGTGTCCTTCCGAGTACGGGGCGGTGGCGTCGGTGCCACCCACCCCGTACTTCGCCGTCCGCACCCAAGACAGATGCACCTGGTAGGTCAGCCACCGATCCGTGACCGGGGCTGACCGAGTTACAGGGCGTGCCCAGGGGTCGCGTCGACGTGATCGGGAACGGTTTCGTGCCGGTCCCCCACGGTTATCGTCCCCGTCGGTTCCACCATGAGGATCGACGCGCCGCCCTCGGACGAGGGCTTGTGCTCGGTGCCGCGTGGAACTGTGAAGACGTCGCCCGGGCTCATCACGACGGTGCGGTCGCGCAGTGAGATCGTCAGCTCACCGTCGAGGACCAGGAAGAACTCGTCGGTGTGGTCATGCGTATGCCAGACATGCTCGCCGCGCACCTTGGCGACGCGGATGTCGTAGTCGTTGACCCGGGTCACGATGCGCGGGCTCCACAGCTCCGCGAAGGACGCCAGGGCCGTAGCGAGGGAGATCGGTTCGGTCACACCCTCATCGTGGGGCCTTCCCTGAGTACGGCGTGAGTGCTAGGAGTCGCACATGACGCAAGAATCCTTGCACCGCGTCGTGGCCCTGGTCGATGCCGGCTCCAACCCCTTCGAGCTCGGCTGCGCCACCGAGGTGTTCGGGCTGCGCCGCCCCGAACTCGGCCGCGACCTGTACGACTTCCGCCTCTGCTCCGCCGCGCGGGCCACCCGGATGCGCGACGGCTTCTTCACGCTCACCGGTGTCGGAACGCTCGACGCGGTCGACGAAGCGGACACGGTCATCGTCCCGAACCGGCCCGACGTCGAGGTTCCGCGGCGCCCGGCCGTCCTGGATGCGATCCGCCGCGCCCACGCCCGGGGCGCCCGGCTGATCGGCTTTTGCAGCGGGGCGTTCACGCTGGCCGAGGCCGGAGTGCTCGACGGCAGAAGCGCCACCGCCCACTGGCAGTGGGCGGCCCAGTTCCGGTCGCGGTTCCCGCGCGTGAACCTGCGGACCGACGTGCTTTTCGTCGACGACGGCGACATCCTCACCGCGGCAGGCAGTGCCGCCGCCCTCGACCTGGGCCTGCACGTGGTGCGGCGCGACCACGGCGCCGAGATCGCCAGTGCCGTCAGCCGCCGGCTTGTCTTCGCCTACCGCGACGGCGGCCAGCGGCAGTTCGTCGAGCGCCCGATCCCCGACATCCCGGACGCCTCGTTGGCGCCGCTGGTGGCCTGGGTCCGGGAGCACCTCGATCGCCCGCTGACAGTCGCTGACCTCGCCGGCCGCATGGCGGTGAGCCCCGCGACGCTGCACCGGCGGTTCCGGGCCGAGCTGGGTACGACGCCGCTGGCCTGGCTGACCGGCGAACGGATCACCCTCGCCCGCCGCCTGCTCGAACGTGGCGAGCCCCGGGTGGACGTGGTCGCCCGCCGCAGCGGCCTCGGCACCGCGACGAACCTACGCACGCTCCTGCGCCGCGAGACCGGCTTGTCCCCCACCGAGTACCGCCGCCGCTTCGGCCGTCCACCCGCCGATCATCTTGTGGATTGTTCAACAAATCAGGTTTCGCCCGACCTAGCGCCCGATGGACGCTAAGCCGTGAGACTGACCTGTCCACATTGGGCCTCGACGCCATTACGCGCTGCCTGGTGTTGTCGGTCAGCTCAGAGACGAATCGCCCGGTCGGGGCGAGACTCCGCCGGCGGCCAGCCTCATCAGCGGCGAGTCGAGGTCGATGTCTGCCGCGGTCTGCTTCGCGCGTGTCGCGTTCCCGCCACAGCGGTGCTGGTAGCTGGCCCACGCCTGCTCGACGATCTCGATGCCGACACCGCTCGCCATCAAATGCGGTGAGCTCGGTGGCAGCGCGTTCGATGCGATCACCGGGTGCCGGGGTGCTCCAGTCCTCGGGACGGCGAAGACAGAAGGCGGCACCGTGAGCGCACGCAGGAAAGCCAGTAGTGGGCGCAGTTGGTCATCGGTTACCAGTGCGTGGCGGGCGCTGCTTCGGCGGTGAACGCCCTCGCCGTCCTCAAGCCGATCCGCGCGAAGCGGTCTGCAGTGGGCGGCCGCCTAACCCAACCTGGCGACCGTTCGTGGTCAGAGCACTAGTCAAATGCGCGGTTCTCGACGAGTAAGTCGGTTTTCGCGCTCACTGGATGGTTAGCAGAGCACTCTTTTGCAGAATGCTTTGCGTTGCAAAGCTTTTGGTAATGCAGGAGATCGGCGTCGACCCACCGGAGGAGCACCATGCCCGACAAGCCGCATCCCGACGAGGCGCCGGACGAGCTCCTCGCCTCGATGGCCACCCTCCGCCGGCGCACCCGGGCCGCCCGCCACGCCTACTGGTTCCCGCTGATCCTGTTCGGCCTGCTCGTGGTCGCCGCCGCACCGCTCTACGTCGAGTCGACCGAGCGGGTCAGCATGCTCGGCCTGCCGGGCGACGGCCCTCCGCTGGCCGCCCTCGGCGGGGACCATCTGGAGCAGTCCACCGCCCTCGGCTGGTACTGGTTGGTGGCACTGCTCGCGGGCTATCTGCTCAGCCTCGGCTGGTACCACTGGCGCGGTGAGCGGATGGGCCTGCGCACTCCGACCCGGGCCTACCTGCGGGCCGGCATCATCGGCACCCTCGTCGGCCTGCTGCTGCCGATCGTCCTGCGCTTCCTGCTGTTCCAGACGGACGCGTCCGTTTCCGGGGCCACCAGCTGGCTGACCATCCCGGTGCTCGGCCTCGCCAACCGCGGCATGCTCCCCCACCTGATCATCGCGCTCGGCCTGCTCGTGCTGGCCCGGCTCGAACGCAGCTGGGGCCTGCTGGCGGTGGCGGCCTGCTTCACCGCCGCCGTCGTGGCCGTCAACGGCTACTTCCACCTGACCGAGTTCGAGCCCGGCGACCTGACCCGCTACAGCTTCCTGCTGGGCGCCGTGCCACCGGCGGCCATCCTGCTCGTCGGCGGCGCCGCCGCCCTGTTCGCGAACCGGACCGCGCGCGCCGGGAGACCTGCGTGACGGAACCGTTCCCCACCAACGGCCTCAGCGACACCGTCCACCAGCGGCACCGCCTCGGCATCCTCACCATCGCCTCGGAGGCCGAGCGGGTGGAAGTCAGCTACCTGCGCGACGAGCTCGAGCTCACCCCCGGCAACCTCTCGCGACACCTCGCGGTGCTGGAGGAGGCTGGCCTGATCGAGCTCGACCGCGGCTATCACGGCCGTCGCCCCAAGACCTGGGTCCGGATCACGCCACAGGGCCGACACGCGCTGGCCGCCGAGATCAGCGCACTGCGCGAGCTCCTGCGCCGCCACCCAGGCCCCAGTCGCTGACCGCATCTTCCCGAACGGAGAGGGTTTCGTGGCCTCCGTAGGTGACTCCGGAATGGACAGCAGGGCAGTGGCCGTGGCGCTCCCGTTGTCGCTGCTGCATCCACCTGGTGAGGTAAGCGGTCAGCGGCGGCGGCCGAACGTGCAGAAGGGTGGGGCTAGATTCCCCAGCCGCTACAAGGACTCGGCGGTAGAGGCGACGACTCGACTATTGTCGATCACCTCTGCCCGGCGGAGGCAACTGCTCATTTCCGGCCGATAGCGGCAGCACCCGGCGGGACGTTGAAGAGGCCCGTGGGGCTGGTCGTCTCGTCCAATAGATGACCGTCTCGGTTTAGATCGATTCCCCCGGCTTGATAGTCGCTCTTTCCCGGGTGCCCCGTGGCGTCGCGTACAGGTGCTGGGGGGTACGACAAAAGTCTCGTCACTGTTCATGGCGGCCAGATTCGGAGTGACCGGCGACCACGCCTGGATGAAGACGGATTCCGTGGACTTGACGGTGTCCTCGTCACCGACGGCGACCACGCGACCGGCCCGGATCGCCATCGCGTCGGCCACGCTGACCGCGCGTCGCAGGGATGACGTTGGCGTTGGTCACTACCCGTGGCGTTCATGCGAGCTCCGCCCGCGCGGTGAAGTCCGCTTCCGTGCGGACGATCTCGCCGCCCGCCCGGCCGAGCAGTACGAAGCCGGCCGCGAACGGTGCGGCGCCGGCGATCTCGACAACTGAGGTGATCATGGAGTGCGGGCCGAAGCCGAACAGCGACGCGGTGCCACCGACCGCGTAGACGACGGCGCCGACGCCCAGGAGCAGCCCGGCTCCGCGCTGCCCGTGGCGGCTGAGCAGACGGGCGAGCAGCACGTAGCCCAGCGGGAAGAGGACGTTGGCGGCCAGCACGATGATGGCGCCCTCGACGTCGATGTCGCTGGAGGTGTGTACCAGGTCGGGCGCGTACTTGGCCGTGACCGGGTTGTGGCCGCCGTCGTAGACGATGAGGCCGAACCAGAGCACGGTGCCGATCACGGCGGTGTAGATCGCGGCCAGGCCCGGCGAGGCGAGCCGGCGGGTGCTCAGCGCCAGGACGCCGGCGAGGCTGACGGCCAGGACGAGCAGGCTGATGGCCTCCATGGTGTGGGTGAAGGCGTACCACCCGGCGTGCGCCGCGATGTCGTGACCGTCGCGTGCCGGGTGCAGGATGACCGTGAGCAGAAACAACGGGCCGCCGATCAGGGCGGCCGCGGCAGCCGTCCGCGGGACCAGGCGGCTTTCGACCTCGGCGCTCATGACTGCCCTCCGGTTCGGTCCGAACTGATCGGGCCGGCCCGGTGCGCGACTTCGGGCCGTACGGCGCTTACCAGCCAGTACGCGCCGCGCAGCTGGACGCCCTCGGGGCCTTCGTAGGGCCGGAGCGCGGTGGTGACGGCGCGCCGGGCCTGCGCTTCGGTGGTTTCGTCGGCGTCTTTGAGACGGAACCGGACCGGACCGGAGCCGAGGTGCATCTGCGCGGCCTGGGTCGCGTCCGGCCCGTACATCATCGGCACCTCGATAGGTGCGATGGCGATGTGTGCGAAGCCGGCCCCGGCCAGAACGGCGCGGATCCGCTCCGGGTCGGTGAGCGAGAACATGCCCGGGGCGTACGGGTCGGTCGTGTCGGGCCGGGGAGCTCGGCCGAGCAGCGCGGAGGTGAGGACGGTGAACCATTCCTGCCGACTCATCTCCTGCAGGCAGACGAAGGTCAGGCGGCCGTCGGGGCGCAGGCTGCTCGCGATGTTCGCGAACGCGGCGACCGGGTCGGCGAAGAAGGTGAGCCCGCCGCGGCTGATCGCCACGTCGAACTCCTCGGGCGGCAATGGGTGCACCTGCGCGTCTGCGTGCTCGAAACGCACGTTCTCGATGCCCTGGGCCTCGGCGATGAACCGGGCCCGCCGGATCATCGGCCCCGACAGGTCGACCCCCAGCGCGTGTCCGCCGACGGCCATGCCTGCGGCGAGGCGCGTGGTCTGCCCAGTGCCGCAGCCGACGTCGAGCACGTTCTCCGTCGCGCCGACGGTCGCCGACGCGAACAGCGGCTCGTTGAGACCGCCGACCACCCTGTCCCAGTGCTCCGAATAGTCGGCCCAGTACTGTCCGTCATATCCGTTCCACGCCTCGGCCTGCTGTGTGTTGACGATGTGTTCCATCCAGTGCTCCCTTGTTCTCGTTGCGGTCCTGCGGCCTCAGTCGCCGATGCCCAGGGCGGCGTTGACCGAGCGGTGATCCTGCAGGCACTGCAGGATGAAGTGGGCCAGGTCGGCGCGCGAGACGCGCAGGGCGCCTCGCACGTTGCGGCCGACGGCGCTGCGATAGGCACCGGTGCGCGGGCCGTCGGTGAGCCTCGGCGGCCGCACGATCATCCACTGCAGACCGCTGGCGCGGACCGCCTCCTCCATCCGGCGCTTGTCGGCGATGGTGTGGGCGAACAACCGACCCAGCAGCGGCTTGAGAACCAGCCGGGTCAGCGGGCCGTCGCCGGCGGTCGTGACGGTGCCGGCGCTGACCACCACGAGTCGTCCCACACCCGCGGTGCGCATGGCCCGGACGATGCTGGCGGTGCCGTCGGCGCAGATCGTGGTAGGGACCCGCCCGGCCCGCGAGCCCAAGGCCGACACCACGGCGTCGCAACCCTCGATCGCCGAGGTGAAGGTCGCGGGGTCCATCACGTCGGCCCGCACCACGCTCAGGCGCGGAAGTGACTCGCCGAGCCGGTCCGGGTCCCGAACCACGGCGACGACCTCGTGGCCAGCCGCACACGCCTGCTGGATGACCTGACGACCGGTGCCACCGGTCGCACCGAAGACCGCGATTCTCATGGCCGCCACGGTACCACTAATCCGAACATGGCTGTACGGGTTAGGCAGGTGCATCTTGTCACCTAACCATGTTCGGTCGAATCGGATACGGCCCTGTACGAATTACGTCCAGGACGGATAGGCGTCAGCAATCTAGCGCCGCGCGCGGTTGGCTCGACGCATGTCGACAACAACCTCGCACCGACGTCCCGGTGGTCGCCCGACGGCCGGATCATCAACGGCGGCGTCGGCCGGGAGAACCACGACCGGGACAGAGGGGCAACGTACTGGCGCCGTTCCCGTACGCGGTGAGGATCGCCTGATTGGCCTGGCCGCGGAGGTCCCCGGGGAGGAGAAGTCGCCATCAACTTGCGAGCGCCTCGTTCCGGTCAACGCCGTGTTGTCCGCACCGAGCGGACGAGTCCCTCCTCGATCCGGTCCACCGCGGACATGGCGCCGAAGCCAACGAGACGCACCAGGTCCCCATCGGTGCGGCCACCCGCGGCCCGCCACGCGGCGACATGCGCGTCGGTGAGCTCGTGCGGCGCGAGCGCGGCGTGCAGCGCGATCGCGGTGGCGGGTCGATCGGCCGGGGAGACCGTCGCCGACAACCGATCGAGCTGGCCGGCCAGCGGGTGCGTGCCGTCCCAGTCGCGGACCGTCGTACGCACCAGGTCGCGGGCCGGCGGCCCGAGCAGGGCCGCGCCCGCGGCCGCCCCGCCACGCAGCGCGGCGAACGCCGAGCCGATGGGCGTTCCGGCCGCCCAGTCCGGCGTGGCACCCCGTGGGCCATCGGCGATCAGCGCCAGGCTGCGGCCCGGCTCGAGCTCGCGCCGCACGGCCCGGGAGTAGGTCATGCCACCCACCCGCCGGACCGACTGAGACCGTTGCAGGTTGCCCGGGATCAGTTGGTCGTCGGTGAGGGCCGAGAACACGCGATTGGCGAAGTGAGTGGACAGGGCGGTACCGAGGAACTCGGCGGCGTGCTCGCCCGCGAAGGGCAGCTCCTCGGCCATCCGCATCGCGTCCGGGGCGCGCGTCGCCTTCGCCCAGGTGACGAGCCGGTCGTACCGCGGTTCAGCGATCGGCCGTCCGTGCAGCAGGTCTTCGGCGAGTCGATGTTCGCCGGTGGCGTGGATCATGATGGTGTGCGCGTCGATGCAGAAACGGCACTCGTTGGCCTGCGACACCGCTACGGTGACGACTTCCTTGTCGGTGCGGGACGCCTGCCCCGCCAGCTCCGCTTCACGCAGCAATGCCCAGGCCGCGGCGTGCAGGTCCGGGGCCGGCGACAGCAACGTGAAGGCGGCCTGACCGAAGTCGGCGGCCGATTGGGCGTAGACCTCGGCGACTCGGCCGGTGGCCGCTTTCCTCGGCACGGGTGCGACGTAGCGAATTGCCATGTGCTGACTCCCAGTCCATAAATCGAACATCTATGTTCGGATTACTGAACCGAGATTAACCAGTACATCCCTGTTCGGCTTTTGAAGAGGTCGTGGCGATGCTCACAGACGGGCGGCCAGACCCCGAGTCCAGGAGTCCGCGGCACCGTCCGGCGGACGCGATAAGCTGAACAGCCACGTGCGAATAACCCCGAGGGAGGGAAGATGGCCACGTCCTCAGGCCAGGTGCGCACCACTGCCCCACGAGGGCGGCGTGCCGACGCCCGCCGCAACATCGAGGCGATCCTCGACACCGCCGTCGCCTGTCTCGCCCGCGACCCGGAGGCCAGCGTCGTGGACATCGCCGCCGCCGCGGGCGTCGGACGTGTCACGCTCTACAGTCATTTCAAGACCCGGGCGGAACTGATCGACGCGGCCCTCGTGCGCACGATCCAGCACGCCGACCACATTCTCGCGGCCACCGACACCAGCGGTGAGCCGGTGCGGGCGCTCATCAACCTGGTGTCCTCGACGTGGCAGATCGTGCACCAGTTCCGCAACGTTCTGCTGGCCGCCCAACGTGAGCTGCCATCGGAGCGCATCCGCGGCGTGCACAACCGCGTCCTGCGCCGCACCCAGTCGATCATCGAACGCGGGCGGCGCAGCGGGGCGTTCCGCACCGACCTACCCAAGCACTGGCTCATCACCACCGCCTTCAGCCTCATGCACGCCGCCGCCGAAGACGCCTCGTCCGGTCGCATCAAGGTCGAACAGGCTCCCGCACTCATCACGGCCACACTGCTCGCCGCGTTCACCGCACCTGGGGCTACGGTCCACGACCCGCCCGGCCCACCGCCGCAACTACCTCAAGATCTCGACGATGGCTCGCCGGCTGGCGCGTCGAGAAGGGCGAGTGGGTAGTGAGCAAGATCGGCTCGGCTCAGCGAGCCGAGGCGCGGCAGGGATCCGCCGACCGGCGCGGTGGCGGCTCGGCTCAACCTCCGCGACTGGTTGGACACGCTGTCAGTCGCCGACGACTTCGTGGTGTATCCGGTCGACCTGGAGCGGAACCTGGCCGACTGCCTGCCGCCGGACCGACGTACACGTCTGTGACCAGAGACAATCGCCCGGACGGTGCGCGGTTGTGGGATGTATCCGCCGGGGGCACACAGACAGTGTGGTAGATGCCGGCCTCCGCCACCCCAGGACACGCGTCAGGTCGATGTTCGCGGGCTGGCGGCCACGCCGCCAGCCCGCGAGTACCGCGGCGCCGCGTTAAGGAAGGTCGCGGATCCGCAACGTCACCATGTCCGGTTCGGAGAGCTGGTCGGTGATCGCGTAGAAGCGGTTGCCGTGCACCGCGAGCCCGCCGTCGACCAGGGTGTACGCCCAGGTCGACTGGTTGGGCAGGTGGCCGAACTCGTACGTAGCGATCGGGTCCGTGCCTCCCGGCTCGAAGACCCACACGTCCTTGTCGTACGCGGAGTCGGTTCCCGCGACGACCAGCCCGTCCGACCGGATGGCGGCCGCGTTCGGGTAGGAGGTCGTCTGGTACGTGCCGACCCGCATGAGGTCGGAGGTGCGGAAGACCTGGTGGTAGTACGGCGCGCCAGCCGGAACGATGATCTCGTTGCCGTCCGGGGTGACCGCGAGCTGGTCCACGGATCCGCCGTCGGTGCTGCCGACCGCCTTCATCACCAGCAGGTTGTCGCTGATCTCGAAGCGGTACAGCGGGGCCGGCAACGAGTCGGTCTGGCCCGCGATCAGCACATTCGGCTGGCCGGGCACCGTCGCGAGCAACGCCGGCTTGCTGACCAGGTTGCGGACGGTGCCGTCGCCCACCGTTACGTTCAGCTCGTACTCCTTGGTCACTGGGTCGATCCGACCGATGCCGGCCGGGGCGTTGTCGCACCCCCAGGCGACCCAGAGCTGGCCGGCCGCAACCGCGACGTCCCGCGGACAGGTGTTCGTGCCGTCGGTCTTGCCGATCCAGTAGCCGCCCGCCTCGAACGTCGTCGTGTCGATCGTCGCAACCCATGACCCGGCGCTGGCGGCGATGTACAGCGTGCCGCCGTCGGGGCTCAGCACCATCCCGGCGGCACCGTCGACCTCACCGATCTTCCGCGGGTTACCGCCGTCGAGGTCGGTGGCCATGACGTCCTTGGTGTACTTCCCCGCAGTGACGTAAACCCGGTCGCGCGCGGCGTCGATGAGGACGTCGCCCGAGAAAAATCCAGCCTCGTACCCCGGGATCGGAATACGCACGTCAGTCCCGGAGACGGGTGGCGCGGTGGTCGGCGCGGCGGTGGGCGTCGCGCTCGGCGAGCTGGTCGGGCTGGCGCCGGGCCGCGGCTTCTTGCCGGGCCGCGGCGACTCGGTGGCCACTTTCGCGACGCTGCCCCGGCCCATGCCCTGGTTGACCCGCTCTACGTCGCTGCCTAACCGGTCGATCCCGGCCGCGGCAACACCTCCGCCGGCGGCCAGAAGCACGAGGGCTCCGCCCGCCACCATCCACATCCGCGTACGCTTTCCGACCCTGACCAACGGTTTCGTCCCTTCCCCGTTTGCGTTCCCACTCACGTGGGGTGGCACCAAATGCAGATCTTGGCCCGTTGGAGAGCGCCGGGCGGCCCGCCCGCGTCACTCCCGCGGCGCCATCGCCGCCCAAGGCCACGAACACGCGCGCCACACGGGCGGACCCGGCCCGCCTACGACTGCCGCGGAGCTGCTCGTCCCGACGCCCACCGCATCCAGCGGCTGCGCTTGGGAGGGTTGCCACTCAACCCGTCCAGGCGACATCACCCGGTTGGTACGCGCCGCCTCCGCCGCGTACGCCGCGCAGATCGCCGCTCGCGCGCTCCCGCCCATGTCGCAGCGCGGGTTGGCCGGTTTATCCGGCACGGCCTCGAAGGGAGCAATATCATCGGCGCATCAACGCCACGCCCGGCGTCCGTACCGTGCAGCAGGAGTTGATGCAGCCGTGCGAGGCAACGACAGCGTGCCGACCGCCACCGGCGTCACCGTGGAGCGCCTGTCGGGCCTGCGCCAGTGGAACGTCGGCCTCACCCTCCTGCACCTCACTCAAGCGGCCGTCGTCGTGGTACTCGCTGGTGACTTCGCCATCACCGTCACCTCGTCGATTCCCGAGGGGCCACCCGGAACCGCTGTGGGCGCGCCGGAGGCGCTGTTCGACGTGTCGATCGGGTGGGCCGTCGCGGTCTTCCTGCTCCTGGCGGCGCTGGACCACCTGCTGACCGGGACCGTGGCGCGCGGCATCTACGAACGTGATCTGCGGCGCGGCATCAACCGTTTCCGGTGGGTCGAGTACTCGGCCAGCGCGACGCTGATGGTCATCCTGATCAGCTTCTACGCGGGCATTACGAGCATCAACGCCCTCATCACCATCGCCGGCGCCAACGTCGCGATGATTCTCTTCGGCTGGCTCCAAGAACTGATGAACCCGCCGGGTCGCCGTACGACGACGATGCTGCCCTTCTGGTTCGGCACGCTCGTCGGCCTTACCCCGTGGATCTCGATCGCCGTCAACATCATCGGGTCCGAGACCGTACCTGGTTTCGTCTACGGCATCGTCGTCGCCCAGGCCGTGTTCTTCTTCAGCTTCGGGCTCAACCAGTGGCTCCAGTATCGGCAACGCGGCAGATGGGCCGAGTACGCCTATGGTGAAAAGGTCTATCTGGTGCTCAGCCTGGTCGCGAAGTCGGTACTGGCATGGCAGATCTTCGCGGGATCGTTGGCGGGCTGAGAACAACAGCGGCCACGACCGTACGGCTGATGGCATGTCGGGATGTCCACGCTCGAGTGCGCCATCAGAGCCGGTGAGCGCAGGTCGCCGTCGAACAACATGGCCCGGGTCCGGACCGCGAACTCGGTGGTCAAGCTCAGTCCTGGTACCTCAGCGGTCAGCGACCGAGGTCGCAGCCACAGCCTCGCACCGCTGTCGTTCCGCGGCGCCACCTACTCCGGGGTATTCACCTTGCTGCCGATGCTGGCCGGCCGCGGACGCGAGCACTTCGGCGAGATCCTGCGCGAGGTCGCCGTCCTGGCCGACCCAGGGGCGCTGAAGCCCCTGCTCGACCCCCGACGGTCCACCCTCGCCACCTCCCGTACCACGCGGCGAAATCTATTTGCCGAGCAACTGCTGGGTGACGGCCTCGGTCAGCCAGGCCTGGTAACGGGCTCGGCTCCATCCGCAGTGCCGGCGCAGCAGTTGGTACGTGTGCGGCGACGCGAGAGCGTAGAAGATGTCCGCCGCGGTTTGCGCGGTCAGGCCTGACCTCAGGGAGCCGGCCTTGTGGAGGCTTTCGGTCAGGGTGAGCCAGACCTTCCGGGTGGTGCGCGAGCCGGCATCGGCGGCGTTCCGCATGTCAGGGTCGGCGTCGGCGGCTTGCACGGTCACCATGATCAGGTCTCCGGCGCGTTCGAACAGCGCCACCGTGTAGTCGATGCTCTGGTGGATCGCCGTACGTGGATCTGCCTGGGCGAAGGCCTCCCGCATCTCGGGCCGGTCGGGCACGGCGACGGGTGCCTCGTCGCCGACGGTGGCCACGCCGAGGACGTGCCGGAACAGGTCGGCCTTGCTGGGGAACGCCGCGTACACGGTGCGTTCGCCCACCCCGGCAGCCCGTGCGATGTCGCGCACGGTGGTGGCGACATATCCCTGTTCGACGAAGAGCGCGGAGGCTGCGGTTCGGATGCGGGCCTTCGTCTGCGCGGCGGCCAGTTCGCGCTGAGGTGCGTGATATCGGCGGTGTCCAGCCTCGGCGGGATCTGGGTCGGGGCTCTTGACGGCGGGTGGCATGGGGAGCATTCTACCCACATGTTCGCAGCAGTTCTGCTGCAACGAATATTGGGGGTGCCGCCATGACCGCGCGTGAACTCGCCGGAATCCATCACGTCAAGATCCCGGTGACGGACCTGGCTCAATCGGTGCGCTGGTACCGGGAGGTGTTCGGGCTGCGGCCGACGTTGGAGTTCCCGGAGGCCGACGGAGTGGTGCGCGGCTGCGCCGGCGAGATCCCGGGACTGAGCGCGACGCTGGTGGCGTTCCGCGTGAACCCGGTGGCGGCGGAGGGCAACCGCGGCTTTGACCCGGTCAGCTTCGCCGTGCGTACGCGGGACGACCTGCAGGGGTGGGCGGAGCATCTGGACAGCCTGGACATTAAACACTCGCCACTGATCGAGGCGTCCGTCGGCTGGCTGCTGGTCTTCGATGACCCCGACGGGCTGACGCTGCACCTGTACACCTGGGCCGAACACGGGATCGATCAGTCGCACCGGCCCGGCTACGGCCGGCCGATCGTCAACCCCGACCAGTGGCAACCCGACCGCTGATTCCGATAAGGAGCTTGTTGTCGCAACCGTCCGTCGCAGGCGGCCGCCGCTCTGGGGGTCGTGGCCGCCTGAGCTCCATCGTCACCTCATTGGCGGTTCCCGCCGGGTTGATGTGGGACGACCGACCGGACCATGGACGCCGGCAGTCACGACCTCCCGGACTACCTGGCGCCGCGCGCACCGCACATCCCAAAGGTCCTATGCGGTCTCGACGGTGGATTGCGCGGGTGGTGTGACGTTTTCGGGACCTGCGGCGCTAGCGCGTGCGTAGTTGACTCTCACCTCAGACCTCTTGGAGACACCATGTCCCGGCGTGTGACCGTGATGTCCGTCGCGACCTTGTTGACGGGCGGTGCGGCGGCGCTGGCGTTGGCGAGCCCCGCTGCGGCCCAGATGGATCCGCCAGGCGCCAACGGCGATGTCAAGATCGACGGGTTCCCGTACGCGGAGGCCAACTCCAACGAACCCCACGTGTCCTGCCAGTTCCGCGTCGAGTTCTTCAACTTCGACAAGGACGAGCACGCCGACATCATCCTGTCGACCCAGCCACCGTCCGGAAAGTTCGTCGAGATCGAGCGCCTCACAAACGTGCTGGTCAGCGACGACGCCGCGACGGGCGGTTCGGTCAAGCGCGACCCGGACGCCTATTTCGAGTTCTCGGCGGACGATCTCGCACTCGACGTCGCGGAGCCCCACCCGCAGCAGGGCTACCACATCAAGCTGACCGTCGACCGCAGGAACCACCCGGAGTGGACCGAGAAGCACAAGGTGTTCTGGCTCGGGCCGTGCACCACCACGCCGTCTCCGGGCAACGGCGACGGCGGAGGCGGCGGGAACGGCGACGGCGGAGGCGGCGGCAGCGGCGACGCGGAGGGCGGCTCTCTCCCCCGCACCGGACCGGCAGTCGGTGCGATGCTCGCCGCTGGCACGGCACTCGTCGGCGGCGGCGCCGGTCTGCTGTTAGTCCGGCGGCGCCGGGCCCGCTTCGAAAGCTGACCACCCGCGTTTGCGGCCTGATGGGACGAGGGTGTTTGGGGTCCCGCGCTCCCGAGTGCGTCTCGACCACCCACGCCTGAAACGCCTCGACGTGCGCGCGGGCGACCTGACACGGGTCGTCCGCCGCGCCGACGGCGTCATACCCGACGCACTCGTAAGCGGCGGTCACCCCGCCGGCCGAGCCCGGCGCTGCCTGGGTGGTGGCGCAGAAACGACATGATGCTCGGCATCAGCCTTGCCGCGTTCGTCATCGTTGACCTGCTGGTCGGCGCGGTGCGCCGACGCCGTACCCAGCGCGCGGCACCCACCTCGCCCGCCCCGCCCACTTCGCCCGCGCCTGCCAAACCCTGAGCACGGGTCAATCCTGCGAGACTCGTGTAGACGACGACGTGGGTGAGGACAGGGAAGTCTTCGGGTCAGGCTAGGCGTCTGGCCCACACGCCGGGATTGCCGTCGCGCCAGACAACCAAGGTGGGGTTGTCCGCCAGCTCCACGTCGGAGAGCCACCCGGTGGTGATCAGCAGGTCCTCACCGGTGAGGGTGTCAAAAAGGGACACGTTCGGGTTGGAAAAACCCGAGTCGACGTAGAGGATCGCCCGTCCGTCCTCGCTGATCCCCCACGCCTCTGTCTGCTCCTGGTTCTCCGGATACGGACGGACGATGTCGGCGTTGGTCATCGGCTGTCCGTTGTTGCGGGGCCGGGCGATGCCTTGGTACTCGTCGTCTTCGCCCGATCCGTCGTAGGCAAGGTCGGCCGCGATGTAGGCGCCGTCCGCGGAAATCACGGCATGCAGCGAGTCCGTGTATCCCCAGGAGTCCGTGGGCGGGCTCAGCCGCACCGTCTGGCCCGTCGAGACGGTGTACCGGTACAGCAACATCGAAGTGTTGTAGGCCGCCCTGGACGTGTACACGATGCTTTCGCCAGCGCCGTCGACGTCCCAGGGGATGCCGGACGGGTCGCAGTGAGCGGTAGGGCAGGGCACCGGCACCGGGCTGCCCGCTCCGGAGATCACATATATGCCCGTCCCGGAGGCTGCTCCGTCCGGGAGCCTTCCATGGACGACGGCGGCCGTGTCCCCGCGGACAAGCTTGATGCTGCCGATGTCGAGCGACCCGTCCCCCAGCGGGCTGGTAACCCCGGTGGTCAGGTCGAGGATGAGCGCCGGGTACCGCCAGGTGCCTTCGGGGGCGTCCCAGTACCTCGCGACGTACGCCACGCGGTTGCCGTCGTAGCTCGTGGCCATCGCGGACCCTTCGAGGCTGGCCGGTGTCCGGCCGTCCGGCCGGCGCGACGCCAATGTGAGCTCACCGGTGACGAGGTCCTTGCGCATCAGAACCTGGCCGTAGGCACCACTGTTGTTCTGCACCTCGGCTGGCGCGAGGTTGCTGCGTCCGGCGACGTCGAAGAATACGTAGCGGCCGTCGCCGGACACCGTCGCTCCGTAGTCGCCGGCCGAGTCCGTCTTGTCGGGTACGCCGTCGGCGTCGACCGCCACGTTGAACACCGCGCCCGTGGGGCGGACTCCCTCCACCGGGCTCACCGGGTTGGTCGCCACCGAGGCGGCACTGGCTCCGACGGCGTTGACGGCGTAGACCTGGAATCGCAGCGGTACGTTTGGGCTCAGCCCCGTCACCTTGGCCGTCGTCTGCGAACCCGGGACGATGGTGACACGGCCGTTCGGAACGGGGACCACGACATATTTGACGATCGGAGAGCGGCCGTCGGTCACCGGGACGTCCCAGGTGACCTGCGCGGCGAGCGGTTTCGCGACGGCCCGCGGATTACGGGGCACGTCTGGCCGGGTGCTGCCGTTGATGTTGACCACCGCTCGCTGCCGCAGTTCCTTACGGAGATCGGTGGCCGGACTGACCGCCTCGACCACCGCTGTTCCGGACAGCGGTGACTCGAAGGTACCGTCGGACCGCACCGTGCCCGGACCGGAGATCAGCCGCCACGACACGGGCAGGTCACCGGGGTAACCCACGACCGCGGTCGTGAACCGCACGGATTCGCCGGGATCGACGTCGGCCTCGTCCGGCGTGATTTTCAGCCCTTGGAACGGGCCGTCGGCCTTGGCCATCGTGTAGAAGAAGTTGGCCACGTCGTCCCGGCTGAAGTCGATCTGCTTGCCGAAGAACTCCCGGCTTTTCAGGAAGACACCCAGGGTGATGCCAAGCCGCAGCTCCCACCACGGGTCCTGTGTGGTGTCGAACTTGAACTGCAGGTACGGCCGGACGGTGATGCCAGGTCCGGCCGCGTTGTAGAAGTACACGGTGCTTTCCACCGGCAGCGAGACCTCGAGGTTGCCGTCCGCGTAGGCGTCGACGTCGTGCCGAGCCGGGGTGTAGGCGTCGTTGATCCCGTGGGACTCGGTGACCACGCCGTTGGCGGTGGACAGCTCACCGCCAACCAAGCGGCCAAAGCTCACCGCGGTCGTGATCCCGACCGAACCGTTCACGGAAATCTTCGGTTTGACCTCGAGTTCCAGACAGATCACGACTGGGACGGGGCCGGCCTGGATGGTGAAACAGCGGCCCTTGAGCTTGAACCCGGGCAGCTCCCGCTCGGCCGCCTTCATCGCACCCACCTTCGCCCGCAGCTCCGCCTTGAACGAGACCCGGTTGAGGTGGTGGCTGCGGATGCCGTCGCTGCGGGTGATCTCCAGGGTGTTCTCCAGGTGCGGTGCGAAGTCAAGGTTGGCTTCGAGCCGGCCACCGACCGGCGGCACCTTGTCGGCGTTGTTCAGGGGATCGTCGGCCTGCTCCGCGTTGATCGACAGCGCCACCTCGGCGATGAGATGTCCGTCCCGGATCCCGATATCGACTCCGGCGCCCGCGGCCCGCGCCCCTTGGGCGAGGGTCTTTCCCTTGATCGTCGGCTGCTTGCGGCGGATGGCCGGTGACTCGCTGATGATCTGTTCGACGTCGCTGTCCCCGATCTCGGCGGTCGAGACCAGGTCGGCCTCGTCGAAGACGTCGGTCAACGGTGTCTGCCTGGTCGAGACCCGTAACTCGCCACCGTTCTTGGCGACCGTGGTCACCGTCCGGAGCATGCCGCGCGGGGCCAACTCGCTCGGCGGTACCAGCAGGATCGTCCCGCTGCGCAGGGCGAGGATCGCGGCGGACGGGTCGATGAAGATCAGTGTGCTGTCGCCGTCGATGCTCACGAGCGTCGACAGTTCGGCGGCCGAGAGGGTACGAGGGTTGTTCTTGACCTGAACCGCCGGTTTCACCGGGGCCGGCGTGCGGGCCGGGACGCCATTGCCTGCCTCGTTCACGGCCACGACGGTGAACTGGTAGGCGACGCTCGGGTCGAGCCCGCTCAACTGTGCGGACGTGGTCGCCACTGTGGTGGTCGCGCCGCCCGGGTCGGCGGTCACCCGGTAGCTGGTGACCGGTCCCGTGCCGGTGTCGACGGGTGCGTTCCAGCGCACCGATGCCGTGCCCTGGCCGACTGCACTCGCCCGCAGGTCGCTCGGCGCTCCGGGAACCCGGGCGGCGCTGGGCCGGACCTCGGTGGCCTCCGCGGCCTGACCGGTTCCCGCGCTGTTCGTCGCGGTGACGCCGATCGTGTAGGTGGTGCCGTTGGTCAGCCCGCTCAACCTGGCGACTGTCGTGTCGGCCGCCACCTCGACGCGGTGGGCGCCAGGTTCGGCGGTAACGGTGTAGCCGGTGATCGGCGCGCCGCCGTCCGCGGGGGCCACCCATTGCACGTCGACGCTGCGGTCCAACGCCACGGTGAGCAGCCCGGCCGGTTTAAGGGGCACATCGGCGGGCCGGGGGGTGGCCGGCTCGGACGGCGGCGACGGTTCTCCCGGACCGTTCGCGTTGATCGCCGTGACCGTGAAGGTGTGTGCGGTGCCGTTGACGAGGCCACCGATCACCGCCTCGGTCACCGACCCGGGGACGGTGACGCTCTCCCCACCCGGGGACGCCGTCAGCCGGTAGGAAGTGACACTGGCGGCGCCGTCGTTGGGTGCGGCCCAGCTGACCCGCGCCGCCTGGTCACGCGGATAGACGAAGGTGACGAACGGCGCCCCGAGCGACGGGGGTGGTCCCGGAGTGAGCGCCGCAGCGTCCGCCGCCGGCGACTGCCCACCGGCGCTTTCGGCAACCACCGATATCACGTACGTCGTGCCGTTGACCAAGCCGTCGATCTCGGCGGAGGTCTCCGTGCCGGGCACGCTGACGGATCTGCCACCCGGATTCGCCGTCACCACGTACCGGGACAGCGGCGCGTCGGTGGGCGGTTCACGCCAGAACACGCTGGCCGACCGGTCTCCCGGGACGGCGCTCACGTCGCTCGGAGCCAGCGGCGGTCGCGGGCTGCGCAGGTAACACGAGACCTCGACGGACACCGTGATGGCTCCGATGCCGATGTTGCTGAGCGACACCGCGCCGTTGGTGCCGAACTTCGCGTAGCTGAACGTGGTGGCGGACCGGCCGACGTAGTAGGGGGCGCTGTAGCCGTCTGGGCGCGCGCTGCCCGCCGGATGGGCGATGATCCAGCTGTTGAACGAGCCGGGGTCGGCGGTGATGGACAGGCACGCCCCGACCGCGCCCGCACCGGGAACCCCGCCGACGCCCGAGAACGGGACATTGAGCTTGGCTCCGGCGGCGATGGTGTACCGCCCGACCGACGCCGGCGTCAGCGGCACGACGCTCGCGCCCGGCGAGCTGGGCCGGGGCTCGGCGTAGTAACCGGTGACGTCCCCCCACACGGTCACCGCGGCGGTGCTGGCGTTGGCGACGGTGACGGACCCGCCCGTACCGGCGCCGACCAGCGCGTGACTGGCGGCCGTGACATCCGCCAACCCGGTCAGCTCCACTTGCGGGATCGGACGGGACCCACCTGTCGGGTACACGGTGACCTGGCCCGTGGCGGCGCCCCTGACCCCCACCGTCAGGGCGTACGCGGCAACTCCGGTCGTCGGCAAGCCGGTGCCGGCCGGCCGGACGTCCGCGGTACCACCGGCCTCGACGACAACCCCGAAGAAGGCCGCGGTCGGAGACAGCGCGGTGAAGGTGGCTCCGCGCGGTTCGGCGTCGGCGGTGATGTAGGCGCTCACCTGGACCGTGACGGCGGCGGCGGCCGTGCTCCTGTTACGCACGCTCAGTCGCCCGGCGTCGTCGACGCCCACGATGCTCGCACCTCTGGCCCATTTCCCGGCGGCCAGACTCAAGGTGGTTACCGCCGGCTCGACCGCGGCCGCTGGAAAGGCGACCAGGGCCCCGGCGCTGTCCGAGCGTGCGTTGATTGTCATCGCGACGCCTGCGGCACCGGCCGGGACGGGCCGTCCCGCGCCGGTCGCGGTGAGGGTGACGATGCCACCGGCGGGGATCGAGATGGTCTCGGCGATGAAGTGCGGGGCCACCGTGACCAGGCGACCAGTGGCCGGCGCGATCGGATCGGCCGCTTCGGCCGGCGCGGCGGTGCCCACCACCACCACGTTGACCGCCATCTGGAACAGCAGTGCCAGCACCGCGGTAACGGCGGTGCGGCGCCGCCGAGCCGATCCCCTCCGTCCGGAGGGCGTCGTAGCCACGATCAACAGGTCGCCAGAGCTCATGCGCGGGACGGTAGTGGGCGACCATACTCCACGACTTGCCCGCGGCGGACGAATAGTCCATGTAGGACACATTTGTCGCAGACATTGGCGACAACTCGCCAGTCTTTGCTTGCCCCCGATCTGACGTTAGTCCGATTCCAGCACCTGATGGGCCGACCTCGCCACCGACACGTTCCTCCCGCGATTGGCGGCGACGGCGATCACATGTAGCCGAGTGAAGACGCGGTCTTGACCACCGTGTCCAGGACCGTTGGCGTGTTGGTCGCGATGGCAGACGCGGACTTGCGAAGCCCCTTCATCCTGGCCGAACGCTTTCGATCTTTGAGAATCTCGTCGACGTGGGGGCCGAGCGAGGGCTTCGGAAGATGGTTGAGCTGCTCGACGTAGGCGGCCAACTGTCGGTCGATCTCGGCGATCTCGCGCTTCGCCTCGGCCACTTTCGAGGATCCGCCCGCCTTGTGCGGCAGGTAGCTGACGCGGTTGAGCAACTCCAACCGTCTCGCGGCGGCTCGGTCCCATTTTCGGGCAACGGCCGAGTATGCGGCGTTGGCCGGGTCGGCGACGAACCCCGACATGAGCTCGCGGAGCACCTGGAAGTCGGAAGGTTGGCCCGTCATCGGCAACGTGTGGAACACGCCCGAGTTCGAGCTGGCGTCGTCGAAGACGACGAAGCAGGGCAATTGGTCGATGATTTCAAGCTCGCGGGCGACAGCGTCGGAGCCGTAAGTCATGGCGGTGGCAAACCCCAGCTTGCGACCGCGAGCCAAGGGCAGGTTTTCCGGCTCCTTCCGTTCTTTGATGATGTCTCGCACGGTCATCATCACCGCCGGATGGTTTCTGCCGAAGTCACCGGTGCTCGATTCGATCTTCAGCTCGGCCTCGTTGTAGAAGAGCACGAACGCCACGAGCTCGCCGGTGAGAGAATCCATGGCTTCCCGGTAATCGTAGAGCCACTCCAGGGCTTCTTCGTCGACGCGGGTTGCCAAGGCGATGATGTAGGCCCCGTAGGGCCTCCCGAAAAACCGCCCCGAATTGGAAATCATCTCGTTGAGGTCACCCATCGACGCGATTTCCATGTAGTAACCCACCGCGATCTCCCGCCGCCCAGCAAAGCAGATGAATTTGCTC
The DNA here is from genome assembly GCF_040676915.1 of Asanoa sp. NPDC049475. Classification (NCBI taxonomy): domain Bacteria; kingdom Bacillati; phylum Actinomycetota; class Actinomycetes; order Micromonosporales; family Micromonosporaceae; genus Asanoa; species Asanoa sp. NPDC049475. Next base: position 70,061 of record NZ_JBFAPY010000005.1, on the reverse strand, counting down.
TCAACTTATCCAGACCGGTCAACCCTGGCCAGAGCCTTGACGACAGACATTGCCCGGGTTGGGTGACACGCCGGGCCGCGCTCACCCGGCTTGATCCTTCACGGTTGAGGCTCCAGATCGGTCTTGGGCCGCACCGTTGGCAGTGTCCGAGGGGGGATGCGATCTGTTGCGACGTTGTCAGCGAAGGCGCCGGCGGCCACGCGCACCGGTGACCCACCGTGCGTCACCTGGCGAGTCTGGTACGCCCACATCGCCCTACCGACGCAGTGTCCGGTTCAGAAACTCGGTCACCCTGGTCGTCCACTGTGCCCGGAGGTCGACGAGCCCTCTGGTGTGCCCTGTGGTGGGCAGGGCCCACAGTTCGGTCGAGGCAGGGGCGCCGGCCTGGTAGTACCGGGCACCGTCGACCTCTCCACGTCCGGCGACAAGAAGGACCGGTCTGGGCGCGATCCGGGCGACGGCCGCCCGCAGGCCGATCGGCGGTGCCGCGTCGGTGAGCAGGTCGGCGCCGGTGAAGGTCAGCCACTCGACGGCACGCTGGACCTGGCCCCGCACGCCACCGGGCAACGATGCGAGGTCGGCCGGCGAGCGGCGCCCGACGCCCTCGGCCACGACGGCCCGAACCCGGGCATCGACCGCCGCCGCGGTGAGTGCCTGTTCACCGCCCATCGACAGACCGACCACGCCGATCCGTTCATGGTCCACATCGGAGCGCCGAGCGAGGTCGCTCACTGCCGCACCGACGTCGGGGACGGCGTACCAACCGAAGTCCATCGCCCGTCCACCACTGGCTCCGTGGCCACGGGTGTCGACGAGCAGGACCCCGTACCCGGCGCCTGCGAGTACCGCGGCATGGTCGATGACGCTGGCCCGAGTCGATCCAGCGCCGTGCAGTAGCACGACGGCGGCGCCGTTGGCCGATGGCACGTACCAGGCTGACAGCGGGACGCCGTCATCCGTGTGCAGAACGACGTCTTCGTAGGCGAGGCCGACCGCCGCCGGCGTCCGACCGCCGGATGAGGTAGGTGGGACGTTGGTGGCTGCGATCGACTGCGGCAGTGGCAGAAGGACGAACTGGGCGACGACGGCCGCAGCCGGCAATGCGAGCAGCTTGCGCCAGCCACGCGCGGCTCGAACGAGCGCGACGGCGCCGGCGACCGCAAGGGCCAACCCCGTCAACGCGACGACTGTCGCCGCGACTCCTCGAACGGTCAACCCGGTCTTGCTCAGGTGGGCAGGCGCGATGCCCGCGCCCACCACCACACCGACCAAGCCGAACAGAACCGCCGTCCAGCCACGCACCCTGGCCCCCCGCCGCAGACCGGCGACCGCACCGACCGTCAGCGCGACGGCCGCGGCCGCGCGGGCGACCCGCCAACCAGCGCCGCCCTCGGCGGTGACGAGGATAGTCCCGGCCGTCCCCTGCAGGACTGCCAGACCGGTCGAGCGGAGCACCCGGCGCCAGGCTGCGAGGACCGGTTGCGGTGCGATGACGCCGATGTCGGCCATGGCGCCCTACTGGCTCCGCCCGGCCGGGATCGATGTGCGACGCGTGTCGAACGCGTAGCTACGGGCCTGCACGAGCCGAAGATCATCCTGGTCCCAGGTCAGCCGGTCGACGACGTCAACGACGCCGGCCACCTCGCGGGTCAACGCCACGGTGAGGCTGGCGACGCTGCGGCTCTCGAGCTTGCCCGTCTCGGTCACGACGCCGTCGGCGACGTCGACCTGCACGCGGAGCGGATCTACGCAGAGTCCTCGACGCAGCACGTTCTCGACGATGTCGGCGCGGATGTCCGCGTCCGGCCGGGTGTGCATCCGGAGCAGATCCCGTCGGGACACGATCCCGACGAGCCGGCCTCGCCCATCGACCACCGGCATCCGCCTGATCCGCCGTGCCAGGCGCCGGGCGGCGTCGGCGATTCGATCGTTGGGACCGATCGTGACCGCCGGCGTCGTCATCAACTGGGCCGCGGTGGTGCCCTCGGACGTGGCCGACGCAAGCCGCGCCGGCCAGCGCATCGCGCGGGATCGGGGCGCGCCGACCGCCTCGACCTTGTGCAGCAGGTCGGCCTCTGACACTATGCCGAGGACGCGGCCGTGCCCGTCGACGACCGGCACGGCACTGACCGCGTGCTCCACCAGTTCGTCGACGATCTCGCGATAGGTTGCCTCAGCGCGCACTGTGGTCACGCGTCGGGTCATCACGTCGCCGACCGTCCAGTGTCTCATCGTTCGATTCCCCTCGCCGCCGGCGTCGCGCCGCCCGCTCCTCACCTCAAGCATCGACGGCGGCACGGCCGGCCGGCAGCGCCGGAGGTCCCGTGCCCCTGGGCCGTCAGCCCCGCCGCGTCACGTAGCGCCGTGCGATGGTTGGCTGGAGCGTCGGCGTCATGCTCCTCGTTCTGTTGGAGTCCGCGTCCTGTCTCGGGCCGAGCCGGACCGCGGGGGTGGGTCACCGCATGCCGGCGCATCGGCCACCTGGCACCGGATGGGGACGTTCGACCCTGCCTTCGCCGAGCGGGCCGGACGACTGTGGACAGTGGGTGAGCCGACAGGCGAGATGGTGGGCGCACGTCGGTCCACCCGGGACGCACGCGTCACAGAAGGGAGAGCGTCGTCATGAACACCCTTTCCACGGTCCTGATCATCGTCGCCGCAGCAGTGCTGCTGGTGCTGGCACTGGCCGTGCGCATCGTCAAGCAGTACGAACGCGGTGTGCTGTTCCGCCTGGGCCGGGTGATCGGCTCCCGGGAGCCCGGACTGCGGATCATCATCCCGATCATCGATGTCCTGCATCGGGTCTCAATGCGGATCGTGACGATGCCGATCCAGTCACAGGGCATCATCACTCGCGACAACGTCAGCGTCGACGTGTCCGCGGTGGCCTACTTCCGGGTCGTCGACGCGGTCAGGTCCGTCGTCGCGATCGAGAACGTCCACGCGGCCATCAACCAGATCGCCCAGACCACCCTGCGCAAGGTGGTCGGTCAGCACACCCTCGACGAGACCCTCTCCGAGACTGACAAGATCAACGTCGACATCCGCGAGATCCTCGACATCACCACCGTCGAGTGGGGGGTCGAAGTGACCCTGGTCGAGCTCAAGGACATCCAGCTGCCCGACAGCATGAAGCGGGCGATGGCCCGCCAGGCCGAAGCGGAGCGCGAGAAGCGCGCGAAGATCATCAACGCGGAAGGCGAGTCGATGGCGGCGGCCGCCCTGGGCGACGCCTCCGACACGATGATGGCCCACCCACTCGCCCTGCAGCTGCGTAACCTGCAGAGCCTGGTCGAGATCGCCGTCGACAAGAACAGCACGGTGGTGTTCCCCGCACCGCTGATGAGCACCATCGGCGAGCTCGGCACGTTCCTCACCCGTGAAGCGGCCGCAGCCGCGTCGCGGACCACACCGGCGGACGCCCAGGCGAACGGACGCTCGGCCCCGAAGGCCACCACCGTCGCCTGACCGCAGGTGCTCCGGGCCCTCATCGTCGTCGCCACCAGCGCGAAGGTGAGGGCCTCGGAGCACACCCGAGCGCGTCCTGCCCAGGTGTTCCTGGGCTGGGGCTGGGAGGGCATTGCCCATGGTCTGTTGGCGTTCGGTGAGGATTTGCCGGCGCCCTTCTCGTCGCACGCGGCCCGCCGCTCCCGACGACGGCGCAGGTCATTGCCCCGCCCAACGGGACGTGGCCGTCGGGTTAGGGTGGAGGGTCTCCGGGGATCTCATGGCGTCTCCTTTCACGGCGACGCCCGGAGGAAGCATCGTGTGCCGCCTCCTGAGGCGTACCAGCGAGATCGACCCCTTGAGCGTGCGCCAGCGCATTGCCGCGTGTAGGGAACAGGGTCCTGTGCGCTAGAGACGTCCGGAACGACGTCCGTCGTGTCGAGCGACGGCTGGTCGACATTGGCCGCATCGTGTCATCACCGCGTACCGCCGCGGAGTCGGCGCCTACGCGCACGTCCGCGACCCGGACGGCAACGTGATCGGCCTACTCCGCCCCGACGAGCCGGCGCCTCAGGACGACCCTGCCGCAACGAACGGTTCAGAGCCCATGACACGCGAGACCACCGACCTGCGCGCCTGCCGAGGCTTTGCCGGGTCCCGCTGGCGTTCTTCCTGGAGCCGACGTTCCTCGGCCTGTGGATCTACTGGGTCTTCCGGCGCCGACTCGGCGTCACACACATCCCGTCGGGAATCGACCGTTGATCAGGCCGGCGGCAGCGTGTCGACGGCGATCTCCGTGGCAGCCAGCGTGAGGCCGGCGTGCCACCCTGGGGCACGTCCGTGCGGCGGCGCGGCGATGGCGGTCATGTCGTGCCCGCTCATCGCCAGCAGCCACGCGGTCAGCGAGTTCGAGTTCCACATGTCGCCGGCGCCGATCTCGTCGCGGCCCCAGGTCAGTGGGGGCACCTCGGGAACGAGATCGAGCAACCTGCGTACGCGGCGCCGGTCCCGCCCCACGAGTCGCGGTCCGTCGACGGCGTCCGCGGAGTCCGGGATGACGCCCATGCGCCAGCGCCGCACCTCATAGCGGAAAGCAGCGATCCGGCCGAGTGCCCGGTGCCCGACAGGGCCGGTCTGGACCACCCCCCGGTTGGCCGCGACGCTGCTCCACGCTGGCGCCATCTCCACCACGAAGCGGCTCCCGTCGAGTCGAAGCTCCAACGCGGTGTGGTAGAGGTCGCGCGTCGGGCGGTGTTCACGCCATGCCACCAGGGCCTCGTACATCCGCCCGTTCCATTGGACGACGCGCCCGCCGGCGCCGAGCGGTAGCCAGTACAGCAGAACCGCCGCCCCAGGATCGTCCATACCTCCAACGTTGCGTCGTCGGCGCCGGCGACGCATAGGGCCTGCGTCCTCGTCCCCCGGGCCGTTCGGCCCTGATGGCCGCCCCGATTCCCGAGGATCGTCGAGTGTGGAACGGCGCACCCGACGACTCGGAGGACGCCATGACCGTGAGCGCACCGGCTCGCCGCCCGCCCGTCGCGACGCGACGGTTCGGGTATCTGATCGCCGTCGGCTTGAACGCCTTGTTCCTGTACCTGGTGAACGTCCGGCCCGGTTGGGACGCGCTGCCGATCCTGACCGAGGACACCGTGCTCGTTCTCGGGTTGGTCAACGTCTCGGCGACGCTAGGAATCCTGACCAACGTGTCCTATGTGATCACCGACCCGGCTTGGTGGCGTGCGACCGGGGAGATCGTGACGACGGCCGTCGGTCTGGCCGTCCTCGTCCGACTCTGGGACGTGTTCCCGTTCGCCTTCGGAGGTGGCGGGACGAACTGGGGGCTCCTGGTCCGGGTGGTGCTGGTGGTCGCGATCGTCGGCTCCATCCTCGGCATCGTGGTGCAGCTTCACACGCTGGCTCGTGAGCTGCGTCGTTGACGACGCCGCCACCATGAAGGAGGCATCATGTTCGGCTATCCCGTCAAGGTGCGCGCCGACCGCACCGCCCCGCCGGGGCGCTGGCTCTGGCTCGTCAAGTGGTTGCTGCTGATCCCCCACTTCGTGGTGCTCGTCTTCCTCTGGACAGCGTTCGTCGCCATGACGGTCGTGGCCTACGTCGCGGTGCTGGTCACCGGCCGCTATCCGACCTCGATCCACGCGTTCAACGTCGGGGTGCTCCGTTGGAGTTGGCGGGTCAACGTCTACGGGTACGCGGTCCTGGGCACTGACAGATACCCACCGTTCACGCTCGCCGAGGTGCCCGACTATCCCGCGGGGCTCGATGCCGGACCGCCGCCCACGATGCCGCGCTGGCGCCCGTTGGTGGCGTGGCTGTTCGTGCTGCCGCATCTGCTCGTGCTCGCCGCGTTCGCCGGCAGCTCCTGGGCCGCCACCCGCGACGGTGTCAGCGGTCCGATGGGGGTTGTCGCCGTCGGGTTGGTCATCGCGGCGTTGGCGCTGCTGTTCACCGGTCGATACCCCGCGGGCCTGTATGACCTCCTCGTCGGCGTCGCCCGGTGGGGAGTGCGAGTCGTCGCGTACGTCGCCCTGCTCTCGGACACATATCCACCGTTCCGGCTGGACCAGGGTGCCCGCGAGCCGGACCTCGATGGGCCGACCGATCAGGCTGGTGCGACAGGCCGACCGGCCGTGCCGTCGGCGGGCGGGCCCGCCGCGGCGCCGGCTACCGGTGGCGGTGCCGGCCGGACGGTCGCGGTGGTCGCCGGCGTACTGCTGCTCTTCGGCGCGCTCGGCCTCGGCGCGGCCGGCGGGCTGTCCGTCGCGCTCGGAACGCAGCGCGACGACGGATTCATCAGTAGCCCACGGGCCGCCGTGGTGAGCTCGACCGCCGTGGTCACATCGGAGACGTTGGAGATGCACACGGACCGCACCATTCTCGAACGGTTGGGGGTCGGCGACGTCCGACTCACCGCCGTCGGCGCGGGCGCCCACTTCGTCGGAGTGGCGCGCAAGACCGATGTGGACGGCTGGTTGGCCGGAACCGCCTACGACCGGGTGACCGCCGTGGCCGGGCGTTCGGGAGTCAGGCTCGATCGGGTCGACGGCGTGGTGCGCGCCGTCGGCGCGCCGGAGGACCAGTCGTTCTGGTTGTCCTCGGCGGTCGGCGCGGGCACCGTCACGATGAACTGGACCATGGAGAGCGGTACGTACGTCGTCGTGCTCGCCAACGCCGACGGGGCGCCTGGTATCGCCGCCGACATCGGCGTCGCCGCCCGCATTCCGGACCCCACGCCGCTGGGGGTGGGCCTGCTCGGCGGGAGCCTGATCGCTCTCGTCGCCGCGCTCGCCCTGATCTACGTCGGCGCCTCCGGCCTCGGGCGAGGCGGACCGCCCTCCCCCACGACGGGTCCGCCGGTCGTTGACGACCCCACTGCGAGGCCCGGTCAGGCCGATCCCACACCCCTCCCGGGCCACGGCGCCGGATGATCCGGGGCTCTGGCCGCACAGGGCTGGGCAGCCTACGAGCTCTACCCGCCTGTGATCGCCTGGCAGGTGCCCGGCGCCACGTGGCAAGCGCCTACGCCGTGCTACGCGACGACATCCGGCAGGGCACACGGACAACGGCGAGGAGATGAGCGAGACGGCGCGCGTGTTCGAAGTCCGCCGACCTGCGCACCTCCCATCGTTTTCGCCAGCGACCCGCCGATGCGCACGCGACCTCGTCGTCACGCGCCGGGGGTATCTCCGACCTGGCTGCCGACCGCCTGCGTCCGAACGGCCAGGTGCGTCTGCTGGCGTCCCGGAATCGTCGGCCGGCGCTGTCCGCTGGGGGATCAGGCGGGGAGCCCTGGCGGGCAACGCTGGGCAAGGCCACCCAACAAGACGGAGACCTGCTCTGTTGGGCGCCGCACGGAGCGACTCCATTCTCCCAAGCGCAGCCCCCTGTTGGGTGGCCAGAGGTGTGATCAGGCCCAACAGGCGGATCGGGTCGAAACGAATCATCGTGGCTGTCGGGTGGGTGACGGCCGTCGACACGTCTCCTTAGCGATCACAGTGCGGCGGTACGCCCGCACGTACGCCACGGATGCCTGGTCAGCGCGGGTGGTGCTCGTGGTCGAGGCCGGCGAGGAGATGAAGACTCTGGCCCGCGACCTCGATAGCCTGCTCGCCACAACGCAGAACCGTCAGTGACGACCGCACGTCCGCGGGCGAAGCTGACCGCGTACGGGGTGCGGGCGAACTGGCGTAGCGCCTGCCCGGTGGACAGAGTCTCGTCCGCGGCGGCCAGGACGATCTCGCACGCGAGCCCGGACGGTTGGAGGCGTTGGGTGTCGTAGACGAACGCGAGGCGTTCGCTGTTACCGGCGTCGCCGGCGGTCACGTCGGAGACCAGGAACGCCCGGTCGGACTCAGGAACTCGAGCATCTGCAGGAAAGCTGCCGCGCTGGTGCGGACGGCAGCTCGCCGAAGTCAACCAACGATCCATCGCGGGCGTCTATTCGTGTGTTACGGGTGCTGTCCGGGGCCGTCGTTGGGTGAGCGCGTTGACCTGTTCTCGGACGTAGGTGATGTCGTCGGACATGGGGAACCACGGCATGCTGCGGCGGATGGTGATCCGGCCGTGCAGGGCGAGCCACATGTTGGTGGCAGCGTCGTGGGCATCCGCTTCGCCGACCACCGCTGCGGCGAGGTCGACGAGTTGATGGAAGGCCCGCATTCCGGCGGAGCGCACGGTGTCCGGCGTGTCGGCGACCCCCGCGCGGGCGCTGTGGAACATCACCGCGTAGTGGCCAGGTCTGGCGGCCCCGAAGCGCAGGTAGGCCTCGCCTGCCGCGCGAAGCCCGGCGACAGGGTCGTCCGGTACATCGTGGACGGCGTCGGTGAGCGCCTGCGTCAGCTCGGCGAAGCAGGCGGTCTTCATTGCCTCGATGAGCGCCTGCTTGTCCGCGAAGTGCAGGTACATCGCGGTGTGGGTGACGCCGGCGCGCGCGGTGATCGTGCGTACGGACAAATGGTCGATGTCCGGGTCCTCGGACAGCAGGTCGGCGGCTGCCGTGAGCAGAGCGTCTCGTAACCGCTCACCTTCACCTCGGCGGTTGCGTGACTGTGCTGCGGCGCTCACAGCGTAGATCGTAGAACCGACCGTAGGTTGACAGCGTACATTTACACTGTCAACCTAGTCTCATGCGACGGTTCACGCTCATAGCCGCGCTTGTCGCGGCCATGCTGGCCATCCCGACGACCTCCGGTGCCGCCTCCGCCGTGCCGCGTTCCGACCCGCCGCCCGATCCGCCGACCCGGGTCGTCGCGCACGAGCAGGCCATTATCGGCGTCGGCAGCGACACCACGGAGACGCTCTTCGAGCGGCTCGCCGCCGACTACAACCGCTCCTTCGGCCGAGCCGCGCCGTTGGGCAGTTGGCGGGCGACAGGGTCCTCGCCGATCGTCCCGAAGGCGGGATGTGACCCGATCGCGCGACCGAACGGCTCCTCGCCCGGCATCGCGGCGCTGGCCACCAGGCAGGTGCTAGCCGATGGCCGCGCGTGCGTCGACTTCGCGCGCTCGCTGGCCCCCCGCGCGCCGGGCGCTCCGCCGAACTCCGTGTTCCTCCCGATCGCCCGCGACGCGATCACCTACGCACACAACAGGCGGTCGAACGCCCCCGCGGCGCTCTCGATCGATCAGCTACGCGCGATCATCGAGTGCCGGGCCACCCGCTGGGAGCAGGTCGGTGGGACCAGCGCCGAAGCGATCGACGTCTTCCTGCCCGAGGTGGGTCCGGGCCTGCTGGCACTGCTGGGCCATATGGGCGGGGTCACCGCGATCGGTTCGTGCGTGCGTACCGTCCAGCAGGACCAGGGCACCGACCCGCTGCTGGTCGGCAACCGCAACGCGCTGGTCTTCTACGCGGTCGGCAAGTACATCGGCCAAGCCGTCTACGGTCACAGCGACGAGCACGGCGACCTCGTCCTGGGCGACATCAACGGAATCCCGGCCACCGTCTTCAACCCGGTGACCCGCCGCGTGGAGATCAACGTCGGGCAGGTGCGCGGCATCCCGAGCGCTCCAGAGAGTTTCCGGATCACGGAGTACGTGGTCGTGTTGCGCGACGCTTCCGGCGCTGTTCCGCCGCGAATCGAGCGGCTCTTCGCCGGCCCGGGCAGCTGGCTGTGCAAGAGCCCTGCGGCGAGCGACGCGATCGCGGACTACGGCTTCCTCCCTCTTGCCAGCGCCGATTGTGGGCGGCCGTCATGACCCCCTCGCCGGGCCGGGTCCTGGTCACGGGGGCGACCGGCTTCCTTGGGGGTTGGTGCGTGATCGAGCTGCGACGCCGTGGTCACCCGGTTCGCGCGACCGTCCGCGACGCCGGCGACACGGAGCGCGTCCGCGCCCACCTACGCGCGTTGTTGCCACAGGCGCACCTCGACCCCGCGACGCTGGACACGCTCGAGTTCGTGACGGCCGACCTCACCGCGGAAGGCGGCTGGGACGAGGCCGTGCGCGAGTGCGTCGGGGTGCTGCACGTGGCGTCACCCTTCCCCGGACGCCCACCCCGCGATCCCGACGACCTGCTCCGCCCGGCGCGGGACGGCACCATCCGGGTACTCGCCGCCGCCGACCGGGCAGGGGTCCGGCGGGTGGTCGTCACCTCCTCGACCTCGGCCATCGCATACCGGTCCGGCGACGGCCCGCACGATGAGGCACAATGGACAGACGTGTCCCATCCTCTCGGGCGGCGCGCCTACGTACGGAGCAAGACCCTGGCCGAACGCGCCGCCTGGCAGACGGCCGCCAACCTGCGGACCGAGCTGACCGTCATCTGCCCCGGCACCATGCTCGGACCCCCGACCACACCTCGGCTTTCGTACTCTGTCACCCCGGTCGCACTGATGCTCAACGGCGCGATGCCGCGGCTACCCAACGTAGGCTTCCCGGTCGTCGACGTCCGCGACATCGCGGCTCTGCACGTCACAGCGCTCACCGAACCGGTCGCCGCCGGTCAACGATATGCGGCGGTGGCCGGTTTCCGTTGGCTCGCGGACATCGCCGCCGTGCTGCGCGAAGGGCTCGGCGACCACGCCGAAAAGGTGCCAACCAAAACCATGCCGGACCCCGCCGTACGCGCCCTGTCGTTGGTCCAGCCCAGTCTCCGTCAGATCCTCCCGGACCTGGGCCGCGAGCAACACTTCGACACCACCAAAGCGCGCCGCGACCTCGACTGGCAGCCACGCCCGCTCGATGAGACCATCCTCGACTGCGCTCACGGCGTCCTCACGATGCGACAGGATCGCCCCTGACCCGGGCCGCCAGTCAACGCTGCGACCAGCATCAGCAGCGCGCCGCCCCAATTGAGGTTTCGCGCCGCGTGCGTTCCTGATGAAGGGGATGTCGTCGGCCGGGGAGCCCGGGAACCTGGTCCTGTGCTGATCGCGGGACTTGGCGCCGACGACAAGCCGTCGCGCATAGATCGGCGCCGACAGCCGCAGGGCAGCCGCCCCGCACCGCTAGCGCGCCGGTCACCACATGTCATCGAGGGGCGGCGATCTGCCTACGCAGGCGGCGCGCGTCGAGGCGGGGCAGAGCGGCGACGGCGACATCCAGGATCCTTGCTCACACAACGGCTGCGTTCGAGGTAGGCGATGGCTATCAGACCCGAAGGCGAGAGCCCAGGCACGACGGAGGTTGTTCCGTCAAGCGGCCGCCGATAGACCGAGTCGGCGCGGAGTTGCGCGGGGCGCCTACACGGCATGGCCCTTTCGCGGAGTGGACATGCCGCCAACGTCGCACAGTCGGTTGGCCTCGTGCCCGCCTCCCGAGCGACGAATGCGGCACCTGCGTTGGTTGGTACGGAAGCCGGCGGGAGCTGACCGTCGTCGTGGTCCGCGCTTTCGACCACCAGGCCAATCCACGACCCGGACCGGCCCGGATCGCTGTGCGTCCCGAGTCGGCGGTACCAGAACCAGCCAGGCATGCCCGGCGGTGGTAGGCCGAGCTCGTCGCGGACGCGATTCCAATGTCCGGTGGCACTTGGCCGACGTCGTGGAGCTGGCTGACGACGACGATCACTTCAACTGTTTGCCTGTACGACGAGGTCGTCGTCGACGGTGAGCAGTTCTGCCTCGCGGCGGATGTCACGAACGCTGGTGAACGCGGCTGTCGTGACGCGGAACCTAGCTGGTCGAGTCAGCTCCTCACTGGCAAGTCTCCACGGGGCCGTTGGGTCTGTCTCAGGGGCTGCCGTCACCAGTGTGACGCCGCCTGCGCGAACGTCGTCGTCATCCTCGTGCGGTTCGTCGTACCGCAAGTAGCGGATCATCGCCGATCCTGAGGGGATTGGAGTGGGTGAGGTCGCCGCAGGGAGGGGTCGCCACCGGTGGACGAGTTCCGCGAACGCCAGGTCCGAGGCGCGTTTGCTTTTCGCGCCGGCTGTGAGGACTGCGCTACCAGCGCCGGCCGCGACGCGGCAGATCTCCCGGACGGGGACGGTGGCGGCCAGGTCGGGGTAGTAGCTGACCAAGCGGATCTGGACCATCAGCATCATGAGCGCACGGGCAGCCGCCTGCTGCTGCGGCGTCAACGAGAGGGGGACGGCTTGAGGCCAGTCAGGGCGTTCGTGAGGAGTTGTTGAGTCGGCGGCGCGGCCGGCCGCGGACTCGTGCCACATCGGGTCGTCCGGCCACACCGAGGCGCTGCTGGCCACGATGGTTCCGCTCCTGCCGATCGCGACGGTGACCGTGGCATCGGCAGCGACGATGTCGAGGCCGATCCGGTCGGTGGCGTCGAAGCGCAGGTCGCGGACGCTGAGGAACCTGAAGTGCAGCGGTGCCGGCGGCCAGGGTTTCCGAGATCCGTCCCGGGCAACGCGGCCCATGCTCGGCACGAACCGGCGCGGCGCGGCGACCGTCATGTCGACCTGCAGTTGCGTGCCCGCGGGTCGGACCGCGATCGAACGCACGCTGGCGTTCGCCAGGTCGTAGTCGGCGCCGACGGCGTTGATGATCTGGGCGGTCACCGGGAAGAAGCCGGGACGGACGCATCCCCGGTAATCGCGAACGACCGAAGGCTCGGCCGTGGCGGCGGGCAACTCTTGGTGAAGCGACGCGTCCAGGTCGACCATCAGTTGACGGCGCGCGGGGCCGAGCGCGGCCATCCACAACAGACCAGCCCGCGCGTGCTCGTCCCGCAGCGGCCCCGGGGCACACGCGGCATTCAGCAACGGAAAGGTGTTGTTGTCCCAGATGTCGGCGATACGGCCTATCCGGGAACAGTCGAACGCCCGGGCATCCGCGGACAGGGCCGCAATCTCTTGCACGGAACGGTCCAACAGCCCAGCGAAGGTATGCAGCGGCGAGCGCACGTCGCCGAGTATGCCCGCTCGGCGAACCAGGTGCCGATACTCGACCCCGCGCGGGCTACGCGGCAGCACGGGGTTCTGACGTGGTGAAGGCGGTGGGTGAGCGGTGTTAGAACCATGTCGATGGGTGGGCGAGGCGCCACATGCGTCCGCGCCAGCGTGCACGCTGAGGGTGAAGAAACAGCCTGGACCGGCCCACCGAGGGCACCGTGGCGATCGCGGGCCAGCCAATTCCGAAGGGAAGCGAGGCGGCTGTCACCCGCTTCCGGCGCGACCGGATCGGCTTCGTCTTCCAGCAGTTCAATCTGCTGCCCACGCTGACCGCCCTAGAGAACGTCACACTACCGCTACGCCTGGCCGGCCGAAAGATCGACAAGAAGCACTGCGCAAGGCTGCTCACCCAGGTTGGCCTCGGCGACCGTATGCAGCACCGGCCGGCGCAGCTTTCCGGCGGGCAGCAGCAGCGAGTCGCGATCGCTCGAGCACTAGCCAGCTCGCCAGCGCTGATCTTCGCCGACGAGCCGACCGGCGCCCTCGACACCCGCGCCGCCCGAGACGTGCTGACGCTGCTCGCCACCGCGGTCCGCGACCAAGGCCAGACAGTCGTCATGGTCACCCACGACCCGGCCGCGGCCGCCTACGCCCACTCGGTGGTCTTCCTCGCCGACGGCCGCATCGTCGGCGAACTGACCCAGCCCACCGCAGACGCCTTCCACGGCGCGCACGGCTCCTCCGGCGCCCTGCCCCGGCCGTGACTCAACGCCGTTCACACAAACCGATGTCGGACCGGACATGATCGCCACATGCCGTGGCGGGCTCATAGACGCCGAACGCCGCCCCTGACCGGCGAAGCTGAGCCCACCTGATGCGTCCGGCGAACGGGGTCAAGCTCAAATACCGGTGGATGAGGTCCTCAATGCGACGGCTCGTTCTGTTGATAGGTCCACATCTCGGCCATGAGACCGTCGACGAGGCGGACCAGCCAGATGATGTGGCCGGGCGAGTCGGTGCGCTTTTGGGGCTGGCCGACGGAGCCCACGACGGCGACGAGGTCGTTGTCGCCGAGGATGGTGTGGACAGTGAAACGCAGGTCCGGACGGGCAGCTCGGATAGCCTGCACGGCCTGCTTGACGGCGGCGGGTCCGGTGACCTCGGGGTGGGCGTGGTCGATCCAGTCGGAGTGCAGGATCTGGTCGGCGATCGTGGTGTCGCCGGTGTTCCACATCTCGAAGTAGCGCATGACGCTGGCGCCGGCCGGTCCGTGAGTCATCGACGTGCCCCCGTATCGGATGCTGATGGCATGGAGTGCGTCGATCATGCCGCGTCGACGTGGGCCACGCCTACCGCCTCGACCCCAGCAAGATCACTGACACGAGCCACCCCGTCATCGACAACCATCATGCTAAGGCCTCGGTGGCGTGGCTCGTGAGCCCCGAACGCACGCTCGGCTTCTGGGCGATACGGCTAGTCGACGAGTCCGGCTAGGAGGGCGACGATAGCCAGCTGGACACGGTTGGTCGTGGAGAGCTTGTCGAACAGGCGCGTCACGGGGGCCTTCGCCGTCCCTTCGCTCATGTGCAGGGTGGACGCGATCTCCGCGTTGGAGTGGCCACCACCGACCTCGACGAGCACGTCCCGTTCCCGCTGGGTCAGCAGCTCGAGGCGGGTCAGCGCCTGTCGGCGGCGTCGGCCGCCGTCGTCCCCGCGCGGGAGCCGCGCGATGACCTGACGGTCACGGTCGGCACGAGCGTGGAGTCGCCAGCGGCGGCCAGCCGGACGGCGTACAGCAGGTCGGTCGGCGGCGTGTCCTGCGCAGGAAGCTGGTTGCGCCCAATCGCAGCGGCAGCCGGCGCCGAGGTGCGAGGGGAGCCAGGAGGCCCAAACCCGGCAGCCCGTCATCCGCCGCTGCATAAGAGTCCTTACGGTGTTGCCGGCGGCATAGCTCTTAGCGGGGGATGCTCCGTCCGTGATTTCGTTGGCGATCGGGCGCCATGAACGACGAGGAAGGGCTGAACCTCGCAGAAGAAGGCGTTCTGCAGACTCTGGAGGATTCGCCGCTACCGCTGTGGGAGCTGCGCTGGGCGGAGGCACCGTCATGGCAGGTCGTGGCTGACGTCTTGGGGCCGGGCCTAGCTTCGTGTGCGCCGTTTCGGCGACGGCCTGATCTTCCGGGCCGACGGCCGCGCCGGAGCCTTTTGGTAGCGGCCGTGTTCGAGGTAGAAGCGGCCGGCGTCGGTGATCTCCGCCGTCCACACGCCACCGGACCGCTGAGTCGTCACCAGCCGGCGAGACCGCACCGCATACACACTGATCGCCAGCGCCGACTCTCGCGAGGTTACCGGGTCCCCACCGACGGATATTCGCCGCAATAACTCCATACGAGGTGAACACCTCGGGCGTCGACATCGAGACCGCGAGCAGCCGAACACAGATCGACTGGTCCGGCATCACCCGGATTCGGCGGCGACGCCACACCTGGCTGCTGAAGTACAGCATGAGCCAAATTCCGGTGCCGCGGGCGGCGTTCTCGCCCGAGGATCAACAAACCGTGGACGACTTCCTCGTTAGGCGCCTCGAGTTCGCTGGGTGACCGTCCCCGACGCGACCAGCCCGAGCAGCGCGACCGCCGTGCAGCACATCAGGACCGGCTGCCTGTGCTGTCGTGCAGGTGGGCCGTGGTGGGCGCGGCGGCGTCGTGGAGTTTGACGAGAGCGTGGGCTTTGGCGGGCTGCGAGCACTCCTTCACGACGGCGACGATGGCCTCCTTCGTCTTGCCGACGCCGTCACACGCGTTAGCTGGCTAGATTTTCGCAAAGTGTCCAGATGGCGTCGCGGTTGCGTTGATCGAGGACTGCGGTGGGCCATGGGCTGCGCTGGCATTTGCTGTTGACGTAGGTGCCGTGTAGGTCGGCGGCGTGAGGGCTCGATGCCAGGTAGATGCTGGAGCGGGAGGCTTTGATTAGGGCGCGTTGTCCGTAGAGGACCGGCATCAGCAGCCGTAGCACCGGCACGATCGGGCGTGCTGCGGGTGGGTACGCGTCGACGGTGAGGCCCTGGTTCATCGGCGTGTATGCGTGTCCGGGATACGCCACGTTGAGGTTTACTCCGCTGCCGCGCAGGCGCTCGGCGAATGTGTAGCTCATCGCCATCAGCGCCAGCTTCGTCTGGTTGTAGAACGACAGCCCGACGTACGATCGCTCGCCTTGCAGGTTGTCCAGGTCGATCCGGCCGCGTGGGACGCCGCCGGTGATGTTGATGACCCGGGCCGGCGTCACGCGGGACAATGCCGGCAGCAACCGGTGGATCAAGATATACGGCGCCAGCACGTTCGCGGCGAAGGCGGTCTCGACGCCGTCCTCGGTCAGTTCCCGCCTCGCCATGGTCACGCCCGCGTTGTTGATCAGTACGTCGAGGGTCCCGTGACGGTCCTGCACCTGGTCGGCCAAGTGGCGCAGGTCCCGCTGACGCGTCACGTCCGCGGTCAGCGAGTCCACCTGGTCGTTGCCGGTGTCGCGGCGCAGCTCCTTGACGGCGTTCCGCGCCCGATCGGGGTCGCGTCCGACCACCAGGACTCGTGCGCCGAGGCGGGCCAGCCCTCGCGCGGTCTGCTTGCCGATTCCGCCGGTGCCGCCGGTCACCAGGACCGTCTTGCCACGCAGAGGCTCTGTCATGGCGGCCACTATACGACACCGGGTGACATGTTCGTCATCTGATGTTGTGAAGTAGACTTCGGTGCGTGACTGGGTTGCGGGAGCGTACGCGGCGGGCGGTGCGGGCCGAGCTCGCTGACGTAGCGCTGCGGCTGTTCGCCGAGCAGGGCTTCGACCAGACCACCGTCGAGGAGATTGCCCAAGCGGCTGGGCTGACCAAGCGGAGCTTCTTTCGCTACTTCCCGGCCAAGGAGGACGCGGTCTTCGGCGGTGTCGACGTCACCGGCGAGCAGGTCGTCGACGACATCCGCGCCCGTCCGGGCGACGAGGACCCGTGGCACTCGCTGCACCAGGTGCTGCGCCGGTGGCAGCAGCAAATCCACGCGTCCGAGCAGGCGCTGGCGAGCCTCCGGCTGATCGAATCGACACCGTCACTGCGCGCACGCCTGCACGAGAAACGCGCGCACTGGCGGCAGCAGGTCAGCGACGCGCTGCGCGACCGGCCCGACGCGGGACTCGAAGCGTTCACCGCGGACCTGCTGACCAACGCCGCCACCGCTGCCCTGGACACCGTCTCGCATGAGTGGCTGCGCTCCGGCGGCACCGCCGACCAAGCAGCGTTGCTGGACCGCGCCTTCACCCTCATACGACCGGCGCTGCCGGCCCGTTGACGCGTGGATCATTGAGAGGCTCATGATCCGCCGAGGGTCTCCTGGCTCATGGGGGAATGCAGGATCCGTACGCACACCAGCGCGAGCGTGGCGCAGGCGACCCTGGCGGCGGTGCGTGAACCGGAGATCGCCGACAAATGCCGTCGCCGCGCCGAGGGTAAGCGCGCCGCTGAACATCACGCGCACGGTCCGTTGACGCGTCCCAGCAGCCGCAGCGACGTGACGCGCTGGCGGAACGACATTGGAATCAGTCAAGATCGAATATCCGCTCATCGGCCATGAGCGGGCGTCACGCCGCGCCCTCGACGGCAGGTTCCCGCCAGCGTGGTCGGACGCCTGCGGTCGGCGCCAAGTGGTATGAGGGCGAGAGCTCAACTCGACTTGCACGGGGACGCGGCCGGACTCGTACGGACCAGGGTTGACCAGGCAATACGTCGACAGAACACGAACACCCGACACCTTCAGGAGCGTATCAGGTCCACGATGGATGATCCCGTGTGCCGTTTTGGCTGGTAAACGCGATGCGCTCGTGGACGCCCTGTGGGTTAAAGGTCCACTGCTCTGCCAGTTGAGCTAGCAGCCCTCAGTCGTTGGGCACCTGACCTGCGGGAAAACGTGGAGCCGATTCTTCGGTTCGCTCGAACTGGGCGTCTGGTGTGCACTTGAGCGCCTCTCGATGAGCCAGCTAGGTCGTTACATCGCAGATCACGGCCGGCGTGACCGCTCGCACCGACAAGCGAGCGAGGCACTAACCCGGGATGTGGGTCAAGCCATGTCCGCCCCCGTCGCCGTCATGGACGCGCTGTGTCAGCGGCCAGCCCACGCGTGGTACTCGTCGACGATCTCCCGCGGGGATCCGGCCCCGGTCGGAGAGGTCCTGTCCTTCCTTCTTGGCCCAGGCGCGAAAGACCTTGTTCTGCTCACGGTCGGCGGCAGCACCACCACCACCACGACCAGGAGCCGCGCGCCCGCCAGCCGTCGGCCATGGCAGCCGCGGCGGGCGCCCGCCCGGCTTCGACCCACAGGTGAAGGTGCACGGTCAGGCCTGTGCTGAGTTCGAGCTGCCAGCCAAGCCGCCCGACGTCAGGGCGGCCATGCCTGTCATTCCTGCGCTTTGCCCCCGGCGATCCGGGACAGCACCAGCGCCACAAGGATGATCGCGCCGTTCAGTGCTCCGATCCATTGGGCCGGAACTCCAGCCAAGGTCAGCACGTTCTGGATCAGGAACAGCGTCAGGATGCCGGTGAAGGCGCCGAACACCGTTCCTTTACCACCGTTGAGACTGACACCGCCGATGACCGCGGCGGCGAAGACGGTGAAGATCGCCCCGTTCCCCTGCGCCGCGGCCACCGAGGCGAGCCGGCCGGAGAGCATGATGCCGCCGAGCGCGGCGAGCAGGCTGGCGCTGGCCAGGACGATCCACAGCACCCGGTTGACCGGGATGCCCGCCGCCTTCGCCGCGTCGGCGTTGCCGCCGATCGCGTACAGGGAGCGGCCGAATCGGGTGTAGCCGAGCACGACGATGCCGGCGGCGAACAGGCCCAGGCAGATCCAGATGGACGCGGGCAGGCCGAGCCAGGAGGTGGTGCCGAGGTAGAGCATCGACTTCGGGAGGTTGAAGAACGTCTGGCCGCCGGAGATGCCGGTGAGCAGCCCACGCAACACGATCAACATGCCGAGGGTGACGATGAAGCCGTTGAGGCCGAAACGCACGATCAGCAGGGCGTTGGCCAAGCCGATGGCCACCCCGACGGCGAGGGTGATCGGTATCGCCCAGGCGCCGGACACCAGCCCGAGCCCATGCCCCGCACCAGCGGCCACGGTCATCCAAGCCGCGATGCCCGGAGCGAGGCCGAACGTGGACTCCAACGACAGGTCCATCTTGCCGACCACGAGCACGAGCGTCTGGGCCAGCACGAGCAGTGCGATCTCGGACATCGTCTGGAAGATGTTGATGAGGTTGTCGGTGGTCAGGAAGACCGGGCTCACGATCTGTCCGACCGCGGCGATGACGATGACCGCCGGTATGAGCGCGAGGTCACGGAGCCGGGCGAGGGCGATCCGCCCGGCCGTCCTCCGCTCGGTGGCCTCGGGCTCCTGCGCAGCGGCGGCGACCTCCGCGGCGCTTGTTGTCGTGGTGTCAGGCATCGGGGGTGAGTCCTTCCATGGCGGCGACCAGGTCTCGGTCCTGCCATCCGCTGGGCATTTCGGCGACGACGCGGCCCTGGAACATCACCATGACCCGGTCGCAGATTCGCAGGTCGTCGAGCTCGTCGGAGGCGATGACGACGCCCGCTCCGGCGCCGGCGATCTCCTCGACCTTGTCGAGGAGAAACTCCTTGGACCGCACGTCGACGCCCGCTGTGGGCGTGATCAGCACCAGCAGGCGGGGGTCGTTGGCCAGGGCTCGCGCCATGACGACCTTCTGTTGGTTGCCACCTGAGAGGTCGGACACCGGTTGCTCGGGACCGGAGCTCTTGATGGCCAGGTGGCCGATCAACCGACGGGCGATGGCGGTACGGCGGCCGGTGTTGATGAAGCCGGCCGGGCCGAGGCGGCGCGGGATGGTGAGGGTGGCGTTGTCGGCGATCGACATGTCGCCGACCAGCCCTTCGTGATGGCGGTCCTGCGGCACGAAGCCGACGCCGGCGGCCAGAGCGGCACCGACGTCACCCGGCCTGGGTGATCGACCACAGACGGCGATACTCCCGGCGCTGGCACGGCGCAGGCCCGCGACCGTCTCCGCGAGCTCCGCCTTGCCGCTGGCGGCGGCGCCCGCCAGACCGAGGACCTCTCCCCCGCGGACCTGTGCGGTGACGTTCTCGAACGCGCCGGACAGGCTCAGCTCACGCAGCTCCAAGGCCAGTGGGGCGTCGGGTGCCGCCGCGGGGCGCGCCCCGCTCTCGCGTTGGCCCGCCGCGTCTCCCGTCATGGCCGCGACGAGGTCAGCGCGGGTCAGGTCCACGACCGCCTCTGTCAGCACGTGCCGGGCGTCGCGAAAGACCGTCACGGTGTCGCAGATCTCGTAGACCTCCTGCAGGTGGTGGCTGATGAACAGGAACGTCACACCCTGCGA
The DNA here is from genome assembly GCF_040676915.1 of Asanoa sp. NPDC049475. NCBI lineage: Bacteria > Bacillati > Actinomycetota > Actinomycetes > Micromonosporales > Micromonosporaceae > Asanoa > Asanoa sp. NPDC049475. The sequence goes on along the minus strand of NZ_JBFAPY010000005.1, from coordinate 49,899 downwards.
TTGCAGGTCACGGATCCGGCCGAACAGGCGCTCGATGGCAGCGCCGTCCAGCTGAGCGGTCGGCTCGTCGAGGATGATGAACCTGGCTCCGAACGAGAGCGCGCGGGCGATCTCCACGAACTGTCGTCGTTCGATGTCGAGGTCGGCCGCCGCTCGGCGTGGGTCCACGTCGACGCCCCACGTGCGCAGGACGCGCTCCGCGTCGGCGTAGAGCGTCGACCAACGCAGGAGTCGGCCCCGCCGCGGTTGCCGATTGAGGAAGAGGTTCTCGGCCACCGAGAGCTCGGGGATGATGGTCGAGCGCTGGTAGACGCAGGCGACCTGGCGCCGCCACGCGTCACGATCGGTGAGCCGGGGGGCGGGCTCTCCGGCGAAGGTGATCGTGCCGCTGTCCGCCGGCTGCAAGCCGGTGAGGATCGACACCATCGTCGACTTGCCCGCGCCATTGCGCCCGACCAGCGCGTGCGTCTGGCCTGGGTGGACGGTGATGGACGCGTCGTGCAACGCGACGGTGGACCCGTAGCGCTTGAAAACGTGTGCCGCCTGGGCGGCGGCCGGACCCTGGTGGGTCCGACCGCTGCCAGTGCTGGCGGTCGGGGTGGGGGATCCCGGCCTGTCGGTCATCGTTGGCTGCCCTCGTTCACAGTGGCGTGGCTAGCTGATGTTGTTGCCCCACAGCGAGGTGTCGTCGGGCTTGATACTGGGCACCTCGCCGTACGTGCCGCCGTCCGAGGTGACCAACGGTGCGGACAGCTGGTCCTCGAGCACGCCCGGACGTACCTCGATGATCGTGCTGTCGTGGTCGGTCGGGCCGGGCTTGAAGGTCTTTCCGTCGATCGCGGCCTTGACGTACTGGAGCGCGTACTTGGCGTAGAGGTCGGCCGGCTGTGAGACGGTGGCGTCGATGTTCCCGGCCGCGATCTCCTTGAGCTCCTGCGGGATGCCGTCGTTCGAGACGACGAAGACGTGCTTGGGGTCGCTCGGCGGCACCAGCAGGTTGCGTTGTTTCAGCAGCTGGAGCGTCCCGGCCAACGCGAAGCTGGACTGCATGTAGACGCCCTTGATGTCCGGGTGCTCGGTGAGGCGGGTCTGCAGCTTCTGAGAGGCGATGGCCCCGTCCCAGTTGGTCGCCTCGCCGAACACCGTGATGTTCGGGTACTTCGCCTTCATGCACTCGTTAAACGCCTCGGTCCGGTCGCGCCCGTTGACCGAGGCGAGATCGCCCTGGAGCATGACAACCTTGCCGGCGCCGTTGAGCTTGGCGCCGAGAAAGTGGCAGGCCTTCTCACCGTAGGCGCGGTTGTCTGCCCGCACGACCATGAAGACGTTGCCCTGGTCCGGGCGGGTGTCGATGGTGACCACCGGGATCTTCTTGCTTTCCAGCGTGGTCAGTGTCGGCGCGATGGCCGCGGTGTCCTGCGGTGCCATGGCGATGCCCTTGACGCCTTGACTCACCAGCGTCTGCACATTGGACGCGAGCTTGGCCACATCGTTCTGTGAGTTCGTCGTCTTGATCTCGACGCCGACCTCGGCGGCCATCTTCGGGGTGTACTCGATGTAGGAGTTCCAGAAGTCGGTGTCCGACCGCGGGTAGTCCACTCCGATGACCGGCGCGCCGGCAGCGCCGGCGCCGTCACCTGAGTCGGAAGCCCGGTTGCATGCGGCGGCCAGGACGGCACACAGAGCGAGAGCCGTACCGGCCGCGATGGTTTGTGCCTTCATCGCGGTCCAATCTGGTTCGAGGGGTCGAGAGGGTCGGCTGGGTCCGTCGCCGCCCACCGTGGTCCGTCGGGGAAGCGGTACGCCTCGACGGAAGCGGGCCTCAGCTGCGCGCTCAGGCCCGGCAATCGCGGCGCGATGTATCGGCCATGGACGATGGTGGCCGGATCGACGAAGTGCTCGTGCAGATGGTCGACGTACTCGACCACCCGGTCTTGCGTGCTGGCACTGACCGCGACGTAGTCGAACATCGCGAGGTGCTGCACCATCTCGCACAACCCGACGCCGCCGGCGTGCGGGCAGACAGGGATGCCGAACTTGGCGGCCAGCAAGAGGATCGCGACGTTCTCCGTCACCCCGGCGACGCGCGTCGCGTCAAGCTGGAGAATGTCGATCGCGCCGGCCTGCAGCAGCTGCTTGAACATGACGGCGTTGTGGGTGTGCTCGCCGGTCGCCACCCGCACAGGTGCGACCGCCCGACGGATGGCGGCATGGCCAAGCACGTCGTCGGGCGAGGTCGGCTCCTCGATCCAGTAGGGGTCGTAGGGTGCGAGCACCCGCATCCAGTCGATCGCGTCCTGCACACCCCAGGCCTGGTTGGCGTCGACGGCGATGCGCACGTCGGGACCCACGGCCTCGCGAGCGATCCGCATGCGTCGCACGTCAGCGTCCCGGTCGGCGCCGACCTTGAGTTTGATGTGGCGAAAGCCGTCGGCGACCGCCTCGCGCGCCAGCGCCACGAGCTTGTCGTCGCTGTAGCCCAGCCAGCCCGGTGTGGTGGTGTAGGCCGGGTAGCCGTCGCGCAGCAGCTCGTCCCGGCGGGCCGAGCTGCCTTCCCGCGCCCGCTCCAGGATCTCCAACGCCTCGGCGGGCGTCAGCGCGTCGGAAAGATATCGGAAGTCGACGAGGTTCACGATCTGCTGTGGGGTCAGGTCGGCCAGCAGTTGCCAGACGGGCTTGCCGACGCGACGGCCGTAGAGGTCCCATGCGGCGTTGACGACCGCGCCGGCGGCCATGTGAATGACACCCTTGTGCGGCCCGAGCCAGCGCAGCTGACTGTCGCCGGTCAGCCGGCGGGAGAAGCCGCCAAGATCGTCGAGGACGTCGGCGACCGGCAGGCCGACCACCAGCGGCGCGAGGGCCTCGATCGCGGCTACCTGGACGTCGTTGCCGCGCCCGACGGTGAAAGCGAGGCCGTATCCCACGCCGCCACCGCTGGTCCGCAACATGACATAGGCAGCCGAGTAGTCCGGCTCGGGGTTCATCGCATCGGAGCCGTCGAGGTGTGCGGACGTCGGAAACCGCACGTCCGCGGTCTCCAGCGCGGAGATCACCTCCGTGTCCAGAGCAGGACCGTCGCCGGCCACGTCTGTCGATCCTGCCGGGCCCGTCGATGTTAGCGCTGACATGGGATCACTTTATAGACGTCGAAGTTACAAGTGTCTACCCCTCGTCGCGCGCAGCGCTCTGACCTGCGACTATCTTCGTCGTCGCCTGAGGAACGTTTCTCGGGGGTTACTGGACATGGGATGTACTTGTTAGTGTGGCGCCGCTACCGAAGGGACTGGCCGGTGTCATTGACCGATAGAGCGATCGCGCAGATCCGCGAGTTGATCCAGACCGGGGAGCTGGCGCCGGGCGCCAAGCTTCCGCCGGAGGCGCAGCTCGCCGCAGAGCTGGGACTGGGCCGCAATCTCCTACGCGAGGCGGTCAAGGCGCTGGAGGCCGCGCGGGTGCTCGAAGTGCGTCACGGCAGCGGCACGTATGTCACCTCGCTCGAACCGCGGCTGCTGCTGGAAGGGGTAAGCGATGCCGTGGCGCTGCTGCGCGGCGACGACATCATCGAGGTGACCGAGGTGCGGCGGGTCTTCGAGCCCGCCGCGACCGCGTTCGCGGCCACCCGCGTGACCCCGGCCGACCTGGCCGTGCTGCGCGAGCACCTCGACGCCATGCGCGCCTCGCTCGACGACGTCGAGAAGCTCAACTTCCACGACGCGGCGTTCCACCGCGCCGTGGTGGCCGCGACCGGCAACGAGACGATGACGATCCTGCTGGAGGGGATCGCCAACCTCACCGTCCGAGCTCGGGTGTGGCGAGGTCTGGTCGACGCCAACGTCGCCGAACGGACCGTGGCCGAGCACGAGGCCATCTTGCGCGCGCTCGTCGCCCGCGACGCGGTGCTCGCCCACGCCGCCGCACTGATGCATGTCACCACGACCGAGACCTGGTTGCGCGAGCACCTCCCCACCGAACCCCCCGAGCCGTCCTGACACACGAGGTGCCGAGCATGGTCGTCATCGACGCTCATCTACACATGTGGGATCCCCGCCTGCTGGCTTATCCCTGGCTCGACGCGGTGCCCGCCCTGCGGCGTCCTTTCCTACCGTCGGATCTGGTCGCCGATCAGACTCGACCGCACGGCGCCGTGTTCGTGGAGGCCGGCGCCGCGCCCCAAGCGGCGCTTAATGAAGTCGCCTGGGTCGAATCCCTCCGATCGCCGGTCGCCTTGCTCGCGATCGTGGCGCAGGCAGCCGTCGAACACGGTCAGGCGGCAGCCGCGACGCTGGCGGACCTGGCGGCTCGGCCACGGGTCACCGGCGTGCGCCGCAACATCCAGGACGAGAGCCCGGGATTCGCCTCGACGGACAGTTTCCGCACGGGCGTACGCCTGCTGGCCGCCCATGACCTGACCTTCGATCTGTGCGTGCGAAGCGAGCAACTGCCCGAGGTCACGGACCTGGCGAGACGAACGCCCGACGTGACGTTCGTGCTCGACCATCTCGGCAAGCCGCCGGTGCGGGATCGCCGCAGCGACCCGTGGCGCACTCACCTACGAGAGCTCGCGTCGTTGACGAACGTGAGATGCAAGCTGTCCGGTCTGACCACGGAGGCTCTTCCCCGCCGCTGGCAACCCGCGGACGTATTGCCCTACCTGGACCACGCGCTGCAGGTCTTCGGGCCAGCGCGATGCATGTTCGGCAGCGACTGGCCGGTGGCCACTCTCGCCACCGAATACGACCGCTGGTTCACCGTGGTGGACCGTGCGCTTGGCGGCTACACCGCCGAAGAACGCCATCGGGTCATGGCCGGTACGGCAATCGAGACGTACCGCCTCACTCTCTAGACAGGGGGATCGACCATGCGCGCCGCGCGATACATCGCAGCGGGTCAGATCGACGTCGTCGACGTCGACCCGATCGAACCCGGCCCGGCTGAGGTCAGGATCGAGGTCGCCTACAGCGGCATCTGCGGAACCGACCTGCACATCCTGCACGGCGCGATGGACCACCGGGTGCATGCCCCACAGGTGATCGGTCACGAGATGTCGGGCCGCGTCGCGGCCCTCGGCCCGGACGTCACCGGCTGGTCGGTCGGCCAGCCGGTCACCGCGGTCTTCCTCGCGAGCTTTGCTTCTGACTACGTCAACGGCAGCACCGTGACCGTCGACGGCGGGTGGCTGGAACGGTGAGGCTGAACCTGCCGACACTCGGGCTAGGCTGCGCGCCGCTGGGCAACCTGTTCCGCCAGCGCACCGACGACGAGGCCGCCGAGACGCTCGAGGCCGCATGGCAGGCCGGAGTCCGCTACTTCGACACGGCGCCGCACTACGGGCTGGGCCTGTCCGAGCGGCGACTTGGTCGGTTCCTGGCGACCAAGCCCCGCGCCGAGTTCATCGTGTCCACAAAGGTCGGCCGACTGATCCGAGACAACCCGCGATGGGACGGCGTCAGCGACGACGACGAGGGCTTCGCCGTGCCGGCCCGCCTACACCGCGTCCTCGACTACACCGAACGGGGAATCCGCGACAGCGTCGAGGAGTCGCTCACCCGGCTCGGCCTTGACCGAGTCGACATCCTGCTCGTTCACGACCCGGACCGCTCGGGCGTGGAGGACTCGACCGACAGCGGATTGCACGCGCTCGCCAGCCTGCGCGACGAAGGCCTCGTGACCGCGATCGGCACCGGTTCGCTCGGCGTGGACGTACTGCTGCGCACGGTCCTCAGCGGTCTCGCCGACCTCGTCATGGTCGCCAACCGGTTCACCCTCCTCGATCAGCGCGCGCGTCCCGAGCTGATCGCCGCCTGCGACACCCACGATGTCGAGATCGTGGCCGCCGCGGTCTTCAACAGCGGGCTGCTGGCCCAGACGCCACACCCCGACGCCCGCTACGACTACGGCAGCGTCCCGGACAGCGTCCTCGCGCGCGCCCGCGCCATCGCGGATGTCTGCACCGCCTTCGACGTCGAGCTGCCTACGGCCGCGATGCGGTATCCCCTGCTCGATCCGCGCGTCGCATCGATCGTGATCGGCGCCGACACGGCAGATCAGCTTCGGCAGAACATCGACCGTCTCAAAGAGCCTGTCCCTGCGGCGCTCTGGGACGAGCTCGACGTTCGCGGCCTCGTGCCCCGACCTCGGTCAGGTCGCGGTCGAACGCGGGACGCTTCCATTGGCGCCAATGATTGGCCCTCAGGGGTGACCACGGCGCGCGACTGAGTCGCTTCGCTCCCGCCCTCACTTCGAGACCTAGGGCGGGGGCAGCAGGCAATGGCTCACGATGGACACGTACGCCGCCGTCGGCGGCTCGGTGTAGGCGGTCGAGTCGACGGTGACGTGGAGGCCGATGCTGCGTGCGCTGTCGCCGATCCGATCGCGCGTGACCGCGGGCAGGCGATAGGCGTACACCTTGCGTTTCGGGTCATAGACCATCCGTGCCTCGCCGACATAGCTGGAACCGCCGACACCCCACGTGAGACGGACGGCGAACACATCCCGGCCTAGCGAGCCGGTCAACCAACCTGCGCGAGAGGCGAGAGCCGCAGGCATCGCAGGATTGTAGCCGGCCGGAGTCGCCTCCGGCCGGCCGTCACTCACCGTCCGGCGATGCCCTCGACCAGGGTGCCGCAGCGCACGTCGGAGCCGTTGACTCCGTTGCGCTCGCAGACCTGCATCACGACCCAGCGATCCTTCGGCACGTAGACGTTGACCGACGGCGAGCAGGTGCCGCTGCCGCCGGCGGCGTGCCGCTCGATGTAGCCCGGCCCACCCTGCCACCAGATGTAGCCGACGGCCCGGTGACCGTCCGCCTTGCCGTTGTCGCAGACGATGAAGGTCGAGTACTGCCCGCTGTTGCTCCAGTAGGCCGATCCGTAACCCTGGTCGTAGCCGTCGGCCGAGTAGGCCTGCAACTCGTTGGCCGCCATCGCGGCTCCCGGCACCCCCACCAGCCCGGTGACCGTGAGCACGGTCGCCAGCAGCACACCACCGAACCAACGCGACTTCTTCATCCACACACCTCCGTCGAGGACGACCGCAGTGGCCGTCGCCCACAATGGTCGGCCAGAGTTCATCGACGACCCAAGATGTTCGAACAACCTCGAACGATCCCGGACACCGCCGAAGGCCCGCGACGGGGCCGTGCAGTGAGAGATTCGTTCCAACCGGTTCGGGGGCCGTCGCGTGTTTACGGGTGTGACCGGCTTCGACGGCTTCCGTGAGTTCGTAGAGACCCATAACGGCGCGTGGTCGCGGCTGGCCTTCGTGCTCGCCGGCAACCACGCGGCGGCTGAGGACCTGCTGCAGACCGCCCTGTTCAAGGCCGCGAAGAGATGGCACCGGATCCGGCGGTACGAGCAACCGCAGGCCTGGGTCCGCCGGGCGATCTACCACGCCGCCATCTCGCTGTGGCGCAAGCGCGGTGAGTGGTCGCTCGGCGACGTGCCGGACCGTCCCGCGCCCGACGACCCGATCGACGACGCCACCCGCCGGCTGGCCGTCGACGCGGCCCTCGCCCGGCTCAGCCCGCGCCAGCGGGCGGTGCTGGTGCTGCGTTTCTACGACGACCGGTCGGTGGCCGACGCCGCCGAGATCCTCGGTGTCACCGAGGGCACCGTGAAGAGCCAGACCGCGTATGCCCTCGGCCGCTTGCGGGTCATCGCCCCACATCTGGCCGAGCTGACCGTTGAGGAGGCCGGCCGATGACCGGGTTGAGGGAGCACTTCACCGAGACGGCCGAGCGGGCCAAGCACTACGACGTGACCGCGGTTGCGATCCGCCGCGCCCGGCGGCACAACCTGGTCACACGGGGCGTCGCGGCCGCGGTGGCCGTGCTCGCCGCGGGAACGGGGGCGGTGGCGGTGACGAGCGACCGCGGCACGCCGGCACCGGGCTACGAGACGGTCGACGCCACCCGGCCGGCCACGGCGGGTCGGCTCGACTGGCTGCCGCCGACGCTGGTCCCGTCGGATCCCGCCCAGCAACCCGCGCTGCCGACCGGCCGGGGTGTCGGCCCGGGTGCGCTGGTCTACCGCACGTCGAGCAGCCAGGCCCAGAGTCTGCTGACCAGCGACGGCAAGAGCTACTGGATTCCGGGCGACGCCCGCGGGATGTCACCGGACGGACGTTGGCTGGCCTACGAGTCCAGCGGCGACCTGGTGCTCCACTGCCTGGTCGACGGCCGGACCCGCAAGGTGGTGGACAGCGATGTCGCCGGGTGGTCGGTCGACGGCACGCTGGCCGTGCTAGCGCGGCGTCAGCCCGACGTTCGGCCGCCGGAGGTCGCGACCGTCTACCGGCCCGAAGACGCCAGGAGCCAAACGGTGCCGGTGCCCGACCCGGCGTGGTGGTCGCCACGCGGGATGTCCGCCGACGGCGAGTTGGTGCTGATGCCCCGGCGGCTGGACACCGTCCGGCAGGACGTGCCGTTGAGCGCCATCCCCGGGCTGACGTCGGACGCGTCGGCGACCCCGCAGCCGGACCTGCCCGCGACCACCGAGTCGCCCGCTCCGCCGCCTGGGACGCTTCCACTCACGCTCAGCCATCTCGGCTTCGGCGTCGGCTTCGTCGACCCTGTCGACCGGACGAGCCGCTCGATCTCGGTGCTCGCGAACACGCTCGGCCTGACCGACCCGGTCGGCTGGCACGGTGGGGTCGACGAGGCGATCAGCGTCCGTCCGGACACCGGCGGACTGGTCTTCCAGCCAAAGGTGCCCGTCTCGGGGGGCGAGTTCACGTACTCGTACGGCGACGTCTACGAGGTCGACCCCGGCACCGGCCTGCCGCTGCGGCGATTCCAGCTGCCTACCCCGGCGACCGGGACGACAGACAACGTCCAGCACGTCTTCCAACTGATCGCGGTCGGCGCGGACGGCTTCATCCTGAGCGCCAACGACGACCGTTCACAATGGATGACCACCCGGCTGGAGACGCTGGACCCGGTGACCGGCGACCGGCGCACCGTGCTGCGGGCGACCGGCGAGGTCCAGGTCGTATTCACCCGAGGTGGCGCGTTCAAGGTCTGACGGCCACGGGCCGGTCCCGCCAGGACCGGCCCGTGGTAGTGGTGTGGTGCGCAGCGTCCAGCGGCGACCGCCTGGTGGCCGAGTTCCGCGCCCTGAGCCGCACGCTGTCGGCTTGACGCGTACGTCCGCACTGAAAGATCCGGAGGATTATTCTCAAAGGGGCCTAACCGCTAGCGGGTCCCAGGGAGATGTCCGGATGAATCCGGGACATGGGCTTTACGGACGTGCCGCCGAGTGTGCGGCGCTCGATCAGCTCCTCGACGAGGTACGCGCCGGCCGGCACGCGGTGCTGGTGTTGCGCGGAGAGGCGGGCGAGGGCAAAACGGCGCTTCTCGACTATCTGGGCGATCGGGCAACCGAGGCGCGGATCATCCGGGTTACGGGTGTGCAGTCCGAGATGGAACTCGCCTACGCGGGGCTGCACCAGTTCTGTGTGTCGATGCTCGATCGGCTGGACGCCCTGCCGGCCCCGCAGCGGGAGGCGCTGGGTGTGGCGTTCGGGCTCCAGCAAGGGACCGCCCCGGAACGGTTCCTCGTCGGTCTGGCGGTCCTGACGCTGCTCTCGGAGACGACCGGCGCCCAGCCGGTCGTCTGCGTGGTCGACGACGTCCAGTGGCTCGACCGCGCCTCGGTCCAGGCGCTGGCGTTCGTCGCGCGACGCCTGCGCGAGGACCCGATCGCGCTGGTCTTCGCCGAGCTGGAGCCGAGCGGCGAGCACGAGCTGCTCGGGTTGCCGGAGCTGGCGGTGACCGGACTAGCGGACCACGACGCACGCGCGTTGCTGGCCTCGGCGGCGCCGACGCTGCTCGACGAACGCGTGCGGGAGCGGATCCTCGCCGAGGCCCGTGGCAATCCCCTCGCCCTGCTCGAGCTGCCGGCCGAGCTCACCTCGACGGAGCTGGGCGTGTGGTTCGGCCCGCGGCGGCTGGAGAGCCGGACCGCGCGGATCGAGGACACCTACGTGCGGCGGGTGCGCGCCCTGCCGCGCCAGACCCAGCAGTTCCTGGTGCTGGCGGCGGTTGAGTCCGTCGGTGACCCGACCGTGCTGTGGCGGGCCGCGGTGGTGTGCGGCCTCGACACGGACGCCGCGACGCCCGCCGAGGCCGCCGGACTGATCATGCTGGACACCCGGGTCCGGTTCGCCCACCCGCTGGTGCGTTCGGCCGTACGCCGGGCCGTCGGGCGTCCCGAGCTCCAACTGGCGCACCACGCGCTGGCGGAGGTGTTGGACCCGCGGACCGACCCGGACCGGCGCGCGTGGCACCTGGCGGCCGCGGCGGCCGCGCCGGACGAGTCGTTGGCCGCCGAGCTGGAGCGCTCCGCCGCACGGGCCCAGGCCCGCGGCGGTGCCGCGGCCGCCGCGGCGTTCCTGCGCCGGGCCACCGAGCTGACCCCGGACGCGTCCGCGCGCGGGCGGCGCGCCGTCGCCGCGGCGCAGGCCGCACTGGCCTCCGGCGCCCCCGGCGCGGCCGACGAGCTGCTCGCCACCGCGGAGATGGCCGAGTTGGACAACCTGCAACTGGCGCGCGTCGTGCGCCTGCGCGCGCAGCTGGTGTTCGCCCGCAGCCGCGGCACCGAGGCGCCGGTGCTGCTGCTCGACGCGGCGCGTCAACTGACTCCGCTCGACGGTCCCCTGGCCCGGGAGACCTACCTGGAGGCGTTGCTGGCGGCGGTGTTCGCCGGCGCCGGGCAGCTGGAGCCCGAGCACGGGATGCGGACGGTTGCCGAGGCGGCCCGGTCGGCCCCGGCCGACCCCGGCACGCACGATCCGGTGGACCTTCTGCTCGAGGGCCTGTCGACGCAGTTCATGCACGGCTACCCGGCCGCGGCGCCGAAACTGCGGCAGGCGCTGGACGCCAACCGGGACCACGAGGACGACGCGCTGACCTGTCTGATCTCCTCCCTGGTCGCGGCGGAGCTGTGGGACGGAACCGCGGGGCTGGACCTGCTGCAACGACATGTTCGGGCCGCCCGCGAATCCGGCACCTTGAGCCTGCTCCCGATGGCGCTGGACTACCTGGCGGACTTCCATCTCCAGGCCGGGGACTTCGTCACGGCCGCCGCGCTGACCGAGGAGGGCGCGGCCCTCAACGCCGCCATCCGGATGGTGCCGCCGCCGTACACCCCGATCATCCTGGCGGCCTGGCGCGGCGACCAGCCGCGCACCGCGAAGCTCAGCGAGGACGGTGTCCAGGACGCTTTTCCCCGCGGGGAGGGCAGCGCGCTGGTCCTGACCGAGTACGCCGCGGCGGTGCTCGACAACGGGCTCGGCCGATACGCCACGGCGCTGGCGGCCGCCAGGCGCGCCACCGCCGGCGACCAGCTCGTGGCCAAGTCGTGGGCGCTGCCCGAACTCGTGGAGGCGGCCGCCCGGCTGGAGCAGTGGGAGATCGGCGAGGCGGCGCTGCGGGAGCTGACGATGCGGACGCGGGCGAGCGGCACCCTGTGGGCGCTGGGCACCGAAGCCCGGGCCAGGGCGCTGCTGAGCCGAGGTCCGGAGGCCGACGAGCTCTACCGCACGGCCATCGACCGGCTCGCGGAGTGCCACATGAACGCACATCTGGCCCGGGCGCACCTGGTCTACGGGGAATGGCTGCGCCGCAACGACCGCCGGGCCGACGCACGCGACCAACTGCGGCACGCCCACGACCTGTTCATGCACATGGGCGCGGCAGCGTTCGGCGAGCGGGCGCGCAACGAGTTGCTGGCTACGGGCGAGACGACCCGCAAGCGCACCCCGGACACCACCCTCGACCTGACGCCACAGGAGACCGTGATCGCCTCGCTGGCCCGCGACGGCCGCACCAACCAGGAGATCGGCGCCGAACTGTTCATCAGCCCCCGCACCGTCGAGTGGCACCTGCGCAAGGTCTTCGCCAAGCTCGCGATCGGCTCGCGGCGCGAACTACGGGACGCACCGCTCGACGTGGGAATGGCCACCGCGTCCCGGTAGTCCGACACCTAACGTGCGCCTGGCCCGGGAGACCGTGTTGTTCATCGGCGGCCTCGGCGTGGCCGGCCTGACTGCGGCCACCGATTGACAGCGTCGTGCGGGCCAGAAACGTCACATCGAAACGCGGATAGGTTCGCATGTTGCCAATCGATTCCCGATTGGCCCTTCTGATCGAGTCATTCGCTCAGGATGGGCCGACCGGCAGCAGCGAATCGGCGTCGATGCATTGCCGTGTGTCCCGAACGTAGGCCTTCACTCGGACAGAAAGGGCACACCCCGATGCCCCACACCCTCGATCGGCGGTGGAGACGGCGGCTACCCGTTGCCACCCTCGCCGCCGTCTCAGCCGTGCTTCTCGTCGTCGGTCCGGCGACCGCCGCGCCCGGCGCGGGTTCACCGACCGACGAAACCCCCGCTCCCGTCGTCCTCGAGCGTCTTCCCGGCGAGGAGGCGAGCGTCGTCGAGGTGAGGGTCTCCGGCACCGCGGAGATGGACCGTCTCGTCGCCACCGGCGTCGACCTCGACCACCACGTCGAACAGACCGAGAACGGCATCGTGCTGCATGCCGTCGTCACACCCAACGAGGTCTCGGGTCTCGAGGCCGGCGGGTACGCGGTCGGAAACGTCCTGTTCGACCCGGCGGACTCCGCGGACCGGGTGGGCGAGCGCGAGGCGACGATCGCCGCGCACGTCGCCGACAACAAGGCATTCACGGCCGAGCTGGTCGACGACCCGACCACCAAGGACATCAAGATCATTCGCGCCGACTACTACACGTCGGGGACCAACCAGGTCCTGTCGGTCGAGGCGAAGTGGGCCCAGGGCCAGACGTCGACCAGCGCGCTGACCGTGCAGCGAGACAGCGGGCCGGGCACGGCGATGGGCTCCGGCGGCTCGCAGAGCATCTCGCGGTTCGTGGACGCCGGGGTCTACCTCTACCACCGGGGCGCCTCGACGATCACCACCCGCCCGGACCGGATCCAGATCACCAGCCCGACCGGGGACGTAGCCGACGTCCAGGTCAAGGAGTGGCTGCCGATCCCGGAGGAGTCGCCGGAGGGTCCGGGATACCAGAAGGACTTCGTCACCAGCTACCTGACCCCGACCGAGCTCTACAACCGGATCAAGGCGCTCGCCGCCGAGTTCCCGGAGCTTGCCGAGATCGTCGAGCTGCCGAACAAGACCAACGGCTACCGTCGCAAGGCGCAGGCCGTGCTCGGCACCGCGAACGCCAGCCGGGTTGCCGTCGACTCGCGTGCCTGGGGTCACGAGGGCGGCAACGACATCACCGTCGAGCTGGCCAGCCCGGGCGCCGCTGACCAGCCGCTGTCGGTCAGCGTGACCGGCAACGACATCACGGTGAGCCTGGCGACCGACGCCGGCGGCGCCGTGACCAGCACCGCCGCGCAGGTCGTCGCGGCCCTCAACGCCAGCGCCGGCTCCCTGATCGTGGCGTACACGTATCGGGGCAACACCGGTGCCGGTGTGGTGGCCACCGCCGCCCGGACGCCGCTGACCGACGGGCTACGGGCGCCGGCCAGCGTCTCCCGGGATCCGCAGCCGGTCTACGCGATCCGGATCGGCAAGACCCGGGACGGCTCGAAGACCGGTGTGCTGGCCTACGCCCAGGAGCACGCCCGGGAGTGGGTGCCGCCGCTGGTCACCATCGAGACCGCGGAGCGGCTGCTGCGCAACTACGCGCACGACGGCAGGACCAAGCAACTGCTGAACAACCTGGACATCTGGATCGCCCCGTCGGTCAACCCGGACGGCGGTCACTACTCCTTCTACGACTTCAACTCGCAGCGGCGCAACATGACCAACCACTGCCCGCTGACCGGATCCGCGGATGCCCTCGCGCGCAACTCCTGGGGCGTGGACAACAACCGCAACTACACCGAGTACAGCCTCTTCGACGGCTACTCGGGCGCGTCCGCGAGCTGCACGAGCGACACGTTCGCCGGTCCCAGCGAGCTCTCCGAGCCGGAGAACAAGAACATCGACTGGCTGGCGTCCCGCCCGAACATCAAGTTCTCGATGAACCTGCACTCGTCCGGCAACTACTTCATGTGGTCGCCGGGCGCGTACGCCACCCCGGGCCGGATCTCGGCGCCGCGGCCGACGCTGGCCGAGGAGTCGTTCTTCTGGGGTGCCTCGTCCCGGATCCTCACGGCGATCAAGCGCCACCGCAACATGGCGGTGACGCCGGCCCGGACCGGCCCGATCTCCGACGTGCTCTACTCGGCGGCGGGCAACTCGGGCGACATGCTCTGGTACAAGTACGGCATCTACGCCTGGAACTTCGAGGTGGGCACGTCGTTCCAGCCCACGTGGGCCTCGGCGCACGAGGAGACGATGGAGTTTTCCAACGGCCTGGTCGAGCTGCTGCGGGTCGCCCGTGACTACTCCACCGATCACCAGCGTCCAGAGAGCACATTGTCGGTGACCCCGACCGCGACTGAGGGCATGGTCAACGTCCAGTTCGACGTGACCGAGCCGGCCGCCGTCTTCTACACATTGGACAATGGGACGCCGACCTACGCGTCCACGTTGTACGGTTCCGCAGGTATCCGCGAGGGCGGCGAGATCCTGAACCTGCCCGTCGGGACCAGGATCAACTGGTTCTCGGTAGACGCCGCCGGCAACGTGGAGAAGAACTACGTTCCGGACGGCAGCGGCAAGAACTTCAACAAGGGCCGGGCCGTCCTGCCCATCGGTTAGTCCTAGCGGCCGCGGCACTCATCGGGTGCCGCGGCCGCTCTTTCTGAGCATCAGCGCAGTACCCGGAGGGAGCGCGTCGGTCGGCTTGACGGGTCGGCCCGTGTGCAGGTCGAGCCCGTCGGCCCGCAAACCGTACGGACGCGAGCCGTGAATGATCGCGACGAGCCCGCGTTGGCCGTCGGTCGTGCGGCGGACCAGCACCCACTCCGTGCGGCGGTCGTGGCCCCAGCGGGTCACACCGGGCCACCTGCGCGACCGTTGCCAGCAGCGCGACGTAAGCGTCGTCGTCCAGCCGGGGCCGCGGAGCCGCGTTGTCGAGATCGCTCAGCTCGGGGCCAGCCCCAGCTGACGCTGGAAATCCAGCTCGTCGAAGTAGAGATGATGCTCCGTGATCTTCCCGTTCTTCACGGTCGCGATGTCGGCGCCACGGATTTTGACGTGCTTCCCGGTCGGTTCCACGGTCGCGCCTGTCGGCCCCCGCATCGACCCGGTGTTCGTACCGACGAAGAAGCCCTCGTCGACCGCCTTGTTGCCCGACTCGACCTTGCTGGTCGACTCCCAACTGCCGTCCGGGAAACCATCGATGAACTGACGCCAGTAATCCCCGATCTGCTGGCGTCCCTTGACCTCGCCCGCGTCCGGAGTCACGACGACCGCATCGTCCGCGTACAGGGCCGCTGTCGCGTCCACATCATGAGCTCCCATGGCCGCAACGGTCATACGGTCCAGTAGTTCGCGTGCCTCTCCCATGGTGCCACCCCCTTTTCCTGCTGGTTATCCCCCGATTCGGGCGCCAACCATCTCGGCGGCCCGAAATACCGGCCGGGCCGAGCTGGACACGGCGGTGGTGCGGTCCTCGACACCACGCTAGGTTGGGCTGAGCCCGTCGACTGCAGTACGGCAGGCGTGACGGCTCCAGACCACGAGGACACTCGTCCTCCGGTGCCGCCGAGCCAACCCGCCGGCGCCAAGGGATCGTCGCAGCCGGTGCCCGCGCAGCCCCGCCGCCTTACGTCACGACAGCTGCCGCGCCCGGCGCGGCCGTGATGGCCGCATCGCCCAGCAAGCTGACCTCACCGCTGCCGCCCATCATCGCCGGTGCCGGATTCATCGCGATGACAGTGGCGATGTTCGCGCCGTTGGCCTCGAACGGTGAGCCGGGTCTCTGCGCTGCGGACCACGGACCTTCCTTTCCTTACCCCGATGCTGGGTCTGGTGGCGCTCGTGGTGGCGACCGCGGTGCTGTGCGGTAATCCGCAGCTTCTCCGCCTCGGCCGAATCGCCGCCCCGCTGCTGGGATTGCTGCTGTCGGCCGCCTGGCGATCGGCTTGGAACTTGGGAGTGGTACGCCAATGTCGCGCGCCCGCAACCCGAAGCCGTAACCACCTCAGCTGCGTGTTGCGACCCCGGTCCACCCTGGACGGTTGCGTGTAGCCGGCGGTCCATCACGCCGGCGCGGTGCTCGACTGGCGTGCTCCGGCCCGCTCTCGCCGCACACACCGACGAGATCCGGGTCGAGGCTTGACGCCGCGCCCGTTGACCACCCACGCGAACCCCCTCGGTCAGGCTGGAAGGGTGGGACGGTTGACGTCGTGGTGCGGGCATCGCCCACTGCTTAGTGGGGCTCCATTTGTTGGACGATCTTTTCCAGCGCGCGGGTGAGGTGGCGTAGCTCGGTCGGGGTGAGGGTGGCCAGCGCGTGGTCGGCGATCCCTCGGCGGGCGTCGTCGATCGGCTGCTGGGCCGCTTGGGCCAAGGGCGTGAGGTAGAGGCGGACGAGGCGGCCGTCGCGTGGGTCGGGGCGGCGGTCGAGCAGGCCCGCTGCCTCCATCCGGGCGGCGGTGTTGACTACCGTCGGTGTGGTCACGCCCATCCGGGCCGCCAGTTCGCCCGGAGTCAGGCCGTCGTCTTGCCAGAGCACCTCGAGCACCAGGTTCTGACCGATCCGCACGCCGTGTGGGCGCATCGCGTCGTCCGTGGCCGTGCGCAACAGCTTCTGGGCGCGGGTGAGCAGCCGGATCACGTCGGTCACCGCTTCAGCTTAGCGGTTGTTTGCCGGCTAACGATCTGACGGTTATGGTATTCGTTAGCCGGCTAACGACCACCTGCGTTGGGGAGAAGATCGAGATGATTCTGGTTACCGGCGGTCTGGGTTTCATCGGCTCGCATACGGGCGCGGCGCTGCGCGACCTAGGCGCCGACGTGCTGCTCGGTCAGCGCCGGGCGGGGCCGCCGGACCCGCCCGCCCCGGTCGCCCGGGTCGACTGCACTGACTTTGACAGCCTGCGCGCGGTCGGCGAACACCATCGGATCACCGGCGTCGTCCACCTCGCCGCCGCGGGGCTCGGTGCCGGTTCAGCACTCGACAAGCTGTGGGCCGACACGCTGGCGCTGTTCACCGTGCTGCGGGCGGCGCGCGAGTGGAAAGTGGAGCGGATCCTGCTGGCAAGCACGATTGGTGTATACGCCGGTGTGCTGGGCGGTGCCTTCCGGGAGGATCTGCCGCTGCCGGTGGCGAGTCCGCACGCGATCCCCGCGGCCAAGAAGATGGCCGAGGTGATCGCCGATGTCGTGGCCGCGCAGGACGGGCTGCCGCTGGTCGGGGCTCGTATCGGCGCGATCTGGGGGCCGCTGGGCCGATCGCCATCGCCGTTCTTCGCCGCGCCGCAACTCGTGCACTCCGCGGTCCGAAGTGGGCCAGCACCGGTCGGCTTGCGCGCCGACGACGCCGTGGACATGCTCTACGCCAAGGATGCCGGCCGCGCGTTGGCGCTGCTGGCAACCGGCGCCGGGTTGCGGCACCGCACGTACAACGTGGGCAGTGGCAGGCTTACCACCAACCGCGAAGTGGCGGCGGCGATCGCGCGGGTCGTGCCCGGCGCGGCCCCGCGACTGACCGAGGGCCAACCCACGGCGCCGACGGCGGCACTCGATGTCGAACGGCTGCGCGCCGACACCGGCTTCACACCCGCCTACCCGCTCGACGCGGGCGTAGCCGACTACGCCGCCTGGCTGCGTACCCACGAACGCTAGGCTCCGCATGGCGTCGTGACCTGGATGACCTGCGACGCTGTCGAGTCGCTCGGGAAACCCGCGGCGAGGTTCGACAGCCGACTTCGAACGCACCTCTTTCGAAGTCGGCGGGCGCTCGATGGGGTGGACGGGGTCACAGCGGCGGCGAAGGCGGCGATCCGTCAACGACGGACGCCGCCTGAACCCCGCGCGACTAGCCCCCGCACTCCCAAATCCTGCTCGACGCCATTTCTATTTCGACCACTCGTTGCCGATAGAGCGGGATGTTGGACCAACCGTCACAGAAATAGTCGGTTTCCCCGGTCGAGAACGTGATGTATCCAGACCACCCGCCGGAATGAAGATAGCGGCCCTGGGAGTTGAGCGAATAGATGTCGCTGCAGTTTCTCTTCCAGGTCGCGACCGTGTTGCTGTTGCTCGGAGAGTAGTACACGTAGACCAGTTCGGCCGACGGTCCTTGACAACCGCGATTCTTCCCGCTCCCGGCCGTCGCCGGCGTCGGCGCCAGTAGCACTGCCATGGCTATGGCCATGGCAGCAGATGCCCTGCTGGCGATCTTCGTTCGGAAGTTCACATCATCCCCCGTTTCAGCGATGCGTCTCTGGATCGTCGATCGTTCGACAAGGACATCCAATCGCGATCTATTTCATGAACACAACAAGCTGTCAACAGTGCGACAGGCATTGATGTGTGGACATATATTGCAGGATATGGAGAGTCCATCGTGTACGGTTGAATGCCAGCAAAGAAACGGTATACCAGCACTCCCGCGAGGCGCCGCGAGGGAAGCCGCGTTATACGACGCAGCCAACGAGCTCATCGCTGCATCCCGAAGGTCCCAGCATCTCGCCGGGCAAGTCGCGTCCGGCCACGGGGCCACGGAGGTCGCCGAGCGCTTGGACGAAGAGCATCAACGCCTGAGGGTCGCGACCAAGCACGTTCGGATCGTCGGCAGCGGTCCGGTTCAGCTAGCAGCTCGCGAGATACTTCGCCACGCGTACGCCCTTAGGGTCGAGTCGGAGAAGGGCGAAGATCCGTACGCCGACCAATACGACGACCAGCCACCGATCGACCGGCTCCGGGACGCCCACATCGCGTTCTATCGGGAAGTGCGACGACAGCTTCGGGTCGCAGAACCCACGGACGTTCCAGTCGATAGACGTCCCGGACCGTCCATGGCCGTAGCGGAACGACTCGGGCTACGGCCGTAGCTCGACTCCGGTGTCGAAGGCGTGTTGACCGTCTCCCGCAGGCTTGGACGCGCGGAGGGAGATCACGGTGGCCAGGCCACGTCGTCGATCGCGAGCCACGGTGCCACGGCCACGGCGGCGGGAGTATCGCCGGTGAAGGCTTTGATCTCCCGGTGCAGGTGCGACTGGTCGACATAGCCGCTCGCGGCTGCGACGGCGGCCGGCGATCGACCCTCGGCCAGGAGATGGGCGGCGTGGTCGAAGCGGATCAGCTGAGCCGCTCGCTTCGGCGTGATCCCCAGCTGAGACCGAAACCGGGACCACATCCGCTGGCGGCTCCAGCCCACCTCGTGCGCCAGACCTTCGACCCGCACCCGGCCCCGGCTGACGCGGGTACGCCGCCAAGCGTGGGCCACCTCCGGATCGACGAGCACGTTGTCGGGCAACCTGCGGCCGAGGACCTCGGTCACGATCGCGAAGCGCTCGTCCCACGACGCGGCGGTGCGCAGCCGGTGCTCGATGCGGCCGGCGTCGGCACCCCACAACAAATCAAGTGAAACGAGAGCCCCGGGAGCCGGCGCGCCGAGTACGGTAGCCGCGACCAACGGGGACAGCCGGATCTGCAGGCACGCACCCACCCCGTAGCCGCCCAGACGCGGTGCGGGCGCCAGAAGCCCGATCACCATGCTCCCCCGCAGTCCGTTGTCGGCCACCAACCCCGCGCCCAAGTCGAGGAGCACGGTGACCGACGGGTGAGCGACCATGCCGATGTCCACGTTGGCCGGCACCCGCTGACGGAATCCGGCCATGCTCACGCCCGGCCGCCTCCGGGTCGGGTCCGGGACCGCGACCTCGACGGACGTCCAGTCGAGTGTGCCCGACACATCAGCCACTTTACGTGCGCCGGACCGCCTCGGCGGCGAAGGCGAGCAGCAGTTCGGTGGTCAGCGCGGGCGCTTCCAACATCGGGATATGCCCGACACCCGGCAGGCGCTCGACGCATGTGTGCGGGACCGCCTCGTACTGGGCAGCCGAGGCGGGGTTCCACCGGCGGTCCGCGGTGCCGAAGAGCACGAGCGCCGGGACCGACAAGGCCGCCAGTCGCGCCGGCACACTGCGTTCGGTGATGTAATCGGTGTTCCGGCGCAGCACCTCACGCATGGCACCGTAGGTGATTCCTCGCACCGCGGCGACCAGATCGTCCGGCACCGACACCGGACGGGCACAGGTCGCGCTGATTCCGCGACGGATCATCGCGTCCGAGCGCCGAGCCCAGAGGATCGGACCGAGCGGCGGCGCCAGCAACGCCCGGAGCACCAACGGTTGCGGCAGCAATGCGTCCGGGCTCGGGCCGGTGCTGATCAGCGCCAGCGAGCGCACCAGGTCGGGGCGTTGCTCCGCCAGCGCGGTGGCGATGTAGCCACCGCTGGAATGCCCGGCCACCGTAACTTCGCGCAGGCCCAGTCCGTCCAGGACCGCGGCCACCTGCCCGGCCGCGGTGGGCACGTCGTACGCCCCGGAGACGCCCGCCAGGTCGACCCGGACGACGTGCTGACGTGCCGCCAACCCCGGCACCACCGCCCCCCAGGACGCACCCGAGAAGCCCGACCCGTGGATCAGCAGCAACACCGGCGCCTTCCGAGGGCCGTCGCGGACGACGTTCATCGCAAGCGAGTTCATGGAACGCATGCTCCCTGGAGAGCTCCCGGCCCGTCTTGGACGAATGTCGCCCTACCGCAGTGCCTGGGCAACTCGACGGGCCTCCCGCCGACCCTGCTCCCGCGCCACCGCCACGACCGCCGGCACCACCGACCCGTCCATCGCGTTCCGGCCCTGGGTCCGGCGCGAAGCCGCGTCCCGCGGCTTCGACGACGCCCAAGCCGGCGGAAGACCTCCGGCCCGGCGAAATTCCGCCGGGCCGGAGCTTCTTCTATCCAGTGAGCCTAACGAGTCAGCTCGTCTTGACCGATCCGTTGACCTCGCTGTCCCGCACGGTGCCGCCGATGGCGTCCACCGAGCCGTTGACCGTGCTCTCCACGATCGACACCACGGAGGCGTCGGTCGCGCTGACGCCGCCGTTGAGCTTCGAGTTGAAGGCGATCAGACCGGCACCCGGCGCGACCTTGGTCTTCCCATTGACGGTTGCCCCGTCCAGGCAGGTGATGCCGGACGTGATGTCCAGCCCGCCGTTCTGCCGCGTGGTCAGGATGGTGGTGCAGGCCGGGTAGCTGGGCTGGGTCTGCACGTTCAACTCATCGAACGCCACGGCCCGCGCGTTGTTGGTACGCGGGTCGTCCAGCTTGAGGACGTCGAAGCCCTTCTGGATGTCGTTCGAGTAGATGTATCCATTGTGGTAGTACGTCGACCAGGCCCCACCGGTGACGTTGCGGGTGTCCGAGAGCGGGCCACGCTCCCAGAAGGCGATCTCAACCGGGTTCGCCGAGTCGGTGAAGTCCCAGACCGAGACGCCGCCCTGGTACCACGCCTGGACCATGATGTCGCGGCCCATCGCCGGGATCAGCGAGCCGTTGTGGGCGACGCAGTTCTCCCGAGTGGTGTTCAGTCGCGGGATTTTGAAATAGCTCCGGAAGACCAGTTCGCGGTCGGCACCAGAGCCCACGATGTCGTAAATGGCGTCGGCGCCCTGGTTGGGCCGGTGGTTGCCGGAGCAGATCGCGCCGCTGCCGCCGCCGAGCTCGTCGGTGAAGACGACCTTGGTGCCGGCGTTGTTGAAGGTCGCCGAGTGCCAGAACGCGAAGTTCGTGTCCCGGACCTGGCTGACGATCACCGGGTTCTCCCGGTCGGAGATGTCCATCAGGACGCCGTCGCCCATGCAGGCGCCGGCGGCCAGGTCCAGCTCAGGGTATGCGGTGATGTCGTGGCAGCCGCTGGTGTTGGTGTTGCCGGCCGTACCCGGAAAGAGGACCGGGGTGGCCACCACGGCGGCGCTGGTCGGGTCGTCCAAGGGCACCTTGACGATTGAGATCTTGTCGTGCGGGATCTTGCAGTAGAACGCCGTGCTCGACGGGCTGTACGACTGGATGTAGACGTAGACGCTCTTGCCGTCCTTGCTCGGCACCAGCGTCTGCGTGTGCGAACCGCAGTCGGTGCGGACCGACTTGATGTACCGCGGGTTCGCCTTGTCGCTGATGTCGAAGATGCGGATGCCCTCCCAGGAGCTCGCCTGGGATGAAGATCCGCTCGTGCTGTTGCACGAGTCGTCGCTGCGCGGCGAGTCGACCGCGAAGACCAGCAGGTCACCGAAGACCGACGGGTCGCCCTGCGAGCCGGGGCAGATCACCTGACTCACGACCTGCGGCGAGGCCGGGTTGCTGACATCGAGCGTGGTGAACCCGTTGTAGTTGCCGGAGAAGACGTAGTTCCCCTGGAACGCCAGGTCCGAGTTGAGCGCCGCCTCGGTGTTGAACGACCCGACCTTCGGTACGTTGGCGATCTGCTGGAGATTGGGGCTGCTGGCGATCTCGTCGACGGCGGGAATGGTGTTCTCGGCACCGCTCGCTGGCGACGCAGCCACGGCAGTGAGTAGAAGGGCGCCTGCGGCGGCGAGGCTGAAAGCCCGCAGCCGTCGTGACCCTCGTGGGGTGAATCCGGACATGTAGCGACACCCTTCGTCAGGGAGCTGAGCTGGGTAGCGGGACGATAACCTGGGATAGGGGTCACAAATCTCCCTGCTGGCGGTAACGGAATAGCAACTAGAGCTGTGTCTCGGCGGAACAAATCGACGCAGGTGGGGGTCAGTGGATCATTTCGCGGCGCCGGCCCCTCCCGTCACGGCTCAGGCCCGCGCTAACATCCCGGCCAGCCTCCGGGACGACGGGCGGGAGTCAGGTTGTGTTAGGTGTACGGATGCGTTCCCTTTTCGGGCGCTCGCGGGCCATTGTCCTAATAGAACTCGCGGTCCTCGCGGTGCTCGCCGCTGGCGCCGCGGTGGCCATTTGGTGGCCCGACAGCGATCCGAAAACGCCGACGAATACGGCCGCGCCGGAGTCCCTCGACCTGTCAGGGCTACCGGACTCCACCGCGCCGGTGCTGATGCCCGGACGGCCCGGCGAGCCGGCGAAGACGGCCCAGGCGAACGAGGTGTCGCCCATTCCGCGCCAGCCGCACAACGAGGCCGACGTCCACTTCGTCACGATGATGATCCCGCACCATGAGCAGGCACTTGTGATGGCCAAGCTGGTGGCGGACCGCGGCGAGAATCCGAACCTCAAGCTCATCGCCGATCGGATCCTGGCCGCCCAGGAGCCGGAGATCAAGACGATGGAGACGTGGCTTGCGGACCGCGGCCTGAACCGGAACTCCGGCGGTGGCCACCAGCACGCCATGGCCGGCATGCAGTCGGCCGAGGCGCTGAACCGGCTGACCGCCGCCGGCGGTGCCGAGTTCGACCGGATGTTCGTCGACATGATGACCGAGCATCACCAGGGCGCTATCAACATGGCCGACGAGGTTCTGGCACTCGGTGCCGACGTCATGGTCAACGAGATGGCCGGCGACGTCATCGTCGAGCAACGGGCCGAGATCAACCGGATGCGGGAGGCGCTCGCCACGAAGTAGGCCCGGCGACACGGAGCAACGAAGCGGTTAGGAGCCGTCTCCAAGGACATCGCGCACGAACCCCTCATCGACGACCGCGACCTCACCGAAGCGAGCGGCTCCTAGCAGGCATCCCTACATCTTCAAGCGCCTCGTCCACGGCGGCGTTGTGCGGTCGCAAGATGGAGGGCTTGAACGCTCAGGGTGGCTCACTCGGTCCAGCTTGCGGGTTCAAGTAACTCGCAAGGTCCGTACAAGTGTTGCGGCGGACAGTCATCGCATGGGCCGGAGCGCACGGTCAGCGCCCGGCGAACTTTCACGGAGGGAAGCACCATGCGCAGACTCATCGCGACGGTCTCGGCCACGCTGGCAATGACGGCGGCCCTGGCCATCGTCGGGACACCGGCGCAAGCCGCCAGCCCGACCGGCTCGTTTGGTAACGGGTACATGTCCATTTGGGTTGACGGCAGGGGGAGCTACCCCTACGTGCAAATCTGCGATGAAGAGGCGGATAGTCAGCGGGTCAGGGTCCAAGTCTCCGGATCATTCGGTGCATCGGCCTGGGCCGAGGACGCCAACGGGGCCAACACCACGTGCGGCTACGGCTACTTCAACCCGGCCCCAAAAGCCGGCGAGCGGCTTTACATCACAGGCTGGCGGCAGAACGGCACCAACGGCACGCCCAACAATTGGGTTCAGGGAGCGTTTACGTTCTCTGGCTGACCTGACCCCCACCACCTTGGCGTCAGCTCCCACGATCAAGGCGTCCTGCCCGTCAAATACTCTGAGGGGTGCCTTGATCGTGGGCTGACCCAGTCGCGCCGGCCGGGCCGGCGGTTCACGGCTCCGACCCGGTTGCCGATTGGCAGTTTTGCGGTAGCGGTAGTGAGCCCGTCGGTCCGCGCATCGCAGCCAGTTCGGTGCTGATCGCGTCGGCTTCGCCCGCACCGATCAATTGGAAGGTCGCCAACGCTCGGCCCAGCAGGTCGACCGCCGCGGCGCTGTCGCCGACAGCGAGGGCGCAGCGGCCCAGGCCGGCCAGACTGTGTGCCTCGTACCAGCGGCTGTGTGTGCGGCCTGCGATCAGGAGGGCCTGCTCGTGGAACTCGGCCCCGGTCTGCGGATCTCCGGTCAGCCGGTGCAGCGTGCCGAGCTGGTTCAGCGCCTCCGCCTCGCCGACCCTGTCGCCGATTCGACGCAGCATCGGCAGCGACGTGTCCAGCAGCTCTCGGGCGGCGGCGAGGTTACCCCTGTCGCATTGCACGCTGGCCAGATAGTTCAGGGCGTTCCCCTGTCCGCGCTCGTCCCCGAGCTCCCGGTGCATCTGCACACAGCGGGAGAGCACCGCGGCAGCGCCGGCCAGGTCGCCCTGCCGCTGCAGGATGGGACCGAGATTGTGGAGTACGCCCGCTTCGCCCAGCCTGCTGCCGGTCCGTTGGGTGATGGCGAGGGCTCGGTGCAGCGCTGCGGCGGCACCGGGCAGGTCACCGGCCTGCTCCAGTACCGGGCCGAGGTTGACGAGTGCGGACGTTTCGCCGAGCTGGTTCCCCAGTTCCCGGTAGCCCCACAGGGCCTGCTTGAGCGCGTCGGCCGCGCGCGCGTAGTCGCCCAGCGTGTTGCGCAGGCCGCCTAGGGTGCACAGGGCCGCCGCAACCCCTAGGCCGTCGCCGAGCTTCCGGTAGCGGGAACAGGCCTGCTCCAGCAATTCCAGGGCCAGAGAATGATCGGCGGTTAGATCCGCCACCTCGCCGAGATGGAGGTAGGCGTTGGTCTCGCCGAGCCGGTCGCCGATGCGGCGGTAGTGGGTCAGCGCCTCTTTCAGGGATTTCGTCGAGGCGGGATAGTCGTCGCGGAGCTGTTCGGCAAATCCCCGGTCCAGGAGGGCATTGGCTAACGCCTGCGGCTCATCCAACCGGCGGGCGGCCACGACGGCCGCCGAGCTCACGAACTGGGCCGTCCGCCACGGCCCGTCGATGCGCAACACGGAGGCCAGCCCGACGGCCAGCGGGATAACTCGTTCGGACTGTGCGCGGCGGTCCGCATGACGTAGCAGCGCCAGGAGACTGGCTCGTTCGGTCCGTAGCCATGCCAGGGCCTCGTCCGTACTGGCCAGTGCCGGGTCCGAGGACAGAGGGGCACAACCGGTCGGGCCGGTCAAACGAACAGTCGGCCGAGGATACCGGCTGATTCGCCGGTCGGCCCGGGTCGCGACCCGGGCCAGATAGCCGTAGACGCGGTCAAGCGCCACCTCCGTGTCAGCATCGCCGTCAGCGAGCGTGTGCGCGTACTCGCGGATCATGTCGTGCATCTGGAACCGTCGGTACGACGATTCGGTCAGTAGGTGGTCGTGGCAGAGCGCGTCGAGCTGTTCGGTGGCCTGGTCGACAGTGGTGTCGTCGAGCGCCGCGGCGGTGTACGGGGCGATGTCGACGCCCGGATACGCGCCCAACCGGCGAAAGAACCGTCGCAGACGCGCGGGTAGGTGTTGATAGGAGAGGTCGAACGCGGCAGCGACGGTTCGCATCTCAGCCCGTACGGAGATCATCCTGGTCCGGGTCTCCTCGATCAGCTGATCGACGCGCCAGGACGAATGCTTGATGAACACCGAAGCCAGTAGAGAGATTGCCAGCGGCAGGTGCCCACACATATCGACCAGCCGCGCCACGGCGTCGGGTTCGTTGCGGCCACGCGGGGCAAGCCGGTTGAACATCTCCGCCGCGTCAGCAGCCGGCAGCGTGTCCAACTGGATCGGCGTCGCGTCGAGGTCGGCCAGCCGGCGCCGGCTGGTGACCAGCACCAGGCTCCCCGCGCTGCCGGGCAACAGGTGGCGGACCTGGTCGGTGTCCAAGGCATTGTCCAGGACGAGCAACGTCCTCCGCCCGGCCATCCGGGCTCTCCAGAGGGCCGCCCGTTCGTCCAGTCCGGGCGGCAGGTTTTGCGCGGCTACACCGTCCGCGGCCAGCAACGCGGCCAACGCCTCCATCGGGGTGACCGGTTCCTGGCCGGCGGTGTGCGCGTGCAGGTCGATGAACAATTGCCCGTCGGGAAATTGACCGGCCATCTGGTGACCGATTCGGACCGCCAGAGCTGTCTTGCCCACACCAGGCATGCCGTCGATCGCGTAGACGGCGACCGCGCTCCCCGCGGGTGAGCCTGCCTCGGCCACAAGTCCGATCTCCCGCTGTCGGCCAAGGAAGGTTGCCGAGTCTCGCGGCAGCGTGCACCAGCCGATTTGCGGGCTCGCAGGGCTGGCCGAGGACAGCGTCGATGAACGTGACACGGTGACGTGTGGGTGATTCGCCGCAACCTGCTCTTGAGGCTCCCCTCCGTGGTGCACCTCGTCCAGTGGCGACAGGACCGGCTCCAGGCTGGGATCGGCGATCAGAATGCGCTGGAACCGCTCTTGGAGCGCCGCGCCCGGATCGACACCGAACTCTCGCGCGAGTCGCTGCCGAAACTGGTGATAGTGCTGCAACGCCTCCGCCTGCCGGCCGCCGCGGTGCAGCGCGAGCAGGTACTGCCCGGCGAGGCGTTCATCGAGAGGATGTGCCGTCGTCGCGGCGGCGAGCTCGGGCAGCATCTCGTTGTGCCGACCGAAGCTTAATGCAAGATCGTTCCGTTGCAGCTCGACCGTCCGACGCTGCCGATGCAGGTTCTCCCGGATGGTGGTCGCCCACGGTGCGTCGAGGCCGGCGAGTGCTTCTCCCCGCCACAAGGCGAGTGCCTGCCCGCACAACGCGAGCGCCCGCTCGTCGTCGCGCATCGCGGCCACCGCGGCCGCAAGGTGCTCGAAGCGCCGCATGTCGATTGATTCGTCGTCGACGGCGAGGACGTAACCGTCAGTGTCATGCCGGATGTCGACATCGGTCGCGGCGCTCAGAGCCTTCCGCAGACGGGACACGTACCCATAGAGGGTGCCGAGCGCCCGCTGCGGAGGATGTTCCCCCCACACCCGGTCGACGAGCTGGTCGGTGGAGACCGGTCGGTTCGCGTCGACCAGGAGTGCCACAAGGACCGTCCGTCGTCGTGAATGACCCACCTCGGTCAGCTGATCGTTGAGGCGTACCTCGATCTGACCGAGCAGGGAAAACCTCGTTCCCGCTGCCGCCCGCTCGGGCACCTCGTCACCGTCCTCCCGTCAGCCAGGTCCGGCCCTGGCGCAAGGCACATTTAGGTGTCGGTCGTGGACAGTATCGCCCACACGCCCGGCTGCCGATGCGCTGTCATGGTCGGAGACGACCGTCCTGTCCGCAGCGGCAACCTCCGCCGAGGGAGCGATCAGGCGGCGCTGGAACCCGGGGCCGCCCACGACCGGCCGCTGCACAGAGATGGTCTGGGTCTGCCGCAGCCGCAGCCGCAGCCGCAGCAAAGAGTCGTAGATCTGGTAGGTGGGGATGTAGTTCCCGGAGCGGTTGAGTATCTCGGTCAGCACGCATGGGTATTGCGACCGGTTCTCGGAGAAGGTTTACGTGTAGCGGATGTTGGGCTGCTGCCCGTGCTCCGTGCGTTTCCAGGTGGGTTCCCACAGCTGGGAGATCCGCCCGAGTGGGTCGTAGGTCGTTTCGGTGACCCGGGAGTTCGCGTCAGTGATCTTGGTGGTGGATCCGGTTCCCCCAGCAGGGGGCGATCTCGGTGTTGGTGACTCAGCCCAAAGACGTGGTTTGGGTGGTCGCCCCCGCGACGCGCACGGGCGCGGCCTCCGTAGTCACCGTGACGATGGACGACGGGCGTAGCGGCCTGATTCGAGCCGATCACCGGACGCGGTGACGATCCACAACGGCCATCTGGAGCCCGGTGGTGATACAGGTTGAGCGTGTCGACGACGCCGTCAGGGCCGCCACCGACGAGGTCGACGGCGCCCCTGTGGAAAGCCGTCAAGGGGCCTGAGATGGGCCGCTCGTGCCGACGCCAGGGCGCGCACCCCGCCGCTCAGCTGGTCGCACGCGGCGAGCGCCACGGCCCGCGGCTGTCAGTGTCCAACGCGGTTTCCAAGCTGACAGTGAGGTTTCGGTCGCCGTCAGCCGCTCCATACAAGACGCGCGCTGGGCGGGGACTCCGTCCGAGCCAGGCTGCCCTCCTTTCGAGGCGTTAGCACAGGCTTAACCCGGTCTTATCCCACCGCACGCGAGGCTTGGCCCCTGCCCAGGCTGGGGACGGCCGGGTCCGGGTCTACACGGAAGGATCACGTATGCGAATTCGTACCCTCGGCGTGCCGGCTCTGGCCGTCGCCCTGCTGACGGTGGTCACCCCGAGCGCCGCCACCGCCGGGCCTGCCAACTTCGGCCCGCCGCTCGACGTCGCGACGGGCGCTGTCCCGGGCGCCATGGCCACCGGTGACCTCGACGGCGACGCGCGGTCCGATCTGGCGGTCGCGCACCCGGACGCGGACCGGGTCTCGATCCTGTTCAGTCAAGGGGCGACCGGGTTCCGGACCAGGACCGTGGTGGCCCTCGGCGGCGCGCCCCGGTCGGTCGCGCTCGCCGACGTTAACGGTGACGGCCGGCGGGACCTGGTCGCCACGATCGTCGACATCGGGCTCGATCAGGTGGTGGTCGCTCTCGGTCGAGGCGACGGCCGGTTCCGGGTGCCCCGGGTGATCGACCTGGCCCCGAACAGCATCCCCCGAAACCTGGTCCCGGCCGACCTCGACCGTGACCGGGACGTCGACCTGGCGCTGACCCTCGCCGGGCGAGAACAGGTCCAGGTGCTGCGCAATGACGGACGGGGCCGGTTCACATCGGGGGTGACCCTAGCGGCCGAGCCGACCGCCAACGACGGGCTGGCCGGGACCGATCTCAACGGGGACGGCCACACCGACCTGGTGGCGACCGGCGGCGGCTATGGCCGGGTGGTGTCCTGGTTAAACGCGGGCGACGGCACCTTCGCGCCCGGGGTGTGGCACGAACTACCGACTCCCCGCAGCCCAGCCGTGTTGGCCGATTTCAACACCGACGGTCGGGTCGACGCACTCGTACCAGGATCCGAGTGGGGCGACGCCCTTTACCTAGCAGGCAACGGCGACGGCACCTTCACCGAGGAGCGCACCCTCGCGTTCGGGCAAGGTGAGCGGACCGCCGCCGCCGGCGACTTCGATGGCGACGGTCGCGCGGATCTCGCGTTCGGCGGCGGCTACTACGGCGTGCTGGTGATCCTCGGCAACGAGGATGGCCCCTTCCAAACCCCGGCCACCCTGGCCACGCCCGGTGTTCCCGGCGTGCCCGTAGTGGATGACTTCACTGGGGACGGGCGGGACGACATCGTCGTGCCGAACGCCAACGGCCTGAGCGACATCCTCTGGTTCTTCCCGGCCACCTGAGCGCCGGACCGGGCAGGCGACCCAGATGCGCCTGTCCGGCCCGTCAACTTCCTGGGTGGCGGGCCGGGTCCGGTCCGGCGATGGCGCCGGCCAACGCGCTCACATAGATAGGAATAATGAGATTCGGATTGCTCGGACCGGTGGTCGCCTGGTGCGGCGGACGCGTGGTGCCGGTCGGCGGCGCCCGGGAGCGCTACGTGCTGGCCACGCTGCTGCTCAACGCCGACCGGCTGACACCGGCCGACCGGCTCGTCAACACGCTGTGGCCGCATCCGCCGAGCTCCGCGCGGGCCCAGTTGCACAACCTGGTGAGCCGGTTGCGTGGGCGGGTCGGCGGCAGGTTCATCGTGACGAGGCCGACGGGCTACGAGTTCAGCACCGCGGGGGCGGAGGTTGATCTGATCGACTTCCGCGAGCTGGTCGAGCAGGGTCGGCGGGCAGCGGCTACCGCCTCCTTCGCGCTCGCCGAGGCGTCGTACACCGAGGCATTGGCGCTGTGGCGCGGGTCGGCCCTGGCCGACGTCGCCGAAGAGCTGGCAGGTCCGGCCCGGGCGGCGCTGCACGAGGAACGGCTGGCGGCGCACGAGGCTCGGCTGGTCTCCCGGCTCGCGTTGGGCCGCCACGACGAGGTGCTGGCGGACGTGACACCCCTGATCGCGGAGTATCCGTACCGCGAGCGGCTGTACGAGACCCAGATGCGGGCGCTGGCCTCGGTCGGGCGGCGGGTGGACGCGCTGCAGCTGTATCGCGACGCGTACCGGACCTTCGACGAGGAGTTGGGCGTCACCCCCGGTCCAACACTTCGCGCATTGCAGCAGCGGATCCTGTCCGGCGAGGTGCCCGAGCTCGACGATCCGGCGCCGGTGGTCTTCCCCCGCGAGCTGCCGCCGGAGGTCTCCGTGCTGACGGGCCGCGACAAGCTACGCGCGGAGATCGCGGCGACGTTGCGCCACCCCGCCGGCGGCGGTCCCGCGGTCGCCGTCCTCGTCGGCGCGGGCGGCGTCGGAAAGACCGCGCTCGCGGTGGTGGCCGGCGGTGCGGTGCGCGACGCCTTCCCGGACGGTCAGCTATTCGCGAACCTGCGCGGGTCGCACCGCGCCCGAACCGATCCGCACAGTTTGCTCGGCCGGTTCCTGCGCCGGCTCGGCGTCCGGGACTCGGTGGTGCCGGACGACCCGGACGAGCGGACCGGGTTGTATCGCAGCACTCTCGCCGAGCGCCGGCTGTTGGTGGTTCTGGACGATGCCGGCTCCGAGGCCCAAGTGCGCCCGCTGCTGCCCGGCAGCCCGTCCTGCGCGGTCCTGATCACCTCGCGTTTCCAGCTGGGAGCGCTGCTGGGCGCGCAGCGTTGGACGGTGCCGGCGCTGGACCCCCAGGATTCACTGGAGCTGTTGGCCCGGCTCGTGGGTGCGGACCGGGTCGAGGCCGAACCCGAGGCCGCGCACGCGGTGGTGACGCTCTGCGGCAACCTGCCGCTAGCCACCTGCGTGGCCGCCGGTCGGCTCGCCGGACGCCGGCACTGGCGTCTCGAGGACTTCCGGGACCGGCTGGCCCGCGAGCGTGGGCGGCTCGACGAGCTGGCCCTCGGAGACCTGGACGTCCGCGCCAGCATCGCGACGAGTTACGACCTGCTGGATCCGCCGGCCCGCCTGCTGCTGCGCCGGCTCGGGCTCGTCGCCGCGCCCGACTGGCCGGCCTGGGTGGCGTCCGCGCTGCTCGGCGACGACGGGGACGCGCTGTCCGGTCGGCTGCTCGAGACGCTGGCCGACGTCCACCTGATCGAGGTCCTCGGCCCGGACGCCGTCGGGCAGGACCGGTTCCGGTTGCACGACCTGATCGCCGACTTCGCGGCCGAACGCGCCGCCGCGCAGGAGCATCCGGCCGACCGGGACGCAGCCCTGACCCGAGTGTTGTCCGGGTGGGCGGCGTTGGCCGCCGTCGCGGACGAGCGCCTCGGCCACGGCTTGCAGGGTGCCGTCGGGCTGCCGGTCCCGCCGGTGCCGCGCGGCGCCGAAGGCGCGGCTCGAGATGCGCCGCAGCAATGGTTCGAGACGGAGCTGACGGCGTTGCTGGCCACCGTCGAGCAGGCGGCCACGTCGGATGCCGCTGAGATCCTCGGTGGACTCGCGATGCGCATGGTGGGTTTTCTGGTCCTGCGGAGCTACGACGTCGAGCGGGAACGGGTGCTGCGCACAGCCGTCACGTGTGCCCGCGCGCGCGGCGCTGATCGTTATCTGGGCCGGCTGCTGCTCAGCCTGTTCGGGGTGACCGCACAGCGGTCCCGCTTCACCGAGCTGCCCGAGCTGGCCGCGGAAGGGCTCGCGCTCGCCCGCAGGCTGGGCGACCGGCTGGGCGAGGTCGCCGCGCTGGGCAACGCCGGCTTCGCCGCTCAGAGCGTCGGCCGACTCACCGAGGCCGAGGAGTGGTTCCGTGCCGGCCTCGCCGCGTGCGGCGAGGACACTCCGCCCGATCTCACGCGCTGGTTGTCGTTGTCGCTTGCCCGTGCGCGACACGAGGCCGGTCGGTCCGCGCAGGCCATTCCGCTGGTCGAGCGGCTGCTGAACGAGGGACGGCCGGAGGACTCCCCACGCGCCACGGCGGTGCTCCTCAGCATGAGCGCTGACGTGCTGCTCGGCGTCGGGCGGACCGACGAAGCGGAACGCGGGCTGGTCGAGGCGGCGCGGATCGTCGAGGGCCTCAACGACGAGCTTGGGCTCTCCCACGTCGATCTCGCCCTGGCCGAGGTGCACCTGTCCCGCGGTGACTGGGCCGCGGCCGAGGAGCGACTGGCCCGTGTCCTGCCGGTGCAGGAGCGGCTGGGCGTTCGGGCCGATCTGGCCGGCACGTTGCGTGCCTACGGCGACCTCGAAGCCGGTCGCGGCCGACCCGCCGTCGCGGCCGGGCTGCTGCGCCGGTCGCTGACGATCTGGGAGGAGATCGGCGCGCGGTTGGAGGCGGTCCGGACGCTCGCCCGCCTGGCGCTGTGTGATCCGGGCTTTGCGGCCACCGCCCACGGTGAATGCCGAAGGGTCCTGCTCGACCTGGGCCTGACGGACGAGGCGCTGCGGCTGCCCACGTATTAGCGACTTGTTAGAGCGCCTTCCTAGCCTCCGGAAATGCCGATGGCGCCCCATCACCCGGTGGGTGCCGACAAAGCGTTCTGGAGGATTGCATGAGAACCAGAGTTCGAAAGGGCTTGCGACAACTCGCCGTTGTCGCCGCCTTGGCGGCGGGACTTCTCGGCGCGGGAGTCGCCGCCGCCGCGCCGGCTCAGGCGGCCGTGACGGTGCGGGTCGAATCGACGATCACCGCACACGACCTCCCATACCTCAACAGCCCCTACATCACCGGCTCCACACTCAACCCCGGACAATCAGTCTCCGTCGAATGCTACGTCCGCGGCCGCGAATACGTCGGCGACACATTCTTCTGGTACCGAATCAACACCAGATACTATCCCGCGTACGCCATCGCCACCGCGACCGGAATCCCCCAATGCGGCGGACCCTCCACAGTCCCCTCAGCCGCCAACGGATACAGCACACCAACATTCGACGCACCCGCCGCCACCGGATGGTTCGCCTCCAACGAAACCGTCCAAGTCCTCTGCGTCGCCGCCGGCCAAACCTACGAAGGCAGCAACACCTGGTACTTCGTCAAGGGCTACTTCCTCCACGCCAGCCGACTCGCCACCCGACCCACCCTCTACACCTGCAAAGGCTTCGCCACACCGGGCGACGAGGTGGCGGCGACGATCGCCGCGGCGTCCAGCATGATCGGCCGGTACCCCTATTCCTGGGGCGGCGGCAACCAGAACGGGCCGACCTATGGCATCTGCTGTAGCCCCAGTGGCCACGACGACCGTGACGTCTACGGCTTCGACTGCTCCGGGCTGACGCAGTACGCCTTTTACAAGGGCGCCGGGGTCAACATCGGCGGCGACTCGCGGTCGCAGTACAGCAACGGCTATCGTGTGCCGTTCTCCCAGCGCAAGTCGGGCGATCTGATCTTCTGGTCAGACAGCAGCCTGTCACCGAGCGCGATTCACCACGTGGCGATCTTCATCGGTGGCAGCTCCATCATCGAGGCCACCCGGGCAAGCAGCGGCCCCCAGGTCCGCAGCCGCACCTTCAGCGCGAGCGAGACCGGTGTGATGCCCGCCGTGGTGCGGCCGATCCGGTGATCCCAGCGACCCGAGAAAGGCGCAGAATGTCGAAACACATCGCCGCCCGGGTGTTCGCTGCCATGGGCCTGGTGGTTGTGGCCGTCCTCGGGCAGGTGGCGATCGCGGCGCCGGCTCAGGCGGCCGTGACAGTGCGGGTCGAATCGACGATCACCGCACACGACCTCCCATACCTCAACAGCCCCTACATCACCGGCTCCACACTCAACCCCGGACAATCAGTCTCCGTCGAATGCTACGTCCGCGGCCGCGAATACGTCGGCGACACATTCTTCTGGTACCGAATCAACACCAGATACTATCCCGCGTACGCCATCGCCACCGCGACCGGAATCCCCCAATGCGGCGGACCCTCCACAGTCCCCTCAGCCGCCAACGGATACAGCACACCAACATTCGACGCACCCGCCGCCACCGGATGGTTCGCCTCCAACGAAACCGTCCAAGTCCTCTGCGTCGCCGCCGGCCAAACCTACGAAGGCAGCAACACCTGGTACTTCGTCAAGGGCTACTTCCTCCACGCCAGCCGACTCGCCACCCGACCCACCCTCTACACCTGCAAAGGCTTCGCCACACCGGGGAGCTTGCGCAATGACTACCCATACAGCGGCCAGACGTCCGGGGTCGATCCGTGGAATTTCTACAAGGGACAGTGCACGTCCTTCGTCGCGTGGCGGCTCAACGATCGCGGCAACATCGCTTTCCACAACTATTATCGGTCCGTCCATTGGGGCAATGCCTATAACTGGGACAATGCCGCGCGCGACGCGGGCATCACGGTCAACAGCACGCCGCAGGTCGGCGCGGTGGCCCAGACCGACAGCGGATCCGGACACGTCGCCTGGGTGGCGGCGGTGCATTCCGACGGGACCGTGACGGTCGAGGAATACAACTACGCGACGCCCAGCGCGTACGGCACCCGCCGGGTGCTCAGCAGCAGATTCGTCTACCTGCACTTCCGTTAGGTCCGGTCGACCCCGGTGGACAGGCGCCAGGAGGCGGCTGTCCACCGGGCTTCTACTAGGAGATCTCCTGCCGCTCGCGGCCGTTCGAGAGGCGAAAGAGGCCCTTGACCCTGACCTGCGGGCGCCGAGGCGGTTCATCTTCTCCGGGTCTGCAAAAACGAACATTTGCGCTGTAGTGGTCGCAGCCGGGCGTGGCGCGCTGTGCCTGGCGACACCACCGGCGCACCGATAGGGCGACGATGAGGTAGCCGCGGCCGTCGACGCGGCTGCGACCGTCGTCCGCAGCCCGGAGAGTGATCGTCCCAGCGTGTTCCCTGGTGTCCAGGCGGGTCCCCGGTGGCCAACGAACTCGGCGAGAAGCCCGCTCCTGTCCACCGCGCTCAACGCGTAGACGGTGTCGCCAAGAAATGTGTCGTCCAGTCGGTCACGTTGCGGGACGTTCTCGGCCTGCGCTGTCGCGAGATCGCCGAGCTGCAAGCGGTGCCGGAGGGAACAGTGAAGGAACGAATCCACGAGGCGAGGCGCCGGCTGCGGGAGAGGCTCACCATCGCGGGCGCGCCGGTCGGCGGCAAGGCCGCGTGATGCGCCAGCACGGAAGGCACGCGACGGGGCGTCGGCGCGCGGCCGTGCTCCTCGCGTCGGGCGTGCTGGGAGCGGCCACCGCATGCGGTGGCGGCCGGACAGCGGTGGAACCGCTACCCATCGAGCTCGTGACCGTCGACCCCGAGTCGCTGGTCTCTTCGTCGTACGAAGCAGGGGGCGTCGACGTCGTCTTCCCCCAGACCGGGAACCGTCGAGGTCCATCCCGCACGCGGACCGGATCGACAGCATCACGGTGATGGTGATCAGGTAGCCCGCACCCGTACCCCGGCCAACAGCGCCTCGACGAACTCCGGCCCGCTGCCGGCCGGCGGCATGATCTGCACATAGACCAGCCCGACATCGCCTGGGCCGTGGCCGGCCGCCTCGACGATCATCGGCTTGGGACCCGGGCACGCCGCGTAGCCCGCCAGTGTCCAGTCGACGCCCACACCGTGGATCGTGCGGACCGGCGTGGCGGTGCACCGCGTCCGTGGATGCTGGGCCACGTACGCGGCGGGCGTGGCCCCGGCACTCGACAGCCCGATGAACGCGCCTGGGACCTGGGCATCGGTCAGCCAGCGCCCCGGGGACGGCGACACCACCAAGGCCGGTTCGCGGGCACCGGCCGTGCCGAGCGGATCCGACCAATCCGACGCCACGGCCTCCCAGCCGGGTGGGAGCATGACCGCGATCCGCCCGGTCCGATCGGACGCCACGCCCGCCGGCCACCTCGACCGGTCGTCGGCCGACAAGCCCCCGAGGACCGCGGCGGCCGTTAGCACCGCAGCGGCGACAACGGCTGCGCGGCGCCGCCGTACCGCCGAGGGGCTTCGCACGCGCATGATGTCGTCCAAGGCGGCGCCGAAGGCGGACGCATTCCGGTAACGGTCGGCGGGTCGCACGGCGGTGGCCCGCCGAAGCACGTCGGCCACACTTGGCGGAACCCCCGGACGCAACCGGACCCGCCGATCGGTGGAAACGGTCAGCAGCCGCTGGCCGAGTCGGCCGAGACCGTAGACGTCGGTGCGGGCGTCGACGACGGCGAGCGGGTCGTCCTGCTCCGGGGCCATGTATCCGGGTGTGCCGGCGCGCGCCGTGAGACCCGACGCCGCGGCAAGTGCCTTGGCGAGGCCGAGGTCCGCGATGACGACCTGCTCCGACGGGCCCGGCACGCCGTCGACGGACCGGAACAACACGTTGCCCGGCGTGAGGTCACGGTGCACGATGCCCCGCTCGTGCAGGACCGCGACACCCGCGGCGATCTCCCGTAGCAGCCACAGCGCGGCGCCGACCCGGATGGTCCCCGAGGCCAAGCGGTCCCGCAGGCTGCCGCCGTCGGCCCAGGACATCACCATGAAGGGCCGGCCGTCGGGCAGCTCCCCGAGTGCGTAGACCCGGATCACGCGTTCGTGGTCCAGCTGCCACAGCATGCGTGCCTCGTCGAGAAACCGCTCGCGAACTCGCAGATCATGACTCCAGTTCTCGGCGAGGACCTTGATCGCGACCCGCGCGCCGAGCGAGGCGTCGTGCCCTAACCACACCATGGCGAACGAGCCGGCACCGAGCGGCCGCTCGATGGTGTAGGACCCGATCCGCTCGGGGGTGGTCACGCTGTCAACCGTCGCACATGCGGACGGCCGCCGCCGCGTCCGCGTGCGTCAGTATTTCGCCAGCGGTGGTGTGGGGTTCGCGGTCTGGGGTCAACGGGCGCGCCTGAGACCGTGCGCGAAGTAGTCTCGGGCGCTCGGCGATCATGCGTGGCCCCTCAGGTGCCCCAGCGGCGACGTAGTCATCCACCGCTGGATAGAACTGGCGACGGACGGCGAGTCCGATGATCGGGTTGGCGAGGGCGATGGCGATTTGCAGGGCCCGAGCTCCCCGGACAGATGCGGGTAGAGCCACAGCGGTTTGCCGGCACTACCACCGGCATTCGTGCTATCGACTGCCGTCGTCGTCCAGCCGACGTGACCACGTGTGCCAATTCAGACGGCAGCTCCAGTGCCTTCTCGTGCGGACATCTGGCGTGTCATGATCCTAGCTTCGCCGGCTTGTCGGCGATGAGCACCTCGGTGGTGAGGAACAGCGCGGCGATCGAGGCCGCGTTCTGCAGCGCGGATCGGGTGACCTTAGCCGGTTCGACGATGCCTGCCTCGACCATGTCGACGTACTCACCGGTGACGGCGTTGAGGCCGTACCCCGCCGGGAGTGACCTGATCTTCTCGACGGCGACGCCGCCTTCGAGGCCGGCGTTGACGGCGATCTGTCGCAGCGGCGCTGTCAGCGCTACCCGCACGATGTTCGCGCCGGTGGCTTCGTCGCCGGTCAGGTCGAGCTTGTCGAACACGGTGTCGGCGGCGTTGGCCAGGGCCACCCCGCCCCCCGGCAGCAAGCCTTCCTCGATGGCCGCCTTGGCGTTGCGCACGGCGTCCTCGATGCGGTGCTTTCGCTCCTTGAGCTCGACCTCGGTTGCCGCGCCGACTTTGATCACCGCGACGCCGCCGGCCAGCTTTGCCAGCCGCTCCTGCAACTTCTCCCGGTCGTAGTCGGAGTCGCTCTTGTCGATCTCGAAACGCAGTTGGGCGACCCGACCAGCGATCTGCTCGGCGTCACCGCCGCCGTCCACGATGGTCGTCTCGCCCTCGGCGGCGACGATCGTGCGAGCCCGGCCCAGGCTTTCCAGCCCGACGGTGTGCAGGGTGATCCCGAGCGTCTGGCTGACGACCTGGCCGCCGGTCAAAACGGCGAGGTCGGCCAGCATGGCCTTGCGCCGGTCCCCGAATCCAGGCGCCTTGACGGCCACCGATGTGAAGCTGCCCTGGATCTTGTTGACCAGCAGGGTCGCCAAGGCCTCGCCCTCGACGTCCTCGGCGATGATCGCCAGCGGCTTACCCGTCCGCATGACCTTCTCCAGGATCGGTAGCAGGTCGGTCAGGTTCGCGATCCTGCCGTCGACGATCAGGAGGTACGGATCGTCGAGTACGGTCTCCATCCGCTCGAGGTCGGTGACGAAGTAGGGCGAGAGGTAGCCGTGGTCGAGGCGCATGCCTTCGGTGAGCTCGAGCTCGAGGCCGAAGGTGTTGCTCTCCTCGACGGTGATGACGCCGTCCTTGCCGACCTTGTCCATCGCCTCGGCGATCAGGTCACCGACCGTCGCGTCGCCCGAGGAGATGGTCGCCGTGGCGGCGATCTGTTCCCTGGTCTGGACGTCTCGCGCCTGGTGGCCCAGTGCCTCGGTCACCGCGGCGACGGCTTCCTCGATGCCACGTTTGAGCGCGATCGGGTTGGCCCCGGCGGCGACGTTGCGCAGCCCTTCGCGTACCAACGCCTGCGCCAACACGGTGGCCGTCGTCGTGCCGTCCCCGGCCACGTCGTCGGTCTTCTTCGCGACCTCCTTGACCAGCTGGGCGCCCAACTTCTCGTGCGGGTCGTCGAGCTCGATCTCCTTGGCGATGCTCACCCCGTCGTTGGTGATCACCGGCGCGCCCCACTTGCCGCCGAGCACGACATTGCGGCCCCTCGGGCCCAGCGTCACCTTCACCGTGTCGGCGAGGACGTTCATGCCGCGCTCCAGGCCACGACGGGCCTCTTCACCGAAAGCGATCAACTTGGTCATCTGCGTGAATCCCTCAACGTCGTCGTGCCCACGTGCAGCACCCTGCTCGGGCCGACCTGCGATGACCGCTGCTACGGTCCCCCTCCCGGGGGTCCCATCCCATTTCGGTTGGCACTCGCGTCAGGCGAGTGCTAAGGACAGTGCAGCACCGAACACCCCGGAATGCAAACGACGGTCCGGCCAAACCCGTCCATCCGGTCAGCGCCATCGCGGCATGGCCCAGATCCCGATGCGACTGCCGCCCGGCGTGGCGACGCAGATCCCGAGCCAGGCGGCCCCGGTTCGGGTACGCGGCACGCGACCCGTGGGCGACCTCGCCGGCGGGGTGGCCGGGGGCTGTGGCGGCCCGCTGGTGTTCGGGTCAGCCGGTGCGTTTCCGGTGTGGCGTAGGTCGTTGGACATGACGAACCCTTGGGGGTGAGGCCGGTATGGCGGGCACCTCAGGGTCGGGGCGTCGATTCCGGAATGTCTTCATCGTACACATGTCCGACCCTGGTGCGGTGCATGTGCCAGCCGCGATCTGGCGTACCGGGATTGCGGTGTCCCGGCGATCGAGCCCTCGGCTGGCCGGCATCGGCTCAGCGAACGCATCGGTGTTTGCCGTCGTTTCGTGACGCGACTGGCGTTTAGAGATCGGTCGATGCGGAGACCCGGCAGAAGGGCCGCCCTGCTTTGGGACATCGGCCCGCCATCAAGGAGAGCGTCATGGGCGTTGTCGCCTGGATCGTGCTCGGTGCCGTCGCCGGCCTCATCGCCGAATACCTCACCGGAAAGAAGACCGGCCTACTGCTGGCCGCCGTAATCGGGATCGCCGGTGCCCTGCTCGGCGGGTTCCTGGCGAAGGAACTGCTCGGTTTACAGACGCTGGACAGCTTCTTCAACCTGAGCACCTGGATCACCGCGATCATCGGAGCCGTGGTTTTGTTCCTGCTGGTCGGGGCCGTTCGGGGACGCGGTGGACGGACCCGGCGCTCCGGCAGCCGTTGGCGCAGCCGCAGTAGAGCAAGCCGGCGGTAGGGGCAGGACCGGCTTCAGAGGTTGCGCGATGCCTCGCCGGCGTCCAAAGTAGACAGTTGTTGCCGCCGCGTCGAGGGCAATCAGCGGGGCGGGCTGCCGGCCGTCGCTGGTGGGATCTGTTCGGTTCCGTCGACGACGGCTTGGGCGAGGTCGGACAGGCGCTGGTTGTGGCTACGGGCGTTGCCGCGCAGCAGGGTGAACGCCTCGGCCATGTCCAGGTGGAGCCGTTCGGCCAGCACGCCCTTGGCCTGCTCGATCAGGATCCGACTGCGCAGCGCGGTCTCCAACTGCTCGGTCAGGACCTCGCGGCGGTGGATGGCACGTTGCTGCAGGAGTCCAATGGTGGCCACGTCGGCCAGGGCTTGACCGATACGGAGCTTTCCCTCATCCAGCGCACCCGGTGTGGTGTCGAACAGGTTCAACGCGCCGATCACCTCCGCGCGCAGCCGCATCGGCACCGCGTGTACGGCGGCGAACCCGACTTCAGCGGCGGCGGCGGTAAACCGCGGCCACCGGCCGGCCGAGGGCAGGTCGGCGACCGACACGGGCTGGCCCGTGCGGAAACAGTCCACGCACGGGCCCTCGTCGGTCTGCAGTTGGAACAGCTCCAGCAGCCGGGTCCGTTCGGAGGAGGCGGCCACCACCTGCAACGCGTCTCGCTGGTCGGTCAACAGCAGCCCGGCCGCCGAGACGCCCAACAGTTGTACGCACCGCTCGGTCAAGACGTGCAGGAAATCGATCACGTCGAAGTCGTCGACGAGAGTGTCGGCCATCTCCACGAACACGTCGGCTAGCTGGGCCTCGGCCATTCTCAATCACCCTCGCTACACAGGTGGGCGTCCTCGTCCGGACAGTAGACCTGTCCTGCCGGCGGCCTGCCGCCGCCCTTTGTCATCCGAGCACGCCGAGTCGGAGGCCTCAACGGTCGCCGCGGTCTTCGTCAGGGTCAGGGTCGAATCGTAGCCGTCGGGCTACCACGTCCGCGGCGACGTGATGCAGCCGCCTGTCGTGGGCGTACGCGTAGGCGCGCAGCCGGATCAGCGCCACCGCCGCGCTCACCCCCAACTGTACGGTGATCATGCCGGTCGCCTGATGCACCTCGGGGTGCGCCAAGCCGTCCGGATCGGGGCGGCGTCCGTCCGGGTGTGGCCGGTCGTGCTGTTCCGCGTCGAGCAGCAGAGCGCACGCGGTGTCGGCCAGCAGCAGCGCGTCGGCGAGCTGGTCGCCGTTCAGGCTGCCGGGCCGGGCACGGTAGAGGTCCAGGACACCGACCCGGATCCCGCCGACGTGCAGCGGCAGCGCGAACACCGCACCCGCCCCGGCAGATATTGCCGCGGGCGCGAACATCGGCCAGCGGAACAGGCTGTCCGGGCCGGTCAGGTCGACGGCCAGCGCCGGGCCGCCGTCGACGGCATCCACCCCGGGCCCCTCGCCCAGGGTCAGGGCCAGCTCGGCCAGCTCCGCAGCGACCTCGTCGGTGGCGTACACCGTTTCGCGGGGAGAAGCGCTGAGCACCACCGTGACGGCGGCGCCGTCCACACCAGCCGACGCCGTGACTACGTGGCAGACATGGTCGACCGCGATCGGTCCACCGTGGGCCTGTTCCGCGAGCAGGCCCCACAGCCGCATCCGTCGATCGGTATTCACCGCACCGCCCCCACCAGACGCCGCGACACCGAACCTGATTGCATGCGAGCGCCTCCGATACCAAACGGTTCGTGAGGCCGCGGACGGGCAGGTGACGTTGGACAAGGACCGGGTCGAACGCGACGGGCTCCTCGGGCGGCTTGTCACCACCCACCCTACGCCCGAAGCGGCAGGCTCCGCCTGGTCGGCCGCGGCCTGGGGCTTCGGGTGAGCACACCCTCGCCCGCCAGGCCCTGGTGTCTATTGGGCATCGGCGTAGAGTGATCCCCAGGATTGGCCTTCTCCGCAACCATGCGCTCGGCAGCGTTCACGCTGGCGCATCCACGCCGCCCGGACCCAGCGGTCACCATCCAGCGACTTCTCGGCACCGTCTAAACAGGTGCGCCGTCAGCCGCCACACCGCATGCGACTCCATAGGGCGTTGATCATCGTGACCATCCGTGCCGAGCCAGCCCTGAT
Source organism: Asanoa sp. NPDC049475 (assembly GCF_040676915.1). NCBI lineage: Bacteria > Bacillati > Actinomycetota > Actinomycetes > Micromonosporales > Micromonosporaceae > Asanoa > Asanoa sp. NPDC049475. The sequence continues at coordinate 7,643 of NZ_JBFAPY010000005.1, read as the reverse complement.
CACCGCGGCGCTCACCCATCCCGCCAAGCCGCCGACGCCCGTCGTCGGCTCTCACCGGCTCGTGGCCACGACCATCGATGCTGATCCCCCAACACGCCGCTGGCAACCGGGCGGCACGTCCGCCAGCACCGAATTGCTGCTGTGCCGACGCGACAACCTGCCGGCGGGGCATCCCGACCGGGCCCGACTCCGCGCCCGGGTCATCGAGGACAATCTGTCGCTGGCCGGCCGACTGGCCCGCCGCTACGCCGGTCGTGGTGAGCTCCTCGACGACCTGGCCCAGGTCGCCGCCCTCGCCCTGATCACCGCCGTCGACCGCTACGACAGCAGCCGCCAGGTCCCGTTCACCGCCTACGCCGTCCCGACCATTCTCGGTGCCCTCAAACGGCATTTCCGCGACACCGCCTGGGCCATTCGCGTTCCGCGCTCGACCCAGGAGCTAAACCAGGAGATAGCGAGTGCCACCGGTGAGCTCAGCCACCGGCGGGGCCGCCACCCGACCGCCGCCGAACTTGCCGACCACCTGCACGTGACCATCGATGCCCTGCGGGCCGCGCTCCGCGCCTCACACGCCTACAACCTGGTATCGCTGAACGCTCCACACACCGCGGGAACCGGCATCGACCGCATCGACCTGCTCGGCGCGATCGACCCGCGCTACGTCGAGGTTGACGACCACCTGACACTGCGGCTGCTCATCACGGCCCTGCCCGACCGGGAACAACGCATCCTCGCCCTCCGATTCTTCGACCACATGACCCAATCCCAGATCGCCGCCGAGATCGGCCTGTCTCAAATGCACGTATCCCGACTACTACAGCGGAGCCTTGCCCGGCTCCGGGCCGCAATGATCGCCACCGACGCGCCGCCGCACACAACCACGACAGGTGTACCTCAATGACGGCCGGTCGCGATGCGGACCAGAGTTGATCACTCAAGTTCCACAGCCCGATCGGGCGACGAACAATGCGGGCCACAACACCCGGCGTAGCGGCACTCGCAGTCGTGGCAGCGCGGTGAGCACGGCCACCGACAGCAGTGTGTTGACGCCGCCGAAACAAACGGGCGCGGTCGCGTCCGAACAAAAGGGCTCGGCGGGAGGACTAACAGGGTGAATGTCCTCGAAGAAGGAGTCATCATCATGCGATCCCCTCATCTTCCGCGGTTGGCGGCGCTCGCCGTGTTCGCGCTGGCTTCGGTGGCCGCGGCGGCCGCCTGCACGTCGGCGCCCGGGCCAAGCAAAGCCGTGCCCGGTCCGGCCGGCAGCACCACGGCAAGCACCGCGCCGGCGACCGCCGGACCCACCCCTGCGGTGCGGACGCCGCAGGCCGCGGCGCCTGTCGCCGTGCCACGACACACCCGTTCGTCGTCCGGTTCGCGCTGTCTCGGCGCGGTCGTCCATCGGCTCAACGCGGCCGACACCGGACCGCCCTGGCGCCCGCTGTGCATGGGGGTCGGTGGCATCCTGCGCGTCGAAAACCTCGGTCCGGACGGATTCACGGTGAGTCCATCGGACAAGATGGACTGTTGGTATGAGGCCGGCGTGCGCGAGTGCCGTCTGGTCCACCCCGGGAAGGTCCGTCTCACGATCGATCCCGGTGACGCGGGGATCCGGACCCTGAGCTTGACGATCGCCTCGGCGTCGAAGCCGGCGCCGGCGTGCCGGGCGACCGCTCCCTACGGGATCGACGCCGCCGAAGGCGGCCCGCCGTGGCCCGCGCTGTGCCTGAAGGTCGGTGCCGTGCTGCGGGTGTCCAACCTCGGTCCCGAGGGCTTCGTGGTGAGCCCGGCCGACGCGGTCCGTTGCTCGTACGAGGCAGCGGTGCGCGACTGCCGTTTCCTGCGCCCTGGAACCGTGACGTTCGCCATCACCCACGGCGACTCGGCGACGCGGACGCTGACCGTCGTGGTCGTCAGATAGCCAGATGATCCACTCAAGTTGGCACCGGCTGGACGCCTCCGCGTCCGGCCGGCGCGCGCATGCTCAGTGCATGAATGAAACCTCGGCCCGGAACGAGCTGGAGATCCTGGCGCGGACGGCCGCCACCGGTGACCCGGTCGCGCTGGACTCGCTGCTGGTCGCCGTCGGCCCCGAGGTCCTGCGGTTGTGTGCCCGGTTCCTGCCTTACCGGGAAGACGCGGAGGAGGCGTGCCAGGACACGCTGCTCGCGCTCGCACAGGGCATCACCCGGTTCGAAGGTCGTTCGTCGTTCCGTACCTGGCTGCACCGGCTCGCCGCAAACCGGGCCCGGTCGACCTACCAGCGGCTGCGCCGGCGCTTCGACACCGAGGCGTCCGGGACGCCACTGCCCGACGCGCCGGATCCGCGCCGCACCAGCGTCATCGCCGGAACCCGGCTGGACCTGCTCGACGCTCTCGACAGCCTGAGTCGCGATCTTGCCGAATCCGTGACCCTGCGCGACGTCCTCGGCCTCAGCTATCGCGAGATCGCCGGACTGCAGAGCGTGCCGGAGGGGACGGTGAAGTCACGGATCCACGAAGCGAGGCGCCAGTTGCGGCAGAAACTCACCGTCGTCCCCGCACCGACCGGCACCGGGGTCAGCTGATGCGCCGGCGACTCGTCGCCGTCCTCCTCACATTGACCCTGCCCGGAACGGCCGCCGCCTGCGGTGGCGGCAAGATCGCGGTGGCGCCGCTACCCGTCGAGTCGGCGGCAGCGACGACCACCACCGCCTCCGGGCCAGCACCCTCGTCGATCGCGCCACCCACGGCGGCCTCCCTGCCATCGCCCCGCCCGCCGCGCAGCCGACCCCTGGTGCCGCCGAAGCCCTCGCCGACGCCGACCTTGGACGCCAGCTGCTTCGGACCCGTCCGCTACGAATTGAAGATCGCGGAGACCGAGTTCGACCTCCTGAAGTCGCTCTGCTTCACGGCAGGCGGAATTCTGCGCCTGCAAGGCATCGGACCGGGGCTCGTCACCGTCGATCCTGATGAGCTGGTCTCGTCGTCGTACGAAGCGGGGGTTGTCGACATCGTCTTCCTCAGGCCCGGAACCGTCGAGGTCACCATTCCGCACGCGGACCGGATCGACACCCTCACGGTGGTGGTGATCAGGTAGGTCGCACCCGTATCCCGGCATGATCTGCGGTAGACCAGGCCGCCGCTGCCCGCACTTCGGCCGGCCGCCGCGACGATCGCCGGCTTGGAACCCGGGCACGCGACCATTCCGCAACCGTCCAGTCGATGCCCACCCCGCCGAGGGTCCGCGTCGGCGCGGCGGTGCAGCGCGCGCCTGGACTACCGTGCGACCGGAGACTACGGCGCGGACCGGTTCATGGACTGGGCGGCCACCTTCCATCGACCCGGCGGGATCGAGCGATGAGGCACCGACGAACGGTTCGACGACTTCGAGCGCCTGAACGGTGCCCGGTCAACTAGCGACGACGCGTTCGCGTGAACCATCCGGTCGGGCTCTGTCCACAGTGGCTGCTGTGTGGTCAGCGGCCGGTCGGTGGTATCAAGGAGGCCGGCTTCCCCGCGTCGCTCTTGGCCTTTTTCTTTGCCCGTTTTTCCTTCAGCGTGCTCGCCTGCTTCTTCCGATCTTCCTTGTGAGCGGACTTGTTCGCCATGAAGGCAGTGGAGCACTCATCCCCTCGAAGCGCAAGCGAGCGGTCCTGGTTGCCGAGCAACGGATGGGCGTTGTTGGAGTAACAGACACTGCCCGAGGTCTCATCTCCGCCGCCACCACACGCCGCGGTGGCGATCAGCGGCAGAGTGAGGACCGCGGCGAGCAGGGAGTCCTGAGCGACGCTCGCACCCTACGTCTGTTCGGCCCAGTCGGCGCGGCGCGTGGCAGAGAGAGGAGACAATAAATGTTGTACGTAATAGGTGCCTATACTTTGCTATATACGGGAACTTTTTACCGAGTTAGAAGATTGTTTTATTTATATACCTAATTGTCCTTGAGTAATCCTGCCCGAGGGACCATCGTTCGACTCATGACACAGGCAGTACAGCGCACCGACAAGGACCTCCAAACCGTCATCAGCGATGAGCTCCTCTTCACGCCCGACCTCGACGCCGCGCGCATCGAAGTAAGTGTGAAGGAGGGTGTCGTCAACCTTGCCGGCGACGTCGGCACTCTGCCCGAGCGGCACGCCGCGAAGCGGGCAGCCATGCGCCTGTGGGGCGTCAAGTCCGTCGTCGACGGCATAGTCGTCCGCATCCCGCGGTCGTCCGGCACCGAAGACGGCGAGATCGCCAAGAAGGCCGCGCAGCTGCTCGACTGGGCGGTCGATGTGCCTTCCGCCACCGTCAAGGCAGACATCGACAACCACGTGATCACGTTGTCCGGCACCGTCACCTGGGCATGCCAGCGGGACGCCGCCGAGCGCGCCGTCACGTACCTCAACGGTCTCGCCGGGATCAGGAACGACATCTCGCTGAGCCAAGGCGCCGGGGTCACCGTCATGAAGCCCGCGGTCGAGAAGGCCATCGCGCGCAACGCCCAACTGCGCAGCCAGGCCATCACCGTCGATCTCAAGGACCACGAGCTGACCCTGCACGGAACTGTGCGGTCCTTCGCGGATCGCCGCGGTGCCGAGCATGCCGCCTGGTCCGCCGCCGGCGTGACCAGCGTGCGGAACGACCTGCGCGTCACCTCCTGACCCAACCGACGCCGGCACACGCACGGCCGCTCAACGCCCCATGGGATCGTCCAACGCCGCACGAACTGCCGCGCTGGCCGGTCCTATGGGGCTGTCCCGGCAGATTTGTCGCCGGACAGAGGTGCTCCGACGGAGGTGGAGAAGGTCGGATGGCCTCTCCGTCCCGGTGTGCGAGTAGTCTGCCTAGTAGCTGCGCCGCACTGACGTGCGCGGCTCGTCGAGACCGCAGCACCCCGATCAGGTGCCGCCTCCCCGGCCCGGGCCTGGTCCTCGCCCGCTCTGACGCATTCCATGCAGTTAGGTCGGAGGAAACATGTTCACCTCTGTCTCGCCTCTGCCCCCGGTCCCACAGATGCACATCGATGAAACATATCCGTCGCAGGACACGGCCCGGGCTGCCGTCGTCGGTGAGGTCGACCTGGCAACCGCTCAGGATCTCCGCGACCACTTGCTCGACGTGCTTCGCGGGCATCCGCCGGTCGCCCTCACCGTCGACCTTTCCGGCGTCACCTTTATGGACTGCACCGGAATCAGTGCGCTGGTTGCCGTACGCAACGCCGCCGTTCAGGTCGACTGCCACCTGCGGGTCACCGGCGCCCGGCCCATCGTGCGTCGAATACTCGACCTGACCGGCTTGCTCAGCGTCCTCACCGTCGCGCCCGACCAGGCGCAGCGGCCGGTGACGAACCCCGAAACCCTTACCGGGTCGGGCTCATCCGCAACCGGCAGCGCAGACCCCGAGCGGCTGGTCGCTGCATGACCTGGGACCGAACGCCGAAGGACGACGAGATCCAGCCCTGCCGGATCACGATTCCCGATGACGAGCCGGTGGATCTGTGGGACCGGCTCGCGCGAGTTCGCTGGGCCCGCCCCCTCGGCCCCACCACGGTGCCAGTCGGCGTCGCGCAGTTCCCGGACGATCTCGCCTCTGTCCGGACCTTCGCCGAACACCAACACACGAACATCATCTCCTGGAACCACTGCGACCGCGGCGGGCACTACGCCGCCCGCGACGCACCTGACCTGCTGGTCGCCGACATCCGCCAACTCTTCGCAACGCTCCGCTCCTGAACCTGACGGGACGACGCCGCCATCAGGTCGTGGTCGATCGAGATGCGCTGGTCAGCCGTTGCCCTTCGGGCGTCTGCCCTGCAGCGCGCGCTGAATGAGTGGACATTGTTGGCGATATACCTGCAGGCGGGTCGCGGCCCCGGTGCCCATGGCGACCACCCCGGGGACGTCCCGCGCGGCCACGGCCGCGATCTTCTTCACTACGCCGTCGGCGACCGTGATCCGGCCTCCGTCGTGCCCACCACCGCGGATGCGGCGCTCGTGGTCAGGGTCCCGCCCCGCGCCGGTTCGTTGGTCGGTCATACGCGCGGTCTGCATCGTTACGTCATGTCCGTTGCGGTGGGGAGCGCGGGTGTCCGCCCGATGGTGTCGAGGTGGCGAAGTGCCTGGGTGTATGACGCGACCAACCCGGTTTCGAGGTACGAGACCCGGTGGGCAGCGCAGAACTCCTTGACGATGCGTTGGGCGTGCCGCAGGTTGGCTCGCGGCATCGAGGGGAACAGATGATGTTCGATCTGGTAGTTGAGGCCGCCGAGCGCGAAGTCGGTCAGCCAGTGGCCGCGCACGTTGCGCGAGGTCAGCACCTGACGACGGAGGTAGTCGCCGGCGTCGGCGGGGCTCAGTTGCGGCATGCCTTTGTGGTTGGGTGCGAAGGAGCATCCGAGATAGAGCCCGAACAAGCCTTGGTGTACGGCGATGAACAGCAACGCCTTTCCCGGGGACAGAACCCAGAACACGACCCCCAGGTACCCGGCCGTGTGCAGGCCGAGCATGGCCAGCTCGATGAACCGGGGCCGGGTGCGGTCGCTGATCAGGTAGCGGACGCTGGAGACCCGCAGGTTGACCGCCTCCAGCAGCAGCAGCGGGAAGAATCCCCACGCCTGGAAGCGGTAGAAGAACCGGGCGGCGCGCCCGCTGGCCTGTGCCTGCCTCGCGGTGAAGACGAGCGCTCCGGCGCCTACGTCCGGGTCTTTGTCCTCGTCGTTGGGGTGGGCGTGGTGGCGGCTGTGCTTGTCCACCCACCAGCCGTAGCTGAACCCGACCCAGACGTTGGCGAGCACGACGCCGGCGACGTAGTTGGCTCGGCCGGACCGGTAGATCTGACGATGGCCGGCATCGTGGCCCAGAAAACCCAGCTGCGTGGAGATCACTGCGACGTAGGCGGCGGTGGCGAGCTGCCACCACGAGTTGCCGATGAGGATGAAGGCGGCGACGCCGACGGCGCACATCGCGGCCATGACAGCGATCATCGCGAGGTAGTACCGGGGGCGCCGGTCAAGCAGGCCGGCACGCTTGATCTCGCGAGACAGTTCGGCGTACGCGCTTCCCCGAGCTCTTTGATCTGACAACGCGCTGCGTTCCGTTGACACGACGGGGGGCGGTTGGATCGACGGCATTCAGTCTCCTGGCACGGGTCGGAACGAGGATCCGACGCCGGGGTCCAGGGCGAGCCGGTCAGTGGGAGTTACCCAGATCGACGCACTCGTACACGCACGTACTCGTCGACGTGGAGAGCGGTGAGCAGGATGACCTCGGGAGGGTCGGGGCTTCCGCGCAGCAGTTCGGTCGCGGCGAGTCCGTCCAGTCCGGGCATCCGGACGTCCATCAGGACCACGTCGGGCTTGTGCTCGGCGACCGCGGCCGGCACCGCAGAGCCGTCGGCCGCCTCGGCGGGTCTCGCTGCCCAGGTGTACCTCCACGCCGGTGATCTGGTCGCCGAACCGCGACAGCGCGGCCTCGACATCGGCCTCGAGCCGCCGCACCATCCCATCGCCTGACCCGCCGGGGGCTGGAGCTGCTAGCGAAGCTGGGCTGACGCCAAGAGAAATGGTAGGAGCGGTCCGTTCCAATCGGATACGACCAAGACGCGGGTGCGCGGGCGGGGCGACCGGCAGGTGCTCGCCGGCCTGGTGGTCAACGAACGGCCGCTGGCACCGCGCACGG
>NZ_JBFAPY010000004.1:380056-927930 GCF_040676915.1 Asanoa sp. NPDC049475 | reverse complement strand
CCCTCACACCACGACGCCCTCCCCGCGGGTGGGCGGGGGGCCCGGCCGCGCGGTCCCGCGGTCCGCCCGTTCGGCGGGGCCCCCGCCCGCCCGGGGGCCCCCCCCCCCGCCGGGGGGGGGGGGCCCCGCCACCGGCCCGGGGCGCCGGTGGCCTGCGTGGGCAATACGCTCCAGGCGGCACCGGACGGGTGCCGAAGCGACGCGCACCGGATCGGTGCCGGGAAGCGATGCGCACCGACTGGTGCCGAGGCGAGAGGCGGTCGGATGACGGACGTGGCAGGCGAGTCGACGCAGGTGGTCGAGGATCCCACCGCACCTCCTCCGGGCCGGCCCCGTCGGGTCGTCCTCAAGCTCTCCGGTGAGGTCTTCGGCGGCGGCCAGGTCGGCGTCGACCCCGACGTGGTGCAGGCCGTCGCCCGCCAGATCGCCTCCGTGGTCCGCCGCGGCGTTCAGGTCGCCGTCGTCGTCGGCGGTGGCAACTTCTTCCGGGGTGCCGAGCTGCAGAAGCGCGGCATGGACCGGGCCCGGGCCGACTACATGGGCATGCTCGGCACCGTCATGAACTGCCTGGCCCTCCAGGACTTCCTGGAGAAGGAGGGCATCGAGACCCGCGTGCAGAGCGCGATCACCATGGCGCAGGTCGCCGAGCCGTACATCCCGCTGCGGGCGATCCGTCACCTGGAGAAGGGTCGCGTGGTCATCTTCGGTGCGGGCGCCGGGATGCCTTACTTCTCCACCGACACCGTCGCCGCCCAGCGTGCGCTGGAGATCCGTGCCGACGTGGTGTTGATGAGCAAGAACGGTGTCGACGGGGTCTACACCGCCGACCCGCGCACCGACCCGACGGCCAGCAAGTTCGACTCGGTCACGTTCGCCGAGGTGCTCCGGCGCGGGCTGCGGGTGGCCGACGCGGCCGCGTTCAGCCTCTGCGAGGAGAACGGCTTGCCGATGCTGGTGTTCGGCGCCGAGGGCGACGACACGATCATGAGGGCCGTCGCCGGCGAGCGCATCGGCACCTTGATCACAGCCAACTGAGAGCCACATCCCCAGAAGGAGGCGACGGACCCGGTGATCGACGACACACTCCTCGAGGCCGAGGAAAAGATGGATGGCGCGGTCCACCACGCCAAGGAGGAGTTCGCCGCTATCCGCACGGGGCGGGCCAACGCGGCGATGTTCTCCAAGATCATCATTGACTACTACGGCACTCCGACGCCGCTGACCCAGATGGCGTCCGTCGGCACGCCGGAGCCTCGGATGGCGATCATCAAGCCGTACGACAACTCGCAGCTCGGTGCGATGGAAAAGGCGATCCGCGACTCGGACCTCGGTGTCAACCCCAACAACGAGGGCAACCAGCTGCGCATCGTGCTCCCGCAGATGACCGAGGAGCGCCGCCGCGACATGATCAAGGTGGCCCGGCACAAGGCCGAGGAAGCCAAGATCGCGGTGCGCAACGTGCGACGCAAGGCCAAGGAGGAGCTCGACCGGCTGGTGAAAGACGGCGAGACCGGGGAAGACGAGGGTCGACGGGGCGAGAAGGACCTCGACGATCTGACCCACCGGTACGTCACCCAGATCGATGAACTCCTCAAGCACAAGGAGACCGAGCTGCTCGAGGTCTGAATCGGACGACGTCGCAGGTGCAGTAGGCTCGGCACGATTCCTCCTGGTCAGGAGATCGATGGGCGAAGGGGGCTCGGCGACATGAGACGTTCGACGGCGGGCTCGATTGTGACCTGATGTCCTACTCCGACCCCTATTCGAGCGCTGATCCGCATCGGGCGCGACACTCCGGTGTCGCGCCCGAGAAGTACGACCCCGGGTTCCCGACCAACCTCGATGTCCCGGGTTGGGCCGGCCCCACGCAGCCTGGCATCGGGCTGCCGGACCCGGACCCGGACCCGGACCCGCGCCGCGAGCCGGACGCCATCGGCTACAGCGCGGAGACGGCTCAGCTCCCGCTGGTCACTCCGCGCGCCCAGCACCAGCCCGGAAACGACGATGCCGACGAGGACGCGACGCCGCCGCGTCGGCCTGGCCCCGGCAAGCGCCGTGCCGGCCCCGGGCGGCCGCCGACCGCCGAGAAGACCAGCCGCGCCGGCCGCAACCTCCCGGCCGCCATCGGCGTCGGCGTCACCCTCGGCGCGGTCCTGCTCGTCTCGCTGTACGCGTACAAGCTCGCCTTCCTCGGCGTTCTCGCGCTGGCCGTCGCGGTCGGCATCTGGGAGGTCAGCCGCGCGTTCCGGGAGGTCAAGGCTTACCCACCGGCGATCCCGCTGATCGCGGGCGGGGTGTTGATGGTCGGCCTGGCCTGGTACGCGGGTGCCGACGCCCTCATGCTCGGCCTGGTGGCGACGCTGCTCGCGGCGACCGTGTGGCGGCTCGCCGACGGGCCGAAGGGCTTCAAACAGGACCTGACCGCGTCCGTGCTGATCGCGGTCTACGTGCCGTTCCTCGCGGGGTTCGCCGCCTTGCTCGCGGTGCCGCCCGACGGCGCCGACCGCGTCCTCGTCGTGCTGATCGGCGTGGTCCTCTCCGACACGGGCGGCTACGCGGCCGGTGTCTTCCTGGGCCGCCACCCGATGGCGCCGACCGTGAGCCCGAAGAAGTCGTGGGAGGGGTTCGGCGGCTCGCTCGTCGCCGCGGCCGTCGGCACGGCCCTGAGCTGCTACTTCCTGCTCGGCGTCGACTTCTGGTGGGGCGCGCTGATCGGTGCCGCGATCAGCGTGGCGGCGGTCCTGGGCGATCTCGCCGAGTCGATGCTCAAGCGCGACCTGGGCATCAAGGACATGAGCCGGCTGCTCCCAGGCCACGGCGGCCTGATGGACCGCCTCGACTCGATCCTGTTCGCGGTCCCGACCGCTTACCTGCTGCTGGCGATCTTCGCTCCGGTGCGCTGACCTCTACCGCTGGGCGGGGAAAGCGACGTTTCGGAAATCACTTCATGCAGTGGCTTACGCGGATCGGCGGTCCCTTGGGGCATTTGCTGGGTTTGCGGCCCGCCCATCGCCTTCCCGCGGTTTCGGTCGTGCCTAGCGTGATGCGGGGGTAAATATGGGCTTTTGGCGGCACGCGGACCCGGCAGCGAAGCGCAGCGAGCGGTGCGCGCGGGAGCGAGCGGTCGTGCCCACGACGCACGTGCGTCGATGATCTGCCTCTTGATCTTCTTATTTCCGTCCCGGCACCCGGGCAGGTGAAGGTGATCGAACAGCCGTGGGAGACTTGAGCCGCCATGACGAGCCTCCCCATCATTCAGTCGGCCGCCACCCCTGGGCGGCGGCCGGCGATGCCGCCGCGCCATCTCGCCGATCTTGACGTCTCGGGCCGCGAGGCCGCGTTGGTCGCACTCGGTGAGCCCCGGTTTCGTGCGCGGCAGCTGTCGACGCACTACTTCGGCCGGCTGGTCCGCGACCCCGAGGCGATGACCGACCTGCCCGCGGCGACCCGGGCGAAGATCGCGGACGACCTGTTGCCGCAGCTGCTGACGCCGGTACGCGAGATGGCCACCGACGACGGCGCCACGCGCAAGGCGTTGTGGCGTCTCCATGACGGCTCGCTCGTCGAGAGCGTGCTGATGGGCTATCCGGATCGCGTCACGGTCTGCATCTCGAGCCAGGCCGGGTGCGGCATGGCGTGTCCGTTCTGCGCCACCGGCCAGGCGGGGCTGACCCGCAACCTGTCCACCGCCGAGATCGTCGACCAGGCGGTCTACCTCGCGGGTGTCGCGGCATCGGGCGCTCTGGCCGGTTCCCCCGCGCGGCTCTCGCACGTGGTGTTCATGGGCATGGGCGAGCCGCTGGCCAACTACAACCGGGTGCTGGGTGCGGTGCGGCGTCTGACCTCGCCGGCGCCCGAGGGTCTGGGGCTCTCGCAGCGACACATCACGATCTCGACGGTCGGCCTGGTGCCGGCGATGCGCAAGCTGGCAGACGAAGACCTCCAAGTGACTCTTGCGTTGTCGCTGCACGCGCCCGATGATGATCTGCGCGATGAACTGGTGCCGGTCAACCAAAGGTGGAAGGTGGCCGAGGTGCTCGACGCCGCGTGGCATTACGCGGATCGCACGGGGCGCCGTGTTTCCGTCGAATACGCCATGATCAAAGACGTGAACGACCAGCCGTGGCGAGCTGATCTGCTCGGGCGTCTGCTGGCCGGGCGGCTGGCGCACGTCAACCTGATCCCGCTGAACCCGACGCCGGGCAGCAGGTGGGATGCGAGTGCCAAGCCGGTCGAGCGCGAGTTCGTCCGGAGGCTGCGCGCGGCGGGCGTGTCGACTACCGTGCGTGACACCAGGGGTCGCGAAATCGACGGCGCGTGCGGCCAGCTCGCCGCGTCCGAGGTGACGACATGACCGCGTTCGGGGCCGCGGCCGAGCGAACTAACCAGGAGACATAGTGGCGAGCCAGGGTCAACGATTCCGCCGTCGGGCACTGCGTCGCGGCTACAAGGTCGACGAGGTCGACGCCTTCCTGGACCGCGTCGAGGCGACGCTCGCCGGCGATCCGGTCGGCCAGCCAGTCGGCGCGCAGGAGGTCCACGACGTCGTCTTCCGCGTCCGGTTCGGCGGGTACGACGAGTGGCAGGTCGACCTGCACCTCGACCGCGTCGAACGGCAGGTCGGCGAGCTCGAGGAGCGCAACGGGCGCTTCAACGGTCCCGACCGGATGGGCCTGCCGGAGCGGATGGGTCCGCCCAGCCAGCTCGGCCCGCCGCCGGGTGACCGGATGGGTCCGCCGGACCGGATGGGTGGAGGCCCGATGGGCGGCCCGCCGATCCCGGCCCCGCCGCCGGGCTCCTTCGGCCCGCCGCCGGACCGCCGTGCCGCGGCGATGGGGGCCAACCCGCTGCCGACCCGGCCGATCCCCAACGACGACCCGTACTCCCGTCCCGGCCCGCCGCCGCCGTACGGAGGCGGGTTCGACAGCGGGCCGCGTGGCTACGACGGCCCCGGCGGCGGTCCGATGCCGCCGAGCGGCGCCGGTCCTGGCGCCCCCGGGATGCGCGGTGGCGGGTTCCCGCCGCCGGACGACGGCTACGACGGGCCTGAGCAGCCCGGTCGGCGTGCGCGGATGGACATGACGGCGGAGATCCGCATGCCGGAGCGCGGCGACCCGGGCCGTGGGGGGCACCCTGGCGGGGGTCCCGGCATGGGTGGCGGTCCCGGCATGGGCGGTGGCCCTGGCATGGGTGGCGGGCCTGGCATGGGTGGCGGGCCTGGCATGGGTGGCGGGCCTGGCATGGGCGGTGGCGCACCGGGAATGGGTGGCCCCGGCCTCGCGATGGGTGGCGCACCCGGCGGCGGCATGGGCGGCCCTGGGATGGGTGGCCCGCCGCTGATGGGCCCGCCCGGCAGCGACCTGGCGCGGGTCGACTCGATCAGGCGGTCGTTCCAGGTGCGCCGGTTCGGCAGCGGCTACGACCCGATGCAGGTGGACCGCTTCTTCGAGGACGTACTGACCGGCATGACCGGCCGCGGCCCCATCCCGACCACGGACGCTGACTTCGACGCTGGTCAGTTCGGCCTGGTGCCGGGGGGGTACTTCGAGGCGGAGGTCGAGCAGGCCCTGCTGGAGATCCGCGACATCGTTCGGCGGCGCTGAGCCTTTAGTCGTTCGTCATCCCGCCCACCTGTCTTTGACCGGTGGGCGGGATTGTCTTTTGCGGCTCTTGGCTCAGAGGCGGCGTGCGCGGCCCAGCTCATCATCCGGAGGCAGAGCGAGTAGTCCGACGCCCTTCGACTCCGCGACACCGTCAATGGCGCGGTTGGCGGCAGGAGCTGAGACGCGGTCGCGAGACTCGGTAAGGCGCACGACGCGGCGTCATCGTGCGGTCGGGTCCGAGGACGGCACACACGTCGGCCTCGGCGAACACGAGCTTGGCGAACGTGACCACGGCCGGAACTGGGACGTCGACGAGCGCTACGGCAGCCGGTTCGCGGCAAGACGGCCGGCACCGACGCCGCGCGAGCGGCGACTTCCGGACTCTGTCACCTCACCGCTTGCGAGGGTCCTTGCGGCGCGGGCGTGGCAGCGAAGCGGAGCGAGCGGTCTCCGGCGGGAGCAACGGTCGTGCCGACGACGGACCCGGGAAAGCCTGGTTCTGGGTCTTACGCGTCGCGTGGCGTTCGGCGGGCACCTGCGCGCTGAGCCGGTCCGGGCCTCGGTCTAGCGATCGTCGGCTGGTCCGGGCACCTGTGCGCTGAGCTGGTCCGATCTCCGGCCTAGCGATCGTCGGGTGGTTCCTGTCGTTGGCGTTGACCAGGGACCGCGCTTCCAGGTCGACGGGACCGACGATCCTCCCGCGCGGGTTGCCTACGAGGGCGCCGGGCGGGACTGGCTCAGGAGGAGGAGCGCAGGCCGATGCGGCGGAGGACCGCGTCGCCGATGACCGCGAGGACCAGGGCGGCGGCGATGCCGTTGAGCCAGATGCGCTCGACGCCGGTGACCTCGTTGTTGCAGAACTGCATCAGCACCAGTGAGATGGCGACGACGATGGCACCGATCCGACCGCCCTTGCGGTGGCCCGGCTTCCTCTGGTCAGGGGCGATGACCGGCTCGTGCTCTGCCACCTCGTGGCTCCTCCCTCGGCTGCGTGCGGAGATCAGTGTGGCACGTCCGTGGCGTCGAGGATCGGGCACCCCGGCTCGTCGGGTAGCGTTTTCGCCGTACACGACGAGCTTTTGATCTTGGGGGTTTGCTGCCGTGCGAGTGACCGGGACGGGACATGCCTCCATGCGGATCGACACGCCAGCGGGGAGCATCCTGTGCGATCCGTGGGTGAATCCGGCCTATTTCGCGTCGTGGTTTCCCTTCCCTGACAACTCGTTGCTCGACTGGGAGACGCTCGGCCAGGTCGACTACCTGTACCTGAGCCACCTGCACCGCGACCACTTCGACGCCGCGCATCTGAAGCGCTTCGTGTCGAAGAAGGCGCGCGTGTTGCTGCCGGAGTACCCGACCAGCGAGCTCGAGGACCAGCTTCGCGAGTTGGGCTTCACCGACTTCATCAAGACCGTGTCGGAGGAGGTCCTCGAGCTCGACGGCGGTCTGAAGGTCATGATCCAGGCGCTGACGTCGCCCACGGACGGGCCGATCGGTGACTCCTCCCTGTGGGTCGAGTACGACGGGGTGCGGCTGCTCAACCAGAACGACGCCCGGCCGACCGACCTGGCGCTTTTCGAGTCGCTGGGCCACGTGCACGCGCACATGCTGCAGTTCTCGGGCGCGATCTGGTACCCGATGGTCTACGAGCTTCCCCAGGCAGCCAAGACGGCGTTCGGCAAGCAGAAGCGGGACCGGCAGTTCGACCGGACCTGGCGCTACATCGACGACCTGAAGGCGTCGCACGTCTTCCCGATCGCCGGGCCGCCCTGCTTCCTGGACGACGAGCTCTGGCAGTTCAACGACATCTTCGGCGACGAGGGCAACATCTTCCCGGACCAGTCGGTCTTCATGAAGGAGTACGCCAAGGTCGGCGGCACCAACGGCGTCGTCCTCCTGCCCGGCAGCGTCTCGGAGATCACCGAGACCTCGATCGAGACGACCCACCCGACCGACGTCGACGAGTTCTTCGCCAACAAGGTCGCGCACCTCGAGGAGATGCGGGAGCGCAAGCGCCCGATCATCGAGGCCGAGAAGGCGTCGTGGCGGCACCCCGAGATCGACGTGCTCAAGGAGATGAAGCGGCGGATCGAGCCGCTCCTCGAGGAGTCGATCTACCTGGCCAAGGGCGTCGGGGGTCCGGTCCGCTTCGACCTGGTCGGCTACGACGGCGAGGCGGTCGAGTCGATCGTGGTGGACTTCCCGGGCAAGGAGGTCCGGCGATACGCGGACGAGAAGGTCCGCTACCGCTTCCGCACCGAGCGCGCGCTCATCGAGCACCTCCTTTTCATCGACGAGGTGGACTGGGTCAACTCGCTGTTCCTGTCCTGCCGCTTCTCGGCGGCGCGGATCGGGCAGTACAACGAGTTCGTCTACGCCTTCTTCAAGTGCCTGTCCGAGGAGCGGCTGCAGTACGCCGAGGGCTGGTACGACGAGCACGAGCGCACCACGGACGCCGAGGACATCACCCTCGGCGACTGGGTGGTGCAACGACGCTGCCCGCACCTGAAGGCCGACCTCACCCGCTTCGGCATCGTGGACGGCGACCAGCTGACCTGCCAACTCCACGGGTGGCGGTTCGACCTGCCGAGCGGGCGCTGCCTGACCGGCGTCGGCCACCAGATCCGTGCGCGCCGCGCAGGCGAGCCGGCACCGACCGCGGACGGCGACGCACCCGAGACCGCGGCGACGCCGGCTTAGCCGGCGGCAACTCTTACTCGGGATATGCCCGCCGCTTGGCCGGCCGTCGGCCCCCAGGTCCGTGCGCGGCGGGCTAGCGAGCCCGCACCGACCGCGGACGGCGACCGCACCCGAGGCCAGGCGACGCCGGCGTATGACGCTGGCGGCGACTCCTACGCCCGATACGCCCGCCGCTTTGCTGGCGGTCGGGCCCAAGGTCCGCCCGCGCCTGCGGCCAGCCGATGACGACGACTCGGCGCCCTGCCGAGCGGCCGCTGCCGGGCTGGCGTCGGCCGCCAGATCCGTGCGGCGCCGGGTCGGCGAGCCGCGCGCCGACCGCGGACGGCGACGCGTCCGCGGCTGCCGCCATAACCGCCTAGCTGGAAGCGACGGTCGCAACGGCCTGGCGGCGGCGATGGAGCCCGCCGGGCAAGCCAGGCCCGGGCTGGCGACGGTTGGCCCGAGGCCGCGCGGCCTAGCCGGGCTGCGACCCGTCCGAAGCCCGAAGCTGCGATCACGCCGCGCCTGGCCGACCGGCGGTGGCACCGAAGCCGCGCCGCAATGGCTCGGCCGGTCAGCGGAGTAGGAAGGCTAGCTCCGTCTCCCACTTGTCGACCGGCACCTCGGCCGGGTTGGAGTGGTAGATCTCCAGCCGGCAGCGCCAGACGTCGCCGGCGGGGGAGTCGTGGTGGTCGAACTCCAGATCGCGGCCGTGTGCCCAGCCGAGCAGGTTGCCCGTCACGTCCAGGAGATGCTCGGGGTGGCCGACGTGGGTGACGGTCACGTAGCGGCCCGCGGGTAGGACGCCCGAGAAGATCTCGCCGCTGCCGCCGACCGGCATGTTGACCGGGACGCCGGCCTCGATCTCCAGCTCGGCGTCCATGTCGATGACGTTGTATTTGAGGAACGGCCCGCCGGCCGGCGCGATGCCGCGCTGTCTCAGGAACGCGAACAGGTCAGGGATGCGATCAGCGATGTCGGCGATCGAACTCATCGTCACCGTGCGCTTGATGGCGATGTAGTCCTGCGCCGGACGGTCGGTCACGGTGGGCTCGGTGGTCGGCCGGTCCTTTCCTCGTGGCTCGATGCGACCGGACCATTATGTGTGGAGGCTCTGACAGAAAACGCCGCCGTGCGTACGCGGGAGCCGGTCAGCTCTTCTCGCTGTGGCCCGTGAACTGGTCGACGTAGGAGTGCAACTCCATCTCGAACAGCGCTCCCGGGTCGGACACCGCCCACCGCAGATGATGGAAGACCTCCATCGACACCAGGCCGTAGAGCCGTGACCACCCACTGAGGAACGCCCACGCCACCTCGATCGGCACCTCTTCGCCGTGACCGGCACGCAATGGCTCCAAGTGGGCTGCCAGGCGCTCCTCCATCAGCGAGCGGGGCGGGGTGGGGTACTGCTCGCGTAGCCAGAGTGCGTTGATCGTCTCCATGAAAGGGCGTCCGAACTCGACGCCCGGATGGTGCTCGTCGTCGCAGTTCTCTTGGAAGGCGACGATTCCGGGCTGCGGGCTGCCGAGGATCAGGGCGAACTCGGCGGGGTGCGCGACCGACCATTCGCGGAACGCACGGGCCATCGCGATGATCTGCGCGACCGGGTCGTCGCCGGCATCGTGCTTGGCCGCGCTGACGATCTCGGAGAGCTCGATGTAGAGATCGCCCGCCAAGGCCTCGACGAGCGCGTCGAGGCTGTCGAAATACCGATAGATCGCGGGCGCGGTCATGCCCATCTCGCGGGCGATCGCGCGCAGGGAGATGGCGTCCGGGCCGCCCGTGACCAGCAGCCGGCGCGCCTCGTCCTTGATCTCGGTGAGGGTCGAGGTGCGGAGGCGCTCCCGGCGTGTCGGCGCGCTCAAACGCGAACCCCCTTGACTCCCGAGAACACCGTTGCAATAGTTAACGGCGTTCATTCTCCTAACGCTGTTCGTAGTTTGGCACAGATCTCTGGGGGGATCCATGTTCGCGTGGTGGGGGCGGGCGGTGGTCCGGTTCCGCTGGCTCGTGCTGGCGGCCGCGGCGGTGCTGGTGCTGGTCGGCGCGGCGTGGGGCACAGGGGTGTTCGGGGCGCTGACCGGCGGGGGCTTCGATGACCCGAAGTCCGAGTCGACTCAGTTCCGTGACCGCACGATCGCCGAGCTCGGCAGCCAGGACATCGACGTGCTGGTGCTCTACTCCGACCCGGCCGCGACCGTCGACGATCCCGGCTTCCGCGACCCGGTGACCGCGACGCTGGCCAGGGTCCGGGCGCTGCCCGAGGTCGCGACCGTGACCAGCTTCTACGACACGCAGTCGCCGGCATTGGTCTCGGTCGACCGGCATGCCACCTACGCGATGGTCCAGCTCAAGGCGATTGATCCCGACGGAAAGACCAGCGCGTACGAGGCGATCGAGCCGGCGTTGACCGCCCCGGGCATCACTACGGAGACGGGCGGCACGGTCCCGTTCCTCCACGAAGCCAACAAGCAGACGAGCGAAGACCTGGCACGCGCGGAGATGTTCTCGCTCCCCGTCCTGCTGGTCCTGCTCATCCTGATCTTCGGTGGCCTGGCCGCCGCGGCCACGCCCCTGATGATCGGTGGCATCGCGATCCTCGGCTCGCTGGTCGTGGTGCGGCTGATCAACATGATCACCGACGTGTCCGTCTTCGCGGTCAACATCATCACGTTGATCGGGCTGGGCATGGCGGTCGACTATGCGCTGTTCATCGTCAGCCGGTTCCGCGAGGAGCTCACCGCCGGTCACGAGCCGCCTGCGGCGATCGCGCGGACGATGGCCACCGCCGGCCGCACGGTCCTGGTCTCCGGGCTGACCATCGCGCTCGCGCTCGCCAGCCTGCTGATCTTCCCGCAGTCGTTCCTGCGCTCGATGGGCTTCGGCGGCCTGGCTGCCGTGCTGGTCGCGATGCTGGCCGCTCTGACAACGCTGCCGGCACTGCTGGCCGTGCTCGGCCACCGGATCAACGCGCTGCGCATCCCGCTGCCCTGGCCGCGCGGGCCGGAACACACCGGCGGCGACGGCGCCTGGGCTCGGATCGCCCGAAGCGTGATGCGCCGACCCATCGTGTACGCGGCCGGCGTCATCGTGATCCTCGCCGTGCTCGCGTCGCCGGTGCTGCGGATCGGCTTCGGTGGCTTCGACGAGCGCGTGCTGCCGCCGGGCTCCGAGCCTCGGGTGGTGTCCGACGCGATCAGTGCCAACTTCGCGGGTGGCACGGTCGGGCCCGTCGAGGTGCTGGTCTCCGGTGGTGGTCAGGCCGAGGCGCAGCGGCTGGCCTCGACCGTGACCGGCCTGCCCGACGTGACCGGGGCACAGGTGACGGCGTCGGAGGGGGCGTCGTCACTGCTCACGGTGACCTACAAGGGCGAGTCGACCGGCGACGCGGCACAGGAGATCGTGCGGGCGATCCGCGACCTACCGGCGCCCGAAGGCGTCGACATCCTGGTCGGTGGCCGCACGGCGGCCGACATCGACCTGATCGACAGCCTCGTGGCGCACCTGCCGTGGATGGCATTGATCATGGCGTCGGCGACACTGATCCTGCTTTTCCTGGCGTTCGGGTCGATCGTGCTGCCGATCAAGGCGGTCCTGATGAACCTGGTCTCGATCGGCGCCTCGTTCGGCGTGGTCGTCTGGGTCTTCCAGGACGGGCACTTCGCCGACTTCCTCGGCTTCACGCCGACGGGCTTCATCGAACCAAGCAACCCGATCCTGATGCTGGCCGTCCTGTTCGGACTGGCGACCGACTACGAGGTCTTCCTGCTGTCCCGGGTACGCGAGGAGTGGGACCGCACCGGCGACAACACGGCGTCGGTGGCGTCAGGCCTCCAACACACCGGCCGGATCATCACGGCCGCCGCCTTGCTGCTGACCGTGGTCGTAGCGGGCTTCGCCAGCGGCGGCATCGCCTTCATCAAGCTGATCGGCGTCGGCATGATCGTGGCCATCATTGTCGACGCGACCCTGGTGCGACTACTTCTCGTGCCGGCGACGATGCGACTACTCGGCCGCTGGAACTGGTGGGCGCCGGGACCATTGGGCGCGGTCTACCGCCGGTTCGGCATCCGTGAGCTCGACCCGCACCCGGACGCCGCGGCCAAGGAAGAGGCCCTGGCCGGAAGCGGCCGCTCGCGCTGAGCCGCACCGCGGTGGTCCGGCCATGGCGCCCAGGCCACCGGCGGACGACGCCATGGATCGGGTCCGGGCTGGCGGTGTCGGGCTGGCGGGCGTCAGGTCGTGTGGGTTCGAGGCGGCGTCCCGCCTGGCCGCAGCGTGCGCCGTGTCTCGGGCGCGATGCTGCTGGGTGGTAAGGCCACCCGGGGGCGGCGCGAGGCCGTTGGGCGGTCCCTGACCGGCGCCCGGGCGATGCCGTCGGAGCGCGCTGGAGGCGCACAGCAGCACGGCCGATACGTCAGGCGACGTCCCCGGATCGAGCGCGACCTGTCACGTGGTGCTGGCAACGGGAGCCGCGGCGGCGCGGCGCTCTGCGAGGGCCTTGCTGAGGGCGAGCGTCCCCGAATACCCAGCCAGCACGATGACGTGGAACAGGTAGAGCCAGAGCAACACCGCGACCACAGCTCCGACGGCGTCGAAGCCGCCGAAGGGAATGCCGAGGTCCAGCGGAAAGGAGGTGAACAGGACGAACCCATGCAGGAAGCCCGACAGGTTGGCGGCCGTGAACGACGCGACCAGGCAGGTCGGGCGCCAGTCGGGGCGGCCTGGGCCGACGATGCGGTACACCCAGATCAGCACCGGCGTCAGGACCAGCCAGACGGCCAGGAACGACAGGATCACTCCCAGCGCTACCGACCAACCTCCGCGGCGGACCAGGCCCGTCGTGTACGGGAGGCTGGCGATCGTGGCCAGCACCAGGGCAGGGGCCGGCGCGAGCAACGGGAGCAACAGCAGACGGCCGCGCCAGCCGACGAGGCGCTCGGCGCCCGGCTCCGCCACCGAGACGAACGCCCGGCGTAGGCCCTCGCCGTAGAACGACGCCGGCAGCACGGCCGCCAGCGCCAGCAGCGGTGTCAGCGTCAGGCCCGCCTCGACCAGTGCGGCGGCCGCGCGGTTCGCGCCGATCGACGCCGGCAACGTGTCAGTGGCGTACGCGGTCAGCCGGCGCACCCGGTCCGCACCCGCCACCAGGCCGGTGAGCCACAAGGCGAGCAGCGAGACCGGCACGATCGCGATCGCGGCGTAGAAGGTGATCGCCGCGGCATGCAGCGACAGGTCACGGCCGCGAAGGGGCGCGAACGCGGCACGCAGCACCCTTCGTATGCCCTCGACCATGCCCTCACTTTCCCCGGAAGGGCGCTCGACACTCCTTAGCATTCCCGGGCATGACGGTCTTCGAGACGGATCGCCTGATCGTTCGGCAGTGGACGGAGAGCGACGCCGACGTCGCCCGGGTCTTCGACATGTTGTCCCGTTGGGAGGTCGCCCGCTGGCTCGGCCCGCGGCCGCGGGTGCTCGAAAGCCCCGACGAGGCGCTGGCCGCGATCCGCCGGTGGCGGGACCGGAGCGACGACCTCCACGGAATCTGGGCGGTCGACGTCCGCGACACCGGCACCACCGCCGGCTCGGTGCTGGTCGTGCCGCTGCCCGGCGTCGACAACGAGCCGACCGACGACATCGAGGTCGGCTGGCACCTGCACCCGGACTCGTGGGGGCACGGGTACGCGACCGAGTCGGCGCGCGCGGCCATCGACCGGACGTTCGCGGCCGGCCTCGAACAGATCTACGCGGTCATCCGCGAAGGCAACGCGCCCTCGGTCGCGGTCGCCCGCCGGCTCGGCATGGCTCCGATCGGAATCCGGACCACCTGGTACGGCGGTATCGAGCTCGACACGTACCGACTCGCCGCCGCACACGGCTGACCGGGGCATCGGCGGACCGCGGCGCCGATCTACCCTCCTCCGGTGCGCATCGTCATCGTCGCGACCTTGGATACCCGGCGGCCCGTCGCGGCGCTTCGCCACGTGTCCCGGTGGGTGTTCCGAAGCTTCTGGGCCGTGGGACTTCTCGTGCTGGCCGTCGGCCTAGCCGGCATCGTCGCGGTGCGTGGTGGCGACCCCGCGCTCGACGCCGCGGTCATCGTCATCGGCCTACTGCTCCTGGCGGCGCCGAGCATCATGATCGCCTCCGTGCGCCGACAGCACCGCGAGAGCGCCGGAATGACCATCGAGTACGAGCTCGACGACGATGGCCTCCTGCGCCGCTGGGACGGCGGTGAGTCGCACGTGAGCTGGTCGGACCTGGTGCGCGCGGAGATCTTCAAGGACACGCTGCTGCTCTTCGAGACGAGAAACCAGTACATTCCGATCCCGATAGGTGACGTCTCCGCGGCGGACCGGGCCGACCTGACTGACTTCCTCGCGAGCAACCAGCTCTGGACACCGTCTGACCCCGCTCGCCGATAGCGACAACGCGGGGCATCGGGTGCGGTCGATGTCGATCTACCCTCCTGCGGTGAGTGTCGTGATCACCGCCGAGCCGGATCGTCGCAGGACGCGGACGGCCGTCGGATACGTGTGGCGCTGGCGGATCCTCGCTTGCCGCGTCATGGGCTCGATCGTCGTTGTTCTAGGCGCGTTCGTCCTGGTCGTCGATCCGGCCTACTCGCGCGGCTGGCTGGTCGAGGCGTTCGGGCTGTACCTCCTGGTCCACCCCTGGCTCTTCGCCGAGCGGGTCCGCCGGCAGTCCGGGCCGTTCCTCGACCTCAAGATGGAGTACGAGTTCGACGCCCAGGGACTGCACAGCCGCAACGAGCTCAGCGACTCGTCGGCCCAGCACGCCGAGCTGGCCGATCTGCTCCGTGGCCGCGGATTGCTGCCGGGTTCGCTCGCCACCCTGTGGACAACTTCGGACCCCGCACCGCGATAGGAGAGAATGGCCGGGTGACCCAAGCAAACCGGACCGAGCCGCGCGAGATCGTTCTGCTTGGCAGCACGGGTTCGATCGGCACTCAGGCGGTTGACATCGTGCGCCGCAATCCAGAGCGGTTCCGGGTGGTGGCGCTCGGTGCCGGCGGTGGCAACGTCGGGTTGCTCGCCGCTCAGGCTCTGGAGCTCGGCGTCGAGGCCGTCGGCGTGGCCAAGGCGTCCACCGCGCAGGACCTTCAGCTCGCCTTCTACGCGGAGGCGGCCAAGAAGGGCTACGCGACCGGCGACTTCCGCATTCCCAAGATCCTGGCCGGTCCCACCGCGATGGCCGAGCTGGCGGAATGGCCGGCCGATCTGGTGCTCAACGGCGTGGTGGGCTCGCTCGGGCTCGCGCCGACGCTGGCCGCGCTGCGCGCCGGCCGCACCCTCGCGCTCGCCAACAAGGAGTCCCTGATCGCCGGCGGCAGCCTGGTCAAGGCCGCCGTGACGCGGCCCGGGCAGATCGTCCCGGTCGACTCCGAGCACTCCGCGCTGGCCCAGTGCCTGCGGTCCGGCGCCGATCGCGAGGTGCACAAGCTGGTGCTCACCGCCAGCGGTGGCCCGTTCCGCGGTCGCCGCCGCGACGAGCTGACCGGGGTCACGCCCGACGAAGCCCTTGCCCATCCCACCTGGAACATGGGGCCGGTGGTCACGATCAACTCGGCGACCATGGTCAACAAGGGGCTCGAGGTGATCGAGGCGCACGAGCTCTTCGACGTCGACTACGACCACATCCAGGTCGTCGTGCACCCGCAGTCGGTGATCCACTCCATGGTGGAGTTCGTCGACGGCTCGACGATCGCGCAGGCCAGCCCGCCCGACATGCGGTTGCCGATCTCGCTGGGCCTCGGGTGGCCCGACCGGGTCACGGATGCGGCGAGGCCGGTCGACTGGACCACGGCGCACACCTGGACGTTCGAACCGCTCGACGACGCGGCGTTCCCGGCGGTCGAGCTCGCCAAGCAGGCTGGCCGGACGGGGCGGTGCCGACCGGCGATCTACAACGCGGCCAACGAAGAGTGTGTGGCCGCCTTCACGGAGGGGCGTTTGCCCTTCCTCGGCATAGTGGACACCGTGGAGCAAGTCCTCACGGCCGCACCCGACTTCGCCGAACCAGGTACCGTCGATGACGTGCTCGCCGCGGAAACCTGGGCCCGGAGGCAGGCGCGGGATCTGATCGGGTCAGCGGTGAGGGGAGCTTAATGTATCTGATCGGTGTGGCGCTTTTCGCCCTTGTCATCCTGATATCGGTCAGTTTGCACGAAGCCGGGCACATGCTCACCGCCAAGGCCTTCGGCATGAAGGTGACCAAATACTTCGTCGGCTTCGGGCCGACGTTGTGGTCGTTCAAGCGTGGCGAGACCGAATACGGGCTCAAGGGCATCCCGCTCGGCGGCTTCTGCAAGATCGTCGGCATGACGCCGCAGGACGACGACGTCGACCCGGCCGACGAGCCCCGCGCGATGTGGCGGTTCCCGCTGTGGAAGCGCACCGTCGTGATGAGCGCCGGCTCGGTCACCCACTTCCTCCTGGCGATCGTCACCCTCTGGCTCGCCGCGATGTTCATCGGCCTGCCGAACCCCGCGTTGGCCCAACCGCAGCCGGCGTACGTCAAGGTCACCGACTGCGTGATCGTCGGCGCGACCGCCAACCGTGACTGCATCCCCGGCGACCCGGCGAGCCCCGCCAAGCAGGCCGGTCTCCAGGACGACGACAAGATCACCGCCATCAACGGCGTGCCGGTGGCGACCTACAACGACCTGGTCAACGAGATCCGCAAGCTCCCGGCGGGTTCCCAGGCGACGATCAACTACCAGCGTGGCGGCGCCGACCAGCAGGTCAACGTCAACCTCGCCTCGGTGCAGCGGCCCCCGGTCGACAACCCCGAAGGCCCGGTCAGCGCGGTGAGCGCCCTCGGCGTGCAGGGGCCGATCCCGCCGCCGGGCGTGCCGATCATGGTCAAGTACAACGCGATCGACGCCGTGCCCGCGACCGCCGACTACACCGGCAACCTCGCGGTCGGCACCGTGCAGTCGCTCCAGCGGATCCCGGAGAAGATCCCCGCCCTCTGGGACGCGGTCACCGGTGAGCCCCGCGACGCCGACACGCCGATCAGCGTCGTCGGTGCCAGCCGGCTCGGTGGCGAGGCCGTCGAACACAGCGCATGGGAGATCTTTGTCCTGCTGTTCGTCTCGTTGAACTTCTTCATTGGTGTGTTCAACCTGCTGCCGCTGCTACCCCTTGACGGCGGCCACATCGCGATCTCGTGGTTCGAGCGGGCCAGGTCGTGGGTCGCCGCCCGGCTCGGCAAGCCCGATCCAGGGCGCGTCGACTACTACAAGCTCATGCCCGTTACGTACGTCGTTATCCTGATAGGTGGGGCTTTTACCCTGCTGACGATCACTGCTGACATCATCAACCCCATCACGCTCTTCTAGAACCCGCGCACAACCGTTCCGAGGTGAGTGTTCCCGTGACCGCGATCAGTCTCGGCATGCCGGCCGTTCCGCCCCCGCCGCTGGCCCCGCGCCGGCAGAGCCGCCAGATCCAGGTGGGCTCGGTGGCGGTGGGCGGTGGTGCCCCGGTGTCGGTGCAGTCGATGACGACCACGCTGACGGCCGACGTCAACGCGACGCTGCAGCAGATCGCCGAGCTCACGGCGTCCGGCTGCCAGATCGTCCGCGTGGCGGTGCCGTCGCAGGACGACGTGGAGGCGCTGCCCGCGATCGCGAAGAAGTCGCAGATCCCGGTCATCGCTGACATCCACTTCCAGCCGAGGTACGTGTTCGCGGCGATCGACGCCGGCTGCGCGGCCGTCCGGGTCAACCCGGGCAACATCCGGCAGTTCGACGACAAGGTCAAGGAGATCGCCGTCGCCGCCTCCGGCGCCGGGGTGCCGATCCGGATCGGCGTCAACGCCGGTTCGCTCGACAAGCGGCTCCTCCAGAAATACGGCAAGGCGACGGCCGAAGCGCTGGTCGAGTCGGCCCTGTGGGAGTGCTCGCTGTTCGAGGAGCACGGCTTCCGCGACATCAAGATCTCGGTGAAGCACAACGACCCGGTCGTGATGATCCGTGCGTACCGGCAGCTGGCCGAGCAGTGCGACTACCCGCTGCACCTCGGCGTGACCGAGGCCGGCCCGGCCTTCCAGGGCACGATCAAGTCGGCGGTCGCCTTCGGCGCGCTGCTGGCCGAGGGTATCGGCGACACCATCCGGGTGTCGCTGTCCGCGCCGCCGGTCGAAGAGGTCAAGGTCGGCCAACAGATCCTCGAGTCGCTGGGCCTGCGGGAGCGCGGCCTGGAGATCGTCTCCTGCCCGTCGTGCGGTCGGGCCCAGGTCGACGTCTACAAGCTGGCCGAAGAGGTCACCGCCGGGCTCGAAGGCCTGCCGGTGCCGCTGCGGGTCGCCGTCATGGGCTGCGTCGTCAACGGTCCAGGGGAGGCCCGCGAGGCCGACCTCGGCGTGGCGTCCGGCAACGGCAAGGGCCAGATCTTCGTCAAGGGCCAGGTCATCAAGACGGTGCCCGAGGGCCAGATCGTCGAGACCCTGATCGCCGAGGCCGTGCGCCTGGCCGAGGAGATGGGCGCCGAGCTGCCGGAAGAGCTACGCGAGCTCGCGATCGGCCCGACGGTCACGGTCCACTAGACGGTTTCCAGAGGGTCAACATCTGGATCATGACTCGGGTTCGCGGTGGTGCGGACCGTTCCTCCCGCGAGGGACCGCTCCGCTCGCCGGCCCCGCGTCGGGTCATGGTCAGAGCGAACGCCCAAGAACGACGGAAAGGCTCCACGAGATCAGATCTCGTGGAGCCTTTCGCGTGCGCCGTCACCGGGTCTCGGGGTCTTCGGCCAGGATCGCGTAGAGCTTGCGGCGCGCCTCGTCGAGTACCTCGGCCGCGCGGGTGCGCTGGTCGTCGTTGCCTGTGCGGAGCACCTGGCGAAGCGCGTTCATCGTGCCCATCGCCGCTTCGCGGATGTCCTGCCAGCTGTTGACCGCGCCGGCGGCCTCGAAGGCGCTCCAGGGCGCCTGGGCGGCGGCCTCGGTAGCCTCGGCCTGACCGGCCTCCGTGAGGGCGAAGCTCTTGCGACCGCCCTCGCTGGTGCTGGCGATCAGGCCCTCGTCCTCCAGCAGTTGGAGCGTGGGGTAGACCGAGCCCGGGCTCGGCCGCCACATGCCGCCGGTGCGCTGCTCGAGCTCCTGGATCATCTCGTAACCGTGCATCGGCCGCTCGGTGAGCAGCGCGAGCAGTGCGGCCCGCACGTTGGGTCGGCGCCCGCCCCGACCGCCGCGTCCGCGGCCACCCGGGCCTCCGCCGAAGCCGCCACCGCCGAAGCCGCCGCCACCCCAGCCGAAGCCACCGAAGTCGCCTCCCGGGAAGCCGTGCCCGCGCATCCGTGCGTCATGGCCACCGTGATGGCCGCGATGAAGATTTTCTCGTTGGAACCTCATTGGTCGTCCTCCGATCTGTTGTCGATACGTTGACGATATATCGGCAATGCATCGGCGACAACACGCCGTGACCTGGGTCACATCAATAGACGATGATCAAGGGCCAAAACCGGGGGAAGCCGTTCGCACCGCGATCTGGCACCCTTGAGAACGTGTTGATGGTGCCCGTCCGGCAGCTCGGTGAGACCGAGCGAGGAGCGGTCGAGCGCTTGCTGGACACCGATCCCTACGGCGCGGCCCAGGTGGCCGAGCGCGTCGCCGCGCGCGGACTCGCCTGGTGGCGGGCCGACGGGCGAGTCTTCGGCTACGGGTCGCGCCGGCACGTCGAGGCGCTCTGCTGGCTGGGCGGCCACCTCACCCCCGTCCACGCCGGACCCGGCGCGGTGGCCGCGTTCGCCGAGCGCCTGGCCGCCGAGGACCGGACGTGCTCGTCGATCGTCGGACGGGCCGACGCCGTCCTCGGCCTCTGGGACCGCCTCTCCGACCACTGGGGACCGGCCCGTGACGTCCGACCGCACCAGCCGCTGTTGATGGCCGACGCGATGCCGGACCTGAGCATCGACAAGTCCGTCCGGGTCGTCCGCACCGACGAGACCGACCAGCTCTTTCCGGCCGCGGTGGCGATGTACACCGAGGAGGTCGGCGTCTCGCCGATGCTCGACGACGGCGGCGTCGGCTACCGCCGGCGCGTGGCCGACCTGGTCAGGGCCCGTCGCGCGTACGCCCGCGTCGTCGACGGTGAAGTGGTCTTCAAGGCGGAGCTCGCGGTCGTCACCAAGCAGACCGCGCAGATCCAGGGCGTGTGGGTCGCGCCGAACTGGCGCGGCAAGGGGCTCGCCGCGCCGGCCCTCGCCGCGGTGATGCGGGACGCGCTGCGCCGCGTCGCCCCGACGGTCAGCCTCTACGTCAACGACTACAACGAGCCGGCCCGCCGGGCGTACGCCCGCTGTGGTTTCCGTCCCGTCGGCGAGTTCGCGACTGTGCTCTTCTGACCGAGGACTCCCACATGCTGAGATGCCTCGGCTAATCTCCGAATGCCGGAATCGGCCCGCCATTTACGCTAAGTGACGAAGACGACACCAAACGTCACTGGAGGTCCCTCGGTGGGCAGGATCGAGAAGCAAGTCTCCGAGGGCACGGTCAAGTACTACTGGTACCCGGGCGACAAGCGGGAATGGAAGCGTGCCGCCATCTCCGTCGGGATCGGACTGGGTGCGTTCCTGGTGCTCTACATGATGACCCGCGACCTGCTGCCCGCCGTCGTCGGCGGCACCTCGGTCACCGCGGCCGTCTCAGGCGTCAACTTCGGTCGCCGGGACGCGCGCGCCCTCAGCAGCTTCCCCACCCTCACCGGACGCTCCGCGCGCATCGCCGCGGTCGCGCAGACCGGCCGGGCGGCCTGGCGCGGTCTCGTGCACGGGCTCGGAGGCGCGACGGCCGCCGTGCTGATCCTCAACCTCCCGCACACCGGCATCATCGCCGACTGGGTCCTGCCCGTCGTGCCCGCTGTGGTCGGCGCCCTCGCGCACCAGGCCGGCATGCTGGCGGAGCAGTTGCCGTCAACGAAGCCAGCGGCCGCATCGGCCCCACCGGTCGCGGCCACCGAGGGGGCAAAATAGGAGGAGCACCGCACGGCCGCACGGAAGAAGTATGCTCGGGCGCGACCATGAGCCCAGCGGCATCGAACGAAGGCGGACGATGGAACAGTCGAGGGCGCTACCGACGGAGGTCGATCTCAGCCGGCCGAGCGCAGCCCGGGTCTACGACTACTTTCTGGGCGGCGCGCACAACTTCGAGATCGACCGGCAGCTCGCCGAGCAGATCGCGGCGATGACCCCGAACCTGGCCGACACCATGCGCGCCGGCCGGGCGTTCCTGCGCCGCGCGGTCGCCGAGCTCACCCGCCTCGGCATCGACCAGTTCCTCGACATCGGCTCCGGCATCCCGACCGTCGGCAACGTGCACGAGGTGGCCCAGGGCATCAACCCCGAGGCCCGCATCGTGTACGTGGACATCGACCCGGTCGCCGTCGCGCACAGCCGCTCCATTTTGGAGGACAACCCGCGCACCGCCGTCATCCAGGCCGATGTGCGGGACCCCGCGCACATCCTGGCCGAGGCGCGCGGGACCGGCCTGCTCGACTTCACCGAGCCCGTGGGCGTGCTGCTGGCCGGCGTCGTCCACTTCGTACCCGACAGTGACGATCCTGACCGCCTCATGGCCGCGCTGCGCGACGCCGTCCCGCCGGGCAGCTACCTGGTCATCTCGCACTCGACCTACGAGGACCAGCCGCAGGAGATGCTCGACGCGCAGAAGCTGTCGGCGCGCACCGCCACCGAGATCACGCTGCGGTCCAAGGCCCAGGTCTCCGCTTTCTTCGGCGATTTCGAGCTGCTCGAGCCCGGCATCGTCCACATGCCACTGTGGCGTCCGGACTCGCCCGGCGACGTCGACGACCACCCCGAGCGGTTCGGCGCGTTCGGTGGGGTCGGCCGAAAGCCGGCCGCGGGCTGACAATGGCACTCTCCGCTCCGGAGATCAGCACCTCGGGCGCGCGGCGTTATGCCGGGCGATGGACGCATGCCGTCGCCCGGCGGGCGTTCGTGCCGATGTCCGGCGAACAGGTCGAAGAGCTGCTGACCGGCCACGCCGTGCGGCTCGCGCAGGCCTTGGCCGCCAAGGAGTTCAGCGCTGACCCGGCCCGCGAGGTCGGTCAGGCGCTGGTCGAGGCCAACCTGACCGAGCCCGGCACGCTCGGCTGGTCGCTGCGCGCGCTCGACGAGCACCTGGTCGACGACGTGGTGCCAGGCCTGGAGCTGCCGGACCTAGCGGCGCGGCTCACCGAGTTGCAGGCCGCGCTGGCGGAGGGCTTCGCCTGGGCGTTGCGTGACCGCACGTTCGCGCAGCAGGAGCGGATCAGCCGGTCGGCCTGGGAAGCGCGCGACGAGGCCGAGCAGGCATTGCGCGACAGCGAGGCCCGCTTCCGCGCGGTGTTCACCGGGGCCGCGATCGGCATCGGCATCGCCGACCTGACCGGTCGGATCCTCGACGTCAACCAGTCCTTCGCGGACATGCTCGGCTACTCGCGCGACGAGCTGCGGGAGATCAACGTCAGCGACCTCTTCCACGCCGAGGACGCCCCTGGGATCTGGCAGCTCTACGAAGACCTGATCGAGGGCAAACGCGAGGGGGTACGGCTCGAGAAGCGCTACTTCCGCAAGGACGGCAGCGAGCTCTGGACCGACCTCACGGTCACGCTGATCCGGCACGACGACGGGCGGCCCCGGTTCACGGTGGCGATGGTCCAGGACATCACGGAGCGGTACGCGTTGCAGCAACGGCTGCGCTTCCAGGCGCTGCACGACCCGCTGACCGGGCTGCCCAACCGCACGCTCTTCTTCGAGCGGCTCGAAGCGGTGCTGGAGGACAGGCGACACGACCGTCGGGTCGGCGTCTGTTTCCTCGACCTCGACGGTTTCAAGGCCATCAATGACACCCTCGGCCACGACGTCGGCGACCAGTTGCTCATCGTGGTGGCCCGCCGGCTGGCCGAGGCGGTCGCCGGCGCCGGCCACCTCGTGGCCCGGATGGGCGGTGACGAGTTCGTCATCCTCGTCGCCGACGTCGACCAGGACGGCACGGCGGTCGAGGTGGCCGAGTCGGCGCTGCGGGCCGTCGCCGAGCCTGTCTACATCGGAGCCAACCAGCTGGCCGTCTCCGCGAGCGTGGGCATCGTCGACCGGTTCGTCGCCGAAGGCACCGCCACCGACCTGATGAAGGCCGCTGACACCACGCTGTACTGGGCCAAGGCGGAAGGCGGCCGCGGTCGCTGGGCGCGCTACGACCCGGAGCGCGCGGCCCGCGAGGCGACCAGCACCGCGCTGGCGGCGGCCCTGCCGTCCGCGCTGGCCCGAGACGAGTTCGTCGTCGAATACCAGCCGATCGTCTCGCTCGGCAACGGCGGGATGCGCGCGGTGGAGGCGCTGATCCGCTGGCAGCATCCGACGCTCGGGCTGCTCTCGCCCGACCAGTTCATCGGGCTGGCAGAGGAGACCGGTCTGATCATCCGGCTCGGCCAGTGGGTGCTGGAGCGGTCGTGCGCCGAGGCCGGCCGGTGGCACAAGGAGTTCCCGCGTGCCCGGCTGATGGTCAGCGTCAACCTGTCGGCCCGCCAGGTCAGCGATCCCGAGATCGTCGACCAGGTGGCCGGCGCGCTGCGCGACAGCGGCCTGCCTCCGGACCTGCTCCAGCTCGAACTGACCGAGAGCGCCGTGATGGCGACCGGGGGCGAGCCGGTGCGGGCGCTGCGGCGGCTGGCCAGCACCGGCGTACGCCTGGCCATCGACGATTTCGGCACCGGTTACTCGAATCTCGCGTACCTGCGTCAGCTTCCGATCCACACCCTCAAGCTCGCCGGCCCGTTCGTCGACGGGATGCGGGCGCACGACCCGGCGAGCGTGGTCGCCGAGCGGATCGTCGACGCGCTGGTGCGGCTCGCGCACGCGCTCGGGCTGTCGGTGACCGCGGAGTCGGTGGAGACGCTGGAGCAGGTGGAACGGTTGACGGCACTGGGGTGCGACAGCGGGCAGGGCCGGCATTTCGGCACGCCTGCCGCACCCGCGGCGATCACGGAGTTGCTGCGTTCGGCGGAGATGCCGGGCGGCGTTATCTGACGGGCAGGCGGGCACGCGTTGGTGTGCGCGCCCGCCCGCCGCCTCGCGCCGGTGCGATGAGAGAGGTAAATCGCACCGGTGCGTTCGCGCGTTCCGAGTGCGCGGTGTCTTCGGGGCCCCTCTTGACCTGAGACCAATGATGGGGTACGGGGCTCGGCGCGGCAACGGAATTGTCGGAGGGGACCGGCATGATGTCCCCCGTGACCCTCCTCGCCGACATCGACTTCCGCCGTTACTGGCTGTCCCGCATGGTGTCGGTCACCGGCTCGCTCGTCACCTACGTCGTGCTGCCGGTGCTGATCTACTCGGTGACCGGGTCGAGCCTCTGGACCGCGCTGGTCGTCGTGGCCGAGGGCCTGCCCTACCTGTGTTTCGGCCTGTTCGCCGGCGCGCTCGCCGACCGGCTCGACCGGCGGCGGGTGATGGTCACCGCCGACCTGGTCAACGCGGTCGTGCTGGGGTCGATTCCGGCCGCATTCGCGTTCGGCGTGCTGACGGCGCCACACGTGCTGGTCGCCTCGTTCCTGACCCAGATCTTCTTCGTCTTCTTCGACGCGGCCAACTTCGGCGCCCTGCCGGCGTTGGTCGGGCGCGCCCGCATCGCTGCCGCCAACTCGGCCGTGCACGGCGGCAGCACGGTGCTGGAGCTCATCGTGCCGGGCGTGGCCGGCGTGCTGCTGACCCTGATCGCACCAGCGCCGCTGCTGGTGGTCGACGCGATCTCGTTCGTGGTGTCGGCGCTGCTGGTGCGGGCGATCGCGGCCCCGCTGCAGATCGGGGTGACCAGCCCGTCTCCGGGCCTGTTCCGCGACATCCGCGAGGGCGTCGTGTTCCTGAGCCGGCAGCCCATCGTGCGCACGCAGACCATCGTGGGCTGCCTGCAGTCGATGACCGGCGGGGCGTTCATGGGTCAGTTCGTGCCCTGGCTCGACCAGACGCTTGGGGTCCGGCCGACCAACGACGCCCGGCTGGGCGTCCTCTATGGAGTCTGGGGTGCCGGCGGCATCGTCGCGGCCCTGATCTTCCCGCGCCTGGCCCGCCGGATGGGTGAGCCGCGGGTCACGTTGTGGTTCCTGCCTTTGTCGGCGCTGTTCGGCCTGGCGTGCGGTCTGGCAACCAGCTGGGTGGCGGCGGCGGTGCTGCTGGCCCTGTGGGCGATCGTCTATTCAGTGGTCATCCTGACGGCGATCACCCTGCGCCAGCGCGTCACGCCGGACCGACTACAGAGCCGGGTCAACACGGCCGGCCGGATGCTGTCGTTCGGGGTGGGCTGGCCCGTCGGAGCACTCATCGGCGGAGTCGTCTCGGACCTGACCAGTCCACGGACGGCGATCATCACCATGGCGGCGATGAGTGGTCTCGGGGTGATCGTCGCTTGGATGTCGCCACTGCGGCGGCTGGCGGGCGAGCCGATCCCGGACGCCGAGGAGCCGAGCCTGACTGCGGAAGCTGTCGCTGTTGACCGGGAGCGGGAGGAGACGGATCGGGTTGGAGCTTAGGCGCCCTTGACGGCGACACGCGGCGGCTTCGGACGCCCGCGGGGGTCGCGGCCACCGCTGCGGTGATGGCGGTGCGGGTCGTAAGCGCGGATAGAGATCGAGGCCAGGAGCCTGCCTCGTCGAGCCGCGGTGCCGGTTCGTGATCTTCCTGGCCGCGGCGTCCGGCGCTCAGGACCCCAGCGCGTTCACGTCCGCAGCGGGGGTCCCTGGACCGCTAGGTCGAACACGGTCGGCGGTCGTTCTGAAGCCTGCCCCCGAACCGGCTGCGGCTCAGCCTCACCGACGGCTGGTCGCGGGCTGTCCATCCTCGCGAACCCGTCCAGGGCATCAGCCGCGGATGCGGGTGTTCTGCGGGTCGTACAACGGCTCTCTGGCGACCGTGGCGGTCTGCCATTCGCCGAACATGCCTACCTCGACTGGCGCGCCCTCTTCGACCGTTGCCGGCAGGTAGGCGTAGGCGATCGACGCCTCCACGCGGTAGCCGTAGCCGCCTGAGGTGACTCGGCCTACCGGAACACCGGCTACCCGGACCGGTTCCGTTCCCAGGCAGACCTGGGACGGGTCGGCCATGACCAGGCAGCGTAGGCGGCGCTCCGGAGTCGTCGCCCGGAGTGCGGCGCTGCCCAGGAAGCCCTTGTCCTTGCGGACCGCGAACGACAACCCCGCCTCGTACGGCGTCGTCTCGGGGGTGATGTCCGAGCCCCAGACGCGGTAGCCCTTCTCCAGCCGCATCGACTCGATCGCGCGGTAGCCCGCCGGTCGCAATCCGAGCGGCACCCCGGAGGAGACCAGGAGGTCCCACAGCGTCAGGACGTACTCGGTGCCGACGTAGAGCTCCCAGCCGAACTCCCCGACGAAGGTCACCCGTTGGGCCAGCACCGGCACCGGGCCGAGGGTCACCCGGCTCGCTCGCATGAAGCGGGCGTCGAGATCGCCGTCTACCAGCGGCGCGACGATCTCCCGGGCCGCCGGACCCCATAGGCACAGGCAGCCGTACGCTCCCGTGACGTCGTCGATCACCACGTCGGACGGGGCGTGGCGGCGGAGCCAGGCGGCGTCGCGTACACCCGAGGCCGTGCTGGTCACCACGCGGAAGTGGTCTTCGGCCAGGCGCGTCACCGTCAGGTCGGCCTCGATGCCCGCGCGGGCATTGAGCAACTGGGTGTAGGCGGCGCCCAATTCCGGGCGGTCGACGTCGTTGGCGCACATCCATTGCAGGAACTTCGCCGCGCCGGCCCCTCGGACGTCGAGTTTCGCGAACGACGACTGGTCGAACAGACCCGCCGCCGACTCGGTGGCCCGGCACTCGGCGGCAATAGCGCGCGACCAGGTGCGGCCGGCCCAACCAGCGGGGCGCGCCGCCTCAGGGTCGTCGGCCCGCGGTGCGAACCAGTTGACCCGCTCCCAGCCGGCCTTCTCGCCCAGCGACGCCTCACCCGTGCGCGGCCACACGGCCGAGCGGCGCAACGGACGACCGGCGGTCCACTCCGTCTGGGGATAGACGACGTCGTAATAACGGGAGTACGCGTCGAGCGCCTTGGCCGTCGCCCACGAGCGGCTCGCCGCGTGCGCGCCGAACCGGCGAATGTCCATATGCGACACGTCATATTCGGGTTGGCCGTCGACGATCCACTCCGCGAGGACCTTGCCCACGCCGCCGGCGGCGGCCAGGCCGTGTACGCAGAATCCCGCCGCCACCCAGAAACCCCGCACGGCGGTCTCGCCCAGCAGGAACTCGCCGTCCGGGGTGAACGCCTCCGCGCCGTTGACCACCCGGGCGATCGTCGCCGTGCGCAGCGAGGGCACCCGGTGCTGGCCGGCCGCCCACGACTCGGCGAAAAGGTCCAGCTCCGGCGGGAACAACGAACGTGGCGACGCCAGCGGCGGACCGGACGACGGCCAGCACACCGACGGCGTCCGGATGTAGCCGCCGATCAACAGCCCGTCCGGCGTCTCAGCGTCGTCCGAGCCACGGAAGTAGACGATGTGGTCCGGGTCCCGGACCGTCGGCAGCGCGGGCACGTCCGGCAGCGGCAGCGCGGAGCTGACCACGTACTGATGCTTGATCGGCACGACCGGGACCGGGACCCCGGCGAGCCCGCCGACGTGGCCGGCCGCCGCCCCGGCCGCGTTGACCACGATCTCGGTGGCGACCCGGCCCCGCGACGTCCGCACCGCGCGGACCCGGCCGTCGACCACCTCGATCCCCGTCACCGCGGTCCCCGTCGCGAACGTGACGCCCAGCGCACGCGCCCCGGCGGCGAGCGCGCCCGCAAGCTGGTCGGGCCGCAGATAGCCGTCGCCGGGCAACCAGCCGGCCAGCCGCACGTCGGACACGTCGAGCATCGGAAGGCGATCACCCAACACACCGGGGGAGAGCAGCTCCAGCTCCAGCCCGTACGTGGTCGCCGACGACGCCTGCCGCAACAGCTCCTCGACCCGTTCCGGCGTCGTGGCCAAGCGGACACCACCGACGCCCCGCCAGCCGGGGTCGAGCCCGGTGCGGTCGGCGAGCTCCGCGTAGAGGCCCGACGAATACATGATCATGCGCGTTTGGCTGATCGTCGAGCGGAGTTGGCCGACGAAACCCGCCGAGTGCCAGGTGGTGCCCTCGGTCAGCTCGTGCTGCTCGACGACCAGGACGTCTGTCCAACCCAGGCGGGCCAGGTGGTACGCGATGCTGCAGCCCGCGACCCCGCCGCCGACGATCACTACGCGCGCATCAGTCCGCACAGGCGCAGTCCTACCACCAGAAAGGTATGACCAAATCAGCTATCCGGTCAGTGAACTTTTACCGCCGTGAGTATTGACCTCGGTGATCACGGAGGTCAACACTCCCGCCTAAGACACGGCATGCGGAGGCGGGCATGCGGATGGCGGAACGACCCCAGGCGGGCGAGGTGCTGGGCCGTGTGCCGCGCTTCGCGGGGCGGCCCGTGCGCGTCACGCCGGTCGCGGGCGGCCTGTCGCACCACATCTGGCGCGTCGACACCGGCGGGCGCAGTTACCTGCTGCGCGTACTCGATCCGGCGGTGTCCGCCGCTGGTCTCGGTGTACCGCCCGAGCAGGAGATCGAGAACACCTTGCGGGCGGCCGAGAGCGGCGCCGGCGCCCGGGTGATCGAGGTCGTGCCGGACGTACCCGCGCTCGTGCTGGAGTTCCTGCCCGGGCGCACGCTGCACGCCGACGACGTGCGCGACCCCGCGACCATCGCCAAGATCGCGGCCGCCTGCCGGAAGCTGCACGCCGGCCCGCCGTTCGCCAACGACTTCGACATCATCGCCAAACGGCGGGAATTGCTCGACATCTGCGCACGGCACGACCTGCGGGTGCCGGCGGGCTACCACGATCGCGAGTCCGAAGTGGACGCGATCGCCGGAGCGCTGACGCACGTCAGCAAAAAACCGTGCCACAACGACCTCCTCCCCGCGAACTTCATCGACGTGGCCGGCGACGTGCGCATCGTCGACTACCAGCTCTCCGGCAACAACGACCCGGCTTTCGAGCTGGGTGACATAGCGGCCGAGGCCGACTTCGACCCCGACCGGACGGCGGCGCTCACGGCCGCCTACTACGGCACAGAGAGCACGCCCGCGTTGCACGCGCGGGTGCGGCTCAACCTGATCCTGTCCAACGTCACCTGGACGCTCTGGTTCTCCGTGCACCACGGCCTGCTGCGGGCGCCGGACTCGACGTTCGACTACTGGAGCGAAGCGGCCGACAAGTGGTCCCGGGCCGTACACGATCTCGACGCACCTGATCTCGGTCGTCTGATCGACACCGCCGCGGGCCGCACGGCCACCCCGTTATGACCACCTCAGGGAGGTGTTGCAGTGACGACCACGTCGCCCGAGACGGGTGAGCAGCCACTGGACGACGATGCCCAGCGGCTCGCGGAGCTCGGCTACAAGCAGGAACTCAGGCGCAAGTGGAGCGGATTCTCCAACTTCGCCATCTCGTTCTCCATCATCTCGATCCTGGCCGGCTGCTTCACCACCTTCGGCCAGGCCTGGAACAACGGCGGCCCGATCGCGATCTCGTGGGGTTGGCCGCTGATCTCGATCTTCATCCTGATCATCGGCCTCTGCATGTCGGAGCTCGTCTCCGCGTACCCCACCGCCGGCGGCATCTACTGGTGGGCCGCGAAGATGGGCAAGCCGGTGCACGGCTGGTTCACCGGCTGGCTCAACCTGGTCGGCCTGATCGCGGTGACCGCGTCGGTCGACTACGGCTGCGCGACCTTCCTCAACCTGACCCTGTCGGCGCTCTTCGACGGCTGGGCCGGCACGCTCAACCAGGCGTTCCTACTGTTCGTCATCATCCTGGCGCTGCACGGGATCATCAACATCTGGGGCCACGCCATCATCGACGTACTCCAGAACGTCTCGGTCTGGTGGCACGTCGCCGGCGCCGCGGCCGTGGTGCTCATCCTGATCGTCGTGCCGGACAACCACCAGAGCTTCCAGTTCGTCTTCACCGAGCGCTTCAACAACTCCGGGTTCGGCGACGGCGACCACAACGGTCTGATGTTCTGGTTCTTCATCCTGCCGCTCGGGTTCCTGCTGACTCAGTACACGATCACCGGTTTCGACGCCTGCGCCCACGTCTCGGAGGAGACCCGCGGCGCCTCGCACGCGGCGGCCCGCGGTCTCTGGCAGTCGATCTTCTACTCGGCGATCGGTGGCTGGATCCTGCTGCTCGCGTTCCTGTTCGCGGCCACGGACGTCGACGCGATCAACGAGGCCGGCGGCTTCTCGGGCGCCATCTTCGAGACCGCGCTCACCCCGGTGTTCTTCAAGATCGTCATCATCATCTCGACCATTGGTCAGTTCTTCTGCGGCATGAGCTGCGTGACCTCGATGTCGCGGATGACGTACGCGTTCAGCCGTGACCGCGCGGTTCCCGGCTGGCGCCTCTGGTCAAAGGTCAACCGCGACGGCACGCCGGTGTACGCGATCATCGCCGGGACCGTCGCCGGCGGTGTGCTGACGCTGCCGGCGCTGTACCAGTACAACGGCATCCCGGTCGCCTTCTACGCGGTGGTCTCGGTCGCGGTCATCGGCCTGTACCTGGCCTTCCTGATCCCGATCGCGCTGCGCCTGCGCATGGGCGACGCGTTCCAGCCGGGGCCATGGACGCTGGGCAAGCGCTACAAGGTGCTCGGCTGGATCGCGGTGATCGAGATCGCGATCATCTCGATCTACTTCATCCTGCCGTTCACCCCGGCCGCCGTCCCGTTCAGCGACGACTTCACCTGGAGCGCGGTCAACTACGCCCCACTGGCCGTAGGCGGCGTGCTCCTGGCCGTCTGGATCTGGTGGCGCGTGTCGGCACGCCGGTGGTTCACGGGTCCACGCCGTACAGTCGACGAACCGGACACGGCCAGCACGCCAACACCCTGACCCTCGGGGGTTTCGGCTCTCCCGCGACCGGCACCCCGCCGGTCGCGGGGGAGAGGCCACATCCATTTGGGGGTACGCACGATGCCCACCGACGCGGTCCGCAAGCCGCCCCGGCGCCCACGCCCGACCAAGGCCACTCCGGCCACCGTCGCCGCGCCCGCCGACGGCCTACCGGATGCCACCGCGACGTCGTCGGGCTCGCGCAAGCTGGTCCTGCCGGCGGACAGCGGGGCGGCGTCGGCCACGGCAGTGGCGGATTCGGCTCACTCCCGATTCCCGACTGCCGCGGAGTCGCAGGGACCGGCGACCAGGCGCAGGGGAAAGCCGGCGGCAGCCACGGACGAAGGCCCCGTTGTGCGGCGGCGGTCCGCTCGACCCGCGGGCACACTGACGATGTCGGCAGGCGAGTCCGGCGCGGAGGTCCCGGCCATCGTGAAGCAACGGCGGCCGAGTGATCCCGACGCCGCGACCCTGAAGACTGCCGCGCCGCCGGTCAGACGCGGAGAAGATCCGGCGCCGACCGTGACCGGCGTGCCGCTGTGGCGGCCCGTCCGGGGTGGCAACGCTTTCGAGATCACCGTGTCGCGGTTGGCGCAGGCGATCCGGCTCGGTCTGGTCGCGGCCGGCGACCGGTTGCCCGCCGAGCGGGAGCTCGCCGAGCGCCTCCAGGTCAGCCGGGTCACGCTCAGGGAGGCGATCCGCGCCCTGCGCGAGGCCGGCTTCCTCGAGTCACGCCGCGGCCGCACCGGCGGCACCTTCGTGGTCGCCCCCGTGACCGACGATGTCGACAAGGGACGGAGGGCCGCCGCCCCGAAGGCGAAGGGCGCCGCCGAGCTCGCCCGGCAGATGGGCGACACCCTGCACGACGCGCTCGACTTCCGACGGGTGCTCGAGCCCGGTGCGGCCGGTCTCGCCGCCACCCGCACCCTGACCGCACCCGAGCGCCAACAGCTCGTCGCCTGCCTCACCGCCTCCCGCGACCGCGACCCGGCCACCCGGCGCGTCGCCGACTCCCGGCTGCACCTGGCCATCGCCGCCGCGTGCGGCAGCCCGTCGCTGGCCGCCGCCGTGGCCGACGTGCAGCTCGCGCTCGACCGGCTGCTGGCCGCGATCCCGGTCATCAAGAAGAACCTGGACCACTCGGACCGGCAACATACCCGGGTCGTGGACGCGATTCTTGCCGGCGACGCGGCCAGTGCACGGGCGACGATGGAGGAGCACTGCGATGCGACCGCGGTGTTGCTGCGGGGCTTGCTCGGGTGATTGACGACCCAATGGTTTGCGAGTAGACCTTTTGGAACGGCTGATGGAGGCGCGAGGATGACCCGACAACCGGCGTTCACGCTCGAAGAGCTCGCCGTGGCGGTCGACGGCGGTGAGATCGACACCGTCGCCCTCGCCCTCACCGACATGGAAGGCCGCCTGCAGGGCAAACGGCTGCACGGCCGGTTCTTCCTCGACGAGGTCACCGAGGCCGGCGCCGAGGGGTGCAACTACCTGCTGGCCGTCGACGTCGACATGAACACCGTCGACGGCTACGCGATGTCGAGCTGGGACCGCGGCTACGGCGACTTCGCGATGGTGCCCGACCTGAGCACCCTGCGCCGGGTGCCGTGGCAGCCGGGCACCGCGCTCCTCCTGGCCGACCTGGCCTGGCTCGACGGCTCCGGCGACGTCACGGCGAGCCCACGGCAGATCCTGCGCCGGCAGCTCGAGAAGCTGGCGGCCCACGACCTCACCGCGTACGCCGGCACCGAGCTCGAGTTCGTCCTCTACAAGGACTCCTACGAGGACGCCTGGCAGCGGGGCTACCGCGACCTGAACCCGGCCAACCAGTACAACGTCGACTACTCGCTGCTCGGCACCGCCCGCGTCGAGCCGTTGCTGCGCCGCATCCGCAACGAGATGGCCGGCGCCGGTCTGGTGCCGGAGAGCGCCAAGGGCGAGTGCAACCTGGGCCAGCACGAGATCGCCTTCCGCTACGCCGACGCGCTGACCTGCGCCGACCACCACGTCATCTACAAGAACGGTGCCAAGGAGATCGCCGCCCAGGAGGGCATGTCGATCACCTTCATGGCCAAGCCCAACGCGCGGGAGGGCAACTCCTGCCACATCCACTTCTCGCTGCGCGGGCCGGACGACACGTCGGCGATGCTGGGCGACGGACCGGCGCACCTGTCGAAGACGGGCGAGCACGCGCTGGCCGGACTGCTGGCCACGATGCGCGAGTTCAGCGTGCTCTTCGCCCCGAACATCAACTCCTACAAGCGCTACCAGCCGGGCTCGTTCGCGCCGACGGCACTGCGCTGGGGCAGCGACAACCGCACCTGCGCGCTGCGGGTGGTCGGGCACGGCCAGGGCATGCGCGTCGAGAACCGGGTGCCGGGCGCCGACGTCAACCCCTACCTGGCGATCGCGGCCCTGGTCGCCGGCACCGTCCACGGCATCGAGAACGAGCTGCCCCTGGAGCCCGAGTTCACCGGCAACGCGTACGGCGACGACACGTCCCCCAGGGTGCCGAGCACGCTG
This sequence comes from Asanoa sp. NPDC049475, assembly GCF_040676915.1. Lineage (NCBI taxonomy): Bacteria > Bacillati > Actinomycetota > Actinomycetes > Micromonosporales > Micromonosporaceae > Asanoa > Asanoa sp. NPDC049475. The sequence continues at coordinate 894,169 of NZ_JBFAPY010000004.1, read as the reverse complement.
CGCGAGGCGGCGGCGCTCTGGGAGGGCTCCGAGATCGCCCGGGCCGCGTTCGGTGACGACGTCGTCGACCACTACGCCAACCGTGCCCGGGTCGAGCTGGCCGCATTCGACGCGGCGGTCACCGACTGGGAGCTGTTCCGCGGCTTCGAACGCCTGTAAAGGGAGAACCACCGTGACCGACCTGGTCAATCCGGCCACCGGACTGGCGATCGAGACCGTGCCGGCGAGCAGCCTGCACGACACCGACGCCGCTATCGAGCGCGCCCACGCGGCGTTCCCGAGATGGCGGGCCATGGCGCCGGCCGACCGCGCCCGGCTGCTGCGCCGGTTCGCGGCCACCGTCGACGCGCACATCGAGGAACTGGCCGAGCTCGAGGTGCGCAACTCCGGGCACACCATCGGCAACGCCCGCTGGGAGGCCGGCAACGTCCGTGACGTGCTCGACTACTACGCGGGCGCGCCCGAGCGGCTGATGGGCCGGCAGATCCCGGTCGCCGGCGGGCTCGACGTGACCTTCCACGAGCCGCTCGGCGTGGTCGGCGTGATCGTGCCGTGGAACTTCCCGATGCCGATCGCCGGCTGGGGCTTCGCGCCGGCGCTGGCTGCCGGCAACACCGTGGTGCTCAAACCGGCCGAGGTGACTCCGTTGACCGCGCTGCGGCTGGCCGAGCTGGCCTTGCGTGCCGGGCTGCCAGAGGGCGTGTTCACCGTGGTCCCCGGGCGCGGATCGCTGGTGGGGGAGCGGTTCGTGACCCACCCGGCGGTACGCAAGGTCTGCTTCACCGGCTCGACCGACGTCGGGAAGCGGATCATGCGGGGCTGTGCCGACCAGGTCAAGCGGGTGACGCTGGAGCTGGGCGGCAAGAGCGCCAACATCGTGTTCGCCGACGCCGACCTGGAGAAGGCGGCTGCGGGGGCACCGGCCGCGGTCTTCGACAACGCTGGCCAGGACTGCTGCGCGCGGTCGAGGATCCTGGTGCAACGCCAGGCGTACGACCGTTTCCTGGAGCTGTTGGAACCCGCGGTGCGGGCCTTCCGCGTGGAGGACCCGGCGTTGGAGACCGCCCAGATGGGTCCGCTGATCACCGAGGCGCAACGGGAGACGGTCGCGTCTTATGTGGATGATCAGGCGCGGGTGGCCTTCACGGGCAACGCTCCGGAGGGACCCGGCTTCTGGTACGCGCCGACGGTGCTGCTCGCCGACTCGCCCGAGGACCGGCACTGGCGCGAGGAGATCTTCGGCCCCGTCGTCTCGGTGCTGCCGTTCGACGACGAGGCCGACGCGATCCGGCTGGCCAATGACACGGAATATGGTCTGTCCGGCTCGATCTGGACCCGCGACGCCGGTCGGGCGATCCGGGTGGCGCGTGGCGTCGAGACCGGCAACCTGTCGGTGAACTCGAACTCCTCGGTCCGCTACTCGACCCCGTTCGGCGGCATGAAGCAGTCCGGCCTCGGCCGCGAGCTCGGTCCCGACGCGTTGCTCTCCTTCACCGACGTCAAGAACGTCTTCCTCGCGACCGATTGAGAGGTTCGATGAACAGGCTCCAAGACCGGGTGGCCGTGATCACCGGTGCCGGCAGCGGCATCGGGCTGGCCACCGCCCGGCGGTTCGCCGCCGAGGGCGCCAAGGTGGTCTGCGTCGACGTCGGCGCCGCGGCCGGCAAGGCGGCGGCCGACGAGGTGGGCGGGGAGTTCGTGCTCTGCGACGTGTCCGACGAGGACGGTGTCCGCGAGCTGTTCGACGGCGTCGCCGAAAGGTACGGGCGGGTCGATATCGCGTTCAACAACGCCGGAATCTCGCCGCCCGACGACGACTCCATCCTGGAAACCGGACTCGACGCATGGGAACGGGTCATCCGGGTCAATACCACCAGCGTCTATCTCTGCTGCAAGTACGCGATCCCGCACATGCGCCGGCAGGGCAAGGGCTCGATCATCAACACCGCGTCGTTCGTGGCCCTCATGGGCGCCGCAACCTCGCAGATCGCCTATACCGCCAGCAAGGGCGGAGTCCTCGCGATGACCCGTGAGCTGGGTGTCCAGTTCGCCCGGGAGGGCATCCGGGTCAACGCGCTGTGCCCTGGGCCGATCGCGACGCCGCTGCTCCTGGAGCTGTTCGCCGCGGACCCGGAGCGCGCCGCGCGACGGCTGGTGCACGTGCCGATGGGACGGTTCGGTGCGCCGGAAGAGATCGCAGCGGCGGTCGCGTTCCTGGCCAGCGACGACGCCTCCTTCATGACGGCGGCCCAATTCGTCGTCGACGGCGGAATTACCGGGGCATACGTCACACCTCTGTAGTCGTCGTTTGTCGATCGGGTCGCCGGGTAGCAAAGTATTGGGGAGGAGGTTCTCAACGACCGTGCGACCAATCGTCGGAATCACGTCCTATGTAGAACCCGCGTCCTGGGGTGTATGGATCGACCAGGACGCGGCGCTGATCAGAAAGTCCTACGTCGATGCGGTGACCGCAGCCGGCGCGAGGGCGGTGATACTTCCCCCGGATGACACCGACGCTGACGTACTCCGCGCCCTCGACGCACTGATCATTGCCGGGGGCGCGGATCTTGGGCCCGACCTCTACGGCGAGGAGCCAGGCCCGCTCACCGACAGCCGCCCCGACCGCGATCGGGGCGAGTCTCTGCTGCTCCAGGCGGCGCTGCGGACCGACCTGCCGGTGCTCGGCATCTGCCGGGGCATGCAACTGCTCGCGGTGACCTGCGGCGGCAAGCTCCACCAGCACCTGCCGGACGTGGTCGGCTCGGACAAGCACCGCCCCGGCCCGGGCGTCTACGGCTGGCACGGCATCCGCCTGTCTCCGGGCTCACTGGCCGCGGAGGTAGCCGGCGACGGCCCAGAGGGCGACGGCCGCGTAGAGGTCAACACCTACCACCACCAGGGCGTAGCCGACCCAGGCTCGCTAACAGTCACAGCCTGGGCGGACGACGGCGTAGTGGAAGCGGTCGAAGACCCTGCCAAGCCCTTCGTCCTGGGCGTCCAATGGCACCCGGAAGAAGCCGGCGAACGCCGCATCTTCGAATCCCTGGTAGACGCGGCCCGCACCACCTAACCGCACAACACCAACCCGCCACCCACCCCCGCATGAACACGCGACGCGGGGGTGGCGTTGGTTTGTGTGCCGCGGGCCTGGCTCGAAGCGCCAGCGAGTTTCTCCGGCGGGAGCAACGGTCCGGACCACCGCGGACCCGGGACCGCGATCTTTCGCCCTTGAGCTTTTGGGCTGTGATCGTGATCTTGGCTTATGGTCCTAGGACGGCGGATTTAGAGGGTTTGGGTTCTGGAAATTTCGCTAGAGTGAAGCGATGTCTCGGCCTGTGATCGGCTTGACGACCTACGCCGAAGAGGCGAGGTTCGGGCTCAACGACACGTTCGCTGCTGTGTTGCCGCTGGCCTACGTCCAGGCGGTGCACAACAGCGGTGGGCGTGCGGTCCTCATCACTCCTGACGCGCCCGATGTCGACGCCCTCGATGGTCTTGACGGGATTGTGTTCACGGGTGGCTCCGATGTCGACCCGGCGCTCTACGGTGAGGCGGCGCACCCCACCACCCAGGTCAAGCCCGAGCGGGACGCCGCCGAGATGTTGTTGCTGCGTGCCGCGTTGGCGGCTGATCTGCCGACGTTGGCGATCTGTCGGGGTATGCAGCTCATGACCGTCGCCTATGGCGGCAAGCTGCACCAGCATCTGCCCGAGGTGCTCGGGCATGACAACCACCGGCCGGTGTCCGGGCCGAAGTTCGGCTTTCATCGGGTCGACCTGGCGCCCGGGTCGCTGGCGCGGGGGGTGCTCGGCGAGTCGGTCGAGGTCAACTCGTTCCACCATCAGGGAGTGGCCGATCCGGGGAAGCTGACGGCTACCGGCTGGTGTCCCGAGGACAACCTGATCGAGGTGGTCGAGGACCCGGCGTTGCGGTTCGCCATCGGCGTGCAGTGGCATCCGGAGGACACGACCGACCACCGGCTGTTCGCCGCTCTGGTGGCTTCCACCAGCTGAAATCGCTTTCGAGCGCCGGCCGGGCCGGTGGCACCATCGAGGTCATGAAGCTGCACGAGAAGATCGACGGGCGCCTGCGGGAGTTCATCGAGGCACAGCGCATGTTCTTCGTGGCGACCGCGCCGTCCGGTGACGAGGGTCACGTCAACCTGTCGCCGAAGGGCATGGCCGGGACGTTCGCGGTGCTCGGCGAGCATCGGGTGGCCTATCTCGACTTTCACGGCAGTGGCGCGGAGACGCTCGCCCATCTGCGGCAGAACGGACGCATCACGATCATGTTCTGTGCGTTCGAGGGGCCGCCCAACATCGTCCGGCTGCACGGGCGAGGGACCCACACGCCGATCGGGAGTCCCGATCTCGCCGCTCTGCTCGCCGACTTTCCGGACGCGCCGGACGCGCACGGGCTGCGCGGGGTGATCACGGTCGAGGTGACGCGGGTCAGTGACTCGTGCGGGTACTCGGTGCCGCTCATGAGCTACGAGGGCGACCGGGACCTGCTGTTGCGCTGGGCGGATCGGAAGGACGAGGCGGCGCTCGCCGACTATCGGCAGGCCAAGAACGCCACGAGCATCGACGGACTGCCCGCCTTCGACATGGACGCGGTCGCCGGCCGCTGACCGGCACACCCGCGCAGTCCGCCGACCGACGCGGCCCCGCCGACCGACGCGGCCAGCGGACCGACGCGGCCAGCGGACCGACGCGGCCAGCGGACCGACGCGGCCAGCGGACCGACGCGGCCAGCAGACCGACGGCGGCCCGCCGGGTCAGGAGGCCGATACGCCGATCAGCGTGCCGATCCCATAGGTGGCAGCCGCCGCCAGCCCACCCAGCACCAGCTGGCGCAGCCCACCGCTCCACCAAGGCCGCTGCGTGAACCGCCCGACCAACGCCCCGGCCAGGAACAACCCAGCACCCCCGGCCCCGAGCGCGATCCACAGGTTGGTCACACCGACCAGGTACGGCAGCAGCGGGATCACCGCCCCGATCGAGAAGAAGACGAACGAGAGCACCGCCGCTGCCCACGGGCTCGGGTGGTCCTCGGCGTCGACTCCCATCTCCTCCTGGACGTGCACCCGCAACGCCTCGCGGGGGTTGTCGCGTAGCGCGTGCGCCACCTGCGTGGCCAGGTCCCGGGGCAGCCCACGGCGTACCCACGCGTCCGCCAGCTCCTGAGCCTCCTGCTCCGGGTGCCGTTCCAGCTCCAGGCGCTCCTTGGCCACCTCGGCGCCGACCTGCTCGTTCTGGCTGCGCACGCTCGTGTACTCGCCCAGGCCCATCGAGATCGCGCCCGCGACCAGGCCGGCCACGCCGGTGAGTACCAGGGTGTGCGAGCTGACGCCGCCACCGCCGACGCCGGCGATCAGGGCGATGTTGGTGACCAGACCGTCCATCGCGCCGAACACGGCCGGGCGCAGCCGGCCCCCGGAGACGTCGGCGTGGTGGTGCGGAGCGGGCAGCTCGGGGTCGAGTGCGGTCACGGAAGGGTCAGGATCTCGTGACCGTCCTCGGTCACCACGATCGTGTGCTCGAACTGTGCGGTCCACTTGCGGTCCTTCGTCACGACGGTCCAGCCGTCGCTCCACATGTCGTACTCGTACGTGCCCAACGTGATCATCGGCTCGATGGTGAACGTCATGCCCGGCTCCATCAGGTCGGTCGGGCGAGGGCTGTCGTAGTGCGGGACGTACAGGCCGCTGTGGAACGCCTCGCCGATGCCGTGCCCGGTGAAGTCGCGGACGACGCCGTAGCCGAAGCGCTTCGCGTAGGACTCGATCACCCGGCCGATGACGTTGATCTGCCGGCCCGGCGCGACCGCCTTGATCCCGCGCATCATCGCCTCGTGGGTGCGCTCGACCAGCAGCCGGTTCTCCTCGGCCACGTCACCGACCAGGAACGTGGCATCCGTGTCGCCGTGCACGCCGCCGATGAAGGCCGTGACGTCGACGTTGATGATGTCGCCGTCCTCAAGGACCGTGGTGTCCGGGATGCCGTGGCAGATGACCTCGTTGAGGCTGGTGCAGCACGACTTCGGAAAGCCCTTGTAGCCGAGCGTCGACGGGTAGGCGCCGTGGTCGACCAGGAACTCGTGCACCACCTTGTCGATCTCGTCGGTGGTCACCCCCGGCTTGCAGTGCTCACCGGCGAGCTGCGTGGCCTGGGCGGCCAGCCGCGAGGCCACCCGCATCTTCTCGATCGTCTCCGGCGTCTGCACGTTCGAGCCGCGCCAGGGGGTGGGCGCCTTCTTCCCGACGTACTCGGGACGAGCGATCGAAGGCGGCACCTGGCGCCACGGCGAGATCTTGCCAGGGGTCAGCGGAGCACGGTCGGACATGCTTCACACACTAGCGACGCCGAGCGGCTGCTTGCCGGGGCCAGAGGGGTGTGCCAAGGTTGTGCCGTGGATCAAGAGGAGACCGTCTTCTCCGCCACCAGCGAGGGTGACGCCGACCACCGACGCGTGGTCGTGACAGGCGAGGTCGACATGGCCACCGCGGACCAGATGTTCCAGGCCGCGACCAGGGATTCGGCCGAGCACGTCACCCTTGATCTGCGTGCCGTGACCTTCTTCGACTCAGCCGCCATCCAGGCGCTCGTCCGCCTCACCGACCGCATTCCGCACCTGAGTGTGGTTCCGTCCCGACGGGTGAGGCGCGTGCTCGATATCGCCGGTCTTGGCGATCAAGGCTGGCTGTCCGCCGAATAGGCGAAAATAACTAGCAGCTCGAGAGAAGATCAGGTTCTGGTCCCGGGTTCGTCGTGGGCGCGACCGTTGCTCCCGCCGGGGACCGGGCCGGGCGCCAGGGCGCCCGTCCCTGCCAGCTCCGCGATGGTGGAACTCAAAGATCAAGATCAGTCGCGGGGTCAGCGGTCGAAGAGGTCGCTGACTGTGCCGTCCACCGGGCGGCCGCGGTCGGCCAGGTCTTTGGCCTGGTCGCGCAGGATGATTCCCAGCTCGGCCAGGTCCGCCGATGCCACGCCCGTGCGGCGGACCGCGTCGGCTCCGTTGCGGAAGTAGGTGCGGGTCAGCAGCCCCGTCACCGTCGCCGCCGCCAGGCGGGCCTCGGCCAGCATCAACAGGGCAGCGTCGGTCTCGTACCAGGCCGCCAGCCGGGTCGCGCGGGCGTGGGCGCTGGCGCCTCGGCACCAGGCCTCGCGGGCCAGGGCCGTGAACTCCGCCGTGCGGGCCTCGGCCAGGCGGCCCAGGTGCACGTCGCGGAGCTTCTCCAGCCACGCGTCCGGGTCGTGGATCGGCTTCGTGGTCACGTAGCGGTCGGCGGCCAGCGGCCACGACGTGGTCAGGGTGCGGGCGTGCCGCAGGTACTCCTCCGCGCCCACGACACCCAGGTCGACCAGGACGCCGTCGACTCTTCGGGTGACCGGTCGCGGGCCGGCGCCCTGCCGGTAGGTGACCACCACCAGGTCGACGTCGCTGGTGTCGGTGTCGTCGCCGTGCGCGAGTGAGCCGTGCACGCCGATCGCGAGGATGTCGGCCGGATGGCGCCGGCGGGCCGCGTCGGCGACGAGCTCGGCCACCACCCAGCGGGGGTTCGCGAGGTACGGGTTCGGCTCATCAGCCACGGGCGCCATTGTGTCGCCTCAGGTGGGGCCGATCCAATGGATGACCGTCATGCCGACCATCGTGGGCGCGCTCCCGGCTGGACGCTCGTACCCGTCGATTCCATGGCACGATGCCGGGACACCGGCCGGAGAGTCAGCCGGGCGCGAGCCGGAACACGTGGATCCGGCGTCCCGCCGCGCGGGTCTCGTAGGTCGCGTAGCCCGGCCAGGCCGCGAGCATCAGCGCCCACGACCGGTCCCGCTCCTCGCCGGAGAGCAGCCGAGCCTTGACCGGCACCACCGCGCCTCCGAGCGTCAGCGTCGCGGCCGGGTCCGCCAGCAGGTTGAGCGCCCACGCCGGCTGCTCCGGCCGGCCCCAGTTGGAGCCGATCACGATGAAGCCGTCCCCGTCGGGCAGGCAGAGCAGCGGGCTGTCGCGCCGCGCGCCGGTGCGCCGTCCACGGGTCGTCAGCAGCGCCGACGGGATCAGGCCGAGCGCCACCACGCGTCCGCGGGTGAGCCGGCTGACGATCCGGTCGAGCGGCACCAGCAACGGACCCACCCGGTAGAGAAACCGAGTGGGTCCGAGGCGCCGGGCCGTCGCTCGAAAGAGGGACATCGACACATTCTGCGGGTACGGGCGCCGGAAGGGGAGGGTCAGTCCGCCCGGCGTTCGATCGGCAGCCGAGCGCGGGTCACCAGGCCGGTGCCGAGCATCGCGATCACCGGGATCGACACCAGCAGCAGCAGGACGATGCCGGGCACCGCGAACGGGTACGGGATCTCCTGCGGCCACCGACCGCTGAACTGCCGGTTGTAGGAGGCCAGGATCGCCCACCCGGTGCCGAGCCCGGCCGTCGTGCCGAGCAGCGAGCCGAGACCCGCGATCACGCCGGCCTGGCTGAGCGTCAGCACCCGCCGCACGCTCGGCGCGGCCCCGATCGCGGCCAGCGTCGACAGGTCGCCCCGGCCGTCGGCGGCGGCGAGCCCGGTCGCCACGAAGGTGGCACCCAGCGCCACGATGATCGCGGCGGCCGCGAGCACCAGGGCCTCGAACGGCACCCCGGTCGGCGCGCCCAGCTCGACCGTCGCGTAGCCGCGGCCGGGCAGCTCGGCGACCGCGGCCGCGAGCCGGTCCTGCGCGCTCTGGTCGGGCACCTTCGCCGTCGAGACCACGAATCCCTCGGGCACCGTGTTCAGGCCGAGCGCCGCGACCGCCGCGGGCGACAGGTAGGTGCGCTGCACCATGCCGATCGCGGGCGGCCCCTGGGAGGCCTCGACACCGGTGCGCAGCGCGTAGCCCGCGACCGTGGCCGACCGCAGCACCTTCTCGGTGCCGTCGCCGGAGCCGTCGTCGCCACGCACCTCCAGCGTGAGCTTGCCGTCGGTGAGCAGGTTCGGGTCGCTGACCACGGCGCCACCGGCGGCGAGCACGGTGGCCGCCGCCCGGAGATCCTCCTGCGACGGTGCCGACAGCGCCGCCATGTTGGCCCCGGTGCCGACCACCGCGGTGAACGGCGTGTTGCCGAACTGGTAGACGGCCGTCCGGCAGCGCGGGTCGGCCAGCGCCTGCTTCTGCTGCTCCGCGGGGAGCTCGCCGGCGTTGCGGTCGAACGGGCAGGCCAGCGCCGCGGGCATCTTGGCCGCCACGTAGCACCACTGGCTCTCGCCGTTCGTGCTCGGGCAGGTGATCCCGTCGACCTGCTGCACGCCGGTGACCGCGAGGCTCGGCGACACGGCGGCGGTTACCCGGTCCGTCGTCGGCACGCCCTTGTCGGCCTCGGCGAGCTGGATGGCGGCGTAGCCGAGCGGCAGGCCGGTCCGGTACTGGTCGACCTGGCGGTCGTTGTCGCTGGCCAGGAACGTGCCGAGCGCGACGCAGCTGGCCACCGCGGCCATCACCGCGGAGATCGCCGGTGCGGCGGCCGCGCGGTTGCGGGCGGTGTCGCGCAGGGCGATCCGCGGCCCGAGCGGCAGCGACCGGCCGAGCGACGCGATCACACCGACCAGGGCCGGGGTGATCAGCACCAGGCCGAGCTCGGCGAGCACGAGGCCGCCGAGGATGCCCGTCGCGCGCCCGGTCAGCGCGCCGGCGACGGCCACGAGGCCACCGAACACCACGAGCAGGACGCCGAGCACCACCCAGCGGCGGCGGGAGCGGAGCGCTCCCCGGCGGCCCGTCAGCGCCGCCACCACGTCTTGACGTGCGGCGGAAACTGCCGGCACGAGCGCGGCCAGGACGCCGGTGACCAGCGCGAGCGCGGCCACCAAGGCGAGCGCGACCGGGTAGAACCGGTAGCCGCCGGCCCGCTCGCCGACGACGAGCTCCTCGACGAGCGGTCGGGCGATCACCGCCGCGACGGCGCCGAGGACGATGCCGAACACGGCACCGGCCAGGCCGAGCACCACGCCGTCGGCCAGCACGATCCGGCGCAGGTGGGCCGGGGTGCCGCCGTTGGCCGAGACGAGGGCGAGCTCGCGGCGGCGCCGCCGGGCGCCGATCGCGAACGCGGGGCCGGCCAGCAGCACCACCTCGAAGAGGCCGAGGCCGCCGATCACCGCGGCGATCCGCAGCCCGCCGGCACCACCGCCGCCGTTGTCCGGCAGCACGCCCTCCGGGTTAGCCGGCGGGTCGAGGTTGACCGACCGCGACTCGACCACGATGCCCTGGGCGTTGAGCTGCCGCACGTCGGACCACAGCACGGGGCCGGGAGTGTCGAGCAGCCAGCCGCCGACCTGGGTCAGGTGAGGCGGGGTGACCATCAGCTCGCCCAGGTTGGCGGGCGACTCGATCACTCCGACGACGGAGTACGTCTTCGTGCGCGCGGCGTCCTGCACGGTGCCACCGATGTGCGCACCGAGCCGGTCCATCGCCTTGCGGCTCAGCGCCACCTCGTTGCCGGTCTGCGGCGCCTTGCCTTCGAGGACCGTGACGATGCCCTTGGCCAGCGGGCTCGCGGCGTCGACGCCGATCACCTCGACGCTGCCGATGCCGGAGGCCGTGCGCATCTCCAGCCAGGCGCTGCTCATCGGGGCGACGGCGCTGCCGGGCGGAAGCTGGGCCAGCACGTCGCGCTCGGTGGGCTGGAACGGCTTGCCCGGTCCGGCGTTCTCCTGCTCGCTGGTCCAGCTGTCGCCGGAGAGGTTCTGCCGGATCGCGGTGCGGTCGTACCACTGGATCCTCGCGTCGGCCGCGCCGATCTGCCGGTCGATCTTCTCCGCCGGGCGGAGGTCGAACATGTCCCAAGTGACCGCCGCGAACGCCAGGCCCAGCACCGGAAGGGTGATCAGGACGAGCACCATCGCGGTGCGGCCCTTGGCCCGTCTGGCCTCGCGCACGGCGATCCGCAGCGAGGTGCGCCACATGCTCATGCCTTGGCCTCGAGGAGCTGTTCCGGATCGCCGACGGGGCTGGTGGTGTCGACGACGACGCCGTCGCGCAGGAAGACCACCCGGTCGGCCCAGGCGGCGTGCCGTGCCTCGTGGGTGACCAGGACGCCGGCCGAGCCCGCGTCGACCCGGGTGCGCAGCAGCCGCAGGACGGCCTCGCCGGTCGCCGAGTCGAGCGCGCCGGTCGGCTCGTCGGCGAGCACCAGGCGCCGTTCGCCGACCAGCGCCCGCGCGATCGCGACGCGCTGCTGCTGGCCGCCGGACATCTCGTCGGGGAAGCGCCGGGCCAGGTCCGCCAGGCCGACCTCGTCGAGCGCCGCCTCGGCCAGCTTGCGGGCCTTGCGGACGGCCATGCCGTCGAGCTCCAGCGGCAGCGCGGCGTTCTCGACCGCGGTCAGGCTGGCCAGCAGGTTGAGGTCCTGGAAGACGTAGCCGACGTGCCGGCGGCGCATCCGGGCCAGCTGCTTGCGGTTGAGGTCGCCGAGCACCTCGCCCTCGACGAGCACCGCGCCCTGGCTGGGCGAGTCGAGCCCGCCGGCCAGGTTGAGCAGGGTCGACTTGCCGGACCCGGACGGACCCATGACGGCCACGAGCTCGCCGGGCGCCACACCGAGGTCGACGCCCCGCAGGGCGTGCACGGCGGTCTCTCCGGTGCCGTGGGTGCGGTGCACACCGCGCAGTTCGAGGATCACCGGTTGGCCTCCGTCCGGTCGTCGGTGTCGGCGCCTGCCGGCGCGGGGCTGGGGGTGAAGGGTGCCGGCCGGTGGCGCACCAGGCTGGCCTCGCAGTGGTCGAGCCACCGCACCTCGGCCTCGGCCTGGAACACCATCGCGTCGAGGATCAACCGCCAGGACAGGTCGCTGGGATCGTCGGACCTGCTCTTGAGGCGGGTCAGCTCCTGCAGGGTCTGGATGGTCGAGGTGCGCTGGGTCTGCACCACCGCGCGCACGTCGACGCCCGGCGTGGTCAGCGCCAGGGCCAGCTTGATGGCGAGCTCGTCGCGCGGCCGGTCGGTGCGGCTGATCGGCGTGACGAACCAGACCGTGATCTCGGCTCGGCCGAGGTCGGTCAGCTCGTACGGCCGCTGCCCCCCGTCGTTCTCCGGCAGCGGTCGCACCAGGCCGTCGCGCTCCAGGCGGGACAGGGTCGTGTAGACCTGCCCGATGTTGAGCGGCCAGGTGGCGCCCGTCGACTCCTCGAAGGCGGCCCGCAGCTGGTAGCCGTACATGGGGCCACGCTCGAGCAGCGCGAGGAGGCCGTGTCTGATGGACATGGCTACTGAGTATGCATACGGAGTATGCGGCTGGCAAATCGGACTAAGCCGGTGCCTTTCCGGGGAACGCCACCGTGATCGGCTCGGTCTTGGCGAAGCGGCGCCAGCGGGTGGCCCGCACGGCGCAGCCGGTGAGCGCGTCGAGGGCCTGGCGGCGCTGGGCGTCGGCCGTGGCCGACAGGGCGGCCCGCCAGACCGCCGCCGTCTTCTCCTCGACGGAGATCGCCACCCGCAACGCGGCCGCGCGGTCGACGACCGGCTCCGGCAGGCGGTAGGCGGCTGCCGCGGGCGGCAGGCCGGTGCCGCTCAGGCTGAGCACCAGCACGTCGCGCAGGGCGCGGTGGGCGGCCTCGGCGGCCCGGGCGGCCGCCTGCTCGGCACCGGTCAGCTGCACCCCGATCGGCCCGTACGCGAAGATCGCCGCATATTCGGCTGACAGTGCGGCGGTGAGCTCCCCGGTCACTTGAGCGCCTCCAGATGGGTCGCGCGGGCGGCGGCGATCGAGCCGACCAGTGGCGCGCGATGGCTCGGGGTGCGCAGGCAGGCCTGCACCGCCGACTCGTACGCCGCCTTCTCGGCCACCCGCAGCGACTCGATCCGCTCCTCGGCGGTCGGGGTGGTGGTGGCGGCCGAGCCGGACGCGGCGGGGCTCGGCGCCGGCGTGGCCATGATCCGGGACAGCTCCCTGGCGTGCGCGTCGTGCGCCTCCGCTATCGCGGTCAGCGTCGCCGCCCGCTCGGGGATCTCGGCCGCGGCCGAGCGGTGCGCCGCGGCCAGCCGGACCGCGTCGTCGGCCAAGGGGAGGAGCGGGTCTGGCTGCGGTGGTTCGTCGGGCTCCCGGTCGAGCAGCCCGCAACCGCCCGCGGCACCCACCGTGAGCGCGGCGCCGAACGCGAGCACTGCGCGGCGTCGTACTCGAAGGGGGGTTTTGTCTTTTTCATCACCACCGTGCACCACGTCAGTCAACACCATGGCCCGCCCGCTCGGGAGGTTCGGTGCGCCGCCCGGCTCGCCCGTGCCGCAGCGCGTTAGGCTCTGCCCAGCCACCGGACGTGGGTCCGGTGGCTCAGCGTCATGGGCATGGGCGCCGACCGACATGAAGGGTGGCCCCGATGGCACAGCGAAGCCGAGCTGCTGGCGGGCGCCCCGCGCCCGGCCCACGGCCGGCCGCACCCCGCGGTGACCTGGCCGCCCGCCGCGCTCGGCTGCGTTCCGTGGTCGAGCCGGTGGTGGAGAAGGCCGGGTACGACCTGGAAGACCTGAACATCTCGCGGGCCGGTCGCCGGTTCGTGGTGCGCGTGGTGGTCGACCGCGACGGCGGCCTCGACCTCGACGCCGTCGCCGACGTGTCCCGGGCGGTCTCCGCGGCCCTGGACGCCGCCGAGGAGGACGGCGACGAGCTCGTGGCCGGCGAATACCAGCTCGAGGTCAGCTCGCCCGGTGTCGACCGGCCGCTGACCCTGCCCCGGCACTGGCGGCGCAACATCGGCCGGCTGGTGAAGGTCGGCCCGATCACCGGTCGCGTGGTCGGGGTCGACGACGCGGGTGTCATGTTGGACGTGGCCGGCGAGCACACCGCCATCGCGCACGGCGACCTCGGCCCGGGTCGGGTCCAGGTGGAGTTCAGTCGGGCCGAAGAGGTCGCCGACGACGATCTCGCGGAGTTCGACGACGAGGACGACGAGGACGGATTGGAGGACGAGGAGAGGTGAACATAGACCTCGCGGCGCTGCGCGCACTGGAGCGCGAGCGGGAGATCCCGTTCGAGACCATCCTCGCGGCGATCGAGACCGCATTGTTGACCGCCTACCGGCACACCGAGGGCGCCGAACCGCACGCCCGGGTGGAGATCGACCGTAAGAACGGGGCCGCGCTCGTCTACGCGCAGGAAGTCGACGAAGACGGCACCGTGACCCGGGAGTGGGACGACACTCCGCACGACTTCGGGCGAATCGCCGCGATGACCGCCAAACAGGTCATTCTTCAGCGGCTGCGCGAGGCCACCGACGAGGTGCACTTCGGCGAGTACGTGGGCCGCGACGGTGACCTGGTCACGGGCGTGATCCAGGCGCACGAGGCGCGCACCGAGAAGGGCATCGTCACCGTCGACCTGGGCAAGCTGGAGGCCGTGCTGCCCCAGTCGGAGCAGGTCCCCGGCGAGGTCTACGGGCACGGCCAGCGGATCCGCTGCGTCGTCGTGCACGTGGCCAAGGGCTTCCGCGGCCCGCAGATCACCCTGTCGCGCTCGCACCCGAACCTGGTGAAGAAGCTGTTCGCGCTGGAGGTGCCGGAGATCGCTGACGGCAGCGTCGACATCGCCGCCATCGCGCGCGAGGCCGGGCACCGTTCCAAGATCGCCGTGCGGGCCGCGGTGGCGGGCGTCAACGCCAAGGGCGCCTGCATCGGCCCCATGGGCCAGCGGGTCCGCGCGGTGATGAGCGAGCTGCACGGTGAGAAGATCGACATCATCGACTGGTCGGACGACCCGGCCCAGTTCGTCGGCAACGCCCTGTCCCCGGCCAAGGCGCTGCGGGTCGAGGTGGTCGACCTGGCGACCCGCACGGCGCGGGTGACCGTGCCCGACTACCAGCTATCCCTGGCGATCGGGCGGGAAGGGCAGAACGCCCGCCTCGCGGCCCGGCTGACCGGGTGGCGGATCGACATCCGGTCCGACAGCGAGCCGGCGGCCGGCGAGCGCGGTGTGGATCACGCACCGGAGCCGGGCGGAGCGCCGACCGGGGCATAGGGGTAGACTGAATGACGGCTCGACGTGCGCGGCCGGAGCGCACCTGCGTGGGTTGCCGGCATCGTGCGCCAGCCAACGAGCTCCTGCGGTTCGTTGCGGTCGGCGACGGTGATCATTACCGACTCCGGCCGGATCCGGACCGCAGACTGCCGGGGAGGGGAGCGCACCTGCACCCCGAGCCGGCTTGCCTCGCGCTAGCGTTCAAACGCCGTGCCTTCGGGCGGGCGCTACGTAAAGTTGGTGTCGCAGACACCGGCGAGCTGGCCGAGCACATCCACGCGTCAACCATCACGCCCGATCATCCGACTGGGCGGGTGTCGCAGCAGCAAGGTAGGACGACCGACATGAGCACACGATGAAGTCCCAGAAATGACCAGGCTTCAAGTGCACGATTGAGGTCGCTGCGGGTGCTGCCCGCACGGCCTCGGAGTGAGGAGTGCAGTGGCAGGCAAGGCCCGCGTACACGAGCTTGCGAAAGAGCTCGGGGTCGACAGCAAGACCGTTCTCGCCAAGCTCAAAGAGATGGGCGAGTTCGTCAAGTCCGCGTCAAGCACGGTGGAGGCGCCCGTCGCCCGCCGTCTTCGTGGCGCATTCGTAGAGGGTTCCCAGGCACCGGCGCCGTCCGCGCCGCCGGCCGGAAACGGGCGCCCCACTCCTAGTGAGCCGAGGATCTCGGCCAAGCCCATGCCGCCCCGCCGTCCGGCGGCGCCGGCAACCCCGTCGGCGCCCTCGACTCCGACGGCGCGTCCGAAGGGTCCGGTTCCGGGTCCGCCGGCGCCGGTGGCCAAGCCGGCGAGCGCGCACGACATCGAGGTGGCGGCCGCCGAGCAGCGTGCCGCGCAGCTCAAGGCCGACCAGGAAGCCACGGTCAAGGCCGCGCAGGAAGCCCGCGCTCAGGAGCGCGAGCAGGTCCGGCGTGAGCCCCCGGCCGACGGCGGCGCACCCTCCGGGCCTCGCCCGGGTCCGCGCAGCGTCCCGCCGCGGCCCGGCTCGCCGGCCGCGCGGCCGGCGACCGGCCCGACCCCGGGTGGCAACGGACCGCGTCCCGGTCCGGCCGGCCGTCCGCCGGCGCGCAGCGGTGGCAACAACCCGTTCGGCATCACCCCCGGTGGTGGCGGCGGTCGCACGGGCAACGCGCCCGCCGGCCCGCGGCCCAACCCGGCCTCGATGCCGCCGCGGCCGAGCCCGGCGTCCATGCCGCCGCGGCCCAGCCCGGCGTCCATGCCGACGCAGCGTCCCGGCCGTCCGGCCGGCGGCGGTGCCGGTCGTCCCGGCGGTCCCGGTGGCGGCGCTGGTCGTCCCGGTGGCGGCGGCGGTGGTTACCGCGGCGGTCCCGGTGGCGGCGGCGGTGGCGGTGGCTTCCGTCCGGGCGGTGGCGGCGGTGCCGGTGGCGGCTATCGCGGCGGCCCCGGTGGCGGTGGCGGCGGCGGTGGTTACCGCGGCGGCCCCGGTGGCGGTGGCGGTCCGGCGGGTGCCGGTGCGCCGGGTCGTCCCGGTGGTGGCGGTCGCGGTCGCGGCGGCGGCGCCGCGGGTGCCTTCGGGCGTCCGGGTGGCAAGCCGACCCGCGGTCGCAAGTCGAAGAAGCAGCGGCGTCAAGAGTTCGACAACCTGTCCGCGCCGACGATGAGCTCGGGTGCCCCACGGGGCAGCGGGCAGGTCGTCCGGCTCTCGCGCGGCGCGTCGCTCTCCGACTTCGCTGACAAGATCGACGCCAACCCGGGCTCGCTCGTCCAGGAGATGTTCAACCTGGGCGAGATGGTGACGGCGACCCAGTCGTGCTCCGACGACACGCTGTTGCTGCTCGGCGAGCACCTCGGCTTCGACGTGCAGATCGTCAGCCCCGAAGACGAGGACCGCGAGCTCCTGGCGCAGTTCAACATCGACCTCGACGCCGAGGTCGCGCAGGACCGCCTGGTCAGCCGGCCGCCGGTCGTGACCGTCATGGGTCACGTCGACCACGGTAAGACCAAGCTGCTCGACGCGATCCGCAAGGCGAACGTGGTCGAGGGCGAGTCCGGTGGCATCACCCAGCACATCGGCGCCTACCAGGTGCACGTCGAGCACGAGGGCATCGAGCGGGCGGTCACGCTCCTCGACACCCCGGGTCACGAGGCGTTCACCGCCATGCGTGCCCGTGGTGCCAAGGTCACCGACATCGTCATCCTCGTGGTGGCGGCTGACGACGGCGTGATGCCGCAGACCATCGAGGCGCTCAACCACGCCAAGGCGGCCGACGTGCCGATCGTGGTGGCGGTCAACAAGATCGACAAGCCGGAAGCCAACCCGGACAAGGTCCGCCAGCAGCTGACCGAGTACGGGCTGGTCGCCGAGGAGTACGGCGGCGAGACGATGTTCGTCAACGTCGCCGCCAAGCCCGGCATCGGCATCGACGAGCTGCTCGAAGCGGTGCTGCTGACCGCCGACGCGTCGCTGGACCTCACCGCCCCGATCGACGGGCCGGCGCAGGGTGTCGCCATCGAGGCGCACCTCGACAAGGGCCGGGGTGCGGTGGCGACCGTCCTCGTGCAGAAGGGCACGCTGCGGGCGGGTGACTCCATCGTCGCCGGTGGGGCACACGGCCGGGTGCGGGCACTGTTCGACGAGAACGGCACGGCCGTCTCCGAAGCGGGTCCGGCGCGTCCGGTCCTGGTGCTCGGTCTGACCGCGGTGCCAGGTGCGGGTGACACGTTCCTGGCCGCCGAGGACGACCGCACGGTTCGGCAGATCGCCGAGCAGCGGCAGGCACGGCGGCGGGCGGCGAGCTTCGCCAACTCGCGCGGCCGGGCCACGCTCGAGACGCTCATGGAGCAGCTCAAGGAGGGCGAGAAGACCTCGCTCAACCTGGTGCTCAAGGGCGACGTCTCGGGTTCGGTCGAGGCTCTCGAGGACGCGCTGTTCAAGCTCGACATCCCGGAGGAGGTCCAGCTTCGGATCATCCACCGCGGCGTCGGTGCGATCACCGAAAGCGACGTCATGCTGGCGAGCGCCTCGTCCGAGGCCGTCACGATCATCGGCTTCAACGTGCGGGCCTCCAACAAGGTCCGTGAGACGGCCGACCGCGAGGGCGTGGAGATCCGGTACTACACGGTCATCTACCAGGCCATCGAGGAGATCGACGCGGCGCTGAAGGGCCTGCTCAAGCCGGAATACGAAGAGGTCGACCTCGGCTCGGCGGAGGTCCGCGAGGTCTTCCGCTCGTCCAAGGTGGGTCTCATCGCCGGTTGTATCGTGCGGTCCGGCCTCATCCGCCGGAACGCCAAGGCGCGGGTGCTCCGCGACGGCGCGGTCGTGGCGGAGAACGTCACGATCAGCTCGCTCAAGCGGTTCAAGGACGACGCGACCGAGGTCCGCGAGGGCTTCGAGTGTGGTCTGACCCTGGGCGGCTACGGCAACCTCCAGGTTGGCGACCTCATCGAGACGTTCGAGATGCGCGAGAAGCCGCGCTGATCACGGCTTGATCAACGGGCGGGTGGCTTCGGCCACCCGCCCGTTGCGTTCCTCTAGGCTGTGCGCCGATGTTCACAGGAACCGCGGTATTCGACGTGCTTCTGCCGGGCGACTCGCGATCGCTGAAGGCCAAGCGCTCCTACGTCCGGCCGATCGTCGCGGCGCTGCGGCGCTTCGAGGTCTCGGTCGCCGAGGTGGGTTCGCTCGACCTGGTCGGGCGGGCCGAGATCGGCGTGGCGGTGGTCGCTTCCGAGCACAGCCACGTGACCGAGGTGCTCGACTCGTGCGAGCGCCTCGTGGCCGGTCGGCCGGAGATCGAGTTGCTCTCGGCGAAGCGCCGGCTCCACGGCGAGGATGACTGACAGTAGTGGGCCGTGGTGCCCGGGTGACGGGCCACTGCGGTCTGATCGCTGACGCGGCACGCGGGTAATCTCTGAGCGTAGGCAAGACGGCGGAGGTGACGAGATGACGGACCCGGCCAAGGTGCGCCGGCACGCCGAGCGCGTGCGGGAACTGGTGGCTTCGGTGGTGCGCACCCAGATCAAGGATCCTCGGCTAGGCATGATCACGATCACCGACTCGCGGATCACGGCCGACCTGCGCGACGCGACCGTCTACTACACGGTGCTCGGTGACGTCGCCGAGCAGGAGGCGACGGCGGCCGCGCTCGAGAGCGCCAAGGGCGTGTTGCGCAGCACCGTCGGCAAGGCGTTGGGGCTGCGGCACTCGCCGACCCTGACCTTCGTGCACGACAACGTGCAGGACCAGGCCAAGCACATCGACGAGCTGCTCGCCAAGGCGCGCACGTCCGACGCCGAGGTGCAGCGACTGGCCGCCGGTGCCACCTACGCGGGCGAGGCGCAGCCGTACAAGCTCGACGAAGACGACGACGAGGACGACGACGAGGTCGCCAACGACGCCCCGATGGAGGATCGCCGGTGACCGACCTCTCGGCCACGGCAGTGGCTGCCGGCGCACCCGCCGGGCCGGGTGAAGCCGACTGGGCCGCCGCCGTCGCGGCCGTGCGCGGGCTGCGCCCCACCGACCAGGTGCTGCTCATCTGCCACGTCAACCCCGACGGCGACGCGCTGGGCAGCATGCTGGCGTTCGGCCTCGGGCTGCGCCGCCTGGGCGTCGCCAACCTCCAGTGCACGTTTCCCGGCCCGCTCGACGTCCCCGAGCCGTTCGTCGCCCTGCCGGGCCTCGACCTGCTCGTGCCGGAGGCAGACGCCGCGCCCGCGCCCGACCTGGTCCTCTGCTTCGACGCGGCGGCCACCTCGCGGCTCGGCGGTCTGGTCGACCGCCTGACCACCGCGAAGACCGCCCTGGTGCTCGACCACCACGCCTCCAACCCCGGCTTCGGCACGATCAACATCGTCGACCCGGACGCCGCGGCGACCTCGGTCGTCGCCGACGAGCTGCTGCGGCGCCTCGACGTGCCGCTCGACGCCGAGATCGCGGAGTGCCTCTACGTCGCGCTGGCCACCGACACCGGCTCCTTCCGGTTCGCGATGACCACGCCGTCGGTGCACGAGATGGCCGCGCGGCTGCTGGCCACCGGGATCAGCCCGGGCGACATCTCCCGCCGGGTCTTCGACACCCGACCGTTCGGCGCGGTCCGCCTCTACGGTGACGTGCTCGGCCGGGCCACCCTGGAGCCCGCCGCCGCCGGTGGCCGCGGTCTGGTGTGGACATACGCGACCCTCGACGACCTCGCCCGCCACCAGCAGAAGCCTTACGTTCTCGAGCCGCTGATCGACTCGGTGCGGTGCGCGGCCGAGGCCGACGTGAGCCTCGTGGTCAAGCAGGTCGGCGTGGCCGAGTGGGCGGTCTCCATGCGCAGCAAGGGCGCGATCGACGTGAGTCGGGTCGCGGTCGCGCTGGGCGGTGGCGGGCACAAGCTGGCCGCCGGCTTCACGGGCCGGGGCACGGTCGACGAGGTCGTCCAGGCCATCCGCAGCCAGCTGGGGTAGCCGCTCCGGTCGGGTCCGGCCACAATCGATGGATGGAGGAGCTGGAGCTCGCCACCACCGACGCACCACCCGGTTGGGACCGTGCCGTGGTCACGCTGCCGGTCCTCGGGTTCCTCTCGCTGATCGGCGGCCAGCTTCCGTCCTACACGACCCGGGCCAACGTCTACACGATCTGTGTCGGCGGCGCGATGCTCTGGCTCGGCTTCACCGGCAAGGTCCGCCGACCGCTGCCCGGCCGCCTCGGCCCCGGCACCACCTGGTGGCTGCTGCCGATCGGGATCTTCGGGGTCTTCGAGGGCAGCACCTTCCTGCTCGGCGACAGCCCTGACTTCCCGACCTTCTCGCGGCTCGCGAATCCCCTGCTCGAAGACGAGCTGCTCCGCTCGGCCGGCTACTTCGTCTGGCTGACGAGCTTCTGGGCGCTGGTGCGGCGATGAGCCTTACCCGGTCGATCGCGATCGCGGGGTTCGTCGTGGCCATTGTGGCCTGTGCGGTGGTCGAGGTGCTGGCCCGTCGACGGGACTCGACCATCCCGACGTTGGGCGAGGTCTGCGCGCACGCGATCGCGTACGAGGTGGGCCGGGTGCCCGTGGGTCGGATCGGGTTCTTCGGTTTCTGGTGGTGGCTGGGCTGGCACCTGTTCGCGCGCTGAACGATCGTTCCGCCTATTGGGAACGCCGCGCGAAATCTGGGACCTGAACGTTAGCTTGGTTGGTGACACGGTGGTAACCCGCCGTGCTGCCTCCAGGGTCACACCAGACCCGGGCTCGACGCAGCGACGCGTTCCGCGCCGGTGATCCCGGCGCCGCCGTCGGGCGACCACCCGCCAGCTCCGCCCTGGAAGGACGCTGTTCATGAGCACGAAGCGCAAGCACGAGAAGCAGAGCGACGAAGAGCGCGAGGCCGCCCGGCGCGCGCTGCAGACGTCGATGGACACCCGCCAGTAGGGGGTTTCCGACCAGTCCAAGGACCTGCTGTCGCGGTTCGCCGTTCGGCCGAACCACGACAACAGGTCCTTGTGCGTTGCGGGCCGGTCTGACGTAAGGCACGTGTTGCGATTGCGTTCCTTACAGGTCGCGTGTCAGGATGCGTCCCGATGGATACCGCGACCACCTCCCGGCGGATCGCCGGCCTGGCCTTTCCGGCCCTGGTCGTGCTGGCCGCCGAGCCGCTCTACGTGCTCGTCGACACCGCCGTCGTGGGCCACCTCGGCAGCGTCCCGCTCGCCGCCGTCGCGGTCGGCGGCACCGTCCTGACGATGGCAGCCTGGCTGGGCACGATCCTGGCCTACGGCACCACCGGCCGGGCCGCCCGGCGGTTCGGAGCCGGCGACCGTGCCGCCGCGGTGCAGGAGGGTCTCCAGGCGTCCTGGCTGGCGTTCAGTGTCGGCGTCGTGATCGCGATCGGCATGCAGGTCGCGGCCGGCCCCCTGGCCCGCGCGCTGGCCGGCAACCCGGAGATCGCCGGCGCGGCCGCGCAGTGGCTGCGGGTCGCGGCGATCGGCGCGCCCGGCCTGCTGCTGGCCGCCGCCGGCAACGGCTGGATGCGCGGCGTCCAGGACACCAAGCGCCCGCTGCGCTTCGTGCTCGGCGCCAACCTGCTCTCCGCCGCCCTCTGCCCGATCCTGGTCTATCCGGTCGGCCTCGGCCTGGTCGGCTCCGCGATCGCCAACGTGGTCGCGCAGACGGTGTCCGGCGTCTGCTTCGCGGTCGCCCTGCTCCGCGAGGACATCTCGTGGCGGCCGCATCTCCGGGTGATCGGCGAGCAGCTGCGGATGGGTCGCGACCTGCTGATCCGTGGCGGGGCGTTCCAGCTCAGCTTCCTGTCGGCGACCACGGTGGCGGCCCGGTTCGGCACCGCGACCGTCGCCGGCCACCAGATCGCGATGCAGCTCTTCTTCTTCACGGCGCTGGTGCTCGACGCCGTGGCGATCGCCGCGCAGTCGCTGATCGGCGCCGCGCTCGGGGCCGGCGACGCGGCGGGTGCGCGGGCGCTGGCCCGCCGGATCGGGTTCATCGGAGTGGTCTGCGGCGCGGTGTTCGCGGTCGTCATCGCGGCCGGCTCCGGCGTCGTGCCGCGGCTGTTCAGCTCCGACGGGGCCGTGCTCGACCAGGCCGGCGTGGCCTGGCCGTGGTTCGTCGCGATGCAGCCGGTGGCGGGGCTGGTGTTCGCCCTCGACGGCGTGCTGATCGGGGCCGGCGACGTGCGCTACCTGCGCGACCTGACCGTGGTGGCGGCGCTGGGGTTCTTCCTGCCGGCCATCTGGACCGCGTACGTGCTGGACTGGGGCCTCTCCGGAATCTGGGCGGGGCTGACCCTGTTCGTGGTGGTCCGCTGCGTGGCCCTGCTGATGCGCCTGCGCACCGGCGGCTGGGCCGTGGTGGGAGCGGTCCGTTGACGGTCTGGCAGGCTTGACCGCCGTGACGGTTGACGGGCTGATCGTGGTGGACAAGCCGGGCGGGATGACCTCGCATGACGTGGTGTCCCGGTTGCGGCGGTTGGCGCGCACACGGCGGGTCGGGCACGGCGGCACGCTGGACCCGATGGCGACCGGGGTGCTGGTGATCGGGGTCAACAAGGCCACCCGGCTGCTGACGTACGTGATCGGCGCCGACAAGTCGTACACGGCGACGGTCCGGCTCGGGCAGTCGACCGTCACCGACGACGCCGAGGGCGAGGTCGTGGCCACCGTCTCCGCCGCGGAGCTGACCGACGACGCGATCCGGGCCGCCCTGGAGGCCCAGCGGGGTGAGCTCGACCAGGTGCCCAGCGCCGTCAGCGCGATCAAGATTGACGGGCAGCGGGCGTACAAGCGGGTCCGTGGCGGTGAAGAGGTCGCGATCCCGCCGCGGCGTGTGACGATCTCGCGGTTGGAGCTCCTGGACATCCGGCGCGTCGGCGACGTGGTCGACGTGGACATCGACGTGACCTGCTCGTCCGGCACCTACATCCGGGCCATCGCCCGGGACGCGGGCGCCACACTCGGGGTGGGCGGCCACCTGACAAGACTCCGGCGCACGGCCGTCGGCGGCTTCACGCTGGCCGAGGCGCGCACGCTGGAGCAGCTCGAGGCGGTCTCGCCGGACGTGGTCGACCTGCCGATGGCCGATGCGGCCCGACGCTTCATGCCGACCCGGGAGGCCTCGGACGAGGAGGCCCGGACGCTGTCGCACGGCGGCCCGTTGGCGGCCGCCGGGATCGCGGGTCCGTACGCGGTGGTCGGCCCGGCCGGCGACCTGCTGGCCGTGGTCAGCGAGCAGGGCTCGAAGGCGAAGCCGGAGATCGTGCTCGCCGCGGCCGGCTGACCAAACCCCCTGATCTAGGCTTCCCGTATGGAGCGGTGGCGGGGATATCAGGCTGCGCCGGGTGGATGGGGGCGGTCGGCCCTGACCATCGGCGTGTTCGACGGGGTGCACCGCGGACACCAGGCGATCATCGGGCATCTGGTGAAGAGGGCCAACGAGTTCGGCGTGAAGTCGGTGGTGGTCACCTTCGACCCGCACCCCGCCGAGGTGGTGCGGCCGGGGTCGCACCCGGCCATCCTGACCGAGCCGAAGCGCAAGGCCGAGCTCATCGAGGCGCTCGGCGTCGACGTGCTCTGCGTCGTGCCGTTCACCCAGGACTTCTCGCGGCTGCCGGCCGAGGAGTTCGTGCACGACGCCCTGGTCGAGAGCCTGCACGCCGCGCTCGTGGTGGTGGGCGAGAACTTCCGGTTCGGGCACAAGGCGGCCGGGGACGTCCCGCTGCTGGAACGGCTCGGGCGGACCTTCGGGTTCGCGGTCGAGGGTGCGCCGCTGGTGTCCTCCGACGACACGGTCTTCAGCTCCACCTACATCCGCAGCTGCATCGACGCCGGCGACGTGACCGCGGCGGCCGCGGCCCTCGGGCGGCCCCACCGGCTCGAAGGGATCGTCGTGCGGGGCGACCAGCGGGGCACCGAGATCGGCTTCCCGACCGCGAACCTGAGCGTGCACCGGTACGCGGCGGTCCCGGCCGACGGGATCTACGCGGGGTGGCTGCTGCGCCGCGGCGAGCGGCTCCCGGCGGCCATCTCGATCGGGACAAACCCGACGTTTTCCGGTCGTGAACGGCGCGTCGAGGCGTATATCCTCGATTTCGACGGTGACCTCTACGGCGAGCGGGTGGCTCTCGACTTCGTCGTCCGGCTCCGTGACATGCTCAAGTTCGACGGTGTCGAGCCGCTCGTCGCGCAGATGGCCGACGACGTCGCGCAGACCCGGCAGGCGCTGGCCAGCTGACGTCACGGCGGCCGATCGATGCCGGGCTGGTAGCCTGGTAGAGACGTCGGTTCACCGACGCCCGGCCTCGCGTGCCTGCACGACGCCGCGGGTGCGAGGTTCGTCACCAACACACGAACGCAGGAGATCATGGCGCTCGATCAGGAGCAGAAGAGCAAGATCCGCGCGGAGTACGCGACCGCCGAGGGCGACACCGGTTCCCCGGAGGTCCAGGTGGCCGTGCTGACCAAGCGCATCGCCGACCTCACGGAGCACCTCAAGGTGCACAAGCACGACCACCACAGCCGGCGCGGCCTGCTGCTGCTGGTCGGCCGCCGGCGGCGGCTGCTCAACTACCTGCAGAAGACGGACATCAGCCGCTACCGTGCGCTCATCGAGCGCCTCGGCCTGCGGCGTTGACGCATCGCGGGGGAGTGACCGACCTGGTCGCTCCCCCGCTCCACAACTCTCATAAGACGGGCCAGCTTGACCGTCGGCGAACAGGAAGTTGTCGACGCACCGGTCCTCGGTAGTGGCCCCCGGGCCGGCCGGCACACAGCTGCCGGCTCCCCCGGGCGCTTCGATCGAAGACCGGCCGTCAGAGCAGCTCCCCCTCGCACCGGGGTCGAGCCGTGCCACGACCGAAGGAGCACTACGCACTCATGACCGAGACCAAACTCGGCGACAAGCAGAGCACCGCGGTGATCGACAACGGGGCCTTCGGCACCCGTGAGATCACCTTCACCACCGGCAAGCTGGCCAAGCAGGCGCCTGGCTCCTGCATCGCGCAGCTTGGCGACACCACCGTCCTGTCGACGACCGCGGCCAGCAAGTCGCCGCGCGAGTCGTTCGACTTCTTCCCGCTGACGGTCGACGTCGAGGAGCGGATGTACGCGGCCGGGCGCATCCCGGGCTCGTTCTTCCGCCGCGAGGGTCGCCCCAGCGAGGACGCGATCCTCACCTGCCGGCTGATCGACCGGCCGCTGCGCCCCTCGTTCGTCAAGGGCCTGCGCAACGAGGTCCAGGTCATCGAGACCGTCCTGGCGCTCGACCCGGCCCACCCGTACGACGTGGTCGCGATCAACGCCGCCTCGCTGTCGACCAAGCTGTCCGGCCTGCCGTTCTCGGGCCCGATCGGCGCGACCCGCATGGCGCACATCGACGGCACCTGGGTCGCCTTCCCGACCCACGAGGAGCTGGCCCGCGCCACCTTCGACATGGTCGTGGCCGGCCGGGTCCTGCCCGACGGTGACGTCGCGATCATGATGGTCGAGGCCGAGGCCACCGAGCACACCGTCAAGCTGGTCGCCGACGGCGCCACCGCCCCGACCGAAGAGGTCGTCGCCGGTGGTCTGGAGGCTTCGAAGCCGGCCATCCGCGAGCTGTGCCGCGCGCAGAGCGAGCTCGCCGAGGTCGCGGCCAAGCCGGTCGCCGAGTTCCCCGTCTTCCTCGACTACCAGGACGACGCGTACGAGGCCGTCTCGGCCGCCGTCCGCGGCGACGTGGCCGAGGCGCTGAAGATCGCTCCGAAGGCGGAGCGCGAAGAGGCCCTCGACCGCATCAAGGACCAGGTGCACGAGCGGCTCGACGCCCAGTTCGAGGGGCGCGAGAAGGAGCTCTCGGCCGCGCTGCGCTCGGTGACCAAGAGCGAGGTGCGCGCCCGCGTGCTGCGCGACCAGGTCCGCATCGACGGCCGTGGCCCGCGCGACATCCGGCCGCTGTCGGCCCAGATCGAGGTGCTGCCCCGGGTGCACGGCTCGGCGCTGTTCGAGCGCGGCGAGACCCAGATCCTCGGCGTCACCACGCTCAACATGCTTCGGATGGAGCAGCAGCTCGACACGCTGTCGCCGGAGAAGCACAAGCGCTACATGCACAACTACAACTTCCCGCCGTACTCGACCGGTGAGACCGGCCGGGTCGGTTCGCCGAAGCGCCGCGAGATCGGCCACGGCGCGCTGGCCGAGCGGGCGCTGATCCCCGTGCTGCCGGCTCGCGAGGAGTTCCCCTACGCGATCCGCCAGGTCTCCGAGGCCCTCAGCTCCAACGGCTCCACCTCGATGGGCTCGGTCTGCGCCTCGACGCTGGCCCTGCTCTCGGCCGGTGTGCCGCTGAAGGCGCCGGTCGCCGGCATCGCGATGGGCCTCATCTCCGACGAGGTCGACGGCAAGACGCAGTACGTGACGCTGACCGACATCCTCGGCGCCGAGGACGCGTACGGCGACATGGACTTCAAGGTCGCCGGCACGCCGGAGTTCGTCACCGCGCTCCAGCTCGACACCAAGCTCGACGGCATCCCGTCCGACGTGCTGGCCGGCGCGCTCCAGCAGGCGCACGAGGCCCGCACGACGATCCTCGGTGTCATGCACGACGCGATCGAGGCCCCGGCCTCGATGTCCGACCACGCGCCGCGGGTGACCACCGTGAAGATCCCGGTCGACAAGATCGGCATGGTGATCGGCCCCAAGGGTCAGACGATCAACGCGATCCAGGACGAGACCGGCGCCGAGATCTCCATCGAGGACGACGGCACGATCTACGTCGGCGCGACCAACGGCCCCTCGGCCGAGGCCGCCGTCGAGCGGATCAACGCGATCGCCAACCCGACGCTGCCGAAGGTCGGCGACAAGTTCCTCGGCACCGTGGTGAAGACGGCCGCGTTCGGCGCGTTCGTCTCGCTGCTGCCGGGCCGCGACGGCCTGCTGCACATCTCCAAGGTGGGCAACGGCAAGCGGGTCGAGCGGGTCGAGGACTTCCTCAACGTCGGCGACAAGGTCGAGGTCCAGATCGCGGACATCGACCAGCGCGGCAAGATCTACCTCGACAAGGTGCGGGCCGAGGGCGAAGAGGCCCCCGCGGCCGAGGAGGGCGCCTCGGAGCGTCCGCCGGCCCGCTCCGGTGACCGTGGCCCGCGCGACCGGGGTGACCGCGACCGCGGCGACCGCGGCCCGAGCGGTGACCGTCCGAGCCGCAGCGACGACGGTGGCGGCGAGGGCGGCGGCGAGCCGCGTCGGCGGCGCAACCGCCACAGCTGAGATGACAACGCGTGAGCGGGCCGGCGCTTCGGCGTCGGCCCGCGCCGTCACCCGCACCCTGATCACCGACCCCCTCGGCGGCACGATCCGCCGCACGGTGCTCCCCTCTGGGCTGCGGATCCTGACCGAGGCCGTGCCGGCGATGCGCAGCGTGTCGTTCGGCGTGTGGGTGTCGATCGGCTCCCGGGACGAGACTCCGGCCCAGTCCGGCTGCTCGCACTTCCTGGAGCACCTGCTCTTCAAGGGCACCAAGAAGCGCACGGCCCTGGACATCTCGGCGCAGATCGAGGCGGTCGGCGGCGAGACCAACGCCTTCACGACGAAGGAATACACCTGCTACTACGCGCGGGTGCTGGACGCTGATCTGCCGATGGCGATCGACGTCATGTGCGACCTGATCTCCGACTCGGTGCTGGCCCCGGCCGACGTCGAGACCGAGCGCGGCGTGATCCTCGAAGAGATCGCGATGCACGAGGACGAGCCGGGCGACGAGGTGCACGACATCTTCGCCTCGGCGGTCTACGGCAAGCACCCGCTGGGCCGGCTGATCTCGGGCACAGAGGAGACCATCTCCCCGATGACCCGGCGCCAGATCGACTCGTTCTACCGCCGCAACTACGTGGCGCCCTCGATCGTCATCGCCGCGGCCGGCAACCTCGACCACAACACCGTTGTGCGGCGGGTCCGGGCGGCGCTGGCCGGCACGGTGCTGGACAGCCCGGCGGCGGCCCCGACCGGCCACCGCCCTGTCAGCCCGGCGGTGAAGCTGCGCAGCGGCCAGGTCGTCGTGTCCAACAAGGACAGCGAGCAGGCCCACGTGGTGCTCGGCGGCGCCGGCATCTCCCGCCTGGACGACCGACGGTTCGCGCTCAGCGTGCTCAACAACGTGCTGGGCGGCGGCATGTCGAGCCGGCTGTTCCAGGAGATCCGCGAGCAGCGCGGCCTGGCCTACTCGGTCTACTCGTACGCCAGCCAGTTCGCCGACAGCGGCCTGTTCGCCGTCTATGCGGGCTGCGCGCCCGGCAAGGTCGAGGAAGTGCTCGACCTGACCCGCACGTCGCTCGCCACGGTGGCCCGCGACGGCGTGACCGCCACCGAGGTCGCCCGGGGCAAGGGGATGGCGAAGGGCTCCTACGTGCTCGGCCTCGAGGACACCGGTTCCCGGATGAGCCGGCTGGCCAAGGGCGAGTTCCTCTACGACGACCCGCTGTCGGTCGACGACCTGCTGGCCAAGGTCGACGCGGTGACGGTCGACGAGGTCAACGCGCTGGCCGCCGAGCTCTGCGGTCAGGAGATGTCCCTGGCCGTCATCGGCCCCTTCGAGGACGGCGACGTCCGCTTCTCATAAGGTTGACGCGTGACTGACGTGCGCGAACCCCTTCGGGTCGGTGTGCTGGGCGCCCGCGGGCGGATGGGTGTCGAGGTGTGCAAGGCCGTCGACGCGGCTGAGGACATGGAGCTGGTCGCCATGATCGACCAGGGCGACGGCCTGTTCGCGGCCTCCGACGCCGGTGCGGAGGTGATCGTCGACTTCACCACGCCCGACGTGGTGATGGACAACCTGCACTGGTGCGTCGAGCAGGGGATCAGCGCGGTCGTCGGCACGACGGGGTTCAGCGAGCAGCGCCTCGACCGGGTGCGCTCGTGGCTGTCCCACAAGCCCGAGGTCGGCGTGCTCGTAGCGCCCAACTTCGGCATCGGCGCGGTGCTGATGATGCAGTTCGCGACCAGAGCCGCCCGGCACTTCGAGTCGGTCGAGATCATCGAGCTGCACCACCCGCGCAAGGTCGACGCGCCCAGCGGCACCGCGACACACACCGCCCGACTGATCGCCGCCGCCCGCGCGGAGGCGGGGCTGGGTCCGGTGCCCGACGCGACGAAGGACGAGGTCGACGGCGCCCGCGGCGCCGACATCGACGGCGTGCGGGTGCATGCCGTCCGGTCCACCGGTCTCATCGCCCACCAGGAGGTGCTGTTCGGCACCGTCGGCGAGACCCTCACCATCCGCCACGACTCACTGGACAGGGCGTCGTTCATGCCCGGTGTGCTGCTTGGCGTTCGCGAGATCCGCAACCGGCCGGGGCTCACCGTCGGACTGGACGCGTTGCTGTAAACCGGAGAGCCGATGACTCGGGTCCGCTGTGGGCGCGACCGTTGCTCCCGCCAGAGAGCGCTCCGCTTCGCTGCGCTGCCAGGTCCGCCGTCGGTCGCCGTCAAGGCCTGCGACCGACAGGCGGACCTTCGTCTGCTCAGGCGTGACGGGTCAGCTTCAGGGTGTCGGGCAGGCCTTCGACCGTGGCTGAGCCGTCCGCTTCGACGACCACGTCGACCGACGCGTCTCCGATGCGCAGGCCCCGGGCTGTCACCGCGCCCAGCGGGGCGCCGGGCAGCGGGGCCAGGGCTACCGTGCCGGCGGGGACGTCGGGGCGTAGGCCGACTGCCGCGTGCAGCAACGTGATGCCGGCTGCCGCTGCCCAGGCTTGCGGGCGGCAGGCCGCTGGGTAGGGGACCGGGCGGCCGAACGCGCCGCGGTCGTCGCCGCCGAAGAGCTCTGGGAGCTGGTAGTCGAAGGACTCCGCGGCGGCCAGCAGGCCTGAGGTCAGCGTTGCTGCCGCGGCCGGGTGGCCGGCTCGGGCCAGGCGGTCGATCACGATCGCCGTGTCGTGGGCCCAGACCGAGCCGCAGTGGTACGACAGCGGGCTGAACGCCGCGTCGTGGGTCGACATCGTGCGCAGGCCGAAGCCGCCCGCCAGCGCCGACGACGCCAGCAGGTCGGCTACCTGGGCCGACTCCTTTGCCGTCAGCAGGCCCGTGCCCAGCAGGTGGCCGATGTTGCTGGTCAGGGAGTCCACCGGCCGCTTGTCGCCGTCCAGAGCCAGTGCGGGGTGCGCGCCCGCCGGCCCGTCGACCCAGAACGTGTCGCGGAAGCGGGTCGCCATCTGCTCCGCGTACTCGCGCCAGCGCTCCCCACCCGGCCGGCCGAACGCGTCCAGCAGGGCGGCTCCGTGCAGGGCGGCCTCGTACGCGTAGCCCTGCACCTCGACCAGCGCGATCGGTGCCGTGGCCAGCGACCCGTCCCGGAACCGGATCGAGTCGCCCGAGTCCTTCCAGCCCTGGTTGGCCAGCCCGCGGCCGCTCTCGTCGACGTACTCCAGGAACCCGTCACCGTCCGCGTCCCCGTGCGCCGCGAGCCAGCCGAGCCCCGCCTCCAACGCGGGCAGCAGCGACTCGACGGCGGCCGGCGGCATGCCCCAGCGCCACGCGTCGTGCAGCAGCGAGATCCACAGCATGGTCGAGTCGACGGAGCCGAAGTACGCCGCGGGCAACTGCGCCTGCGCGTCGGCCCGCCGCAGCTCGTGCAGGATCTTGCCCGGCGCCTGGCCGGTCTCACCGGAGACCACCGTGCCCTGGTGCGCGGCCAGCACGCGCAGCGTGCCCTCGGCGATGTCGGTGCCCAGCGGCAGCAGCATCCGCGCGGCCCACAGGCTGTCGCGGCCGAACAGCGTCAGGTACCACGGCACGCCGGCGCCGAGGAACGTGTCGGTGGCACCGGCGGACAGCCGCAGCCGCAGCGACTCCAGGTCGTCGAGGGAACGGGAGGCCAACCGGGCCAGCCGGCGGTCGTCGGCGGTGACCGTCGGGCGCGACCACTCCACGGCAGACGCGGGCGAGACGACGAGCGCCGCCGGGTCGCTGACCCGTAGCTGCCAGGAGACGCTGACCGACGTACGAGGTGCGACCGTCAACGACCAACGCACCGTGCCGTCGTCGTCGACCACCGCGCCGGGCGCTGTCACCGTGACCGACACATCACCCGCCGACCAGGTCAGGCCGGAACGCACCACCGCCGGATCCACCACCGCACGACCGGACTTGACCGGCGAGATGGGCGCCAGGTCCGCGTCGAGCGCCAGCGACGCCGACGTCGACACCGGCGCCGCGGCCGTCGACGTGACCGTGATGGTCTCGTCGAGCCCGGTCGGCACCAGCCGCCGCTCGCGGGTGACGCGCACGGTCGGGTCGGGGCCGTCGTCGCCGAGCCAGCGGGCAAGTCCCACGAAAGCCGTCGCGCCCGGGCCAAGCGGAGAATTCGCCACAGGCTCGACAGACCGTCCATCGAGCAGCAACTCCGCCCGGCTCAGCACCCGTACGTCGGCATGGAACATCCCCTGCACCCCGACAGCCCGGATCTGGCCTGACGGTTCGCACAGGACGCTGGCCGGCGCCCGCACCGTCGAGATCAGATCGTGGAGCAGCGGCTGAAGGTTGCGGTCTGGCACGAAATCTCCTGTGAACGTTGGCGCCATCTTGACAGAGCCGGGATGGCAGCGGCAGAGTGCGAAACAACCCTGCAACTTGAACGATCCAATAATGCACTTTCGACTTTGAACGTTCAAGACCGTGGAAGGGATCAAATGGCGGAGAAGGTCACCATTGCCACCGTGGCGGCGCACGCCCAGGTGTCCCGGCAAACGGTGTCCAATGTGCTCAACAGCCCGCACCTCGTGCGGGAGGAGACGCGCCGCCGGGTCGAGGAGGCCATCGCCGCCCTCGGCTACCGGATCAACCTGGCGGCGCGCCAGATGCGCACCGGGCGCTCGCAGCTGCTCGCCGTGCGGATCGAACCCACCCGCGACGGCATCAACGGCTCGGTGCTCGACCGCTTCCTCCACGGCCTGACCTTCGCGGCCGCGGCCGCCGGCTACCGGGTGATGCTCTACACGGCCGACGACGACGGCGACGAGATCAAGACCTTCGACAACCTGCTCGCGTCGTACGACCTCGACGGTTTCGTTCTGACCGGCACCGACCACGGGGACGTCCGCACGTTCTGGCTCGCCGAGCGCGGTGTGCAGTTCGTGACCTTCGGCCGTCCGTGGGACGCGCCCGAACGGCACTCGTGGGTCGACGTCGACAACGCCGACGGCACCGCGCAGGCCACCCGGCGCCTGATCGAGACCGGGCACCGGCGGATCGGCTTCATCGGTTGGCCAGCCGGGTCCGGCGTCGGCGACGACCGGCGCGACGGCTGGCAACGCACGATGAAGGCCCACGAGCTCGACCCGGCCGGTCTCGACCGGGGCGCACCCGACGGCATCGCCCAGGGCGCGGAGTGCGCGCGCGAGCTGCTCACCATGCCCGACGCGCCCACCGCCTTCGTGTGCGCGAGTGACTCGCTCGCGCTCGGTGCCCTCCAGGCCGCCGGTGGCCGCACGGCGGTCATCGGCTTCGACGACACCCCGGTCGCCCAGGCGATCGGCCTGACCAGCGTCAGTCAGCCGCTGCCCGACGCGGCCGCGCGCTGCATTGACCTGCTCATCAACCACCTCGACGGCAACCCCGTCGGCACCACCCAGGTGCTGCTCAAACCGTCCCTCGTGATCCGCACCAGCGCATAACCCCCCTCTACCCAGGAGTTACGACATGAGACGCAATCGGTTCCGTGGCGCAGCCGTAGCGGTGTTCGCCGCCGGCACGCTCCTCGCCTCCGCCGCCTGCGGCGACGGCTTCGACGACGGTGGCGAGGCGGCCCAGCAGACGTCGGGCCCTGCCGCCCTGCAGATCCTCATCGGCTCCTCCGGCGACGCGGAGACCACGGCGGTCAAGGACGCCGCGGCGGCCTGGGCGACCAAGAGCGGCAACACCGCGACGGTCACCCCCGCCCAGGACCTGACCCAGCAGCTCGGCCAGGCGCTGGCCGGCGACAACCCGCCGGACGTGTTCTACGTCGACGCCGGCCGGTTCGCCGACTACGCGAGCGTCGGCGCGCTCGAGGCCTACGGCGACAAGGTCGACAACCCGGGCGACTTCTACCAGAGCCTCAAGGACACGTTCACCTTCGACGGCAAGTTCTACTGCGCGCCCAAGGACTTCTCCACGCTGGCCCTGGAGATCAACACTGACCTGTGGACCAAGGCGGGTCTGACCGACGCCGACGTCCCGACCACCTGGGACCAGCTCACCAGCGTCGCCCAGAAGCTCAAGGCCAAGGGCACCATGCCGCTGGCGATCGCGGACACCCGCGACCGGGTCGGCGCGTTCATGGTGCAGTCCGGCGGCTGGATCGTCAGCAAGGACGGCAAGCAGGCCACCGCCGACAGCGCCGAGAACGTCGCCGCGCTGACCTACGTGCAGTCGCTGCTCAAGGACGGTCTGGCTTCCTACCCCAAGGCGCTGGACGCCGGCTGGGGTGGCGAGGCCTTCGGCAAGGCCAAGGCCGCCATGACGATCGAGGGCAACTGGATCAAGGGCGCGATGACCAACGACTTCCCGAACGTGAAGTACACGGTGCACGAGCTTCCGGCCGGCCCCAAGGGCAAGGGCACGCTGTCGTTCACGAACTGCTGGGGCATCGCCGCCAAGAGCAAGTTCAAGGAGCAGGCCATCGACTTCGTCAAGGCGATGACCTCGGTCGACCAGCAGATGACCTTCGCCAAGGCGTTCGGCGTGATGCCGTCCCGGCAGTCGGCGCGTGACCAGTACACGGCCGCCTTCCCGGCGGACAAGGCGTTCATCGACGGCGCCGAGTACGCCCAGGGCCCGGTCAACGCCCCGAAGATGGACAGCGTCCTGGCCGACTTCGACGCCTCGCTCAACACGCTGGCCAAGGCCGACCCGAAGGCGCTGCTCGGCACGCTCCAGAAGAACACCCAGGCGAACCTGGGCGGCTGAGTACATGTCGACCGTTACGACCGCCTCCGCGGACCGGGATGACCGGTCCGCGGGTGGCGGCCGGCCGGCCACGGACGGGCACCGTGGCCGGCCGCGGTTCGGCCGTGGGATCAGGGGCAACGAGCGGATCGCCGGCTGGCTCTTCGTCGCCCCGGTGATCGTCCTGCTCGGCGTCTTCTTCCTCGCGCCGATCATCATGGCGTTCTGGGTCAGCCTGACCGACTGGCGTGGCCAGGGCAGCCCGTTCAAGTCGGGCGTGCCGTTCGTCGGCAGCGACAACTACACGCGGCTGTTCACCGAGGACGGGCTGGCCCGCCGGGACTTCATGACCAGCATCCGCAACAACATGTACTACGTGGCGATCGTCGTGCCGGTGCAGACCGCCCTGGCGCTCGGACTCGCCCTGCTGGTCAACAACCGGATGCTCAAGGGCAAGAGCTTCTTCCGCACCGCGTTCTACTTCCCGTCGGTGACGAGCTCGGTCGCGATCAGCGTGGTCTTCCTGTTCATGTTCGCCAACTCGGGCGCCATCAACGGAATCCTGTCGTTCTTCGGCATCGACGGCCCGGCCTGGTTCTCCGACGCCCGCGGGCTGATCCACCTGATCCTCGGCGGTCTTGGCGTGGACAACCCACCGGATGCGCTGGCCAACGGCGGTCCGCTCGGCCTGACCTGGTGGGACTGGCTCTCCGGCCCGAGTGTGGCGATGTGCGCGATCATGGCGCTGGTCATCTGGACGACGTCCGGCACGTTCATGCTGATGTTCCTCGCCGCCCTGCAGAGCGTGCCGGTCTCGCTCGACGAGGCCAGCGAGCTCGACGGCGCGACCCGCTGGCAGCGCTTCCGCTACGTCACCCTGCCGCTGCTCAAGCCGACGATGTTCCTGGTGCTCACGCTCGGCCTGATCGGCACCTGGCAGGTGTTCGACCAGATCTACGTGATGAGCCAGGGCAACCCGGCGAAGACCACGTTGACCCCGGCGTTCCTGTCATATCGCACGGCGTTCAAGGACTTCGACTACGGGCAGGGCGCGGCCATCTCGTTCGTGCTGTTCCTGATCATCGTCGTGCTCACCCTGGCCCAGCGCTGGGTGATGCGCGACCGCGACGAGCCCCGCCGGAGGACCCGATGGCTACGCTGACTCCCGCGAGGCGCCGCCGCCACGGCGGCATGGTCAACACCGTCGTCGGGTACTCGGTGCTGATCTTCTTCGCGCTGGTCTTCATCTACCCGTTCGTGATCCAGCTGGCGAACTCGCTCAAGACCGAGCCGGACGCGGCGGCGAACCCACTGTCGCCGGTGCCGCACCCACTCACCACGGCGGCCTTCGGGCGGTTGCTCGACGGCGACTTCCCGCTGTGGCTGGGCAACTCGGTGCTGGTCACGGTCGTGGTCACGGTGGGCCGGGTGTTCTTGGACTCACTGGCCGGCTACGCCCTGGCGCGACTCCGCTTCGGCGGCCGGAAAGCGATCTTCGCGACCATCGTGGCCATCATGGCCGTACCCGGCGTCGTGCTCTTCATCCCGAAGTTTCTCGTGCTGAACCAGCTCGGCATCTACGACACGTACACGGCGCTGATCCTGCCGTTGCTCGTCGACGCCGCGGGCGTGTTCATCATGAAGCAGTTCTTCGAGTCGATACCGCTGAGCCTGGAAGAGGCGGCCCGGATCGACGGGGCGGGCGTGTTCCGGACCTTCTGGTCGGTGGTGCTGCCGTCGGCCAGGCCGGCCCTGATCACGCTGACCATCCTGTCGTTCCAGGGCACGTGGAACGAGTTCCCGCACACGCTGGTGGCGGTGCAGGACCCGAGCCTGTTCACGCTGCCGCGCGGGGTGGCCAACCTGGTGTCGGGGTCGCTCGGCTCGGGCACGCAGTATCCGCTCAAGCTCGGTGCGGCTCTGCTGGCCACGATCCCGGTGGCGATCATCTTCACGATCTTCCAGCGCTACTTCGTCCGAGGCGCCACCGAAGGCGCAGAAAAAGGCTGAAACATATTCAAGATCAAGGGTCCGATGACTCGGGTCCGCTTCGGGCGCGACCGTTGCTCCCGCCAGAGACCGCTCCGCTGCCACCTCCGCGTCCGGTCGCCCTCGACGACTTCGCGAGGATGTGGGCATGAGCTCATCGCAGCCCGAGGCTTCTCCGGATCACCGGTATCTGCTCGACAACGCGCGGGTGGAGGCGGGTGAGCGGTTCACCTGGCTGGCCGACCTGTTCGACGGTGTCACCCTCGGGCACGTCGACCGGCTCGGTGTGACGTCGGGTTCGCGTTGCTGGGAGGTCGGCGCCGGCGGCAACAGCGTTCCCGAGGCACTCGCCACCGCCGTCGGGCCGACCGGTTACGTGTTGGCCACCGACATCAATCCCTCGTGGTTGGACCCGCACGGCGGCTACGAGGTGCTCCAGCACGACGTCGTCGCGGACCCGCCGCCGCAGCCCGGGACGTTCGACCTGGTGCATGCGCGGCTCGTGCTCGTTCACGTGCCGGACCGTGCCCAGGCGTTGGCGAACCTGGTGGCTGCGCTGCGGCCCGGGGGTTGGCTGCTGGTGGAGGACGCCGACACCGAGCTGCAGCCGCTGGCCTGCCTGGACGAGACCGGCCCGGCCCAGCAGCGCGCCAACCGGCTGCGGCGCGCCGTCCGGGAGCTGATGACCCGCCGCGGCGCCGATCTGCGCTTCGGTCGCACGCTGCCCCGGGCGTTGCGCGCGGCGGGTCTGGTGGAGGTCGCCGCGTCCGGCTGTTTCCCGGTCGGTGGGCTGGCCTGCGACCGGCTGGAGGCCGCGACCGTGCGGATGGTCCGCGCCGATCTGCTCGCCGCGGGGCTGGCCAGCGACTCCGAGATCGACGCGCACCTGGCCGCCGTCGAGGCCGGCGAGCTCGACCTCACCCTCGCACCGCTGATCTCGACCTGGGGACGCCGCCGGGGCTAGGCAGGTCACATCGCCCCGGAGGCGGGCGCCCCTGACGCCCGCACGCGCGATCACGCCACCGAGGTGGTGCTCTCCCAGCCGAATCCGTCGGGGTCGGTGAAGGGGGCGGCTTCGCAGGCGAAGGCGATCCGGTGCGAACCCGAGCCCTCCTCGGCGACGCCGGCGGTCTTGGCGAGGGAACGGCGCTTGTTGAGCGTCACCTTGACCTGGCCCGAGTCGAACTCGACGTACTTGCTGCCGAAGCTCTTGGCTACCTTCAGGCCGCGCTCGACGTAGAACTGCTTGCTCGCGGACACGTCCGTGCATCCGAGCTGGAGGACGACGTCGTCGATCTGCTTCGAGGCGGGGGCGGTGTCCTTCTTCGACGACGACGCGACGGTCACGATCGTGCCGTCCGGGGCCTGCACCACGCCGCCGTAGCCCCACAGGGACTTCGCGGCCGGCTTCAGCACGGTGGCTCCCGCCTCGACGGCGGCGTCGATCAGAGCGTCGGCGTTGGCCGGCTGCGACACGATGAGGGACAGCGTGTAGCCGCGGAAGCCGGTGGTCGGTGCGTCCGACGCCCGCGTGCGCACCTGCTTTCCCAGTCCGAGGGTCTCGGTGTAGAACCGGTCGGCGGTCGCGGGGTCGGCGACTTCGAGGGTGACGTACTCGATGGTGGTCATGGTCTGCTCCTTGGTCTGGTGTTCGTGGTCAGCGCTGAAGGAAACCCAGCACGTTGCCGTTGGAGTCCTCGACGACGGCGGCCAGCTGACCGCCGCCGACGTCCTTGACACCCTGACGGGTCCGCCAGCCGGCGTCGACCGCCTGGCGCAGCGCCCCGGCGACGTCTCCGACGTGGCAGTAGCCGACAGGACCGGTCATGCCGTGGTTGTGGCCGTTCGGGTCGAGGCCGATCTCCTGGTCCCCGACCTGGAAGCCGACGTAGTACGGCTCGTCGGCGTAGGGCTCGACGCCCAGGACGGTCCCGTACTGCGCCTTGGCGGTGGCCAGGTCCCGGACGGGGATGATGATGGTCTTGATGCCCTGGCTCATGACTGCCCCCTCGTCGGCGTTGACTTACAGGCCATAGCGTCTCCCGGCCCGGGTCGCGCCCACATCGGTGCTGACCACGTAACGCACCACGTACCACCGCACGTAGCGGCGGTGCGGGAGAATGCCACGCGTGTCGCAGCAGGCAGCTACCGCGGGGATCTCGGCTCGGGAGGCCGAGATCCTGACGCTGGTCGGGGAGCACCGCAGCAACGCCGAGATCGCCGCGCAGCTCGTCATCTCGGTGCGTACGGTCGAGGCTCACGTGTCGTCCCTGCTGCGCAAGCTCGAGGCCCCGGATCGCCGGGCGCTCGCCGACCTCGCGCGGGCCGAGCGCACCAGCCAGGCGCGGGCCGCGCTGCCGGCACCCCTGAGCGCGTTCATCGGCCGGACCGAGGAGCGCGGCGCCTTGCGGGACGCGGTCCGCGCGCGCCGGGCGGTGTCCGCTGTCGGTCCCGGCGGGGTGGGCAAGACCCGGCTCGCCCTGGCCGTCGCCGCGGACCTGGCCGGCGACTTCACCGACGGCGTGTGGTTCGTCGACCTCGTGCCGGTGACCGATCCGGCCATGGTCGGGTTCGCGGTGGCGGCCGCGATCGGCGTGGGCGAGCAGCAGGGCCGCGGCATCGACGACTCGGTGCTGGCCGCCCTGGCCGATCGGCGCGCCCTGCTGGTGCTGGACAACTGCGAGCACCTGTCCGACGGGGTCGCGCCGTTCGTCGAGCGCCTGCTGTCGCGCTGCCCGTCGGTGAGCGTGCTGATCACGAGCCGGGCACGGCTCATGGTGCCGTTCGAGTGGGTCTACCTGGTGCCGCCGCTGTCGCTGGAGGGCCGCTCGGACGCGGTCGCGCTGTTCGTCGACCGGGCCGCCGCCGTGGGCTGGACCGTCGAGCCGGACCAACTCGACGACGTCACCGACGTGTGTCGGAAGCTCGACGGGGTGGCGTTGGCGATCGAGCTCGCCGCGGCCCGCCTCCCGGCCCTCGGGCTCGACGGGCTGGTGGCCGGGCTCGACGACCATCTGCGGCTCCTGGTGGGCGGATACCGCGCCGACGACCGACACCGCTCGGTGCGGGCCATGCTCGACTGGAGCCAGGCGCTGCTGGCCGCTCCCGACCTGACTCTGCTGCGTCGGGTCTCGGTGTTCGTCTCGCCGTTCACCGCCTCGGCGGCCGCGGCCGTGGCCGGGTTCGACCCTGGCGAGATTGTCGACGGGCTGGCCCGCCTCGCCGATCAGAGCCTGCTGAGCGTCGCCGCATCGGCCGGCGGCACCCGCTATCGGGCACTCGAGACCATCCGCCAGTACGGGACCGAGCAGCTCGCCAAGGCCGGCGAGGTCGACGCCACCCGGGTGCGGCACCTGCGCTGGTGCCTGGCCACCGCGGTCGAGCTGGCCGACGACCCGCCCGGCACCGGCGACTGGCGGGCCAGGTTCGACGCGGCTGCCGACGACCTCCGGGCCGCCCTGAGCCGGGCCGTCGAGCGGCCGGACCAGCGTTCCGACGCGTACCGGCTGGCCCTCTCGCTCGCGGAGCTCGCCTTCACCAGGAACCTGGTCGGCGAGTCCCAGCAGCGCTACGAGCAGGCGGCGGCCCTCGGCGACGATGCCGCCGCGCTCCGGTCAGCCGCCAACGTGGCCGCGTGCCGGATGCGTGGCGACGACGCCTACCGCCTGTGGCGGGCCGCCGCCCGACGTTCCGGAGCCGGCGCGGCCCGCGACCTCGCTACGGCCACCACCACGTACTTCCGGAAGTCCGGAACCTTCGCGGAGCTGCCCCCGCGCGACGAGGCGACCGCGCTGCTGGCCGAGGCGCACGAGCTGGCGAGCGACGATCCGGCGGCCCAGGCGGCGTTGGCTCTCGCCGACTGCGCGGCGATGGGCTATGCGTTCTTCGCCGAACGCGCCGACAACGCCGCGGCGACGATGACCTCGCTGGCCGAGCGGGCGGTGGACCTGGCCCGCCGGCTCGACGACCCGTTGGCGGAGTGCGCCGCCCTGTTCGCGCTGACCGGCGCCCAGCGCCGGGCCGGCGACACCTTCGCCGCCGCCGCGACCGCCGGCCGCCGCGTCGAGCTGCTCGACGGACTTCCCCTGACGCCGGGCGTCGCCGACGAGCTGATCGACGCGCTCCTGATCGCGACCGCGACGAGCCTCGGTGTCGGCGACCTGGTGTCGGCGCGACGCTGGGGCCGCCAGTTGCGCGACCTGCCGTTGCTGGCCGAGGTCGGGCACGTCGCCACGGCCCGGATCGTCATGGCCGACGCCATCGCCGGCCACGCCACCGACGTGATCGCCGCCAGTGGCCGGTTCCTCGACGGCTGGACCCAGGCGGGTCGGCCACCGGCTCGCCAGTTCGGCCCGGTTGCCGCGTCGGTCGCGATGATCCACGGGTTGCGCGGTGACCAGGACGCCCGGTCCGACTGGCTCGCGGTCCTCGACCAGCTCGGCGTCACCCCGGAGGACCGGGCCGGCTACAGCCCGACCTTCGATGCGATCACCCTGCTCCACCACGGCCAGCACAAGCTGGCCCTGGAACGGCTCGAGACCGCCGAACCCAACGCCTGGCGCACGGGAATCCTGCTCCACTGGCACGTCGCCCTACGCACCGAAGCCGCGGCGCTGACCGGCGCCCCCGACGCCGCGAGCCAGCTGGCGGCGGCACGCCCGGTCGTGGTGGGAAACCCGGTAGCCGAGGCGATCCTCGACCGGGCCGCCGCCCTGCTCGCCGACGACCACGACCGGCTCTTGGCCACAGCAACCGCGTTCGACACGGCGGGTTGCCCCTACCAACAAGCCCGCACATTCATCCTGGCCGGCGGCGATCACGCTCCGACCGGCCGGTCCGCCCTCGCCGACCTGGGCCTCTGAACGGCGGCGGCCACGGCGCTGCCGGCCAGTCCGCCCTCGCCGACCTGGGTCTCCGACCGGACGGGCGAGCCAGCGCGTCCCCGCCGCGCCCGGCTTCGCGGAGGGTGACCCGGCCGATACCGTATCTCCTGGCTTCGATATGGGGAGGCGCGGCGTGCGCGGGTCACGGCGCCCGGTTCGGTCGGGACACCTGGTGAGGCGGCGGTGGCTGCTCGGGCTGGCCGCGGCCTCCGTCGCGCTGGTGGCCGGGTGCGGACTCTGGTCGTGGGTCGTCGGCCCGCCGTTCAGCAAGGGGGAGCCCGATCCCGAGCTGGAGGTCCGCAACGAGCGGACGGCCGCCGTGACGATCGAGGTGTCGACCGATGGCGACAAGCGGCAGTTCGTGGTGCCGGCCGGGGGCGAGCTGGGCATCCGGGTCAACGACGAGTGCGGCACCGGCGAGGTGACGGCGCTGGACGCCGATCGGGTGGTGGCTCGCCTCGACGACCCGTTCTGCACGGCCAAGACCTGGACCATCCACGCGGACGGCACCACCGAGCTGGTCGGTGGTTAGCTCGGGTTGAGGGTGACCCGCCGCGGAGGTGGCAGCGCAGCGCAGCGGAGCGGTCTCTGGCGGGAGCGACGGTCGCGCCCCAGGCGGACCCGAGTCAAGATGATCTTATTCGGTGTCGGGGGTGGCCGAAAGATCGACATGAAGCCTGAGCTGGTACACCAGCATGTCTTCGACGTCGAGGGCGCGCCCGGCTCCGTCGGGTGCCCAGCCGGACGACGTGAGGAACTTGCGCGTGGCGGCGTCGCCGTCATAGGCCCAGGCCACCGCGTACGCGAACGCGTCCTCGCGCCACAGGTCGACGCTCGCGGCGAGCAGGCGGCTGCCGTGACCGCGGCGGCCGAAGCGCGGCTCGACCAGCAGGTCCGTGATGGCCGCCACATCGTCCGGCAGCGGCGGCTCCTCAGGCGCCAGAGCCTGCTCGTCGGCGGGGCCGGAGGCCACAAAACCCACCAGATACGATTGTTCGGCCTGCTCGACGGCCACCAGCACCCGGTGCCGCGGCGACGGCGGCTGCTCGACCGCGGCGCTCCAGCGCTCGGCGATCCACGCCTCGTCGAGGTCGTCGAGCACGTGTCGGGGAAGCATCCGGCGATATGCGACCCGCCAGGTCGCGACCTGGATGCGGGCGATCTCGGCGACGTCCTCGGGACGCGCCGGGCGGACGTACCCGAGTGCCATGAGTGGTGAGCCTACGGACTGGGAGCAGCGGGTGATCGAGCGGGCCGCGCGCCGCGAGGCCGTGATCGTCGCCGGCCTGGCGGTCGCCGTCGGCGCGTTCGTGGCCGTCTTCGCCGTGCGGCACGGGTTCTTCGACCTCAAGGTCTACTACGGCGCGGTCAACTACTGGATCCACGACCACGGCATGCTGTACGACTTCCTCAAGCCGAACAGCAAGTACGGCTTCACCTATCCGCCCTTCGCCGCGATCGCGATGGTGCCGATGGCGGTCGTGCCCTGGGTGCTGGCGATCCTGGTCAGCATCGGCCTGACCCTCGGCGCGACCTACGTGCTGCTGCGGTGGCTCGTGCTGCCGCTCGCCCGCCGCGAGGGGTGGACGCCGTGGTTCGCTGTCGCGGTCGCGTTCCTGCTGCTGGTGGCATTCGAGCCTTATCGCGAGACGCTCAGCTTCGGGCAGGTCAACCTGCTGCTGCTGTTCCTGGTCGGGCTGGACCTGCTGGTCGGCGTCGCCGGCGGGCGGCGCTGGGCCGGGATCGGCATCGGCCTGGCCACGGCGATCAAGCTGACGCCGGGCGTGTTCATCCTCTATCTGCTGGTCACGCGGCGTTGGCGCGCCGCGCTGGTGGCCAGCGGCACCGCCGCCGTGGCCACCCTCGCCGCCGCCGCGGTCGACCCGGCCGCCTCGCGGGAGTTCTGGACCAGCGCGCTGTGGGACACCGACCGGGTCGGCTCGCTGGCGTTCGTCTCCAACCAGTCGTTGCAGGGGCTGGTCGCCCGGCTCGACCCGGAGCATCCGTCGTCGCTGGCCTGGGCGGTGCTGGTGGTAGCGGCGCTGGGGCTTTGGGCGTGGCGGGTGCGGTCGGCGTCGTTGACCGAGGGGCTGGCGCTGACCGGCGTGCTGGGCTGTCTGATCAGCCCGGTGACCTGGGTGCACCACCTGGTCTGGCTGCTGCCGGCGTTGATCCTGCTGGTCTCCGCGGGGTTGAGTGCCTCGGGGCGGCGTCGGCGCGTGCTGTTGGGCGTCGCGGTCGTCTGCTATGCCGTGCTGTGCAGCAGGCTCGTCTGGGCCTGGGAGCACGGGTTCGGGGGAGTGGGCGGCTTTTTGGGCAGCAACGCGTACGTGTGGATCAGTGTGGCGCTGTTGGTCTTCCTGCCCTTGCGGTCCTCAGCCGAGGACACGGCTGTAGCGGAGCTCCGGGAGCGGGACGCGGTCGCCGTCTGACGGCACGACGACCTCGTAGGTGGCGCGCTCGCCGTCCGGGGTGAAGCCGGCCTTCTCGTAGAAGCGGCGCGATCGGTGATTGTCCTCGAGCACCCAGAGTCGAACCTGCTTGTAGCCGCGTTGGCCCAGCTCGGTCAGCGCCGCCCTCATGAGCTCGCGGCCCACACCCGTGCCGATCCGGTCAGGCTCCAGGTAGATGGCCAGCACTTCGCCCACCGTCGGGTCAAGGTCGGTGCGGTCCTGGTGATTGCGGTACGGACCGATGGTGACGAAGCCGATGACGGTGCCGGGGTCGGTGGGGGTGCCGCGAGCGCTGCTGGTGTCGCGGTTGGTGGCCCGAGGGTCTGGGGCGGTGTTGTCGGCGGTGGCGGCGCCGGGGTCGGTGGTGTTGTTGGCGGTGGCGACCAGCGTCTGGAAGCCGGTGGCGCCGCGGTGTTGTCGTCGTTGGGCGGCCCGCTGCGCCGGGTCCAGGGCGTCAAGCACCTCTTTCGGAATGATTCCGGCATATGCGATTTGCCAGGCCCGCACGTGTACGGCGGCGACGTCGTCGATGTCGTCGGGCGTCTCCGGGCGGATGGTGAACATGTCG
Source organism: Asanoa sp. NPDC049475 (assembly GCF_040676915.1). NCBI lineage: Bacteria > Bacillati > Actinomycetota > Actinomycetes > Micromonosporales > Micromonosporaceae > Asanoa > Asanoa sp. NPDC049475. Next base: position 849,955 of record NZ_JBFAPY010000004.1, on the reverse strand, counting down.
GGATGTCTATCGCACCGGCTCGGCTTCGGGCCTGTGATTTTTGTCAGAGGCTTCCGATAGCGTCCCGGACGTGGCAGTTGAATCGTTGTCGCTGGCTCAGGCCCGCCGCATCGCGCTGGCAGCGCAGGGTTTCACCGACCCCGCGCCGACCGGCGTGCCGACCGCCCGCCACCTGCGCCGGGTGGTGGGCCGCACCGGGTTGCTCCAGATGGACTCGGTCAATGTGCTGCAACGCGCGCACTACCTACCGCTCTACAGCCGGCTGGGGCCTTATCCGACCGCGTTACTCGACAAGGCGGCCTACAAGCGGCCGCGCACGCTCTTCGAATACTGGGGTCACGAGGCGTCGCTGATCCCGGTCGAGCTACAGCCGGCGTTCCGCTGGCGCATGGCCCGCGAGCACCAGTGGGGTGGCCTGCGCCGGTTCGCCGAGGAGCAGCCCGACCTGGTCAAGTGGGTGCTCGACGAGGTGCGCGAGTCCGGCCCGCTGACCGCCGCCGAGATCGAGCGCGACGAGCCGCGCGACCGGTCCAACTGGGGGTGGAACTGGTCGTCGGTGAAGACCGCCCTCGAATACCTGTTCTGGTCGGGCGAGGTGATGGCCGCGTCGCGCAACTCGTCGTTCGCGCGGGTCTACGACCTGCCCGAGCGGGTGCTGCCCGCCTCCGTCCTGGCCGAGCCGACGCCCACGGAGGCCGAGGCGCACCGCACGCTGGTGTCGGTCGCGGCCCGGTCGCTGGGGGTGGCGGCGGAGTTCGAGCTACGCGACTACTTCCGACTGCCCGTGGCCGGCGCGCGGGCGGCGATCGCGTCGCTGGTCTCGGAGGGCGCGCTGCTGCCGGTCAAGGTGGAGACCTGGAAGCAGCCGGCCTATCTGGACCCGTCGGCCAAACTACCGCGCTGGGTGCGCGGTGACCGGTTGATCAGCCCGTTCGACCCGCTGGTCTGGGAGCGGGCACGCACCGAGCGGCTGTTCCACTTCACCTACCGCATCGAGATCTACGTGCCGGCGCCGCAGCGGGTCTACGGCTACTACGTGCTGCCGTTCCTCCAGGGCGACCGCTTCACGGCGCGGGTCGACCTGAAGGCCGACCGCAAGGCCGGGGTCCTGCGCGTGCCGGCGGCGTGGGCCGAGCCGGGCATCGACCGCGCGGCAACGGCGCACGCGCTCGCGGCGGAGCTTTCGCGGTTGGCCGGGTGGCTGGGCCTGTCGTCGGTGGCGACCCCGGAAGGAGGCGACCTGGGCGGCCCGCTAGGAGCCGCACTGGCGAGCAACGCCGGTGTACCGTGACGACCATGACGCCCGCACCCGGCCCAGCCGCATCGGAGGCGTCGCCGGGACGGGAAACCGCGACCCCGGGGGCCGCTGACCGCGACCAGATACCGAGCGCCGCGGCGAGTCCCGGCGCGAACGGCACGGCTCCTGAGAGCGGCAACGGTGTGTTGCTCGCGGTTCCCGGCGAGGGTCCCGAATATCCGGCTGGCTACGGCGGCACCGACGGCGCTGTGCCGCCGACGTTTCTGCCGCCGTCCTACGCGCCGCCGAGGCGGGGTCGGGTGGGACGGGCCTACCTGCGGATGCTCGAGCGGGTGCCGCGGTGGCTGGCGCCGCTGGCGGTGCTCGGGTGCATCGGTGGAGCGGTCGGCTACACGCTGATCAGCAACCCGACCGACAGCGCCCCGGACGCGCCGCCGACCTGCGTGCTCAAGCTGACCACCGGCCTCGACTGTCCGGGCTGCGGCGGCACGCGGGCGGCCTGGTACCTCCTCCACGGCGACGTAGCCGCCGCCGCCCGACACCACCTGGTGTTCGTGTTCGCGGTGCCGTTCATCATCTATCTCTACATCGCCTGGGCGGCCCAACGAGCCTTCGGCCGCAAACTGCCGCAACTGAGGATCCCGCCGGTGGCCATCGCCATCTTCATGGGCGCGTGGCTAGCGTTCTCGATCCTGCGCAACCTCCCGTGGGCGCCCTTCGACTGGTTCTACGTCTAGAAGCCGCTCAACCCCGGCCCACCACATCCCCGAACCGGCCTTGGTCCATTGCCGGCGGGATGCCGGCGGCGCTCGTCTGACCTGGCACGCACCGAGGACCCGCCGGCTGGGCCGGGGGTCCTTGGTGGACGGCGTGGTCAGCGCCGGGTCGCTCCGCCGTCGTCTCGGTCGCCGCGCATCGCTCGGGCCACGCGGAGGGCCAGGTGGCGGCGGTCGGCGGTGCGGCGCATGGCGCGGTGTCGTTCGCCGGCCAGGGCTAGCAGGATGTTCGGGTTCTCGTACATGTCAGGTTCCTTTCGCTGTCAGGCGCGGTGGATGTCGATGTCGCCGCTCATGGTGCGGAGCTGCAGGGTGATCTGGCCGCCGGTGGGCTCGCCGGCCGCCGGCTGGCTCATGTCGAGGCCGTTGCGGGTGTCGCCGGAGAGGGTCTTGACGTCGAACCAGACCCCGGTGCCGGCCAGTACGCCGATGCTGACGTCGCCGGACGCGGTGCTGATGCGGGCCGTGCCCTGCTGGGCCTTGCGGATGGTGACGTCGCCCGACGCGGTCTGGACGGTCAGGTCACCGCCGGCCTCGTCGACCTGGACGTCGCCGCTCGCGTACTTGCCCGTGAACGCGCCGCCCACCGTCTGCACCCGCAGGTCGCCCGAGGCGCCCCTCGTCTGGAGATGGCCGTCGACGCGGCCGAGGCGGACGTCGCCGCTGGCCGTGCCGACCGTCGCGTCGCCGCTGACGTGCTCGGCTCGGATGTCGCCCGACGCGGACTCGATCTCGAACCCGCCGACGCGGCCCTGGCAGGTGACGTCCGCCGACGCGGACCTGCCGGTGACCGTGCTGTCCAGCGGCACCAGCACCCGGATCGCCACCGAGCCGCTGCGCAGCCGGAAGCCGCTCTGATCAGGTGTCGTGATGGTCAGCCGGCCGTTCTGGAACTCGATCGTCGTCTCGTCGGCGATCCGGCGGGACTCGCCGCTGCGGCCGGCCGGCTCGACCGTGGCCACGGCGGTCGTGCGCTCCTCGGCGACCACGTCGACCGAGCCAGATGCGATCTTGAATTCGACGGTGATCGGTCCGTCGACGGGGAACTCGGGCATCGTGCTGCTCCTTCGATGCGAAGAGGGGATGGACTCAGGCGCGGCCGTAGCCGGTGATGTGCCGGCGGCCGCGGCCGGGCGGGGTGTTCCAGCCGCCGGGCGGGGTGGGCTGCGTGGGCGCGCCGGTGACCGCCGCGCCGATCGCCCGCACCAACCAGGCGTTGACGGAGATGCCCTCGGCGGCGGCGGAACGCTCGACGGCGTCCTTGAGACCCTCCGCCAGGCGCAGGGTGATCCGGGTGACGTCACCGCTGGCATCAGGTGACGTCGCAGTGGCGCCCGGCGGCGTCGGGGGAACAGGCGGTGCTGGCGGGGACGGCGGCTGGGGCAGGTGCTCGGTGACGACGAGCTCCGGCTCTCGGCCCCGCAGCCGCAGCTCGACGCTGGCCGCGCTGAGCTTCGTGGTGACCTCGTCGGCGGCCTGGGCCAGCGCGTCGAGGAGGGCCAGCCGGGCGGCGGCGTCGATCGAGCCGCTCAGCAGCTCGGCCGCGCGTGCCACTTCGGGGCCGCCCGGCGCCGCTGCCGCGTTGAGGTCGCGGCGGAGGCTTTCGACGTACGGTGCGATGTCCATGACGTCACTATGCCACCGAAGTGACGTCATCGCAAGACACAATGACGGCGCCGTGGTGTCGTGAACCCGAGGCAACGAGGCAGGGTTAGAGTCTGGCGAGTCGCGCGAGGCAGAGGGGGCGCCGTGCCTGAGATCGTTCCGCCGCAGGTCAGGATCATTGCCTGGACCCACTTCGAGGCCCCGGACGACGTGCCGTGGAGCACTGACGCCGACGGCGGCCAGGCGCTCGCCGAGTTCGCGGGTCGGGCCTGCTACCAGTCGTGGAAGAAGCCGAACCCGGCCACCGCGACCAACGCCGGTTACCTCGCCCACATCCTCGACGTGGCCCACCTCTCGGTGCTCGAGCACGGCACGGTGACGTTCTACCTCAGCGGCGTCTCCCGCTCGTTCACCCACGAGCTGATCCGTCACCGGCACTTCAGCTACAGCCAGCTCTCCCAGCGCTACGTCCCCGGCCGGGACGCCGCGATGGTCGAGCCCGAGGTCATCGCGTCCGACCCCGACCTGCACAAGACCTTCGTCGAGGCGGCCGAGGCCAGCGTCCGGGCGTACAACGAGCTGCTCGAAGGTCTGGAGCACAAGTTCGCCGACGAGCCCAACGGCACTCTGCGTCGCAAGCAGGCCCGCCAGGCGGCCCGGGCGGTGCTGCCCAACGCGGCGGAGACCCGGATCGTGGTGACGGGCAACTACCGTGCGTGGCGACACTTCATCAACCTGCGCGCCACCGAGGCCGCCGACGTGGAGATCCGCGAGGTCGCCATCGAGTGCCTGCGGCAGTTGCAGGGGGTCGCGCCGAACGTGTTCGCCGACTACGTGATCACCACGCTGCCCGACGGGTCAGAGGTCGCGTCGAGCCCGTACGCGGACCGCTCCTAGCACCCCGGCCGCGGGAGCAAACCCGACCGGACGAGACCGGCGCCGACCAGGCTTCCGCTAGGTTTGTCAGCATGACGCACGAGCACACTGTCGCGCGCCCGTTCGGTGAGCTGATCACGGCCATGGTGTCGCCGTTCACCGCCGACGGCGCACTCGACCTCGACGGCGTCCAGCGCCTGGCGGCCCACCTCGTCGACGAGCAGGGCAACGACGCGCTGGTGATCAACGGCACGGCCGGCGAGTCGCCGACCACGACCGACGCCGAGAAGGAGGCCCTCGTCCGGGCCGTGGTCGAGGCGGTCGGCGACCGGGCCAAGGTGCTCGCCGGTGTCGGCACCAACGACACCCGGCACACGATCGAGCTCGCGCTGAGCGCCGAGAAGGCGGGCGCGCACGGCCTGCTGGTCGTGACGCCCTACTACAACAAGCCTCCGCAGGCCGGCCTGCTGCGCCACTTCACCGCGGTGGCCGACGCCAGCGGGCTGCCGATCCTGCTCTACGACATCCCGCACCGCAGCGGCGTGCCGATCGAGACCGAGACGCTGGTCCGGCTCGCGGAGCACCAGCGCATCGTGGGTGTCAAGGACGCCAAGGGCGACCTGGTCGCCACCTCGTGGGTGCTGGCGCGCACGGACCTCGCCTACTACTCGGGCGACGACGCCGGCACGCTGCCGGCGCTCGCCGTGGGCGCGGTCGGCATCGTCGGCACCTCGACCCACTTCACGGGCCCACAGACCAAGGCGATGATCCGGGCGTACGCGCGCGGCGACGTCGCCGAGGCCCTGGCCCAGCACCGCCAGATGCTGCCCCTGTTCACCGGCATCTTCCGTACCCAGGGAACGATCCTGGTCAAGGCCGGCCTGGCCCTCCAAGGCCTGCCCGCCGGCCCGGTCCGTTCGCCCCTGGTCGACGCGACCCCGGAGCAGGTCGAGCAACTGCGCGCCGACGCCGCCGCGTGCGGACTGGAGCTTGCTGCATGACTCTCGCGCACCTCGAGCTCGAACCCCCGCCGCCGTTGCCGGCGGGTGGCCTGCGGGTCATCCCGCTGGGCGGCCTCGGCGCCATCGGTCGCAACATGACCGTCTTCGAGTACGACGGCAAGTTGTTGATCGTCGATTGTGGAGTGCTGTTTCCCGACGTGGAGCAGCCCGGCGTCGACCTGATCCTGCCCGACTTCGCGCCGATCCTCGACCGGCTCGACGACGTGCAGGCGATCGTGCTCACGCACGGCCACGAGGACCACATCGGCGCGGTGCCCTACCTGCTGGCCCACAAGTCCGACATCCCTCTGGTCGGCTCGCAGTTCACCTTGTCGCTGGTCGAGGCGAAGCTGCAGGAGCGGCGGATCGAGCCCTACACGCTGACCGTCACCGAGGGGCAGCACGAGCGGCTCGGCCCGTTCGACGTGGAGTTCTTCGCGGTCAACCACTCGATCCCGGACGCGATGGCGGTGGCCATCCGCACGCCGGCCGGGCTCGTGCTGCACACCGGCGACTTCAAGATGGACCAGTTGCCGCTCGACGGCCGGATCACCGACCTCGCCGGCTTCGCGCGGCTCGGTGCCGAGGGCGTCGACCTGCTGCTCTCCGACTCGACCAACGCCGAGATCCCGGGCTTCGTGACCCCGGAGCGCGAGATCGGTCCGGTGCTCGACGCGATCTTCGCGAAGGCCCGCGGCCGCGTCATCGTCGCGTCGTTCGCCTCCCACGTGCACCGGGTGCAGCAGGTGCTCGACGCGGCGGCGCTGCACGGCCGGCAGGTGGCGTTCATCGGCCGCTCGATGGTGCGCAACATGGGCATCGCCCGCGACCTCGGCCTCCTGCGGATCGAGCCGGGGCTCGTCGTCGGCATGGACGAGGCCATGCAGGCGCCGCCGGAGCGGATCGTGCTGATGTCGACCGGCTCGCAGGGCGAGCCGATGAGCGCGCTCGGCCGCATGGCCAACGGCGACCACCGGCACATCACGATCGCCCAGGGCGACACCGTCGTGCTGGCCAGCTCGCTCGTGCCGGGCAACGAGACCTCGGTCTACCGCGTGATCAACCGGCTGTCCCGCGCCGGCGCCAACGTCATCCACAAGGACATCGCCAAGGTGCACGTCTCCGGCCACGCCCCGGCGGGCGAGCTGCTCTACCTGCTTAACGTCGTGCGGCCGAGCAACCTGTTGCCGGTGCACGGCGAGTGGCGGCACCTGCGCGCGCACGCCCGCATCGGCGTCGAGTCCGGCATCGCACCGGAGAACGTGGTGCTGTGCGAGGACGGCGACGTGGTCGACCTGGTCGACGGCCAGGCCCGGTTGGTCGGGCACGTGCCCAGCCGCTACATCTACGTCGACGGGCTGGCCGTCGGCGACATCGGCGAGTCGCTGCTCACCGAGCGCCGCATGCTGGGCGACGGCGGCTTCATCGCCGCCACCGTGGTGATCGACTCGGTGACCGGCAAGGTGGTCGGTGGCCCCGCTGTCTCGGCGAAGGGCTTCTCCGAGAACCCGGAGGCGTTCGACCAGGTCATCCCGCTGATCACCGAGGCTCTCCTGCGCGCCGCGGCGGACAACATCACCGACCCGCACCAGCTTCAGCAGCTGGTACGCCGGACGGTGGGCCGCTGGGTCAACGACACGTACCGGCGCCGCCCGATGATCGTGCCGACCGTGGTCGAGGTCTGAGCGGTCCGTGCACGCGGGCGAGTTCCCCATCGGTGGCGAACTGGTCGCGAAGCTGGTCGCCGCCCAGTTCCCGGAGTGGTCCGGCCGCCCACTGACCCGAGTCACCTCGTCGGGCACGGTCAACGTGCTGTTCCGGCTCGGCGAGGACCTGGTGGTCCGGCTGCCGCGGGTGGACTGGTCGCTCGGCGACATCGAAACCGAGGCGACGTGGCTGCCATGGCTCGCGCCCCGGCTGCCGGTCACGATTCCGGAACCGGTAGCGGCCGGTCGGCCGGGGGAGGGCTATCCCTGGCCGTGGTCGGTCTATCGGTGGCTGCCGGGCACGGTGCCGGTCCAGGACAACCTGTCCGACCCGCTCGGCCTGGCCGCGGACCTGGCTGTTTTCGTCAAGGCCATGCGCGCAGTCGACCAACCGGCCGCGAGCCGGGCGGCGTCCGGGGTTGGTGGCGTGGTCGGGTCGGCGCTACCGGCGGAACCGCCGGCCGCCTATCGGGGTGGTGGGCACTCGTTGCTCGACGAGACCGCTCGCACCGCACTCGATGGGCTCGGTGGTCAGCTCGATCCGGACACGTTGGCGGCCGCGCGCGAGGCGTGGGCCGCTGATCTCGCGGTGCCGGACTACGACGGGCCGCCGGTCTGGTCGCATGCCGACCTGATGCCCGGCAACCTGCTGGTCGACCCGCGCGGTCGGCTGACCGGTGTGATCGACTTCGGTACCTTCGGTGTCGGCGATCCGTCCTGCGACCTGATCGTCGCCTGGAACCTGCTCACGGCAGACGCCCGCGCGGTCTTCCGGGACGCGCTCGACGTCGACGAGCCCACCTGGCGGCGGGGTCGTGGCCGCTCGTTGGCGATGGCGTTGGGGGCCTTGGTCTACTACTACGAGACCAATCCGCCGTTCGCGGACAACGCCCGCTACGTCATTCGAGAGGTGCTGTGCGATCTGGCGAGGAGCCGCTGACCGGCAACGTCACCGCGGGCATCGTGCGGGTCGGCGATACCGTCCGCCGCCCGGTAGGGCCGCAGACCGACGCCGTCGACGCGTTGCTTCACCACCTCCACAACGTCGGTTTCACCGGCTCGCCGCGACCGCTCGGCCGGGACGAGCAGGGTCGCCAGGTGCTGGAGTTCGTGCCCGGCGAGTCGACGATGGACGTCGACCCGAGCGACCTGCCCGAGCTCGGCCGGCTGCTGCGGGACCTGCACACGGCTACGGCAGAGTTCACGCCTCCGCCGGACGCGAGGTGGCACACCGAGATCCCGCCGGTCGGCGTGCCCGGCTCACCCGTAGGCGAGGTGATCTGCCACCACGACGCCGCACCGTGGAACCTGGTTCGCGCCGAGCGCGGCTGGGTTTTGATCGACTGGGACAACGCGGGGCCGGGCTCGCGGACCTGGGAGCTCGCCTACTCGGCCCTGACCTGCTGCGGGATGCGCCCCGAGCGCCCGGTTTCGGAGTCGGCAGCGCGACTGCGATCCTTCGTGGACGGATACGGCCTCGACCCGGTCCTGCGGCCCGCCCTCGCTGACCTGCTCGGGGTCAACGCAGGCGCCATGTACGACCTGCTGGCCGCCGGCGCCCGCGACGGACGCCAACCTTGGGCCCGGATCTACACGGAGGACGGCCCGTTCTGGCGCGGCGTCGCCGACTACCTGAACAGCAACACCACGTCATGGCGCGCGGAGCTGTAGGGAAGAGACTCACCCGGCAACCGGGCAGCTCAGCCCTCGGCGGCCAGCCGGCAGCGACATCGCGGCATGGCGGTCCGGGCTGTTGCGAGCGCACTCAGCCCTGGGCGAGCAGCAGGCCGACTTCCTTGGCGCGGTCGCCCAGCACGGCCCGCAGCAGGTCGGCCTGTTCCTCCGGGCTGGCGACCGCGCCCAGCCGCTCGATGACCTGGTCGTCGACCGTGTCGATCGCCGCGCGGCTTTCCGCCAGCCCCGCGTCGATCCGGTCGAACTGGCCGCGTAGCTGCGCCGCCACCGCCTCGTCGACGCTCGCCAGCGCGCTCAACACCGCCGACATCTTCTGTTCCAGGGCCACCCGGGCGGCCTTCGCCACGTTCTGCTCGACGCGGGTCGACCCATTGCTTATCTTGAAGCTGATCTTGTCCAGGTCCTGGTAGAGACCTAGCGCCCGGTAGTTGGCGCTGGTCAGGGCGTCGCGGTCGCGGGGCTCGAACATGTCGTCCTCCTCGGTGAACCAGGGTTTGGTGCTGCGCTCGTGCGACTGGCGGGTGTTGAAGTGCACGTGCTCGGTGTGCGGCGACGTCCCGGTGTACGGCCGCCACGTGCCCAACCCCCACGACCGGCTGGTGATCCGTCGGTTGTAGATCACGTACTGGATCGACTCGTGGGCCAGCGCCGCCCTGATGACCTTCTGCACGTCGACCCCGTTGACGTCCATGTCCCAGGCGTCGACCGAACCGTCCTTGTCCGGGTTGTGGTCCGAGTCGGTCGCCTGGTGGGCCGCGTCGCCGATGGTGCCGTCCGAGGTCTTGTCGCGCCGCGGCCAGCGGGCGTTGACCTCGTTGCGGAAGCGGGTCAGCGCGGGGTTCAAGAACCAGGCCATATGCCCGAAGTTACCGGTGTGTACGCACGCGCCCTATCCCCCGACGGCGGGACAGCGGACAGACGCACACCGGGACAGCGTCAGCCCGCGAACTCCGACGCGAGCAAGCCGAAGATCGCCTCGTCGAGGAACTCACCGTCGACCCAGGCGTTCCCGCGCAGCGTGCCCTCCCGCTGAAAACCGACCCGCGAAGCGGCGCTGATCATCGCGCTGTTGGAAGTTAGCGTCTCCAAGCCCAGCCGATTCAGCCCCCGCGTCCGGAAGCCGTAGCGGCACAGCACCCGCACGGTGTCCGTGCCCAGCCCGCTGCCCCTCATCGACGGCCGCAACGAGATGCCCACATGGCCCACCCGGTTGTGCGGGTCGATGCCCCACAGCAACCCCTCGCCGGCCACGGCGTCGTCGGCCAGCCGCACCACCGTGAAGACGGCGGCGTTGTCGCTGGGCGGGCCGGGGGCGAACGGCGACGCGGAAGAGCCCGGCGGGATCGGCCGCCACGGCCGGCCGTCGGCACGCGACCGCATGGCGACGTCGTCGTAGAGGTCGGCGTGCAACACGGGCACGTCTTCCTCGCGCCGAGCCCGCAGAAGCACCTTCTCGCCGCGCAGCATGCCGTGTTCGTACCGCAGGCCGACACCGCCGATCAAGCCGCGCTCGGCAAATCCGACATCCTGCGCCAGCTTCGCGCCATAGCCTGAACGGGTCAGATCACCCCAGGGAGGCCGGATGCCGCTGCACGCCGGGAAGCCGCCGGAGCCCCGGCCGAGCCACCGGGCCGGCAACATCGTCGCCACGGCTGCCAACCCGGACTTCGGCCGGGAGCTGACCCTGCCGGTCACCGCGCTCGGCCCCGATCCGGTGCCGGCCGCCGTCGCGTACCAGCTGATCCACGACGAGCTCCTGCTCGACGGCAACGCCGCCCTGAACCTGGCGACGTTCGTGACCACGTGGATGGAGCCGCAGGCCGACGTGCTGATGGCCGAGTGCGCGGACAAGAACATGATCGACAAGGACGAGTACCCGCTGACCGCCGAGATCGAGCGGCGCTGCGTGGCGATCCTGGCCGATCTCTGGCACGCGCCCGACCCGGCTTCCACCGTGGGCTGCTCGACCACCGGGTCGAGCGAGGCGTGCATGCTCGCCGGCCTCGCGCTCAAGCGGCGCTGGGCCAAGGGCTCGATGGGCGGGCGACCCAACCTGGTGATGGGCGGCAACGTCCAGGTGTGCTGGGAGAAGTTCTGCAACTACTGGGAGGTCGAGCCGCGGATGGTCCCGATGGCGGGGGACCGGTTCCACCTGTCGGCGCCGGAGGCCGTGGCCCGCTGCGACGAGAACACCATCGGCGTGGTCGCGGTGCTGGGCTCCACGTTCGACGGATCGTACGAACCGGTCGCCGAGATCGCGAAAGCGCTCGACGACCTCCAGCAGACCCGCGGCTGGGACATCCCGATCCACGTCGACGGCGCCTCGGGCGGCATGATCGCCCCGTTTCTCGACCCCGACCTGCTCTGGGACTTCCGCCTGCCCAGGGTCGCCTCGATCAACACCAGTGGCCACAAGTACGGCCTCGTCTACCCCGGCGTCGGCTGGGTGCTCTGGCGGGAGAAGCACCTGCTCCCCGAAGAGCTGGTCTTCGACGTGAACTACCTCGGCGGCAGCATGCCGACCTTCGCGCTCAACTTCTCCCGGCCCGGCGCCGAGGTGGTCGCGCAGTACTACATGTTCCTCCGGCTCGGCCGCGAGGGCTTTCGCGCGGTGCAGCAGGCGTCCCGCGACGTGGCCACGTACCTGTCCGGGAAGATCGCCGACACGGGCGAGTTCCAGCTGGTCAGCCGGGGTGACGAGCTGCCGGTGTTCGCGTTCACCACGGCGCCCGAGGTCAGCGCGTACAACGTGTTCGACGTGTCCCGGGCTCTGCGCGAGCGCGGCTGGCTCGTGCCCGCGTACACGTTTCCGAAGAACCGCACCGACCTCGCCGTCCTCCGCGTCGTGGTGCGCAACGGCTTCTCGCACGACATGGCCGACCTGCTGCTCGCCGACCTCGACAGGGCGCTGGCCGACCTCAAGGCCCAGCCCGGCCCGCGCCGCACCGCGGCCGACGCCTCGTCGTTCCACCACTGAAGGAGAAGAATCGTGTGTCGCTGGATGGCCTTCTCCGGTTCGCCGCTGCTGATCGACGCACTGCTCTATCGGCCCAAGCACTCGCTGATCGACCAGAGCCAGCACGCGGAGCTCGGCGCGGAGACCACGAACGGGGACGGGTTCGGCATCGGTTGGTATCCGACCGACCCGGTGGCCAAGCAGACTCCCGCGATCTTCCACGGCGTCGGGCCGGCCTGGAGCGACCGCAACCTGCGTGACCTGGCCGAGCACATCCGCTCGCCGCTGTTCTTCGCGCACGTGCGGGCGTCGTCCGGCTCGCCGGTGCAGGAGACCAACTGCCATCCGTTCCGGCGCGAGCGGTGGCTCTGGATGCACAACGGCTCGATCCGGGACTTCGAACGGCTCAAGCGCGACCTGCTGCTGGAGGTGGACCCGCTGCTCTACCCGTTGATCGAGGGCAGCACGGACTCCGAGGCGATGTTCTACCTGGCCCTGACGTACGGGTTGCAGGAGGATCCGGTCGCGGCGGTGGAGCGGATGGTCGGCTTCGTCGAGTCGACCGCCGCCCGGCACGGCATCGCCGACCCGGTGCAGATGACCGTTGCCACCACCGAGGGAGAGCGGATCTGGGCGTTCCGCTACTCGTCCGCGCACCAGTCCCGCACGCTGTTCTACTCGCGGACCGTGGACGCGCTGCGGGCCGTGCATCCCGAGGTCGAGGCGCTGCGGCGGCTCTCGGACCAGGACCGGCTGGTGGTTTCGGAACCGCTGGGCGCGATGCCGGACGCGTTCCAGGAGGTACCGGAGTCGAGCTACAGCATCATCCACGAGGGACAGGACGAGATGTCGGCTTTCAACCCGCGCTGAGCTGGGTTCGCGTACTCACGAAATGGCCGCCGGATCCGTCATACGCTCGCGATCGTGGGGTGGAAAGAGCTCGCGACCGTTTTCCTGGCCCTGCACTTCGCCTTCATGGCGTACGTGCTGCTCGGCGGCTTCCTCGCGTGGAAGTGGCCGAAAGCGCTCTGGTTCCACCTGCCCGCGATCGGTTGGGGCATCGCGCTGATCGGCTTCGGGCTCAACTGCCCGCTCACGTACGCCCAGAACTGGGCGCTAGGGCACGCCGGTGAGCCGCCGCTGACCAGGGGGTTCGTCGACACCTACATCGAGGGAACCCTCTATCCCGAGCGGTACGTGCACGCCGCCCAGGCGATCTTGGCCTTGATCGTGCTGGTCTCGTACGTCGGCATCTTCGCGCTGTGGCGCCGCCGAAGGTCCCGCGCCGAGGCGGTCTCGATGCGCAGGGAACGGGTTTAGGGCAGATCCGCCACGGCCGCCGCGAAGGTGGTGCCGGTGGCGATCGCCGCGTTGACCAGGCTGGCCAGCTGGCCGGTCGTCGCTCCGTGCTCCAGGTCGGTGGTCACCTCGCCGGCCAGCAGCAGGAGGCCCTCGCCACCGTCGTGCACGTACGCCTTCGGCATCAGCTTGTCGTGGTTCCAGGCGTTGCAGAACTCGTAGGCCTCGACCAGCCGGTTGACCGGCAGGCGGCGCTCGGCCACCACCCGCACCTGGAGGATCTCCCGACGCTCGCCCAACCGCTCGAACTGGATGTACGCGCCGGGCCAGCGGCCGCCCACCAGCCCGTCGTCGTCGACCGTGTAGTAGTCACCGCGGGCGTCCAACACCTCGATGATGGCCTCGAGGGTCAGCGGGCCGAGGGGCGTGTCGTCGAGCTCGTCGAGCCGGACCGGGCCGCCGACGACCACGGGCAGCTCGGCCAGCCAGTCGCCGACCAGCCGGGACTGGTGGTCGGTGCCGTTGCGGGCGTCGAACCGGGTCGCCAGCGTCGCCGCCACGGCCGCGAGCACCGTGCCGAGCTCGCGCACCGTCAGGTCGGCGGCCGGCCGCTCGCCGTGGGCGGGCCGGTGCACGCGCCGGTCGCCCAGCCCTTCCGCGGTGGCCCGCCGGCAGACCAGCGTGCCGGCCGCCGCGAAGCGCATCGCCGACAGCTCGTCGTACGGGTCGTCCAGGTCGCCCACATGGGTTTCGAGCAGGTCGACGCCGCGGCCGGCCAGCCCGGCCAGCGCGCAGAACCGCAGGTGGTCGGCGAGCAGCGGGAACGACGACCGGTCCAGCCGATGCCCCCGGTACGCCCGCAGGTGTGCCGTCACCGCCTCGTCGACCCGGCCCAGGTGCAGGTACGGGATCATCACCGCGGCCAGTGCCCGCTCCGGCTGCTCGGGGCAGGCTGCCCCGGCCCGCAGCACCGGCTCGGCCGCGTCCACCGCCGCCTGCCAGTCACCCCAGGCCGCGTGCAGGAACGCCTGGTCGGCGGGGTAGCAGGACGGGCAGAAGCCCGCGTCGCCCGGCTGGCCGTCGGAGAACCATTCGCTGTCGCCCGCCTCGGGCAGCTCGGCCGTGCAGCGCGCCAGCCACTGTTCGGCGGCCGGCAGGTCGCCGAGGTGGTCGGCGATCTCCGCCCGCATCCGGTGGATCGCGAACAGCGGGCGCTGGTCCTCCCGGAACCGGCGCTCCAGGTCGTCGAGCAGTGCCTCGGCCTCGGCGCGCCCGACGCCCGGCGACGCGCGGAACGTGCCGACCGCCCAGAGGTGGTAGTAGCGCAGCAGGGCCAGTTCGGTGTCGGTGAAGAGCAGCGGCTCGCGGTCGGCGGCGGCGCGGCACCACGCGAACAGCCCCAGCACCCGGGCCGGCTCGGCGGCGTCCAGGCACGCGTCGATCAGGTCGAGCCGCGCCTCGAAGCCCAGGCGGACGTCACCGGCCCGGTCGGCGGAGGCCACGACGGCGTCGAGCTCGGCCACCTTGCCGGGGCCGGGCGGCAGGTCGCGGGCGCTTTCGAGGGCGTCGCTCACCAGGTCAGCCCTTCGAGCGAGTCGGCGAGCTGGCAGCCGCTGCTGATGCCGCAGGCCAGCAACTGGTCGAGCTGGTAGCTGGTGACGCCGTGCTCGAGGTCGGCCACCACCTCGCCGAGGACGCGTACGGTGCCGTCGTCGTTGACGTGCACGAACGCCTTCGGCCACAGCTTGTCCTGGTTCCAGCGGTTGCAGAAGTCGTAGAGCGGCAGCACGTCGTCGATCCCGAAGATCCGGCTGGCCAGCGTGCGGATCTGGAGGATCTCGCCGGACCGGCCGAGGCGGAAGAAGTAGATCAGGTTGTCGTCCCAGCGGCCGACGAGATCGCCGTCGGCATCCTGGGTGAACGCGTAACCGTGCCCGTCGAGGATGCCCGCGATCAGCTCGTTGGTCAGCGGAAGCAACGTTCCGCCCGGCGACTCCACGCGAGCGATAGTAGGCGGGTCGGGCGACCGGCAACCAGTGCCGCCCGGACGCGAAAGCCGAGGGATTGTCGCGGCGTGGCGCGCGCCGCGCGTGACCGGTGGGCCCTTACCGTGAGACCATGCCGGGCCGCGCGACGCAGACCAACCGGCGTCGCACCGCGACGTCGAGCCGGGCCAGCACGACCACCCGCGGCCGCACCACCAACACCAAGCCGACCACCAGAGCGCGCCCGACCTATCAGCGGCGCCGGCCCAACGGGGTCGGTGTGCTGGTCGGCCGGGCCGGCGGGGCGCTCTGGATGGGGCTCGCGCACAGCGTCGGCTGGATGGTCCGGGGTCTCGGCCGGCAGGCCGCCACGGCCCGCGAGCTCGACCCCGAGCACCGCCGCGACGGCGCCGGCCTGTTGCTGCTCGGCCTGGCCATCCTGACCAGCGTCGCCGTGTGGTTCTCCTCGGCCGGCCCCGTCGGCCAGCGGATCGAAGACGGCATGCGGCTGTTCATCGGCGCGATCGCCGTCGCGCTGCCGGTGCTGCTGCTGTTCTGGGCGGTCCGGCTGATGCGGCCGCTGGTCGAGCCCGAGCACCGCGGTCGCGGCCTGGTCGGCTGGGGCTCGGTGCTGGTCGCCGCCGCGGGCATCCTGCACATCAGCCAGTCGCCGATCGACACCGCGCAGCGCGACCACGCCGGCGGCCTGATCGGCGCCGCTGTCGGCTCCGCGCTCGAGCGCGCGTTCACCCAGTGGGTGGCCGTGCCCCTGTTGGTGCTGCTGCTGTTCTTCGGCGTGCTGGTGGTCACCGCGACCCCGATCAGCAAGGTGCCGGAGCGGCTCGGCCTGCTGGTCGCGGTGCTGCTCGGCAAGCCCCTGCCGGCGGAGGAGCTGTCCCCGGAGCCGTTCGACGACGACGAAGAGGAGCAGCCGCCCGCCCGGCGTCGTCCCGCCCGCCGCCGGCAGAGCACCAAGGTGCTCGGCCTCGGCGAGGACGAGCCGTTCGACGGTGACGACGAGGTCGTGCACGACACCGTGGCGCTGCCACGCACCAAGACGGCCAAGACACCGGCAGCGCGCAAACAGCCGCCGCAGCCGCCGGAGCACTCGCCGCTGCCGACCCGGGCCGAGCAGCTCGCGATCGACGCGGTCGAGGGCGCCTACCTGCTGCCCCCGGCCAACCTGCTGCGCGGCGGCAGCGCGCCGAAGACGCGCAGCAAGGCCAACGACGAGGTCATCGCGGCGCTGACCGGGGTGTTCGAGCAGTTCGACGTCGACGCGGCGGTGACCGGCTACACCCGCGGCCCGACGGTCACCCGCTACGAGGTGGAGCTCGGGCACGGCGTCAAGGTCGAGCGGATCACGCAGCTGTCGCGCAACATCGCGTACGCGGTGAAGTCGCCCGACGTGCGGATCCTCAGCCCGATCCCGGGCAAGAGCGCGGTCGGCGTGGAGATCCCCAACTCCGACCGGGAAGACGTGGCGCTCGGCGACGTGCTGCGCTCGCACGCGGCGACCTCCGACAACCACCCGATGCTCGTCGCGCTCGGCAAGGACATCGAGGGCGGCTACGTGGTGGCCAACCTCGCCAAGATGCCGCACATCCTGATCGCCGGCGCGACCGGCGCGGGCAAGTCGTCCTGCCTCAACTCGCTGCTGGTCTCGATCCTGAGCCGGGCCACCCCAGACGAGGTGCGGCTCGTGCTGATCGACCCGAAGCGCGTCGAGATGACGTCGTACGAGGGCATCCCGCACCTGGTCACGCCGATCATCACGAATCCCAAGAAGGCGGCGGACTCGCTGGACTGGGTCGTGCGCGAGATGGACATGCGCTATGACGACCTGGCTGCCGCCGGTGTACGCCACATCGACGACTACAACCGCAAGGTGCGGGCCGGGCAGATCAAGCCGCCGCCGGGCAGCGAGCGCGAGATCCGCCCCTACCCCTACCTGCTCGTGGTCGTCGACGAGCTCGCCGACCTGATGATGGTCGCGCCGCGCGACGTCGAGGACTCGGTCGTCCGCATCACCCAGCTCGCCCGGGCCGCCGGCATCCACCTGGTGCTGGCCACCCAGCGCCCGTCCGTCGACGTGGTGACCGGCCTGATCAAGGCCAACGTGCCGTCGCGGCTGGCGTTCGCCACCTCGTCGCTGGCCGACTCGCGGGTCATCCTCGACCAGCCCGGCGCGGAGAAGCTCATCGGCCGCGGCGACGGCCTGTTCCTGCCGATGGGCGCCTCGAAGCCCGTGCGGATCCAGGGCGCCTGGGTCAACGAGTCCGAGATCAACGACGTCGTCAACTTCTGCAAGAAGCAGCGCGAGCCGGAGTTCCGGCCCGACGTGCTGACCAAGGTCGAAGACCCGAAGAAGAAGATCGACGAGGACATCGGCGACGATCTCGACCTGCTGATCCAGGCGATCGAGCTGGTCGTCACCTCGCAGTTCGGCTCGACCTCGATGCTGCAGCGCAAGCTCCGGGTCGGCTTCGCCAAGGCAGGGCGGCTGATGGACCTGATGGAGACGCGCGGCATCGTCGGGCCGTCCGAGGGTTCGAAGGCGCGCGACGTGCTCGTCAAGCCTGATGAGCTGGAGGAGGCTCTGGCCGGTCTCCGCGTCGAATGAACCGGGCGACCAGCGACGCCGCCGACACGACGGCCCAGGTGCCCTCCAGCAGGAGGAACCCCCAGCTCTGCTGGGACAGCGCGATCACCGCCAGGATGGCGGAGCCGACGACGTTGAGCACCAGGTAGGGGACGGAGTGGGCGTCCAGCTTGCCGAGCTGTGACGCGGCGAAGCCCGCGAGGATGAGCAGCGAGCCGATGACTTCGACAATGTCGACAATATGCATGGTGTGGTGCGCTGCCGTCTTTGCTCGACCGGGTACGGAGCGCCACTCGTCCGGGGTTGACGCGGGGTGGCGTCACCGGTTCTAGACCTTAGCGGGGTTTATGCCCCCCGGTTGGTGGGATTGGTCACCGCGTGGTTGTTTGACCTCAACCAAGGTTCAACTCCGAGGATTGATGGCGTGCCATTGCTGTTGACCGATGCCGACGTCGCCGCCCGGCTCGACGCGGCCACCGCCGTCGCCGCGATGCGCGACGCGCTGGTCGCCGCGCACGAGGGCCGGCTGATCGCACCGCCCCGGGCCAGCGCCGTGCTCGAAGGCGGCCGCCTGGTGATGACCGCCGGCCACCTCGCCGACGAGTGGTACGGGTTCCGCTCCTACGACACCTTCGGGCACGCCGACGGAGAGCAGCTCGTGGTGCTGCACGACGCCCGCGACGGGCGGATCCGGGCGATCGCGGTAGGCGAGGAGATCGGGTCGCGGCGCACCGGTGCGCTCGGCGGCGCGGCCGTCGAGCTGCTGGCCCGGCCCGACGCCACCACGATCGGGGTGATCGGCTCCGGACGGCAGGCGTGGACGCAGCTCTGGGCCGCCGCCGCGGTGCGGCCGGTGCGGGCGGTGCGGGTGTTCAGCCGTTCTGGCGCCCGGCGGTCGGCGTTCGCGGCGCGGGTGCGGGCCGAGCTCGGCATCGCGGCCACGGCGGTCGACAGCGCGGCGGAGGCGGCGCGCGGCCAGGACGTGGTGATCGTGGCCACCACCAGCGAGCGGCCGGTGCTGGCGGCGGCCGACCTGGCACCGGGGACGCACGTCAACCTGGTCGGGTTCAAGCAGCACGGGCGGGCGGAGTTCGGCCCGGACGTGCCGGCCCGGGCCGCGCTGATCGCCACCGACTCACCGGCTCAGGCCGAGGCTTACGAGCCGCCGCTGTTGTGCCCGACGCGGGACCTGCGCTCGCTGGGTGCCGTGGCCGCCGGGCTGGAACCCGGGCGGAGCTCGGCGGAGGAGATCACCGTGTTCCTGTCCGTGGGACTGGCGGGCACCGAGGTGTTTCTGCTCGACCGGGTCGCAGCGCTGCTTAACGTCGGCTGATTCGCGCCCGGTACCCTCGTTAGGTGTCCGCTTCCTCCTCGACCGATGCCGCCCGTCGCCGGGTCGCGCTGCTGACCCTGGGCTGCGCCCGCAACGAGGTCGACTCCGAGGAGCTGGCCGCCCGCTTGCACGGCGGTGGCTGGGACGTCACCACCGACGGCGAGGGTGCCGACGTGGTTCTCGTCAACACCTGCGGCTTCGTCGAGAAGGCCAAGCACGACTCGATCCAGACGCTGCTCGCCGCCGCCGACACGGGCGCCAAGGTGGTCGCGGCCGGCTGCATGGCCGAGCGCTACGGCAAGGAGCTGGCCGACAGCCTGCCCGAGGCCGAGGCGATCCTGAGCTTCGACGACTACCCCGACATCGCCGCCCGGCTCGACGCGGTGCTGGCCGGCGAGACGATCAGCCCGCACATCCCGCGCGACCGGCGTGAGCTGCTGCCCCTGACCCCCGTCGAGCGCAGGGCCGCGGCCGTGGTGCAGCCCGGGCACGCGGTCGTCGACGAGCACACCCCGGCCCACCTGCGCACCGTGCTGCGGCGCCGGCTCGACACCGGTCCGGTCGCGTCGCTCAAGCTGGCCAGCGGCTGCGACCGGCGGTGCACCTTCTGCGCGATCCCCGCGTTCCGGGGTGCGTTCGTCTCGCGTACCCCCGACGAGCTGTTGGCCGAGGCCGAGTGGCTGGCCGGCACCGGGGTCCGCGAGCTGGTCCTGGTCAGCGAGAACTCGACGTCCTACGGCAAGGACCTGGGCGACCAGCGGGCGCTGGAGAAGCTGCTGCCGCAGCTCGCCGCGGTGTCCGGCATCGTCCGGGTGCGGGTGAGCTACCTCCAGCCCGCCGAGACCCGGCCCGGGCTGGTCGAGGCGATCGCCACCACGCCCGGCGTCGCGCCCTACTTCGACCTGTCGTTCCAGCACTCCAGCGAGCCGGTGCTGCGCCGGATGCGGCGGTTCGGCTCGACGGAGCGGTTCCTGGAGCTGCTCGCGTCGGCCCGCTCGCTGGCGCCCTCGCTGGGAGCGCGATCCAACTTCATCGTCGGCTTCCCAGGCGAGACCCGAGGCGACTTCGACGAGCTGGTGCGGTTCCTGACCGAGGCCCGCCTCGACGCGATCGGCATCTTCGACTACAGCGACGAGGACGGCACCGAGGCGGCCGGCTTCACCGACAAGGTCAAGAGCGCCACGATCAAGCGGCGGCTCGACAAGCTGAGCGCGCTGGCCGACGAGCTCTGCTCGCAGCGGGCCGAGGACCGCATCGGTGGCACGGTCGACGTGCTGGTCGACACCGTCGACGACGGTGTGGTCGAGGGACGCGGCGAGCACCAGGCACCCGAGGTCGACGGCTCGACCACCTTGGTCGCCCCCGACGACGGCTCGGTCGACCTGGCCGCGCTGCGGCCCGGCGACCTGGTCCGCGCCCGCGTGGTGTCGTCCGAGGGCGTCGACCTGGTCGCGGTCCCCGTCGAGATGCTGAGCGCGGCCTCCCCGGCGGTCCGCCGGTGACCGGGGCCTCCGACCCCGCACCGACGACCGTCGCACCCATCCTCAATGCCGCCAACGGCCTCACCCTGCTGCGCCTTCTGCTGGTGCCCGTCTTCGTGGCGCTGGTGGTCACCTCACAGCTCGAGCACGCCGGCTGGCGGATCGCGGCCTGCCTGACCTTCGCCTTCGCCTCCGCGACGGACCTGGTCGACGGCTGGATCGCCCGGCGGTACGCGCTGGTCACCCCGTTCGGCAAGGTCGCCGACCCGATCGCGGACAAGGCCCTGACCGGCGCGGCGCTGGTGCTGCTCTCGTTCTACGACGCGCTGCCGTGGTGGGTGACGGCACTCATCCTGGTACGCGAGTGGGGCATCACCCTGATGCGCTTCTGGGTGATCCGCTACGGCGTGATCGCGGCTAGCCGGGGCGGGAAGCTGAAGACGGCCCTCCAGATCCTGGCCATCGCCTGGTACCTGTGGCCCGTCCCGTCCGTCGTCCAGCCCGTCGGCCCCTGGATCATGGGCGCGGCCGTCGTGGTCACGGTCGTCACGGGCCTCGACTACGTCCTCCAGGCGATCCGCCTGCGCCGCTCGGCCCGCCGAGCGACACCGGTCTCCCCGGCGGCCAACTCCGCGGACTCGTCGGCCTGAGGGCGGGCAAGAATGGGTTGGTGACTACAGTTCCCGATCCCAGCCAAGCCGCGCCCGCCGTACACCTGTTGGTCGAACGGGGTGAGACCCTCGCCGTCGCGGAGTCGCTGACCGGCGGCCTGCTCGCCGCGACGATCGTCGAGGTGGCCGGGGTGAGCGCGGTGTTCCGGGGTGGGGTCGTGGTCTACGCGACCGAGCTCAAGGCGTCGCTCGTGGGCGTGCCGGAGCCGTTGCTGGCCTCCCAGGGCGCGGTCGACCCGGACGTCGCCCTGGCCCTCGCCAGCGGGGTCCGCCGGGTGTGCGGTGCCGACTGGGGTGTGGCCACGACCGGCGTCGCGGGGCCGGAACCGCAGGACGGGAAGCCGGTGGGTCTGGTCTATGTCGCGGTGGCGGGACCCGGCGGCCGCCAGGTCGACGAGTTGCGGCTCGAAGGGGGCCGGGCGGCGATCCGAGCGGGCGCGGTTTCCCATGCCCTGGAATCGCTGGTGACGGTGATGCGTTCGCCTGTGGCGAACAGTTCGGGCTCCTGACGGGTCCGCGTCTCGGCGAGTCGCGGACAAAAGGGATTTCTGACTCTTGGGGGTCCTCCCCTCACCCGGCGGGGCAGGATGTCGGGGAAGCGGAGAACGGGTACGGTTGCGGGAAGCCTTCGACGTAGGTCGGGGCGACGACGGAGGGGGAGGTGCGAATGGTCCTGCTACGTCGGGTGATCGGCGACGCATTGCGCGCACGCCGGCAGGGGCAGCATCGAACCCTGCGCGAGGTCTCCACGGCCGCCAATGTGAGCCTGGGCTACCTCTCCGAGATCGAGCGCGGCCAGAAAGAGGCCTCGAGCGAGCTCCTCTCGTCGATCTGCGACGCCCTCGACACCCAGCTGTCCCAGGTGCTCCGCGAGGCCAGCGACACGCTGGCGCTGGCCGAGCAGATGGAGGGCGTGCTGGTCGGGGTCGGCGGTGGCTCCGAAGAGAAGCCGCCGGAGCTCCAGCCCGCCCGCGTCGAGCCGCCCACGCCTGTGCTGGACCCGTCCAACGCGGCGACTCCCGAGCCGGCGGCACCTGCCGCGCTGGCCGGCGCCGCCCGGGCCAAGGCACCGGTGCAGCAGGTCGCGACCGACGGCAAGGTGTCCGTTTCGGTGCACCAGACGTCGCCGCTCAAGGCCACCCTGCGGGCCACCCGCAACACGCGTGGCCCGCGCGACCGCGACCGTGTCTTCGCCGCGTGAGTCCCATAGCCGCCGGTTCTCACCGCGCGTACTGTGATCAATAGCTGCCAAGGCAGTGACCGGCTGGCGTGCGCCTGAGACGATGGAACGAAGGTGCCGCGCCGCGGCGGTGGCGTGACGCCTGAGGACCCAAGCCTGCCGGTAGGCACGGACACGAGGGGATAACGCGGACATGGCGAACCCGTTCGTCAAGGGGTGGCGCTACCTGATGGCGCTGTTCGGCGCCAAGATCGACGAGTACGCCGACCCGAAGGTGCAGATCCAGCAGGCCGTCGAGGACGCGCAGCGCCAGCACCAGGCCCTGGTGCAGCAGGCCGCCGCCGTGATCGGCAACCAGCGTCAGCTGGAGATGAAGCTGTCCCGCCAGATGTCCGAGGTCGAGAAGCTCGGTTCGATGGCCCGCCAGTCGCTGGTGCTCGCCGACAAGGCCCGCGCCGAGGGCAACGAGCCCGAGGCGGGGAAATACGAGCAGACCGCCCAGCAGCTCGCGTCGCAGCTGGTCTCCGCCGAGCAGGGCATGGAAGACCTCAAGAGCCTGCACGACCAGGCGATCAACGCCGCCGGCCAGGCCCGCAAGGCCGTCGAGAACAACCAGATGATCCTCCAGCAGAAGCTCGCCGAGCGCACGAAGCTGCTCAGCCAGCTCGAGCAGGCGCGCATGCAGGAGACGGTCGCCCGCTCGCTGGAGTCGATGTCGTCGCTGACCGCGGCGCCGGGCAACACCCCGTCGTTCGACGAGGTACGCGAGCGCATCGAGCGCCGCTACGCCAACGCCATGGGCCGGGCCGAGCTGGCCTCCAACTCGGTCGAGGGCCGCATGCTCGAGGTGCAGCGCTCGACGCTCGACATGGCCGGTGCCGACCGGCTGGAGCAGATCCGGGCGAGCATGGCCGGCGAGAAGCTGGGCAGCGCGTCCGAACGCCCCGCGGTGGGTGGCGCGACCGAGGCCGCCGCCGACGCTCAGCAGGGCAACGGCGACAAGACGGCCGACGAGAAGGCCGACGTCGCCGGGATAGCGCGTCTCGACGAGCTGCGCGCGAGCATGTCCAAGGACAAGAACCCCGGCGGATCGAGCGCCGCCGGCTAAGACCTGGGGGACAGAAGTGGCCGACGCGCGGACCCGTTACTTCCGGCGACTACGCCGGTTGCGCAGCTCCGCCCGCCGCTGGAGCGTGGCCGGCGCCGGCCTGGCGGGCGCGGCCGCCGTCCTGACCCCCTACGCCGGCCTTGGCCTGCCCGACGCCGCCTGGGCGGCCGCCGCGGGCGGTTCGCTGGTCCTGGCCGGCTGGCGCTGGGCCGACCTGCGCCGCCTGTCGGCCCTCCCGGCCCCGCCGGCGCCGGACCCGGCCCTGGCCGCCGAACGCACCCGAGCCCGCTTCATCGCCGCCGTCGAGTCGGCGCCGGGAGGCCGTTCCGCATTGGCCGAGGTACGCCGCCAGAAGGGCCGCTTCGCGATGCGCGGCAGCACGGCGGCGGCAGGTTGGGACCGCCTGGACCGCGCCTCGACGACCCTGAGCAGCCTGGCGCCGCGCCTGACCGGCATGGGCGGCAGCGCGGTCCTGGAGGCCGCGGTAGCCGAGGACTCACTGCGCGACCTGGCCCACCGGGTCTCGGGCGTGGAGAAGGCGCTGCGGCTGGCCCCACCGGACGCGAAGCCAGGCCTGACCGAAGCCCACCGCGACCTGACCCAGCAGCTCGACGAAGGCGTAGCGGCCTACGAACGCCTGGTCGCGGCCGCAGCCGCCTACGTAGCGGAGGACGGCCGCCTAGGCACGACCCACCCGTCGGTCTCCCGCCTGACGGAAGCCTCAGACCTGCTACGCGGCGTCGCCTCGGGCCTGTCCGAGCTACGCACCACCACCCCAGACCCGATGCGCGCCGCTTCCTAGCTGGCCGGCTGGTCCTTCCGCCACTCGGAGAAGAAAACCCCCGCGAGCCCGGCAGCGACGCGGAGCGAGCGGTGCGCGCGGGAGCGTGCGGTCGTGCCCACCGCGGACGCGCGAAATCCTGCTTTTAAAGATCGTCGGGTTTGGGTTGGCAACGAGGGCACCAATAGGTCACCCGCTCGCCTTGCTCGGCCTTTTGGATCGCGGTGGCGCACCGGCGGCAGGGTTGGGCGCGGCGGCCGTAGACGTAGTTGGCGTCCCCCTTGCGCAGCGAGCCCGTGGTGGTCTGTGTCCAGCGCCCCCGGTTGCTGGCCAGCAGGCGTTGGGCGAGCGAGACCATGGCCGGCAGGTCCGCCACCGCCCGCACCGGGGTCCAGGGCCAGACCCCCCGCAGGAACAGCGTCTCCGCCTTGTAGAGGTTGCCGATCCCGGCCAGGTTGCGTTGGTCCAGCAGCGCCTCGGCGATCGCTGTGTCGGGATGCGCGGACAGGCGCTCCACCGCCTCCGCCGGGTCCCAGTCGGGGCCGAGCAGGTCCGGGCCGAGGTGGCCGACAAGCTCCGACTCGCGGGCCGTCGGCACCAGCGTCAGGTCGTGCAGGTGGTAGCCGACCGCGACCGCGTCCGCCGTGCGCAACACCACCCGGATCAGGTGGGCGGGTTTGGCCGCCCAGCGCTCGCCCGGCGCGTACGCCCGCCACGCCCCGTCCATCCGCAGGTGCGAGTGCAGCGTGCGGTCGGTGCCCGCCGGGTCGCGCAGGCGCAGCAGCAGGTGCTTGCCGCGCGCGGTGGACTCCAGCACCCGCCAGCCGGTGAGCTTCGTCGTGGCCAGCCGCGGGATCCGGAAGTCGGACGCCGTCAGCTCGCCGCCGCCGATCGCGCGCTGGAGCGTGCGGGCGGTGTTCCTGACCGTGTCACCTTCGGGCACCCTTCCATCGTGCCGCACCGGTGGGCGTCGGTCCTCCCGGCGTCAGGGCTCGACAGTGATCCGGAGCACGTCGCCGGGGCGCACGCCGAGGGCCACGTCGGCCGGTGCGCCGTTGGCGGCCACCGCGACCTGGCCCGCCGAGTCGACCAGCACCACGAGGGCGCCGGGTGCGGCGTCGGCGAAGGTCTCGCCGATCACGGCCGGCTGGTCGGCGACCCGCACGGTGCTCGCGGCCGGCAGGGCGTCGGCCTTGGCGGCCAGCTGGACGTTGCCGAACCGGTCGACCGAGAGCACCGCCGCCTCCAGCCAGCCGTCGCCGTGGGCCGTGGGCGGCTCCGCCAGGCGGACGAGGTCGGCCGGCTCGATCGCGGGGCCGGCGTCGGCCAGCGGCGCTCCGCCGGCGAGCCGCGCGGCTACCGGCGCGAAGATGTCGCGGCCGTGGAAGGTGCGGGTCACCACCGGCGCCAGCCAGGCGGGGTTGCGCAGGTCGACTGCCTCGGTGACCCCACCCAACGCGTCCGCCGCCCAGATCAACAGGCCGTTGTCCGGACCGACGAGCATTCCGCCGGGGGTACGCAGCGCGACCGGCCGCCGCGCCGTGCCCACGCCAGGGTCCACGACCGCCAGGTGTACGGAGGTCGGCAGGTCACCGACGGTCTGCGCGAGCACGACGGCGCCCCGGGCGACGTCACCGGGCGGCACGTCGTGGGTGATGTCGATGATCCGGGCGGCTGGCGTGATCTTCGCGATCGCGCCGTGGCAGGCGGCCACGAAGCCGTCGAACCGGCCGTAGTCCGTGGTGAAGCTGATCCACATTGGTCAGTGACCTTCGATCCTCAGCTCGAGGCGGATCTCGTCGCGGATGGGGATGCCGTTGTCGGCGACCGTCGGGATGCTCGGCTTCATCCGCCGGGCGCGGTCGACGGCGCCCTGGTCGACGCCGACGATGCGCATCCCACGCCGCTGATAGAACTGCAGTGCCCCGAGGTTGTCGTTGGTGGTGACGAGCCAGACCCGGCTCGACCCGGCCGCCCGGGCCTCGGCCACAACCGCGTCGAGCAGCGCCGTGCCGACGCCCGCCCCGCTGGTGGCGGCCGCGATGCTCACGATCTCGAGGGCGTCGCCGTCGACCCGCCAGGACAGCGCGCCCGCGAACTTGCCGTCGGAGTCGACGGCGACCAGGGCCGGCAGCGTACGCAGGTCGATCGCCTCGTCGTGCACCACCACGATCGGGCTGCCCCAGGTGCGCTGATGGAACTCGTCCAGCGCCTCCCGGTCGTCGCCGCTGAAGGACTGGCGGATCTGCCAGTCGGTCGAGGGAAGCATCGGGTTAGGTTGGCATACATGCGCTTGTGCATCTTCACCGAACCCCAATTCGGTGCCAGTTTCGCCGACCAGGTCAGGGCCGTTCGTACGACTGAGGACGCCGGTTTTGACGGCTATTTCCGCTCGGACCACTACGTCCACACCGACGGCGGCGAAGGGCTGCCCGGCCCGACCGACTCGTGGGTCACGCTGGGCGGCCTGGCCCTGGAGACCTCGAGGGTTCGGCTCGGCACCCTGGTCACCTCGGCCACCTTCCGCCACCCAGGCCCGCTGGCCATCAGCGTCGCGCAGGTCGACGAGATGAGCGGCGGCCGGATCGAGCTCGGCCTCGGAGCCGGGTGGCACCAGGCGGAGCACCAGGCCTACGCGATCCCGTTCCCGCCGGTCGGCGAGCGGTTCGACAGGTTGACGGAGCAGCTCGAGATCCTCACGTCGATGTGGGCGTTGCCGGTGGGTGAGCGGCTCAACTACGCGGGCAAGCACTACAGCATCGTCGACTCGCCCGCCCTGCCCAAGCCGACCCAGTCGCCCCGGCCACCGATCATCATCGGCGGCGCGGGTCCGAAGCGCACCCCGGCGCTGGCCGCGCGGTTCGCGGACGAGTTCAACGTGCCGTTCCGGTCGGCGGCCGAGGTGGCCAGGATCTACCGGCTGGTGGACGACGCCTGCGTCTTCGCCGGGCGCACCGATCTGCCGGTCAAGTCGGCCGCGGTGACCGTCGTGAGTGGACGCACGGATGCGGAGGTCCGGGCTCGCTGGGGCACCGACATCCTGGACACCGACTCGGGCGACGGCGCGGTCATCGGCACGCCGAACAAGATCGTGAACGACCTCGGCGCGTACGCGGAAGCCGGCGCGACCCGGCTGTTCCTGCAGATGCGCGACCTGCGCGACCTGGACCTGATCGAGCTGATCGCCGCGGAGATCGCCCCGCAGCTGACCTGACGCGTGTCGCCGGCGCCGCCTCGGGATTGGGGGAGGAGGCGCCGGCGAACTAGGCCGAGGCTTCCGGTCGCTGCTTTGCCTGCGCGGGCCTAGTTCTGGAGGTCTGGGCCGGCGCGGCAGTTTCGGCCGCGCCGGCGGTTCGGCCGGCTATCGTCTCCGTCGGTGCTGTTCGCGGGTCCGCGGCTCCGTCCGCGCTGGCGACCGGTGAGGGCGCGCTCGGCTGGGCTATCGAATCCGGCTGCTCGGCGGAGCCTGGTCCGGTGGCTGAATCCGCTTGGTATGGCCGGATGGCTGGGGCGTCCGGCAGGACGATGCCGCGGATCGTCAGGTAGACCGCGTGCACGGCCAACACGCGCTCGACCTCGTCGAGGATCGGGGCGAAGAACTGGTGTCGCTGTTCCGCGTCGATCATCGACGTGACGGCGAAGTACATGCTCCCGAACCCGGCCAGCACAGCCGCGTTCTTCAACAGCGCGACCGGCACCGAACCCACCATGACCGGGTCGGCGCCGATCCACTGCGCGGCGGTCTCCCTGTTGACCATCAGGAAACCCAGCAACACGAAGAAGCCGAACAGACCGAGCCCGACCACGGCGGCCTGTACGAGCTGGCGCGTGGCGAGGATGACCAGCAGGTTTGTGATTTGACCGTTGGTCAGCCGGACCGGAGCGAGCGGCTCCCCGTGCGGCGTCACGTCGGACATGTCCACCATGGACAGCGGTGTGCGCTTGCAGGCGTGGCTCAGCCGGTCGGGCCGCAGGTCGCGCTCGACCCGGCCGATCTCGTCGCGCAACCGGCCCGCGCTGGCCAGGATCGTCACCGCCGCGAACAGGGCCAGCACCCAACCGACCCGGTCCCAGCCGAGCCGGTGCATCGCCTGCCACAGCTCACCGGTGAAGAAGAAGAACAACGTCACGAACAGCAGCATCGGCAGCGCGCGCCCCTGCAGCCGCAGGCTGTTGCGCATGTCGTCGATGGCGTGCCGGACGGCGCTGCGCAGCAGGGGCAGCAGGCCGTAGGTGACCACCAGGTAGCCGCCCGCCGTGGTCGCCGCGGCCGCCAGCAGGTATTTGGCCACTCCTTCGCCCGACCAACCGACCTTGAGCGCGGCCAGCGGCACGGCGGCGAGCAGGATCGCGTACCCGGCCAGCAATGCCCATGCCGTGACCAGCGAGAACCTGGGCATCCGGCGGCTCAGGGCGGCCAGTGCGGGCCAGGCCGCGAGCGCGACCACGAGGGCGGCGAGCCCGATCAGGTCGTGGGTCCGCCCCTCGGCGCCGGCGGCGAGCGAGCCGAACCAGGCGATGTCGACGACCGCGACCATCGCCAGGTACGGAGCCATGCGGGGGAGCACGTGCCGGCGGAAGTCGTACCCGGCGATCATCTGTGGCACGCCACGCCGGACGAACCAGCGCTCGGTCTGCCGGACGAGGGCACGGGATGCGGTGAGCGGCACGCACTGATGGTGCCAGGCGCGGGTGCCCGGCGCCCGCCCCGCACGTTCGTGTGATGGGGGTTCGGCGGCGAAGTGGGGTAGCTTGAGGCGCGTGGAGCACGCGCACGTGATCGACGACGTGGCCGAGGTCCTCGCGACCGAAGACGAGATCGCCGCCCGTGTGGCCGAGTTGGCCGCGCGGATCGAAGCGGACTACGCGGGGCGCGACCTGCTCCTCGTGGGAGTGCTCAACGGGGCGGCGACGGTGACCGTCGACCTGGCCCGTGCCCTGCACCGGCACGTGGAGATCACCTGGATGGGCATCACCTCGTACGGCGCCGGCCAGGGCGGCTCCGGGGCGGTCCGCCTCCGCAAGGACATCGACGTGGACGTGGCGGGCCGCGACGTCCTGATCGTCGACGGCGTGATCGACACAGGGCTCACGGCGGCCTGGCTGATGACCAACCTGCGCGCCCGTGGCCCCGCGTCACTCGAGTTCTTCGGCCTGTTCCGCAAGCCCGGCGCCCAGAACGCCAACATCCGGTATGTCGGCTTCGACGTACCCGCTGGCGTCGTTGTCGGTTATGGCCTCGACTACCAGGGCCGCTACCGCAACCTGCGCTGCTGCGCCCGGCTGGCCCCGCACGTCTTCGACCGGGCGTCAGCAGGTGTCGTCGGCGGTGCACAGCCGGTCGGCGGCGCGCTGGCCGAGTAGCCGCACCCGTTCCGGCTTGTCGCTCTCCGTCATGACGAAGCTGACCCGGTCGCCCACCCGGACCACCGCCACCGTCATGGCGCCGTGCGAGAGCTCGGCGCCGTCCAGGCCGACGGTGCGGACCCGCAGCCGGACCAACCGCGACTGATCGCCCGCGAAATCCTTCGCCAGCACGGTGTACGTGGTCGTCGTGTTCCCGGGCCGCTGCTCGGTGGTGGCCTCGCCGCCTTGCGTCTCCCAGCTCTCACACGCTGACGTCACCCGGTCGACGTCAGCGATCACCTGGCTGGCCGCCCCGGCGGGGAAGCGGCTGCCCTCCAGAAAGACGCGCTGCTCGCCGTGTTCGAGGTAGGCGTGCCGATACCAGAGGTAGGACTTGTAGGCCGTGATCTGCAGGCCGGCGTAGGCCGGGCAGTCGTCCCGGCCGAACAGCCACGTCGGGTAGGTGCCAGGCGAGTAGCCGTACTCGTTCTCGACGTGATAGCCGGCGCCGACGTCGGCCGGCTGCAGCAGGGCGGACTTCGGGAACAGCTTCGACCCGTCGAAGTCGGCGTCCTCGGTGGGCGGCGGCGTGGGAGCGGGGGAGGTCGGCGCCGGAGAGGTCGCGGTCGGCTCCGGTGCGGCGGGTGTCGAGCGGGGGCCGGTGACCAGCCATCCAGCGCCCGCGAACACGACCAGAACACCGACGGCGGCCAACACCATCGAGCGCCGCTGGGTCCTGGTGCGGCCGCGCAGGCGGATCTGATCGGGCTCGTCCCACGCGACGTCGGGAAGCTCGTGGTCGAGCCGACCGGCCAGCTCTTCGAGATCAGCCACGGTTCACCTCCGCCATGTTGTCGTCACCGAGCAGGTGGGCCAACGCCACCCGGCCCCGGGACAGCCGGGCCTTCACCGTGCCGACGGCGACGTCGGTCTCGGTCGCGATGTCAGCGACGGACATCCCTAGTACGTAGTGCAGCGCGAGCGCCGTCCGCTGGTTGCCCGGCAGTTGCCGCAGCGCGCCGACCAGCGCCACGGTGTCGGGCGTCGGCCCGTCGACCGGGGCCGGAGCACCGTGCCGGGCGTACGCCCGCGCCCGACTGCGCCGCCCCCGCCACCGACTGATCGCGATCCGGGCGGCCACGACCCGCACCCACGACTCGGGATCCGGATAGCGCCCGACGGTCGCCCACCGCTGCCAGGCCCGGACGAACGCCTCCTGCACGACGTCCTGAGCCTCGACAACGTCGCCGGTGAGCACGTAGACGTAGCCCAACATGCGCCGCCGACCAGCCCGGTAGAACTCGTCGAAGTCCGCCTCGCGTGCGCCGTCCATCCACCCCTCCGCCACACCAGATGCGGGATATACGCCCGAGCCAGCCAGAAGGTTGCAGAAATCCCAACCCGGATCCCACCGCGGGCACCGGACGGCTCCGCACCACGTCGGCGTGGCCTCATACAGACCGACAATCACGCGCGCCGGGACGCACCAGCGCGAGGCCGACGGCGGCCGAGCGGATTTGACCGCCGGAAGGTCGCAGTGCCGGCCACCGGCTGTTGCCACGGCGTTCGGTTAGCCGCGTAGTCGCTGGCCGCCTCGGCCATTTCTGCGTGCTAGGCGTGGGCGTTGCCCCGCCGTTTCGGTCATCCGCGTAGTCGTAGGCCGCGTGGGGTCGCCCGGAAGCCCGCCGACGTCAGCGCATCTCGCAGCGGCGACGCGTAGACGCCTTCGCCGTCCGCGCGTTCGACCGACAAAGCACCCAACGCCCCGGTGTGAACAGCGTCGGCCAAAGCCTTCGCCGCGGCGGTCAGCGACTCCTGGTCGTCGGTGAAAGAAAGCAGGGTCCGGCCACCGCGTTCCACGTAGAGGGTCAGGTCTCCGCCGACCACGACCACCAGGGCGCCGGCCTTGCGGCCCGCTCGGTGGCCCGTCGCCGGGCCGGGTTGGCCCTCGCCCGAGTCGACCGCGCGGTCCGGCCACGGTAGGGCCGCGCCGTAGGGGTTGGCCGGGTCGGTTGCTGCCAGCACCAGGGCGAAGCCGCCGGTGGTGCGGCTGCGGCCCGGTGGCTCTTCGACCGCCTCGACGCGGTCGTTGCGGTCGGCGATGGCGCGTAGTCGGTCGACGGCGCCCGGCACCGCGAACTGGGCCGCGCCCAACCCCTCGACGAAGTAGCCGCGGCGGGCCGCTCCGCGTTCCTCCAGTGCCGCGAGCACCGGATAGACCGCTGCGAAGCCGCCCGTCACGCCCTCGGCGGCGGCTACGCCTCGGGTGACCACGCCGTGGCGTTCGAGGAGGACGTCCGCCAGGGCGGCGGCTCGGCGGGTCGGGTCGGCGTCGCGTTCCGGTAGCCGGGACCAGCGGCCTGCCACCGTCGGCGGGCCGGTGCGGCTCGGCATCACCGCTCGGCCGCCCGGGCGGCGGTAGCGGGTGCGCGGCGTGCTCGGCCGCGACCGGTGTGCGCCGCCGGCGCCGAGCACGGCGCGCAGCGGTGCCAGCGTGTCGTTGGTCAGGTGGCCGGCCCAGACCAGGTCCCAGACCGCCGCGACCAGGTCGGAGTCGTCCGTGGAGCCGACCCGGTCGGAGAGGGTGCGGAAGAACAGCGCCTGACCGTCGGACAGGGCGGACAGCACCGCCTCGTGCAGCGGGGTCAGTGCCAGCGCGTCGTCGGGGACCGGCAGCAGCAGCGGCGCCGAGTCGGCGTAGGCCAGCGTGACCCAGCCGTCGCCGCCCGAGATGGCGCCGCCGCCGGCCCAGACCACCTCGCCGCTCGCGCACAGCTCGTCGAGGTAGCCGGGCTGGTAGTCGGCCACCCGGGCCGGCAGCACCAGCCGCTCGAGCGCGGAACCCGGCACCGCCAGGCCCTGTAGCTGCTCGACGGCCGCCTCGACCGCCTCCACACCGCGGGCCGACGAGCCGACCTGCTGCCAGCGCGGCAGGAAGGTGGCCAGCACCCGCGGTGGCACCGGCTCGATCTCGCGGCGCAGTGCGGCCAGTGACCGCCGGCGCAGCATCCGCAGGACCTCGGCGTCGCACCACTCGCTGCCCGCGCCGCCGGGGGAGAACTCGCCGGAGACGACCCGGCCGGTCGCGGCGAGCCGGCGCAACGACTGCTCCACCACGTAGACGCCGAGCCCGAAGCGGGCCGCTGCGGTGATGGCCGCGATCGGCGCGTGCGTGCGGGCGTAGCGGGCCATCAGGTCGCCGAGCGGGTCGGCCACCGGCTCGAGGTGAGCGGTCGGGATGCCCACCGGCAGCGCCACGCCGAGCGCGTCGCGGTAGCGGCCCGCGTCGTCGATGCCGATGAACCGGTCCTCGCCGGCGATCCGCACCAGCAGCGCCCGCCGGGCGGCGACCAGCTCGGTCGCCCACTCGACGGAGGCGCCCCGCAGCGTCAGCTCGGCGGGGGAGAGGTCGCCGAGCAGGCGGAGCAGCTCGGCCACGTCTTCTGCGTCGCGCGGCGACCGCTCGGGGGTCAGCCATTGCAGCTGCCGCTCGGTCTCGGTGACCACCGCCGGCTCGAGGAGCTCGCGCAGGTCGACCCGGCCGAGCAGCTCGCCCAGCAGCGCCGAGTCGAGGGCCAGCGCGGCCGCCCGGCGCTCGGCGAGCGGGGAGTCGCCCTCGTAGAGGAAAGCGCCGACGTAGCCGAACAGCAGCGACCGGGCGAACGGCGACGGCCGCTGGGTCTCGACCTCGACCAGGCGCACCTTGCGGGCGGCCAGATCGCGCATCAGGCCGCTCAGCCCCGGCACGTCGAAGACGTCCTGCAGGCACTCGCGGGCCGCCTCCAGAGTGATCGGGAAGTCGCCGTATTCGCGGGCCACGTCGAGCAGTTGCGCCGAGCGCTGCCGCTGCTGCCAGAGCGGCTGCCGCCGGCGCGGGTCGCGGCGCGGCAGCAGCAACGCGCGGGCCGCGCACTCGCGGAACCGGGCGGCGAACAGCGCCGACCCACCGACGGCCTCCTCGACGATCTGCGTGATCTCGTCGGGGTCGAACGCCACGATGTCGGCGCCCGGCGGCTCGTCGGCCGTGTCGGGCAGCCGCACGACGATGCCGTCGTCGGAGGGCATCACCTGGGCGTCGACGCCGTAGCGCTCCGCCAGCCGCTGCCCGACCGCAAGCGCCCAGGGGCCGTTGACCCGGGCACCGAGGACACAGTGGACGGCCATCCGCCAGTCGCCGAGCTCGTCGCGGAACCGCTCGACCACCACCGTGCGGTCGTCGGGCAACGAGCGCGTCGCCTCCCGCTGCTCGGTCAGGTAGGCCATCAGGTTGCCGGCCGCCCAGTCGTCGAGACCGCCCTCCTTCAAGGCGCCGACCGCCGCATCCGAATCCTGCTTGACCAGCGTGCGTAGCCGGGCGCCGATGGCCCGGCCCAGCTCGACCGGCCGGCCGATCTGGTCGCCCTTCCAGAACGGCATGCGGGCCGCCTGGCCGGGCGCGGGCGAGACCAGCACCCGGTCGGGCGTGATGTCCTCGATGCGCCACGAGGTCGAGCCGAGCAGGAAGACGTCGCCGACCCGCGACTCGTAGACCATCTCCTCGTCGAGCTCGCCCACCCGGGCCGCGCGCTCGGAGCCGGCGAGGAAGACGCCGAACAGCCCGCGGTCGGGGATCGTGCCGCCGCTGGTCACCGCCAGCCGTTGGGCGCCGGGACGACCGGTGAGCTGGTCGGTCGCGCGGTCCCAGACCAACCGTGGACGTAGCTCGGCGAACGCGGTCGACGGATAGCGGCCCGAGAGCATGTCGAGCACCGCGTGCAGTGCCGAGTCGGGTAGCTCCGCGAACGGCGCCGCCCGGCGCACCAGCACCGACAGGTCGCCGACCGCCCACGGGTCGAGCGCCACCATCGCGACGACCTGCTGTGCCAGCACGTCGAGCGGGTTGCGCGGGTAGCGCAGCTCCTCGATCGCGCCCTCGCCCATCCGCTCGGCGACAACCGCACAGGAGACCAGGTCACCGCGGTGCTTGGGGAAGACCACCCCGCGGGAGACGGCTCCCACCTGGTGGCCGGCCCGGCCGACCCGCTGCAGGCCCGCGGCCACCGACGGCGGCGCCTCGATCTGGATCACCAGGTCGACCGCGCCCATGTCGATGCCCAGCTCCAGGCTGGAGGTCGCGACCACGGCCGGAAGCGCACCCGACTTGAGCGCCTCTTCGGTGTTCTTCCGCTCCTCGCGGGAGACGCTGCCGTGGTGGGCACGGGCGATCACCGGTGGGGCGCCGGCAGCCGCACCGGCCTGCGCCATGATCTCGGCCGGCAACCGTGCGGACCCACCCGCCGCGATCTCCTCGACCGCCTCGACCGCCAGCTCGTTGAGCCGGGCGCAGAGCCGCTCGGCGCTGCGTCTGGAGTTGGTGAAGACGATCGTCGACCGGTGCCGGGTGATCAGGTCGTAGACCCGCTCCTCGACCGCCGGCCAGATCGACGCGCGCCGCGGGGTGCCTAGCTCGTCGCCGCCGCCCGGCTCCTCGACCTCGTCGAGCCGCGTCATGTCTTCGACCGGGACCTGGACGCTGACCTCGATCGTCTTGGCGGTGGCCGGCCGCACCACGTCGACCGGCTGCGCGCCGCCGAGGAACTGCGCGACCTCGTCGACCGGCCGCACGGTCGCCGACAGCCCGATCCGCTGGGCGGGCTTGGGCAGCAACTCGTCGAGCCGCTCCAACGACAGCGCCAGATGCGCCCCCCGCTTGGTCGCGGCGACCGCGTGCACCTCGTCGATGATCACCGTCTCGACCCCGCGCAACGAGTCGCGCGCGGCCGACGTGAGCAGCAGGAACAGCGACTCGGGCGTGGTGATCAGGATGTCCGGCGGGGTGCGCGCGAAGGTCCGCCGCTCGTCGGCCGGCGTGTCACCGGTGCGCATGCCGACGGTGATGTCGGGCGGCGGCAGCCCGAGCCGCCCGGCCGCCTGCCGGATGCCGGTCAGCGGAGCGCGCAGGTTGCGCTCGACGTCGACGGCGAGCGCCTTGAGCGGGCTCACGTAGAGGACGCGGCACCGCTGCTTGCGCTCGGCCGGCAGCGGCTCGCGGGACAGCTTGTCGAGCGACCAGAGAAACGCGGCCAGCGTCTTGCCGGACCCGGTGGGCGCCACCACCAGGGCATTGCGCCCAGCACCCACCGCCTTCCAGGCACCGGCCTGGGCCTCGGTGGGCGCGGCGAAGGCGGCGGCGAACCACTCCCGGGTCGCCGGCCCGAAACTCTCCATCACGTCCACGACAGCAATCCTGCCCGAGGGGTGTGACAGAAACACGTGGCGCTATCAAAGAAACGGACAAACGGCGATCAAGGGCATCTTTTCCCGGGTTCGCGGTGGCCGCGACCGTTGCTCCCGCCGGAGACCGCTCGCTTCGCGTCGCTGCCACCTCCGCCGCTGGTCGCGCTCTCTTTGATCAGGGGTTGCGTAGGCGGGATCGCAGGGCGCGCTCGGCGGCGGGCCATTCTTCGGACAGCATCGCGAACTGGACTGTGTCGCGCCACGAGCCGTCCGGGCGGCGGCGGTGGTGACGGATGAGGGCCTCGCGGGTGGCGCCCAGGCGGGAGATGGCGGCCTGGGAGCGCTCGTTGCGGATGTCCGTGTGCCAGACCACCCGCTCCGCTCCTAGCGTCTCGAATGCCCGGGTCAGCAGGAGGAGCTTGGCTTCCGTGTTGATGCCGGTGCGCCAGGCTGACCGGCCCAGGAAGGTGTGGCCGATGGCCAGGGACGGGGCGGCCGGTGTCACCTCGTAGTACGACGTTGTGCCGACGACCTCTCCCGTCGCGGCCGAGCGCTGCACCCACGGCACCCGCTCGCCGCGGTGCCAGGCCGCCACCGCCTCGCTGACGTAGGCCGCCAGCTCGTCGCGGTCCCGGGGCTGTGGTGAGGTCAGGTGGCGCCACACCTCGGGGTCGGCCGTCGCCTTGAACAGCTCGTCCACATGCGACACGTCGAGCGGCTCGAGGATCACGTGCGAGCCGACGAGCGGAGCCGGTTCGAGCCACGGCGAGACGGTGGGTCGCAGGTAGGAGGGCGTCGGCACCGAGACGCCGGCATCCGATGAAGGCACGCCAGGGGTGAGCCGCAGCGGCACCACGCCGGCCCAGTAGGGGAGGTCCAGGTCGAACTCCTCCTCGCGTACGCCACCGGTGCGTCGCCGGGCCGAGACCTCGCGCAGCGGCAGCGCCAGCACCGCCGTCTCGGCCAGCTCGCGCTTCGTCGGCGGCCTGGTCTGCGCGGCCCGGCCGGCGCCCAGCTTCTCCACCAGCGCGGTCATCGCGGCCCGCTTCGCGGTCTCGTCGGTGACCAGGGTCGCGACGCCGTGCGCGACCACCGACCGGTAGTTGGCGCTGTGGTGGAACTGCGAGCGCGCGTAGACCAGCCCGTCGAGCAGCGTGACCGTCACGCACACCGGCAACCCGTCACCGCGGGCGCCGAGCAGCGGGCGGCTGCCGGTCGAGCCGTGCAGGTAGAGCGTGTCGCCCACCCGCACGTGCAACGTCGGCAGGACCCGCGGCGAACCGTCGACCACGAACGCCAGCGCGCAGTGGAATGCCTCGTCCAGGACGGCGTGCACGGTCTCGGCGTCGTAGGCCATCCGGTCGCGGGCGCGGGTCGCGGTCGTCCGTTCCGTCGGCGCGTACATCGTTGCCTCCCCGGTTTTGTTATAGTACATTCTTGAAACTGTGACAGCACATTATCAGATCGTCGGTTCCACGGCGGCCGAGATTTCGGCGAGCATCGAGGAGGGCGTGCGCACCGGCGCGCTCGCGCCCGGCACGCCGTTGCCACCCGTCCGCGGGCTGGCCGACGGCCTCGGTGTCAGCGCCGGGACGGCCGCGAAGGCGTACCAGACGCTGCGCTCCCGCGGTGTGATCGAGACCGCGGGCCGCAACGGCACCCGGGTGCGGCCCCGCCCGCCGGTCAGCGGCGGCCGCGCGACGCTGGTCGTGCCGCCCCCGGCCGGCACCCTCGACCTGCTCTCCGGCGAGCCCGACCTGCGCCTGCTGCCACCGCTCGGCCCCTACATCCGGCGCCTCGCCGACGCCGACCCGGTGGGCTACAACCACGCCGGCACGCACCCCGAGCTGGCCGAGGCGGCCGCGGGCCGGCTCGCCGCCGACGGGGTCGACGCGGCGCACCTCACCGTCACCAGCGGCGCCCTCGACGGCATCGACCGGCTGCTCGCCGCCAACCTGCGCCCCGGCGACAAGGTCGCGGTGGAGGACCCGGGCTGGGCCGCCGTGATCGACCTGGTCGCCGCGCAGGGCCTGGAGGTGGTCGGCGTCCCCGTCGACGACGAGGGGCCGACGCCGTCCGGGACGGAGCTCGCGCTCAGCGCCGGAGCCCGGGCGTTCATCGTGACCAGCCGCGCGCACAACCCCACAGGCGCCGCGGTCACCCGGCGGCGCGCCGCCGACCTGCGCCGGGTGCTGGCCGAGCACCCCGACGTGCTGCTCGTCGAGGACGACCACTGCGCCGAGCTGTCCACGGTGCCCCTGCACACGCTGGCCAAGGCGACCCGCAACTGGGCCTTCCTGCGCTCGGTGAGCAAGCCCTACGGCCCCGACCTGCGGCTGGCCGTGCTGGCCGGCGACGCGGCGACGATCGCCCGGGTGGCCGGCCGGATGCGGCTCGGCTCGGGCTGGGTGTCCACGTTGCTGCAACGGGTGGTCGCCGGTCTGTGGGCGGACCCGGCCGTGGTCGAGCTGGTGGACACGGCGCGCGACAGCTACGAGCGGCGGCGCGGTGCGCTGCGGGCCGCGCTGGACGCGCACGGGTTGCAGAGCCAGGGCCACACCGGGATCAACGTCTGGGTCCCGGTACGCGACGAGACCTCGGTGGTCACGGCGTTGCGGGATGCCGGCTACGCGGTCGCTCCGGGCTCGCTCTACCGCCTGGGCGCGCCGGCCGGCATCCGGATCACGATCAGCCGGCTGGACGACGACAAGATCGAGCCGCTGGCGGCCGCGGTCGCGGCGGCGGCCGGCGGCCGTCAGCCCCGGTCGTTCAGCGCCTGAAGAAGGCGTACCCCCCAGGTGAGGACCCGGGCGGAAGGGGTAGAAAGACCGAATGGCGCCGACCGAACCACCACCCGGGGCAGAACGGTTCATCCCCGACGCAGCACACACCCTGGACGGCCTGAAACGGGCCGCGCCGGACTGCCGGGGCTGCGAGCTCTACGCCGACGCCACCCAGGTGGTCTTCGGCCGGGGCGACGCCAACGCCAAGATCGTCATGGTCGGCGAACAGCCGGGCGACATCGAGGACCAGAAGGGATTCCCGTTCGTCGGCCCGGCCGGCCATCTGTTGCGCCGCGCGGTCGACGCCGCCGGCATCGAGGTGCCCGAGGTCTACCTGACCAACGCGGTCAAGCACTTCCGCTTCGAGATGCGCGGCAAGCGTCGCATCCACCAGACCCCGGAACGTCAGCACATCGAGGCCTGCCGACCCTGGCTCGTCTCCGAGTTCGCCCTGCTCCGCCCGCGCGTGGTCGTGGTGCTCGGCGCGACGGCGGCCAAGGCCCTGCTCGGCCCGTCGTTCCGGGTGACGAAGCAGCGTGGCCAGGTGCTCCCGTGGCCGGACGCCGCGCAGCACCCCGACGACTTCCGCGTCGCACCGATCGAGGGCGGCAAAGAGGTGCCGCCGGCCAAGCTGGTCGCCACCATCCACCCGTCGGCCGTGCTTCGCGCCGACGACCACGACACCGCCTTCAACGGCCTGGTCGACGACCTGAAAGTGGTGGCGGCTACCGCTCGTCGATGAGCGAGCGGCCCAGCGCGTACGCCTCGAACAGGTCCGAACCGGCGTAGGCCGCACCGGCCACACCCGCCACGTGGGCGTCGGCGTTGACGGCCACCGTGGTGCGGCCGAGGTGGGCGAACAACGGAACGTCCGAAATGGAGTCGCCGTAGGCGACGCACCGCGTCACCCCGTGCCGCGCGCACAGGTCGACGGCGATCCGCACCTTGTCGGCCGGCGTCAGGATGCCCAACGGGTCGACCGGGGTCACGAACGGCACCGCGGGAAACCGCGACGCCACCACCTCGTCGACCCCCTCGTCGAGGAGGAGGCGGGCGAAGAAGTCGGGCGACATGGTGATCACCGCCGACCGTTCGCCGCGCCGCCGGATGTCGGCGCAGACCTCGCGGATGCCGGTCAGCCATGGACTGCCGGCGTAGACGGCCGCGACGATGTCGAGGGTCAGCCCGCGCCAGAGCCGGTGCACACCGCGCGCGAACCCGACCGTGTCGATCGCGCCCGCCACGAACGCGGCCTCCAGCGCGGCCACCTCCGCGACCGTCCCCGTCGCCCGGCCGATCTGCAGGCTCGCCGAGCTTCCGCGCAGCAGCGTGCCGTCCATGTCGAACACGTGCAGGATCGTCACGACAGCAGCTCGCGGGCCGCGGCCAGGAAACGGTCCTCGGCCGCGGCGGCCGCCGGATCCGCGTCCCGCATCGTCGGAAAGTCGTGCAGGAGACCGGCTTCACGCCAATGCCGCACGGGTACGCCCGCGGCGGTCAACCGCGCCACGTAAGCCTCACCCTCGTCGCGCAGCGGGTCGTGCTCGGCGGTGACGACCAGCGCCGGCGGCATGCCGTGCAGGTCGGCGACCAACAGGTTGACCGCGTCCGACGCGCGCACCGAAGCCGACGGCACCCACCAGCCGATCCACTCCCGCAGCTGCGCCGGGTCGAGGAAGCCGTTGTCGGCCTCGGATACGACGCTCGGCGAGCTCAACGTCAGATCGGCGTTGGGACACACCAGCAACTGGGCGAGCAACCCCGGGACCCGCAGCGCGGCCAGTGCCGCCAGCATCCCGCCGGACGAGTCGCCGGCGACCGCCACCGGCTGACCGGCCAGCGCGGTGAGCACGGCGACCACGTCGTCCACCGCCGCCGGCCACGGATGCTCGGGCGCACGCCGATAGTCGACCGCGACCACCCCAGCACCGGTCGCCGCGGCCAGCCGGCGTACCTGCGCGTCGTGCGTCTCCAGATCGCCGATCACGAAGCCGCCGCCGTGCAGATAGACGATCACGGGGATCGCGTCGGGCTGGTAGACGCGCACCGGCACGCCACCGACGAGGCGGTCG
Source organism: Asanoa sp. NPDC049475 (assembly GCF_040676915.1). Classification (NCBI taxonomy): domain Bacteria; kingdom Bacillati; phylum Actinomycetota; class Actinomycetes; order Micromonosporales; family Micromonosporaceae; genus Asanoa; species Asanoa sp. NPDC049475. The sequence continues at coordinate 809,225 of NZ_JBFAPY010000004.1, read as the reverse complement.
AGAGTGGACATCGGCGGACCGGGGGAGCGTCGTGCCGCCCGCGAACGCGCACCGTCCCGCAGCGCGGCGATCTTGTGGTCCATCGCCCTCACCCTAGGTCAGCCGCCGGAGAAGCTCTCCTCGACGTCGTCGTCGAGCTCGGTCAGCGCGTGCTCGACGACGGCCGCGAGCGCGGTCTCGTCGAGCCCGTCGGCGGACATCTCCAGCACCGCGAGCGCCCCACCGCTGGGGATGTCCCGGACCACGAGGTCGGCCTGCCAGCCGTCCGCCCGCCAGGCCGCGACGAGCCCGGGCGCCGTCGCCACCGGGCGGTGGTGCAGCGGCTCGGGCAGCCACCCCACCCGCGCTGGATCGGTCGCCACGTTGAAGACGACCTCGGGCTCGGCCGACATGCCCCGTTCTCGTCGAACGCTCACACCAGGAAGCCTAGGGCGTGTCTCGTGGATCATGCCGGCACCCCGCCGGGGCACCACCCTGATCCACGAGACACGCCCTGCGCGTCAGGTGGCCTCCGCAGCGACCTCGCCACTGCGGCGCAGGTGCTGCCACTTGAGCAGGCCGCCGGTCAGCGCCGTGGCCGCCGCATGCACCAGCACCAGGTACATCACCTGGCGGTAGACCAACTGCTGGAACGGCAGTGCCCACAGCGGCCGCAGCGGTTCGCGGTCGAGCCGGAACGCCAGGATCGCGGTCACCACCTGGATCACCAGCACCGCGAGCCAGGCCGCCAGCGCCTCGACCCGGTCGAGGAAGAACAGCCCGTACACGGCGAGGATGTCCAGCACCGGGGCCAGCAGGGGCAGGAGCACCGAGAACAGCGCGATGAAGGGCAGGCCGCGCCGGCCGAACCGGCCCGAGGCGCCGTGCTCGATCACCGCGCGGCGGTGCCGCCACATCGCCTGCATCGTGCCGTAGCTCCACCGGTAGCGCTGCCGCCAGAGCTGCCCGAGCGTGCTGGGTGCCTCGGTGCGGGCGACGGCCGTCTCCTCGTAGACGACGCGCCAGCCGGCCCGGTGGATCGCCATCGTCAGGTCGGTGTCCTCGGCGAGCGTGGCCCGGCTGAGCCCGCCCGCCTCGCGGACCGCCTGCCGGCGGAAGCCGCCGAGCGCGCCCGGGATGGTCGGCATGCAGCGCAGCGTGTCGTAGAGGCGGCGGTCGAGGTTGAAGCCGATCACGTACTCGATGTGCTGCCAGCGCCCGATGATCTTTCGCCGGTTGCCGACCTTGACGTTGCCGGCGACGGCGCCCACCCGCGGGTCGGCGAACGGCTGCACCAGCTTGTGGATCGCGTCCGGCGTGACGACCGTGTCGGCGTCGACCATCACCAGCAGGTCGTGGCGGGCCAGCGCGACACCGGCGTTGAGCGCGGACGCCTTGCCGCCGCCCGGCACCCGGACCACCCGCACGTTGGGCAGGCCGAGCGCCTCCACCTCGTCGGCGGTGCCGTCGTCGGACTCGTCGTCGATCACCAGCACCTCGATGCCGGGATGGTTGCCGGTGGCCAAGGTGCGTACCGCCGCGGCGATGGTCCGCTGCTCGTTGTAGGCCGGGACGATCACCGTGACCGGCTCGTTGACCTCGGGTCCCCACGACCAGGTCCGCGCGCGGCGGCGGCGGGCGTGCCGCAGCGCGAAGCCGAAGAGCACCAGGGTGCGCGCCAGGGTCAGCGCGCCGACCAGCAGCAACAGGAACCAGAGGACCCGGTTGGTGCCGTCCGCGATCTTGACCGCCCAGACCAGCAGCCCACCGCGGATCTGGTCGGCCCGGCTGGCCTTGCCCGCGGCCAGACCGGGCGCCTGCTTGCCGAACGCCCCTTCGACGGTGGTGAACCGGTAGCCGCGCTGGCGCATCATCGGGATGAACCGGTCGAGCGCGGCCACGGTCTGCGCGCGGTCGCCGCCCGCGTCGTGCAGCAGCACCACGGCACCGCGACCGTCCTGGGGCGTGGAGCTCCGGACGATCTGGTCGACACCGGGGCGCGCCCAGTCGCGGCTGTCGGTGTCGTCGAACACCGAGACCATGTCCTGGCCACCCGCACCGCGGACCACCGACCAGTGCTCGTTGTCCAGCGAGTCGACCCCGCTCGAGTACGGCAGCCGCAACAGCGGCGTGGTCACGCCGGCGGCGTACGCGATCGCGGAGCGGGTCTGGCCGATCTCGAGCCGTTGCCGCCAGCCGCTCATCCCGGCGAGGTCGGGGTGTGTGAACGTGTGCACACCGACCTCGTGACCCTCGCGCACCATCCGGTCGACGAACTCCGGATGCCGGCTGGTCTGCGAGCCGAGGACGAAGAAGGTGCCGGGCACGCCGTGCTTGTGCAGGACGTCCAGCACCTTAGGCGTCCACAATGGATCTGGGCCGTCGTCGAAGGTCAGCACGATCGTGCGGTCGGGCACCTGATGGCTGGCCACCCGTCCTGTTCTCGCGTCGACCACCGGGCCGCCCTCGCGTACCGCCGCCGGCACCGCGTCGTGCCGACCCGGCTCACCCTCGTTGTCCGGTGCGAACCGGGAGTTGGCGTACGCGCCGATGGCCAGGAGGTTGGCCAGCACGAGCGTGCCGACACCGGCGATGATCCAACGCCGCCCGGCGAACCGGGACTTGCGGGGTTCGGGCGTGGCGATGTGCTGCGTGTCGCCGATCTTCTGGCCCTGGCGCCACGTTCCCATCAGCCGACCACGAGCACCTGGCTGAGCCAGAGCAGAGCCAGCAGGACCAGGACGAAGAGCAGCACCGCGTACGCCGTCCGGCGCAGCAGGCGACCCCGGCGGCCGCTGCGGTCGACGAAGATGGCCTGGGTGGCATCGGGCAGGCGGATCGCGCGGGTGGCGACGTCGGGCTTGTCGGCCCGGCCGCGCACGGTGCCGCTCGTGGTCGGGCGTGGAGCGTCGTGACGGATCGCGTCATCGGAGCGTGCGCGACCCACGAATCGATCGGCCATGGCACGAAGCGTAGGTTTCTCGCCCGGCACCCACATGATCAACAAGTCGAATGTCGGATATCAGGTAGCTAGGGCCTCCGCGACCGCCCGATCGAGGCCGAGCGCGGCGCCCTGCTGGTGAGCCTTGTCGTAGGTGACGTTGCCGAGGTTGCGGCGCAACATGACCTCGTCGGGGCCGTCGTCGGGCCACGGCAGCACGTACGCCGCCAGCCAGGTGGCACCCGACGGCGTCTGCAGGGCCGCGGCGGCGGCGATGAGCCGGACGGCCCGCTCGGGGTCGCCCTGGCGCGCGTCCAGGTCAGCGAGGGCGGCGATGAACAGCGGCGGGCTGTTGGTGTCGCCCTTGCCGTACGCCGCCGACAGCCCGTCGGTCAGGTAGTCGTGCGCCTCGGCGAAGTCGCCGCGGGCCATCGAGTTGAGCGCCAGGCTGTAGAGCGCGACCGACGTGCCCAGCGAGTCGTCGGCGAGCTGGGCCGCCACCAGCGCGGCGTGGAACTCGTCGGCGGCGGTGTCGTGGTCGTCCTCCAGCAGCGCGATCGCGCCCAACCGGCTGTGGTAGATGCTGGCCTGCCAGTCGTCGCCCGTCTGCGCGCTGAGGTGGCTCGCCTCCTCGATCAGCGGACGGGCGCGCTCGAAGTCGCGCTGGACGATGGCGAGGTGGCCGAGCGGCCCCGCGGCCCGGGCGATGCCCTCCATGTCGCCGACCTCGCGCAGGATGAGCAGCGCCCGCTCCAGCCGGGGTCCGCCCCGGGCCAGATCGCCGCTGGCCAGCGACATCGTGCCCGCGGATAGCAGCGCCCGGCCGTAGCCGCGGCGGCTCAGGTACTCGCTCATCTCGAAGATCCGGGTCAGGTAGCGCAGCGCCTCGTCGACGTGGCCGTGGAGCCACCAGAACACCCAGATCGCCTCGGCGAGCCGCAAGGCGGACTCCGGGTCGTGGTGGTCGAGGAACCAGCCCATCGCGGCGATCAGGTTGTCGTGCTCGGCCTCCAGCCGGTCGAGCATCCCGGTCTCGGCGAGCCGGCTGAGGCAGGGCTCGACGCTGACCGCGAGGTTCAGGTAGTGCGCCGCGTGCGCGTCGTGCGCGGGGTCCCAGTCGGGTCCGTCGCGGAGCTGGTCGAGCGCGAACTCCCGGATGCTGTCGAGCATCCGGAAACGCGTCTCGTTCGCCTTGGTCTCCTGCCGGATCAGGCTGCTCTGCACCAACCCGTCGAGGGCGTCCAGCACGTCCGCGTCGTCGGCGTCCAGCGCGCTGACCGACTCCCCGGCGTCGGCGCCCAGCGCGCCGATGGACTCCCTGGCGTCGGCACCGAGCGCGCCGACGGTGTCCGCGGCCTCGAGCGTGAAGCCGCCCATGAACACGGACAGCCGGCGGAACACCGCCTGCTCACCTGGGCTGAGCAGGTCGTAGCTCCAGCCGACGGCGTCGCGCAGCGTGCGCTGCCGGTCGGGCAGGTCGCGCGCGCCACCGGTGAGCAACTCCAACGGGCGGCCCATCCGCTGCAGGATGGCCGCCGGCGGCAGGACGCGGACCTTCGCCGCCGCGAGCTCGATCGCCAGGGGCAGGCCCTCCAGCCCCCGGCAGATCTCCACCACCGCGGGCAGGTTCTCGTCGGTCAGCGTGAAGGCGCCGGATGCCGCCCGTGCCCGGTCGACGAACAGCCGCACCGAGCCGTAGTGGCGTGCCGCGTCGAGGGTGATGTCCCGGTCCGGGATCGCCAGGGGCTCGAGCGCGAACGCGTGCTCGCCACTGATCCGCACCGGCGACCGGCTGGTCACCAGGGCGGTCACGCCCGCGGCGCCGGCCAGGACGTCGGCGAGCACCGGTGCCGCCTCGGCGACGTGCTCGAAGTTGTCGACGACCAGGAGCATCTGCCGGGTACGCAGGAACGCCACGATGTCGGCCACCGGACGCCAGGTGCTCGACGTGCGCAGCCCGAGCGCGCGGGCGATCGCGTCGACGACGTGTTCGGGGGAGTTGACCGTCGACAGCTCCACGTAGCCGATGCCGTCGGGGAACAGCGGCCGCAGCCGCTCGGCGAGGTCGGTGGCGAGCCGGGTCTTGCCGACGCCGCCTGGGCCGGTCAGGGTGACCAGCCGCACGTCCTCGTCCGTCAGCAGCTCGGTGAGGGCGGCGATCTCCAGGTCGCGGTCGAACATCTGGGTACGCGCGACCGGGATGACCGCCGGCGGCGCCGTCTCGGGCGCCGTGCCGCTCTCCTGGAATCGCTCGGTCAGCAGCACGGCGATGTCGTGCTCGACGAGCCGGCGCAGCTCGCGGGCGTCGCTGAAGCGGCGGAACGAGACGTCGGCGCTCGCCTCGATGTCCTCGATGAGTGCTTCCAGCCGCGGGTCACGCCGGGGCGCGGGCGTCTTGACGTAGATCAACCGAGGCATGTCGGCGGACAGCCGGTACTCGTCCTCGATGCCGGAGATTGCCGAGCCCGGCGCGGTCCAGCCGTAGTCCTCGGCGTACACCCCGACGAAGACGTGGCTCTGCGCGATGTAGGACCGGTAGACGTCGCGGGGCGGGTGCGGCCGGGCACCCTGCTCGAACATCACCGGTGCGAGGTGCAGGCGCTCGATGGCCTCGCTGACCGCCCTCCGTTCAGTCGCGAGCTCGTCCAGCGTCGAGCTGACGAACACGCGCAGCCGCTGATCCGGGGTGTGGATCAGCGACGTGGACGGGGTGGGGGTCGACAAGGTTTTTCACCACCTATTTGGGGCAATTGACGTGAATTAGCCTAGCGCCGGGTCGGTCGGATCCGGAGGCCCGCGGTCACTGGTCATCGGCCACCCACCCACTGGCCCGGGGCGGACAAGGGAGTCTCCCGGGCGTCACAGGGACAACCCACAGCCTCCTGTGCGTATTCGCGCGGGAGCAGTGGCGCGACTCACCTCCTGGCGATTGGTGGCCCGGTGTGAGGTGCGCTACAGCCGTCGCCTTGCGGTCGTAAGGCCGAAGTGTCCACTTAGGCCCTTACGGTGCGGGTGTGCCGGCAGTTAGCCTGCCGTTCATGGATGTCATCGCCGTTCAGCGCCATACCGTCCGGCTGCTGTTCGGCACGCAGATCCTGGCCGGCATCGGCACCACGATCGGCATCGCCGTCGGCGCCCTGCTCGCCGCCCGGGTCGGCGGCACCGCCATCTCCGGCCTGGCCTCCAGCATGGTGGTCGTCGGCGCGGCCGCGCTGGCCATCCCGATCAGCAAGATCATGACGGGGTACGGGCGGCGGACCGGCCTCGTGGCCGCGTACACCGTCGGCATCATCGGCTCGGTCCTGGTCGTCTTCGCGACCGTCGCGGACAGCCTCGCGCTGCTGCTGCTCGGGTTCGCCGCCTTCGGCGGCGGCTCGGCCGCCAACCTGCAGGCCCGCTACGCCGCGATCGACCTGGCCACGCCGGACCGCAGGGCGCGCCAACTCGCCCTGATCGTGTGGGCGACCACCCTGGGCGCGGTGGCCGCGCCCAACCTGACCTCGCTGGCCGACAGCGGTGGCCGGAGCTTCGGGCTGCCCGCGCTCGCGGGTCCGTTCGTGGCCAGCGCGTCGGCGTTCGCGGTCGCGGCCGTCGTGCTGTTCGCGTTCCTGCGGCCCGATCCCCTGCTCACGGCCCGCGCGCTGGCACCGGCCGCGGGCGAGCCGCGCACGGTGACGTCGCGCGACGGCTTCCGTGCCGTCTTCGCCAGCCCGACCGCCCGCCTGGGCGTAGCCGCCGTCGCCGTCGGCCACCTGGTCATGGTCGGTGTGATGTCGATGACGCCGGTGCACATCGACCAGGAGCCGGGCCACGCCGACGCCGACGTGCTCCGCATCGTCGGCCTGGTGCTCAGCGTGCACATCGTCGGCATGTACGCGTTCGCACCGGTCGTCGGCTGGCTGGCCGACCGCCTGGGCCGCCGGACCCTGGTCCTGATGGGCGCGGCGGTGCTGGTGCTGGCCTGCGCGGTCGCGGGCACGTCGGGCCATTCGACGACCTGGCTGACGGTGGGCCTGTTCCTGCTCGGTCTCGGCTGGTCGGCCACGATGGTCGCCGGGTCGACGCTGCTGTCGGAGTCGGTGGCCCTCGACGTCCGTGCGGCGGCCCAGGGCGTGTCGGACACCTTCATGGGCGCGGCAGGTGCGGCCGCCGGGGCGCTCAGCGGGGTCGTGGTGGGTGTGGCCGGGTATCCGGCTCTCACCTTGCTCGCGGCCGTCGCGGTCGTTCCGCTGGTGGCGTTGGCATTGCGGCCGCTGCCCGCCGGGCCGGCACCTTCCTCTCCCGACCCGGCCGGGCCTTCCACCTCCGACGAGAACCTGGTCGGCCCGGAGCTCGCGGGCCGCGACCTGTCAGGGCCGGCCTGACCGGGCCGCGATCCGCTCGCGGCCAGGAGCTCGCGGGCCGCGACCTGTCAGGGCCGGCCTGACCGGGCCGCGATCCGCTCCAGGTTCGCGGCGGGCCGCGACAGTCTGGGTGCCCGGACGGCCCTCGCCGGCTCTGGCCGTCCGGAGCGACAGGCGGAAGGCGGTCAGGACAGGCGGCGGCGGAGCCACCAGAAGCTGACGATGGCGAGTGCCGCGGCCAGCCCGAGGAAGACGGCGGTTTCGGCCAGTTGCAGCGTCCAGTACTGGCTGTCCGGGTGGTAGACCACGTCCTGCCGCAGGCCGAGCGAACCCACCCAGTCCGCGCACGAGCCGTTCGGCATCGTCGGGCCGCAGCGTGTCGGGTCGGCCGGGCCTGTGAAGACCTGGCCGTCAGCGGTGATCGGCTGGTTGGTGATCGTCCAGGCGTTGGTCATGTCGTTCGGCTGGACCGCCATCGAGCCGCTCTGGTCGATCATCAGCGCGTCCAGGTTGCCCATGTCGAGCGGCGGCGTCTCGTGCGTCGCCGGCGCCAGGTGGGTGCGCAGCCACAGCGGCATCGCGGCGACCGCGGCCGTGTAGACCGCCAGCGTTCCGGCCATCGCCGGCACCGTGCGGCGGACCAGCATCCCCGCGGTGACGCCGAGGGTGAAGGCGAAGACGGCGTACGCGATCGGCACGATGCCCCTCGCCCCGAAGACGAGTGGGGTGATGCGGTCGGCCGCCGCGCTGTCGACCCGGGACGCCCATGCCGTGACCGCCCAGCTCAGCACGCCCGCCGCCGCCGCGGTGGCCGCACCGACCAGGGCGAGCTTCGTGGCCAACCAGCGCGTACGCGTGATCGACTGGTTCCAGGCCAAGCGGTGCGTGCCGGCCTCGATCTCGCGGGCGACCAGCGGCGCGCCCCAGAAGATGCCGATCAGCGGCGGTGCGGCGTACATGATGGCCAGGGTCGTGTAGTAAACAGTGCCGCCGGTGCTGTTGTAGAACCGCGTCAGGAAGGCGTCGACGGCGGTGCCGCAGTCGCTCTGGCAGGCGGCGACACCCGTGTAGAGATCGGTGATGGTGCCGCGGCTGACCAGCAGCACGACGGCGATCGCGGCGAGCGCACCGGCGGCCACGACGGCCGGCGTGCGGAACTGGCGCCAGGTGAACCAGATCATCGGGCGTTCTCCAACTCGGGCCGGTGCGCCGCGACGGAGCGCGACAGATAGGCCAGGACCAGGTCTTCGAGGGTGAGCTGTTCGACGGTCAGCGACGCGTCTTCCACGGGTACGAGGCTGCGCACGACGAACGTCGACTGCCGCTCGGTGTGGCTGTGCTCGATCGCCTCGGCGCCGGCGGGCAGGTCGGCGGCGTCACGGCGGGCGCCGGTCACCCGGTAGTGGCTGCCCATCAGCTCGTCGATGTCGCCGGCGACGCGTACCCGGGAATCGGTCAGCACGATCACGTAGTCGCAGACCCGCTCCAGGTCGGACACGAGATGCGAGGAGAGGATCACGCTGGACCGGTGCTCGGCGGTGTGCGCCATCAGGCCGCGCATGAACTCGCGCCGGGCGATCGGGTCGAGGCTGGCCACCGGCTCGTCGAGGATGAGCAGCTCGGGCCGCTTGGCTACGGCCATGGTCAGCGCGAGCTGGGCACGTTGACCGCCGGAGAGCCGGCCCGCCTTCTGGCTCGGGTCCAGGCCGAGCTCGGCGATCCGCGCGTCGGCGAGCGCCTGGTCCCAGCGCGGGTTGGTGTGGGCGCCGAACCGCAGATGGTCTTTCACAGAGAGATTGGCGTACGTGGGAGCGTCCTGCGCCACGAAGCCGACCTTGGCGAGTTGGGCCGGCCCGGCGCCGGGGCGGCCACCGAGCACGGTGATGCGGCCCTCGGTGGGGGTGAGCATTCCGACGGCGAGCTGGAGGAGGGTGGTCTTGCCGGCGCCGTTCGGGCCGACCAGCCCGACGACGCGGCCGGGCGGGACGTCCAGGGTGCAGTCGGCCAACGCGACGCGCCGCCCGTACCTCTTGGTTAGGCCGTCAGCCTGCAACACCGGCCTGCTTCCCTCCGTCATGCCGCCACCTCCCCGCGGTCGGCGGAGCAAGACCGGATGCGGCTGGGTTCGCTGCGCTCGCTCATGCTGACTCCTGTAACTGGGTGCGGAAGGTGGTCGCGAACAGCGCTTCGATGCTTTCCGGGTCGAGGCCGGCGGCCTGTGCCCGGCGCAGCCAGGCCCGCAGCTCCACGCGCAGCGGCTCGACCGCGCTCGTCTCCTCGTTGAGGGTGCGGGCCACGAAGGTGCCGACGCCGGGGCGGGCGGTGACCAGGCCCTCGTACTCCAGCTCGCGGTAGGCCTTGAGCACCGTGTTCGGGTTGATCGCGACCTTCGCGACCACGTCTTTGATCGTCGGGAGCCGGTCACCCTCGCGCAGCAACCCGAGGCGCAGTGCCTGCCGCACCTGCTGGATCAGCTGCATGTAGGGCGCGACGCCGGAGCGACCGTCCAGATGAAACTCGATCATGGTTACCGCATTTCTCTAGTTTCATAGGACTATAGGTTTTAGGGGCGGGGTCCCGTCAAGGCTCGCGGCGCTGTGGGTTACCTGGATGCCGGGCGCGCGGCGTACCGTTTCGGTTCGGACTTTGTTGTGTGAGGGGTGCTGCGACTGTGCGGTTGACGGATTTCTGGACGCGGCTCGAGCAGGCGTTCGGGCCGGGGTACGCGGCCAGCATCGCCGCCGACCAGGTGCTGCCGCAGCTCGGTGGGCGCACCATCGAGCAGGCGCTGGACGCCGGGATCGAGACGGTCGTCGTGTGGCGGGCCGTGGTCGCCGCCTATCCGGACCGGGTGCCGGCGCGGTTGCGCTGAAGCGGGCTCGTCTTTCGAACGGATGTGCGGCGTGTCGCCGCGCGTAGAACACCTGTTCGGCTATTGTCCACAGCTGGCGGTTATCCACAGGCGCGGCACGGCGGCTGTTTTCTGTCATACCCAGCGCCTAGGTTGTCCGCGTGACGAAGAGTTCGAAGATGCCGGCGAAGGCAGGGGTGGCGGCGATGGCACAAGGGCCAGATCGGGACAAGGCGCTAGACCTTGCTCTCGCACAGATCGACAAACAGTTCGGCAAGGGCTCGGTGATGCGGCTGGGAGAGCGGCCGGTCATCCAGACGGCGGTGATCCCGACCGGGTCCATCGCGCTCGACGTGGCGCTCGGCGTCGGCGGTCTGCCGCGCGGGCGGGTCATCGAGGTCTACGGGCCGGAGTCCTCCGGTAAGACGACGGTGGCACTGCACGCCGTGGCCAACGCGCAGCGCGCGGGTGGCATCGCGGCCTTCATCGACGCGGAGCACGCGCTCGATCCCGACTACGCCAGGGCGCTGGGTGTCGACACCGACGCGCTGCTGGTCTCCCAGCCCGACACCGGTGAGCAGGCGCTCGAGATCGCCGACATGCTGATCCGCTCCGGCGCGCTCGACATCATCGTCATCGACTCGGTCGCGGCCCTCGTGCCCCGCGCCGAGATCGAGGGCGAGATGGGCGACAGCCACGTTGGTCTCCAGGCCCGGCTCATGAGCCAGGCGCTGCGCAAGATCACCGGTATCCTCAACAACTCGGGCACGACCGCGATCTTCATCAACCAGCTCCGCGAGAAGATCGGCGTGATGTTCGGCAGCCCGGAGACCACGACGGGTGGTCGCGCGCTGAAGTTCTACGCCTCGGTGCGCCTCGACGTGCGCCGCATCGAAAGCCTCAAGGACGGCACCGACGTGGTTGGCAACCGCACCCGCGTCAAGGTCGTGAAGAACAAGGTCGCGGCGCCGTTCAAGCAGGCCGAGTTCGACATCATGTACGGCAAGGGCATCTCCCGCGAGGGCTCCCTGATCGACGTGGGCGTCGAGCAGAACATCATCCGCAAGTCGGGCGCGTGGTACACGTACGACGGCGACCAGCTCGGCCAGGGCAAGGAAAAGGCCCGCGAGTTCCTCAAGGAAAACCCCGACGTGGCCGCCGAGATCGAAAAGAAGATCCTCGAAAAGCTCGGCGTGGGCCAGGGCGCCGGCGACGCGGCCGGCGGCCTCGAATTGCCGCCGGTCGACTTCTGACCGGCTGACCGGCAATGGCCGGTCGACGCAGGGGTGCCCGTTCCGGCCGAGGCTGGGACGCGGCACCACCACGTCCCAACACCCGCCGCCGCCCACAACCGGCCCCCGACGGAGAAACCCAGACGGACCCGACGGCCGAGTTCCTCTGGCCGGAGGGAGCCGAGGCCTTGGGCGACCCCTACGGAGGCCGAGCCGCCGTCCTGGACGACGACAACGACCCGACCACGGGCCCCGATGCGCCCGCGAGCCGCGGCCGCCCCGGCGTCGGTGGTGGTCAACGCTTCGGGCTTGGTGACGGGTCCGATTCGACTGGCGAGGGCTCGGCTTTCGGCGGTGGCGGTCGTGGTCGCCGCCGTGCTGTTGGTGGCGGCTCTGGGGTCTCTGACGGGTCTGGCGCTGCCGGCGGTCGGTCGCCGGGCGGTCGCGGTCGGCATGGTGGGTTCGGCGCGCCGCGGCGGGTCATGGCTGACGGAGAGCCGCCGCCGGCCGACGAGGCGGAGCTCGCCCGGGAGATCTGCCTGCGGCAGCTCGCGGTGCGCCCGCGCACCCGCACCGAGCTGGCTCGTGCCCTGGCCCGGCGAGGCATCTCTGAAGAGACGGCGTCCGAGGTACTCGACCGCTACGACGAGGTAGGCCTCATCGACGACGCCGCGTTCTCGCGTGCCTGGGTGACCAGCCGCCACGCGGGCCGCGGACTGGCCCGCCGTGCCCTGGCCAACGAGCTACGCAAACGCGGGGTCGACGCCGACACTGCCGGCGCGGCCCTCGAACAACTCGACGACTCGACCGAGGCCGAAACCGCACGAGCCCTGGTGGACCGCAAACTCCGCACGGTCCGCGGCGACCCGGACCAGGTCTTCCGCCGACTGGTCGGCATGCTGGCCCGCAAGGGCTACGCCCCGGGCGTGGCCATCCGCGCCGTCAAGGAGGCCTTGGCAGCCCAGAGCGCCGAGGCCGCCGAGTTCATGGACCAGGTAGACGTCGACGCCATGGCCGAAGCCGAATCGGCAATGGAAGCCGACGCGGACCTCACCCGCCCGACCGACCAGGACTGACCACCGCCGGCACCATTCGCCGCGGCCGGCCCCGAGCAGCAGGCCGATCTCGACCCTCCGGGCAGAGCTCGGCTGGCGACGCTCTGGGCCGGCGTGGGCTGGTGGGGTCGGGCGTTCCGGTTGGGCGGGTTGGCGTGGTTCCCGGCGGGGCTTGGCCGGTGGGGTCGGCGTTGCCGATCCGGTCGGCTTGGCGCCCTTCCGGGGCCGGGCAGCAGGGTCGACCTACCGTGCCGCACTCGGCTGGCGCCGAGCCACTCCTTGCCACGCGTTTCTGACGTCGGCCGTTCCGGTCGGACTCGTCTGGCGTCGGCCGTTCCGGTCGGGCTCGTCTGGCGGCGGCCGTTCCGGTCGGGCTCGTCTGGCGCCGGTCTTTCGGCCGAGCCTCCGGGCCGTCTGTCGTCCGCGGGCATGCCGGTCAAGGTGATACGCCCTCGCGGTCACAATGTCCGCAGCTGGGCCATGATCGTGTGCAGCTGGCCAAGAGAAGCGGTGGGCTGATGCGTGATCGTGTGCAGTTGGTCGGGTTGAAACACGGCGTGTCGTAAGACTGAGACGCACACGATCATGAGCGGTTGGACTCACGCACCCGATGAGCGGCACCCGATCACCCCGCGCCGCGGCCAACCCCCGTCGCGCCACCGCGTCAGCCTCAAGAGACCCCGAAGCAGGCTCACATCGCCAACCACGCATCAGCGTCGGGCGACAACGCCAACTCCAGGCACCGCGCCTGATGTGCGGGCAGCGGTGGCACCTCCGTCGGATCGAACCAACCGACCGCAACCGACTCGTCGTCGTTGACGTGCGCTTCCCCCGACACGAGACGGCAGCGCACCCCGACAGCAACCCACCACACCTGGTCACCATTCGGGGCCACAGACAGGTCGAGAGCCTCCACAGCCAGCAACCGCTCGACCGCCACCTCGACGCCGGCCTCCTCGCGTACCTCTCGGACAGCCCCAGCCGCCGGCTGCTCGCCCGGCTCGAGACAGCCGGTGGTCAACGCCCACTCGCCGGTATCCGACCGTCGCACCAGGAGCACCCGCCCAAGCTCGTCGAAGACGACGGCGATGACGCCCACGAGCGGCAGGGGCGCGCGACCGACGACGGAACGCAACGCGACGACGAAGTCCGGTATGGCCACCCAGGGCACGCTAACGACCGACCTCAACGGTGACTGTGGACCGTGGCTGTGGCACCATCGGGTATCCACGTTGCGCGACCGCGCGATTACCGACACGCGACGTGGATGGTGTTGGCAACTTCAGTGATGGTTCGAAGCGTGTTGAGCAGGTGGTGAGCGCATCCGTGCCCTATGTCCCTCGCCCAGCCGGATCATGAGTCCTTGACCGAACGGCCCCTCGCGACCTAGCCTCGCGTTACAGATTGGATCGCCCGACCATCGCAGGCTAAGCGCACAACATAGATCGCGTAACAAGACGGCATCACTTTTGGCCAGTAACACGGCTACATACCCCGTTTTCGGACAGGCCGGTCCGGTGACGAAGTGATAGCAGCACCGGCCAACCGGCGGCGCAGAGGCGCACCGTCGGTCGGCTCGACACGGCCACAGCCGCCTCGGTCGGGCGTCCGTACAGCCGCGCGTGAGAGCGGGAGGGATACCCCCTCCCTTGCGCCGGACCGGTGAATGGAGGCGTCATGACCGGGCGACACCGGCGATGCCGCGGTGGGGGCGGTGCGGCATGAGCCCACTCGACGTCGTACTCCTCTCCGCGGTCATTCTTCTCGCCGCCGCCGTCCTGGTCGGTCTCGTGCTGGGTGCCCGCGCGCTGCGCCGGCTCAACGCCCAGCCCGTCGGACCCACGCCGGAGGACCCGAGCTACGCCGTCGAGCGTGAGCGGCACGAGCAGTCGCTGGCGACACTGCGCACCAAGGCCGAAGAAGTCAGCGCCACCGTCGACACCGCGAAGTCCGCTGCCGCCGCCGCGCGCACCGAGGCCGCCGCCGCCAAGGCTGAGGCCTCGTCAGCTCGCGCCGAGGCCCGCCGCGTGCTCGACAGCGCCCGCGCCGAGGCCGACACGCTTCTGGAGCGCGCACACAAGCAGGCCGAGCAGGACGCGGAACAGCTACGCGCCGCTGCCCGCCGCAGCGGCGAACGCGAAGCCGCCATGCTCGCCGCCACCACCAAGGAGCACGCCGCCGACGTCGAGCGCCGCGCGGCGCGGATGGACGAGCGCGAGCGGCTGCACAGCGAAGAGGTCGAGCGGCTCACCGAGCGCGAACGCCGGCTCGCCGCCGCCACGGCCGAGCTGGCCGAGCGCGAGCAGGGGCTGGTTGCCCGCGAGGTCGCCATCGCCGAGGCCGAGGAGCAGCGCCGCAAGGAACTGGAGCGCGTCGCCAACCTGACCGCCGAGGTGGCCCGCACCGAGCTCATCGAGTCGATCGAGGTGCAGGCCAAGCGCGAGGCGGCGATCCTGGTCCGCGACATCGAGGCCGACGCCCGCTCGACCGGCGAACAGCGCGCCCGACACATCGTGGTCGAGGCGATCCAGCGGGTGGCCAGCGAGCAGACCGCCGAGAGCGTCGTCAGCGTGCTGCACCTGCCGGGCGACGAGATGAAGGGCCGGATCATCGGCCGCGAGGGCCGCAACATCCGCGCGTTCGAGTCGGTCACCGGCGTCAACCTGATCATCGACGACACACCCGAGGCCGTACTCCTGAGTTGCTTCGACCCGGTCCGCCGCGAGATCGGCCGGCTCACGCTGGAGAAGCTGGTCCTGGACGGCCGGATCCATCCACACCGCATCGAGGAGGTCTTCGAGTCCGCCAAGCAGGAGGTCGAGCGCCTCTGCCAGCGGGCCGCCGAGGACGCCCTCGTCGAGGTAGGCATCACCGAGATCCACCCGGAGCTGGTCACGCTGCTGGGCCGGCTGCGCTACCGCACCAGCTACGGCCAGAACGTGCTCAAGCACCTGGTCGAGACCGCACACATCGCCGGCATCATGGCCGCCGAGCTACGCCTGGACGCCCCCCTGATCAAACGCGGCGCCTTCCTGCACGACATCGGCAAGGCACTGACCCACGAGGTAGAGGGCAGCCACGCCCTGATCGGCGCCGACCTGGCACGCAAGTACGGCGAGTCCGACGAGGTCGTGCACGCCATCGAGGCGCACCACAACGAGGTCCAGCCGCAAACGATCGAAGCGGTCCTGACCCAGGCCTCCGACGCCTGCTCGGGCGGCCGCCCGGGAGCCCGCCGCGAAAGCCTCGAGGCCTACGTCAAACGCCTGGAGCGCATCGAAGAGATCGCGGGCGGCAAAACCGGCGTCGAAAAGGTCTTCGCGATGCAAGCGGGCCGCGAAATCCGCGTCATGGTCAAGCCCGACGACGTCGACGACATCGGCGCCGCCGTCCTGGCCCGCGACGTCGCCAAGCAGATCGAAGAAGAGCTCACCTACCCGGGACAGATCCGAGTGACCGTCGTCCGCGAGTCGAGGGTTACGGAAATCGCCCGATAAACCGCAGGGCCCAAACCCATAAGGCTGTGGTCCCGGGTTCGCTGGGGGCACGACCGTTGCTCCCGCCGGAGACCGGGCGAGGGCAAGATCGGCCCTCGCCCTGCCAGGTCCGCGGCACTCGCGCTCAACCCAAACCCATCCGCCGTGCTCGCCGCGATCTGCCGGGCGTGCGCCGGGCGACGGGCGCCGGGGGTGCGATGCGTGCGCTCAGTCGGCACTGCGCCGCGGTGCGAAGGACCGGTAGCTTCGCGGGGTGGAGCGCAAGGTGCATGCGTGGCGGATCGAGGAGCGGGAGTATGCGCGGCACGAGAGTCGGCGGAGGCGGCGGCATGCTTATGGGAGCCTGACCGCCGCGAGCACCGCCCTCGTTGTCGTCGACATGGTGCCGTTCTATGTGCGGGAGAACGAGTACACCTACGGGATCGTGCCGAACATCGTGCGGCTGGCTGCCGCCGTGCGGGCCGCCGGCGGCACTGTCGCGTGGGTGTTGCCCGGGTTCGCCGAGCCGTCACCCACCGACGTCGAGTTCTTCGGGCCGGAGGTGGCTGCCCGCTATGCCCGCACCGGCGACGAAGGGCTCTGGCATGAGTTCGATGTGGACGGTGCCGACCTGGTCGTCGAGAAGACCGCACGCAGTGCCTTCTTTCCCGGCCGCTGTCCGCTGCCGGGAATGCTGAGCCAGCGCGGTGTCGACACCGTCGTCATCACCGGGACCCTTACCAACGTCTGTTGCGAGTCGTCCGCGCGCGACGCCAGCACGCTCGGCTATCGAGTCGTGCTGGTCGCCGACGCCAACTCCGCCAACCGCGACCAGGACCACAACGCCGCGCTGCACACGATCTACCGTTCCTTCGGCGACGTGCGTACCACCGACGAGGTCGTCGACCTCCTCGAGGCCTGACCTACGCGCCGCCGCCGCCGTCGACGACCGGACCCGCCGCCCGGACCTTGATGCCGCGGCGCTGCGTGCGGCGGTCCAGCCAGTTCGCCAGGCTCGTCAGGGCGAAGTTCACGATGATGTAGAGGATCGCGACCACGATCGCCGCCGCGACGACGTTGCCGTAGTTGGCCGACAGCACGTTGACGCCGAGTTGGAGCAGCTCTGGGTACGACACGATGTAGCCCAGCGCCGTGTCCTTCAGCAGGACCACCAGCTGGCTGACGATCACCGGCAGCATCGCGCGGGCCGCCTGCGGCACCAGGATGTGCTGCATCACCAGGCTCTTGCGCATGCCGACCGCGTACGCGGCCTCGGACTGGCCCTTCGGCACCGCGTGCACGCCCGCGCGGAACGCCTCCGCGAGCACCGATCCGTTGTAGAGGGTCAGGCCGATGACGACCGACCAGAACGGGGGGACCGGCTGCTGGATCAGGAACGGCACGCCGTACGAGATGAAGAAGATCATCAGGAGCAGCGGGACCGCGCGGAAGAACTCGACCACGATGCCGGCCGGGACGCTGATCCAGCGGTGGTCGGAGAGGCGGCCGACGGAGAAGACCAGGCCGAACGCCAGCGCGAACACCATCGCCGTCGCGGCCGCCTTCAGCGTGCCCTCGATGCCCGGGATGATGAAGTTGTTCCAGGTGGCGCCCTTGAGGAAGGGCTCCCAGAGGACCGACGCGAACTGACCCTTCTCGTCGAACTTGCGGTAGATCCAGTAGAGCACCGCGAGGATCAGCACACCGAAGACGACGGTGAGGACCGCGTTGCGGATCCGGGCCCGCGGGCCGGGGTGGTCGTAGAGAACCGGGTTGCCGCTCATCGCTTCACCGCCAGTCGGTTGGCCAGCCAGCCGAACAGGTAGCCGACAGGGATCAGCACGGCAGCGAACGTGCCGGCGAAGACCAAGAAGATCAGGATGACCTGGTCACCGTTGTCGTTGATCAGCTGCTTCATGATGTTGCTGGCTTCGAGCAGCCCGATCGTGCCGACGATGGTCGTGTTCTTGCAGAGCGCGATCAGCACGCTCCCCAGCGGCGCGATCACCGCGCGGCCGGCCTGGGGGAGCACCACGATCCGCAGCGTCTGCGAGAACGTCAGTCCGATGGCCCGCGCCGCCTCGGCCTGGCCGGCGGGCACCGTGTTGATGCCCGAGCGCAGCGCCTCGCAGACGAACGCGGCCGTGTAGACCGAGAGGCCCAAGACGCCGAGCCAGAAGTTGTTGAGGTTGATGTCGTCACTGAGCGACACGCTGAGCGTGGCGTACAGGCCGAAGTAGCAGAAGAGGATGATCAGGGTCAGCGGGGTGTTGCGGAAGATGTTGACCCATGCCGTGCCGAACCAGCGCAGCACCGGCACAGGCGACACCCGCATAGCGGCGAGCAGCACGCCGAGGACCAGCGCCAGCACCGCCGAGGCACCGGTCATCTTGAGGATCCACATGAACCCCGACACGTATGCGTCGAAGTTGGCGGGATCGCTGAACACGGGCACGCCCCGCTCCTTCCTCTTCTGAGGGGCTTACCGCGCAAGAGGCCGGCGGCGTGTCCGCCGCCGGCCCCGCGCGTCGCGCGTCAGGCGCAGTTGGTCAGCTTGCTGGTGTCGAGCTCCGGCGCCGGGGTGCCGCTCGCGCCGAGCGTCTTGTCCCACGCCGCCTTGTAGGAGCCGTCGGTCGCGGCCGCCTTCAGGATCTCGTTGATCTTGTCGCAGCCGGCCTTGTCGTCCTTCTTGAGGCCGATGCCGTAGGGCTCCTCGGAGAAGGGCTTGCCGACGACCTTGAACTTGCCGGCGTACTGCGACTGCGACGCGTAGCCCGCGAGGATGATGTCGTCGGTGGTCACCGCGTCGACCTGGTTGCCGGCCAGCGCCGTGATGCACTTCGAGTACGAGTCGAAGAGCTGCAGCTGCGCGTCCTTGTAGTTCTCCTGGATGCGCTTGGCCGGGGTCGAGCCGGTCACCGAGCAGACCTTCTTGCCGGCGAGCTGTTCCGGCGCGGTGATCGTCGAGGCGGTCGGCACGAGCAGGTCCTGACCGGCGATGAAGTACGGGCCAGCGAAGTTGACCTTCGTCTTGCGCTCGTCGTTGATGGTGTAGGTGGCGACCACCAGGTCGACGGTGCCCTGCTGGATGTAGGGCTCGCGGTTGGCCGACACTGTGGTCACGTACTGGATGCCGGACTCCTGCATGCCGAGGCCCTTGGCGATGATCTTCGCGATCTCGATGTCGAAGCCCTCGTAGGCGGTGCCGGTCTGCAGGCCGAGACCCGGCTGGTCGGCCTTGACGCCGATCTTCAACGAGCCGGACGCTGCCTTACCGACAACCCCGGTCGCGGTGTTGTTGCCCGAGCCGGTGCCACTGCCCGTGCCGGTGCCGCTGCCGTCGTCGCTGCCACAGGCTGCCATCGTCAGCGCGAGCACGGCGGCCGCGGCGGTGGCCGCAACGCGCGTCATCCGCATGTACTTCTCCTTCTCGTGAAGGAGACCCGGCGCCGGTGCGGCCGGATCCCTTGGTGTGCAGGATCGTGATTACGAGAGAACGTGTGAGGTCAGTGCGTAAGGATCTTTGAAAGGAAGTCCTTGGCCCGGTCACTGCGCGGGTTGGCGAAGAACTCGCCCGGTTCGGCCTGCTCGACGAGCTGACCGTCGGCCATGAATACCACGCGGTTCGCCGCATGCCGGGCGAAACCCATCTCATGGGTGACCACGACCATGGTCATGCCGTCACGGGCGAGGGACGTCATGACGTCGAGGACCTCGCCCACCATCTCGGGGTCGAGGGCGCTGGTCGGCTCGTCGAAGAGCATCGCCTTGGGCTGCATCGCCAGGGCTCGCGCGATCGCCGCACGCTGCTGCTGGCCGCCGGAGAGCTGGGCCGGGTATTTGTCGGCCTGGTTGGCGATGCCGACGCGCTCGAGCAGCGCGAGCCCGCGCTTGCGCGCCTCTTCCGGCTTTTCCTTGCGCACCTTGATGGGACCCAGGGTCACGTTCTGCAGGATCGTCTTGTGTGCGAAGAGGTTGAAGGACTGGAACACCATGCCCACGTCGCTGCGCAGCCGCGCCAGTGCACGGCCCTCGGCGGGCAGTGTGTTGCCGTCGAACGTGATCTGACCGGAGTTGATCGTCTCCAGCCGGTTGATCGCGCGGCAGAGGGTGGACTTGCCCGAACCCGACGGTCCGATCACGACCACCACTTCGCCACGGCCGACCGACAGGTCGACGTCGCGTAGAACGTGCAGGTCGCCGAAGAACTTGTTGACCTTGTCGAGCACGATCAGCGGCTCCTGCGACGCGTTACTCGCGACCATCGACCCCTCCCTCTGGATGCAGCCACTCTAAGGGTGACTATGTGCCAGGACGGGTCTCGAACGGTCACGGAGCGGTAACGCGGCAGACGTGCACCCCTGCGGGCAGGCACGATCGTTGGTATGGCGATCCCTCCGGTCCCTGCGATGGGCTCCGCGATGTGGAACTGGCACGCGGAGGAGCCCCTGACACCTTCCGTGGTCATGCGCGCACTAAGCGTCGTCACCGGTTGTGCGGTCGTTCCATTGGGTGACGACGACCCACCGGGTGACGCGGTGCTCTGCGACGTGTGGCTCGGTGTCGGCGAGTTCCCGGTCGCCATCGACTGCTACGCGCCGCCGTCCGAGGTCGCCGAGCCGGCCGCCGCCGCCGAGGTCGCGGCGCTGCTGCGGCGCCGGGTGCTGCTGGCCGACGACACCCTCATCCCCGATCGGCACGTGCTGGCGACGGCCGACGGCACCCTGCGACCCGTACACGTGGACGTGGTGGAGACCGACGACGGTGAGGCGCGGTCCAACCCGCGGTTGTGCACGGGCCACGACCCGTGGTGCCTCCGCCAGCGGGTGCCCTGCCAGCACTCGCGATGGACCCCCGACCGGGTGGTCCCGGGCCTGGCCGCCTGACCTTTCCCGGCGGCTACCCTGTAGGGGTCATGACTACTACAGCGGGCCCTCGCACGTACCAGGTGCGCACATACGGCTGCCAGATGAACGTGCACGACTCCGAGCGGATCTCCGGCCTGCTCGAGGCGGCGGGCTATGTCCGCGCCGAGGCGGATGACGCCGACGTGGTGGTCTTCAACACCTGTGCCGTCCGGGAGAACGCCGACAACCGCCTCTACGGCAACCTCGGCCACCTGCGCCCGACCAAGATCCGCCGGCCGGACATGCAGATCGCCGTCGGCGGCTGCCTCGCCCAGAAGGACCGCGGCGAGATCGTCAAGAAGGCGCCCTGGGTCGACGTCGTCTTCGGCACGCACAACATCGGCTCGCTGCCGACGATGCTGGAGCGCGCCCGGCACAATGCCGAGGCCGAGGTCGAGATCCTCGAGTCGCTCGAGGTCTTCCCTTCGACGCTGCCGGCTCGGCGCGAGTCGACGTACGCCGGCTGGGTCTCGATCTCGGTTGGTTGCAACAACACCTGCACCTTCTGCATCGTGCCGTCGCTGCGGGGCCGCGAGAAGGACCGGCGGCCGGGGGAGATCCTGGCCGAGGTCGAGGCGCTGGTCGCCGAGGGTGTGCTGGAGGTGACGCTGCTGGGCCAGAACGTCAACTCCTACGGCGTCGAGTTCGGCGACCGGCTGGCGTTCGGCAAGCTGCTGCGCTCGTGCGGGTCGATCGAGGGCCTGGAGCGGGTCCGGTTCACCAGCCCGCACCCGAAGGACTTCACCGACGACGTGATCGCGGCGATGGCCGAGACGCCCAACGTCTGCCACTCGCTGCACATGCCGCTGCAGTCGGGCTCCGACGCGGTCCTGAAGGCGATGCGCCGGTCCTACCGGCAAGAGCGCTACCTAGGGATCATCGACAAGGTACGCGCGGCGATGCCCGACGCGGCGATCACCACCGACATCATCGTGGGCTTCCCGGGCGAGACGGAGGACGACTTCGCGCGCACGCTCGACGTGGTGCGCGAGGCGCGGTTCTCCTCTGCCTTTACGTTCCAGTACTCGCCGCGTCCCGGCACCCCGGCGGCCACAATGGACGATCAGGTGCCGAAGGCCGTGGTCCAGGAGCGCTACGAGCGGCTGATGGAGGCGGTCGAGGAGACCACCTGGGCGGAGAACAAGGCGCTGGTCGGCTCGACCGTGGAGGTGCTGGTCGCGGTCGGCGAGGGTCGCAAGGACGAGCGCACCGGGCGGATGTCGGGTCGGGCACGCGACGGGCGGCTCGTGCACTTCGCTACGGGTTCGCTGGAGGGCATCAGGCCTGGCGACGTGGTCGAGACCGTGGTCAGCTACGCCGCGCCGCACCACCTCAACGCCGACGGTGCGCCGCTGTCGCACCGCCGCACCCGGGCCGGCGACGCGTTCGAGGCGGGCCGCACCCCGCGCACGCCGGGCGTCAGCCTGGGCATGCCGTCGATCGGCCGCCCACCGATCCAGCCGTTGCCAGCAGATTCAGCCTGCTCCGCCCACTGACGTCGGGACGCTGGCCTCGCCTGGTCTGCCCGGGCAGCGAATTACTGCCGTCTGGCTCAGCCTGGGTCTGCCGGGCCGCGGGAGACGGCCGTTCCAGGGGCGGCGGCGGGCCGTTGGCTACCCGCCGCCGCGGTCCTGGATTTCTCAGCAGGTCGTGCCGTTCAGGGCGACCGCGCCCGGCGCGGCCGCAGTGCCGTTGGCGGTGAAGCCGATGGTCACCGACGCACCTGGTGCCAGCGCCGGAGACCAGGTCGGCGCCGCCGCGGTGATCGTGGTGCCGGACTGGGTGACGGTGGCGTTCCAGCCGCTGCCCAGGGTGACGCCCGACGGCCAGGTCCAGGTCACCCGCCAGGGGTTGGCCGGCGCGGTGCCGCGGTTTGTCACGGTGAGCTCGCCCTGGAAGCCGCCCTGCCAGCTGTTCGTCGAGCGGTAGGTGGCATCGCAGTCACCCTGCGGTGCCGGCGTCGTGGGTCCGCCGGTCGGTCCGCTTGTCGGCCCGCTGCCTCCCGTCGGCGGGATCAGATAGGGCGAGATGATCGACTGTTTGGCCTGGTTGATCGTCGTCCAGTCGTCGTTGGCGATGCCGCCCGTGTCGCCGGAGTTGGGGTTCCACGACCAGTAGGTGAACGACATCCCGTTGACCCCACTGCCCATATAGGACATGAGGTTGGTGAGCCAGACGCGGTCCTTGGGGTCGGCCAGCGTGGTGCCGAACTCGCCGAGCATGATCGGGGCGGTGTTCTGCTTGAACAGGTAGCCCCAGTACTTGTCCCAGATCCCCGGCAGGTTCGCCGGGTAGTCCGCCGCGTCGAACCAGCTCTGGTGGTAGACGGAGATCGCGTAGTCGTGCGGCGAGTAGACCAGCCGGTTGGCCACCGAGAGCCGCACCGGGAACTGGCCGGCCTTGCTCAGGTTGCCGCCCCACCAGCCGCAGTCCTCGTCGTTGCTGGTATCCCCGTCCCACACATTGGACAGTCCACCGCTCGGGCAGCTCACGCCCTCGACGAAGATCAACCAGTTGGGCTGCACGCCGAGGATCGCGTTGCCGGCCCGCTCGGCGGCCAGCCGCCAGTCGCGGTTGGTGTCGCCGCAGCCCCAGCAGGCACCGGTCGCCGCGGGGTTGGTGCCTTCGGCATGCGGTTCGTTGTGCAGGTCGGCACCGATGACGGTTGGGTTGTTGGCATAGCGTTGGGCGAGCATGCGCCAGTCGCTGATCCAGGTGCTCTCCGGCACGGCGGCCGTGTACCAGAGCGCCGTCTGCTGCGCGCTCGTGGGCCGGTGCCGGTCGAGGATCACCCGCATGCCCTTGGTGCCGGCGTACGCGATGACCTTGTCGAGGATCTGCAGCGGCGAGTTGCCGACCAGGTCGGGGTTGACGAAGTCGTTGATGCCGGTCGCGGTCGCGCCGGCCTTGAGCGCGTCGTTGGAGTAGGGGATGCGCAGGGTGTTGTAACCGAGGTTGGCCATCGTGTCGACCTGGCCGCGCCACGGGTTGCTCGACCACAGACCGTGGAAGGTCTTGTTGTCGGTCTCCATGCCGAACCAGTTGATCCCGGTGAGCCGCACGGTCGCACCGGTGCTGTCGACGATCTTGTTGCCGCTCGTCCGCAGGTAACCGGTCCCGGTGCCGGCGGCGAGCGCTGGTCCGGAGGTCACCCCAACCGCGACGAGCACGGTCGCGGCCGCGACGACAACTGCGGCGAGCGCCGCGCGAACAGGTTTGCGTTGCATGTGCCAGGGCTCCATTTCGCGGGGGTACGAAGTCCGCGCGCGCCGTCATCGGCGCCTCTCGCGGTGCGTGCCCTGGCTCCGCCGCCCATTGTGATCGCGGTCGATGCTTCTGGTCAAGGGTTGTACGATCCCGGCGTGCAAGATCCAGCCTGCCCGTGCGTGATCTGCGGTGGTGTGCCCCGCGGCCGTGACACGGGAACCATCGCGACCGTCGAGAAGCACGGTTGGTGCTCGCTGCTGGTGCCGGGCACGGTCGACTTCGCGTACACGGTCGGCTTGTGGCATTCATTCCAGATCCCCGAGATCGTGATGTTCGGCCTGGCCGGCGAACACATGCAGCTATGGCTCAACACCTGCGTGGAACGCTTGCGTGACATCGGCTGGCCGGCCGCCGAGGAACCGTTCACCGGCGTCATCGAGGGCCACAGGACGATGCTGCGCCCCGTCGACGAGTCGTGGCGCGATGCCCTGTTCGGCACGGCTTATCGGTTCTACGGCGGCTGGTCGGTCCCGATCTGGCAGCTCGTCTGGCCCGACGGAGCCGGCCGCTGGCCCTGGAACGACGAGGCCACGGTCAGCAGCCGCACCCGCCAGGCGTTCGGCTGGCTGCCGGTGTCGGCACACCCGGCCGGAAGCTGGCGCCTGGTCGGCACGTTCGGCAACGACTTCCCGCTGCCGGCGGAGCCGGACAGTTGGGCTCTGACCACGCGGTCGCTGCTGGCCGGGCGGACGTCGCCGGCCGTGGTCGTCTTCGACGACGGCAGGTTCGACGTGCTGGACACCCGCGGCTACGCGGCCGACGACCTGTGCCTGGCCTACCTGGGCCACGCCGTCGAACGCCACCCGACCCTGAGCGCGCTCGCCGACCTGCCCGCCGGACACATCGCCACGCTCGTCCCGGAACGTGACTGGCAACGGGGACCGCTGTCGGAACAGCAGCGTGCCGAGAGCACCACCGCATGGCAGACCTGCCAACCGCTGCCCGTGAGCGGTTGATGCGCCGCGTCCGCTGGGCGACCGGAGCTCATGGCTCCTCGGGACCGGGCCGACGCACACGTAGTCGCAGGTCGCGGCGGGCGGGGCCATGGTCGGTCGCCATCCGTGCCGCGCCGTCGAACATGTCCGCACCGCGGGTGGTCGACGCGGGCGGGTCACCTCTCCGTGCCGCTGAGTCGTAAGTCATGCACGGAGTGTGCCAGCCACCACCGACAATTCTGTGGGTCCTCGCAGCGCCCGCGACAAGGCACTGCGGACCTGGCAGGCCCGGGCCCGCCAGGGACCGGGCCGTTCTCCGGCGGGAGCAACGGTCCGGACCACGACGGACCCGGGAAAAGCCTTGATATCTGGTCTTGCTGGGCCAGGTCAGCTGGCTTGTTCGGCGAGGTTGAGGAACTGCCGCTTCTGGTTGAGGGCGTTCTCCGCTTCGCGGATGCGCTTGGCGTCACCGGCGTTGCGGGCGCGTTCCAGGCGCTGCTCGGCCTCGGCGACCTGCTCGCGCATCTGCACCAGGAGCGGGTTGGCGGACGGCTCGGTGCGGCGCCACGCCGAGTCCATCGCGACCCGGACCTTCTCCTCCACCGCGCGCATCCGGCGGTCGAGCTTGCTGGCGTCGTCGCGGGAAACCCGGCCCGCGTCGTGCCACTGGCCCTGGATCTCGCGGAGCTTCGCCTGCGCGGCGCGCGGGTCGGCGTCGACGTCGATCGACTCCGCCTCGGTGATCAGTGCCTGCTTGCGCTCGAGGTTGCCCCGCTGCTCGGCGTCGCGGGCGCTGAACACGGCGCTGCGGTTGGTGAAGAAGGCGTCCTGCGCGGCGCGGAACCTCTCCCAGAGGCGCTGCTCGGCCTCCTTCGACGCGCGCGGCGCGGCCTTCCACTCGGTCATCAGGTCCTTGAGCCGGGCGGCGGTGGGACCCCAGTCGGTCGAGTCCCGCAGCGACTCAGCCTCGGTGACCAGGTCCTCCTTGGCGGACTGCGCCGTCTTGCGCTGCGCGTCGAGAGTCGCGAAGTGCGCGCCGCGGCGGCGGGTGAAGCCGTCCCGAGCAGCCGCGAAACGCTTCCACAGCTCGCCGTCGGACTTCTTGTCGACCCCGCGGATGGTCTTCCACTCGTCGAGGATCTCCTTGAGCCGGTCGCCGGCGGACTTCCAGCCGGTGGACTCAGCCGCGATCTTCTCGGCTTCTTCGACGAGCTGGGTCTTGCGGACCAGCGCCTCGGCGCGGGCGGTCTCGCGGGCGGCGCGGGCCTCGCCGGCCTTCGCCTCGGCGGACTCGGCCAGCTTGTCGAGCCGGGAGATGAGCCCGTCGATGTCGCCGACCACGTGGGCTTCCGGCAGCGAGGCGCGGATGCGGCGGATCGTCGCGAGGGAGTGCGCCGCGTCGGCCGCCCCAGAGCCCATCCGGGCCTGGACGAGGTCGACCTCGGTGACCACGTCGGCGAACCGCCGGGCGAAGTGGGCCAGGCCCTCCTCAGGCGACCCGGCCTGCCAGGAGCCCACGACCCGCTCCCCATCGGCCGTCTTGACGTAAACCGTGCCCTCCGCGTCCACGCGTCCGAAGGCCGTCCAGTCGCTCATCTGCCCATCCTCGTTCGTCCGACTCCGTCGAGAATGCAAGGAATGCACCCTTCGGGCGTCGCCATAGCGCAGTATTGTTACCGCTGCATTGTCACAGGTCCCACCCCGTCCGCGTCGAGCGCCTATTGGCGACCGTGACCATACGGAGACCGGGGCGGGAATCAGGCGGCGGCGGACCGCACCCCCGATACCGTTATGCCGTGACCCTCGTAGCTGTCGCGGTCTGTCCTCATCCGCCCATGATCGTCCCCGAGGTGGCCGGTGGCGCCGCCGCCGAGCTCGACGACCTGCGCGCCGCCTGCGCGAGCGCGGTGACGACGCTGGGCCAGGCCGGTGCGCGCCAGATCGTGGTGTTCGGGGCGGATTCGGCCATGACGTCCTATGACCCGCCCCAGCGCGGCTCGCTGCGCCCCTGGGGTGTCGACCTCGACGTGTCGCTCGGCCCGCACGACCCGCTGGAGAGCCGCGAGTTGCCCTTGAGCCTGGCGATAGCCGCGTGGCTGTTGCGGCAACACCCGCCACGGCAGCCGGTCATGGTCAACATGCAGGGCATCGCCGCGGACGCCTCGCCCGACACGTGCCGCGACTTCGGTGAATGCTGCGCCCCCGACGGCCCGTGGGGGCTGCTCGTGATGGGTGACGGGTCCGCGTCGCGTGGGGTCAAGTCGCCCGGGTACGACGACCCGCGCGCGGAACCCTACGACGACGCACTGGCGGCGGCGCTCGCGTCGGTGGACCTCTCCGTCCTGCACGGCCTGGACCCGGTCGTCTCTGCGGAGCTCGGCGTGGCCGGCCGCCCCGCGTTCCAGGCGCTGGCCGGGGCGGTGGGCGCCGCCGGCGGCACCTGGCAGGGCGACCTTTCCTACTACGGCGCCCCCTACGGCGTCGGGTACTTCGTCGCGAGTTGGCAACGCTCATGACCGTGATCGCTGTGGTCGGCCCGACCGCCGCCGGCAAGACCGCGCTCAGCCTGGCGCTGGCCGAAGAGCTCGGCGGCGAGGTGGTCAATGCCGACTCGATGCAGCTCTATCGGGGTCTGGACATCGGCACCGCCAAGGTGTCGCCGGCGGAGCGCCGCGGGATCCCGCATCACGTGCTCGGCATCTGGCCCGTGACGGCGCCGGCCAGCGTGGCGGAATACCAGCGGCTGGCCCGGGCGGCGATCGACGACATCCTGGGCCGGGGCAAGGTGCCGCTGCTGGTCGGCGGCTCGGGCCTCTATGTCCGGGCGGTTCTGGAGGAATTCGACTTTCCGGGTACGGACGCCGCGTTGCGCTCGACCCTCGAAGCGGAGCTGGCCGCCGTCGGCGCGCCGGCCCTGCACGAGCGGCTCCGGGCGGCCGACCCGGCGGCGGCGTCCAAGATCCTGCCGACCAACGGCCGCCGGATCGTCAGAGCGCTCGAAGTGATCACCCTCACCGGCCAGCCCTTCGCGGCGGCCCTCCCCGCCGAGCCGGTGCCGTTTTATCCCTCTGTGCAGATCGGGGTCGACGTGGCCGGCCCGACGCTCGACGCCCGGGTGGCCTCGCGGGTTTCGGACATGTGGTCGGCGGGCCTGGTGAAGGAGACCCGCGGCTTGGTGGCGGAGGGCCTGCGCGAGGGCCGCACGGCCAGTCGGGCGCTCGGATACCAGCAGGTCCTGGCGTTTCTGGCGGGGGAGTGCACCGAACAGGAGGCGCACGACGAGACGATCCGGGCAACCCGCCGCTTCGTACGCCGCCAGCGAACCTGGTTCCGCCGCGACCCCCGGATCACCTGGCTGGACGGCGCGGATCCGGAGCTTGTCACGATGGCACTGCACGCGGTCCACGCGGAGCGGGCGGGTGCGCCATGATGGGCGGCGTATCTGTTGGGGGGCGGCTCGACAAGGGGGCAGTGGTGCGGTTCGTCAAGGGGCACGGCACCGGCAACGACTTCGTGATCCTCCCGGACCCGGACGGCGTCCTGGCCCTGACGCCGGAGACGGTGGCGGCACTCTGCGACCGCCGCTTCGGGATCGGCGCGGACGGCGTCCTAAGGGTGGTCCGCGCGGCCAAGCACCCGCACGCGGTCGACCTGGCAGGCGAGGCCGAGTGGTTCATGGACTACTGGAACGCAGACGGCTCGATCGCCGAGATGTGCGGCAACGGCGTACGCGTCTTCGCCCGCTTCCTGTCCACCGACGGCCTGGTCGAGGGAGCGACATTCCCGATCGCCACCCGCGCGGGCGTGGTCCAGGCCACGGTCACCCCGGACTCGGTCTCGGTCGTCCTTCCCCTCCCACGCGTGGGTCCGGGTTCCACCGCGACGGTGGGCGGCCTGACCTTCACCGGCACGTCGGTAGACGTCGGCAACCCCCACCTGGTCTGCGCCCTCCCGTCCGGGATGTCCCTGGGAGACCTGGACCTGACCAGGGCACCGTCGTACGACCCGACGGCATTCCCCACGGGCGTCAACGTCGAGTTCGTCGTGCCCGGCGCCAGCGAAGCGGCCACCTTCGGCCACATCGCGGTGGACTCGCCGCCGGTGACCGGCCCGGACCGTGGTCACATCGCGGTGGACTCGCCGCCGGTGACCGGCCCGGATCGTGGTCACATCGCGGTTGACTCGCCGCCGGTGACCGGCCCGGATCGTGGTCATATCGCGGTGGACACGCCCCCGGCTGACCGACGCGAGCAGGGACACATCGCTGTCGACTCGCCGCCGCCGGTGACCGGCCCGGAGCGTGGTCATATCGCCGTGGACTCGCCGCCGGCTGACCGGCGCGAGCAGGGTCACATCGCCGTTGACTCGCCACCACCGTCCCAGCCGGACCGCGGCCACATCGCCGTCGACCGCCGAGGTGGGGAGTTCGGCCACATCGCGGTCGACAAGCGCCCGGTCCCGGTTGGCGTGGACGCCCATGTCGCGATGCGCGTCTACGAACGAGGCTCAGGCGAAACCCTGTCCTGCGGCTCAGGCGCGATCGCGGTGGCAGCGGTAGCCCTACGCGACGCGGGCAAGCAAACGGGAGTGGTCGCGGTAGACCTACCCGGCGGCCGCCTAACGGTCGCACTGGACGGCGAAACCTGCGTCTTCACCGGCCCGGCCGTCCTGGTAGCCACAGGCGAAACCCTCCCCACCGCCTAACCAACCACGCACACGAGCCACCCCCCGCCCGCACGCAAACGGGCCGATCGCCGTCGCGAATTGTGGGGTCAGCCGGGACGGCCTCGGCGGCCAGGTCGACGTCGGTGCGGGCGGGCTCGCACTACCGGCGACGTAGGCCGCGGCGTTGCCAACTCAGGCCGGTGAACGGCCGGCGGAAGCCGGAAACGTTGCCCGAAGGGGGCCAGTCCGGCCACGGATGGTTCGGGCTGCTGCCGGCAAGGTGACTCCGTCCGAGGCGTTGCGAGTGCGGGCGCGTCGGGCGGTCGTGCTGCGGGCGGAGACACGTGCCACGGACCCATTCCGCGCGTCCGTCTCGCCCGCGCATCGCTGCGCGGCGCCAGCTGTCCGCATCGCCTACGGGCTGAGATTCGGGCCGGGGTTATCCAAAGCGAAAGATCAGCCAATGGACTGTGCCCGACGACCCGAAATCGGAGTCGACAAACCCCGCCCAAGACCGCAAGCAGCCCTCAATCGAAATCCTGCAACGCGAACAGCAACCGGTCGTGGGACGGCCGAAAACCGCAACCACCTGCGGACGGTGCCGCCGCGACGAAGCCGGGTAGGACGGCCAAGGCCGCATCCACCAGGGACCGTGTCGCGGCGACGAAGCCGGGTAGGACGGCCAAGGCCGCATCCACCAGGGACCGTGTCGCGGCGACGAAGCCGGGTAGGACGGCCAAGGCGCATCCACCAGAGACCGTGTCGCGGCGACGGAGCCAGATCGAGCGCCCTAGACCGCAATCCACCGCAGACTGTGCCGCCGCACAGGAGTCGGGATAGGACGGCCAAGACCGAAATGACGCCGCAGCGGGCGACGGGCCGGACGCCCCGAAGAGCGACCAGCCGACGACCTCAACTTCAACGGACGGGATCTAAGAAACCGCGACCAACGACGGACAAGGATTGCCCGGCGGGAGCAACGGTCCGGACCACCGCGAACCCGGGACCTAAGGCGCAGAAGTATCGACAGCCGCAACAGCCGCACTGCTCTGAGCAGCAGCCCGCACCGCAGCGGCAACCGCCACAGCCACCCGAGCATCGAACACGCTGGGCACGATGACGGTCGGGTTTATCTTGTCCTCGCCCACCACGTCCGCGATGGCCTGGGCCGCCGCGATTGCCATTTCCTCCGTGAACTCCTCGGCGTGCGCGTCGAGCATGCCGCGGAACACCCCGGGAAACGCCAGCACGTTGTTGATCTGGTTCGGCTGGTCCGAGCGCCCGGTCGCCACCACCGCCGCGTGCTTGCGAGCCTCCCGCGGGTCAACCTCCGGATCGGGGTTGGCGAGTGCGAACACGATCGCGTTGTCAGCCATCGCCGCGATGTCGTCCCCGCTGAGCAGGTTGGGCGCACTCACCCCGATGAACACGTCGGCGCCGCGTAGCGCACCCGAAAGATCGCCCTGGTAGCCGTCGCGGTTGGTGTTCTCCACCAGCCACTGCCACGGCGCCGGCAGGTCCTTCAATCCGGCGTGCAGAACCCCGGGCCGGTCGTACGCGATGATGTCGCCCACGCCCTGCCGGAGCAGCAGCTTCATGATCGCGGTCCCGGCCGCACCGGCGCCGCTGACGACGACCCGGACGTCTTCCATCCGCTTGCCGACCACCCGCAGCGCGTTGGTCAGCGCGGCCAGCACACAGATGGCCGTACCGTGCTGGTCGTCGTGGAAGACCGGAATGTCCAGAAGCTCCCGCAGCCGCTCCTCGATCTCGAAGCAGCGCGGCGCGGCGATGTCCTCCAGGTTGATCCCGCCGTAGGCCGGCGCGATCGCCTGGACGATCCGCACGATCTCGTCGGTGTCCTGAGTGTCCAGCACCACCGGCCAGGCATCGACGCCGCCGAAGCGCTTGAACAGCGCGGCCTTGCCCTCCATCACCGGCAGCGACGCGGCGGGACCGAGGTTGCCCAGGCCGAGCACCGCCGACCCGTCGGTCACGACCGCGACGGTGTTGCGCTTGATCGTCAGCCGGCGGGCGTCGGCGGGGTTCTCCGCGATCGCGAGACAAACCCGGGCCACACCCGGCGTGTACGCGCGGGAAAGCTCGTCACGGTTCCGCAACGCCACCTTCGGCGTCACCTCGATCTTGCCGCCGAGGTGGAGCAGGAACGTCCGGTCCGAGACCTTGCGGACGTCGACCCCGTCGAGCGCCTCGAGGGCCTTGACCACCGAGTCGGCGTGGGTGGCGTCGGCGGTGTCACAGGTGAGGTCGACGATCACCGTCGTGGGGTCGGAGTCGACGACGTCGAGCGCCGTCACGATGGCGCCGGCCTCCCCGACGCAGGTGGTCAGTCGGCCGATCGCCGACGCGTCGGCGACCACCCCGATCCGGATCGTGATCGAAAAGCCGGCACTGGGCAGGCGGGTCGTCGCCACGTGGTCCTCCGTCGTCCTACGGCGCGGGCCACGGCGCCGGCGCCGTAGCGCATTCTTGCCCACCCCGGTGCAGGTCGGCCAACCGCCTGCGCGATTTGTGGATGCGCTCGCGCTGCTGGCGTGTCACGATCGGTGTTCAAGGAGGCTTGTTTTGCGCACATTCCACGCTGTGGATGATCTTGCCGACATCGAACCCACCACGGGCGAGTTGGAGCTCGAAGACCGACACGCCATGCGACGCGTCGCAGGTCTGTCCACCGAACTCACCGACATCACCGAGGTCGAATACCGGCAGCTCCGCCTCGAACGGGTCGTCCTGGTCGGTGTCTGGACCGAGGGCTCCGTCACCGACGCCGACAACTCCCTGATCGAGCTCGCGGCTCTGGCCGAGACCGCCGGCTCGCAGGTGCTCGAAGGGCTGATCCAGCGCCGCGGCCGGCCAGACCCGGCGACCTTCGTCGGGCGCGGCAAGGTCGACGAGCTGCGGGCCGTGGTCACCTCGACCGGCGCCGACACGGTGATCTGCGACGGTGAGCTGTCGCCGTCCCAGCTTCGCAACCTGGAGCAGCGGGTCAAGGTCAAGGTCGTCGACCGCACCGCGCTGATCCTCGATATCTTCGCCCAGCACGCGAAGAGCAAAGAGGGCAAGGCGCAGGTCGAGCTGGCCCAGCTCGAATACCTGCTCCCGAGGCTGCGTGGTTGGGGCGAGACGCTGTCCCGGCAGACCGGTGGTTCCGGTCGGGGCGGCGGCGCGGGCGGCGGCGTCGGCGTGCGTGGTCCCGGTGAGACCAAGCTCGAGACCGACCGCCGCCGGATCAACCACCGGATCGCCAAGCTGCGGCGCGAGATCAAGAGCCTTCGCACGGTACGCCAGACGAAGCGCGCCCGTCGCAACCGCAACGGCGTCCCGGCCGTGGCGATCGCCGGCTACACCAACGCCGGCAAGTCGAGTCTGCTCAACCGGCTGACCGGCGCGGGCGTGTTGGTCGAGGACGCGCTGTTCGCGACCCTGGACCCGACCACCCGCAAGGCCCGCGACGCCGACGGGCGGATCTACACGCTCTCCGACACGGTCGGCTTCGTCCGGCACCTGCCCCACCAGATCGTCGAGGCGTTCCGCTCGACGCTGGAGGAGGTCGCCGACGCGGACCTGCTGGTGCACGTCGTCGACGGCGCGCACCCCGACCCCGAGGAGCAGGTGCGCGCGGTACGTGAGGTGCTCGCCGAGGTCGGCGCCGACAGCGTTCCGGAGCTGCTGGTGGTCAACAAGATCGACAGCGCCGACGAGGAGACGCTGCTGCGCCTGAAGCGGTCCTGGCCCGACGCGATGTTCGTGTCGGCCAGGTCCGGGCGGGGCATCGACGAGCTGCGCACGACGCTCGAGTCGCGCCTGCCCCGGCCCGCTGTCGAGCTGCGCGTCGTGGTGCCTTACGACCGCGGTGAGCTGGTTGCCCGGTTGCACCGCAGGGCCAAGGTGCTGAGCACCGCCCACATCGCCGAGGGCACGGCGCTGCATGTCCGGGTCGATCCGGCGCTCGCGGCCGAGTTGGTGCCCTACGTGTCGGCATAGGGCGGAGATCACGAGGGGGAGGCGCGCGCCCGGTACGACGTGCGACACTGGCCCGATGCCGCGCGCTTCCTCTTCGATCACGGTCGTCCTGGGCGTGGTCGCAGCGGCGCTCGGTGCCGGATTTGGCACCGCATGGGCCGCTCCATCCCCCACTCCCGCCGGCGCAGCCGGCGCCGCGGCGGTCGTCGAAGGCAAGAAGGTCTGCGCGATCACCGACTCGAAGCTCGTCGAGCTTTCGGGACTGGTCGCCACCAAGTCGGGCTACGTCGTCATCAACGACAGCACCGAGTTCGAGAGCCGCGAGCGCGTCTTCTTCCTCGACAAGAAGTGCAAGGTCGACGACTCGGTCGGCTACCCCGGCGGCGGCCCGCGCGACACCGAAGACCTGGCGCTCTCACCCGACGGCAAGACCCTCTGGGTCGCCGACACCGGCAACAACATCACCAGCGAAGACCAGCGCGAGAGCATCGTGCTGTGGAGCCTCCCGGCCGACGGCAGCAAGCAGCCGACGCTGCACCGCTTCGTCTACCCGGACGACAAGCCGCGCGACGCGGAAGCGCTGGTGATGACCGGCACCGGCGCCGGCACCCCGCTGGTGATCACCAAGTCGGCCGGCCCGGCGGAGCTGTTCGCACCCGCCTCGGCGATCAAGAGCAGCAACTCCACCGGCGTACCGATGAAGAAGGTCGGCGACCTCACCCTCCCCAAGACGGAGACGCCCAACCTCCTCAACGCGGCGGGGCGCCTCACGGTCACGGGCGCGGCGCGCTCGGCCGACGGCACGAAGGTCGTCATCCGCACGTACGCCGACGCGTTCGAATGGGACGTCGCCGACGGTGGCGACGTGGTGGCCGCCGTGACCGGCGGCACCGCGCCGCGGATCACCGGCCTGACGGACCCGTTCGGCGAGGCGATCTCGTACACCACCGATGGCAAGCAGTTCGTCACCGTCTCCGACGGCGGCCAGCTCGGTGACGACCCGGACATCGACATCCTCAGCTACGTGCCGGCCGCCGCGGTCGCACCCACGGAGGGCGCGAAGACCGACGGCGAGGCCGGCGGAGGCGGCGGGTCCTTCTTCGACAGCCTGTCGCTGCAGGACATCACGAAGCTGATCGCCGGCATCGGTGTGATCGGCCTGATCCTGGTCGGCGCCGGCGTCGCCGGCATCATCGTGGCCCGCAAGAGGAAGGCCGCGGGCGGCGGTGCCGAGCCGGCGAGCGCGGGCAACGCGCGGGTCGGCCGCCAGGTCGCGCCGGACCAGGCGACGTGGGACAAGGACGGCAACAGCGGCAACGTGTACGGCGGCGGCCAGTCCGGCGGTGTGTATGGCGGCCAGCCGGCCCCCGCACCGGCACAGGCCGGTGGCGTCTACGGCGGTGGTCAGCCCGCGGCCCCGGCTGGCGGCGGCGGTGTCTATGGCGGCGGCCAGCGCGGCGGTGCCGGTGGTGGCGGCGGCGTCTACGGCGGTGGCGGCCAGCGTGGTGGTGGCGGCCAGCGCGGTGGCGGTGGCGTTTACGGCGGAGCGCCCGGTGGCGGCCAGGGCGATGGTTACGGGCCGCCGCAGCAGGGCGGCTCACGTGGTGCCGGCTATGGCCGGCCGCGCAGCGCGCCGGACGACTACGGCTACGGGCCGCAGGACCAGCGTGGCCAGGACGGCTACGACGGCAACGGCTACGTCGGCTCCGGTTACCGGGGCTGAGCCTCTCGTTCTGCCTGCGGCGCACATGCCCGCCGTTGGAGCTGTTTCGCGCTGGCCCGCCGGTCTGGACCGGCGGGCCTCGCTGGTTCGTCAGATGCGGCGCAGGACCGCCACGACGCGGCCCATGATGGTGGCCTCGTCGCCGTTGATCGGGTCGAACGCCGGGTTGCGCGGCAGCAGCCACACATGACCCTCGCGGCGCTGGAAGGTCTTGACGGTCGCCTCACCGTCGAGCATCGCCGCCACGATCTCGCCGTTGTTGGCGGTCGGCTG
The DNA here is from genome assembly GCF_040676915.1 of Asanoa sp. NPDC049475. Taxonomy (NCBI): domain Bacteria; kingdom Bacillati; phylum Actinomycetota; class Actinomycetes; order Micromonosporales; family Micromonosporaceae; genus Asanoa; species Asanoa sp. NPDC049475. The sequence goes on along the minus strand of NZ_JBFAPY010000004.1, from coordinate 773,594 downwards.
CTGCCGGACGACCACCCAGTCGCCGTCGCAGATCGCGGCTTCGAGCATCGAGTCGCCCTTGACGTGGAGCATGAAGACCTCGCCCTCACCGACGAGCTCGCGGGGGAGGGGGAAGACGTCCTCCACGGCCTGCTCGGCGAGGATCGGGCCACCGGCGGCGATCTGACCCAGCATCGGCACGTACGCCGGGGCGGGCCGCTGTGTCCGCGCGGCCTCGTCGTCGAGGTCGGCCGGCGGTCGCACGTCGACGGCGCGGGGGCGGTTGGGGTCGCGGCGTAGGAAGCCCTTCCGCTCGAGCTCCTTGAGCTGGTAGGCGACGCTCGACGGCGAGACCAGCCCGACCGCCTCGCCGATCTCCCTGACGCTCGGTGGGTAGCCGTATCGCTCCACCCAGTCCCTGATGAACTCGAGGATTCGTCGCTGCCGAGCGGTGAGCTCGGAGGTGGTCGCATCGGGGAAGCTGCTGACCACGGGCGCGACGGCTCTGACCTCAGACGTCGCCGCGCGAGCCCGCGCGGCGCCTCGCTTGCGCGCGCTTGGGGACGCGGCCTCGGACGCGATCTTCTGCGGTTGGTGCTGCCGGCTCGCCCGGTCGTCGGTCGACACGTCCGTCCTCCCTGGTCGGCTGTGATGCCCTAATTCGCGGTTGGGGTGACCATGACCGTATCGGTGGGTTGAGACAGTTTCAAACATCTGTACGAGATCCGTGTCCGGCGTGTCGCGCCTTCTGGGCTCGACATCCGAACGCCTGTTCTGATACACCATCGTACGTCCGTACTATCGAACTGGCGTTCGATCTTGGGGGTCGGGATGAGCGTGGTCGGCATTTCGGGCGGTGTGGAAGGCGGGATCCCGCGGCCTCCCGCGAGCAGACCGAAGCCACGCCTGCGTCTGACGCGGCGTGGCCGGCTGGTCCTGGTCGTTCTTTTCCTCGCCGTGGTCGGTGGGCTGGCCGCGATCCTGTCGCCGGCGTCCCGCGCCTCCGATCATGCGGAACCACTGCCGGTCGCGGTCGTCCAGCCCGGCGACACACTGTGGTCGGTGGTCGCCCGACACCGCCCGAGCAACGCCCCGTTCAAGGTGATCGACGAGATCCGTCGCCTGAACGACCTGGACGACTTCACGGTCCACGCGGGCCAGAAACTCGTCCTACCGCCGGACTGACCGCGACCTCGTGGGTCGGGGGACCCCACGACGCCGCTGGCGCGGACCGATGCACCCGCAGCCCGGGCGACCCAATCGGCAAACGTGTCGGCGCGGTCGATCCGGCAGCGCTCGACAAGGTCACGCGGCTATGTCGTTCGGACCATGTGCGCAGACTGGACATCGGGATGCGGTCTTGCGGTGCCCTGGGCTGCGTCGCCCGCCTTGATGCGTGGGCTTGCGGTGCTTGGGCTGCGGCTGGGCGCCTGTGCGGGTTCGTGTGGCGGCCCTGCGGGCCTTGCTGCCGTGCGGCTCTGCGGGACCGTGCAGCCCTGCGGCCTTGCTTGCCGTGCGGCCCTGAAGGGCCTTGCAGCTGCGGCGCTCGAGGCTCGGCCTAGGCGGCTACATGGCTTCGGCTGTCTCGCTGTTTCGGCGCCATGTCCTGTCGGGGAGGCGGCGCTAGTTGCCGCGAGGGCTGAGTGGAGTTGTTCTGGGTGGTCGTTTCGCTGGATTGGGGGTCCGCGTCGCTTGATCGGGTGCTTCGGCCCGATGTTTGCGTCCGCCCGCGGAAGGGGCTCATGATGGGCGGCTTGCGGGCCTCCCGAGGGGTGCTCGCTCGGGTCGGAAACGTCCGCTTCCGGCAGCCGCCGGACCCTCTCGCGGCGAGTCACAGGAGCCACTCCAACCACGTTGAGACAGAAACGTGGCAGGAGCGACACGCCCGCCCAACTTGACCCCGGGACGTGGGCGGCCTACGGTCGAACCCCTAGATGTAGTAGTTACAGCTCTGTAAGTTGTCCACAGGTAGGGGTAGACTCAACCGAGTTACCCACACCTTTCCCACAAGTTGTGCACAGCGGCACCCGCCGGAGGTGGTTTGCCGTTGTCCACAGGCGTGCGCGGAATCGGCTGCGGGAGCGGCGTGTCCGCACCACCAAAAAAGTGTCAGAGGGTCGCACTAGCGTGACCCGCGAGATCAGTTCAGGAGAGGAGGGTCGGCGATGCGCTGTCCTTACTGCCGACACCCCGACTCGCGGGTCGTCGACTCGCGCGAGGCCGACGACGGCCAGCTGATCCGGCGGCGACGCTCGTGCACCGAGTGCAGCAAGCGGTTCACCACCGTTGAGGAGGCGGTCCTCGCGGTGGTCAAGCGCAGCGGTGTGACCGAGCCGTTCAGCCGCACCAAGATCGTCACTGGCGTGCGCAAGGCCTGCCAGGGGCGGCCGGTCGATGACGACTCCATCGCGCTGCTGGCTCAGAAGGTCGAAGAGACCGTTCGGGCCAAGGGGGCCGCCGAGGTCCCCAGCCACGATGTGGGGCTCGCCATCCTCGGCCCGCTGCGCGACCTCGACGAGGTGGCCTACCTGCGCTTCGCGAGCGTCTACCGCTCGTTCGAGTCGCTGAGCGACTTCGAGCGCGAGATCGAGACGCTCCGCGCGGCCGCCGCCGCGCGACTAGAGGGCACCGCCATCGCGGCTGTCAACGCGGAAACGCGTACCAAGTAAAGCTTTTGTTTGTGTTCGTAAACGAGGGGGCGGGTGACATGGCGGGCGACGTTGCCGCTGGCAAGAGTCGAGCACGGGCCGTGGGGGCGACCGGGCTCAAGGTCGAGCGGGTGTGGACGACCGAGGGTGTCCACCCTTACGACGAGGTGGCGTGGGAGCGCCGCGACGTGGTGATGACCAACTGGCGTGACGGCTCGATCAACTTCGAGCAGCGTGGCGTCGAGTTCCCGGAGTCGTGGAGCGTCAACGCGGCCAACATCGTCACCACGAAATACTTCCGCGGCGCGGTGGGCACCGCGGAGCGTGAGTGGTCGCTCAAGCAGCTCATCGACCGCGTCGTGAAGACCTACCGCAAGGCGGGCGAAGACAACGGCTACTTCGGCAACGCGGCCGACGCCGAGCTCTTCGAGCACGAGCTGACCTACATGCTTCTGCACCAGGTGTTCAGCTTCAACTCGCCGGTGTGGTTCAACGTCGGCACGCCGTCGCCGCAGCAGGTCAGCGCCTGTTTCATCCTGGCCGTCGACGACTCGATGGACTCGATCCTCGACTGGTACAAGGAAGAGGGTCTGATCTTCAAGGGTGGCTCCGGCTCCGGGGTCAACCTGTCGCGCATCCGCTCGTCCAAGGAGCTGCTCTCCTCCGGCGGCACCGCGTCCGGGCCGGTCAGCTTCATGCGCGGCGCCGACGCGTCGGCAGGCACGATCAAGTCCGGTGGCGCCACCCGCCGTGCCGCCAAGATGGTCATCCTCGACGTCGACCACCCCGACATCGAAGAGTTCGTGCAGACCAAGGCCCGTGAGGAAAACAAGATCCGGGCGCTCCGCGACGCCGGCTTCGACATGGACCTCGGCGGCTCCGACATCGTCAGCGTGCAATACCAGAACGCCAACAACTCGGTGCGGGTCACCGACGAGTTCATGCGCGCTGTCGAGGAGAACGGCTCGTTCGACCTGCGCGGGCGGCTCGACGGCTCGGTGATCGAGTCGGTCGACGCCGGCAAGCTGTTCCGCACGATCGCGCAGGCCGCGTGGGAGTGCGCCGACCCCGGTCTGCAGTACGACGACACGATCAACGACTGGCACACCTCCCCCGAGACCGGTCGGATCACCGCGTCCAACCCCTGCTCCGAATACCTGCACCTCGACAACTCGTCCTGCAACCTGGCGTCCCTCAACCTGATGAAGTTCCTCCGTGCCGACGGTGGCTTCGAGGTCGAGCGGTTCGTCAAGTCGGTCGAGTTCGTCATCACGGCGATGGACATCTCGATCTGCTTCGCCGACTTCCCGACCGAGAAGATCGGTGAGACCACCCGCGCCTACCGCCAGCTCGGCATCGGCTACGCCAACCTCGGCGCGCTGCTGATGGCGTCCGGCCTGCCCTACGACTCCGAGGGCGGCCGTTCGCTGGCCGGGGCGATCACCTCGCTGATGACGGGCACCGCCTACCGCCGCTCGGCCGAGATGGCCGGCGTGGTCGGCGCCTTCGACGGCTACGCCCGCAACGCGGAGCCGCACAAGCGGGTCATGCGCAAGCACGCCGCCGCCAGCGACGACATCAAGCCGTCCGGTTCGGTCGCGACCGCGATCGCCCGCGAGGCGTCGAAGCAGTGGCAGCAGGGCATCAAGATCGGCGAGAAGTCGGGCTGGCGCAACGCGCAGGCCTCGGTGCTCGCCCCGACCGGCACGATCGGCCTGATGATGGACTGCGACACCACCGGTGTCGAGCCCGACCTGGCGCTGGTCAAGTTCAAGAAGCTGGTCGGCGGCGGCTCGATGCAGATCGTCAACCAGACCGTGCCGCGCGCGCTGCGCAGCCTCGGCTACCCCGAGGAGCAGGTCGAGGCGATCGTCGAGCACATCGCCGACCACGGCCACGTCGTCGACGCGCCGGGCCTCAAGCCCGAGCACTACGCGGTGTTCGACTGCGCGATGGGCGAGCGCTCGATCGCGCCGATGGGCCACGTGCGGATGATGGCGGCCGTGCAGCCGTTCATCTCGGGCGCGATCTCCAAGACGGTCAACATGCCGGAGTCGGCGACCGTCGAAGACGTCGAGAAGATCTACTTCGAGGGCTGGAAGCTCGGCCTCAAGGCGCTCGCGATCTACCGCGACAACTGCAAGGTCGGCCAGCCGCTGTCGGCGGCCAAGCCGGCCAAGGCTGCGGCCGAGGTGCCCGCGGTGGTGGAGAAGACGGTCGAGAAGGTCGTCGAATACCGTCCGGTCCGCAAGCGCCTGCCGAAGAAGCGCCCGTCGGAGACGGTGTCGTTCTCGGTCGGCGGCGCCGAGGGCTACCTCACCGCGTCGTCCTACCCCGACGACGGCCTGGGCGAGGTCTTCCTCAAGATGTCGAAGCAGGGCTCGACCCTGGCCGGCGTCATGGACGCGTTCTCGGTGGCGATCTCGATCGGCCTGCAGTACGGGGTGCCGCTGGAGACCTTCGTCGCCAAGTTCACCAACATGCGGTTCGAGCCGGCGGGCATGACCGACGACCCGGACGTCCGCATGGCGGCGTCGGTGATGGACTACATCTTCCGCCGGTTGGCGCTCGACTTCCTGCCCTACGAGCGCCGTGCCGAGCTCGGCATCTTCACCGCCAAGGAGCGCGCGGCCCAGATCCGCGCCGAGGCGGAGGCCGAGGCCGCGATCGACCTGACCCAGATGGCGTCGTCCGCTCCGATCGAGGCCAAGCCGACCGTGGCCGACGCCGAGGACAAGGCAACGGAAGAGAAGACCGAGGCGGAGCCGACGGCCAAGGCCGACGACATCCCGGTCCAGATCGCGGCCCCGTCGCCGCGGGTCGGCTCCTCGACCGAACTGCTCGAGGCCGTGATCGGGAGGTCCGCCGACGCGCCGCTCTGCTTCACCTGCGGCACGAAGATGCGCCCAGCGGGCAGCTGCTACGTCTGCGAAGGGTGCGGCTCGACCTCTGGCTGCAGCTGATCACGAAAGACGGCCGCGACTGATCGCTTTGTAAACGATCGAGTCTGAGCAGCAGCGACCGCCCGGTCCTCGCGGGACCGGGCGGTCGCTGCTGCTCCGGCCCCGACGGCGAAAGCCGCCGACTACCGGTTTCACCACCGTCAGGGCGGGTCGGTTCCGAGACCGAACTGCTCGAAGGGCCCGGCGGGCCGGCGGTGATGCTGACCTTCGCTGACGGGTCCTTGATCGGCAACGGCCGCGACCGATCGCACGGCGGGCAATCTGAACAGCGACCACGCACACCGCAGCCGGTCGCGGTCAGCCGGACCGCGTCGCTACTGCTTCGGGTTGTCGGTGTGGGGCCGCTTGCCCAGCTGATGCCAGTCCGTCTCCGCCATGTCGATGTCGAAGTGCTTCGCGGCCTTCTTCAGGTTCGCGAACGCCTGGTCGCGTTCCTTGTCACTGACGCCCTTGACCTGGTCGAAGCGCGCGATCGCGTTTCGGACGTGGTCGGCGTCCGTGAGCGGCTCCTTGCGCGACTCGGGAAAGGCGAACGCCGAATCTGGGAGGCTGCGCTTCTCGCCACTCGACAGGGTGCCGCTCTCGTCCTCGTTCACAGGCTTCCAGGTGGTCTCCATACGACCACCGTTACCCAGCCAACCTGCGGCTATGCGGCGCAGGCGGTCCAGTCGACCAGGACCCGATCCGGACGTTGGGGGTCGATTCGGGCGGCGAACGCCAGGCCGTCCTGAGCGCGGGCAAGGAAGGGCTCGGCGATCGGTCCCAGGTACATGGCCGGGTACGGCGGCCCGCCGTCCACCCGCCGGACCGACATCAGCACCTCGAGCACCGGCTCCCGGTCGACGAACGCGCCGGTCTCTCGCAGGTCGAACGGCTGGGCCTGGCCCGGTACGCCGCTGCTCGCGAGGTCGGTCAGGTCGTCGCGCTGGAGCTCGGTGGTGGTCATGCCGGTGGCGCCCTCTCGTCGTGCGGATGATGCCTCTTGGGATATAACCGGCGAAGGTCATTCAGGCAGCGGACGACAGGTCCGATAGGTCCGATAGGGTACGGGTGGTGGCGTGGCGACAGCAGACAGTGAACGCGGACTGCGTGAACCGCACCCCAGCCGGATGCCTGCCGATCCCGCGTACCAGGCCGAGATCCTCAAGGTCCACGACGGCGCGCTCGCTGCCGGTTCGGCGGGATATCTCGACCCGCGGACGGGGTTGTTCGTCCTTTCGGCCGGGTTCCTCGCGGCGCGCGGCACGTGTTGCGGTCGTGGCTGCCGGCACTGTCCATATGTGAAATAGGGTTCGCGCCATGACTCGGTATGTCGTCATCGGGGCTGGCATCGTCGGCCTGGCCACCGCGCATCGGCTCACGCTGGATCACCCGGATGCGTCGGTCACGGTGATCGACAAGGAGCCGCGGGTCGCCGCGCACCAGACCGGCCACAACTCGGGCGTGATCCACGCGGGGGTCTACTACAAGCCCGGCAGTCTCAAGGCGCGGCTGTGCTCGGCCGGGCGGGCATCCATGGTCGACTTCTGCGCCACCCACGGCATCCCGCACGAGGTCTGCGGCAAGCTCATCGTGGCGGCCGACGAGTCCGAGGTGCCCCGCCTGCACGCGCTGCACGAGCGCGCGGTCGCCAACGGCCTGCCGGCGCGGTTGGTCAGCGCGGCCGAGGCCAAGGAGTTCGAGCCGGAGCTGCGCTGCGTCGAGGCGTTGCGGGTCGAGTCGACCGGCATCGTCGACTTCACCGCCGTCTGCACCACGCTCGCCGACCTGGCCGAGAAGGCGGGGGCCACGCTGCGGCTGGGCACCGCGGTGACCGGCATCGAGGCGCGCGGCAGCGAGCAGATCGTCCGCACGACGGCCGGCGAGGTGGTCGCCGACGTCCTGATCAACTGCGCGGGGCTGCACGCGGACCGGGTGGCACGCCTCGCGGGCGTCGAGCCGCCGGCGCGGATCGTGCCCTTTAGGGGTGAATATTATGAATTGACGCCAGAGCGGCGCGGTCTGGTCCGCGGGCTGATCTACCCGGTGCCGGACCCGCAGTTCCCGTTCCTGGGCGTCCACCTGACTCGCATGATCGACAGCACCGTCCACGCCGGACCCAACGCTGTGCTCGCGCTGGCCCGCGAGGGCTACCGCTGGAGCAAGATCAACCCGAGGGACATCGCGGACTTCATGGCGTACGCAGGACTGTGGCGCCTGGCTCGCCGGCATTTCCGGTACGGGCTGACCGAGGTGCGCCGCTCGCTGAGCCGCCGCCTGTTCGCCGAAAGCCTGGCCCGCCTCGTGCCCGCGGTCACAGCGGCCGACCTGGTGCCGGCCGGCGCCGGCGTACGGGCCCAGGCGATCGCCCGCGACGGCGCCCTGGTCGACGATTTCCTGATCGTCGCTCGCGACCGCCAGGTGCACGTGCTCAACGCACCGTCACCCGCGGCGACCAGCTCGCTGGAGATCGCGAAGCACATCGTGGCCCAACTCCCGGCCTGACCGACGGACAACCCGGACTTCCGCGCGCCCCGACGAAGCCGTATCTTTTCGGGCGGCGCACTCCTGTGCTGATCCGAGCGTCGATCGAGGAGTTGTTGTGGTCCTGCCGCGTAGCCGCCACAGCGACCGACCGTCCAGGGTGGATGGCCGCCGGGCGTACCGGCTGCTCTGCGTGGGCGCGGCCCTGATTCTCACCGGCGGCATCGCGGCCTGCGACGAAGAGCCGGCCCCGGTGCAAACCCTCCCGCCGGCCCGCGCGGACTTCCCGGCCGCGACCGCCGGCGGCGCCTGCGTGTACTTCGACTACGAGGCCATCGAGAAGGCCATCGGCGTGCGGTTCGGCATCTCGGCCGCGAGCCGCAGCGGGCAGACCAACACCTGCGTGGTCCAGCCGGAGGAGGGCGAACTGCCCGACCTCGCCCTGACGATCACCAAAACCACCGCCGACGCCGCCGTCTTCAAGGAGGACGTGGTCCCCGACAAAGGCGCGACGGCGGTGAAGGGTCTGGGGTTGGCGGCCTACCAGGCACCGTTCGCGGCGACGGAGAAGGCCGGCCCGGGGCTCGAGCTCTGCTGGCTCACGAAGGACAAACGCCTCATGTCGCTGCGCTTCACCGACCTCCTGGACGCCCCAGCGCCGGCGAAGGAACTGGCCACGCAAATGGTCGCGCTCGCCAAACACGTCGAATCGGTAAAGCCACCCAAGAAGTCCTGATCGACGCGGTACGCCATTCGGCGGCCGCCGATCGCGGTCGAACACGAGGGATTCGGGCTCCAGCCGTCCCGCGAAGAAGAGGCCGCCTCAGCCGAGTCTGGCGCGGTCGAGACGCGCGGTCTCCAGCTCAGCGAGCCCTTCCCGCCGAGATCCCGATAGATCGTTCGGTGCTGGACCAATCGCTCCGCGATGGCGAAATTCACCGCTTGGAGTGACGAGGCAACACGAAGGACTGGCGGCAACGCACCGCGGAGGCCCATATCTGAAGGCCAACCGAAAATAGGCCGCCGTGCGACGCGTCGGCCGAGGATGGAAGCCGGCCTTCGGAAGGCCTGACCCGCGGCGGAGGCCGGTGTTGGAAGGACCTGACGGGCGGGGAAGCCGGTGTTCGAGGCCCTGACTGGCATCGAGAGCCGGCGCGCGGAAGGGTCAACCAGCGGCGGAGGCCGGAAACTCAGCAGGGTCGCCCCGGGGAGAAGCCGGCGTCCGGGAGGGTTAGCCGAAGACTAAGCAGCGGCCTTAGCCTGGTCCGATCACCCGGCGAGGATTGTCCGGGGATCGCCAGCCGCGTAGGCAGGCGTCCTGGAGGGCCGGCCGACGGAGCTAGGCGCCGTCGCAGGGCCAATGGACGAAGAACAGCGGTGTCCGGAGAAGGCCGACCAACGACGAAGGCCGACCAACGACGACGGCCGACCCCCGAAGGAGCCGGCCTTTCGAAGATCCAGAGGTCAGTGAGCCGCGACGAACACCCGGGAGGCGACCTCGCGCGGCAGGCGAACCCGATCGCCCGACCGGTCGATCATGACGCCGTCGCGCTCCTGAGCCACAGTCACCGTCGCGCCGGGGTCGACCCCAGCCGCGTGGAGCTGACGGAGGACATCGGCGTCGGTCTGGACGCTCTCGCAGATTCGGCGGACGATCACCTGGCCCGTCAGGCCCGGGAACGCCAGGTTGCGCTCCTTGTTGTCGAAGCCGTCGGCCTCCGCCGGCAGGTCGCCCAGGGCGTCCAGGCCCGGGATCGGGTTGCCGTAGGGCGAGCGGGTCGGGCGGTTGAGCAGGTCGTAGACCTTCTGCTCGACCGCGTCGCTCATCACGTGCTCCCAGCGGCACGCTTCCTCGTGGGCCTCTTCGTAGGGCATGCCGATCACGTTGACCAGCAGCAGCTCGGCCAGCCGGTGCTTGCGCATCACGGAGACCGCCTGCTCGCGGCCCAGACCCGTCAGGTGCAGGTGGCGGTCGCCCTCGACGGTGAGTAGTCCGTCACGCTCCATGCGGGCCACGGTCTGGCTCACGGTCGGGCCGCTCTGGTGCAGCCGCTCGGCGATGCGGGCGCGCAGCGGCGGCACACCTTCCTCTTCCAATTCGAGGATGGTGCGCAAATACATCTCGGTCGTGTCGACAAGGTGATTCACGGCAGAAGGCCCTCCTAGCTGTCGATATTACCTCGCCACACCGACAACCCGGCGCCGCGAAAGGCGTCGGGCGGGTGTTCACTGGAGCGCGTGGTTTCCGCCGATGATCTCACGATCGACCCTGATGAGTTGCGCTCCGGCCTCGAAGGCCCCGCCGGCATAACCGTGCTCGATGCCCGCTGGCGGCTCGCCGGCCGGCCGGGCCGTGAGGACTACGTCGAGGGTCACATTCCGGGCGCCGTCTTCATCGACCTCGACACCGAACTGGCCGGCGCACCCGGCCCCAACGGCCGCCATCCGCTGCCGGACCCCGCAACGCTCCAGAGCCGGCTGAGGGCCAAGGGCGTCACAACCGACAAACCAGTCGTCGTGTACGACGCCGGCGACGGACAGGCCGCCGCCCGGGCCTGGTGGATCCTCCGCTGGGCCGGCCACCGCGACACCAGAGTCCTCGACGGCGGCTTCGCGGCCTGGACCAAGCTGGGCTATCCGGTGACCACGCGGGAGCCAACCATCGAAGAGGGCGACATAGAGGTCAAACCCGGCAGCCTGCCGAGCCTGACGGCCGACGAGGCCAACGAGACAGCACAGAAAGGCACCCTGGTCGACGCTCGCGTCGCACCGAGGTTCAGGGGTGAGGTCGAGCCGATCGACCCCGTCGCCGGCCACATCCCAGGCGCTGTCAACCGCCCGACCACCGAGAACGCCGACAGCGACGGCCGGCTGAGAACGGCGGAGGAGATCAGGGCCGGCTTCGCCAGGCTGGGCGTCCGCGACGACGCACCCGTTGGCGCGTACTGCGGCTCCGGCGTCACCGCCGCGCACACCGTGCTGGCCCTGCACCGCGCCGGGCGTACCGACGCCGCTCTTTATGTCGGATCTTGGAGCGATTGGGTGACCGACCCCACCAGGCCCGTGGCGACCGGCGACTAGCCTGACCGCATGGCACGATGACGCCATGCCGGACGGCGCCGTAGTGGTGTGGGACGAAGACCTGCTCGGGTACGACCTGGGTGATCATCCGTTGAACCCGGTCAGGGTCGAACTGACCATGGCACTGGCCCGTGAGCTGGGCGTTCTCGACCGAGCCGGTGTGAAAGTGGTCAAGCCCACCCCGGCCGACGACGACGCGCTGGCCCGGGTGCACCGTGCCGACTACATCGACGCCGTGAAGGTCGCCCCCCACGACCCGTTCTTCCGGGGGTACGGCTTCGGCACCCCGGACAACCCGGTCTTCGACCACATGCACGAGGCTTCCGCCCTGGTCGCCGGCGCCACGGTCACAGCCGCGGAGGCGGTCTGGCGGGGTGAGGCACGACACGCCGTCAACGTCGCCGGCGGGCTGCACCACGCGATGCCGGGTCGGGCCTCGGGTTTCTGCGTCTACAACGACCCGGCCGTCGCCATCGCCCGGCTGCTCGACCTGGGCGCCGAGCGGATCGCGTACGTCGACATCGACGTCCACCACGGCGACGGCGTCCAGGCGATCTTCTGGGACGACCCGCGGGTGCTCACGATCTCGCTGCACGAGTCGCCGCTGGCGCTGTTCCCCGGCACCGGCTTCCCGGACGAGATCGGTGGCCCCGGCGCCGAGGGGAGTGCGGTCAACGTCGCACTGCCACCGGGTACGGGCGACCGCGGCTGGCTGCGCGCCTTCCACGCCGTGGTGCCGGGCGTGCTGCGCGCGTTCCGTCCGCAACTCCTGTTCAGCCAGTGCGGCGCCGACAGCCACCGGCTGGACCCGCTCGCCGACCTGCGCCTGACCGTCGACGGCCAGCGGGCCGCACACCTCGCGATGCGCGACCTGGCCGAGGAGCTGTGCGAGGGCCGCTGGGTGGCCACGGGCGGCGGCGGCTACGCCCTGGTCGAGGTGGTCCCGCGCACCTGGACCCACCTGCTCGCGACCGCCACGGGAGACCCGCTGGACCCGTTGCTGCCGACCCCGGCCGGCTGGCGCGCCCTGGCGGCGACCCGGCTGCCCGGCCGGGAGATCCCGCTGCGCCTCACCGACGACGGCGACACCGACTTCGAGCCCTGGCAGCCGGCCAGCGAGGACGCGGTCGACCGGGCGGTGACCCAGACCCGCATGGCGGTCTTCCCGCTGCTCGGCCTCGACCCGCTCGACCCGCGCGACTGAAGTTCACGAGCCGAACCGGCCCAGCCCATAGGGTGGGAAACGGGAGACCGAGTCAACCGGAGCCGACGTGACCGACAGAGCGGCGGACGTCCTGCTGAGTGACGGCACCACCGTCCATGTGCGACAGATCGAGCCGACCGATGCGCCGGCGATCGTCGAGACCCATGCGCGTTTCTCCGAGCGGACCCGGTATCTGCGCTACTTCTCGCCGTACCCCCGGATACCCGAACGTGATCTGCATCGGTTCGTCACCGTCGATCATCGCGACCGGGAGGCCTTCGTCGTCGAGGTCGGCGGTCGGATCGTCGCGATCGGGCGGTACGACCGGCTCGGCCCCGACGCCGGTGACGCCGAGGTCGCGTTCGTGGTCGAGGACGCGTACCAGGGCAGGGGCATCGGCCCGCTGTTGATGGAGTATCTGGCCGCGGCGGCACGGGAGACCGGCATCACCCGGTTCGTCGCGGAGGTGCTGCCCGCCAACGCGACCATGCTGCGCGTCTTCAGCGATTTCGGGTACGAGGTCGAGCGCAGGTACGCCGACGGTGTCGTGCACCTCGCGTTCCCGATCGCGCCGACCGAGAGCTCGCTCGAGGTGCAGTGGCGGCGGGAGCACCGCACCGAGGCGCGGTCGATCGCCCGGCTGCTCGCGCCGCGCGGCGTCGCGGTCTACGGTGCCAGCTCCAGCGGCCACGGCGTCGGCGCGGCCGTGCTCGGGCACCTGCGCGACGGCGGGTTCGCCGGGCCGGTGGTGCCGGTGCACCCGAGCGCGCCTCGGGTCGGTGGCCTCGCGGCGGTCAGCCGGGCGTCGGACGCCGGGGTGCCGCTCGACCTGGGCATCGTCACGGTGCCGCCGGAGAAGATCGACGAGGTCGTCGACGACGCGGCCCGGGCGGGGCTGCACGCGCTGGTCGTCGTCAGCGCGGGGTTCGCCGAGGCGGATCAGGCCGGCGCCGCGGCGCAGGCGGAGCTGATCCGCCGGGCACACGCGGGCGGCATGCGGGTGGTCGGGCCGAACTGCCTGGGCATCGCCAACACCGACCCGGCCGTGCGGCTCAACGCCACGCTCGCCCCGCGGCTCCCGGCGCCGGGCCGGATCGGCTTCTTCAGCCAGTCCGGTGCGCTCGGGGTCGCGCTGCTCGCGGAGGCGGACCGGCGCGGGCTGGGCCTGTCGACCTTCGTCTCGGCGGGCAACCGGGCCGACGTCTCGGGCAACGACCTGCTCCAGTACTGGCGGGACGACCCCGGCACCGACGTGATCCTGCTGTACCTGGAGTCCTTCGGAAACCCGCGCAAGTTCGCCCGGCTGGCCCGCGGCATCGGCCGGAACAAGCCGATCGTCGCGGTCGCGTCGCCGGTACGCCCGCCGGGCAGCACCGAACGCGGCCTCGACCCGGCGTCGGTCCGCGCGCTGTTCGCCCGCAGCGGCGTGATCCGCGTCGACACGGTCGGCGAACTCTTCGACGTCGGCGCGCTGCTGGCGACCCAGCCACTGCCCGGCGGCCCCCGGGTCGGCATCGTCGGCAACTCGCCCGCGCTGACCACCCTGGCCGAGGCCGCCTGTGTGGCCAACGGACTGGTGGTCGCCGACGGCTACCCGCGTGACGTAGGGCCGGTGGCCGGCGCGCACGAGTTCGGCGACCGGCTCGCCGAGGCCTCCGCCGACCAGGGCGTCGACGCGCTGGCCGTGGTGCTCGCTCCGCCGCTGCCGGGCCAGCTCCAGGCTGACGACGCCGACTTCGCCGCGACGATCGCGGGTGTCGCGCTGACCGGGGACAAGCCGGTGGTGGTGACCTCCCTTGTGGACCGGGTGCCGCTTGGGATTCCCGCGTACCCGTCGGTCGAGGAGGCGGCCCGCGCGCTCGGCCGGGTCGCCCACTACGCCGAGTGGCGCCGGCAGCCCCCGGGCACGGTGCCGCCGCTGTCCGGAGTGGACACCGACGCGGCGGCGGCCGCGGTGGGCCACGACGATCGGGAAGGGCTGCTCGCCGCGTACGGCATCCCGCTCGTGCCCGACGCCCTGGTCGACTCGGCACCGGAGGCGGTGGCCGCGGCGCGCCGGCTCGGCCTGCCGACCGCGCTCAAGGCCGCGGGCATGTCGCTGCGCCACCGCATCGACCTCGGAGCGGTCCGCCTGGACCTGCGCGACGAGGAGGCGGTCCGGGTGGCGTACCGCGAGCTCGCCGAGTCGTTCGGCCCGCAGGTGCTGGTGCAGCCGATGGTCCCGGCCGGGGTGGCGTGCGTCGTCGAGATGATGGAGGACCCGGCTTTCGGGCCGGTGGTCGGCTTCGGCCTGGCCGGCGTGGCCACCGAGCTGCTCGGCGACCGGGCCTGGCGCCCGGCCCCGCTCAGCGACCGGGCCGCCGCGGCGCTGGTCGACGAGCCGCGGGCCGCCCCGCTGCTGAAGGGCTACCGGGGCGCCGCGCCGGTCGACCGCGACGCCTTGGTCGACCTGCTGCTGCGGGTCGGCCGGCTGGCGGACGAACAGCCGAGGGTGCGGTCGCTGTCACTGCACCCGGTGCTCGCCCGCCCCGACGGACTCTCGGTCCTCCACGCCACGATGACCTTCGGCGACTCGGGCACCCGCCCCGACACCGGACCCCGCCACATCTGACGGAGGCCCGGTGGGGAGGGGTTCAGCAGGCGTACGCCTCGAGGCGCTGCGCCCGCGACGGGTGGCGGAGCTTGAGGAGCGTGACCTTCTCGATCTGGCGGATCCGCTCGCGGGACAGGCCGAACTCGCGGCCGACCTCGTCGAGGGTGCGCTGGCGGCCGTCGTCGAGGCCGAAACGCAGCCGGATCACCGCCTGTTCGCGTGAGGAGAGCGTGGACAGCACGATCTCGACCTCGTTGCGCAGCATGCCGTTGGAGACCTCGTCGGCCGGCTCCTGCCGGGCGTCGACGCCGACGACGAAGTCGCCGAGGGCGCTCTCGCCGTCCTCACCGACCGCCTGGTCGAGGCTGACCGGCTCACGGTCGTACGAGATGAGCTCGATGACCTGGAACTCGGGCATGCCGACCGCGGCGGCGACCTCGGCGACGGTGGGCTCCCGGCCGAGCGTGACGGCCAGGTCGCGGCGCGCCCGGACCATCCGGTTGACCTGCTCGACCATGTGCACCGGGATGCGGATCGTGCGCGACTGGTCGGCCATCGCGCGGGTGATCGCCTGGCGGATCCACCACGTCGCGTACGTCGAGAACTTATAGCCCTTGGCGTAGTCGAACTTCTCGACGGCCCGGATCAGACCCAGGTTGCCCTCCTGGATCAGGTCGAGAAAGGCCATCCCGCGGCCCGTGTAGCGCTTCGCGATGCTGACCACGAGCCGCAGGTTGGCCTCCAGCAGGTGGTCCTTCGCGGCGTGCCCCTCCAACGCGATGATGTCCAGATCGGCCCGGAGGCCATCCGGTGTGTCCGCCCTGGCGAGCTTCTCCTCGGCGAACAACCCGGCCTCGATCCGCCGCGCCAGCTCGACCTCCTCGACGGCGGTCAGCAGCTTGGTGCGGCCGATGCCGTTGAGGTACGCACGTACGAGGTCGGCGGAGACGCCCCGTTCATCGGTGGCGTCAAGGTCGATCTGGTCGTAGTCGTTCATTTCTAGCTACCCCGCTTCCCGGCAACGCTCCGTGGTGCCGTGCGAAGAGCTTCTCGCAATGGGCGTGAAGCGGGGGTGAGGAGAATCGTCGGGTGGCATGAATCCGGGAGGGCCTTCGCCCGACTCGCCCGTTTTGCGAGGCAACCCGTTGCAGCCTGTCGCTAGTCTGCTCGCAACTCCACACCAGAAAGGCACGTCGTGGTCTTCAAGCGAATGATGCAGGCGTTGGGCGTCGGCGGCCCGTCCGTCGAGACGGTGCTAAGCAACCCCAACTGCCGCCCCGGCGGTTTCCTCGAGGGCCAGATCCACGTCGTCGGCGGCGACCACCCGGTCGACATCGAGTACGTGGCCCTCGGCATGGTCACCCGGGTCGAGGTGGACAGCGGCGACTCCGAGTACGACTCGACGACCGAGTTCCACCGCCAGCGCGCCACCGGTGCCTTCCGTCTGGAAGCGGGGCAGCGCTACGACGTCCCGTTCCGCTTCGACGTGCCCTGGGAGACCCCGATCACCGAGGTGTACGGGCAGCACCTGCACGGCATGACGATGGCCCTGCGCACGGAGCTCGAGGTGGCCCGCGCGGTCGACAAGGGCGACCTGGACGCGGTGGCCGTGCACCCGCTGCCGGCCCAGGAGCGCATCCTCGAGGGCCTGCTCCGGCTCGGCTTCCGGTTCGCCCGCGCCGACGTCGAGAGCGGCCGGCTCTACGGCGTGCAGCAGAGCCTGCCGTTCTACCAGGAGATCGAGTTCCACCCGTCGCCGCAGTTCGCGTCGGCGATCAACCAGCTCGAGGTGACCTTCGCGGCGACGCCGCAGCACCTGCAGGTGATCCTGGAGCTGGACAAGCGCGGCGGCCTGTTCGTCGAGGGCCGCGACGCGTTCGGGCACTTCAACGTCGACTACGCGTCGGCCGAGCAGACCGACTGGGCCGCCCAGCTGCACAGCTGGCTGGAGCAGTCCCTCCGCAAGCGCGGCCTGTTCCGCTAGAGCTCCAGCAGCACGGTTCGCGGGCCCACGTTGACGCTCTCGACGAGCATGTGGGCCCGGAACGTGCCCGTCTCGACCTGAGCACCGCGAGCCCGGAGGGCGTCGGCGAAGGCGGTCACCAGCGGCTCGGCCACCTCGGCCGGCGCCGCGGCGGACCAGCTGGGCCGGCGCCCTTTGCGCGCGTCCGCGTACAACGTGAACTGGCTGACGACCAGGACCGGCGCACCGACGTCGCTGGCCGACTTCTCGTCGTCCAGGATGCGGAGCTCCCAGACCTTGCGGGCCAGGGTGTCCGCCAGTGTGGCCGTGTCGGAGTGGGTCACGCCGAGCAGCACCAGCAGGCCGTCGGAGATCTCGCCGACGACGGTGCCGTCGACGGTCACCGACGCGCGGGAGACCGTCTGGACCAGCGCCCTCACGCGACCGGCTCCACGATGCCGCGCTCGACCAGGTGCGCGACGATCGGCCCGGCGGCGTCGGCGAGGTCGTCCTCCGCCACCTCGTGCGCGGCGGCCAGCAGGGCGAGCTGGTCCCGCAGCGGCACCTGCCCGTCGGCGCCGCTGACCAGGGCCAGCACCAGCGGGTCGACCTCCTCCGACCAGCGCAACCCTTCCGGCATCACCAGCACCTGGCGGTCGACGGCCCAGCCCTCGTCGCCGAGCGTCGCCTCCTGTTTGAGCTGGAGCCCCGGCGCGGTGCGGTAGCGGGCGGCCAGCAGGTCGGCGTCCCGCACGAAGTCCTGCCGGTCGAACCAGCCGGCGATCTGCTCGCCGAGCGGCTGCTGGACCTGCTGGCGGAGGTCCTCCACCCGTACCACCGGATCGTCGTGCCCACCGCGACGCAGCGTGACGAGGCCGAAACCGATCGCCTCGACGTCGTTGGCGTCGAACCAGTCGAGCCAGGCCGCGGCCCGGGCGGGGTCGCCGTCCTCGTTGGCGTCGGCCAGCCAGAGACCGACGTACGACATCGGGTCGGCGACCTCGCGCTGGATCACCCAGGCGTCCAGTCCGGTGCCCTCGAACCAGCCCGCGACCCGGTCACCCCAGTCCTCGCCGGTGACGTGCTCCCAGTTGGCCAGGAACTGCATCACGCCGCCCTCGTTGAGCAGCCCCGGGGCGGCCGCGGCGAGCTCCGCGCAGACGGCGTCGCCGGCCCGGCCGGAGTCGCGGTACGTGTGCGTCGTGGTGCCCGGCCCGATCACGAACGGCGGGTTGCTGATCACGAGGTCGAACCGCCGGTTCTTGACGGGTGCGACCAGGTCGCCGCGCAGCATCTCCCACTCCTGACCGCTGAGCGCGGCGGTGGTGGCGGCGAACCGCAGCGCCCGCTCGGAGAGGTCCGTCGCGGTGACCTCGCCGGAGTGGGTGGCGAGATGCAGCGCCTGTACGCCACACCCGGTGCCGAGGTCGAGCGCCGTGGCCACGGGCCGGCGGATCGCGGCGCCGACCAGGGTCGACGAGGCCCCACCGATGCCGAGCACGTGGTCGGGCCGCAGCGGCTCGTTCGGCCGGACCGAGGAGGGCACGTCGGAGAGGACCCACCAGCTCTCGCCGTACGGCTCGAGGTCGACACCCTGCCGCACCAGCCCGCCGGGAGCCGCCTCGACCAGGCCGGCGTCGAACGCCTCGGCGAAGTCGAGTGGCGCGAGCGCGGCCGCGACCGCCTCGACCTCCTCGCTCTGCGCGCAGACGAACAGCCGGATCAACGTGGCGAGCGGATCCCGGTCCTCGGTGATCCGCAACGCGGCACGAAAGTCGTTGCGGGCGACCGCGGCGGTGGCCGCCGGCCCGAGCCGTTCGGCGATCCCCGCCGAGGTGAAGCCGGCGGCCCGGAGCGCGTCCCGCAACCGCGCGACACCATCGGGGGAGAGGAGCATGTCGGACACGTACGGCATCCTGCCATGGCGCCCCCGCCACCCAGTGATCATGGTGTCCCGGTGTCAGGCTGACGGGATGGTGAGCCGCTTCGCGCAATGGACCCTGGACGTGCGCAACCCCTCCCGAATGGCGGCGTTCTGGTCGGCCGCCCTGGGCTACGAGATCGACGAGGACGGACAGCACCTGCGGCCACCGCGGGACGCACCGCCCGGATCGCTGACGGTCTGGCTCCAACCGTCGGCCGGCGTCAAGGAGAAGAAGAACCGCACCCACCCGGACCTGTACGCCCCATCGGGTGACGTGGCCGCGGAGGTGGATCGCCTGCTCACCCTGGGCGCCATCCGCACCGACATCGGCCAGACCGGAGACGAGGGCTTCACGGTCCTGGCCGACCCGGAAGGCAACGAGTTCTGCCTGATCCACCACCCCTGGCACCGCTGAAGACCCCGCCCACGTGGACGGGGCCTTCAGGCAGCGGTGCTAGATCGAGCCTTCCTTGCCGATGTACGTCGGACCCGCGCTGCGGGCCGTGGCGGCTGTCGTGCGGGCCGGGAGGGACGACGTGTCGAGGGCGAACGTGAGGACCGCCGTCGCGATCGCGTCGGAGTTCACGTCCAGGGCCTCTAGGTTGAGGTTGCCGAACATGTCGTACTGCCGGTCCAGTTCCTTGTAGAGGGCCGCGTCCGCTCCGTCGCGGACCGGGAACAGGCTGTCGCACGGCTCGTGGTAGCACGGGTCGTACTGCTCACCCTCCACGCCGCCGTAGTCAGCCACGTCCTGTGCCGTCTTCAGGACCTCCGCGCCGGTGAAGAGGCCGCCCGACGGGATGTCGACGCCGGCCGCGATGAACGGGCCGTAGTCGGACCTGCCGGTGAAGTCGGCCGCCCGGGTGGGCAGGCCACGGTCGGCGAAGAAGTCCTGGAAGACCGCCTCGATCTCGGCCGATCCCGGCGGACCCGCGGGCGAGCCCTGGGCGGCCGAGTCGTCGCCGTCGTACACGCCGAGGATGTAGTTCGGCGACGCGATCATGTCGAAGTTGAGGTAGAGCGCGATGTCGGCCCGCTGCTCGGGAGTGAGCGAGTTGACGTAGAACGTCGAGCCGACCAGGTTGGCCTCCTCGGCGCCCCACCAGGCGAACCTGGTCTTGTTGGGCGTCTTGGTCTTGGCCAGCTGCAACGCGATCTCGAGCAACGCGGCCGAGCCGCTGCCGTTGTCGTTGATGCCGACGGTGTCGGGCTCCGCGTCGAGGTGCGCACCGGCCATGACGACGCTGCTCGCGTCGCCCTTGCGGGACTCGGCGATCACGTTCTCGGTCTGGCGTACCTCCGACGTGGTGTCGGCGGTGATCCGCACCGTCAGGCCGGGCGTGTTCGCGAGCGCCTCGCCGGTGGCGTAGGAGACGCCGATCGCGGGGATGCCGACCGGCGCGCCCAGCGTGCCGAGCAGCAGGTTGTAGCGGTCCGGGTTGGCTTCCGGCGTGCCGTTGCCCTGGTTCATGATGATCGCGGCGGCCGCGCCGGCGGCCTCGGCGTTCGCCACCTTGATCCCGAACGAGCAACCGGTGCCGCCGCGCTGCATCAGCACGACCTTGCCGGTCACCGCGGCCGGGTCGAAATCGCTCGCCTCGCATCCCGACGTCGACGCGCGTGGTGGCACGAGCGCCAGGTCGACGGGTACGACCTGGGCCGTCACGTCGCCGCTGCCGGAGTAGTCCATGAGGTCGTAGTCGGTGCCGTCCACGTACGTCGTCGGTGTCGGTGCTGTCTGTGCGAACGACGAGCCGAACTCTTCGAAGAAGTTGAAGGGGAACGGTTGGCGGGTCACCTGGTAACCGGCCAGCTTCAGCAGCGTCGCGACATAGTCGGCGCTGCGGTCGTGGCCGGCCAGACCGGAGCCTCTGTTGCCCCCGCTCAGGCTGCCGATGGCCTGGAAGGCGATCTCGTGCTTGAGCACGCCGCCGACCGTGACCGCCTTGGTGAGCTTGCGGACGGAGTTGTTGTTTCCGGTGGCCTGCGCCGGGTTGGCCAGCGCCAGGGCACCCACAAGACTGGCCGCGCCTATCGCCGCCAGGGTTTTGCGGACGGTGCGGAACACCACGATGTGCACTCTCCTCGCCGTTCGCCGCGCCCGGCCTCACTTGCCCCCGTGCCGGGCGCCCCGACCATCGCATAGACGGACGAAGATCGACACGGACCGTTCGGTCGAGCGGATCACACCATTCTGAAATCGGCGAAGTCGAATCCGGGAGCTACCACGCAACTGACCAGGACCGGGTCGTCGGTCAGTGGTGCCGCTGACTGCCACACCCCACCGGGTACGCGCAGCTGCGGCCGCGCGCCGCCGGCCAGGTCCGGGCCGAGCACTGTGGACTCCACCGTCGCCGCGGGCTCGTCGCCGTCGCCGCCGAGGTGCAGGGCCAGCGGGCCGCCGGCGTGCCAGAGCCAGAGCTCGTCGGAGCGGACGACATGCCAGGCGGACTCCTCGCCGGGGAACAGCGCGAAGTAGATGCCGGTGGCGGCCGAGCGCGGGCCGGCGTACCCGCTGGGCACGAAGGTGTGTGCGGACCGCCAGGTCTCGGCGAACCAGCCGCCCTCGGGGTGGGGCTGCAGGCCGAGCTCCGTGATCCAGGGATGCCTCATGGTTCCATATTATTTACTCGCGTGCGTATACTAGCTTGCGAGTAAAGGAGTCCCGACCATGCCGCCACGCAAGATCACCAATCTGCTCGCCCTCGCCGTCCTGGCCACGCTGATCGAGCGACCGATGCATCCCTACGAGATGGCGTCGCTGATGAAGGCCCGCGGCAAAGAGCAGGACATGGAGATCAAGTGGGGCTCGCTCTACCGGGTCGTGGAGAACCTGGTCAAGCACGGCTTCATCGAGCCCGTGCAAAGCGAGCGGCGGGGCGGCCGGCCCGAGCGCACCGTCTATCGGATAACCGACGCCGGCCGGGCGGAGCTCGTCGACTGGACCCGGGACCTGGTGGCGGTGCCGGACCGCCGGCCCGGCCCGTTCACCGCCGGCCTCTCCGTGCTGGGGGTGCTGGCCCCGGACGACGTGGCCGTGCTGCTCGGGGAGCGGGCCGACCGGCTGGCCGCTGAGATCGCGGCGTCCGAACGCGAGCTGGCCGGCTACGACGTCCCGCGGCTGTTCCTGGTCGAGGGGGAGTACGAGCTGGCCATGCGCCGCGCCGAGCTGGCCTGGGTGCGCTCGTTCCGGGCCGAGATCACCGAAGGCACGTTGCCGGGCGTCGCCGAGTGGCGCGCCTATCACGAGACCGGCGAGCTGCCGCCCGATGTCGCGGAGCTGGCCGCCCGAGGCAGGGAGGAATCGCAGTGATGGAGACCAAGAGGCGCAAGATCGTCCCGGAGATGGAAGGACCGATGGCCCGCTGGTACGCGAAGCAGCGCGGCTCGGAGCCCCAGCTGGCCCAGTGGCGGCGGCAGGCTTCGTCGCTCGCCGCCGATTTGGCACCCGGCGCTTCGGTGCTGGAGGTCGCCCCCGGTCCCGGTTACCTGAGCATCGAGCTGGCCCGGCTCGGGTTCGCGGTGACCGGCCTGGACATCAGCCACACCTTCGTCTCGCTGGCCGCCGCGCGAGCCCGGGCCGAGGGTGTCACCGTCGACTTCCGCCACGGCGACGTGGCCGACCTGCCGTTTGCCGACGACAGCTTCGACCTCGTGGTCTGCCAGGCGGCGTTCAAGAACTTCAGCAGCCCGGTGACCGCTCTCGACCAGATCCACCGGGTGCTGCGCCCGGGCGGGCAGGCCGTGATCCACGACATGAACCGCGGCGCCACCGGTGACGACATCCGGGCCGACGTGGCCGGCATGCGCCTCAACGCGTTCAACAGCTCGGTGACGCGGCTGACGTTGGGCTGGCTGCGTCGCCGTGCCTACTCGGCCGCCGACTTCGAGCGGGTCGCCGCCGACAGCGCCTTCGGCGGCAGCGCGGCCCACGCCGACGGGATGACCCTGGAGGTGCGGCTGACCAGGTCAGCGTGATCCGCCCCGGAGCTGGTCGGCGGCGACACGGACATCACGGAAGTCGACGACCGCCGCGAGCGCTACGTGGACGAGCGTCCTCAGGTCGCCCTCGGAGCAGAGCAGCACATCGTCGACCACGTCGGGCGGGATCGCGAGGTCGCGGGGGCCGTAGCAGTCGTGCCAGGCCATGTCGGCCAGGTGCAACAGGTCGAGGGCGGCCTCCATGTCGGCCGCCCCGAACCGGTCCACGACGGCGGGACGGCGCTCTTGGCGGCGGGCCGCGCTACCGATGGCCATGGCGTACCTCCGTCGTCGTGGGGTTCCGCTCCGACAGTGACATCGGGCCGCCACCCCGACCGGGTGGCCGCGGCTTTGTGGCGAGAGCGGGTCCGGCGATTTCGTGCACCGGTGGCGGTCGGCCAAGATGGAACGCATGACGTTCTCGCTGCCCATCGCACCGGAGGCCAACGCGCTGCTCGATCGCGACCCGTTGGCGCTCCTCGTCGGCATGGTGCTCGATCAACAGATTCCGCTGGAAAAGGCGTTTTCGTCCCCGTACGTGCTGGCGCAGCGGCTGGGGCACGAACCGACCGCGCAGGAGCTCGCGGAGTTCGATCCCGAGGAGCTGTTGAAGATCTTCGCGACGCCGCCGGCGTTGCATCGGTTTCCGAAGGCGATGGCCGCCCGTACGCAGGAGGTCTGCCGGCAGATCGTGGCCCGCTACGACGGCGACACCGCGCGGCTGTGGAGCGAGGCGACCGACGGCCGGGACCTGTTCCGCCGGGTCGCCGAGCTTCCCGGGTTCGGGCGGCAGAAGGCGCAGATCTTCGTGGCCCTGCTGGGCAAGCAGTACGGGGTGCGCCCGGAGGGTTGGCGCGCCGCGGCGGGGGCATATGGAGACGAGGGATCCCACATGTCGGTGGCCGACATCGTCGACGAAGCGAGCCTGACGAAGGTGCGCGACTACAAGAAGTCGGTGAAGGCGGCTGCGAAGTCTGTCGGGTAACCGCCGGATCCCTCGTTTGGGCGTGTCTGGCCGGTGCCACACAGGCGCTGTCAGGATACCGTGGCAAAGGCGCTCAGCCCAACGCTGAGTCATCTTTTCGACACGTAGCGTCAATAGATCCACGTCAGAAGCGGGTTGTCCGACCGAGATCATTGACGCGGACCCCTTGGGTGCCGGCACACTGTCATCAACCAAGGTGTGACCTGGGTCCCCCGGGGGCACAGTGGGAAGGCCGCAGCACCTGCGGGTGTTGCACGATAGGTGAGCAAAGACCGAAGAAGGATGTTCATCGGTGACGAAGGAGGAAGGCGATGACCCCCACTCTCACGCCGCCGCCTGGCACGGTGGTTCCCCCAGCAACCGATGAACGGTGCGATCGGTGCAACGCGGCCGGCAAGCTCCGCATCACGATGGCTGGCGGGGGCGAGCTCGTGTTCTGCGGGCACCACGCGAACAAGTACGCCGACGACCTGGTGAAGATCACCGTTCAGTTCGCGGCGGACCCGGACTTCGAGTGGCGCGGCGCCGACCTCATGGCGTCGAACTCGTCCAACTGATCCGACCACTTACGTAACCGGCCGGAACCCCGCGAGGGGCTCCGGCCGGTTCTTTTCGCCCGAGCGCCGGCCGGAAACCCCGAGCCGGCGCTTTCGGGCTCAGAGCGTCTGAACGGTCGCGATCCGTTCCTCGAGCTGCTCGATCGTGGCCTGGGCGCTGGGCGGACCCCCGCAGATTCGCCTCAGCTCCGCGTGGATCTTGCCGTGGGGCTGTCCGGTGCGGTGATGGTGCGCGGCGACCAGAGCGTTGAGCTGACGGCGCAGGACGACCCTTCGCTCGCCGGCCGAGACGGGTCCCGGCGGTGCCGCGGTCATTCCGGCCACCCGGGCCCCACCGGCCCCGTCCGCCTGCGCCGGGGCCACCGACCGCCGCTTCTGCGCCGCGAGTTGGTCAGCCTGACGCTTGTTGAGCAGCGTGGCCACCTGTTCGGCCGTGAGCAGGCCGGGCAGACCGAGGTACTCCTCCTCCTCGGGCGTGCCGGCCAGCGCCCCCGTGCCGAACGAGGCGCCGTCGAAGATCACCTGGTCCAGCTCGGCCGTCGCCGAGAGCATCTCGTGCCGCTTGGTCAGCTCGCCGCTGGCGTCCTCGGTCTGCTGCGCCCGCTCGAGCAGCGCGTCGTCGAGGCCGTCGTCCTCCTTGGGCGCGCCGAGCACGTGGTTGCGCTCGGCCTCCATCTCGCTGGCCAGCCCGAGCAGGTGCGGCACGCTCGGCAGGAAGACGCTGGCCGTCTCGCCGGGGCGGCGAGCGCGGACGAACCGGCCGATCGCCTGCGCGAAGTAGAGCGGGGTCGAGGCGCTGGTCGCGTACACGCCGACGGACAGCCGCGGGATGTCGACGCCCTCGGACACCATCCGGACCGCGACCATCCAGCGTTCGTCGGACGCCGCGAAGGACGCGATCCGGGCTGACGCGCCGGCGTCGTCGGAGAGGACCACGACGGCCTTCTCGCCGGTCACCCGCTCGATCAGCTTCGCGTACGAGCGAGCGTTCTGCTGGTCGGTCGCGATCACCAGACCACCGGCGTCGGGCATCCCACCGGCCCGCTTGACCTGGAGCCGCGCGTCAGCGGCCCGCAGCACCTGGACCATCCAGTCGCCGGTCGGGTCGAGCGCGGTGCGCCAGGCCTGCGCCACGAGGTCCTGGGTCATCGGCTCGCCGAGGCGGGCTGCGAGCTCGTCGCCGGCGCTGGTGCGCCAGCGGGTCTCACCTGAGTAAGCCAGGAAGATCACCGGTCGTACGACACCGTCGCGGAGCGCGTCGGCGTAGCCGTAGACCGAGTCGGCCCTGGACCGCTGGAGGCCGTCGCCGCCGCGCTCGTACGTGACGAACGGGATCGGGTTGTCGTCGGACCGGAACGGCGTGCCGGTCAGCATCAGCCGCCGCGTGGCGTTCTCGAACGCGGCCTTGACCCCGTCGCCCCACGTACGCGAGTCACCGGCGTGGTGGATCTCGTCGAGGATGACGAACGTGCGCCGGGTCATCGTGCGCCGGCGGTGCACCTGCGGTGCCATGCCGACCTGGGCGTAGGTGACCACCGCACCGTGAAAGTCAGCCGACGAGTGCAGATCGGCGTTGCGGAAGGCGGCGTCGAGCTGGATGCCGACCCGTGCCGCGGCCTGCGCCCACTGGGTCTTCAGGTGCTCGGTCGGCGCGACGACGGTGACGGCGTCGACGGTCCCGGCGACCAGCAGCTCGGCGGCGAGCCGCAGGGCGAACGTCGTCTTGCCGGCGCCGGGCGTCGCGACCGCCATGTAGTCCTCGGACGGCCGCCGCAGGTAGCCGACCATCGCCTTGCGCTGCCACGACCGCAGCGGCGGGAACGCCTCGAGCGACGGCTTCGCCACCAACCTTGTCGCCCCCCTCGCGTCACGAAAAACGCCCCCGCCGCGAGGCGAAGGCGATCCTCAGCATAACCACGCGCACACCGTGATCCCCAGCAGACACAAGGGTGATGATTGTCCTGCCGCGAAGCGGTCAACCCCGATGACTCGGGTCCGCGCCGTTCCTCCCGCGAGAGACCGCTCCGCTGCCAAGTCCGCGGTCGACGCGCCGCAAACCCCGCACCGGCGACCGATCGGGCCGGGATCATCCCCCGGTTGTGCGGTGGGGATGTCAGCGGCCTGGGTTGGCCCTCAACGCCGCGGACGGCCGGCCTTGTGCGAGGTGGGCCAGACCGCGTCGGCGTGCCGGTTTGGAGCTGCTGGTTGGCCTGACCTCGATCCGAAGCAGCCAATGTCGTGGGACGCGGTAGACGGCGTGGCGGACAAGATCGCCCGACCGCGAGCAAACGGTCAACCGCGGGCGTCGCGCCGGGGTCGGTTGGGCTGCCGGCATCGCAGCGGCGACGCGAGCGGCAGCCGGAGGCGGCGTCGGTTGGGCTGCGGGCACCGCGGCAGCGACCCGCGAGCGGCAGCCGGAGGCGGCGGCGGTTGGGCTGCGGGCACCGCGGCGGCGACCCGCGAGCGGCATGACGACGTGGACGTGTTCGCGTTCGGGCTGGCCGGCGCGCGAGCAGGGCGCGTGCGGCTCGGCCGGCGTACAGAGAGAGCGGTCCGATCGTCATGATCGTGTGCGTCTCGTCAACAAGCTGAGCCGCTTTTGCCATGATCGGGTGCACCTGGTCTGGGAAACCATCGGAGTGTCGCCCAGACCTACTGCACCCGATCATGTTCTGGCTGCCCCACATACCTGATGGGCCGCACACGATCATGACAGCGGCGGTGCACCGAGCTCATGCGTCACGGCGACCTGCAGGTAATGGACCGAGCCCGGTCCGCGCCGCCGTGGCGTCGGGTGCGTTACGCCGGGAGGTCGTGGCGGTCGTCCGGTCTCGGGGTCGCGTTCCAGTTTCGGCGCAGGGCCACCAGCCGGATCGCGAAGACCAGGACGCCCGCGCCGACCATCGGCCAGCCGGTCATGCCGGCGCGGTGCAGGGCCATCACCAGGACCGCGCCCGCCAACGCCGCGACCGCGTAGATCTCTCGGCGCAGGACGATCGGGATCTCGCCCAGCAGCAGGTCCCGGGCGACGCCTCCGCCGATCGCGGCGATCATGCCGAGTAGGCAGGCGCCGACCGGCGGTACCCCGGCGCGCAGCGCGACCAGGGTGCCGGTGACGGTGAACAGCGCCAACCCCGCCGCGTCGAGGACGACCACGACGCGGCGGAGGCGGGCCAGCTGAGGGTGGAAGAAGAAGACGGCGACCGCTGTGAGAGCTGCCACAACCGCGTAGCGCCAGTCGTCGAAGGCCAGCGGAGGCGCCTGGTCGACGACGAGGTCACGGACGATGCCGCCACCGAGAGCCGCGACAAACCCGACAAAGCACACGCCGAACAGGTCCAGTCGCTTGACCACTGCGGCGGATGCGCCGGATGCGGCGAAGACGGCTACGCCGAGGAGGTCGGCGAACAGGAGTGCGGCGGTGGCTGACACCGCCGAACTCTAGATCACCCCTCGGGCTTGGGCTCCTTGTCGTAGAACCGGTTGTCGTCTTCGAAGATCTCTTTGCACTCGGGGCAGACCGGGAAGCGGCTCGGGTCGCGCGAGGGGACCCAGACCTTGCCGCACAGTGCCTTGACCGGGGTGCCGAGGACCATGGCCTCGGTGATCTTGTCGCGGTCGGCGTAGTGGGAGAACCGCTCGTGGTCGCCCTGCTCGAACGGCGTCTCGACGGGACGCTCGAGAATCGTGCCGCTGGTGTCGGGAGCCATAGGACTGGTCACCAATCAAGTCTGCCAGGTAGGTGCGGTTGCCGCACCTGGCCACCCGTACGGTGACAACGTGAACGACTTGGTATTAGCGCCGGACGTGGCGGAAGCGCTCGCCACCGGAAAGCCCGTGGTCGCGCTGGAGAGCACGATCATCGCGCACGGGCTGCCCCGCCCCGAGAACCTCAAGGTCGCCCGCGAGATCGAGACGACGGTACGGGCGGCCGGCGCGGTTCCGGCGACCATCGCCGTGCTCGGCGGCCGCGTGCACGTCGGGCTCGACGACGCCCAGCTGACCCGGCTCGCGGAGGCCGACGGGGTGGCCAAGCTGTCGGCGCGGGACCTGGCGGTGGCGGCCGCGAAGGGCATCGACGGCGCGACCACGGTCGCCGCGACCAGCGCGGTGGCGGCGGCGGCCGGCATCCGGGTGTTCGCCACCGGGGGGCTCGGCGGCGTCCACCGCGACGCGCCCTATGACGAGTCGGCCGACCTGGTGACGCTCGCGCGTACCCCCATCGCCGTGGTCTGTGCCGGGGTCAAGTCCATCCTCGACGTCGGTGCCACGCTCGAACGCCTGGAGACCCTCGGCGTCGCGGTCGCCGGCTACCGCACCCTGCGCTTCCCCGGGTTCTACCTGACCGACAGCGGCTTCCCGGTGGACTGGTCGCTGGACTCGCCCGAGGAGGCCGCCCGCGCGGTCACCGCCAGGGCCGCCCAGGGCGTGCACCGCGGCGCGCTGGTGGTGGCCAACCCGCTGCCCGCGAACGAGCAGCTAGACCCGGCCCTGCACGACCGCACGCTGGCCGAGGGCATGGCCGCGCTGGAGGAGCAGGGTGTGACCGGCAAGGCGGTCACGCCGTTCCTGCTGGGCTGGTTCCACGAGCACACCGGCGGGGCCAGCCTGGAGGTCAACGTAAAGATCA
Source organism: Asanoa sp. NPDC049475 (assembly GCF_040676915.1). Taxonomy (NCBI): domain Bacteria; kingdom Bacillati; phylum Actinomycetota; class Actinomycetes; order Micromonosporales; family Micromonosporaceae; genus Asanoa; species Asanoa sp. NPDC049475. The sequence continues at coordinate 744,623 of NZ_JBFAPY010000004.1, read as the reverse complement.
TCCTGCGCAACGCCGACCTGGCCGCCCGGATCGCCGCTGCGGCCGCATGAGCAGGAGCGGCGGCGTGCCCGTCCGGGTCGCCGTGGTCGGGGACGCGGTCACCGACGTGGTCGCCGTGCTGGCCGGCCCGCCGGCAGCGGACACCGACACCGCGGCCGCGATCCGCTTCACCGGTGGCGGGCAGGCGGCCAACACCGCGGCCTGGCTGGCGGGGCACGGCGTGCCCGTCACGCTGCTCGCGTCCGTCGGCGCCGACGAGGCGGGCGCTTCGCGGCTGGCCGAGCTACGCGCGGCGGGCGTCGACTGCCCGCTCCCGCCACGCCCGGAGGCGCCGACCGGCACGGTGATCGTGCTGGCCGAAGGCGGCCGGCGAACGATGGTCACGGACCGCGGCGCCAGCCTGCTGCTCGACCCGGACGAGGTGGCTCTGGCCCTCGCTGCGGCGGGTGCGGGCCACCTGCACCTGTCGGGCTACCCGCTGCTCGACGACCGCTCCCGCCCGGCCGGGCTGCGCGCCCTCGCGGCGGCCCGCGAGCTCGGCCTGACGATCAGCGTCGACGCGGCGTCCGCGGCCCCGCTGCGGGAGGTGGGCGGTCCGGCGTTCCGCTCCTGGGTAGGCGGAGTCGACCTACTGCTGGCCAATGCGGACGAAGCCGCCGTGCTCGCCGCCGACCTCGCTGTGGACTCCGCCGATTCGGGTCGTTCGTTCCAGTCCGACGCGGGCTCCGCCGCCCGGTCGGGGCGGCCGCCGGCCGAGGTCGGAGCGCAACCGGCTCGCCAGGCGGCGGTCGAGGGCGCGCCGGCCTCCGGTCCTCGGCCAGGGTTGGCGGCGACCGGGTCCGGAGCGGTTCCGGGTCGCGCGGCGGCGGACCCCGCTCACGGGGCGATGGTGGCGGCGGCCGATGGCGCGCCGGAGTTCGGCCCTCGGTCAGGGTTCGCGGCGACCGGGGCCGGAGCGGTCTCGGCTCGCGCGGCGGCGGACCCCGCTCACGAGGCGATGGTGGCGGCGGCGGACGCCGCCCGCCAAGCGCAGGCGCTCGCGGCGGAGCTCGGCGCGGTCGTGGTGGTCAAGCTTGGTGCCGCCGGTGCGGTCTGGGCCGAGCCGGACGGCACGGTGGTCACGGCACCGGCCGTGACCGCCGTCGTGGTCGACCCGACCGGAGCCGGTGACGCGTTCGCCGCCGGCCTGCTCGCCACCCGCCTGGCGGGCGGCGACCCCGAGGCCTGTCTGAAGGCCGCAGCCGCCGCCGGTGCCCGCGCCGTGGTCGCCGTAGGCGCCCGGCCCTGAACCGCGCCTGACGGCGCCTACGCGCCGCACGCGCGCCGCACGCCTGATGGCGCCTACGCGCCGCACGCTTGACCGCGCCCTGGGCGCCGCACGGGCGCTGCACACGGTGCGCCGCACCGGCGCCGCACGCCTGACGGCGCCAAGGCGCGCCGTGGCTAGGCGCCGGCGCGGGCCAGGGCTGCGATGTCAGGGTTGTTGAGGACGTGCTTGGGTGCGCCCGACCGGGCGACCTGCAGCATGGCGAGGCCGACCTCCTCGGTGGTGACGACCTGGTTCGGCGCGAGGCGCCGGAAGATCGGGATCAGGAAACCGCCGACCGTCAGCGCGATCCGGTAGCCGCGGCTCGACGGGCGGATGCCGTGCAGCGGCTGGATGAAGCCCGGCCGGAACATGTAGCCCTTCGGGAAGCGTTCCATGAGCTCGCGCTCCGTGCGGCCCTTCACCTGCGCCCAGCGTTGCCGGGAGGTCTCCGAGGTGCCGGCGCCCGAGACGTAGACGAACGTCGGGTCGGGGGAGTGCGCGGCGAGCGCGTCCGCGACACCCATCGTCAGGTCGTGCGTGAGCCGGAAGTACGTCTCGGCGCTCATCCCCACCGACGACACACCGAGGCAGAAGAAGCAGGCGTCGATGCCGACCAGCGCCTCCGAGGCGCCGTCGAGGTCGAACAGGTCCGTCACCACGATGGAGCGCAGCTTCGGGTGTTCGGTGTTCAGCGGCGAACGGCCGAGCGAGACCACTTCGGACACGTCGGGCGCGAGCAGGCACTCGCGCAGCACCCCTTGGCCGACCATCCCGGTCGTGCCCGTGAGCAGGACGCGCATCAGGCCGCGTTGTTGCGGGGCAGGGTGGCCAGCGCGCGCCGCAGGTCGGCCAGCGACACCGTCGCCGAGTCGTCGAGGTCGGCCAGGCCGGCCTCGATCCACTGGCGCATCAGCGTGGTGACGCCGATGCCGCGCGCGTCGGCCGCGGCCCGGACCCGTTCGTAGGTGTGCAGCGGGAGCCGCACCGACCGGCTGACCATGGGCTGCTCGGTGTCGGGCACCGGCAGGTCACCCGGCGTGCCCTCGCTGATCAGGTCGGCGAAGTCGTCGCCGCCTTCGTGGAACCGCTTGATGGCCTGGTCTCTGTCCACGGCTATCGCCTCCACCCACGAAGCACCTCTTCGTAGCGTTTCACTTCGCTGTCGCTCATGTCGCGCGCCGAGAGGATGTCGAAGTCGTGGTCGCCGTGGCCCGGCTCTCCGAGCAGGACCACGAGCCGCCGGCCGCGCCGGCTGACGGCGTAGACCACGGTGAGCTCGCCGAGGTGCCGGATGACCCGCCGGGAACCGTGCAGGGCCTCCCAGACCTCGCCGGGCGTCACGTCGTAGACCGCGAGATTGCTCAACGCGTCGTCGGTGAAGCTGTACCGGCGGCCCACACCTGCAACGTACCACGCACGTAACACGGGCAGCCGCTGCGCATTCACGACGAGCTGGTGACAGGATGGAAGGGTGAAGCGTTCGGCGGATCGACCCGTACTGATCACCGACGCCGCGCGCAGCCAGGACGACCAGCTGCGTAGCAGGACCCGACGCTACGTGCTGATGATGATGGTCCGGGCCGTCTGCGTGGTGGTCTTCGCCGTGCTCATCACGACCCGGCCCCCGCTGCTCTGGCTCTGGCTCGTGCTCTGTGGCGCCGGCGCTGTCGTGATCCCGTGGTTGGCCGTCATCCTCGCCAACGACCGCCCGCCGAAAGAGAAATACCGGCACTTCCACAAGGGCGAGAAAACCCCGCAGCCGAGCCTGCCGACCCAGCCGATGCCCGAGGGTTCGGCGCCGCCGCACAAAACAATCGACGCCGAACCGTAATAAAAAGCCGGTCAGTCCAGGTAGTCGCGGAGCACCTGGGAACGCGACGGGTGGCGCAGCTTCGACATCGTCTTGGACTCGATCTGGCGGATCCGCTCGCGGGTCACGCCGTAGACCTGGCCGATCTCGTCGAGCGTGCGCGGCTGGCCGTCGGTGAGGCCGAACCGCAGCCGGACCACGCCCGCCTCGCGCTCGGACAGCGTCTGCAGCACCTGCTGGAGCTGGTCCTGGAGCAGCGAGAACGAGACCGCGTCGACGGCCACGACCGCCTCGGAGTCTTCGATGAAGTCGCCGAGCTGGCTGTCGCCCTCGTCGCCGATGGTCTGGTCGAGCGAGATCGGCTCCCGGGCGTACTGCTGGATCTCGAGGACCTTCTCCGGCGTGATGTCCATTTCCTTGGCGAGCTCTTCGGGGGTGGGCTCGCGGCCCAGGTCCTGGAGCAGCTCACGCTGGATGCGGCCGAGCTTGTTGATGACCTCGACCATGTGCACCGGGATGCGGATGGTGCGTGCCTGGTCGGCCATGGCCCGGGTGATCGCCTGGCGGATCCACCACGTCGCGTACGTGGAGAACTTGTAGCCCTTGGTGTAGTCGAACTTCTCGACCGCGCGGATCAGACCCAGGTTGCCTTCCTGGATCAGGTCGAGGAAGGCCATGCCGCGGCCGGTGTAGCGCTTGGCCAGCGAGACGACCAGTCGCAGGTTGGCCTCCAGCAGGTGGTTCTTGGCGCGCTCTCCGTCGCGGGAGATCCAGCCGAGGTCGCGGTGCATCTGGATCGCGAGCTTCTCCTCGCGCTCGTCGGCGGCCCGCAGCTGCTCGGAGGCGTAGAGGCCGGCCTCGATCCGCTTGGCCAGCTCGACCTCCTGCTCGGCGTTGAGCAGCGGGACCTTGCCGATCTGCTTGAGGTAGGCACGGACGGAGTCGGCGGAAGCGGTGAGCTCCGCGTCGCGGCGGGCCTGCTTGAGCGCCTCGGACTCTTCGTCGTCCCACTCGAAGTCGTTGTCGGTCGCGGTGGAGGCGGCATCGCTCGCGGCGGCCCGGACGAGCTCGGCCGGCTCCTCGACCACCACGTCCTCGATCTCGGCGGCCAGTGCCTCGGGATCGAGCTCTTCGCCGTCGGGGCCGTCACCGGGCTCGGCGGCGCCCTCGTCGCCCTGCTTGCCCGTGGCCTTGGTCGCCTTCGCGGCGGTCTTGGCGCGGGTCGCCTTCGCCGGGGCGGCCGGCTTGGCGGCGCCCGCCGCCACGGGCGCGCCGTTGGCCGCAGCGGCCTCGTCGGCGGCCGGAGCCTGCTTGGGGGGTGCCGCCTTCTTGGCCGCGGTGGCCTTGGCGGTGGTCGCCCGCGAAGCCGGCGTGGTCGAGCGGGCCGCGGTGACCTTGCGCCGGGTGCTCGCCGAGCCGTCGACGACCACGGTGATGCCGGCATCGACGATCGCGCGGATGATCTTCTTGGCCTGGGCCGGGGTCACATCGGCCGACTCGACCGTGCGCTGGACCTCCGCCGACGTGATGTGGCCGCCTCCGCGCTGGGCGTGGGCGATCAGAATCTCGGTGATCGAGCGTACGTCTGCGCCGGTTTGGCGTGGCTCTGTCACGAATGACCTTCCGGAGGCGATCGAGCGGGCATAGCCGGCAAAAAACCAGCGATGCGGTGGGCCAGGTTTCAAAGGTAGTGGGCCCCCGAGCCACGAACCGGCCTGCGCGGGAAGTTCGTGACAGGTGGGCAGGCGTGAATTGTAACGCCGTCTGCGGCGAAACATCGCGCGGCGCACGCCGTCTGACGGCCTGGCCGCTCGTGGCGGCTGCCGGAGGAAAGCAAACGATGGACTTTGTCAGAATCGTAACCGGAGAGAAGGGGGACCAAATGACCGACACGACGCCTGATTTCGGGGCTCAGCCGGACGAGCTTCTGGCCATCGCGGTGACCGTCGCCAGGGAGGCCGCCGACACCGCCCGGAGCATGCGAGCGGAGGGCGTCTCCGGTGTCACGACCAAGTCGACCGACACCGACGTGGTCACCGCCGCGGACCGCGCGGTGGAGCGCCAGGTGATCGCCGCGCTGGGCGCGTTGCGGCCGGGCGACACGGTCCTGGGCGAGGAGTACGGGGGCACCGAGGGCGATTCCGCGGTCCGCTGGGTCGTCGACCCCATCGACGGGACGGTCAACTACCTTTACGGTCTCCCGCAGTACGCCGTCTCGCTGGCCGCCGAGGTCGACGGGGTGGCTGTGGCCGCTGTGGTGCGCAACGCCGCGACCGGCGACGAGTGGACCGCGACGCGCGGGGGCGGCGCGTTCCACGGCAAGCGGCGCCTGAGCGGCTCGGCCCAGACCGACCTGGCACAGGCGCTGGTGGCCACGGGCTTCGGCTACGACGCGAAACGCCGGGCTCACCAGGCGGAAGTGCTGACCCGGCTGATCACCCGGGTCCGGGACATCCGCCGGTTCGGCGCGGCGTCGCTCGATCTGTGCCTGGCGGCCGACGGCGGTGTCGACGCGTACTTCGAGAAGGGGCTCAACCCCTGGGACCACGCGGCCGGCGGCCTGATCGCGGCCGAGGCGGGTCTCGTGGTGGGTGGCCTGGACGGACAACCGGCGGGCCTCGACATGCTCGTCGCGGCACCGCCGGCGCTCTTCGGCCCGCTGGCCGACCTGTTGTCCGAGTTCGACGCCGCGGGCGGTCCGTAGCGGGCCTGCGGCGACGGCCCGGTGCCCGTCAGGGCGCCGGGCAGGTCTGCGGCGGCAGTTTCGGCTCACCGAGCGAGGCGAGCTCCACAAGCGACTGGTTGACCTCGGTCGTGGTGGCGAGCTGCTTGAACTGGTCGCCGATGACGACGTCGACGATGTCGTCGGTGCGGGCCGGGTCGTACACGGGGTCGGCCTCGTCGAGGAAGTAGGCCCGGATCACGTGGGCGCTGGCGACCGCCTTCGGTCCGAAGCGGATCTGCGCCACCCCGTCGACCGCGGTCTTCGAGTTGCCCTTCTTCAGGACCTGGAACTTGCGGTTGGCGAAGTCGCTGCCGACCGACTCCGCGCGACCCACCGCGTCGGTCGCGTTGAAGACATTGATCTTGATGTCTTCGGCCTTCTTCAGTGTCAGATCGACGACCGGCCAGCCCTCTGGACACTGCGCCGCGAGGGTGCGGCCCTTCTGTGAGTCGTCGACGAGCGCGTAGACCACAAAGGCCACGGCCAGCACGGCGAGCGCGCTCACGACAACGAGCGCTCGCACTCGCGCAAAGGTCATAGTTCCGCTCCCGTGCAGGTGACGGCGGAGGTGCACGGTTGGCATGCCGTCTGGCGTGGCCTCGGTCACCCGGTCTGCGACCGAGGTTAACGGTTGTCCGCTGCGCGCGCGGAAACACCCGTGACATCCCCGGCGCGCCGAACGTGATCGACGGCGTCGGACACCTATCTTCGTGTCGCCTGAGTCACATCGGGAACAACTTCGGGCCAAAGAGCGTCTTAGTGGGCCACGAGGGCGGTATACATGCCTCCCGCAGGGGCAGGTAAGGTACCGCGCTCGCGGGCGCCCGTCGTGCCCGCGCCCGAATGTTTCGCGGCCGACCGGGAACCGAAACACCGTCGTCTGGCGTTACACCTAGGCGACTTATCGATACGGGAGAGTGAGACCGATGGCCACCGACTACGACGCCCCGCGTCGCGACGAGGTCGACCTCGGCGAGGACAGCCTGGAAGAGCTCAAGGCCCGGCGGACCGACGCACAGTCGGGCGCTGTCGACGTCGACGAGGCCGAAGTGGCCGAGAGCTTCGAGCTGCCCGGCGCCGACCTCGCCGACGAGGAGCTGACGGTCAAGGTGCTGCCGATGCAGCAGGACGAGTTCCGCTGTGCGCGCTGTTTCCTTGTCCACCACCGCAGCCAGCTCGCGTTCGAGCGCAATGGCGATCTGATCTGCCGGGAATGTGCCTGACCGGCGATCGATGAACCCAGGGCGGCGGCCCGACCGGGTCGCCGCCGCCGACTTCGACCTGCGGGCGTGGCCATGACCTGCTTGACTCGTGAGTGACGAAGACGAGTTGGAGGGGCACAGATGAGCCACGCCGACCGGTCCGCGGGCGAGTCGGACTCCGCGGCCCCGCCGGAGTCCGTCCCCGAGACCGACGCACCCATCGCGAAACCCAGCAACTCCGAGCTCGGCGACACCGTCGCCAAGCTCACCGCCGAAGACCTCGAGCCGGGCCAGCGGAACCGCCTGCTGGGCCGGCTGGTGGCCCAGGTCCGCGCCCGCGGCGTCGGAGACCTGTTCAAGCCCCGCGCGGCCGTGAAGTGGATCGCCGACGCGGTCGGCGACATCGCCCCCTACGTGCCCGTGCGTGACCTCGAGACCCTGCGCCGGCACCACCCAGGCCTCGACGGCGACCGGCTCGCCGAACGGTTGGTGCGCAACGCCAGCCGGGCCTCGGCCGGGGTCGGTGCGGCCGGCGGTGGCGTCGCGGCGATCGAATGGGCCGCCACACCCACCCTGCTGTCGGCCCCGGTGCTCCTGGCCGCCGAGACCGTCACCGTCGTGGCCATCGAGATCAAGCTGATCGGCGAGCTTCACGAGGTGTACGGCCAGCCGGTGCCCGGCACCGGCGCGCAGCGCGCGATCCCGCTCGTGATGGCCTGGTCGCAGCAGCGCGGCGTCAACCCGATGGTGCCGGGCGTCGGCATCGGCGCGGTGCTCGGCACCGCCGCCCGCAAGGAGATGCGCGACCGGCTGCTGCGCCGGCTCGGCCGCAACCTGACCACCCTCGGCCCGTTCCTGACCGGCGCCGCCGTGGCCAGCTATCTCAACCGGCGCGCCACGAAGGCGATCGGCGACCAGGTGATCGACGACCTGAAGAAGCGTCAGCGCAAGGTCATCGAGGGCGAGGCGCGCTGATCGGCGCGTGGGTGGCGATGGCCGCGGCCAGCTTCACCGGGTCGCGGGAGCTGACCAACCAGTAGGGCGTCGGGTCCGCCGGGTCGTCGATGACCACCTGCACCGCGCCGGAGATCCACGGCCGCTGCACCACGAAGGCCAGGTCGTGGCTGCCGACGCCGAGCAGCTCGCGCTTGCCGGCCGCGTCCAACGGCACCGCGTCGGTGACGAACGAGAGCGGGATGTGCGCGTCGTCGACGGTCAGCTCGCCGCCCGCGACCGCGACCCGGATCCGGCCGGCCCGCCACAGCCCCGCCAGGGTCAGCGGGATCAACACCACGAACGGGAGCCACGCGCGCACGCCGCCGGCGCCCATCCACACCTCGAGGGCCAGCAGCGTCGCGACGGCGAGCCCGCACAGCCACAGCCACCAGGGGAGCCGTAACCGCTCGGCGTAGTCATCGGTAGCCACGATGTCCGAGGGTACGGCGCGCCGTACCCTCGGCAACCGGCAGGATAGGAGGGGCCGCTTCCCGCGGACCCAGACAGAAAGCTGACACCGTGACCGACGCCGTCGTCCGGGTGGCCGTGCGCCAGCTCGACCCGGACCTCCCGCTTCCGTCGTACGCCCATCCTGGTGACGCGGGTGCCGACCTGTCGGCGGCCGCCGACGTGGAGATCCCACCCGGTGGCCGGGCGCTGGTGCCGACCGGCGTCGCGATCGCGCTGCCCGCGGGCTTCGTCGGCCTGGTGCACCCACGCTCGGGCCTGGCCACCCGGATGGGCGTGACCGTGCTCAACGCGCCCGGCACGGTCGACGCCGGATACCGCGGCGAGATCCTGGTGAACCTGGTGAACCACGACCCCGCGGCACCCGCGAAGATCTCCCGCGGCGACCGGATCGCTCAGCTTGTCGTGCAACGCGTCGAGCGGGCAGACTTCCACGTCGTCGAGGAACTTCCCGGATCCGTGCGCGGATCGGGTGGCCACGGCTCCACCGGCGGCGTGGCGGCATCTTCGGCAGGAACGTTGGAAGGACGGGCGGACTGATGTTCTCGCGAGGCGGATCCGGGCGGCACGCCCGCGACGACGGAGATGGCCGCACCGACCGCCGGGGCGGTGGCGAGAGCAGCCGGTCCGAGCGGCCGGCCCGGGGCAGTGCGCGGGTGCCCCAACCCGACGAGCGGCGCTACGGGCCGTACGACGTGTCGGAGGCACCGTCCGGAGTGGAGCGGCTCGACCTGGGCAGCCTCCAGATCCCGGCGATCCCCGAGGTCGAGATCCGGGTGCAGGCCAACCCCGAAGGCAACGTGCAGCAGGTCGTGCTGGTCAACGGGGAGAACGCCCTCCAGATCGGGGTGTTCGCCGCCCCCCGCACCGAGGGCATCTGGGACGAGGTCCGCGACGAGATCCGCAAGTCGCTGTTCAGCGAGGGTGTCGCGGCGGAGGAGACGCAGGGCGAGTACGGCGTGGAGCTGCGCGCCCGGGTGCGCACCGCGGACGGGCTGACCGACCTGCGCTTCCTCGGCATCGACGGGCCACGCTGGATGGTCCGCGGCGTGTTCCAGGGCCCGGCGGCCACCGACCCGTCGCGGGCCGGCGTGCTGGTCCAGTGCCTGCACGGCCTGGTGGTCGACCGCGGCCAGGAGGCCAAGCCGGTGCGCGAGCCGCTGCCGCTGCGGCTGCCCAAGGACGCCACCGAGCAGGTGCACCAGCAGCAGGCCGAGCCCGAGCCCCCGGCGCCCCCGGCTCCGCCGACCAACGGGGCCGGCCCCGGCCCCGCGCCGCGCCGCCGCCCGTCACCGCGGCCTCGCTGAGCGCATCGACGCACCTCCCCACGCCGGCCCGGCCGGCGTGGGGAGGTGCGTGACCGCCGTCACGCGTACGCTGAAAGGGGCGTGCGCCCGGCCGGGGCGTCGAGAGAGTGGAAGCCGCAGGTCATGGCAATCGACCAGAGCCGCACGTCGTTGCGGCGCTTCCTAGCCAGGTTGACGGCTGACGAGGAGACGCTGGAGGCCGAGAGCCTGCAGCGCGAGAGCGCCAAGTCGGGCTGCATGCCGGCGGGGCTGTGCATGCGGGGGCAGGTCGTGGCGCTCACCGGGCGCCTCAAGACCGTCGTCTACACCCCGCGCACCAACCTCCCCACGCTGGAGGCCGACCTCTACGACGGCAGCGACGTGGTGACGCTGGTGTGGCTGGGTCGTCGGCACATCGCCGGGATCGAGCCCGGGCGACAACTCACCGCGCGTGGTCGCGTCGCGGTGCGGGATGACCGTAAAGTCATCTACAACCCGCACTACGAGCTGGAAGCCACCAGATGACCTCTTCTCCGCGTGCCGCCGACGAGTCCACCCGCGACCCCGACGGCGAGGAGCCTCTGCCCCCGTTCGGTGAGATGGTGTCGCAGCAGCTCGGCGGCTGGCGGGGGCTGGTCGAGTCCAGCATCCCGGTCATCGTCTTCGTCGTCGTCAACATCGTCTGGGAGCTCAACCCCGCGCTGATCGCCTCGGTCGGCGTCGCCCTGGTGATCGGCGGCATCCGGTTGGCCCAGCGCCGCCCGATCCGGCACGCCGTCAACGGCCTGTTCGGCATCGGCCTCGGCGCGCTGATCGCCTGGCGCACCGGCGAGGCCCGCGACTTCTACCTGCCGGGCATCATCCAGAGCTACGTCTTCGCCGCCGCGCTGCTGATCTCCGCGGCGGTCCGGCAGCCGCTGGTCGGCTGGGGCTGGTCGGTCATCATGGCCGGCGGCAAGTCGGACTGGCGTGAGGACCGCCGGCTGATGCGCACGTTCATCTGGCTCACCGTCGTCTGGGCCGTGGTCTGGATCCTCAAGGTGAGCGCGCAGGCCTGGCTCTGGTGGGACAAGCAGGACGACCTGCTTGGCATCGCCCGGCTGGTGCTGGGCACGCCGCCCTACGTGCTGCTGGCGCTGTTCACGGTCGCGGTGGTCCGCCGGGTCACCCGCGACCGGCCGCCCGCGGTCGAGAGCGCCTGAACACCAGCCACGCGGCCGCACAGCAGGCGGCCGACAGCGCGAAGGCCCAGCCCGGGCCCGCCGCGCCCATCACCGCGACGCCGAGCGTGGCACCCACCTGGCGGACCGCGTTCAGCAGCCCTCCGACGGAGCCCGGCGCGCCCGCGCTCACCAGGGCGGCGACCAGCGCCGGCAGAACGAGCGAGACGCCGACACCGGTCGACAGCAGGCCGGGCACGAGCCACGGGTAGCCGCCGCCGACGAGGACCGCGCCGGCCAGTGCCGTGCCACCGGCCGTCAGCAGCGTGAGCCCGGCCAGGATCGGCGCGCGCGGCCCGATCCGAGCCACGATCCGGCCGGTCGTCGGCGGGTTGGTGACGAACGGGACGGTGAGCGGCAGCAGCGCGGCGCCGATCGCCAGCGGTCCCAGGTGCCACTGCCGCTGGAGGAGCAGCGGCAGCACGAACAGGCCGCCCGTGAGCGCGAAGGTGACCGCCGCGGCGGACAGCAGGCCGGCCCGCACGGCGGGGGAGCGCAGCAAGGTCCGGTCGAGCACCGGTGCCGGGCTGCGCCGCTCGAGACCACGGAACAGCAGCGTGACGCCGGCCAGCGCTGCGGCCGAACAGCCGGCATGGCTCCAGGACCGGCCGCCGGCGGCGATCACGGCGTCGGTCGCCAGCGCGAGCCCGGCCGCGGCGGTGAGCTGCGCCGGCCAGTCGATGCGACGGTCGCCGCGCGGGCCGGACGGCGCACCCCGGGTCAGCGCCAGCACCGCCAGGCCGATCGGCACGTTGACCAGGAACACCGCCCGCCAGCCGGCGGCCGCCACCAGCGCGCCGCCGACGACCGGGCCGAACGCCACGGCCGCGCCGCTGATCGCGGCCCAGGCCGAGATCGCCCGGGTGCGCGCCGCGGGTGACGGGTAGCGCAGGGCGATCAGCGCGAGCGAGGCGGGCACGCACGCGGCCGCCGCGACGCCGGCGACCACCCGCAGCGCGACCAGCGCCGGCAGCCCCGGTGCGGCGGCGCTCAGCGCAGAGGCCAGCGTGAAGCCGGCGATGCCGACGCGGAACAGGCGGTCGGCGCCGTAGCGGTCGGCGGCGGCACCCGCCGACAGGAGCAGCGCGGCGAACGCCACGGTGTAGCCGGTGGTGGTCCATTGCAGGCCGGCCAGCGAGGCGCCGAGGGAGGCGGACAGGTCCGGCTCGGCGACCGCGAGCACGGTCAGGTCCAGCAGCACCATGAAGTAGCCCAGCGAGACGCCGGTCAGCAGGGGAGGAAGCACGGCCGCAACGGTGCGCTGCGGCCGGCTCCGGCTCCACCGCGTGCGCCGTACGCCGCGTTCGGAATTTCCGCATGCCACGCCGGCTTGCTCCCGGCGTGGAGCTCACTCACCTGCGGACCTTCGAAGCCGTCGTGCGGCACCGGACGGTCACCGAGGCCGCCGCCGCGGTCGGCCTGGCCCCTTCGTCGGTCTCGCAGCAGATCCGGACGCTGGAGGGCGACCTCGGCGTCGTGCTGTTCGAGCGCGGCCCCCGGGGAATGACGCTGACTCCGGCCGGCCGGCGGCTGCGGGGCTGGGCGCGATCACTGCTCGACCAGGCCGAGCAGGCCAGGCTCGACGTGCGCGGGGAGCGGCAGCGCGTGCGGCTCGGCGCACTGGAGACGCTCGCCGGCTCGCACCTGCCGCGGGTGGTCTGCCGGCTCGCGGAACGCCGGCCGGACCTGGAGGTCGAGCCGCACACCGACGGCAACCGCGGCGGGCTCCTCGCCGACGTTGTCGACCAGCGCCTCGACGCCGCGCTCCTGCTGGACGTGGGCGGCGGGCTCGGCGGGCTCGGCTTCCCGGCGCCGGCCGAGTCGCTCAGCTTCGTCGACCTCGAGGCGGTCCCGCTCGACCTGGTCGCCGCACCCGACCACCCGCTCGCCGACCGCGGCGGGCTGGCGCCGGCCGACCTGGCTGCCGAGCGGCTGCTGGTCAACGTGCCGGAGTGCTCGTTCGCCATGGCCGCCGACCGCGTCCTGGGCTCCGGACCCGAGCGGTTCCGGGTCGGTGGCGTGCCCGTCATGCGGGCCTGGGCCGAGCAGGGCCTCGGCATCGCGCTGCTGCCGAGGTTCGCGGTCGACGAGAGCCTGGGCGCCGGCCGGTTGGTGCGGCTCGACCTGTCGGTGCCGGACCTGAGCCTGCGCCTGGTCTGGCGGGCCGACCGGGAACGGCTGCCCGGCCTGCGCGACGTCCTCTACGCGGCGGCTAGCTGAGCGCGCGGCGCCCGGCCGCTTCCGGGCCGAGGATGACTCCGCGCACCGCGTCCTCCACCTCGGCCGTGCAGACGAAGATGAGCTCGTCGCCGGCCTCCAGCGGGTCGTCCGGGGTGGGCACGAGCACCCGGCGGCCGCGCAGGATGGCGACCAGCGCCGAGTCGCGGGGGAGTGGCACGTTGCGCACCGGCAGGCCGACGTAGGGCGCGGTCGGCGGCAGCGTGATCTCGACCAGGTTGGCCTCGCCCTGCCGGAAGGTCATCAGCCGGACCAGGTCGCCGACCGTGACCGCCTCCTCGACCAGCGCGGCCATCAGCCGCGGCTTGCTGACCGAGACGTCGACGCCCCACTGCTCGGTGAAGAGCCACTCGTTCTCGGCGCGGTTCACCCGGGCGACCACGCGCGGCACCGCGAACTCGGTCTTGGCCAGGAGCGAGACGACCAGGTTGACCTTGTCGTCGCCGGTGGCGGCGACCACCACGTCGCAGCTCGCGACGTTGGACTCCTCGAGGCTGGCGAGCTCACAGGCGTCGGCCAGGATCCACTCGGCGGCCGGCACGCGCTCCGGGCGCAGCATCTTCGGCGAGCGCTCGATGAGCATCACCTCGTGGCCGTTGCCGACGAGCTCCGCGGCGATCGAGCGGCCCACGTTGCCCGCTCCGGCGATGGCGACCCGCATGGTCAGTGCCCCCCTTCCGGCGCGGCGCCGGCGACCTCGGTCACCGACGTGGCGATGTCGTCGGTGACCAGCATGAACAGCTGGTCACCCTCCTGGATCACGGTCGAGGCAGTGGGCAGCGTGCCGATGCCGAACCGCATCAGGTAGCCGGTGCGGGCGCCGACCGCGTCCTCCAGGGAGCGCAGCAGGCGGCCGATCCAGTCCTTGTGCACCGGCACCTCGATGATCGAGACGGTGCTGGTGGGGTCACGGAAGATCTCGACGTGCCCCTCGGGGATCAGGTGCCGGATCATCCGGTCGGCGGTCCAGCGCACCGTGGCCACCGTCGGGATGCCCAGGCGCTCGTACACCTCGGCCCGCTTCTGGTCGTAGATCCGGGCCGCGACCCGGGACACGCCGAACGTCTCGCGGGCCAGCCGGGCCGAGATGATGTTGGAGTTGTCACCGCTGGAGACGGCGGCGAAGGCGTCGGCGCGTTCGATGCCGGCCTCCCGCAGGACATCGCGGTCGAAACCGACACCGGCGACGATCACGCCGCCGAACTCCGGGCCGAGCCGGCGGAACGCGTCCGGGTTCTGGTCGATGACGGCCACCGAGTGGCCACGGTCTTCGAGAGTGTGCGCGAGCGTCGAGCCGACGCGACCACATCCCATGATCACGACGTGCACCGGTCACACCCCTTCCACGGCGGATTTACGGCCGATTGACCGTACCCCTTGAGCGCGGATCCGCGGCGCCTGCCTACCGGACGACGCCGCTGATCAGCCCGCCGTACCCTTACCCGTTGTGGCCCGCCCCGCCTCGGTGATGAAGCGACTGCTGCTCGGTCGACCGTTCAGGTCCGACCGGCTGCAGCACACGCTGCTGCCCAAGCGGATCGCGCTGCCGGTCTTCGCCTCCGACGCGCTCTCCAGCGTCGCGTACGCGCCCGACGAGATCCTGCTGACGCTGTCGATCGCCGGCGCCTCCGCCTACGTGTTCTCGCCCTGGGTGGCACTCGCGGTGGTCGTGGTGATGCTCACCGTGGTGGCGAGCTACCGGCAGAACGTCCACGCGTACCCGTCCGGCGGCGGCGACTACGAGGTGGCAACCGTCAACCTCGGTCCCAAGTTCGGCATCGGCGTGGCCAGCGCGCTGCTGGTCGACTACGTGCTGACGGTCGCCGTCTCGGTCTCCTCCGGTGTGGCCAACCTCGGCTCCGTGGTGCCGTGGGTCGCCACGCACAAGATCCCCGTCGCGGTCGGCGCCGTGGTCCTGCTGACCGCGATGAACCTGCGTGGCCTGCGGGAGTCCGGCACCGCGTTCGCCATCCCGACGTACGGCTTCATGATCGTCATCATCGGCATGCTGTTGACCGGCTTCTTCCGGATCTTCGTGCTCGGTGAGGACCTCCGGGCGCCCAGCGCCGACCTGCACATCGCGGCCGAGCATTCGGTGACCGGCTTCGCGATGGTGTTTCTCTTACTGAGAACGTTCTCGTCCGGTGCCGCGGCCCTGACCGGCGTCGAGGCGATCTCCAACGGCGTCCCCGCCTTCAAGCCGCCGAAGAGCCGCAACGCGGCCACCACGCTGCTGCTGCTCGGCGTGGTGTCGGTGGGCATGCTGGTCGGCATCGTCACCATGTCGCGGCTGACCCACCTCCAGTTCATGGAGGACCCGGGCCGGCAGATCATCGGCGGCGCCGGCGACTACGTGCAGAAGACCGTCACCACCCAGCTCGGCGAGACGGTGTTCGGCAACGGCTCGATCCTGCTGTACGTGGTGGCCGGCGCGACCGCGCTGATCCTGTTCCTGGCCGCCAACACGGCGTTCAACGGCTTCCCGGTGCTCGGCTCGATCCTGGCCCAGGACCGCTACCTGCCCCGCCAGCTGCACACGCGCGGCGACCGGCTGGCCTTCTCCAACGGCATCCTGTTCCTCGCCGTCTGCGCCATCGTGCTGATCATGGCCTTCCAGGCCGAGGTCACCCGGCTGATCCAGCTCTACATCGTCGGCGTCTTCGTCTCGTTCACGCTTTCGCAGGCCGGCATGATCCGGCACTGGAACCGGCTGCTGCCCCGCGAGCGCGACCCCGAGGCCCGCCGGCGCATGCAGCGCGCCCGGGCGATCAACACCTTCGGCGCGTTCCTCACCGGCACGGTGCTGGTCATCGTGCTGATCACCAAGTTCCTGCTCGGCGCGTGGATCGCGATCGCGGCGATGCTGGTGATCTACGTCGTGATGCTGGCCATCCGCCGCCACTACGACCGCGTCTCGCGCGAGCTGGCCCCCGATGAGGGCCGGCCGATCCTGCCGGCCCGCAACCACGCCGTGGTGCTGGTCTCCAAGGTGCACATGCCGACCCTCCGGGCGGTGGCGTACGCGCAGGCCACCCGCCCCGACACGATCACCGCGGTGACCGTCAACGTCGACGACAAGGACACCCGCGTCGTCCAGGCGGAGTGGGAGCGCCGCCAGGTGCCGGTGCCGCTGACCGTCATCGACTCGCCGTACCGCGAGATCACCCGGCCGATCATCGACTTCGTCAAGCGGGTCCGCACCGACTCCCCGCGCGACGTGGTCACCGTCTTCATCCCCGAGTACGTCGTCGGCCGCTGGTGGGAGAACTTCCTGCACAACCAGAGCGCGCTGCGGCTCAAGGGCCGGCTGCTGTTCGAGCCCGGCGTGATGGTGACCAGCGTGCCGTGGCAGCTCGCGTCGAGCCAGAGCCGCGACCTCGACCGGCTGGACGCGACGCTGATCCGGGGTCCGGCG
Organism: Asanoa sp. NPDC049475; assembly: GCF_040676915.1. NCBI lineage: Bacteria > Bacillati > Actinomycetota > Actinomycetes > Micromonosporales > Micromonosporaceae > Asanoa > Asanoa sp. NPDC049475. Next base: position 727,954 of record NZ_JBFAPY010000004.1, on the reverse strand, counting down.
CGCGGCCCGCGCACCCGCGGATCGGTCAAGCTCGACGCCTCGCGCCTGCCCGGCCCGAACGGCCCGGCCGCGCCCAGCTCGCCGGGACCCGACGACGGCGAGGTGCCGGCGCAGACCGGGCCGGGTGACCGTCCGTGAGCGAGGATGGCGTCACCGAGGAGGAGCTGGTCACCCTCACCGTCGGGCCGCCGGCACACGGCGGGCACTGCGTCGCCCGCCTGGACGGCCAGGTGGTGTTCGTCCGGCACGCGCTGCCCGGCGAGCGGGTCACCGCCCTGGTCACCGAGGTGCACAGTGGATACCTGCGGGCCGACGCCGTCGAGATCCTCGAGCCGTCGCCAGACCGCGTCGCGCCGCCGTGCCCGTACGCCGGACCGGGTCGTTGCGGCGGTTGTGACCTCCAGCACGCGTCAGCGAAGGCGCAGCTCGACTGGAAGACCGCGGTGCTCCGTGAGCAGCTCGTCCGGCTCGGCAAGCTGACCGAGGACGAGGTCGACACGCTCGGCGTCACGGTGGCGGCGCTGCCCGGCGGCCTCACCGACTGGCGCACGCGGGTCCGCTACGCGGTCGACGCCACGGGCCGGCCCGGGCTGCTCAAGCACCGGTCGCACGAGGTCGTGCCGATCGACCGCTGCCTGATCGCCCACCCCGCCGTGCGGGCGCTGCCGGTGCTCGACCGCACGTGGCCGACGGCCGACGCGGTGGAGGCGGTGGCGACCTCGACCGGCGACGCCACGGCCTGGGAGCTTCCGGGTGAGGACCGGCCGATCGTGCGGGAGCGCGCCGGTGGTCGCACGTGGACGATCGACGCCGAGACGTTCTGGCAGGTGCACCCGGCCGCGCCGGAGACGCTGGTCGGCGCCGCGCTGGAGCTGGTCGACCCGCGCCCGGGCGAGCGCGCCTGGGACCTCTACGGCGGTGCCGGACTGTTCGCGGCCGCTCTCGCCGAACGCGTGGGGCCGGGCGGCCGGGTGACGCTGGTCGAGTCCGCGCCCGACGGCGTCGCGGCGGCCCGCGACAACCTCGCTGACCTGCCATGGGTCGAGGTGGTGGCGGCCCGGGTGGAGACCGCGTTGAGTCGGCGCCGGGTGGCCGGGCCGGTCGACGTGGTCGTGCTCGACCCGCCGCGCACGGGCGCCGGTGCCAAGGTCGTGGAGGCGCTGACGCGGTCGGGTGCGCGCGCGGTCGGTTATGTGGCGTGCGATCCGGCGGCATTCGCGCGGGACGCGCGCACCTTCCGGGAGCACCGTTGGCGCCTGGCGGAACTGCGCGGCTACGACTGTTTTCCGATGACGCACCATCTCGAGTGCGTCGGGCTGTTCACGCCGGAATTGTGAACCCGACTTGTTTTCGGAATTAGTTTTCGAGAATTGACGGCCGAACGGGGGTCACCGTTGGGCCGCGGCCATCGGGCGAGCGGATGTGGCCACCGGACTGCCCTCCGTGTCGCGCTCGGCCGCGCGCGACGCGGCGCGCCGGTCGCGGAGCCGGATCCAGCCGATGACGAGCAGGATCAGGGGAAGTAGCGGTAAGGCGATGATCGCCACGACGATCAGAGCGATCACCTGGCCCGCCGCGTACCTCCCGGAAACGCGCGATGAACCAGCCATGTCACATACCTTTTTGGGGAGGGAAGAATCGCTGTCGCCATCGTACGACTTCCGCCCCATTCGTGACGCGGAGCCGAGGACCTCGCGGGACCTTTCTCCGAATAACTTTCGAGGCATTGATCATGGCCTTATCGTGCGGTGATGAAGATCGCCGGCGGGTGAAGTCGGCCGGTTTCGAGACCCGCCGGAGCGCGAAAGTGTCCCGGTCCCGTCAGCAAGACGTGCCTGATCGGCCTGGCAGCTCACCCGAACGGGCGGGCATCCCGTGCACGGGAGTGCCATGGGCGGCTGACAGCCGATCGGCGATCACCGAGCGCGCGTGCCGGGTCGCGCACCGTCCACATGGTGGAGAACGCGGCTACCGACGGTGATCGCGCGGTGCGTGGCACGCGCCGCGGAAAGGGAGATTCGGTGAAGACGATCTCGGATCGGGGTGCGGCAGGTGTGTACCCCGATACACTTGCCGGTCATGAGCGTTGAAGAGGGTCGGGCCAGTCTGTTGTCCGCGATCCGCGGCCCGCAGGACCTCAAACGGCTCTCTGTCGAGGAGCTTGTCCTGCTCTCCGCGGAGATCCGTGACTTCCTCGTCGCGAAGGTCTCCCGCACCGGCGGGCACCTCGGTCCCAACCTCGGCGTCGTCGAGCTGACGCTGGCGATGCACCGGGTGTTCGACTCGCCGCGGGACAGGTTCCTGTTCGACACGGGCCACCAGTCCTACGTTCACAAAATCGTTACCGGCCGCCAGGCCGGCTTCGACCAGCTCCGCCAGCGCGGTGGGCTCTCCGGTTACCCCAGCCGGGCGGAGAGCGAGCACGACATGATCGAGAACTCGCACGCGTCGACCGCGCTGAGCTACGCCGACGGCGTCGCCAAGGCGTTCGCGCTCCGCGGCGAGGACCGCGCCGTGGTCGCCGTGGTCGGCGACGGCGCGCTGACCGGCGGCATGTGCTGGGAGGCGCTCAACAACATCGCGACCGCCCGCAACCCGCTGGTCATCGTGGTCAACGACAACCAGCGGTCCTACGCGCCGACGATCGGCGGCCTGGCGGACCACCTGTCGTCGCTGCGGCTCAACCCGGGCTACGAGCGGGTGCTCGACCTCGTCAAGGAGTCGCTGGGCTCGACGCCGCTGGTCGGCAAGCCGCTCTACGAGGTTTTGCACGCGGTGAAGAAGGGCATCAAGGATGCCGTGGCGCCGCAGGCCATGTTCGAGGATCTCGGCATCAAATACGTCGGGCCGGTCGACGGCCACGACATCGCCGCCGTGGAGTCCGCGCTTCGGCGGGCGAAGGGCTTCCGTGGCCCCGTCATCGTGCACGCGGTGACTCGCAAGGGCTATGGCTACCGCCCCGCCGAGGAAGACGACGCCGACAACCTGCACGGCCCGAGCAGCGCGTTCGACGTCGAGACCGGCAAGCTGCTGGCCGCGCCGAGCGTCAAGTGGACCCACGTGTTCGCCGACGAGCTCGTCGCGATCGCCGACGAGCGCCCCGACGTCGTCGGCATCACCGCCGCGATGGCCGAGCCGACGGGCATCTCCGCGCTCGCGCGCAAGCACCCCGAGCGCGTCTACGACGTCGGCATCGCCGAGCAGCACGCCGCGACCTCGGCGGCCGGCCTGGCGATGGGCGGCCTGCACCCGGTGGTGGCGGTCTACGCGACGTTCCTCAACCGCGCGTTCGACCAGGTGCTGCTCGACGTCGCGATGCACAAGCTGCCGGTGACGTTCGTGCTCGACCGCGCCGGCATCACCGGCCCCGACGGCCCGAGCCACTACGGCATCTGGGACATGTCGGTCTTCGGTGTCGTGCCCGGGCTGCGCATGGCCGCGCCCCGCGACGCCGCCACGCTGCGCGAAGAGCTGCGCGAGGCGATGGCCGTCGACGACGGCCCGACCATCCTGCGCTTCCCGACCGGCTCCGTCGCCGCCGACCTGCCGGCCGTCCGCAAGGTCGGCCCGGTCGACGTGCTCACCGAGCACCGCCAGAAGGACGTTCTGCTGGTCGCGGTCGGCGCGTTCGGCCACCTCGGCGTCGAGGTCGCGACCCGCCTCGCGGAGCAGGGCTACGGCGTCACCGTGGTCGACCCGCGCTGGGTCCGCCCGGTGGCCGACGAGCTCGTCACGCTGGCCGCCGCGCACCGCCTCGTCGTGACCGTCGAAGACGGCGTGCGCACCGGCGGTGTCGGCGACGCCATCGCCAAGGCCATGCGCGACGCCGACGTGCGCGTCCCGCTGCGGGACCTCGGCGTGCCCGTCGCGTGGCACCCCCACGGCAACCGCGCGCAGATCCTGGGCGACATCGGCCTGACCGCGCAGGACGTGGCCCGCGAGGTCACCGGCTGGATGTCCCGGCTCGACGACACCACACCGGCCGAGCAGCTGCGCGCCACCACACCGGCGCCGCGCGACAACGTCGGTCCGGGTCGCTAGGCAACAACGCCGATGTCCGAGCGGCCGGGCGAGTGGGTGGTGATCGACCTCGGCACCGCCCACGGCTCGGTCGCCGACGACCAGGCACCCACGTCGCGGCAGCTCCGGCGCTCCAGGCGCTGGCGGCTCGCCGCGGCGGCCGCCGGGCTCCTGCTGGTCTGCGGCGGCGCCGCCACCGCGAGCCCGCCGTTCCGGCCCACCGCGGCCGTGCCGGTCGAGCCCGGTTCGAGCGTCTCGGTGGCCGGTGACCTGCTGGTGGTCGCCGACCCGGCACCCCAGTCGGTCTCGTCCGGAGCTGGCGCCGGCGGTGCCGCGACCGACCCGGGCCTCGCCGAGCTGCGCGGATACGACCTGCCGGCCGGCACCGAACGCTGGCGGCTGCGGCTGCCGGCGGCGATGTCCCAGTCCGCCACCCGGGTCGGCGACCTGGTGCTGCTGGCCTCCCGTGACTCGATCCGCCGGCAGACCGGCACCACCGCCGTCGACGCCGGCACGGGCGCGGTGCGCTGGAGCCGGGCAGACGCCGTCCTGACGGCACCGGGCGTCACCGCCGGCCTCGCGGTCGACGAGGTGCGCAGCGCGAGCGGCGCCGGGCGGCGGGTGTCCGGCCGGATCGACGCGGTCGACCTGGCCACCGGGCGCTCGCTGTGGCACCAGCGGGTGCCCTCGACCGCCGTGGCGCACGTGCTGGCCGGCGACCCGCCACTGGCGGTGCTGCTGCTGGACTCCGGCCGCATCGAGGTGCGCGACCTGGTCACCGGTGCGTTGCGCGGGGCCGGCTCGCTGCCGCCGGCCGACTACGCACCCGACAACCCGCGGCTGACCGGGCACGGTTTCGTGCTCCGCCACCCGGACGCCCGGCCGGGCCACCGTTCCGCCCTCAGCGCCTACGACCTCGACGACGTCGGCCTGCGCTGGAGCCGTCCCGACCGGGCGCAGGACGTCCAGTGGGCCGAGTGCGCCGGCGACCTCTGCGCGCGTACCCGTGACGGGATCTGGACCCTCGACCTCGACAAGGGCGGCCAGCTCTTCGCGGCCGGCGACGGGTTGCCGTGGCTGCCCGTCCGGGGCAGCGCCGACGAGCTCGTCTACCGGCTGTTGCCCGACGAGCGGGTCGCGGTGGCCGACAGCGGCACCAGCACGACGCCGCGGCCGATCGGCACCCTGCCGGTCGGCAGCCGGGACTGCCGGGTCGGCGAGACGGCTCTGGTCTGCCGGGGCGGCGACGGCCGCCACCTCGCGATCTTCACCCTCCCACGGACGTAGGCAGCGATGCCGGGCGGGACGATCGAGCTCGGTCCGGTCACCGTGCCCCAGCCCGATGCCGTCGAGCGGGACCTGCCGCGCCGGCCGCCGCTGCGGACCTTCGTCGCCGTGCTGGCCGTCGCGCTGGTCGCGCTCGGCGGCTCGCTGGTGCCACAGCCGCCGCTGACCGCGACGGCCACCCGGTTCGGCGGGGCCGGATCCTCGTTCGCGGTCGCCGGCGACCGGCTCTACGTGGTCCGCCGGGTCAGCGAGGTGGCGCGCACGCTGACCGCGATGCGGCTGCCCGGCGGCGAGGAGCTCTGGACCACGGCGTACGCGCCGACCGGCGAACGGATCATCCGCATCGACCTCGCGGGTCCGGTGGTGCTGGTCTCCGGCGGCGAGACGACCGGGCGGATCCGGCGCACGGACGCGTACGACGTCGCCACCGGCCGGAAACTGTGGTGGGTGCCGGCGGAGCTCGTGGTCGACGCCGACGCCAACACCGGCTACGCGAGCGATGCCGACCCACCCCGGCTGCGCGCGCTCGACCTGGCGACCGGGCGCGAGCTCTGGTCGGCGGAGCCCCAGGACCGGTTCACCTTCACGGCGATCGGCGGCGCGTCGCCGGTGACCGGCCGGGTCCCGCCGCGGGTGGCACCGGAGTCCGAGTCCAACGCCGTCAGCGGCGCCGGGACGGCGACGGTGGCCACCGGCACGTCCGGGTCCGGTGCGGGGCTGCCCGGGCGGCTCGCGATATTCGTCCGGTCCGGCCGGATCGAGCTGCGCGACGCCCGCGCCGGCACCGTGCTGCGCCAGGCCGCGCCGCTCGGCGACGAGGTGCTGCCGCTGTCCGGGCTGAGCATCGGCGCCACGCTGGTCCTCTGGTACGCCGACCACGGCGGCACCGGCATCGTCGGCCTCGACCCCGACACCCTCGACGTGCGCTGGCGGATGCCGTACGACGTCGACGGCGGCGGCATCAGCCGGTGCCTCGCGCTGGTCTGCGTGAGCAGCCAGGGCGACGTGCTGGCCCTCGACCCGACCAACGGCCGGCTGCGCTGGCGGGTGCCCGACGCCAGCTACGTGGTCGAGGCGCGCGGGCAGCTGATCGCCCTCGGCTCGGTGCCGGGCGGGCTCGGCCCGATCCGCACGGTCGACCCGGACACCGGCGCCGAGCTCGCCGACCTGCACGGCTGGCGCACCGGCGGCCGGGGCGACCCGGTGGTCACCCGCATCCCGCTCGGCGCCCCGCGCACCGTGCTCGGCCTGGTCGGCCCGCCGACCGGCACGCTGCGTCCCCTCGGCACCGCGGCCGAGGTCCTGCTCACCTGCCAGTCGAGCCCCACCGCCATCGTCTGCCGCACGGCGAACGGCACACTGCGGATCTGGGCCCTTCGCCGCGGGCGCTAGTTTTGCTCACACGGGCTTGACGTGGGGTGAGGGAGGCTAATCCGGTGCGGGTGCTGGTGGTCGAAGACGAGCGCAACCTGGCCGACGCGATCGCGCGTGGGCTGCGCCGGCACGGGCTGGCCGTGGACGTGGCCTACGACGGCACGTCCGGGCACGAGATGGCCTTCGTGACCCGCTACGACGTGGTGGTGCTCGACCGTGACCTGCCCGGCGTGCACGGCGACCAGATCTGCGCCGACCTGGTCTCATGGGGCGCCCTGACCCGGGTGCTGATGCTGACCGCGAGCGGCACGGTCGCCGACCGGGTCGACGGCCTCCAGCTCGGCGCCGACGACTACCTGCCCAAGCCCTTCGCCTTCGACGAGCTGGTGGCCCGGGTGCGGGCGCTCGGCCGCCGGGCCACCCCGCCCGCACCGCCGGTGCTCGCGTTCGCCGACCTGGTGCTCGACCCGGCCCGCCGGGTGGCCACCCGGGCCGGTGCGCCGGTCGACCTGACCCGCAAGGAGTTCGGCGTGCTGGAGGAGCTGCTCAAGGCCCGCGGCGCGGTGGTGTCCAGCGAAGAGCTGCTGGAGCGGGTCTGGGACGCGAACACCGACCCGTTCACCACGACGGTGCGGGTCACGGTGATGACGCTGCGCAAGAAGCTGGGCGAGCCGCCGCTGATCGAGACGGTGGTCGGCGCCGGCTACCGGATGCCGGGGGAGCTGGTCACATGACGGTTTATGCGGCTGCCCGCCAACGGGCGCCACGGCCGACCCTGCGACTGCGGCTCACCCTGCTCAACGGCGTGGTGGTGGTGGCCACCGGGCTCGTGCTGATCCTGCTGGCCTGGCTGCTGGTGGGCGAGGCGATCCACCCGGCCGACCAGCTCCAGCCGGGAGCGTTCGTCGACCTCGCCGACGGCCGCCGGCTCGACGCCGCCGCGTGGCAGGCCCAGGTGGTCGACTCCGCGTCGCGCGAGCTGCTGGTCAAGGGCCTGCTGGCCCTGCTGGTGACGAGCCTGGTCGGGGTCGCGGCGGCGTACGCCGTGGCCGGCCGGGCACTGCGCCCCCTGCATCAGGTGACGGCGACCGCCCGCCGGCTCGGAGAGCAGACCCTCGACCAGCGGATCCGCTACACCGGCGCCGACGACGAGATCGCCGAGCTGGCCCGCACCTTCGACGCGATGCTCGACCGGATCGGCTCGGCGTTCGAGGCCCAGAAACGCTTCGTCGCCAACGCCTCGCACGAGCTGCGCACGCCGTTGGCCGTGATGCGCACCGAGATCGACGTGACGCTGGCCGACCCCGAGGCCGACGACGAGGAGTTCCGCCGCATGGCCACCGTGGTCCGCGACGCCTCGGAGCGGGCCAACGGGCTGGTCGACGCCCTGCTCGTGCTGGCCCGCAGCGAGTCCCAGCGGGGCCGCCGGCTGGGCCGCAAGGTGCCCGCCGACCTGGCCGACGGGCTGCGCTCGGCGATGTCGGCGATCCGCGGCGAGGTCGACCGGTTGGGCCTGTCGGTCACCACCGACCTGGCGCCGGCCCCGGTGGTGGGCGACCCGGGCCTGCTCGAACGGCTGGCCGGCAACCTGGTCGAGAACGCGGTCCGCTACAACCACCTGCACGGCCGGCTGTGGGCGCGCACCGGCACCGACGGCGACCAGGTGTTCCTGGTGGTCGGCAACACCGGCTTCGAGGTCGACGCGACCGACGTGCCAGGCCTGTTCGAGCCGTTCCGGCGCGGCGGCCGGGAGCGCACCGGCGCCCGCGGCTCGGGCCTGGGGCTGTCGATCGTGCGCGCGGTGTGCGACGCGCACGGCGGCAGCGTGACCGCCGAGCCGCAGGAGGACGGCGGCCTCGAGGTGCGGGTGACGCTGCCGGCCGCGAGCATCACTCCGGTCGCCGCGGGCACGGCGACGGTCGCCGAGCCGAAACCGCGTTGATCACCGCCGGATCCGCTGGCATGGTGGCGCGATGAGCAACCGCATTCACCACCTCAACATCGACAGCCATGACCCGTACGAGCTGGCGGGGTGGTGGTCGAAGGTGCTCGGCTACGCGCGCTCCGACGAGGACTTCCCGGGCGACCCCGAGGCCATGTTGATCGCGCCCGAGGGTGCCGGTCCCGGCGTGCTGTTCTGTCAGATCCCGGACGAGAAGACCGTCAAGAACCGACTCCACTTCGACCTGCAACCGACCGAGCGTACGCGCGACGAAGAGGTCGAGCGGCTGCTCGGCATCGGCGCCACCCTGGTCGGGGACCACCGCCGCCCGGACGGCACGGGCTGGGTGACGCTGGCCGATCCCGAGGGCAACGAGTTCTGCGTCGAGCGCAGCGCGGCCGAGCGGGCCTAGTCACGATCGGGATACACGTTGTGTCCCCTGCCCGACGCTGGGCAGGCGGCGTGTGCGTGTGCTCGCTACGATCCGGCAAGTCCACAAGGAGTAACTCCGGGAGCCGTGATGTCCGATCCATACGCCCAGCCACCGTCGTACGGCTCCCAGCCGCCCCACGGCCAGCAGCCCCCGCAGCAGCCGCAGTACGGCCAGCCCTACGGTGAGCAGCAGCCGCCGCAGCAGCCGAACTACGGGCAGACGTACGGGTCGCCGCAGCCCGGCACCTACGGCCAGCCGCCGCAGCAGCCCGACTACGGTCAGCAGCCTGGTTACGGTCAGCAGCCTGGTTACGGTCAGCAGCCCGACTACGGCCAGCAGCCGGGCTACGGCAGCGACTACGGGCAGCAGCCGCCCGCCTATGGCCAGCCCTCGTCGCCGGCGCCCTACGGGCAGCAGCCGGCCTACCCGCAGCAGCAGGGCTACGGCCAGCAGCCGCAGCAGGGCGGCTACGGCGACCAGTTCGGTGGGCCGCCGATGCCCCCCACCGCACCGCCGAAGAAGAGCCGGGCCGGCAAGATCGTGCTGATCGTCCTGGCGTCCGTGCTGGTGCTCTGCCTCGGTGGCGCCGCGGCGCTCTACTTCGGGCTGAAGGACACGGTCAAGGACGTCGTCGAGGCCACCAACACCCGCGTGACGGCGCCCGCGACGCTCGGCGGCCAGCCCCGGATCCAGGACCCGGACCTCCAGACCGCGGTCGACGAGATGAAGACCCAGCTCAACGCCGACCTGCCCGACGCGAGCAGCACGGCTGCCGCGTTCTACGGCAACATCGAGAAGAAGCAGCTGATCATGCTGGTGGCGGCGTCCGGCCTGATCGCCAACCCGGGTTCCGAGCTCGAGAAGACGTTCGCCGACCTCAACAAGGCGCCGTTCGCGATGAAGAACATCAAGACGGTCGACCCCGGCCCGCAGGGCGGCGAGGCCCGGTGTGCCGACGGCACGATCTCCGAGGGTGGCGCCGAGATCCCGCTGGGCCTGTGCGCCTGGGCCGACAAGGGCAGCGTGGGCATGATCGGCGTCTACAACGTCGACGGCAACGCGGCCTACAAGAACTTCGTCGCCATGCGCGCCGAGGTCGAGACCCAGTAAATCGGCAGACGAGAAAGGCCCCCGGGACAACCCGGGGGCCTTTTCGTTGCCGTCAGCGGCGGCCGGTCGCCGCCAGGTACGGCGTGATGCCGCCCAGGTGGAACGGCCACCCGGCGCCCAGGATCAGGCACAGGTCGATGTCCTTGGCGTCGGCGACCACGCCGTCGGCCAGCATCGTGCGCACCTCGTTGGCGATCGCGTCGAGCGCCCGGTCGCGCACCTGCTCGGCGGTCAGCGGCGCGTCGCCGACCTGGAGCAGCGCGACCACGGACTCGTCGACGTTGCCCTCGCGGTCGGTCAGCGGCTTGCCGGCCTCGACGATGCGCGCGAGGTTCTCGCTGACCCCGAACCGGTCCGGGAACGCCGCGTGCATGGTCTTCGAGACGTGCAGCGCGACCGCCGGTCCGACCATGGTGAGCAGCGCGAGCGGCCGCATCGGCAGGCCCAGCGGGTCGAGCGCGGTGTTGGCCACCTCGACCGGCGTGCCGGCGTCGATCGCCGCGTAGATCTCGCCGAGGAACCGGGTCAGCAGCCGGTTGACCACGAACGACGGCGCGTCCTTGACCAGCACGCAGGACTTCTTGAGCTGCTTGCCGACCGCGAACGCCGTGGCCAGCGCCGGGTCGTCCGTCTTGGCGGCCCGGACGATCTCGACCAGCGGCATCACCGACACCGGGTTGAAGAAGTGGAAGCCGACGACCCGCTCCGGATGCTCGAGGTCGGCCGCCATCTCGGTGACCGACAGCGACGAGGTGTTGGTGGCCAGCACCGCCTCCGGCGAGACGATCTTCTCCAGTTCGGCGAAGACCTGCTTCTTGACGCCCAGGTCCTCGAACACCGCCTCGATGACGAAGTCCGCGTCGGCGAAGGCCGCCTTGTCGACAGAGCCGCTGACCAGGCCGCGCAGCTTGGCGGCCGTACCCTCGTCGATCCGGCCCTTGCCGTGCAGCTTGTCGATCTCGCCGCGCACGTAGGCGACGCCCTTGTCGACCCGCTCCTGGTCGAGGTCGGTCAGCACGACCGGGACCTCGAGCCGGCGGGCGAACAGCAGCGCCATCTGCCCGGCCATCAGACCAGCGCCGACCACGCCGACCTTCGTGACGTCGCGGGCCAGTGCCTTGTCCGGAGCGCCGGCCGGCCGCTTGTCACGGCGCTGCACCAGGTCGAACGCGTAGAGGCTGTTGCGCAGCTGCGGGCCGGTGACCAGGTCGCCGAGCGCCTCGTCCTCGGCGGCGGTGCCGGTGGCGAAGTCGGCGTCCTTGGCCAGCGCGAGCAGCTCCAGCGCCTTCTCGGCGGAGGCGACCGCGCCGTGCAGCTTCTCGTCGAGCTGCATCTTGGCGAAGTAGAGGACGCCGTCCCACATGTCGCGATCGATCTCCGGCCGCGGGGCGGTGATCTCGCCCGCGACCACGCCGGCAGCCCACTCCAGCGACCGTTCCAGGAAGTCGGCCGGCTCCAGCAGCACGTCGGCGATGCCCAGCTCACGGGCCTGGGGCGGGCGCAGGGTCTTCTGCGTCAGCGGGTTCTGGATGATCACCTGCGCGGCCGGCGCGATGCCGATCAGGTTGGGCAGCAGCTGCGTGCCACCCCACGCCGGCACCAGGCCGAGCGAGACCTCGGGCAGGGCCAGGGCGCCCGCGCCGCCGGACAGGGTCCGGTAGTGGCAGTGCAGTGCCACCTCCAGGCCGCCGCCCATGGCCACGCCGTTGACGAACGCGAACGTGGGGATCGTCGACTCGCGCAGGCGGTTGAACACGCGGTGCCCGAGCCGGCCGAGCTCGACCGCCTGCTCGCGCGACGCGACCCGCGGCATGCCCGTGATGTCCGCACCGACCGAGAAGATGTACGGCTTGCCGGTGATCGCGATGAACGCGGGCTCCAGCGCCTGTGCGGCGGTGATCGCCTTGTCCAGGCTGGCCAGGCCGCCGGGGCCGAACGTGTTGGGCTTGGTGTGGTCGAGCCCGTTGTCCAGGGTGATCAGGGCGGCCTTGCGGCCCTTGACGGTGACCGCGCGCACCAGCGCCCGAGTCACGATCTCGTCGGTGCTCACGCGCCCTCCCCGCTTCGCGGGGAAACGCGTGCGCACAGGCTGCTGAGCCGACTGGTTCGTTCGCTTCGCTCTCTCACTTGCCGCCCTCCCAGTTCGGGTTCTCCCAGATGACCGAGCCGCCCATGCCGATGCCGATGCACATGGCGGTGATGCCGTACCGCACCTCGGGGTGCTCCGCGAACTGGCGCGCGAGCTGGGTCATCAGCCGCACGCCCGAGGAGGCCAGCGGGTGCCCGACCGCGATCGCGCCGCCCCACGGGTTGACCCGCGGGTCGTCGTCGGCGACGCCGAAGTGGTCGAGGAAGGCCAGCACCTGCACGGCGAACGCCTCGTTGAGCTCGAACAGGCCGATGTCGGCGATGTCGAGGCCGGCGATCCGCAGCGCCTTCTCGGTCGCCGGGATCGGGCCGACGCCCATCACCTCGGGCTCGACGCCGACGAAGCCGTACGACACCAGGCGCATGGCCACCGGCAGCCCGAGCTCGCGGGCGGTGTCCTCGGCGGCGATGATGCTCGCGGTCGCGCCGTCGTTGAGGCCGGCCGAGTTGCCCGCCGTGACCCGGCCGTGGGGGCGGAACGGGGTCTTCAGCGTGGCGAGCTTCGCCATGCTGGTGTCGCGTGGCGCCTCGTCGACCGTGGCCAGCCCCCAGCCGTTGTCCGGGTCGCGCAGGGCGACGGGCACGAGGTCGTCCTGGAGCTTGCCGTTCGCGTACGCCTTGGCCGTCCTGACCTGGCTCGCGAGCCCGAACGCGTCGGCCCGCTCGCGGGTGACCGCCGGCAGCCGGTCGTGCAGGTTCTCCGCGGTCTTGCCCATCACCAGCGCGGACGGGTCGACGAGCTTCTCGGCCAGGATCCGCGGGTTGGGGTCGACGCCCTCACCCATCGGGTGCCGGCCCATGTGCTCGACTCCGCCTGCGATGGCGACGTCGTACGCGCCCATCGCGATCCCGCCGGCGACGTTGGTGACGGCGGTCATCGCGCCCGCGCACATCCGGTCGATCGCGAAGCCGGGCACGGTCTTGGGCAGGCCGGCCAGCAGGGCGGCGGTGCGGCCGATGGTCAGGCCCTGGTCGCCGATCTGGGTGGTCGCGGCGATGGCGACCTCCTCGACCCGCTCCGGGGGCAGCTGCGGGTTGCGCCGGAGCAGCTCGCGGATGCAGCGGATGACCAGATCGTCGGCGCGGGTGTGCGCGTACATGCCACCCGCCTTTCCGAAGGGGGTGCGGACGCCGTCGACGAACGCGACGTCGCGGACAGAACGGGGCACGGATGGGCCTCCTCGGTACGGGGTCTGAGTCGAATGCTACTCGCCGGTAACCTCGCACGGAGCGTGGAGTGGGACACAAGCACGCGGTTGGTAGGGTCCAGACCCATGAAGGTCTTGATCGCGGGCGGGGCGGGGTTCATCGGCAGCACGGTGGCCTCGGCCTGCATCGACTCCGGCATCACCCCGGTGATCGTCGACAACCTGGTCACCGGCCGCGCCGAGTACGTCCGTGATCGCCTCTTCTACGAGGGCGACATCGCCGACGGAGCCCTGATCGACCGGATCTTCGCTGACCACCCGGACATCTCGGCCGTGGTGCACGCCGCCGCGCTCATCGTGGTGCCCGAGTCGGTGGCCGAGCCGGTGCGCTACTACCGCGAGAACGTGGCGAAGTCGCTCGAGCTGATCTCGCACGTGACCCGCAACGGCTGCCAGCGTTACCTGTTCTCGTCGTCGGCCTCCATCTACGCCCCGGGCGCCGACTTCACCGTCGACGAGTCGTCGGCGTTGCGCCCGGAGTCGCCGTACGCGCGGACCAAGGCCGTCATGGAGTGGGTCCTGGAGGACTGCACCAACGCGTACGACCTGCGGGTCATCTCGCTGCGCTACTTCAACCCGATCGGCGCGGACCCGAAGATGCGCACGGGCCTGCAGCACGCACAGCCGACGCACCTGCTCGGCCGCCTGATCACCGCCCTGGAGGCCGGCGAGGAGTTCCGGATCACGGGCACGGACTGGCCGACCCGCGACGGCAGCGGCATCCGCGACTTCATCCACGTCTGGGACCTGGCCCGCGCCCACGTCGAGGCCCTGCGCCGGTTCGACGAGGTGCTGCCGGCCGGCGGTTCGCGCTGCTACGACGTGCTCAACCTGGGCACAGGCACGGGCACGACGGTCCGCGAGTTCGTGGCGGCCTTCCAGCGGGTGGCAGACCGCCCCCTGCGGGTATCGGACGCCCCGTCCCGCCCGGGCGACGTGGTGGGTTCCTACACCCGCACGGACAAGGCCCACGCGGCCCTGGGCTGGACCCCGGACTACACGGTCGAGGACGGCATCCGCCACTCCCTGGAGTGGGCCGCCCTCCGCCCCTCGGTCCTGGGCGAATAGGCGGCTCTCCCTCAGGCCTTCGGGTCGTCCAGGGCCGCGGCCAGGTCCGGGGCGATCAGGCCGACCTGCCAGGCCCGGGCGCCGTAGCCCCGTAGCGTGGCCGAGACCGTTTCCGGGGTGACGTCTTCCGGTGGGGTCCAGGCCAGGCGGCGGATCGAGTCCGGGGCGATCAGGTTCTCCGGCGGCAGCTTGTGGGCCGCCGCCGTCGTCGTGACCACCTCGCGGCACCGCGACAGGCGGCCCGCCGCCACCGGGTCGCGCTCGGCCCAGCGGTGCGGTGGTGGCGGCCCGTCGATCGGCGGGTTGGTCGGCAGGGCGTCGTCCGGCAGGCCGCGGGCCGTGTCCAGGGCGTCCAGCCAGATCCGGGCCAGCCGGCGCACCGACCGACCGCCGAAGCCCGGCAGCGAGAGCAGCGTGCGCTCGTCCTTCGGGTCGATCTCGGCGGCCGCGATGATCGCCGAGTCGGGGAGCACCCGGCCCGGTGCCGAGTCGCGGCGGGCGGCGACGTCGTCCCGGGCGTACCACAGCGCGCGGACCCGGGCCTGCGCCCTTGCCCCGCGGATGCGGTGGATGCCGGACGTGCGGCGCCACGGGTCGGGGCGGTTGCGTGGCGGCTGCGCGCCCCACGCGACCAGCGCCGCGAACTCCTCGGCCGCCCAGTCCTGCTTGCCCTGGGTGATCAGCTCGGACGCGAGCGCGTCGCGGAGGTCGACCAGCAGCTCGACGTCCAGCGCCGCGTAGCTCAGCCACGAGTCCGGCAGCGGGCGGCTCGACCAGTCGGCGGCCGAGTGGTGCTTCTCCAGCGCGTAGCCGAGCAACTGTTCCGTCAACGCCGCCAGGCCGACGCGTTCGAAGCCCGCCAGCCGGCCGGCCAGCTCGGTGTCGAAGAGGCGGCGCGGCCGCAGGCCGAGGTCGGACAGGCACGGCAGGTCCTGGCTGGCGGCGTGCAGCACCCACTCGGCGTCGGCGATGGCGGCGTCGAGCGTACGCAGGTCGCCCAGCGGCAGCGGATCGATCAGCACGGTGCCGGAGCCGCTGCGCCGGAGCTGGACCAGGTAGGCCCGCTGGCTGTAGCGGTAGCCGGACGCGCGCTCGGCGTCGATCGCCACCGGACCCGTGCCGCCGGCGAAGCGGGCCACGGCGTCGGCGAGGTCGTCGGGCGACTCCACGGGCGCGGGCGTGCCTTCCCGGGGCGCGGTGAGCAGCTGCGGCGTGGGGCCCGCGAGGGGTTCGGGAGCCGCCGGGCCGTCGGGGGAGCCGGTGGAGGGGCCGTCCGCTTCGGGGGAGGTGGGCGACTCGTCCCCCGCTCGGCGTGCGGCCCGACGGCGCAGGGGTGGTTCGTCGGTCACCTGCCAACCCTAGTAGGCGCGCCGTCACGCATCGGACAGCCGGGTCGGCGCGTCGGGTGGTGCGGTACGGTCCTGCGGGGGTCCAGTCCGGTGCGACTGAGGGGAGCGGAGAATGTCCGCCGGGGACGAGCGCACAACCTGGCCCGAAACTTCACCCGGGTACGGCGATCCACCGCCGCCGGAGGGCCCGATATACCTGCCGGTCGACCGCGAGTTCCCGCCGGCCGACCTCGGACCACCGCACTACGCCCCACCAGGGCCGCGAGGCCCCATGGAGCCGCCCGTCTCGTGGGCGCCGCCGCCCGATTTCAGCCCACCGGCACCGCGCGGCCCGATCGACTCGGCGCCCTTGCGCCCGGTGCCGCCGCGGCCCGGTCCCGTCTTCGCGCCGCCGGCGCCGCGCCATCCGGGGCAGGCCGGCTTCGAGCCGTTCGCGTCCCCTGCGGCGGACACCCGTAAAGGTGAAAAGCGTCGATGGGTCGTCGGTGCCACCCTCGGCCTCGTCGTGGTGCTGGCCGGTGTCCTCGCGTACCAGGCGGTGCGCATCGAGCAACTCGGCGACCGGCTCGCCACCAACGAGCGCGTGCAGGCCGACGAGCGCGCGCAGGCCGCCGGCCGGCTCGACGGGCTCGACGGCCGGGCGACCGACCTGGAGAAGCGCCTCGGGGCGGCCTTCAACCCGGAGGCGATCTCCAGCGCGGCGCTGCCCAGCGTGTTCCGCGTGGCGGCCGGCAACGTGACCGGCACGGCGTTCGCGGTGGGCAAGCCGGCCAGCGGCGGCAAGACCAACATGATCACCAACTTCCACGTCGTCGAGGACGTGTACGAGGCGGGCGGGCGTCAGGTGTTCCTGGAGCGCGACAGCAAGCGCTACGCGGCCACGATCGTCGACGTGGACAAGTCGGCCGACGTGGCGCACCTGCGTACCAGCACCAAGATCAATGGTCTGGTCACCGCCAAGGGTGCGGTCAAGTCGGGCCAGCAGATCGTGGTGGTCGGTGCTCCGCTGGGCCTGAGCGACTCGGTCACCACGGGTGTGGTGAGCGCGGTCCGCGAGCTCCCGGAGAGCGACGGGCCGATGATCCAGTTCGACGCGCCGATCAACCCGGGCAACTCCGGCGGCCCGGTGATCAACTCGGCCAAGCAGGTGGTCGGCATCGCCACCGCGAAGGCGCAGGACGCGGAGGGCATCGGCCTGGCCGTACCCATCAAGGTCGCCTGCGACGCTTTCAAGATCTGTTGACCGGAGTGCGGCCGCCGCGATCCCTTCCGGGGCGGCCGCACACGGCGGCGCCGGAGATCGGCTCGTCGGCGCAGCGTGAAACGATGGGCTCGATGACGACGACGACCCACACCGACTCCGCCCTGGTCCGCGCCGCCCGGGGCATCGAGACCCCGCACACTCCGGTCTGGTTCATGCGCCAGGCCGGGCGCTCCCTCCCGGAATACCGGGAGCTGCGCGCGGGCATCGGCATGCTGGACACCATCCGCCGGCCCGACCTGGTCGCCGAGATCACCCTGCAGCCGGTGCGCCGGCACGGAGTCGACGCCGCGATCCTGTTCAGCGACATCGTGGTGCCGGTCGCGGCGGCCGGCGTCAACGTCGACATCGTCGCGGGCACCGGCCCGGTGGTCGACGAGCCGATCCGGTCCGCGCAGGACGTGGCCCGGTTGCGCCGGCTGGACCCGAACGACGTCTCCTACGTCGACGAGGCGGTCCGCCTGACCATCGCGGAGCTCGGCGACACCCCGCTGATCGGCTTCGCCGGCGCCCCGTTCACGCTGGCCAGCTACCTGATCGAGGGCGGCCCGTCACGGACGCACGCGAAGACCAAGGCGCTGATGTACGGCGACCCCGACACCTGGCATGCCCTCTGCGCGCGGCTGGCCGAGAACGCGCTGACCTTCCTGCGCGTGCAGATCGGGGCCGGAGTGGCGGCCGTGCAGCTGTTCGACTCCTGGGCCGGAGCGCTGTCCGAGGCCGACTACCGCCGGTTCGTGCTGCCGCACTCGACCACCGTGCTGACCGGGCTGGCCGACGCGGGGGTCCCGCGGATCCACTTCGGTGTCGGCACCGGCGAGCTGTTGGGCGCGATGGGTGAGGCCGGCGCCGACGTGGTCGGGGTCGACTGGCGTACGCCGCTGGACGTCGCCACCCGTCGGATCGGTCCGGACAAGGCCGTGCAGGGCAACCTCGACCCGACCACGCTGCTGGCGCCCTGGGAGGTCGTCGAGGCGGAGGTGCGCCGGATCCTCGAGCAGGGCCGGGCCGCGCCGGGCCACATCTTCAACCTCGGCCACGGTGTGCTGCCGGAGATCGATCCCACGGTGCTGACCCGCGTCACGGAGCTGGTGCACACGCTTACTACCCGATAGGTCGTTTTTGTCGCTCGCCGCCGGCCGATCATGCTAGGGCGACCGGCGTGCCCTTCCCCCATGGCGCACCGCGGAATGCATAGGCTGCGGTCATGGCTCCGACAGCGGTTCCCGACGTCTTCGCGAACGCCGTCGCCAGCCTTCGCGCCGCGACCCCGCGGGCCGAGGTCCTCCTCGAAGAGGTGGGCGCACCACAGCGTCTCGCGCCTTTCACGTTCGCCCTCAGCGCCTCGGTCACCAAGGCCGACGACGACGAGATGGCGACCGGCCGGCTGATCCTGCTCTACGACCCGGCCGGCCACGAGGCGTGGGAGGGCACGATGCGGTTGGTCACCTACGTGACCGCCGAGGTCGACGTCGACATGGCCGCCGACCCGTTGCTGCCCACGGTGGGCTGGACCTGGCTGACCGACGCGCTCGACGCCCAGGACGCCCACTACCGGGCCATCGGCGGCACGGTCACCCAGACCATGTCGACCCGCTTCGGCGACCTGGCCGGCCCTCCGACGGCGGCCGACATCGAGATCCGCGCGAGCTGGACGCCGACCGACGACGACCTCGGCGCCCACCTGCTCGCCTGGTCGGTGCTGCTGGCCTCGACCGCCGGCCTGCCGCCGCCCGGCGTCACAGCGCTGCCCGGTCGCCGCAGCGCCTGATCCGGCCCGCCATATGGTGGGTCTCATGCAGAAGCGGGTCGCCGTGATCGGCGGAGGGATCGCGGGGCTGGCCGCCGCGGTGCGGATCCACGACGCGGCGCCGGGCACCGCCGTCACGATCTTCGAGCAGGGCGCCACGCTCGGCGGCAAGCTGCGCACCGGTGAGCTGGCCGGGTCGCCGGTCGAGCTCGGCGCCGAGGCGTTCCTGGTGCGCGACACGGCCACCGGCGAGGACTCGCCCGCGATCAAACTGGTCCGGCGGCTCGGCCTCGGCGACGAGCTGGTCAACCCCGCCGTCGGCGCCGCAGCGCTGGCCGTCGACGGCAAGCTGGTGACGATGCCCCGGGGCACGCTGACCGGCGTGCCGGGCGACCTCGGCGCGCTGGCCGGGGTCGCGGCGGTGGACGACCACGACCTCGACGCCGGCGCGCCGCTGCTGGCCGAGGGCGAGGATGTCGCCGTGGGCGCGCTCGTCCGCCGCCGGCTCGGCGACCAGGTCGTGGATCGGCTGGTCGACCCCATGCTCGGCGGCGTGTACGCCGGTCGCGCCGACCGCCTCTCCCTCGCCGCCACGATGCCGGCGCTGGCCCGACAGGCCCGGCGCGAGAGCACGCTCACCGGCGCGGTGAAGGCGGCCCAGGCCGCGTTCCCCCGGGTGCCGGGCGGCGCCGTGTTCGCCACGGTCCGGGGCGGGGTGAGCCGGCTGGTCGAGGCCGCCGCGGCGGCCAGCGGCGCGGAGATCCGGCTCGGTGCCACCGTCCGCGAGCTGACCCGGACGCCGGACGGGGCGTGGCGGCTCACGGTCGGCCCGACCCGGGACCCCGAGTACGTCACCGTCGACGCCGTCGTCCTCGCCGTGCCGGCCCGGCCCGCGGCCCGGCTGCTCCAAGCCGTCGAGGCCGACGCGGCCCGTGTTGTCGGGGAGCTGGACTACGCCAGCGTGGCGCTCGTCACGCTGGCGCTGCCGCGGCCCGAGCTGCCGGAGCTGTCCGGCTTCCTGGTGCCGGCCGAGAACGGCACCGCGGTCAAGGCGGCCACCTTCTTCTCGACCAAGTGGGCGCACCACCGCCGGCCGGACGGGGTCGCCCTGATCCGCGCGTCCGTGGGCCGCTACGGCGACGAGCACGTGCTCCAACGCGACGACGCCGAGCTCGCCAGCATCGTCCACAGGGAACTGTCCACCTTGGTCGACCACAGCCTGCCCAAGCCGGTCGACACCAAGGTGCGGCGGTGGGGCGGCGCGCTCCCGCAGTACGCGCCCGGCCATCTCGACCGCGTCGCCGCGGCCCGGGCGGCGCTGGCTCCGACCCTGGCGCTCGCCGGGGCGGGCTACGACGGGGTGGGCATCCCGATCTGCGTACGTTCCGGCGAGTCCGCGGCCGACGCCGTGCTCGCGGCCCTGCGGGACCGGCCGCAGGCCGGCTGAGAGAGGATGGTTCGCATGACCGAGCAGACCAACGCCGCCCGGATCCGGGAGCTCAACGACACCATCCGCTACACGATGTGGTCGGTCTTCCGGGCCGCCGAGCCGTTGCCCGAGTCCCGCAGCGGGCTCGCCGCCGAGGTCGACCGCCTGTTCGCCGACCTGGCGAGCAAGGACGTCACGGTCCGCGGCAGCTACGACGTCTCCGGGCTGCGCGCCGACGCCGACCTGATGATCTGGTGGCACGCGGCCTCCAGCGACGCTCTCCAGGAGGCGTACGCCCAGTTCCGCCGGACCGCCCTCGGCCGGCACCTGGCCCCCGTCTGGTCGCAGATGGCGCTGCACCGCCCGGCCGAGTTCAACAAGAGCCACCTGCCGGCGTTCCTGTCGGGCGAGGAGGCACGGGCGTACGTCTGCGTGTATCCGTTCGTCCGCTCCTACGAGTGGTACCTGCTGCCCGACGAGGACCGGCGCGACATGCTGGCCGAGCACGGGCGGCAGGCGCGCGGCTTCCCCGACGTGCGGGCCAACACGGTGGCCTCGTTCGCGCTCGGCGACTACGAGTGGATGCTGGCCTTCGAGGCCGACGAGCTGCACCGGATCGTCGACCTGATGCGTGAGTTGCGGGCCTCGCGGGCGCGCCGGCACGTGCGCGAAGAGGTCCCGTTCTACACGGGCCGCCGGCGCTCGGTGGCCGAGCTCGTCGAGGCCCTGCCCTAAGGCTGGTAGGGCGGGGCTACGCCCCAGCCCCAGTGCGGCACCGGGGCGTGCTCGACCGGGGTCGCTCCCGGCTGGGAGTTCTCCATCGCGATCCGGGTGCCCCACTCCAGGTAGCCGACCAGCGCCGCCCGGAACTCCGGGTCGGCCGGCAGCCCGGCGTCGTCGGCGGCGAGGCTCATCAGCGACGCGAACCGGAAGCGGTGCTCGGGCGTGATGCCCAGGTTCTTGTGGTGGGCGAGCATGTTCTCGTAGCCGCCGAGCTCGTCGGTGTAGTCCGACGGCCCGCCGAACACCTCCGACCACCAGGTGGTGACGTGCTCGCGGTGCGCCACGCTGACACCGCCGGGGAAGAACGGGCTGAGCAGCTCGTCCCGCTCCACCCGGTCGTAGAACGCGTTGATCATCCGAGCGATCGCCGGCCGGCCGCCGGCCCACTCGTACAGCGTCGGGGTCGTCATGATCTAAAAGCTATCCCCGCGCCATGGGTACGTGCGGGATGCCGTCCTCGAGGAAGCCTTCGCCGCTGACCGTGTAGCCGTAGCGGCCGTAGAAGCCCTCCAGGTGGGCCTGCGCGTCGAGGACCGACGGCCGAGCGCCGACGATCTCGAGTGCCGCGTCCATCAGCCGGCCGGCCACCCCGGACCCGCGGGCCTCCTTGGCGACGACCACGCGGCCGACCCGCATGCCGTCGTCCGGCTCGGCGAGCACTCGCAGGTAGGCCACCGGGACGCCGTCCCGCGCGATCCAGACGTGCCGGGTCGCGGGCTCGAGGTCGCGGCCGTCGATGTCGAGGTACGCGGCCTCCTGCTCGACGACGAACACCGCGCACCGCAACTCGAGGAGTCGGTAGAGCGTGGTCGTGTCGAGGTCGGCGAAGGACGCCACCCGTAGCTCGTCGGTCTGCGGCCGCATGGCCACCGAGCATAGTCAGCCCGGGTGGGCGCCCACGGTGTCGGTGATCGCCGCGGCCTCGGCACCGGCCGTGGCCCGCGCGCAGTGCGCGCAGCAGAAGAACCGGCCGCCCACCTCGACGCCGTGGCCGACGACCTTCACGCCGCAGTGCTCGCAGATCGGGGCGAGCCGCTGGATCGCGCATTCGAACGAGTCGAAGACGTGCCGGTCGCCGCTGATCGTCTTCACCTCGAACGCCAGCCAGTAGTCGTTGCCACAGGTCTCACACACCGCCATGGTGCCCGCCCCCAATCGGTTACCCGCAGCGTGACCCGGAAGCGGACCGGCCGGCAACCGAAACGCCTGATAAGAGCAACATTCGCGACCCATGAATGTCATGTAACGCGCGGTGTGTCGGTCCGCCCATGTCCGGTTCCGGCAGGGAAGCTCCATGAGGTTGTGTCCTTACCGGGAGGAGCCGACATGATCAAGAGAAGTAAGTTGTTCGGCAGCAAGACCCGCGTCACGTTCTGCCTGCCCAAGGACAACCCGGTCGGGCAGGTCAGCGTCGTGGGCTGCTTCAACGACTGGGAGCCCGGCCGGCACGAGCTCCAGCCGAGGCGGGACGGCACCCGCACGGTGACGCTCACCCTCGGCCCGGGCGAGTACACCTTCCGCTACCTCGCCACCGGCGGTGTCTGGCTCGACGACGAGCAGGCCGACGGCATCGACGGGCGTGGTGGACGCATCGTCGTGGGACAGCACTGAAAGAAGCGGTTTAACCTCAGCGAATGACCGCTGAGGAGATCGTCGTACCCCCGGCTCTCGTAGCCGCCCAGGTCCGGTTCCGCGGCGACGCGGGCCGGGCCTGGGTGGACGGGGTCGCCCGCACGGCGGCCGAGTTCCTCGACCGTTGGCGGTTGCGGCGCGACGGCGACCCGCGCAGTGGGGTGGCCGGTCTCGTGCTCCCGGTCGTCACCGACGACGGCACGCCGGCGATGCTCAAGCTCCAGGACACCGACTGGGACCACCCGGGCGAGGGTCTCGCGCTGCGCACCTGGAACGGCGACGGCGCGGCCCGTGTGCTCCGCGAGGATCCTTCGACGTGGACCCTGCTGCTAGAGCGCCTGAATCCGTCCCGGGACCTGCGGTCCATCGAGGACGAC
This sequence comes from Asanoa sp. NPDC049475, assembly GCF_040676915.1. Lineage (NCBI taxonomy): Bacteria > Bacillati > Actinomycetota > Actinomycetes > Micromonosporales > Micromonosporaceae > Asanoa > Asanoa sp. NPDC049475. Next base: position 704,783 of record NZ_JBFAPY010000004.1, on the reverse strand, counting down.
ACCGCGGCGGTACGGGTGATCGCCGAGCTGCTCGACAGGCTCAACGCGTACGCCGCGCCGCCGGAGATCCCCCGGCTGGCTGACAGGGCCGCTGCGATGATCGCGGACACCCCGGCCGCCGCGGCGCTGTTGACGGACCCGGCCGAGGGCAAGCTCATCCAGCGTTGGGCCGACCAACTAGCCGAGGTGGTCGGCGAGGCCGGTGACCGGCTGCTGCACTGGGATCTGCACTACGAGAACGTGCTCGCCGCCGACCGCGAGCCGTGGCTGGCCATCGACCCGAAGCCGCTGGCCGGCGACCCGGGCTTCGAGCTCTGCCCGGCGCTGTGGAACCGGTGGGACAAGGCGGCGCCGGAACGCACGATCCGGCGCCGGTTCGACGTCATGGTCGAGGCGATGGGCCTGGACCGGCAGCGTGCGGTTGTCTGGACGCTCGGCCGTACGCTGCAGAACTCGATCTGGTCGGTCGAGGACGGCGACCGCGTCCTCGAACCCGAACAGGTGGTGGTGGCCGCCGCGGTTACGCGGGGATGAGCCGCATGCTCACCGAGTTGATGCAGTAGCGGGCGTCCTTGGCCGTGTAGCCCTCGCCGTCGAAGCGGTGGCCGAGGTGCGAGTCGCAGTGTGCGCACCGGACCTCGACCCGGACCATGCCCAGCGACCGGTCCTCGATGTAGCGGATCGCGCCGGGGATCGCCTCGTCGAACGACGGCCAGCCGCAGTGCGAGTCGAACTTGGTGCCGCTCTCGAACAGCGCCGCGTTGCAGGCCCGGCAGACGTACGTGCCCGGAGTCTTCGTGTCGACGTACTCGCCGGTGAACGGCCGCTCGGTGCCGGCCTGGCGCAGCACCCGGAACTCTTCGGGGTTGAGCCGGACCTGCCATTCGGCCTCGGTCTTCGGCAACTCGTCGGTGGGGATTTCGGCCACGGGGGAGGGCTTCTCGGGTGCCATGGGTCAACCGTACGACCCGTCTGGCGGAAGAGCCGATTACCTGGGTGTGACCTCGTCGTTAGCAGTGCATGCGAACACCGGTCAGGGTGGTCAGCGCGGCTCAGGAGCCATTACCGGGCGATCCGCTGCGCTTCCGGCCGACCTGGCGACAGGCGCTGGGGCGGGGCATGTGGATCGGCGTGCTGGTGTCGGGCGCGTTGGCGCTGACGGGACTGGCGGCGGTGCTGGCGCCGGAAGTGGCGCACTGGCTGACGGACGCCGAGCTCTACCGCACGGTGCCGCACCAGCTCTGGTGGCTGCTGGTGCCGCCGGTCCCGGTGGGCGCGGTGCTCGGCCTGCTGCTGCGGGGACGCGTAGGCGCGGACCTGGACGCGGCGGGCGCGTGGGCTGTGCCGGGCGCGCTCGGCGACTCGGCGCCCTGGCACCGGGTGGTCGAGGTGCGGATGGAACGCCGCGGCCGGCGAACGGTCGTAGCGCTGCCGCTGTTGGACGGGTCGATCGTCCGGCTCCGGGCGCCCTACGACGGGCACCTGCTGAGCCGCGACCCGGACTTCGAGCGCAAGCAGTTCCGTATCCGACTGCTCTGGGAGACCCACCGGTACGGCTGACCCTGGCCGGGTGATCCACCCGCGGTCGCTTGGGCGTTTTCGGACATAGCGCTCTACGCTCCCACAAATGCTCCTTTCGACACGAATTCTCCGGACGACAGGAACAGAACGATGACGAACAAACGACGGCGACGACTGGCCGGCGCGGCCGCCCTGCCGGCCGCGGGGCTCGCGGTGGTGGCCGGGGCGCTCGCGCTGAGCGGCCAGGCCGCCAGCGCGGCGGCGCTCGGCGACGGGCCGGCTGTTGGCGACGGCGACGCGGCCGCGGCCGCCGTGGACCGGGCGCAGGAGATCACGGACGGCGCCATGGCCGACGTGGTCACCGACGGGGCGCCGGTCGCACTGCCCGACGCGGCACCGTCCGAGGACGACGAAGACCAGGACGAGAAGGGCCCGGCCGACCTGCCGGCCGCGGCGAAGTACGGCAGCGGGGTGTCGCACATCGCCAGCGGCCAGAACGCCGGCATCCTGAACGGGACGCAGGTGGTCGTACCGATCACGATCGACGTCGACGTGTGCGGCAACAGCATCGCGGCGGTCGGCGGCGTCGCGTCGTCGTCCTGCGGTGACGACGACGGAGAAGAGCCGCCGCCGCCTCGTCCGCCGGTGCGCGAGGAGCCGCCGACGGCGCAGGAACCGCCTCCGGCTCCCGTCGAGGAACCGCCAGTGGCCGAGCCCGAACTGCCGAAGACGGGGCTGCCGGTGGGATCGATCGCGGGCATCGGCGGGGTACTCACGGCGGGCGGCGCAGCGATGCAACTCGCGGGCGTCCGCACGAACCGCTACATCGGCCGCCACCGGAGAGGCCCCCGCCCGTCCTGACACACGCCACTGCACCGCACCCGAATACGCACCACCTCCGTCGCGGGGTGGTGCGTATTTCGGGAAGCGGCGAGGGCCGCTTTGTCGCTGTCAACCCATGGTTTGAGGGATCCACAATGGTCTCCCGAAGTTCGCGGGGATCTCACCTGGCGGGACTTGTGCACGGGCGCCGATGGGCCGCGTGGCGGGGACCGATGCACTGCTGGGCATGGTCGAGATCGAACGGGCCGAGCCCGCGGATGCCGGCGAGGTGCTGACGCTCCAGCGCGCCGCCTTCCTCATGGAGGCCCAGCGCTACGACAACCCCCACCTGCCGCCGCTGACCGAGACCCTGGCCGAGCTCGCGGCCGTGCTCGACGGCCCGAGCACCGTGCTCGTCGCGCGCAACCCACGCGGCCGGCTGGTCGCCGTGGGCAGGGGTCGGCTCGACGAGCGCAACGGCTACACGATCTTCGACCGGCGACCGCTGGAGCGTGGGCCGGGGCTCGTTTACCTGGACAAACCCGCGGTGCGCTAGCGTCGGATCATGACGGACCCGGTCGATCCTCGTGCACAGCGTCTGTTCGACACCGGGCGCACCGGGTCGGGCGACCTGGCCGCCAGTCCGTTCAGGGCCGACCGCGACCGGATCGTCACCTCGCCCTTCTTCGCCCGGCTGGGCGGTGTCACCCAGGTGATCAGCCCCGGCGGCAGCGGCCTGCTGGTGCACAACCGCCTGACGCACAGCCTCAAGGTGGCCCAGGTCGCGCGGGCCATCGCCGAGCGGCTCACCGCCGACCCCGCCAACCTGGCCCTGCTCGACAAGCTCGGCGGCTGCGACCCGGACGTCGTCGAGGCGGCCGCCCTGGCCCATGATCTCGGTCACCCGCCGTTCGGGCACCTCGGCGAGGCCGTGCTCGACCGGCTGGCCCGCGAGCGGCTCGGGCTGCCCGACGGGTTCGAGGGCAACGCGCAGTCGTACCGCATCGTCACCAGCACCGAGATCCGCGGCGCCGCGACCATCGGGCTCAACCTGACCGCCGCGGTGCGTGCGGCGATCGTCAAGTACCCGTGGACCCGGCTGGGCTATCCGGAACCGCATCCGCGCCGGATGAGTCCGCCGCCGCGTGGTGCGTCCGCGCCTGACTGGGACCCGACCAGCGGGTCGGCCAAGTTCGGCGCCTACACGACCGAGGTCGACGACCTGCGCGAGGCCCGCGCCCCGTTCGCCGGGAAGATCCCCGACTGGCAGCAGACCGTCGAGGCGTCCATCATGGACACCGCCGACGACATCGCGTACGCGATCCACGACGTCGAGGACTTCCACCGGGTCGGCGTGCTCCAACAGGGGACGGTGGCGGCCGAGCTGATCGGGTGGCAGCGCGAGACCAAGCGGCTCGGCGGGCTCACCGACGCGGCCCTGGACACGGGCAGCCGCCAGGCCGGTGTCGCGATCGAGAAGCTGCGCCGCCGGCTGCATCGGCGCGACCGCTGGATCAGCGACGACGACGCCTTCGCCGACGCCGTCGAGCAGGTCCGGCACGACCTGGTCGACGGGTTGCTGGCCGACCCGTTCGACGGCTCCGTCGCGGCCGAGCAGTACGTCGCGCGGTTCTCGGCCCGCTGGACCCGGCGGCTGGTCGACGCCGTCCGGCTGACCGACAGCCCGGCCGTCCGCTCCGGCTACGTGCTGCTCGACCGGCCGCAGTGGCACGAGGTCCAGGTGCTCAAGCTGATCCACCACCGGTTCGTGCTGGACCGCCCCGACCTGGCCCTGCACCAGCGCGGTCAGGCGCGCCTGCTGGCCACCCTCGTCGAGGCGCTGCTGGCCTGGATCGTCGACCCGGCCGAGGAGGCCCGGCTGCCGCAGCGCCTGCACGACCTGGTCGAGTTGGCCGAGGCCGAACTGCCCGCCGGAACCCCCGACCGGGCCGCCCGTGCCCGGGGCCGGGCGATCGTCGACTTCGTGGCCGCCCTGACCGACCAGCAGGCGGTGGCGCTCCTCGATGCCTTGTCAGGTCGGTCGGGTCAGCTCTGGACGGACGCGTTCGTTCTCTGACCAGTACAGTGCGCCAATGGATCTGACGCAGACGGACACCAACATCACGATCCTGTGCGGGGTCGCCATGGTGATCGGTGTCTTCGGCGTGGTGATCCCGTTCCTGCCCGGCCTGCTGCTGACCTGGGCCTCGGCGACCGCGTGGGCCATCTTCGTGGGCGAGGGTGCCACGCGCTGGGGGCTGCTCGCGCTGGTCACCGTGATCGCGATCCTCGGCATCGTGGTCAAGTACGCCTGGCCCGGCCGCAACCTGAAGCGCAGCGGCGTACCCAACAAGACTCTTCTGCTCGGTGGGGTCCTCGCCATCGTCGGCTTCTTCGTAATCCCGGTGGTCGGCCTGGTGATCGGCTTCGTGGCCGGTGTGTGGCTGGCGGAACTGGCCCGGCTCGGCGACACGAAACAGGCCTGGCCATCGACCAAGCACGCCATCAAGGCCGCCGGCCTGGCCATGCTGGTGGAGCTCGGCGCGGCGCTGGCGATCGCGATCATCTGGGTCGCGGCCGTCGTGGTCAGCTGACGTCTGGAAGACTCTGAGAGATGGACCTGCCGATCAACCCGCCGGTCGAGCCGATGCTCGCCAAGAGCGTGCCGCAGATCCCCGAGGCCGACGGCATGAGCTACGAGCCGAAATGGGACGGCTTCCGGTGCATCGTGTTCCGCGACGGCGACGAGGTCGAGCTGGCCAGCCGGGGCGGCAAGACGCTCACCCGCTACTTCCCCGAGGTGGTCGAGCAGGCCAAGGCCCAGCTCCCGCAGCGGTGCGCCGTCGACGGCGAGATCGTGGTCATCCACCGCGAGGAGGGCCAGCAGCCCAAGCTCGAGTGGGACTGGTTGACCCAGCGGATCCACCCGGCCGCGTCCCGGGTCAAGCTACTGGCCGAGAACACCCCGGCCGACTTCGTGGCCTTCGACCTGCTCGCGCTCGGTGACGAGTCGCTGGTCGACCAGCCCTACTCGACGCGGCGCGCCAAGCTGGAGAAGGCCCTGGCCAAGGTCACGTCGCCGGTGCACGTCACGCCGACGACCCAGGACATCGAGACCGCGCGGCGCTGGTTCGAGATCTTCGAGGGCGCCGGGCTCGACGGGCTGATCGCCAAACCGGCCGACATCGCGTACGAGCCCAACAAGCGCCTGATGTTCAAGATCAAGCATGCGCGTACGGCCGATGCCGTGGTCGCCGGTTTCCGCTGGCACAAGTCCGGCCCGGTGGTCGGCTCGCTGCTCCTCGGCCTCTACGACGACGAAGGGACCCTGCACCACATCGGCGTCTCGTCGTCGTTCAGCATGGCCCGCCGGGCGGAGCTGCTCGACGAGCTCGCCGACTACCGCGAGCCCGCCGAGCACCCCTGGATCGACCCCGACAGCGACGAGCAGCAGGTCGGCCCGACCTCGGCGACCGGCCAGCGCCGCCCCGGCGGGGTGAGTCGCTGGACCGGCGGCAAGAACCTCGCCTGGGAGCCGCTTCGGCCGGGCCTGGTGGTCGAGGTCGGCTACGACGCGATGGAGGGCGACCGGTTCCGGCACACGGCCCAGTTCGTCCGCTGGCGTCCGGATCGCGATCCGCGCTCCTGCGGTTACGACCAGCTGGACCGGCCGGTGCGGTTCGACGTCGACGAGGTGCTCGGCGGCGACCCGGCCGCTGGAACGGGAGTCTGAACGTGCGCTTGCGGTTCGTCCTGCTCGGCCTGCTCGCCGGCCTGCTCGTGCTGACCGGCTGCACGGTGCCGGTCGTCTCACCGAACGCGGCCGACAACAACAACGCGGCTCCCGCCCCGGCCGCGTCCGGGCAGCCCGCCTGGACCCCCTGTCCCGATGTGCCGAACCAGCTCGTCGGGCGGGGCGCCTCGGGGATGAAGTACGACTGCGCGACCATCAAGGTGCCGCAGGACTGGTCCAACGCCGGCAACGGACAGACCTTCGACGTCGCGCTGATCCGGGTACGCAACACCAAGCAGCACGACCGCATCGGCTCGCTGCTGGTCAACCCCGGTGGCCCCGGCGCCTCCGGCGTCAACCTGGCCGTCTACCTCTCGTTCGGCGCGGCCTTCCAGGGCATCCCCGACGAGGTGACCCAGCGCTTCGACATCGTCGGCTTCGACCCGCGCGGCGTCGACCGGTCCAGCCCGGTCGAGTGCATCACCGACGCCCAGCTCGACCAGAGCTTCGGCTACGTCCCCGACCCGGAGACCCAGGCCCAGTTCGACGGGCTGGTCGACCTCAACACGACCATCGGCAAGGAGTGCGACGCCAAGTACGGCGACAAGCTCAAGCTGTTCTCCACCGTGCAGACCGCCAAGGACATGGACGCGATCCGCAAGGCCGTCGGCGACGAGAAGACGACCTACCTGGGCTACTCGTACGGGACGCTGCTCGGCGCCACGTACGCCCAGCTGTTCCCGAAGAACGTGCGGGCGCTGGTGCTCGACGGCGCGGTCGACCCGCGGCAGAGTTTCGTGGCCGGCTCGGAGAGCCAGGCCAAGGGCTTCGCGCTGGCCTTCGACAACTTCGCCAAGTGGTGCGACTCGACCCCCGACCGGTGCCCGATCGCGCCCGACGCCAAGGCGGCGGTCAACGCCCAGATCGACAAGGCCGAGGTGTCGCCGGTGACCGGGGCCGGCGGGCGCAAAGCCACCTCCGGCTGGGTCTTCTACGCGGTGATCTCGTCGCTCTACACCCAGTCGGGCTGGCAGGCTCTGGGCAGCGCGATCAAGGAGCTGGAGGGCGGCAACCCGGCTCAGGTGTTCCAGCTCGCCGACGCGTACGCGGAGCGGGCGCCCGACGGCACCTACTCCAACCTGTTCGACGCGAACATCGCCGTCAACTGCGCCGACGCGAAGTCCGTGCCCGACGTGAAACAGGTCCGCACGCTGCAAGGGCAGTGGCGCTCGCAGATCCCGATGTTCGGTGCGCCGCTCGCCGTCGGCATGCTGACCTGCGGGGTCTGGCCCGGCGGGCACGACCCGTTCCCGACCGGTCCGGCCACCGGCTCCGCGCCGATCCTGGTGGTCGGCACGACCGGCGACCCGGCCACGCCGTACGCGCAGGCGCCGGCCCTGGCCAACATGCTCGGCGTCGGTCGCCTGCTGACCTGGGAGGGCGAGGGTCACACGGCCTATCCCCAGACGAGCTGCATCACCGATGCGGTCGATGCGTACCTGCTCAATCTGACCGTTCCGCCAGAGGGGAAGCGCTGCCCGGCGAAGTAATCCCCTCCCGGGCCGCCAGTTCCTCCAGCAGTCGGCGCACGACGCGCAGGTTGTTCTTGAGCTCTTCCTGCTCCTCGTGGCGGAACGCGTCGGTGTCGACGATCAGCTTGCTGGCGAAGTGCGCGGTGATCAGCGGGATCACCAGCAGGACCATCGTCGAGATCAGCACGACCGCGATGGCCCGCGCCTGCCAGGTGTCCGGCGAGATGTCGCCGTAGCCGACCGTCGACGCGGTGACCACCGCCCACCAGAGCGAGTCGCCGACGTTGACCCTCTCGAAGACGCTGTAGAGCGCCGCCGCGATCAGGATCATCAACGCGTACGACATCATCAGCGTCCGTGGCGAGTTGGCGAAGTAGACCAACCCGCGGTAGATCGCCTTGAACGGCAGCAGCAAGGCCTTCATGGCGCATCATCATGCCCCGGATGTCACCCGTCGTGCGGCACGCACGGCTGCAATTTCGATGTGCGAGGCTGCTCCGCGTGACTGATCTGATCTTCCGGTCCGCTTTGCGGTCCGATGTACCGGCGATTGTCGGCCTTCTGGCAGACGACCCGATCGGCGCCGGCCGTGAAACGGTCGCGGAGGAGGTCGACGCGGCCTATTGGCGGGCGTTCGACGCCCTCGACGGCGACCCGCGCAACACGGTCGTCGTGGCTTTGGTCGGCGACGAGGTCGTGGGCACCATGCAGCTGATCCTGATCCCGTCGCTCACCCGCCGGGGCGGGTTGCGGATGGAGATCGAGGGGGTACGCGTCGCGTCGGGTCAGCGCGGTGCCGGTCTCGGCCGTCGGATGATCGCGTGGGCCGTGGACGAGGCCCGGGCGGCCGGTTGTTCGCTGGTGCAGCTCACCACCGACAAGCGCCGGTCGGAGGCGCGCCGGTTCTACGAGTCGCTGGGCTTCTCGGCGACCCACGAAGGCATGAAGCTGGCTCTCTAGCCGTCGGTCCAGTTGGCCGGGTTCTTCTTGCTTGGCTGCACCCTAGGAGGCTCGCCGGGCATCTTGGGGTGGTCGGGCGGGTAGGGCATGTCGCCCTGTCCGTTGCGCTCGTCGGCCGCCGACCACTCCAGCAACGGCGTGATGTCGAACGGGGTGTCGTCGATACCGGCGTGCGGGTCACCGACCTTCGCGAACCGCTGCGGCAGCGTACGCAGATCGAAGTCGTTCGGCTCGACGTCGGGCAACTCGTCCCAGGTCACGGGAGTCGAGGCGGTGGCCCGTTGGTTGGCCCGCAACGAGTACGCGGCGGCGATGGTGCGGTCGCGGGCCATCTGGTTGAAGTCGACGAACACCCGCTCGCCGCGCTCCTCCTTCCACCAGCTCGTGGTGACGAGGTCGGGCCGGCGGCGCTCGAGCGCACGGGCCAGCGCGATGGTCGCGCGCCGCACCTCGACGAACGTCCAGCGGGGCTGGATCCGCAGGTAGACGTGCACACCCCGGCCACCAGACGTCTTGGGCCAGCCGATCGCGCCGAGCTCGTCGAGCACGGCCCGCAACTCACCTGCGGCCTCGGCCGCGTTGCCGAAGTCGGTGCCGGGCTGCGGGTCGAGGTCGATCCGCAGCTCGTCGGGGTGATCGGGATCCTTGGCGCGCACGGGCCAGGCATGGAAGACGACGGTGTTCATCTGCGCGGCCCAGGCGACGTGGGCGAGGTCGACCGGGCAGAGCTCGGTCGCCTTGCGCCCGCTGGGGAAGGTGATCTCCGCGCCGTTGAGCCAGTCCGGGGTGCCGCGAGCGGGCAGTCGCTTCTGGTAGAACGCCTCGCCGTCGATCCCGTCGGGAAAGCGCTGGAGGGTGGTGGGACGGTGGTCGAGCGCGCGCGCAATCCCGTCGCCGACGGCCAGGTAGTAGTCGAACACGTCCTGCTTGGTATAGCCGGCCTGGGGAAACATGACCCGGTCAGGACTGCTGAGCCGCACGGCGTGCCCAGCGACCTCGACCTCGACAGCGGCGGCCTTCTTCGACGGCATGACCACGACCCTATGCCCCTGAACCAAAGGCCGGCGTCCGCTTGTGGCGCTGGTCGGCCGATTCTAGTCTTGGGCGAAGCGTCGTCCGGGTTGCCGAGTGAGGGTCGATGGATTCGCAGCTGCCGACGTTCTGCCACATCAGCGATTTCGGTGAGTACGGCTACCGACGCCTGCACCGGATGATCGCGATCAGTTTGCCGCTCATTCTCTGGTCTCCGTCGAGCGCCATGTTGCGGTCCAGGGACTGCAGGGTGAAGCCCAAGGACTTTCTCGCGCTCGTCGAGATGGGCGCGATCCAGATCGCGGGCCGCGAGTCCTGGTTGACCGACAAGGCGTTCCGGAACAACCACTACTGGGGTGAGCCCGCCCGGTGGGACGACGAGATCGACGGTGAGATCAAGCGGATCTACGACCAGGATCGCTACGGCGGCGGTGGTGATCGGCCGCGGGTGGTGGTTGTCCCCGAGGCGCTGGGCAAGGACTGGGCGGACAACTTCCTCAGCGAGCACCCCGAGCAGCTGGACTTCTGGACCGGGGCGCTGGCCGGAGACCGGCTTGCCGAGCGGATCCCGGCGGGCACGCTGGAATCCATCGACAAGGGGCGATGGGAGCCGCGCGAGGCCGTGGCGTATCTGCTCGGTTCCGCCTACAACCACGGGCACGCGGCCGCGGCCGTCGGGGCGGAGATGGACTTCCTCCTCAAACCGGCAGACGCCGAGTTCATGCAGGTCATGTCGCAGGCGGGGATCGACGGCGCCGCCGATCGCCGTGTGCCGGGACCGCGGCCGGCCCCGACGCAAACGGCGCAGATCCTCGCCGAGCAGCTGATCCACATCCTGGGCCGGTTCGACGACGTACGCGGGCGTGGTGGACTGCTGCGGTTCGTGCGCGGCGACGGACACCGGGAGCTGGTCAGCTGGTTCAAGACCATGTCGGACCTGGTGAAGGCCACCGACCCGCAGGAGCTGGACGGCACCGTCCTGCGTCACCTCCAGGAGGAACTGCGCAAGGGGCATCACCCGGGGCTGGCGTCGGTGTTGGACAGCCCGGTCGCCGCTGCGGTCGGCACGGTCGGCGCCGCCATCGGCGGGGTCCAGGCCGTGCAGGACCCCGATCCGATGAACCTCCTCGGCGTCGCGGTCGGTGCGTTCGCGATCGGCTCCGGGCTGTGCCAACGGCTGGGCTGGGTCAGCGGGTCCTTCACCGGTGTCCAGTGGCCGTACCTGTACACCTACGGCCGGACCAGCAACAACGCGCGGCAAGGCAAGCTGCTCGACGTGCTCGCCAACATCGACTAGGGCGCGCTCACGGCGTCACGAGTGGGAAGTCGACGTCCGTGGCGTTGGTGTTGTTGAAGAAGTTGGTGAATACGCTCAGCGCCACGTTGGCGACGACCTCGGCGATCTCCTTGTCGGTGAGGCCGGCGGCACGGGCGGCCGCCACGTCGTCCTCCGCGGCCCCGCGCTTCTCGTTGACCGCCAGCGCCAGCGCGAGAACGGCTTGGGCCCTCGGATTCGCGGACGTCCCCTTGCGGGCCGCGGCGATCTCCTCAGCGCTCAGGTGCAGCGCATGCTCGGCGCCGTAGGCGTGCGCCGACAGGCAGTACTCGCAGTTGTCGGACTGCGCGACGGCGAGCGATATCAGCTCGCGGGTCTTCGCGCTCAGCGTCGAGCGCAAGGTGCGCGACAGGTCGAGGTAGGACGGCTGGGCTGTTGGCCATCGCCCTGGTCATGTTGGGCGTCCTGCCCAGCTGCTTGCGGACGTCGTCGAAGAGCTCCGGGGCGGCATCCGGATCGACAAGGGGTAGCTGGCTCATGGCGTATTCCTTCGCAGTCGGTGGAACTAGAGACTCTTCGGTGCGCGGCCAAGACGGATGGCGGCGATGAGGAAGAAGATGGCGCCGGGGATGGCGTAGCCGATCGCGCTCGTCAGCGCCGGGTCATCGGCGGAGGCGGCCGCGACGAAAGACCCGCCCGCGAGCACGGAGAGGCCGCCGCTGATGATCATTGGCCACTGACCCGGCATCCCGCGGCGGGTGACGCCCACGATCAGCTGCACGAGACCGGCCACCACCGCCCAGGCGCCCCACACGCGCAGGACCGCCGGGATGCCGGACGTGGCCGCGACCGCCAGGCCGATCGCGGCGAGCAGGCTGATCGCGATGTTGACGTACAGCAGGGTGGACCGCGACGAGCGAAGGTCGACGACCGCGGCTGCCGCGTCGACCAGCGGATAGATCACGAAGAGCGTGGCCGCGAGCGGGTTGAGGTCGTCGGCGATCGCGAACGTCACGACGGCCCAGACGATGGCGAAGGCGAAGCGGGCGAAGTAAAGCCGCCGGAGCGCGGTGGTCATGGTCAAGCCTTCCGAGGGGAAGAACGAACGTTCTGTCTCGCCCACCATGACAATCACTGGGCCACGTTGTCAAGACAGAACGTTCTATCCGGTACGCTGGACGCATGGCTCGCAGCGAACCCGGGACCCAACCGTCCGAGGCGCGACTCCGCCTGCTGACGACGGCGAGCCGGGTGTTCTACGCGGAAGGCATCCACTCGGTCGGCGTCGACCGGATCATCGCCGAGGCGCAAGTGACCAGGGCCACGTTCTATCGGCACTACCCGGGCAAGGAAGACCTGGTCCTCGCCTACCTCCGCGCCGCCGACCAGGCCATCCGCGGCCAGGTGGAAGCGGCCGTCGCCGGCGGCACGTCACCGAGTGACACCGTCCGGGCCGTCGCGGCGGCGATCGCCGAGGGCATCCAGTCACCAGGTTTTCGCGGATGCGCCTTCCTGAACGCGGTCGCCGAATATCCCGACGTCGACCATCCGGTGCACCAGGCCGTCCTGGCGCACCGGGAGTGGTTCCTCGACACGATCAACACCCTGATGGCCGGCCTGGACGAGACAGGGTCCGAGGCGGCCGCGCGGCACTTCGTCATGCTCCGCGACGGCGCCATGGCGGCCGGCTGCCTGTTCGATCCGGCCGCGATCTGCGAGACCTTCCTCCGTGGCGTCGACGGCCTCGTCGGGGCGCTGACGGTCGGCGGAGAGAAGGTCGGAGACGGCGCGTAGCTCGCCCGCTGGCAACCCGGCCGGCCGCTTCTCGCACCGGCACGGGTCGACAGGGGGCATTTGAACGTGTTCAAATGATCTCGTGATCGTGTTGCTGAACCTCGTCGACGCGCTCGCCATGCTCTTGCTCGTGCCGACGGCCCTGGGACTCGTCGGGGCACCCGACACGATCCGGCGGGTTTGGCCCTGGGTGGCGCTGCCGGCCGCGGCCGCGCTCTGGCTTCCCCGCGGAGCCACGGCCGCCCTGCTCGCCACCCCCTACCTCCTGCTGACCGCGGCGCTCGCCCTGGTCGCGGTGCGGCGGACCCGCCGGTTCGCGGCCGCCGACGTCGCCGTGGCCACCGGACTGGCGGCTCCCTTGGTCGCCGCCGCGGCGCTGGTCGCCGAGCGGGCCGGCTACCGGCTGTTCGGCTTCTCGCTGGAGACGCTGGCACTGACCGTGCCGCACCTGCACTACGCCGGGCTCGTCGCCGCGGTGGTCGCCGCGCTGGTCTGTCGGGCGACCGGGGACGGGCCGCTCGGTCGCGCCGCCGCCTGGTGCGTGCCCGCCGGCACCGGCCTCGTGCTGGTCGGCTACTTCATCGGCGACGAGATCGAGTTGGTCGGGGCCGCGGTGCTGACCGCCGGCATGTGGCTCGTCGGCGCGCTCACCGTGACCCGCATCGGGCCGCGGGCGCCGCGTTGGGTCCGCGCGCTCTTCGTCACCTCGTCCGGCATGCTGGTGGTGACCATGGTGCTCGCGCTCGACTGGGCGGCCGGGCACGTGTTTCCCGTGCCGCACCTGTCGATCTCCTGGATGGTGGCGACGCACGGGCTGCTCAACGCGGTCGGCTTCGCCCTGTGTGCACTGCTGGCCTGGCGACGGATGGAGACGACGTGAAGCCCCTGACCTACGCCGAGGTCGGCGCGACCGAGACCGGTGCGCTGCCGCCCGGCTACCGGCACCTGCGTTACCGCACGGCCATCGGACACGACGTGTTCACGGTCGCCGCGGAGGCGGTGTTGACCTGGCGGATGCACCGGGCGGCGGGCATCAAGGTCGACACCGCGGCGGAGCGGGCGGCGCCGGGCGTCGACGTGACCATGCACGTCGGCCCGCTCCCGGCGCCGTGCCGGGTGGTGTGGGCGGTGGACCAGCCGAAGAGAGCCGGCTGGGGGTACGGGACGCTGCCCGGGCATCCGGCGCGCGGCGAGGAGGCGTTCGTCGTCAGCCAGGGCGACGATGGCACCACCTGGTTCGAGGTGATCGCGTTCAGCGTGCCGGCCGGGTGGCTGATGCGGTCGGCCGGTCCGGTGGGCCGGTTGTTCCAGCGGACCTATGCGATGTGGTGTGCGCGAGCGCTCCGTCGGCTGGCGAACGCCTAGAACCGGGCGAACGAGCGGATCGGCATCCGCGGGCCGAACTTCGGCGCCATGATGCCGCTCGCCTCCAGCAGCATGCAGACCCGGCCGCGGTGGCCGCGGAAAGGCTCCAGCAGCTCCAACATCCGGGCGTCGTCTCCGCGGGCCTCGCCGGCCAGGCTCCACGCGACCGTGTTCGGGATGTGGAAGTCGCCCACGCTGACCGCGTCGGCGTCTCCGTACGCGATCCGGACCACCTCGGCGGCCGTCCAGACACCGATGCCGCGGATCGCGCGCATGCGGGTGGTCGCCTCGGCCGCCGTCTCGCAGCGCTCGATCCGGTCGGCCTCGGCCGCGGCCCGGCGCAGCGTGTCGGCCCGCTTCTGCTCGACGCCGAACGGGTGGAACACCCAGTAGGGCTGGGCGGCGATCACCTCGGGCAGCGGCGGCAGGGTCAGCCCTTCGAGCGGGCCGGGTGCCGGGGTCCCGAAAGCGCGTACCGTGCCGGCATAGCCCTTGTAGGCCTCCTTGCCGGTCACCTTCTGCTCGAAGATGGCCCGCATCAGCCGGGGGAAGACGACCCCGGTGGCGGGGATGCGGCGGCCCCGGTGCACCCGGGCGAGCTCGCGGACCACCGGATGGGCCGCCGCGAGCTCGGCGAACCCGGTCAGGTCGTCGCGCAGCCCCGCGACCGCGTCCGCGTGCGAGACCACCCAGTCCTGGCCCGGCCCGTACCCGATGGCGGTCAGCTCCTGGCCCTGACGGCTCAGGGCCAGCGTCGCCGGACCGTCCGGGGTGTGCGTCGCCCACCAGAAGGTGTCGCCGGCGAACCGGGCACACGGGTCCCAGCGGCTCATCGGGATCGGACCCACCGAGCCACCGAGGTGGTAGCCCTCCGGAACCCGCATCACCCGCCGCACGCCGTCCATCATTCCTCGACCTCCGCGCGAGGTCCGAACATCCCGACCGGGGGCGGGGCGGACGGGGTGGCGGCGGCGTCCGTGACCACCGTCTCACCGCTGGCGAAACGGGTCAGGTCGTCGCCCGTCAGCAGGCGGCCCGGGAACCAGTCGCCGGCCACCCGGCGGGCGAGGGCGGCGGTCGGCAGCGGGGTGTTGGCCGCGGTCAGCACCAGGTTGCCGAACCGCCGGCCGCGCAGCACCGACGAGTCGGCCACGAGGGCGACCTGCGGGAAGACGGCCGAGACCGTGGCCACCTGGGCGCGGGCCAGGCCGAGCGGCGGTCCGTCGGTCATGTTGACCAGGTAGCGCCCGTCCGGGTGCAGCACCCGGGCCGCCTCGTGCACGAACTCGACCGAGCGGACGCTGGCCGGCGTGCGGGCACCGGCGAACACGTCGACGATCACCACGTCGAACTCGTCGTCGCGGGCCTTCTTCAGCTCCGTGCGGGCGTCGCCGATGCGCAGCTTGAGCTTCGGGTCGCTCGGCCACGGCAGGTGCTCGCGGACGAAGTCGACCAGCTTGGCGTCGGCCTCGACCACCCGCTGCCGGCTGCCCGGGCGGCTGGCGGCCACGTAGCGGGCCAGGGTCAGCCCGCCGCCGCCGAGGTGCAGCACCCGCAGCGGCATCGACGGCGGCGCGGTCAGGTCGAGCGAGGCGGCGATCCGGCGCACGTACTCGAACTCGAGGTAGGTGGGGTCGTCCAGGTCGACGTGCGACTGCGGTGCGCCGTCGACCAGCAACGTGTACGCGTGGGGCCGGTCATGGTCGGGCAACAGCTCGGCGACTCCCGACCCGATCTGGGCGACCACTCGCCGCCCCTGCCCCCGCTGCCGCCCCACACCCGCAAACTTAGCCTCCCGACCACCCCTCCGAACGAGCCCCGGGAAGCGTGTAAGCAGATATGGCGGCTGAGGACTCGTTCCGCGACTACGTCGCGGCGCGGCTGGTGGGTCTGTCCCGCGCCGCCTACCTGCTGACGGGGGACCGGCATCTCGCGGAAGATCTGGTGCAGCAGGCGCTCGTCCAGGTCGCCAGCCGGTGGGAGAAGATCTCCGCCGGCGGCGACCCGGACCCGTACGTCCGCCGGGTCCTCTATCACCAGCACGTCTCCTGGTGGCGCCGGCGCCGGCTGGTGGACCGGCCGCACGCCGAGCCGCCCGAGATGCCCGTCCCGGACCAGGCCGCCGACATCGACGTCGAGATCACCGTGCGCCAAGCGCTCCGCAGGCTGACTCCCAAGCAGCGCGCGGTGCTGGTGCTGCGCTATTTCGAAGACCTCACCGAGGCGCAGACGGCCGAGGTGTTGGGCTGCTCGGTCGGCACCGTGAAGAGCAACACCCGGGACGCGCTGGCCCGGTTGCGATCCACCGCCCCGGAGCTCGCCGACCTGCGGGAGGCGCGATGAGAGAGCTCAAGGAGCTTGCCGACGAGATGACGGCCGCTCGGCTGCCGGACGACCTCTGGAGCGTGGGACGCAAGCTACGCCGGCGGCGCCGGGTCGGGTACGCCTTGGCCGCGGTGCTCGTGCTCGTCCTCGCGGTGACGCTGCCGGAGTGGGCCGCGCATCGCCGGGCCGCCATCGTGCCCGCGGACCGGCCCGGTGCGGTGCCGTCCCGGGTCGAGATCCCGCACCTCTGGCAGGCGGCGGTCGGCCAGTTCCCGGCGGGGGCGGGTGGGCCGGCGGCGCTGGTGTTCTTCACCGGGAAGACCCGTTACCTCGAGGGCACCGGGGTCGCAGTCGGCGTGAACGGCAGCTACCGGCTGATCTACCAGGACATCGGCGAAGGGGACGGCGTGCTCGCGCCCGACGGGCGTTCCTACGTCAGGCCCGGGATGCGGATGCTCGACCTGACCACGGGCGACGAGCGGCAGCTTTCCGGTGCGCCCACCCGGGGCTACCCCTTGGCCTGGTCGCCGGACGGTGCCGAACTGCTGATCGGCGTCAGCAACGACTCGGAAGGGGTCCTGTACGGCGACGACGCGATTCCCGACGAGGACCCGGAGAAGCCCGACGACCTGGTGGCGATCGACGTCCGCACCGGTGAACGGCGGTTCGTGGCGGTCGGCCGGCTGAACAGCTACACGACGGCGGCCTGGTCGCCGGACGGCACCCAGATCGCGGTCGACGGACCGACGGGCCGCGGCGACGTCGGGCGCCGGCTGTCGGTCATGGACGCCCGCACCGGCGCGCCGCTCTGGACCGTCGACAACTTCGCGCCGGACCGCAAGCTGGCCGGCCGGGCCGCCTGGACCCCCGACGGAGGCCTGCTGGCGATTCTCGGTTTCGAAGGCTGTGCGAACGCCTGTGACCAGGCGGCGGAGGACGCCCGGCGGTGGCGGCTGGACCTGGTCGACGCCGGCACCGGCGACATCGTCGCGCAGCCGGTGCCGATCGACGGTGTGCCGGACGAGGTCGTCGGCTGGCGCGGCGGTCGTGACGCGGTGCTCACCTACACCCCGAACCGGGCCGAGCGGGACCGCCGGACGATCGTGGCGCTCGGCCCGAGCGGGGTGGTCGACACGCTCGTGGACACCCCGCCCGGCGTCTACAACCTGGAGGTCGCGGAAAGCCTACTCCGCTCCGGCTCCTTCGGAGGCGCACCGGCGACGCCGTCGATCTGGGCCGCGCCGGCCTGGGCGTATGTGATCGCCGCGGCGCCGTTCCTGCTGTTGCTCTGGGTCTTCAGGCGACGGCGCCGCCGTCATCGCCGGGTGTAGCGGAGCAGCAGCAGGTCGTCGGCGAGCAGCGAATGGTGCAGCCGCAGCTCCAGCGGCCCGCCCTCGCGGTGCGGGCCGGCGGTGATCCGGCCCGCCTTGGGGCCGGCCAGCAGCGGCGAGACGGTCAGGCACAGCTCGTCGACCAGGTCGGCGGCGGTCAGCGTGCCGAGCAGGTGAGGGCCGCCCTCGCAGAGGATCTGGTCCAGCCCGCGCTCGCGCAGCACGGCCAGTCCGGCGGTGATGTCGATCTCGCGCTCGCCGACGCGTACCACGTCTGCGACCTGGTCCAGACCTTCCGGCGCGGCGGCGACCTCGGTGGTCAGCACGATCGGCCGGGCCGGCGCCTCGGTGAACACCGGGGCCGTCGGGTCCACGGCCAGGCTCCCCGAGACCACCACCAGCGTCGGCACTTCGGGCAGGCCCTGGGCCGACCGCCAGGCGCGCCGCGGCTCGTCGAGCTTGATCGCGCGGTAGCCCTCGTGGCGCATGGTGCCGGCGCCGACCAGCAGGCCGTCGCAGACCTTGCGGAGGATGCCGAACACCCGCTTGTCGGCCGGCCCGGACAGGCCCGCCGAGTAGCCGTCGACCTCGACCGCGCCATCGACGCTGGTCACGAAATTGACACGAACGGTCGGCGCCGCGCCGCGGGCATAACACCACGTCAGTGCCTCGTCGTCGAGCTCGGCACCTGGGGCCTGAGCTGCGTCGACGCTCCACAACGCCCGGATCGGCGGCGTGCTCATCCGGCCACCGCGGCCCGGGTTGCGGGGTCGTTCGCGGGGGTACGGTGCTGACAGTCCCAGCTCATCCGGCCACCCTATGCGAGGGACCACGCATGACCCGGCAGATCTTCCAGCTCAAGGTGACGCTGGCCGACGTGCTGCCCGAGGTGTGGCGTCGGGTCGAGCTGCCGGGCGCGTACACGCTCGACCGGGTGCACCGGGTGGTCCAGCACGCGATGGGTTGGCAGGACTACCACCTGCACTCGTTCGAGGTCGACGGCGTGCAGTACGGCGATCCCGACCCCGACGGCGAGCTCGCGGTGCGTGACGAGATCGACGTGCGGCTCGACGCCGTGGCGCACAAGGGCACCCGGTTGCTCTACACCTACGACTTCGGCGACTGGTGGGAGCACGACCTGCTGGTGGAGGACGTCTTCGCCGCCGAGCCGGACGAGCGCTACCCGCGCTGTGTCGCGGGAGAGCGGGCCTGCCCGCCGGAAGACGTCGGCGGCGCGTTCGGCTACGCCGAGCTGTTGGTGGCCCTGCACGAGGTCGACCATCCGCAGCACGACGAGCTGCGGAGCTGGGTCGGGCCGGGGTTCGCGCCCGACGCGTTCGACCCGGCGCGCGCGACCACACTGTTGCGCCGCCTTACATAAGCGTCCTAAAAGGGTGAAACAGTCTTTCATCCCATCTGGCACCGCCCCGCGCGTCGGCTGTGAGCCGGTCGTACGGATGTTGCAAGATGCGAGTCGTGGGAGTGGAAGCGTTGGGTGAACAGACCGCGGTCGGCCGGGTGCTCGGCACCTCCGACGCCACCCCGTTGCAGTTCTGGACGGCCGTGGCTCCGGGCAGCTACCTGCAGCTCGACGACGTGGTGGTGACCACCCGTGAGCTGCCGGACCGGCCACCCGTGCGGATCGCCGGGGTGGTGACCCAGGTGCGCGCCCGGCACGAGGGCGCGGTCTTCGACAGCGACGTCTTCTCGATCGCCGACGGCACGCTGCCCGCCCAGGTGCAGGAGGCCGCCGAGATCACCGTCACCCGGGTCGACCCCGAGCTCTACGTGCCGCCCGCGCCCGGCGCGATCGTGCACCGGGCCACCGGCGACCTGCGCGCCGCCGCGCTGCACTTCGACCGGATGGAACGACAGATCCCGATGGGCACGGGTCGCGACGGCATCCCGGTCTATCTCAACGCCGACTTCCTCGACGGCACCCGGGGTGCGCACGTGTCGATCTCCGGCATCTCCGGCGTCGCCACCAAGACCAGCTTCGCGACCTTCCTGTTGTACGCGGTCTTCAACTCCGGCGCGCTGGGTGGCGACGCGGTCAACGCCAAGGCACTGATCTTCAACGTCAAGGGCGAGGACCTGCTCTTCCTCGACCACCCCAACGTCAAGCTCGACGAGAGGACCGTCGCCGCGTACGCGGGCCTGGGGTTGCCGGCCAAGCCGTTCGACGACGTGCGGGTCTACGCGCCGCCGCGGATGGGTGACGCGTCCGGCACCCCCGACGTCAACAGCCGCCTGTCCGGCGTCGACAGCTTCTACTGGACGCTCGAGGAGTTCTGCGCCGGCTCGCTGCTGCCCTACGTCTTCGCCGACGCCGACGACGAGCGCCAGCAATACACCATGGTCGTGCACGCGGTCACCGCGCACCTGGCCCGGCACGCGGTGCCGGCCGACGGTGGAGTCGCGATCGACGGCACCCGCTTGAGCTCCTACGCCGACCTGGTCGACTTCGTGGTCGCGCAGCTCTCCGACGACGAGACCCGGTTCGCCTGGACGGGCAGCGCGGTCGGGCTCGGCACCGTCAACGCGTTCGCCCGTCGCCTGATCGCGAGCAAGCGCGACCTCGGCCGGCTGATCCGCGGCGACCTGGCCACCCGCCGCCCGCACGCGATCAACACCGACGAGAGCGCCCAGGTCACCGTCGTCGACCTGCACAACCTGCCCGACCGCGCCCAGCGGTTCGTGGTCGGCGTGACGCTCAAGAAGGAGTTCGAGCGCAAGGAGAAGAAGGGCACCGCCAAGCCGCTGCTCTTCGTCGTGCTCGACGAGCTCAACAAATACGCGCCCCGCGAGGGCTCCTCGCCGATCAAGGAGGTGCTGCTCGACATCGCCGAGCGGGGCCGCTCGCTCGGCGTGATCCTGATCGGCGCGCAGCAGACGGCCAGCGAGGTCGAGCGCCGCATCGTCACGAACTCGGCGGTGCGGGTGGTCGGCCGGCTCGACCCGGCCGAGGCGTCGCGCCCGGAATACGGCTTCCTCCCGCCCGCGCAGCGGCAGCGGGTGCTGCTGGCCAAGCCCGGCACGATGTTCGTCAACCAACCCGACATCCCGGTGCCGCTCTGCCTGGAGTTCCCGTTCCCGTCCTGGGCCACCCGCCATTCCGAGGCCGGCGCCGCGCCGAGCGGCTCGCTGCGCTCGGTCACCCAGTCCGCCGACCCGTTCGCGGTGGTCGGCTCGCGGTCGGGCGCGCTGTCCGACGACGACATCCCGTTCTAGGAGGCTGATCCGGTGCGCGTCCTGCACACCTCCGACTGGCACGTAGGCAAGGTCCTCAAGGGACAGTCGCGGGTCGAGGAGCACGTCGCCGTGCTCGCCCAGGTGGTCGAGATCGCCCGCGCCGAGCAGCCCGACCTGGTGATCGTGGCCGGCGACCTCTACGACACCGCGGCGCCCTCGCCGGAGTCCACCCGGCTGGTCACCCGCGCCCTCTCGGCGCTGCGCCGCACGGGCGCCGACGTCGTCGCGATCGGCGGCAACCACGACAACGGCGCCGCGCTCGACGCCCTGCGCCCCTGGGCCGACGCGGCCGGCATCACCCTGCGCGGCAGCGTCCGCGACAACCCGGCCGAGCACGTCATCGAGGGCACCACGCAGGCCGGTGAGCGGTGGCGGCTGGTCGCGCTGCCATTCCTGTCGCAGCGCTACGCGGTCCGCGCGGTCGAGATGTACGACCTGACCGCGGCCGAGGCGACCCAGACCTACGCGGACCACCTGGCCCGGCTGCTCGGCAAGTTGACCGAGGGGTTCAGCGAGGCGGGCGTGGTCAACCTGGTCACGGCGCACGTCACGGTGGTCGGCGCCAGCCAGGGCGGCGGGGAGCGGGAGTCGCAGACGGTGCTCGGCTACGCAGTCCCGGCCACCGTCTTCCCGACCAACACGCACTACGTGGCGCTCGGTCACCTGCACCGCGCCCAGACGGTGCTCGGACCGTGCCCGGTCCGCTACAGCGGCAGCCCGCTGGCCATCGACTTCGGCGAGGGTGAGAACGTGCCGGCCGTCTCGGTGGTCGAGGTCACCGCCAAGACCGCCGCGAAGGTACGCGAGGTGCCGGTCACGGCGGCCGCCGCGCTGCGCACCGTTCGGGGCTCCCTCGAACAGCTCGCTTCGTTGAAGACCGGCGACGCCTGGCTGCGGGTCTACGTGCGCGAGTTGCCTCGGGCCGGCCTGCGCGAAGAGGTCCAGGAGATGCTGCCGAAGGCGCTCGAGGTGCGGATCGACCCGGACATGATCGCGTCGACGCCCGGCCCACGGGCGGAGGAACGCGCCGGGCGCTCACCGCGCGACCTGTTCGCCGACTACCTTGCCAGCCGCGGGGTTTCCGACGAGGGCGTGCAGGAGTTGTTCGACGAGCTTTATGAGGAGACATCCGCATGAGGCCGCTGCGCTTGGACATGGCCGGGTTCACCGTCTTCCGCGACGAGACCACCGTCGATTTCATGGACGCCGACTTCTTCGCGTTGGTCGGGCCGACGGGGTCCGGGAAGTCGACCGTGCTCGACGCGATCTGTTTCGCCCTGTACGGGCAGGTCCCGCGGTGGGGGAGCAGCCGGGGCATCGCCAACGCACTGTCGCCCTCGGCGACCGAGGCCCGGGTGCGGCTCGTGTTCGAGTCCGGCGGCGCTCGCTACGTCGCTACCCGGGTGGTGCGCCGCGACAGCCGGGGCAACGTAAAGACCGGTGGCGCCGGACTCCAGCAGATGCCCGACAACTTCGACGTGTCCAAACTCGACACGGGAATGACCCCGGAGGACCTCGGCGACGTGCTGGCCGGCACCCCGGCCGAGATGGACGAGGCGGTGCTGCACGCCGTCGGGCTGCCGTACGAGCAGTTCACGAGCTGCGTCATCCTGCCCCAGGGGCAGTTCGCCGACTTCCTGCACGCCAAACCCGCCACCCGCCAGCAGATCCTGGTCAACCTGCTCGGCCTGCACGTCTACGAAGAGGTGCAGAAGCTCGCCACCGCCCGCGCCCAGCAGGCGGACGCCGACCTGCGGGCCGTCGACCAGCTCCTGGCCGGGCTCGACGACACCTCCGACGAGGCGCTGGCCGAAGCGGCCGAGCGGGTCGAGGCCATGCTGACGCTGGCGACCCGGGTCACCGACGAGATGCCCGCACTCGACGAGGCGCGACAGACGGCCCTGTCGGCGGCGGCCGGGCTGTCGGCGATCGACGACGAGATCGCGCTGCTCGACCGGGTCCGCGCTCCGCGCGGGGTGGCCGCCCTGGCCTCGGCGGCCGCCGAAGCCCGAGACGCCGCCGAGGCGGCCGCCGACGCGGTGACCGCCGCCGAGGAGCACGAGGAGAAGCTGCGCGGCGAGCTCGCCGCGGCCGGCGACGCGTCGGCGCTGCGCCTGTTGCTGCGCGCGCACGAGGAGCACGACGCGGTCGTCGCCGAGTCGACGTCCCTCCACGACGGACTCGAGGCCGCCACCACGGAGCACCGCACCGCGGCGGCGGCGCTGGAGAAGGCCCGTGCGGCCGCGCTGCGCACCGCCAGCGAGCTCGACGCCGCCCGGCGCGCCTACCAGGACGCCCAGGCTGCCGACCGGGCTGGGGCGCTGCGCGTACACCTGCATGCGGGTGCACCCTGCCCGGTGTGCGAGCAGCCGGTGACGGCGGTGCCGGCGGTCCCGGCGACCTCGGCGGTGCCCGCCGCGGAGCAGGCGGGGCACGCGGCCAAGGCCGCCGACGAGAAGGCACAGGCCCAGGTGGTGGAGCGGGAGAAGGCGGCCCGGGCGCTGGAACGCACGCTCGACCGGGCGCGCGCCCAGCACGAACAGCTCGCGTCCCGGCTGGCCGCCCTCGACGCCCAGCTCGCGACGTCGCCCGGCGTCGCCGCCCTGCGGCGGGAGCTGACCGCCCTGGCAGGGCTCCAGAAGTCGCTGGACGCGGCGGTCGCGGCGCTGAAGTCGGCCCGCGAGCAGGCGCGCACCGCGGTGGCCGCGCGCGCCGCGGCGGAGCAGCGGTTGACGCGCGGGTGGCAGGAGTTCGACGCCGCCCGCGACGCGGTCGCCCGGTTCGCGCCACCGGCGGCGGCCCGCGACGACCTGGCCGAGTCGTGGTCGGTCCTGGCCGACTGGTCGGTGTCCGAAGTGGAGAGCCGTCGCACCGCTCGCGCCGCGCTGGCGGCCAGCGCGGCCGACGCCGACGCCGCCGTCGAGGTGGTGCGGGCGCGGCTCGACGCCGCCTTCGTCGAGGCCGGGCTCCCGGCGCCCGACGACCACGTCCGGGCCGCGACGGTCGCCGTCGAACGGGCCACGGCCGCGCACGACCGGGTCGAGGAGCGGCGGGCGCAGGTGCGCGGGCTGCTGGACAAGCGGGTGACGCACGAGCGCGACGGCCAGGTGGCCAAGGCGTTGGCCGGCCACCTGCGGGCGAACAACTTCGAGCGCTGGCTGCTGGAGGAGGCGCTGGACCTGCTGGTCGAGGGCGCCTCGCGGATCCTCCGGGAGTTGTCCGGCGGACAATACGATCTCGTACACGAGAAGGGCGAGTTCTCGGTCGTCGACCACCACGACGCGGGGCTGCGCCGGGGCGTCCGCACGCTGTCGGGCGGCGAGACGTTCCAGGCGTCGCTGGCCCTGGCGCTGGCGCTGGCCGAGCAGCTCGCCGGGATGTCGACCTCGGCCGCCAGCCTGGAGTCGATCCTGCTCGACGAGGGTTTCGGCACACTGGACGCCGCGACGCTGGACACCGTGGCCGCGACGCTGGAGGGCCTGGCCGCCCGCGGCGACCGGATGGTCGGCGTGGTCACCCACGTGCCGGCGCTGGCCGAACGCGTCCCGGTGCGGTTCGACGTCAGCAAGGACGCCCGGTCCGTCGCGCACATCACCCGGAGCGGGATATGACGGAATACTTCATCGACAACTGGGACCCGGCGTACGGCGCGTCCTTCGAGGCGGCGCCGGTCTCGCAGAGCACGGCCCAGGTCAACACCGACGTGGAGCTACCGGCGGCCGCCTGGCGACCGCTGACCGCCCCGCCGACGGTGCGGGCGCCGGACGTGGTGCTGCTGGTCGACGGCGTGCGCCGGATCGACGCGACACTGTGGACCCGCGAGGAGGACGGCACGTCGCATCCGGGCCTGGCTGCCTCCTACGCGGCGGGCGTGGTCCGCTGCGACCTGCGCGCGGGCGCCGCGACGCTGGCCGGCACGCTGGTCGAACGCGGTCTGTTCACCACGTCTCCGACGGCGACGGACATCGTGGCGGGCTCGGTCCGATACGGCGTGCGCCAGATCAACGGCGCTCCGGACCCGGCCCGGCTGGTGCCGGCGGTGCAGGGGCCACTGACCGCGCTGGAGGTGGCGATCTCGACGTCGGTCCGCGGCGAGTCGGAGGACCTGCTGGTCCTGGACGGCCCGCTGCGCAACCGCCGCCAGCTCAGCCGCACGATCGGCTACGTGAAGACGCAGCAGAGCCAGTACCTCGACGCGGCCCTGACCAACGTCGTCACGGCGCTGCGCCCGGGCGAACGCTCACCGGTCTTCCTGATGGGCACGGCGTGGGGCGGCTACTCGTGGTACCTGCGGCTCCCCGGCCCGGCCGGCGCACCGTGGGCGGGCATCGTGCGGGTCGAGTGCACGACCGAGATCCCGGCACAGGAGGCGATCGAGCTGGCCGACCTCTCCCTGGTCACGCTGCCGCGGTTCGCCTCGAACCCGTACAAGGACCCGCGCGCACCCCAGAACCTGATCCCGATCGCAGGCCTGGAACGCCGCCTACGAGCCCTACTCGGCGACTCCCGCCTTCTGCACCGCGCCCTGACCCTGGCCGCCGCCCGCAGCGCCGTGGTACCCGCAACTCTGTAATCATGCGAAACTGGACGCGGAGGTGAGTGATGACGGTGGCAACGCTCGACTGGGCTTCCCTAGGGCCGTGGAATGAGGACGACTTCTTCCAGCTAGGCGAGACCCCCAACCGCATCGAACTCATCGACGGGAGCCTTCTGGTGAGCCCCGCGCCGACCATCCGCCATCAACATCTGAGCTACCTGCTCACGCAGGCTCTCACCGGTGCGGCTGGCACTGTCGATCTAGCTGTTTACCAGGCCGTGAATGTGCGCCTCAAGACGGACCGGATCGTCATTCCGGACCTTGTGGTGACCGATCCCGACGTCAGCGGATTGGTTGTGGAGGCGGCTGAGGTCAAGCTGGTCTGTGAGATTGTTTCGCCCAGCAACGCAGTCGCTGACCGGGTCACCAAGATGCGGCTCTACGCGGTTGCCGCTATTCCGTGGTACCTGCTCGTAGAGAACGACGAGTCTGGATTGTTGCTGCGCCTCTTCCAGTTGCGGGCCGAACACTACGTCTTGACCGCCGAGGCGCGGACCGGCCAGGTCCTGCACCTCAATGACCCGGTCGTCGCCGATCTAGTTGTCGATCAGCTCGCCTAGGCAGCACCGCGTGCCGCTGGCGCCGGACGTACCGCGTGCTCGAAGTGCAGTTCTGGGTCGACGACGTGGTCGGCCCTGAGGATTTTGACGTCGGTGTGGTAGTTCATCGAAGTCAGCCACGGTAGGCGGTCGCCCTGGCGGGGCAGTTGGTCGATCACCCGGCGGATGTAGCCCGCTCCGAAGTCCAGGAACGGGCGCGTGGGCATGTTCGGGTCGGCCGGCTCCGGTCGGCAGAGGTCGTAGCCGTGCTTGTCCATGTGGGCCAGCAGCAGGCAGAAGTGTTCGCACAGCAGCCCGACCTTGAGCGTCCACGACGAGTTGGTGTAGCCCACGATGAACGCGAAGTTCGGCACCCCGGACAGCATCATGCCCTTGTACGCGATCGTGTCCGCGACGGCGACCGGCGACCCGTCGACGGTCAGCGGTATGCCGCCCAGCGCCTGGACCTGCAGGCCCGTCGCGGTGACGATGATGTCGGCCGGCAGTTCCTCGCCGCTGCCCAGCCGGATGCCGTTCTCGGTGAACGTCTCGATCCGGTCCGTGACCACCGAGGCGGTGCCCGCGCGGATCGCCTTGAACAGGTCGCCGTCCGGGACCAGGCACAGGCGTTGGTCCCACGGGTCGTACGGCGGCCGGAAGTGCTCGTCGACCGGGTAGCCCTCCGGCAGCTGGCGGGCGTTGAGCCAGCGGATCACCCGGCGCGCCCGCTCGGGGTGGCGTTGGCAGAACTTCCAGATCGAGCGCTGCATCGCGATGTTCTTCCGCCGGGTCAGCGCGTGACCGCGGACCGGACCCAGGTATTTCTTCAACGCGTTGCCGATGGCGTCCCTGGTCGGCATCGACAGGATGTAGGTCGGGGTGCGCTGGAGCATCGTCACGTGCGCGGCGGTGTCGGCCATCGCGGGGACGATGGTGACCGCGGTCGCGCCGCTGCCGATCACCACGACCCGCCTGCCCGCGTGGTCCAGGTCGGCCGGCCAGTGCTGCGGGTGCACGATCGTGCCGCGGAAGCGCGAGCGGCCCGGGAACTCCGGCGTGAAGCCCTGCTCGTAGCGGTAGTAGCCGCCCGCGCAGAACACCCAGTTGGCGGTCATCGTCACGGGCTCGCCGGCGCGGTCCACCGAGACTGTCCACAGTGCCGTTCCGGAGTCGAACGCCGCAGCGCGTACCCGGTGGTGGTAGCGGATGTGCGGGTCCAGGCCGTTCTCCGTCGCCGTCTCCCGCAGATAGGCGAGGATCCGCGGCGCCGAGGCGATGGCCTCCTTGTCGCGCCAGGGCTTGAACGCGTACCCGAAGGTGTGCAGGTCGGAGTCCGACCGTGTGCCGGGATAGCGGAACAGGTCCCAGGTGCCGCCGGACGCGCCGCGGGCCTCGAGGATCGCGAACGTCTTGCCCGGAAGCTCCGTCTTGAGGTAGCGCCCGGCCCCGATGCCGGAGATCCCGGCACCGATGATCAGCACATCGAAATGCTCCACCGCCATCTGTTCATGGTCGACCGTGCTCGCCGCCCACGCGCCGGACGATCTGCACCGTTATCGAGGCTGGCCAGGTGCGAACTGCACCACTAGCGTGACGGCATGTCGTGGGACCCGCCGTCGCCCCGGGTGCGGGAGCTGATCCGTCAGGGCGCCGAGATCGCGCTAAACCCGCGCCCCGAGTGGCTGGCCGAGATCGACGCGGCGACGTTGGCCGGTGAGGCGCGCCGGGCGATCGCCGGTGACCCGGTGCTGGCCGCGGCCACCCGTCGCACCAACCGGTCCAACCTGCTGTTCTGGGCGGCGGCCAACGTACGCGCGCCCGGCCAGCCCGTGCCGGCCAACGACGACGCGGCGCCGCTGGCGATCGCCCGTGACCTCGTCCGTCGCGGGCTCGACGAGTCGGCGCTGGACTCCTACCGCGTCGGCGAGGCGGTCGCGGCCCGGCTGTGGACCCAGATCGCCTGCACGCTGACCACCGACACGACCGAGCTCCGGGAGGTGCTCGACGTCTCGCTGCGGTCGATCGCCGCCTTCGTCGACGCCACGGTCGCCGCCATCTCGCTGCGGATGCGCGCCGAGCGGGCCGCGCTCACCCAGGGCAGCCACGCCGAGCGGCGCGAGACGGTCATCCTGCTGCTCGACGGCGCACCGGTGACAAGTGCCGAGACCCGGCTCGGGTACGCCCTGGACCGCACCCACACCGCCGCGGTGGTCTGGACCGACGACCCCGACGCCGACCTGCGCCAGCTCGACCGGGCCGCCGACGCGCTGGCCGGGGCGGCCCGGCCGCTGAGCGTCATCGCCAGCGCCGCGACCCGCTGGGTGTGGGTGCACGGCCGGCCCGACCCGGGCGACCTGCGCGTGTCCCTGGACCGGCTGCCGGCCGTGCGGGTCGCGCTCGGCTCACCGGCGGCCGGCGTCGACGGTTTCCGTCGCAGCCACCACGACGCGCTGACCACCCAGCGCCTGCTGGCCCGGCTCACGCCGGCCCATCGGCTGGCGGCGTTCGACGAGGTCGAGTTGGTCGCGCTGGTGACCCAGGACGCGGAAGGCGCCGACCGGTTCGTGACGCGCACCTTGGGTGCGCTGGAGACGGCGCCGGTGGAGCTCCGGGCCGCCGTGCGGGCCTTCATCGCCGAGCAGTGCAACGCATCCCGGGCCGCTGCCCGCCTGTTCACCCACCGCAACACCCTGCTGCGGCGGCTGGCCCGGGCCGACCGGCTGCTGCCCGCCCCGCTCGCGGGCCGCGCCGTGGAAGTCGGCGCGGCCCTCGAGATCCTGCACTGGCGGGGTTAGAAGGGCGTCCAGCCGTCGCGGTACGCGACGGAGGTGAGGGCGACTTCCTCGTGCAGGCCGCCGGGCACGGGTTCGACCCGCAACCGGGCCGGCCGATCGACCAGCACGCACATCTGCTCGCCCGGCCACCACCAGCCGCACGAGCGGGCCA
Source organism: Asanoa sp. NPDC049475 (assembly GCF_040676915.1). Classification (NCBI taxonomy): domain Bacteria; kingdom Bacillati; phylum Actinomycetota; class Actinomycetes; order Micromonosporales; family Micromonosporaceae; genus Asanoa; species Asanoa sp. NPDC049475. The sequence goes on along the minus strand of NZ_JBFAPY010000004.1, from coordinate 675,758 downwards.
GGTCGGCCCACACTCCGAAGTGGTCGGTGGCGCCCGGAGACCAGTCGGCCAGGTCGAGCCGCCGCAGCGTGTCGTAGTAGCCGATCCAGCAGGCGTCCTGCTGTCCGTACCAGCAGACCGGTGTCGCCTGGCCCAGCGTGGCCCGCACTTGTTGCCGGAATCCGCTGCCCAGACTGCGATGCAGGGCTCCGCGGACCGACTGATGGAGCACCACGGCCAGCGGTACGCCACGGGCCAGCGCGTCCAGCGGCGGCAGCTCGGGCCAGGGTTCCTTGCTCTTGCCGGGTTTGCGGGCCGGTGACAGTTCCGGGTCGGCGTACCCGACCCCGGCGCTGAGCGCGGCCCGCAACCGGGACGCCACCGTGGCCAGGTCGCTGGCCAGCGACGGACGGCCCCGCGGGTCGCGGATCCACCGGTAGAGGTCGTCCAGGGTGGGCCAGCCGTCGACCAGGGCGAGTGCCTTGGCGGGGGAGTCGACCCACTCGAACCGGGGACGCGGTCGGGACATCCGGGCGTAGATGGCGGTTACGGACCGCTGCGCGGTCTCCCGGTCGGCGGGCACGGTCGACAGGCCGTGTTCGAGCCATTCCCGGCGGATCAGAGAAGCTTCCCGCCAGACCTCGGCGGCAGAAGCGAGGGCGGCGTCTTTGCGCCGCACCGGCGCGGTCATCGCGCGAGGGCGTCAGCGCCCTTTCGGTTGGAGATCATTCGCATATGGTCCACCACCGCGCGACCGGCCCGCAAGAGGGGTCTCGCGTTGGTAAGGTCCCCCAGGTCACAGCCGTCCCCTCAGCTCGGAGTCGCAATGATCATTTTCGGTGTGTCGGTCTTCTACATCTTCGGCCTGATCGGCACCGGGCAGTTCCACTGCCCACATTGCGGCGGCGACCGGGAATACGAGCACCGCACCGCCCGCCGGTTCTTTACGCTCTTCTTCCTGCCGGTGATCCCGCTGGACAAGGTCGGCGAGATCGTCAAGTGCAAGACCTGCCGCACCAAGTTCGATCCCGTCGTGCTGCACCGCGCGACCACCGCGCAGCTCGCGAGCGCGCTCCCGGCGGGCATGCGGGCGGCCGCCGCCCTGGTGCTGCGCGCCGGCGGAGCCAACGAAGCCGCGATCCGTGCGGCGGTCGACGCGGTCCACGAGGCCGGTGAGCCGGGCTACGACGCCACGCAGCTGATGGCCGACGCCCAGCAGCCCACCGAGCTCGCGGTCGAGCCGCTGCGTGGCCTGGCTGCCAACTTCACCCAGGACGCGTGCGAGCGCCAGCTGGCCAACGCGGTCCGGGTCGCCCTCGCCGATGGTCCGATCAACCAGTCGGAGCGCGAGGCGATCGGCTGGATCGCCGGCCAGCTCGGCATGACCCCGGCCCACGCGACCGGTGTCATCTCCACGGTCGAGCAGTCCATCAACCGCTAGAGGTCGAAGACCTCGATCACCCGGGTCGTCGGGGCGGCCTCGCCGATCGCTTCGCGGTGGGCGAGCCGCTCCGGGTCGGCCATGAAGGACTCCAGGCCGGCGCGCGACGTGAAGCGGATCAGGTGCACCTCGGCCGTGCCGTCGCTGCTCCGGGTGCGGCGTTCGAGCGTGCCGCCGTGGCGGCCCAGCAGCGCCAGCACCGCGTCCTCGTAGCGCTGGCCGGTCTCCGGACGGCCCTCGACGAACTCGACGACGGCGGCCAACAGCAGGCCGGAACCGGGCCGCTCCAACCAGACCTCGCCGGGCCACCCCGGCCGGTCCGGCTCCTTGAGATGGTGTTCGGCGAAGCCGTGCCGCGCGTAGAAGCCGGCGGCGCGGTCGTTGCCGGCCAGGTACGACAGCCGCACCGGCCGCCCTCCGGCCCGCTCGACCAGGCTGGACAGCAGCGCTGAGCCCACGCCGGTGCCCTGCGCCCCGGGCCGCACGTAGAGCTTCCACACGATCGGCACCGCACCGCGCACGTCGAGGTTGCCGACCCCGACCAGCTCGTCGCCCTCCGCCGCGACGAGCAGGACGGTGGTCTCCAGCGAGCGCACGACGGCCTCCGGCGACCACCAGGTCGCGAGCCCGTGTGCGATGTACTCCTGGCCGGCGAACGCGTACGTCGCCGGCCAGGTCTCGTGCCCGATCGCGACGATCCGCTCGACGTCTCCGGGCTGGGCGTCTCTGATCTCCATAGCGACCCAGCCTGCGCCACCGGTCGGCTCAGATCAACAGCCCACCGGTGGCCCGGATGTTCTGGCCGGTGATCCAGCCCGCGTCCGCGGTGGTCAGGAACGCCACGACGGCGGCCACGTCGTCCGGCCGCCCGAGCCGCCCGAGCGCGGCCTCCGCGGCCGACTGGGCCAGCGCCTCCGCGCTGTTGTTGGCCCGCAGCAGGTCGGTGTCGGTGGCACCCGGCGAGACCGTGTTGACGGTGATCCCGCGCGGTCCCAGCTCACGCGCCGCCACCGCCGTCACCTGCTCCAGCGCGGCCTTGCTGGCGCAGTAGAGGACGTTGCCCGGCGCCGCCGCGATCGTGTTGATCGTGGAGATGTTGACGATCCGGCCACCGTCGCGCAAGAGCCTGGAGGCGCGGGCGATCGCCAGCAACGGGACCTTCGTGTTGGCCGTCATCGCACGGTCGAACTCCTCGGACGTGACGTCGGCGATCGTCGCGGGCACGATGACGGCGGCGTTGTTGACCAGGATGTCGAGTCCATCGTGGACAGGAGCGAACATCGCGTCCAGACAGGAGACGTCGGTCTGGTCGGCCCGCACCGCGACCGCGCCCGGGCAGCGTGCGACCACCTCGTCGGCGGCCACCTTGTCCCGCAGGTACGTGAAGACGACGCGATGGCCGGCCGCGGCCAGCCGCTCGACGATGGCGCGGCCGATGCCGCGGGAGCCGCCGGTGACGAGTGCGGTGGACGTCATGCCCTTCGACGTTACGCACCGGACGGCCGCGCGGGAACCTAGCGCCCGTCCTCCAGCGCGTACGCCACGGCCGAGCCGAAGTTGTCGGCGGTGCCAAGAGCCCAGGCCTCGGGGTGCAGCCGGGCGTCGAGCTCCGGTCCGCCGCTGTCGGGCCAGGCCGGCACGTACGCCCGCATCCATGCGGCTCCGGTCACGGTCTGCAGCTTGCGGGCCGCCGAGACCAGCCTGACCGCCCGTTCGGTGTCGCCGCCGCGCGCGGCCAGGTTGGCCATCGCCTCCAGGAAGAGGCCCGCACCGGGCTCGTCGCCGGCCTTGGCCGAGACGCGCAGGCCGGACGCCAGGTTGGTGGCCGCGGTCTCCGCGTCGCCACTGGCGAGCGCCGCGACGGCCAGGCTGTAGAGCGCGACGACCTCGCCGAGGTGGTCGTTCGTCTTGCGGGCCAGCCGCAGGCCGTCGGCGAACTGCTCGGTGGCCGCCGCGAAGTCGCCTTCGCTGAGCGGGACCAGACCGAGCCGGGTGTAGTAGAGCGCGATCATCCACTCTTCGCCCAGCCGCTCGCTGATCTGCCGCGTCTCGTCCAGCAGATCCCGGGCCAGGTCGTAGTCGCCACGGGCGAGGGCGAGCTGGCCCAGCATCCCGGCCGTTCGCGCGGTGGCGTCCTCGTCGCCGATTTCGCGCAGCAGCGGCAGGGCCTTCTCGAGCTGAGCGCGGCCGCGGACGAGCTGCCCGGTGATGAACGACATCGCGCCGTCGCCGAAGATCAGCCGCGCGTACGCCTTCGGCGAGAGCATCTCCGCCTTCTCCATCACCCGCTCGATGTTGCGCGCGCCCTCGTCGCTGCGGCCGCGCAGCCACCAGAGCGCCCAGACCACCCAGCCCAGCCGCACCGCGTCCTCGAGCTGGTCGGTGTCGATGAACCAGGTCATGGCCGCGCGTAGGTTGTCCTGCTCGCCTTCCAGGATGTTGAGCGACTCGGGATCGGTCGCCGTGCGGCCCAGCGGCGGGGAGGTGCGCTCGGCGAACTCCAGGTAGTGCCGGGCGTGCCGGTCGTGGGTGTCCTTCCAGTCGCCGGCCTGACGGAGCTGCTCGAGCGCGAAGTCGCGGATGATGCCGAGCATGGTGAAGCGCGGCTCCCGGTCGCCCGTCTCCTGCTTGACCAGGCTGCTCTCGACCAGCGAGGTGAGGGCGTCCAGGCCCGCGTAGCGCTCGGGCACGCCGGCGACCGCGCGCGCGGCGTCGAGGTCGAAACCGCCGGCGAACACCCCGAGCCGCGCGAACAGCTCCTGCTCGCGCCGGGGGAGTAGCTGGTAGCTCCAGGCGATCGCGTCGCGCAGGGTGCGCTGGCGGGTGGGCAGGTCCCGGGCGCCGCCGGTCAGTGTGCCGAGGCGGCTCGTCAGCCGGTTGAGCAGGGCCTGCGGGGTGAGCACCCGCACCTTGGCGGCGGCGAGCTCGACGGCCAGCGGCAGGCCGTCGAGCCGGCGGACGATCTCGGCGATGGCCACCGCGTTCTCGGGGCTGACGGCGAAGTCGGCCTTGACGGCACGGGCGCGCTCGACGAACAGGCGGGCTGCGCCGTCCCGGCGGACCGCCGTCGTCGGGTCCTCGTTCAGCGTCGGGACGGGCAGCGGCGGCACGGCGAACACGTGCTCACCGGTGAGCCGCAGCGGCACCCGGCTGGTCGCCAGCACCGTGACGCCGGGAGCCGCGCTGAGCACGGCGCCGAACACGGGCGAGGCCTCCGCCACGTGCTCCATGTTGTCGGCGACCAGCAACAGCGAGCGGTTGCGCAGGTAGGTGACGATGTCCTCGATCGGGGGGCGGTTCGGCACGGTACGCAGCCCGAGCGACTGCGCCAGCGCGGCGGGCACCACGTCGGGGTCCGTGACCGCGGACAGGTCGACGAACCGCACGCCGTCGGCGAAGGTGTCGCGCAGCTCGGAGCCGAGCTCCATCGCCAGCCGCGTCTTGCCCACGCCGCCCGGGCCGATCAGGGTGACCAGCCGCACGTCGTCCTCGGTCAGCAGCTCGCGCAGCGCACGCTGCTCCGTGGTGCGGCCGAGCAGCGGGTTCGGCGGGATGGGCAGCTCGTCGCGCGGCAGCGCCTCGGGCTCGGCCTGCTGGACGGGCCGGGGGTTGAACCGCTCGGTGAGCAGTAGCGCGATGTCCTCACCGACCACCCGGCGCAGCTCGTCGGCCGAGCGGAAGTGGCGGTAGCTGACGCGGGCGTCGTCACGGATCCGGTCGAGCAGAGCGGTCAGCCGGGGGTCGCGATTCGGTGCCGGCGACTTGACGTAGATCAGCTTCGGCAGGTGGCCGGACATCAGGTACTCGTCCTCGAGTCCGGAGAAGGTGGCGTCGGGCGCCGTCCAGCCGTAGCTCTCCCAGTAGACGCCGATGAAGAGCTGGCTCTGCTCGAGGTACGCGCGGTAGACGTCGCGGGGAGCGTGTGGCCGAGCTCCCAGCTCGAACATCACGGGCACGAGCCGCATGCGGGAGATGGCGTCGCGGACGGCGAGCCGCTCAGGCTCGAGCTCCTCCAGCGTCGACGAGACGAACACCCGCAACCGGCGGTCCGGTGTATGGATCACGTTGCGCGCAGTGGAAACCGGCTCGCCAGAGCTTGCCATGAAAAACCATCACTTCCCCCCGTACGGTCACCGAACGTACCTGCCAACAGTGGCAATCCGTAGAACGGGTCTCAAGAGAGCGCTCCCATAACGATATGGGAACGCTCCCATCGATTGGTATTGACGCCGACGAAACGTGTCGGCAATCTCGTGGGAGCGCTCCCGGGAACCGTGGAACACGACGCATCCGGGTTTCGCCGACCAACCCCACCACTTGCATCTCCTGACCTGAGAGGGGTCCTGGATGAGCGTCAGCGGACGCGGAAGCAAGCTGGTCGCGCTCGCCGCAAGTGCCGCACTCGTACTCGGAGTCGCTGCCTGTGGCAGTGACGACGGCGACAGTGGCACCAGTGCCGGCGGCAAGCCCGACAAGCTGGTCCTCGAGACCTTCAGCGAGTTCGGTTACGACGAACTGGTCAAGCAGTACGAGAAGGACACCGGCATCAAGGTCGAGCTGCGCAAGACCGCCCAGCTCAACGAGTACCGTCCCAAGATCGTGCGCAGCCTGGCCACCGGCAAGGGTGTCGCCGACGTCGTCGCGCTCGAAGAGGGCATCCTCAACGAGTTCAAGACCAACCCGGCCAACTGGGCCGACCTGACGCCGCTGGTCAAGGACCACAGCACGGAGTACCTGCCGTGGAAGTGGGAGCTGGGCAAGGCAGCGGACGGCCGGCTGATCGGCCTGCCGACCGACGTCGGCAGCCTCGCGGTCTGCTACCGCACCGACCTGTTCAAGGCGGCCGGCCTGCCGGTCGAGCGCGACGCCGTCACCGCGCTCTGGCCCGACTGGCCGGCGTTCATCGAGACCGGCAAGAAATACCGCGAGAAGACCGGCAAGGGCCTGCTCGACTCGGTCACCACCGCGGCCAGCGCGATCACCATGCAGATCGGCGGCGACATCTTCTACGACGCCGAGGACAACATCGTCGCGGACAAGAGCGCGTCGGTGAAGGAGGCGTGGGACACCTCGCTGAAGATGGTCGACGCCAACATCACCGCGAAGACGGCCACCTGGTCGCCGGAGTGGAGCGCCGGCTTCAAGCAGGGCACGTTCGCCGCGACCTTCTGTCCTTCGTGGATGCTCGGCATCGTGCAGGACAACTCCGGTCCGGAGAACAAGGGCAAGTGGGACGTCGCCGGTGTGCCCGGCAAGTCCGGCAACTGGGGTGGCTCGTGGCTCGCTGTGCCTGAACGAGGGAAGCACAAGGCCGAGGCCGCCAAGCTCGCCGAGTACCTGACCAGCGCCACCAGCCAGGTGGCGGCGTTCAAGCTCAAGGGCCCACTGCCGACCAACCTGGAAGCGCTGAAGAACCCGGACTTCCAGTCGTACACGAACCCGTACTTCAACAACGCGCCTACCGGCAAGATCTTCGGCGGCAGCGTCGAGGGCATCAAGCCCGTCCACCTCGGCCCGAAGCACCAGGCCGTGAAGGAACAGGCGATGGAGCCCGCCTTGCGGGCGTACGAGAACGGCGAGGCGAGTGCCACCGCCGCCTGGGACCAGTTCATCAAGGACGCCGCGACACAGGGCGCCTTCTGACGGAACCCGACCGGAAGGGCCCTTCTGTGCGAAGGGCCCTTCCGCACGGTCGTCCGGGCTCGACGGTCCAGAAAGGACACCCTCATGGCACTCGCCACGCCCGCGCGCCCGGCGGCGCCCGCGCCGACCGGGCCGCCCCGGCACCGGAACACCGGCAGCGCCAAGCGCGCCCGCTGGGACATGAAGTACTCGCCGTACCTCTACATCGCCCCGTTCTTCATCGTGTTCGGCATCTTCGGGCTCTACCCGATGGTCAAGACCGCCTGGATGTCGCTGCACGACTGGGACCTGATCGGCGATCACACGTTCATCGGCTTCGACAACTACGTCGAGCTGTTCAAGGACGACTACTTCTGGAACGCGCTCGTCAACACGCTCGGCATCTTCGTCGTCGCGACGGTCCCGCAGCTGATCCTCGCGCTGTTCCTCGCCAACCTGCTCAACCGCACCCGGCTGCGCGGCAAGACGTTCTTCCGGATGGCCATCTTCGTACCCAACATCACCTCCGTGGCGGCGGTGGCGATCGTCTTCGGGATGCTCTTCCAGCGTGACTTCGGCGTCGTCAACTGGCTGCTCGGCCTCGTCGGCGTCGACGCGATCGACTGGGACGCGCAGCGGTGGAGCTCGTGGATCGCGATCGCGTTCATGGTCGACTGGCGGTGGACCGGCTACAACGCGCTGATCCTGCTGGCCGGCATGCAGGCGATCCCGCGCGACCTCTACGAGGCGGCCTCGATCGACGGCGCCAACCACTGGCGGCAGTTCTGGCGGATCACGCTGCCGATGCTGACGCCCACGTTCGTGTTCGTCGTGCTGCTGTCGACGTTCGGCGGCCTGCAGCTCTTCACGGAGCCGCTGCTCTTCGGCAACGGCAACATGCGCGGTGGCACGCAGCGGGAGTTCCAGACGCTCGCCATGTACATGTACGAGAAGGGCATCAACAGCCTCAACACAGCCGGATACGGAGCCGCGATCGCCTGGGCTCTCTTCGTGCTGATCGGCATCATCGCCGCGATCAACCTGGCCGTCGTCCGCCGTACCGTGAAGTGAGGGAGCCCACGATGGTCGCGGCCTCCGCCCGCCTGTGGAAGACCAGCCCGCTGACGTACATCGCGCTGGTCATCGCCGTTCTGGCGTCGATCTACCCGTTCTACTACATGTTCGTCATCGCCACCCGCAGCCTCGACGCCATCAACTCGGTGCCGCCGCCGATCACGCCAGGGGAGGCGTTCGGCGCGAACTTCGAGCGGGTGCTCGACAACGCGAACGCCAACTTCTTCAAGGGCGTCGTCAACTCGGTCATCGTGTCCTCGGTGGTGACCGTCGCGGTCGTGCTGACCGGGACGCTGGCCGGGTTCGCCTTCGCCAAGCTGCGGTTCAAGGGCCGCAACGGGCTGCTGCTCGCCATCGTCGTGACGATGATGGTGCCGACCCAGCTCGGGCTGATCCCGCTCTGGGAGATGATGCAGGACCTGCGCTGGTACGACACGCTGTACGCCGTCACGGTGCCGTTCCTGGTCAGCGCGTTCGGCGTGTTCATGATGCGCCAGTACGCGACCCAGGCCGTCTCGGACGAGCTGATCGAGGCCGCGCGGGTCGACGGGTGCAGCACGTTCCGGATCTACTGGAACGTCGTGCTGCCCGCGTTGCGCCCGGCCGCCGCGGTGCTCGGCCTGCTCACCTTCATGGACACCTGGAACCAGTTCCTCTGGCCCTTCGCCGCGCTGACCAACGAGAACCCCACCCTCCAGGTGTCGCTGGCCTTCCTGTCCTATGCCTACTACACCGACTACTCACAGGTCTTCGCCGCCACCGCGGTCGGCACCATCCCCCTGTTGCTCGTGTTCGTTCTCTTCGGCCGTCAGATCGTCGGCGGCATCATGGAAGGCGCCGTCAAGTCGTGACAACGTTCCCACCGGATTTCCTCTGGGGCGCCGCCACCGCGGCTTATCAGATCGAAGGAGCGGCCGACGAAGACGGGCGTACGCCCTCGATCTGGGACACCTTCAGCCACACCCCGGGCCGGACCGCGGGCGGCGACACGGGTGACGTCGCGTGCGACCACTACCACCGCGTCCGCGACGACGTGAAGCTGATGGCCGACCTGGGGCTGCGCTCGTACCGGTTCTCGCTGTCGTGGCCGCGGATCCAGCCCGGCGGCACCGGCCCGGCGAGCCAGCGGGGGCTGGACTTCTACCGCGGTCTGGTCGACGAGCTGCTGGAGAACGGCATCGAGCCGTGGGTCACGCTCTACCACTGGGACCTGCCGCAGCAGCTCGAGGACGCGGGTGGCTGGCCGTCGCGGGACACCGCCCGGCGGTTCGCGGACTACGCGGCGCTGGCCCACGAGGCGCTCGGCGACCGGGTGAAGTTCTGGACGACGTTCAACGAGCCGTGGTGCTCGGCCTTCCTCGGCTACGGCTCGGGCGCGCACGCTCCAGGCCGCACCGACGCGGCCGACTCGGTGCGGGCCGCCCACCACCTGCTGCTCGGGCACGGCCTGGCGCTCCAGGCGATCGGGTCGGCGGGGATCACGCTCAACCTCTACGCGATCTCGCCGGAGTCGTCGTCGGCGGCGGATCGTGACGCGGCTCGGCGGATCGACGGGCTGGCCAACCGGATCTTCCTGGACCCGTTGCTGTGCGGTACGTATCCGGCCGACGTCGTGGCCGATCTGTCCGACGTGACCGACATGTCCCACGTACGCGATGGGGATCTGTCCGTCATCTCTTCACCGTTGTCGCTCCTGGGCGTCAACTACTACAGCCGGCACGTGGTCGGGGCGCCGGTCGCCGGGGTCGAGCCGTCGCCGTACTGGCGGAAGCAGACCTGCTGGCCCGGCAGTGAGGATGTCCGGTTCGTCACCCGTGGGCTACCGGTCACCGATATGAACTGGGAGATCGACGCGCCCGGTCTGGTCGAGACGCTGACCAGGCTGCGCGCGGAGTACCCGGCGGTGCCGCTCTACGTGACCGAGAACGGTGCCGCGTTCGTCGACGAGGTGGTCGACGGGGAGGTGTCCGACCCCCAACGGGTGGCGTACTTCGACGCCCATCTGCGCGCCTGCCATGAGGCGATCGAGGCCGGAGTGCCCCTGCGGGGCTACTTCGCCTGGTCGCTGATGGATAATTTCGAATGGGCGTGGGGCTACACGAAGCGTTTTGGCATGATCCATGTCGATTACGCGACGCAGCTCCGCACGCCGAAGACCAGCGCCAGGTGGTACGCCGACGTGATCCGACGTAACGGACTGGCCGCAGAATAAGGCCGCCTGCGGAGGAGTTAACGATGACGACCCAACGAACCCGGTCCCTCGGCCGCCCGACCCTCGACGCGGTGGCCGCGCGGGCCGGGGTCGGCCGGGGCACCGTCTCCCGGGTCGTCAACGGCTCGCCGCAGGTCAGCCCCGAAGCCCGGGCGGCGGTGCAGGCGGCGATCGCCGAGCTCGGCTACGTGCCCAACCGCGCGGCCCGGGCGCTGGTCACCCAGCGCACCGACTCGGTCGCCCTGGTCGTCTCGGAGTCCGAGGAGCGCGTCTTCGGCGAGCCGTTCTTCGCGGCGATCGTGCGCGGCGTGAGCTCGGGCCTGCTCGACACGTCGATGCAGCTCTGGCTGGCGATGGCGCAGTCGCCGGCCGAGCGCGAGCGGATCGAGCACCACCTGACCAACCAGCACATCGACGGCGTCCTGCTGTTGTCGTTGCACGACGCCGACCCGCTGCCGACGCTGCTGGAGCAGCGCGGTCTGCCGGCGGTGCTCGGTGGCCGGCCGGCCCGGATGCTGCAGCCCGACGCGCAAGAGGCGTACTACGTCGACGTCGACAACGCGGGCGGCGCCCGGCAGGCGGTTGAATACCTGTTCGGCCGGGGCCGCCGCCGGATCGCCACGATCGCCGGCCCGCAGGACATGGGCGCCGGCGTCACCCGGCTCGCCGGTTACCGCGAGGCGGTCGCGGCCACCGGCGCGCAGGTCGACGAGAAGCTGATCGCGTACGGGGACTTCAGCGAGGCCAGCGGCACGGCGGCGATGCGCCGGCTGCTCGAGGACAACCCGAACCTGGACGCGGTGTTCGCGGCTTCCGACCTGATGGCGTACGGGGCGGTGCGCGCGCTCCAGGAGGCGGGCCGTTCGGTGCCATCGGAGGTCTCCGTGGTGGGATTCGACGACGCCCCGATCGCGCGCCAGGCCAACCCGCCGCTGACGACGGTGCACCAGCCGATCGAGGAGATGGGCCGCGAGATGGCCCGGCTGCTCGTGGCTCGCATCCGGCGCGAGGAGATCGCCGAGCCGCACGTCCTGCTCGACACGTGGCTCGTCGAGCGGGAGAGCGCGTAGTGGTGGTCGAGGTCCGCGAGTACGACCCGGCCTGGCCTTCTTACGCCCTGGTGGCTCTTGACCAGGTGCGGGCGGCGCTGCCGGGGTTGCTGGTCGCCGCGGAGCACATCGGCAGCACGGCGGTGCCTGGGTTGGCGGCGAAGCCGGTGATCGACCTGATGGCGGCGACGGACTCGCTGTCGGCGGTGGCGGCGGAGTCGGCCGCGCTCGCGGCGATCGGGTTCGTCCGGACTGGGACGATCATGCCGCAACGACTGTTCTACGTGCGGGAGGGCGAGCCGGTCGGCTATCACCTGCACATCGTGACGGCGGCGTCCTGGGCGACCCGCAACCAGCGGATCCTGCGGGACCACCTGCGCGAGACCTGCGCCGACCGGGACGCCTACGGCGCGCTCAAACAGTCGCTGGCTGCCGCGCCTGACCAGGACCGCGACGCGTACACCAGGGCCAAGACGGCCCTGATCCAGCGCATGGTCGACACGGCTCGCACGGCCCGCGGCCTGCCGCTGGTCTCCGTCTGGGAGGAATGACCTCTCAGAACCGCAGGGCGGTGGCGAGGCGGTGGATGATCGCCTCCTCCGCGGCGTTGCCGGGGCCGTCGGGCGGGGCGTGCTCGGTGATGGCCGCGCCGACCACGTTGTCGATGCCGGCGAGCAGGTCGACCAGCCGGTCCGGCGCGACGCCGTCGGGTTCCGGGTAGCCGACCGAGGTGAACGCCGTGGGGTCGAGGACGTCGAGATCCACGTGTACGTAGACCGGGCCGGTGATGCCGTCGACCGCGCGTTCGAGGTCGGCGACGCCGTGGCCGCGGATTCCCGCGCTGTGGAGGTAGGCGTGCTCGCTCGGGTCCCCGGCCCGGAGGCCGGCGATGACCACCTGCGCCGGGCGCAAAGGCTCGTCCGGCAGCAGCGGCGCGGGGCCGTCGCCGAGCAGGGTGCGCAGGATCATCCCGTGGAACGACCCGGACGGCAGGGTACGCGGCGTGTAGAGATCGGGATGCGCGTCGAACCACAGCACGGTGAGCTCGTCGCCGTAGCGTTCGCGCGCGGCGGCGATCGGAGCGAGGTCGACGCCGCACTCGCCGCCGGCGGTGAGCACCGGACCGTCGATCGCGGCGAGCGCTTCCCGGGTCAGGGCCAGGTTGTCGACGAGCACGTCGAGCGCGCGCACGCCCTGGTCGAACTCACCGGCGTCGTCCCGAACCGGCACGGTGACCACCGCGCCACCCGCCGAAACCCGCGCCGCCGTGCGCCGCGCCCCGACCGCCAACCGCCGAGCATTGCCGGCACTCGACCCCTGCCACTGCGGCACACTCAAGACCGTCACCATCCGGCGACGCTACCGACGTTCGTCCGGCAGGTCGAGTGCGGCTAGTCGGGTCAGGACGCCGACGACGTGGGTGAGGTCGTGCCAGACGTAGACGCCTTCGTCCGGATCGCGGCTCAGCAGCTCACGGACGGACTCGACGTCGTCGGTCAGGTCCCCGACGGTGACCTGCGGGGGTTCGCCGTCGAACCGGTGGGCCTTGCCCGGCCAGACCGTCCAGTAGAGGCCTCCGTCCAGGTCGACCTGCGGCCCGTGCCGCCGCTCGACCTCCCGCAGCAGCAGGTCCAGCGCGGACCGGAGCTCGGCGACGGAGACGACGGGTGTCACTGCTGGGCTCGCCATTCGTCGGCCAGCATGGCGAAGTCGACTTCTGTGGTCCACTCGCCCTTGAACCATTCGTTCTGCACCAGGCGGGCCGCGCTCCGCATGCCCAGGCGGCGCAGGACCTTCACCGTCCGCGGCCGATCGAGGTGGCTTGCGCCGGACACACCTAGGCGAGTCCAGCTACCGAGATGTCCAACGGCAGGGGCTCGGTGGTGGAGAGGTGCCCGCCCGGTCCGGCCTCGGCCGCGAGCACGTAATGCTCGCCGTGGAGCACGAACAGCCGAAGCACCGGCGTCGTGGCTTCGGTCTCGACCAGGAGATATGCCGGGATCCCCGCCATCGCGTAGAGCTGCATCTTCAGGACCCGGTCAGCGATGGCGTTGCTCGGTGAAACGATCTCGCCGACCAGTCGCACCTCGGAGGCTTCGACCACCGAGCCTTCTTCGTCGGTGTCGGCGACCACGAGGTCTGGAATGACAACACGATTGGCCTTGAGACGGAGGTTGACAGCCTCGTAGACGATCAGCCCAGCGGGCTCGGCGGTGTTGTCGAGCATTGCCGCCAGCTTGCGGCTCACCCGCTGGTGGCGCTTGCTCGGGGCCGGACTCACGAGAAGGCTCCCGTCGAAGAGCTCGATGCGCTGGAGGGTCTCACCAAGGTCGAAGTACTCGTGTTCGGTCCAAGGCCCGACATGTTCTAGGGATGGCGCCGTCACGGCTGGTGCACCTCCCGCCCCTTCTCGTAGTCCTCGTCATAGTTTGGCACGCGCCTCGTCAGCGTGGCGTGCCCGAAACGGACGTCGACGTCCCGAGGTCAACCCTGGGCTCGCCACTCCTCGGCCAGCATGGCGAAGTCGACCTCTGTGGTCCACTCGCCCTTGAACCATTCGTTCTGCACCAGGCGGGCCTCCTGGCGCATGCCCAGGCGGCGCAGGACCTTGGCTGACGGCTCGTTGCGTTCGTCGATGCGGCCGATGACGCGGTGCAGGCCGAGGTCTTCGAAGGCCAGCCGCAGTACGGCGCGGGAGGCTTCCGTCGCGTACCCCTTGCCCTCGAACTCGGGGTTGACCACGTAGCCGAGCTCGCCGCGGCGGTGCGTGCGGCTGTGGAAGAACAGGACGACGTCGCCCACGAGTTGGCCGGTCTCGGCCAGTTCCGCGCCCAGGGTCAGCGCCTGGCCCTCGTCGGTCAGGGAGGTGACGGCCCACATCCCGGCCAGCCGGTCGGCGATCACCTCGCGGTCCATCGGCTCGAACGGCACGTAGCGGCAGACGTCCGGCAGGCTCCGGTAGGCCAGCAGGGCATCCGTGTCGGCGGCGGTCAGGGGGCGCAGCAGCAGGCGCTCGGTCCGGACGGGGTAGGTCGGGTGCAGCTCGAGCTTCGGTTCATCCAGCACCACGCCATGGTGCCAAGCCCGAGCCGGGCTCGCATCCAGGTAAAACCTGGCAGACTGCTGCCGATGCTTGACGAAAGCGTTCCGGCCAACGAGACCACCGTTCCGTTGCTGCCCTGCCTCGCGCCGCAGGAGACGCTCGCGTTCTGGCGCGGCCTCGGCTTCGAGACGATCTGGGAGCAGCACAAGCCTTACCTCTATCTGGCCTTCCGGTGGCGCGGCTTCGAGCTGCACTACGGGCGCGCGGCCAGCGGGGTCGATCCGGCGGAGGAGACCACGGGCGGCGCGCTGGTGATGGTCGACGAGGTCGCGCCCTACCACGCGGAGCTCACCGCGGCCATGCGCCGGGAGCACGGCAAGGTGCTCGCCAAGGGACTGCCGCGGATCACCCGGTATCGGGCCGGCGCCTCGCGGTTCACCGTCATGGATCCGTCCGGCAACTCGATCGTCTTCATCCAACGGGACGAGCCGGCGGAGCTCGAGTACGGGGGCGACAGGTCGCTGACTGGGCTCGCCCGGGTGCTGGACAACGCGCGGATCCTGCGTGAGTTCAAGGACGACGACAACGCCGCGTACCGGGCGCTGAACTCCGGGCTGCGCCGCCACGGCGAGGCCGCGTCGATCCTCGATCGGGCGACGGCGCTGGCTCAGCTCGTCGAGCTGTCGACGGCGCTGGACGAGCCGGTGGCCCGATGGGGCGGGCGGCTGCGCGAGCTCGACCTGAGCCCGGCGGAGAGAGAAAGCGTGAGGTCGGCCGTCGCCGACCCCACGCTGCTCGACGGGTGGCTCAGTTAAGCGACCACTTGCGCAGCTCGCGGCGCGCCAGGGAGGCGCGGTGCACCTCGTCCGGGCCGTCCGCTAGGCGGAGCGTGCGGGCCGAGGTCCAGAGCGCCGCCAGCGGGGTGTCCTGGCTGACGCCGGCCGCGCCGTGCGCCTGGATCGCCTTGTCGATCACCCACTCGGCCATCGACGGCGTCGCGATCTTGATCGCCTGGATCTCGGTGTGCGCGCCCTTGTTGCCGACCGTGTCCATCAGCCAGGCGGTCTTGAGCACGAGCAACCGGGCCTGCTCGATGCGCACCCGGGACTCGGCGATCCAGTCGCGCACCACGCCCTGCTCGGCCAGCGGCTTGCCGAACGCCGCGCGCGACGCCACCCGCGAGCACAACAGCTCGAGGGCGCGCTCCGCCATGCCGATCAGCCGCATGCAGTGGTGGATCCGGCCCGGGCCGAGCCGCGCCTGGGCGATGCCGAAGCCGTCACCCTCGGTCGCGATCAGGTTGTCGGCGGGTACGCGTACCCCCTCGAACGAGATCTCCGCATGGCCGCCGTGCGAGCCGTCGGTGAAGCCGAACACCGTCATGCCGCGGTGCACCGTCACGCCGGGGGTGTCACGGGGCACGAGGATCATGCTCTGCTGCTTGTGGCGCTCGGCCGACGGATCCGTCTTGCCCATCACGATGAAGATCTCGCAGCGGGGGTCCATCGCGCCCGACGACCACCACTTGCGGCCGTCGATCACGTACGAGTCGCCGTCGCGGCGGATGGTCGTGGCGATGTTGGTCGCGTCGGACGAGGCGACGTCGGGCTCGGTCATGCAGAACGCGGACCGGATCGTGCCTTCCAGCAGCGGGCTGAGCCAGCGCGCCTGCTGCTCCGGCGAGCCGAACTCGGCCAGCAGCTCCATGTTGCCGGTGTCGGGCGCCGCGCAGTTGAGCGCCTCCGGCGCCAGGTGCGGGCTGCGGCCGAGGAGCTCGGCCAACGGCGCGTACTGGAGGTTTGTCAGGCCGGCGCCCCGCTCCCCGGGGAGGAACAGGTTCCACAGGCCGCGCCGGCGGGCCTCCGCCTTGAGCTCGTCGATCACCGGCGGCCGCGTCCACGGGTTGGTGGCCTGTTCCATCTGCACCGTGAACACCGGCTCGGCCGGGTAGACGTGCTCGATCAGGAAGTCGTTGACCGCCTCGTGCAGTTCGCCGGTACGTTGATCGAACCCGAAGTCCATCAGCCCTCCACGGATGCGAGTGCGGCGAGCCCGTGCGCGGTGAGCGGAGCGGCCATGTCGGCGAACCGCTCGAAGCCCTCGCCAACGGTCTGGCCGAGTGTGAACCGGTAGTAGATCCCTTCGGCGATCACGGCCAGCTTGAAGCAGCCGAGCGCCACGTGCCAATCGAGTGGGCCGACGTCGACGCCGCCGGCAGCCCCGTACCGGTCGATCAGCTCGGCGCCCTTGGGGAAGCCCGCGCGTGGGCCGATCCCGTCGGAGACGACGCCCGCCGCGCCGGCCGTGGCCGGACCGCCGAGCACGTCCCAATAGGTCAGCAGCAGGCCCAGGTCGGTCAGCGGGTCGCCGAGCGTGGCCATCTCCCAGTCGAGCACCGCGCGGATGGCGCTGCCGTCCGGCGCGACGATCAGGTTGTCGAGCCGGTAGTCGCCGTGCACGATCGCGCCCGGCCCGACCGGGTGGGGGATGCTCGCTGCCAGCTTGTCGCGCAGCGCGTCGACCTCGGGCAGGGGGCGGCTGCGGGACTTGTCGAGCTGCCCGCTCCACCGCCGCACCTGCCGGGCGAGGAAGCCCTCGGGGCGGCCGAAGTCGCCGAGCCCGACCTCGTCGGGCTTGACGGTGTGCAGCGCGGCGAGGGTGTCCATCATGGCGAACGCGAGGTCGCGGCGGCGGTCCGCGCCCAGCGGGTCGGTCTGCGTGTGGCTGCGGAAGACCGCGCCGTCGACGCGGCGCATCAGATAGAACGGCGCGCCGATCACCGTCTCGTCAGGACAGAAGCGGATCGTCTCGGGTACGGGCACCGGCGTCGACGCCAGCGCGGAGATGACCCGGAACTCGCGGCCCATATCGTGCGCGGTGGCCAGCACGTGGCCGAGCGGTGGGCGGCGCAGCACGAGGTCTTCGCCCGCCGCCACCACGTGATAGGTCAAGTTCGACCGGCCACCGGGGATCAGCGTCGCTGACACCGGGGCGCCCAGGTAGCCGGACAGACTACGCAGATCGAGCCCAGCCGGCCCCTCCGAGGTCATCTGAACAGTTGAGGGCACGCCGTTCACGGTGTCAAGCCGAGGTTGTATCTGCCGGGACATGGCTCGGCAACAGGGACGAAATGGTCAGCCGGCAGTCTTGCTTCCAACGCGAGCGAGGGAGACGGGGATGTTGTTGCGGTTGCGGGTGACCCTTCCCGACCGGCCCGGGGCGCTCGGTCAGGTGGCGCGCACTCTCGGCGTCTCCGGTGCCGACATCGTCCAGGTCGTCGTGCTGGAACGGATGGGTGGCCGCGCCGTCGACGACTTCACCGTCGTATGGCCGGGCAGCAACCGGCTGGAGCGGCTGCGGGCCGGGCTCGGTGCGATCCCGGGCGTGCACGTCGACGGCATCTGGCGGGCGATCGGCGCGCCCACCACCAGCGGCCACGACGCCGAGCTGCTCGGCCAACTCGCCGCCAACCCGTCCGACGGCCTGGCCACCCTGGTCGACGCCGTGCCGGGGTTGCTGGCCGCGGACTGGGCGGCCGCCGTGGTGGTGCCCGCCGACTGGGCGGCCCGGGCCGGTTCGGCTCCGGGTGCGGCCCCGGCGGTCGCCTGCGCGAGCTGGCGGGCGCCGGAGCCGCCGCCACTGCCGGAGGTCACTCCGCTGCGGGCGCGTCCGTTGGAAGGACCCCAGGGCATGCGGTACGTGGCCGCGCCGTTCGGCCGGGCCGGCCTGGTGCTGGTGGCCGCCCGCGGTGCCGGTGAGGAGCTGCCCGCCGCCGCGTTCCACATCAGCGAGGTCGACCGCCTGGCCCAGATCGTCCGGGCCGCCGCCGTCATCCTCGGCGACCGGCTCGACCTCGTCAGCGCCCCGCCGGTTCCGGCGGCGTGAGCCGCTCCGCGGACTGACCTCGAATACGTAAGGAGGACGGCATGACACTTTGGCGGATCCGCGCGACGGTCGACGACCGTCCGGGCTTTCTTTCCGTGCTGACCGCGAGCCTCGCGCTCAAGGCGGTCAACATCCTCGCCGTGCAGGTGCACACTACCGAGGCCGGTGCGGTCGACGAGTTCCTGGTGGACGCTCCGCACGTGATGACCGAGGCCGACCTGCGCGCCGCCGTCGAGCGCGGCCGGGGCCGGGACGCCTGGATCGCGCCGGCCGAGGCGCAGGGCCTGGCCGACCAGCCGACCCGGGCGCTGGGCCTCGCGGCCCGGCTGGTCCGCGACCCGGACGCGCTCGGTGACGCCCTCCGCACCTTGCTGAACGCCGACGAGGTCACCTGGCGGCCGGCCGGGCCGAGCCGGGCCGGCATGCGGGCCGACGCGATGGTGCTGCCGGACCCGACCGGCGGCCGCTACGACGTGGTCAGGGCGGAACCCGACTTCACCCCGGCCGAGTACGCGCGTGCCCAGGCGCTGGTCGAGGTGGCCGCCGCCGCGGCGCCGTCGGCCGACTCCGCCACGCTGCTCCTGCCCGACGGCGTGGAGCTCGCGCTGCGACCGGCGACGCCGGACGACCTGCCGGCCCTCATGGCGATGCACGAGCGCTGCTCGGCGGGCACGAGACGGCACCGCTACCTGACCGGCGACGGCGTGCCCGGCCCGGCTCAGCTGGGCCGGCTGCTCGATCAGAGCCGCGTGCGTACCCTGCTGGCGGTCGTGCCGGGGGTCACCTCCGGGGATCCCGTCGTCGCGATGGCCAACCTGGTCGTGGAAGGCTCCCTGGCGGAGCTGTCAGTGGTCGTCGAGGACGGGTGGCAGCGCAGGGGCGTCGGCACGGCGCTGGTGCGGCGGGCGCTGGCCCACGCCGAGCGGCTCGGCTGCGCGGCGGTGCTGGCCCACACGACCGCCGACAACGTGGCCATGGAACGCACGCTGCGGCGGCTCGGCCACCCGGCGCCGGTGCGGCGCGACGGTGCGGTCGCGAGCACGACAGTGCCCTTGCGACACGGAACTTCGGCGTCCGCCTGACGCCGAGAGATGCTCCGACGGGGTCGGTCCTGATGCGGGACCGGATTCGCCGGGGGTAGGGGATGGGTCCGGGTCCCTTCCCGTGGGACGGCGGGAAGGGGCCCTTCCTCGCGGGCGCGATGCCGGTTCGGCGTCGCGCCCGCAGGTATTTGCGGTCTTTCAGGTCTTGGGCGCGAAAAAAGGGGGCGGATGCGCCCACATCCGCCCCCTCGTGTCCTCCGCTGCGCGTAGTCGCGCGCGGCTCCACGGACAGCGTTGAGTTTAATGCCCGATAACACCTATGCGTCCCGGCCGAAAGGCCAAAGGCGCTGGTACCACCGTGTGGTGACGACCGCCGCGTCGGCCCTTGTGATGGTCCTGTTGCGGGAGGGAAAACTGTCTCGTTCCACCATTCCGCCAGCGATAGCCTTTCAAGAATGACGACGTTGACCGGTGCGCTGGTGCTTCTCCGTCCGGCGACCGACGCCGATATCGCACCGCTCGCTGTGATCCGGTCGGCTCCCGAGGTGACCCGCTGGTGGGGCGACGAGGAGGACTATCCGGCGGCGGTGGCCGAAGACCTCGACCGGACCTTTGTCATCGAGGTCGACGGCCGCATGGTCGGGGCCGTGCAGACCTACGAGGAGGAGGACCCCATGTACCGGCACGCCGGCATGGACATCTACCTCGAGCCGTCGTCGTACGGGCGGGGGATCGGCACCGACGCGGTCCGCACCATGGCCAAGCACCTCATCCGCACCGTCGGCCACCACCGCCTGGTGATCGACCCCGCCGCCGCCAACGCGGCCGCGATCCGGGCGTACGAGAAGGTGGGCTTCCGGCGGGTCGGTGTGTTGCGCCGATACGAGCGGGGTCCCGACGGCACGTTCCACGACGGTTTGCTCCTCGACCTGCTGCACGACGACCTGATCGACTGAGACGTTTTGACCGGGCCTGGCGAGTTGTGGTGAAGTGCGCGGCGTGAGCGACGCGTGGACCGGCCCGGTTCTGGTCACCGGCACCGACAGCGGGGTGGGCAAGACCGTCCTGACCGCGGCGGTCGCCGTGGCCGCGCAGTCCGCCGGGCTACGGGTGGCCGTGATCAAGCCCAGCCAGACCGGGGCTGCGGCGGGTCAACCGTCCGACGTGGACATGGTCCGGCTGCTGGCGGCACCGGCGACCGCCCGCTCGCTGGCGTCCTACCCCGAGCCGCTGGCGCCGCTGACCGCGGCCCGAATCGCGCAGGAGGAGCCGCTCGAGCTCTACACCGTGGTCGACGCGGTCCGCGAGGAGGCGTCGAAGCACGACGTGGTCCTGGTCGACGGCGCCGGCGGGTTGCTGGTGCCGATGGGGCTGCGCCCGTCCGGCGAACCGTGGACCATGGCCGATCTCGCCGTGTCCCTGGACGCGCCGGCCGTCGTGGTGGCCCGCGCCGGCTCGGGCACCCTCAACCACATCGCGCTC
This sequence comes from Asanoa sp. NPDC049475, assembly GCF_040676915.1. Classification (NCBI taxonomy): domain Bacteria; kingdom Bacillati; phylum Actinomycetota; class Actinomycetes; order Micromonosporales; family Micromonosporaceae; genus Asanoa; species Asanoa sp. NPDC049475. The sequence goes on along the minus strand of NZ_JBFAPY010000004.1, from coordinate 654,928 downwards.
ACCCTGGAGGCGCTGTCCCGGCGGGCGGTGACGGCCGGCGTGGTGCTCGGAGCCTGGCCGGCCGAGCCGGAGCTCGCCCACTGGTCCAACCTGACCGACCTGGTCGACAACCTCGTGGGCGTGCTGCCCGAGGGCGCAGGCTCGATGGAACCGGGGGTGTTCGGCCGATCCGCGCCCGGCTGGCTCACCCCGACCCTGCACGGGGTGCTCGACGACTGGCGCGCCTGGGCGGAGAACATCGACTGATGACCACCGACCTCGCCGACGCGTTCGTACGGTTGCACGCCCGGCTGGCACCGGTGCCGCTGACCCCGGAGATCGTGCTGCACCAGGCCGACGAGCCGATCGGGCTCTGGGAGCTGACCGAGGGCGAGTTCCGCAGCGAACAGCCGCCGCCGTTCTGGGCCTTCGCCTGGGCCGGTGGCCAGGGGCTGGCCCGCTACGTGCTGGACAACCCGTCGGTGGTCGCCGGCCGCCGCGTGCTGGACGTGGCCTGCGGCTCGGGCCTGGTCGGCATCGCCGCGGCCAAGGCCGGCGCCGCGTCCGTGCGGGCCGTCGACATCGACCCGCTGTCGATCGCCGCGGTCGGCGTCAACGCGGCCGCCAACGGGGTGACGGTGAAGGCCGACCTCGCCGACATCCTCGACGGCCCGGCCGACGCCGACGTGGTCCTGGCCGGCGACGTCTTCTACAGCCAGGCGTTCGCCACGCGGATGTTCGGCTTCCTCCGCCGCGCACGCAAGGCCGGCGCGGACGCCTACGCGGGTGACCCAGGCCGAGCCTTCCGCCCGGGTTCGGCCGGCACGGAGGTCGCCACCTACGAAGTGCCGACGACGATGGCCCTGGAGAGCGTGACGAAGAAGCAGACGTCGGTCTGGCGCCTGCCCTGATGGCGGCGGCCGCCGCGTGTTGGGCGCGGCGCGCCCGGGGCTGACCAACGACGGACCTGGCAAGCGGAGCGCAGCGGAGCGGTCCCTCGCGGGAGGAACGGTCCGGACCACCGCGAACCCGAGTGATGATCGGTTATGACGAGGGTCTGATGAGGCGAATGCCGTTGACCGGGGCACGGACCATGGACATGAGCGCGGCGGGGGCCTCGTCGAGGGTCAAATTGTCCGTGACGAGCTCGTCCGGGCGCAGGGTGCCGGCTTCGATGAGGCGGAGCATCTCCGGGTACGCGTGTGCCGGCATGCCGTGGCTGCCGATCAGCTCCAGCTCGTAGGCGATCACCCGGTCCATCGGCAGCGCCGGGCGCCCGGTTACCGCCGGCAGCAACCCCACCTGGACGTGGCGGCCCCGGCGGCGCAGGCACTCGATCGAGGTGACGCAGGTGACCGACGAGCCGAGGGCGTCGAGTGACAGGTGTGCGCCGCCGCCGGTGCGGTCGCGGACGGCTGCCGCCACGTCGGCCGGGCCGCCCGTGATGGCCGAGGCGTCGACCAGCTCGGCGGCGCCGGCCGCGGCCGCCAGCTCCAGGGCGCGCGGTGAGATGTCGACGGCGACCACGCGCGCGCCCGCCGCCGCGGCGACCATCACGGCCGAGAGGCCCACGCCGCCGCAGCCGTGGACCGCCACCCATTCGCCGGGTGCCACCCGTCCCTGGTGGACGACCGCGCGGAAGGCGGTGCCGAAGCGGCAGCCGAGGCTGACCGCGGCGGCGTCGCTGACGGTGTCCGGCAGGCGCACCAGGTTGACGTCGGCGTGCTCCACCGCGACCAGGTCGGCGAACGAACCCCAGCGGGTGAAGCCCGGCTGGCTCTGGTTCTCGCAGACCTGCTGGTCGCCGGCCAGGCAGCTCGGGCAGTGCCCGCACGCGCAGATGAACGGCACCGTGACCCGGTCGCCGGGCTGCCAGCGGGTCACGCCCGTGCCGATCTCGGTGATCACGCCGGTGAACTCGTGGCCCGGCACGTGCGGCGTCACGATGTCGGGGTCGTGGCCGCGCCAGCCGTGCCAGTCGCTGCGGCACAGGCCGGTCACCGACACGCTGATCACCGCACCGCCCGGCGGCGGGGTGGGGTCGGGGACCTCGCACACCTGAGGCGGGGACCCGAAGGCTTCGTAGTACACGGCGCGCACGCGGTCAGGTTACGCCCTTGGGTGAGCCGTCCTCAGCGGTCGGCTTCCCTCACGAGCTCCACCTCGGGTCGCGGCCGAAGGCGGCGATGAGCTTGTCCTGCGCCGGCGCGTCCCCGGCGACCTCGACCCGCTCGGCGATGGCGCCGCCCGCGCGGTAGGCGTCTTCGTTCGCCGGGAACCAGGCCGCCACCTCGCGGACCAGCTCGTCGTCCAGGTCGCGGTCCTGGCCGGTCGCGGCGGCGAGGTCCCAGCCGTGGACGACGTGGTCGGCGAGCAGTTGCCGCACGTACTCCTCGGCCGGTGTCACCCCGAACGACAGCTCCACCGTGCGCGACATCGCACCCGGGGCGTGCACCGCGGCCACCGACTCGGCCGAGGCATCCTGGGCGGCGCGCACCGGGTCGGCGCCGAGCAGGTCGCCCTCGAACTGGGTGCCGACCGAGCCCAGGCTGGCCCCGTTGATCAGCGGCACGGACCAGCGGTCCTCGTAGACCAGGTGGTTGACCAGTTCGCGTACGGTCCAGTCGGTGCACGGGGTGGGCGCCGACCACTGGTCGGGACGGATCCGCGCCACCTGGTCGGCGAACCCGCGCAGCGCCCGCTGGTACGCGGCGGTGAGCTCCATGAGGCCGATTCTGCTGCCGGCCGCCGCGTCGGGTACGCCGATCGGCGAACTCAGGCACTCAGGTGGCGCACGCGCTCCCAGGTGGGGTCGGCCCGTACCGTCAACTTGATCTTGCCTTCCCGCCACGACGACACGATCGGCTCCAGCACGTCGGCGGCGTTCGGCCGCTCGGCGTACAGGTGATAGGTCCGGATGCCGTCGGAGGTCTCGTGGGCGACCAGGACCGGGCCGTCGGCGTACGCGAAGATCCGGTCCTCGAGCTCGTGCAGCGCGGCCAGCGAGCCCTCGCCCGGCAGACCCGCCTCGGTCCTGTCCCGGAACGGCACCGCGAGCTCGACGTGGGTGTCGGCGGCCGGCCACCGGGCGGCCTTCAGCGGCACCTGGATGGTGGCGATCAGCGGTCGCCCCCGCCGCTGGCCGCGCAGCAGCGCCCACTGCCCGGACAGCTCGGCCGCCCGGGAGTTCACGAGGTCGGCCAAGTCGCCCGCGGTCAGGGTCGGCGCCGGGCCGGTGGTCACGTCGATCGAGCCGAGCCAGATCTCCACGCCGTCCTCGCCGAGCAGCCAGTCGAGCGCCAGGAACGCCACCTGGAGCCGGCCCTCCTCGGACACGTCGGCGAACGCCGGGTGCCACACCCGCACGTCGACCGCGTGCTCGGCGACGTCGGCGGCGAACCGCAGCGCGGTCAGGTCGAGCGTATGGCCGTCGAACTGAAGCTTGGCCTCCAGCGCCTCGGGGCTGGGTTGGCGCGCGGACGCGTACCCGAAGGTCTCGTCAGGCTCCGGACCGGCGCGGCGCCAGCGCTCCGCGGTGGCCCGCAGCGACCGGTCGGCGTTGGAGGTCACCACCAGCAGGTGCCGCGACGTCGTGCCGGCGCTGAACTCCCAGCCCAGCCCGGCGTCGATCGCCGAGACGAGCCGGTTGATGTCGTCGACCACGCCACCGTCCCAGCGGCCGTCGGCGATCGCCTTCTCCACCTCGGGGCGGGCGGTCTCCCACCAGGACCAGAACGCCGCGATCGCGGCCGCCTGGCCGTCCACTTTCGGCCGTCGCTTGAAGATCACGCCGGACCTTATCGCGTACGGAGCGCGCCGCGTGCCCCCCAAGCGATCAGGGCGCCGAGCGCGACGACCCCGACCGCGCAGGTGCCGGTGACCAGGAGGCCGTCGGCCGTGCCCAGCACCGACGAGAGCGCCGTGCCGGCCAACGCCGAGCCGGCCGCGAAGCCCAGGTAGACCGCGGTGTTGGCCCAGGTGAACGCCTCCGCGCGGGCCTCGTCCGGGGTCAGCTGGGCCACCAGCGTGAACTCGAGCGTGGTGGTCGGCGCGATGAACAGCCCGGCGAAGAGCAGCAGCACGGCGAGCGACCACAGGTTCTGCTGGAGCAGGATGACGCCGAAGCCGACGACGTTGCCGAGCATGAGGATGCCGTACTGGCGCCACGGCGGGGTGCGGAAGGTCCGGCCGGCGTACCAGAGCCCACCGGCGATCGAGCCGGCGCTCCACACGGCCACCAGCAGGCCGGCCTGGTCGGCGTGCCCCTCGACGGCGGCGTGGGCCGGGATCGCGACCTCCATCAGGCCGTACGCGACGGAGGCCAGCCCGGCGACGACGAGCACCACCAGCATCCCGGCCGACCGCACCGGGCTCACCCGGTGGCGCGCGGGCGGTGGCGCGGGCCAGCCTCGACGGACCGGTGGCGCGGTGGCGAGGCCGATCGAGCCGGCCGCGGTGACGGCGGCCGCGACGAGCGTCGCCACGTACGCGTCGGCCAGCGCGGTGATCAGGCCGACCAGGGCCGGCCCGACCACATAGGTCAGCTCGACGGCGATGGCGTCCAGCGCGTACGCCGTGTGGACGTGTCTCGGCGCGATGCGGGGCAGCACGGCCCGGGTGACCGGGTCGATCGGCGGGTTGACCGCGCCGGCCAGCCCGGCCAGCAGGATCGCCGACCACGCGGGAGCGCCGGCCCGCAGCGCCAGCACGAGCGCGACCAGCAGCGCCGCCTGGGCGAGGCCGCACCAGACCAGGACGCCCACGGCCCGGCCACGGTCGGCCAGCCGGCCCAGCACCGGGCCGACCAGCGCGGTCAGGGCCGAGTTGGCGGCGGTGGCCAGGCCGGCGGCGCCGTACGAGCCGGTGCCTTTCGCGACGACCAGCACGAACAGCAGCGTGAGCATGCCGATCGGCAGCCGGCCGACCAGGGACCGCACGGCGATCCGGACGACACCCGGGGTGCGGAGCAGGTCGCGGTAGCGACGAAGAGCGTGACCCACGCTCGCTCAGCCGGCGAGGTTACGCAGGTGCAGCAGCTCGTCGACGGCGCTGTCCAGCAGGTCGCCGGGGTGGTCGCGGAGGATCCGCGGGGTGGCGAGCAGCGTGTCGTGCCGGCCGGGCGGGCCGACCAGCACGGGCCAGAGGCCGACGTTCGCGCAGTCCTCGGCCGCGTCCGCCGCCCAGCCGGGCGGGTCCACCATGGAGACGAACGCACCGTTGTCGACCGACAGGATCAGGTGGCCGGCCACCAGGGCCGTGGTCAGCGCGACCTCGTGGCCGTCGGCGCCGGCCCGGGTGCGGTTCTCCACCCAGACCCGCAACCGCAGCGCCGAGCGCGGTGCCGGCACCGGCTGCGCGCTGACGTTGAGCATCGCGCACAGCGGTCGGCGATGCCGGACCACCTGGCCGACCAGGGCGCCGTGGGCGTCGTGCAGCTCGGTGCGGTCGAACCCGCCCGGCACCCGGATCGTGTGCCGCGCCCCGGCGCCGCCCAGCGTCGCCTCGTCGACCTCGAAGAGGAGCTCGTGCTCGACGGGCTCGTCGCAGGACGCGATCGTGCTGCCGTCGACGCCGAGGGAGCCCACCGGCTTGAACCGCCCGCGGTCGGGCAGCCAGCGGTAGACGGTGCGGCGGCGCACCTGGAGAAACCGCAGGAGCACCCGCAGCCGTACGCCGGACTCGGCCTCGACCAGGCACTCGGTCTGCGCGGTGGCCGACAGCGACTCGTCGCCGGCCGCGAGGTCGGCCGGCATCAGCATGCCGAACTGCCACCGGCCGGGATCCCGATCGCTGGCCGCACGGTAGGGGCGGAGCACGGGACCGGCACTGAGGACGGTGTCGGCGACGATTCGCGCCGCGTCGATGTCCATGAGCGCTGCTGCACCTCGGCTTCTTGGCTGGGCCTGGAGCGGGCGGATCCCACGGGGCAGCGCGTGGCGGTGCGGTGGTGCTGGCGGGCATCGGGCAAAAGCGATCATGTCGACCGTTTCGGCCAGCATATGCCGGGTGACCCTTGCCGCTCAAGACCGCTGTTCCGTGTCGTCCGCGCGGCCGTTCACCCGCATGGATGACCAGCGCTGTCACCGCTTGCGGCACTCCGTGATGCCGCGAAAACTAGGCCTTCGCCCCCAACATTCGTGGAAGGCGGCGATGGCTGTGAGTGCGCCCGACGACCTGTCGAGTGACCGCACCGCCGAGCGGGCGTGGATCTGCGCCCGCCGGATCCGTGAGCGCCGGCGCCAACTCGACCTGACGCAGTCCGATCTGGCGAACCTGCTGGCCCGGCGAGGCCTCGCGCTCACCAATCGCACGGTGAGCGCCATGGAGAACGGCCGGCGGCTCGACCTGGGCAAGCTGCCGGACCTGGCCGCGGCCCTGACCTGCTCGGTCACCTACCTGCTCGGGCTGACCCGCGATCCGACCCGGTGGGATCCGGACTAGAACAGCACCACCTGTCGGGTCGTGGTGGCTGCGGCGAGGGTGTCGAAGCCGGCGTTGATCTCGTCCAGCTTCAGCCGGCCACCGAGCAGCAGGTCGGCCGGCAGCAGTCCGGCCTGGTGGAGGGCGATGTACCGCGGGATGTCCCGGCCGGGCACGGCGCCGCCCAGATATGACCCGCGCAGGGTGCGTTCCTCGGCCACCAGGGAGACCGCCGGGATCGACAGGGTTTGCCGGGGATCGGGCAGCCCGACCGTTACCGTGGTGCCGCCACGTCGGGTGGCCGCATAGGCCGTGGCGAGCACCGCGGCGCTGCCGACCGCCTCGACCGCGACCTCGGCGCCACCGTGGGTGAGGTCGCGTACCGCGTCGACGACGTCCGGACCGCCGGTCAGCGTGTGGGAGGCGCCGGCGGCCACGGCGACGGGGTGCTTGGCGGTCACCGGGTCCACGGCGATGACCGGATGGCAACCGGCGGCGCGTGCGCCCATCACCGCCGCGAGCCCGATGCCGCCCGAGGCCGAACACCGCCGCGGCGGTGCCGGGCCGGGCCTGTGCGGTGTTGACGACCGCGCCGACGCCGGTGAGCAGGGCACAGCCGAACAGCGCCGCCCGCTCCAGCGGCAGCGAGCGGTCGACCGGTACGAGCGACTCCGCCGCCGCGACGGTGTACTCGCTGAACGCGGAGACGCCGAGATGGTGGTGCACCTCGCGACCGGCCCGCCGGAACGGCCGTCGGCCGCGTAGCAGCGTGCCGGCGGTGTTGGCCGCGGCGCCGGGCTCGCACAGGGCCGGCCGCCCGGACTGGCACGGCGGGCAGCCGCCGCAAGCGGGCACGAACGCGAACACGACGTGGTCGTCGACGCGCACGCCGCGTACGTCCGGGCCGACCTCGACCACCACGCCGGCGGCCTCGTGGCCGAGCACCATCGGCAGCGGGCGCGGTCGGGAGCCGTCGATCACCGACAGGTCGGAGTGGCAGAGGCCGGCTGCCGAGACGCGGACCAGCACCTCGCCGGCGCCGGGCGGGCGCAACTCGAGATCGCCGACGGTCAGCGGCCGGCTGTGCGCGTAAGGCCCTGGTCGGCCGCTCTCCTCGAGGACGGCCGCACGGGTCGTGATCACGGTCGGCAACTACGACGCATTGGCCACCACCAGTGGATGGAACGACATTTCATGTGGACGCTAGGCAGGACATCGTTCCATGTCAACAGGTCGCGCGAAGGATTCCAGCGGCACTGAGAGTCTCTTGTGGACGTTCTCGGATCGACTCTTGACAGGGAGTTGTCCCGCCGCGAATGATCCCGGGTCACAACATGAAATGAAGTTCCATTCAACTCGGTCGTGCCTCTCTATCTCCGCTCACCTGGGGGCAGCAATGCGCCGTGTCATACCGCTTCTAGCCATTGCCACGCTGTTGGTCACAGCCGGCGGCTGCGGCAACGACAGCACGTCCGGCGATGCCGGTGACGCGCGGTCCAAGACGCTCGTCTACGGGGTCAACCTCAAGTCCCAAGGCCCGTGGGACCCGCACGTCGGCGCCGTCGGCCTCGACCGCGTGGTCAACCGGGCCGCCTACGACACCCTCGTCGCGTACGCCGGCACGGACTACGCCAAGGTCGTCCCCGACCTGGCCAAGGAGTGGACCGTCGCGCCCGACGCGAAGACGTTCACCTTCACCCTCGACCCCGCGGCCAAGTTCGCCACCGGCCGCACCGTCACCGCCGAGGACGTGCGGTGGAGCTTCACCCGGTTGAAGAACCTCGCCGGGCCGCCGTCCTATCTCGCCGGCCCGATCGAGTCGGTCACCGCGCCGGACCCGGCCACCGTGGTCGTCACGCTGAAGAGCCCCGACGTCTCGTTCCTGCGGCAGTTCGTCGACGGACACTTCTCGGTGCTCGACAAGGAGACCGCGACGGCGAACGGCGCCACTGACGCCGCCGACGCGGCGAAGACCGACACCGCGACCAACTGGCTGTCCGCCAACAGCGCCGGGTCGGGACCGTACAAGATCGAATCCTGGAGTGCCGGCTCCCGGCTGGTGATGGTGAAGAACCCGAACGCCTGGCGTCCGACGGCGTTCTTCGAAAAGATCATCCTGCAGGACGTGCCGACGCCGGACGCGCAGCTCGCGGCCCTGAAGCGCGGCGAGATCGACCTGACCCAGCCGCTCGGCAAGAGCCTGCTGGAGCCGCTCTCGTCCGAGAGCAAGGTGCAGATCGCGGGATCGCCTGGCCTCACCTGGTTCCTGCTCGGCATGACCAGGGCGCCGAAGACCGACCCGAACCTGGCCAAGCAGCAGGTCCAGGAGGCGATCCACCTCGCGCTGGACTACAAAGGCATCGGTGAGCTCGCCGCCGGCGTACAGCAGTGGTACGGGATGATCCCGCCGTTCATTCCCGGCGGAGTCACCGAGCAGGAAGCGCCGAAGCAGGACGTCGAGAAGGCCAAGGAGCTGCTCGCCGCCGCCGGGCTCAGCGGCGGCTTCGACACCGAGCTGTGCACCACCACCTCGACCGACCACCAGCCGTCCGCGCTCGACCTAGCCCAGAAGGTGCAGGCCGACCTGAAGAACGTGGGCATCCGGGTCAAGATCGACGGCCAGGAGAACTCGGCGTTCCTGACTAAGTACCGGGCCGCCGAGTGCAAGATGGTGCTCACCATCGACGGGCCGGCCTTCCCGGATCCGTCGCACATCGTGCCCTATCTGCCCGACGGAGCCCGGGCGCTGCGGATGGGCTGGTCGAGCGAGAATCCGGGCTGGGACGGCGCCGGCTATTCGGCGGCGGCCAAGGAGGCGCTGACCCAGAGCGACGAGACGCGGCGGGTCCAGCTCTGGCACGACATCGCGGCGGGGATGAACACCGACGGGCCGTGGGTCGGCCTCGCCTCGGTGCCCTACAGCTTCGCCGCGGACGCCCGGATCAAGGGCCTCGACCAGGCCACGAACCAGGTCACGCTGCTGGACATCGCGGCGCTGCGCCGTGACTGACCAGGTGGTCACCCCGGCGCCGCCGGACGGGGCGGCCGCCGAGACCCGGCGCCCGCTTCGTCGCGGGCGCCGGGGTGGCCGCGGCCGGTCGATCACCCGCAGGCTGGTCACGCTGCCGTTCCTCCTGCTCGGCATGACCTTGCTGATGTTCCTGATCAGCAGGTTCCTGCCGGCCGACCCCGCCGTCGCGTTCCTCGGCAACAACGGGGCCGACAACCAGCAGGCCGTCGACGCGTTCAACGCCAAGTACGGCCTCGACCGCCCGCTGTGGGAGCAGTACTGGATCTACCTGGACCGGCTGCTGCACGGCGACCTCGGCACCTCGATCTCCACCAGCCGCCCGGTGGCCGACGAACTGGCCGCCGCCTTCCCGGCGACCCTGGAGCTCGCGGTGGCCGCCCTCCTGGTCTCGCTGCTCGTCGGCATTCCGCTGGGCGTCCTGGCCGCGGCCCGCCGCTCCTCACTGTTCGACCGGCTCACCGGTGGGGTCACCCTGCTCGGGGTGTCGATGCCGCCGTTCGTGTTGGCCCTGCTCGCGCTCCAGGTGCTCTACCTGCGGCTCGGCTGGGTGGCGGGGCCGGGCCGGCTGGACCCCTTCCTCGACCCGCCGCCGACGGTCACCGGCCTCATGACGGTCGACGCCCTGCTGGCCGGGCAGCCCGCCGTCGCGCTCGACGTGTTGCACCACCTGGTGCTGCCGGCGGTCGTGCTGGGGATCATCCACGGCGCCTTCTTCGCGCGGGTGGTGCGCTCCACGATGGTCGACGCCCTGCGCGGTGACTTCGTGCGGACCGCGCGGGGCAAGGGCCTGCCCGGGCGGCTGATCGTCGGCCGGCACGCGTTCCGTTTCGCGCTCATCCCCACGCTTAGCCTGGTCGGCCTGACCTTCGGCGAGCTCTTCGCGGGGGCCATCACGGTGGAGACCATCACCGGCTGGCCCGGCGTCGGGCGCTACATGTACAACGCCGCGACCAAGCTGGACTTTCCGGCCGTGATGGCCGGCACGTTGCTGATCGGCGTCGCCTACGTCCTGGTGAACCTGGTCGTCGACCTGCTGTACGGGGTCGCGGACCCGCGGGTGGAGGCGTCATGACGCGTACGGTCGAATCGGCACCGGGCCTGCGCCTGCTGCGGCCCGTCTCGCCCGGTCAGTGGGTGGGCCTGTCGATCATCGCGGCCTGGGTGCTGCTCGCCGTGCTCGCGCCGCTGGTCAGCGGCGACCCGCTGGCGCAGGAGACAGCGGAGCGCCTGTCGGCGCCGAGCCTCGCCCACCCGTTCGGCACCGACCAGCTCGGCCGCGACGTGCTGAGCCGGGTGCTGCACGGCGGGCGGGCCACGCTGCCCATCGGGGTCACGATCGTCCTGCTGGCCACGCTGGTCGGCGTGCCCCTGGGCGCGCTGGCGGGTTTCGTCCGCGGCTGGCTCGACGAGGCGGTGATGCGGTTGGCCGACCTGTTGTTCGCGCTGCCGGCCCTGGTCCTCGCGCTGGCCATCGCGGCCGCCCTCGGCCCGAGCGTCAGCAGCGCGGTCATCGCGATCGCGGCCGTCATGTGGCCCCGCTACGCCCGGTTGGCCCGTGGCCAGGTGCTGACCCTTCGGCAGCGCGAGTTCGTGCTCGCCGACCGTGCTACCGGTGCATCACCCGCGCAGGTGCTGTGGCAGACCGTGCTGCCGAACGCGGCACCGGTGGTCACCCTGGTCGCGGTGCTCGACCTGGGCACCGCGACGTTGGCGGGCGCCACGTTGAGCTTCCTCGGCCTGGGCGTCCAGCCGCCGACACCGGAGTGGGGCGCGATGGTCTCCACCGCGGTGCAGACGCCGGAGGCCTGGTGGGCGAGCCTGTTCCCCGGCTTCGCCCTGGTCTCCTTCGTGGTGGCGGTGAACCTCTACGGCCAGGTCTTCGACCGGAAAGGGCTGGGCCGATGACGCTCCTGCGGATCAGAGAACTCTCCGTGGACTTCCCGGGCGGCGTCCGCGCCGCCCGCGGTGTCAGCCTCGACGTCCACGCGGGCGAGACGCTCGCCGTGGTCGGCGAGAGCGGTTCCGGCAAGAGCGTCACCGCCCTGTCGGTGCTCCGGCTGCTGCCCGAGGAGGCCCGGGTGACCGCGGGGGTGGTCGAGTTCGACGGCGTCGACCTGCTCAGCTGTCCGCCCCGGCGGCTCGACGAGTTGCGCGGTGGAGCGATCGGGATGGTCTACCAGGACCCGCTGACCGCGTTGAACCCGGTGCTCCCGATCGGCCGGCAGATCGAGGAGGCGATCCAGCGCCATCTCGGGCTGCGCCGGCGGGCCGCCACCCGACGCGCCGCGGAGCTGTTGGACCTGGTCGGGATCCCGCAGGCGGCGCGCCGCCTGCGGGACTATCCGCACCAGTTCAGCGGGGGGATGCGCCAGCGGGTGGTGATCGCCATGGCGATCAGCTGCGACCCGCGCCTGATCATCGCGGACGAGCCCACGACCGCGCTCGACGTCACCATGCAGGCGCAGATCCTGCACCTGCTCCGCCGGCTCCGCGACGACCTCGGCACCAGCCTGATGGTGATCAGCCACGACGTGGGCGTCGTGGCGGGGCTGGCGGACCGGGTCGCCGTCATGTACGCGGGCCGGATCGTCGAGAGTGGCTCGGCGGCGGACGTGATCGGCGCGCCCAACCACCCGTACGGCCGAGGGTTGCTCGCCTCCGTGCCCCGCCTCGACGCGCCGGCCCGCACCCGGTTCGCCGCGATCCGGGGCAATCCACCTGATCCGTCCGCGCTGCCGGGTGGTTGCGCCTTCGCGCCGCGCTGCCGGCACGTCGTCGATCGGTGCCGGGACGCGGATCCACCGCTGCTCGACGCGTTCGGCCCCCGGCTCGTCGCCTGCTGGCGCCATGCCGAACTGGCCGAAGCGACACCGGAGACCCCGGGAGGTGCCCGATGACCAACGAGCCGTTGCTGGACGTGCACGGGGCGGCCGTCTCCTACCGGACCCGGGCCGGTACGGTGACCGCGGTCGACGGGGTCGACCTCACCGTGCGGCGCGGCGAGATCGTCGCGCTGGTCGGCGAGAGCGGGTGCGGGAAGAGCTCGCTCGGCCGGGCCGTGCTCCGGCTGGAGCCGTTGGCCGCCGGCGAGGTGCGGTTCGACGGTGTCGACCTGGGCGCGTTGTCCGGCCGCCCGCTGCGGCAGGTCCGGCGCCGGTTGCAGATGGTGTTCCAGGATCCGCAGTCCTCGCTGGACCCGCGGCGCACCGTCGGAGCGATCGTCGAGCGGCCGTTGCGGGTGCACCGCGTCGGCACACCGGCGCAGCGGCGCGAGAAGGTGGCGACCACACTGGACCTCGTCGGGCTCGGCGGCCGTTTCGTCGACCGCTATCCCGCCGCCCTCAGCGGCGGGCAGCGCCAGCGGGTCGGCATCGCCCGGGCGCTGGTCCTCGACCCCGACCTGCTGGTCTGCGACGAGCCGGTGAGCGCCCTGGACGTCTCGATCCAGGCGCAGATCCTCGAGCTCCTGCTCGACCTGCGGGACCGGCTCGGCCTCGCCCTGCTGTTCATCGCGCACGACCTGGCCGTGGTGCGACACCTCGCCGACCGGGTCGCGGTGATGTACCTAGGCCGGATCGTGGAGCGCGGCTCCGTGGACGAGATGTTCGCGCGCCCGAGGCATCCGTACACCCAGGCGCTGTTGTCCGCCGCCCCCGTGCCCGACGTCGCGGTCCAGCGGGCGCGCACCCTGCCGCTGGCAGCCGGTGACCTGCCGGATCCGCTGGCCCCGCCCTCGGGCTGTGCCTTCCGCACGCGGTGCCCCCACGCCCGCCCGGTGTGCGCCGAGGTGAGCCCGGCACTTGTCGACGGTGTCGCCTGCCACCGGCAGGACGAGCTGCCGCCGTTCGTCAGCCATGTCCGCCACAGTGGAGGATGAGATGGTCGAGCCGCCGGTGGTCGCTGTCTTCGACCCGTTGCCGCACTTCAGCTACCGCGAGGAGCGGGAGATCCTGGAGGGGGGCGGCGTCCGCCTGGTCGTCCCGGCCACGGACGCGGAGGCGACCGCCGCGATCGCCGACGCCGATGTCGTCGTGGTGACCGGTCGCCGCCGGTTCACCGCGGTCGAGGTCGCCGCCCTCACCCGGTGCGTCGGGGTGCAGACCTCGAGCGTCGGTGCTGACTATGTCGATCCGAGCCTGCACGATCGCGGCATCCCGCTGCGGACGGCGGCCGGCTACTGCACCGACGAGGTCAGCGACCACGCGATCGCGTTGCTGCTCGCGGCCTGGCGGCGGATCCCGATGCTCGACCGGGCCGGCCGCCGTGCCGGGTGGACCGGAAGCTCCGCGCTCACGGCGCCGCTGCGGCGACTTCGCGGACGTACGGTCGGCGTCGTCGGCCTGGGGCGGATCGGCCGTGCGGTGGTGGCGAAGGCACGCGGACTCGGCCTCGAGCCGATCGGGCACGACCCGTTCCTGACCGGTGCCGAGGTGGCGCCCATGCCACTGGTCGCGCTCGACGCGCTGGTCGCCGCGGCCGACGCCGTGGTGTTGTGCGCGCCGGCGACGTCCGCGTCCCGGCACCTGATCGACGCCCGGCGGCTCGCGCTGGCGCGGCCCGGCGTCGTCCTGGTCAACGTGGCCCGCGGCGCGCTCGTCGACGAGGCGGCGCTGGTGGCCGCGCTGGACAGCGGCCAGGTCGCCGTGGCCGCGCTCGACGTGCGGGCGACCGAGCCGCCACCCGACGACGACCCGCTCGCCGGTCGGGCCGACACGATCCTCACGCCTCACGCGGCGGCGAGCTCCGTCGAGGCGGTCGCGGAGCTGCACGAATGGACGGCGCGCGGAGCGCTCGATCTGCTGCGCGAGGCGGGACGGCGATAACCGCGAGTGGATCTCACGTGTGTCGCAGTCCGGGGTGGTGGCGCCGCCCGCTGATACTGACTCCATGATGGGCAAGTCGCACGCGCTCTCGGGCGCTGTCGGTTGGTTGGGCGGGTGTGCCGGGCTGGTCGCGGCCGGGCATCCGGTGGCGCCATTGTCGATCGTGGCCGGTGCCGCGGTCGCGTCCGGCTTCGCGCTGTTGCCCGACATCGACCACCCGAGCTCGACGGTCTCCCGCACCCTCGGCCCGATCACCCGGCTGATCTCCCAAGGCGTCTCCGGTGCCGCGGCGGCGTTCGGCAAGGCCACCTGTGACCACTGTGAACGCCAGCGCGGCCAGGGTGGACACCGGCTGGTCACGCACACCGTGCCGTTCGCGATCCTGATCTTCCTCGTGACGGCGCTGGCCGGCCGGTACGGGGGCGTGACCGCCAGCATCGTGATCGTCGGCTTCGCCGTCTGGCTGGCCAGCCACTCCGCGCTGCGATCGCACACCCGCGCCGAGATCGTCGACGCGCTGATCCCGGGCCAGGTGCGCGGCAAGCGGGCCCGGAAATACACGGCGGCTCTCGGTTCGGTGATCACGGCCGCCGCGTTCGCGTACGCGGTGCGCTACTTCGCCGAGCCGGGCGCGAGCTGGTGGTGGGTGGGTATCGCGGCGGGTTGGGGCACGCTGGCCCACACGCTGGGCGACTCGATCACCCACTGGGGCAGCCCGCTGTTCTGGCCGGCCAGGATCCGTGGTTGCACCTGGCGCACGGTGGGCACGCCGAAGTGGATGCGGTTCCGGGCCGGCGGTCCGGTCGAGCGATGGCTGATGGTCCCGGCCATGGCCCTGATCGGCCTGGGCGCGGCCTATCTGCTGCTGGCGCCGGTCGCCCGGGGCTATCTCGGGTAGGCCGCGCCGGTGAAGTTGACCCGCAGCGTGTAGAGCGACGTCGTGGCCGTGATGAACAGGTGGTTGAGCTGTGGGCCGCCGAACGCCAGGTTGCTGACGATCTCGGGGACCAGCAGCTTGCCGAGCAGGTCGCCCTCGGGTGAGAAGCAGTGCAGGCCGTCGTGGGCGGCGGCCCAGACCCGGCCCTTGGCGTCGACCCGGAGCCCGTCGAACGAGCCGTTGTCGCACGTCGCGAACACCTCGCCGGCCACCAGGTTGGTGCTGTCGGCGACCGTGAACTTGCGGATGTGCTTCTGCCGCGTGTCGGCGACGTAGAGGGTCTGCTCGTCGGGGCTGAACGCCAGCCCGTTGGGGCGCTCGAAGTCTTCGGCGACGGCCCGCACCTCGCCGGACGGGTCGATCCGGTAGACGTGGCAGCCGTCGATCTCGGGCTCGGCCTGGTGCCCCTCGTAGTCGGTGGTGATGCCGTAGCTCGGGTCGGTGAACCAGACCGTGCCGTCGGCCCGCTCGACCACGTCGTTGGGGCTGTTGAACCGCTTGCCCCGGTAGCGCTCGGCCAGCACGGTGAGCCGGCCGTCGGCCTCGGTGCGGGTGACCCGGCGGTTGCCCTGCTCACAGCTGATCAGCCGGCCGGCCCGGTCGACGGTGTTGCCGTTGACGTAGCTCGCCGGTTGCCGCAACGCGCCGACCGCGCCGGTGGTCTCGTCCCAGCGCAGCAGCCGGTCGTTGGGGATGTCGCTGAAGGTCAGGTAACGCCCGGCGGGGAAGTAGGCCGGACCCTCGAGCCAGCGGCCGTCGCCGAAGAGCCGCTCCAGGAAGGCGTCGCCGTCGGTGCGGCCGAAGCGCTCGTCGAGGGACTCGAAGCGCGCCGGCACCCGATCAACAACCCGGCGGACGTCGTGTGGCGTTTGCATAAGATGACCGTATCGTGTTCGGTATTGGAGAAGAAAGCCCGGATAGAAGTCGGAATTTGGATGGATCAAGTGGACGCCATTCTGCTGGCCGAGCTGCAACGCGACGCCGCGCAGCCCTACACCGCGCTGGCCGCTGCCGCTGGGTTGTCAACGGCGGCGACCCATGAGCGGGTACGCAAGCTGCGCGAACGCGGTGTCATCCGGCGCACCACGATCGAGGTCGACCCGGCGGCGGTCGGCCGCCCGGTGCTCGCGTTCGTGCTGGTCCGCAGCGAGCGCTGGGTCGGCGACGACGACACCCGGGCCGCCTTGGCGGCGATCGAGGAGATCGAGGAGGCGCACGTTATCGCCGGCACCGCGTCGCTGCTGGTGAAGATCCGCACGAGCGGCACCCCGGAGCTTCAGGACGTGCTGCGCCGGCTGCACGAGGTGGGCAGCACCGAGACGATCGTGGTCCTGGAGTCGTTCTTCGCGCGCCCCGTGCGCATCACTGGTCCCTAAACTGGGCCGAAGCGGGGCGGATGGTGGTCCGGCCCTGAAATGCTCCAATCATGGCAGAAAATGGGGTACGTCCGCCCGAGCCCTCGCCCAACGGCCACGAGCAGAACGGCCACGGCAACGGACGCGGCGATGCTCCCGTCGCGCGCCAGGACGACGTCTTCCTCGACATCCCCAAGCTCCAGGTGGACAAGATCGAGGTGAACGTGGCCAACCTGCGCGCGCGGGTCTCGCTCAACGCCGAGGTCCTCAGCCTGCTGCGCCTCAACGTGGGCGTGGACGCCGCGATCGACCAGGTCCACCTGCTCATCCAGGGCGTGGAGGCGGAGGCCCAGCTTCGGGTCCGGCTGGACAACGTCGCCCACATCATCGACCGCGTCCTGACCACGCTCGACCACAACCCGGAGATCATCAAGCCGCTGGTGGAAGGCGCCGGCCAGGCCGTCAGCGCGGCGGGCCGCGGAGCCGAGTCGGCGATCACCGACGTGGGCGGCGGCGCCGGCCACGCGGTGAGGGAGGTCGGCAGCGGCACGGGCGGCGCGGTGCGCGACGTGGGCGGCGGCGCGGGCCACGCGGTGCGCGACGTCGGCGGCGGCGCGGGCGAGGCCGTGCGGGAGGTCGGAGGCGGCGCGGGCGCCGCGGCTCGCGACGTGGGCAGGGGAGCCGGTGAGGCGACCAGCCAGGTCGGCGGCGGTGCCGGTGACGCGGCCCGCGACGTGGGCAGGGGAGCCGGTGAGGCGACCAGCCAGGTCGGCGGCGGGGCCGGCGACGCGGCTGGCGACGTGGGCAGAGGAGCCGGCGAGGCGACCGGCCAGGTCGGCGGCAGTGCCGGTGAGGCGGCCCGCGACGTGGGTGGTGGCGCTGGCGAGGCGGCGCCGGAGGTCGGCGGTGGCGCTGGCGGGGCCGCCCGGGACGCCAGTGGTGGCGCTGCTCAGGCCGCCCGGGACGTGGGCGGCGAAGCTGGTGAGGCGGCCGGTGAGTTCGGCGACTCGGTAGGCGAGGGTGCCGGTGACGCCACCCAGGATGTCGGCGGGAGGGCGAAGCGGACGACCGGGCAGACCGGCAAGCAGGTCACGGAGCACGCGGCCGAGGCCGATGTGGGTGGGGACGACGAGCCTGACATCTCCGCCGAGTCCACCGTCGCCGCGGACAGCGAGGAGGACATCGGCGACGACGAGCCGCCCGCGCGCCCGAAGCGCCGGAACGGGCTGCCCCGGCGCAAGCCGCGCCGTTGGTAGGCGCTAGCTCCGCGACCGGGAGGTCGCCTTGCGGGGAGCGGTCTTCTTGGCCGCGTTCTTCGCGGCCTTCACCGGCTGCGCCGCCTCGTCCTCGTCGTCAGAGTCCTCCGAGTCCTGGTCCTCCGACTCCTCGTCGGTGTCCTGGCCCTCGGGCTGCTCGTCCTTGGCTTCCTGGTCCTGCTCGCCCTCGTCGTCGCGGTCGTCCTCCTGGACCACCTCGCCGTCGCGGATCTCGCCGCGCCAGCCCTTGACGTCGTCCGGGTTGAGGATCGTCTCCCGCATCACGTGCCGGACGAAGTGCTTGAGCTCCAGCCTGGCCCGCCGGCCGGGCGCCCGCCACAGGTTGCCGGTCTGCTCGACGAAGCCCTGCGGGTGGTACTCGAGGACCACCAGGATCCGGGTGAGGTCCTGGGTGACCTCGTGGAAGGTGACCGTGCCGTCGACGGAGCCCTTCTCACCCTTGGAGGTCCAGACGATCCGCTCGTCAGGCACCTGCTCGGTGATGGTCGACTCCCACTGACGGTGCGACCAGAACACCTGGGCCTTCCACTTCATCTTCTCTTCGGACTCCTGCTCGATGTCCTCCACCTTCTTCATGAAGCTGGGGAAGGACTTGAACTCGGTCCACTGGTTGTAGGCCACCGTTACCGGCACCCCCACCTCGATCGACTCGACGATGTTGGTGACCTTGAGGCTGTTCTTCTTACCGCCACCGCCACCGCCCTTGCCGAACGCCTGCTTGACCTCTTCCTTGCCTCCGGTGACCCCGGCGCCCAGGACGGCCTTGACCGGCGAGTCACCCTGCTGGAGGCTTTCCAGCCCCTTGGCCAACGCCGCCTGGCGTGGACCACCGTCGCCGCCCTTCGCCGACTCGGTGAGCCGCTCCGTCAGGTCGCCGAGCCGCTCGTTGAGGGCGGACATCGCTCGGTCGGCCATCGCGCCGGCGACGTCCTTCAAGCCTTCGACGAGCTTCCCGGTGACCGTGCCGCCGCCGTTTCCGTTGCCGTTCGCACCCTGGCTCACTTGTCATCCCCTCCGGAGCTCCCCCGCAGCGACGCGGCCCGCTCCGCGAGGCGGTCACCGATCTTGTCCGCGGACCGGGTGACAGCGGCGATCGCGGCTGTCCGGCCGGCTCCGCCGAGCTTGCCCAGCAGACCCGATCCGCCACGGCCGCCGCCCTGGCCGCTCTGTTCGCCGCCGCTCTTCCCGTTGCCACCGCCACCGCCACGCATCATCCGTCCGGTCGCGGCTCCCGCGGCCAACAGGGCGGCGGCCCGCAGCTTGTGCTGCCGACCCAGGATGTAACCGGCGCCGATCGCCAGCGCCGCACTCCCACCTGGCTTCATGATCTTGCCTCCGTCATCACGTCTTGTTTGCGCGTACCCGTCGAGGATCCGACAAAACGTGAATAGCCGTGTATGTCTGTTACGGGGTTCCTGAGGCCAGCGGTACGGTGCTCGGGTGCCACGTACCGCCGTCGTCTTCGACCTGTTCCACACGCTCGTCCCGGGCGCCGACGCCGCCCGCGACCGGGGGATCGAGGAGATGGCCGCGGTCGTCGGCGTCGATCCGGCGGCGTTCGTCCGGGTGTTCCACGAGAGCTGGCCGGACCGGCTGGTCCGCTGGGACCCGGCCGAGACGGTACGCATCCTGGCGGGGCGGCTCGGCGCCCATCCGACGGACGCCGCGGTGGCCGAGGCTGTCCGCATCCGGTGCGCGCTCGGCGCCCGGCTCCTCGACGACGTCAAGCCGTCGACGCTCGACGCGCTCGACGCGTTGCGGGCAGACGGTTTCCGGCTGGCCGTGCTGAGCAACACGACGGCCGAGACCACCCACCTGTGGCCGGCGACGAGGCTGGCCGAGCGGTTCGACGTGGCGGTCTTCTCGCCCGAGGTGGGGCTGGCCAAGCCGGACCCGCGGATCTACCAGGTCGCCGCGGACCGGCTCGGCGTGCGCACCGTCGACTGCTGGTTCGTCGGCGACGGCGCCGACGGTGAGCTCGCGGGCGCGGCGGCGGTGGGCATGGCGGTGATCCGCACGACCGAGTTCCAGGACACCGACCCGAGCTGGCCGGGGCAGCGGATCGGCGAGATCGGCGAGATCGGCGAGTTGACAAGAGGGCTTTACAGCAACAGTTAACAGTCTTAATAATTGGGCATCCATCGATATGTGGAGGCCCGCATGCGTCGTACCAGATCGATCGTCATGGGTTTGGTCGCGGTCCTGGCTGCAGCCGGCGGGGCCGTCGCCTTCGCCGGCAGCGCCGCCGCCGCCGGCCCCACGGCCACCTTCACCAAGGTGTCCGACTGGGGTTCCGGCTGGGAAGGGCGCTACACGGTCGCCAACGGCGGCACGAGCGCGATGACGTCGTGGACGGTCGTCTTCGACCTGCCGTCCGGCGCCAACATCAACACCTTCTGGGACGCGGACATGACGCGGTCCGGGCAGCGGTTCACCTTCCGCAACAAGTCGTGGAACGGCTTCGTCGCGCCGGGCGCCTCGGTCTCCTTCGGTTTCAACGGCTCCGGCGCCGCGACGCCGACCAACTGCACGCTCAACGGCGCCTCCTGCGGAGGAGGCGGGCCGACCACGCCGCCGACCAGCAACCCGCCGACCTCGAATCCGCCCAACCCCACGGTCCCGGGCGCACCCGGAACGCCGAGCATCACGGGCACGACGAGCAGCTCGATCTCGCTGAGCTGGGCCGCCGCCTCCGGCACGGTCACCGGCTACCGGGTCTACGAGGGCAGCACCGTGCGGGCCACCGTCACCGGCACGAGCGCCACGATCGGCGGGCTCGGCGCGAGCACCACGCACACGTACGCCGTCGCGGCGTACAACAGCGTCGGTGAAGGCGCGCGCAGCGCGAGCGTGACCGGCACGACCGGCACGACCACCCCGCCGCCGAGCGGGCTGCCGAAGCACGCGCTGATCGGCTACCTGCACGCCAGCTTCGCCAACGGCTCCGGCTATCTGCGGATGGCCGACGTGCCGGCCGACTGGGACATCATCAACCTGGCCTTCGGCGAGCCGACCAGCGTGACCTCCGGCGACATCCGGTTCCAGCTCTGCCCGGCCGCCGAGTGTCCGGGCGTGGAAAGCGAGGCCGAGTTCATCGCCGCGATCCGGGCGAAGCAGGCAGCCGGCAAGAAGGTGCTCATCTCGATCGGCGGCCAGAACGGCCAGGTGCAGCTCACCACGACCGCCGCCCGCGACCGCTTCGTAAGCTCCGTCGCCGCCATCATCGACCGGTACGGGCTCGACGGGCTGGACATCGACTTCGAGGGCCACTCGCTGTCGCTCAACACCGGCGACACCGACTTCCGCAACCCGACCACGCCGGTGATCGTCAACCTGATCTCCGCGGTGCGGACCCTGAAGCAGCGGTACGGGTCGCGCTTCGTGCTCACCATGGCGCCGGAGACGTTCTTCGTGCAGCTGGGCTACCAGTACTACGGCTCCGGGCCGTGGGGCGGGCAGGACCCGCGCGCCGGCTCGTACCTCCCGGTGATCCATGCCCTGCGCGACGACATCACCGTGCTGCACGTGCAGGACTACAACTCCGGGCCGATCATGGGGCTGGACAACCAGTACCACACCATGGGCGGCGCCGACTTCCACATCGCGATGACCGACATGCTGCTGGCCGGCTTCCCGGTCGCGGGCAACACGGCCAACGTCTTCCCGCCGCTGCGGGAGGACCAGGTGGCGTTCGGGGCGCCGTCGTCGGTGAGCGCCGGCAACGGCTACGTGGGACCGGCGGGCATCCAGCAGGCGGTCAACTGCCTGGTCCGCGGCCAGAGCTGCGGTGGCTACACCCCGCGCAGCGGCACCAACCCGAACTTCCGCGGACTGATGACCTGGTCGATCAACTGGGACCGGTTCTACAACTGGGAGTTTCGCCTCAACCACGAGCCGTTCCTTAACTCGTTGCCATAGCTAAGAATTCACGTAAGGAGCGTTCAGGAAACACCCGACGTTCTCCGTCCTCCGTGATCTTGGCCGACGGCACGCCAATTACAGGAGGACCGCATGGGTCACAGCCATGGGCACGACCATGGGCATCACCACCACGACGAGGTCGGTATCGGCGGCAGCGACCTGCCCGCCGCTCTCGACCTCTCGACTCCGGACGAAGAGCTTCGCCCCGAGGACCGGAGCCGCCGCGCGTTCCTGCGCCGCGCCGGCCTGCTCGGTGCGGGCGTAGCGGCCGCGGGCGCGCTGGCGGGTGCCGGCGCCAGCGCGCTCCCGGCCGCCGCGCACGGCAAGGACGACGACGAGCACGACGAGGGCAAGGGCGGCAGCTTCAAGTGGCTGGCCGGTGACCACCACATCCACACCCACTACAGCGACGACGGCCTCTACCGGGTGATCGACCAGGTGCAGCACGGCCGGGCGTACGGCCTGGACTGGATGGTCATCACCGACCACGGCAGCAACGCGCACGCGAAGATCGGTGTCGACAAGGTCAACCCGGAGATCCTGGCCGCCCGTGAGGCGTTCAAGGACACGCTGGTCTTCCAGGGCCTCGAGTGGAACATCCCGGCGGCCGAGCACGGCACCGTGTTCGTGCACCCGGGCAAGAACGAGCTGTCGGTGCTCAAGCAGTTCGAGAACGACTACGACGCGAACGTCAACGGCACCGGGGCGTCGACCCCCGGCAACGAGGCGCTCGCGATCGCCGGCCTCAACTTCCTGACCGACGCGGTCAAGCGCCGCAAGGTCGAGCACGCGCTGTTCCTGGCCAACCACCCGGCCCGCAACGGCATCGACTCGCCGCACGAGATCCGTGGCTGGCGTGACGCCGCCCCCGGCATCGCGATCGGCATGGAGGGCGCGCCGGGTCACCAGGCCGGCGGCATCTCCAAGGACAACGGCGGCCCGGGCGCGGCCCGCGGCTCGTACGGCAACAGCCCGTCCGCGAACTCGTTCCCGTACCCGCTGGAGAGCTACCGCACGTGGGGCGGCTTCGACTGGTTCACCTCGACCGTCGGCGGCCTCTGGGACAGCCTGCTCGCCGAGGGCAAGCCGTGGTGGATCACCGCGAACTCGGACGCCCACACCGTCTTCCTGGAGACGGCGGTCCGGGGCAACAAGGACTTCAACGAGCTCGGCTACTGGGCCGACCCGGTGCACGGCGGCAAGATCACCAGCACGTACGTCGACTTCTTCCCGGGCTACTACAGCAAGACCCACGTCGGTGCGGCTTCCGACTCGTACCTCGCGGTGATGGACGGCCTGCGCCTGGGCCGGGTCTGGGTGGACCACGGCGGCCTGATCGCCGGCCTCGACATGCGGGTCCGCAAGGCCGGCGACCGGTCGAAGGACGGCGGCACCCCGCTCGGCGGCACCATCAGCGTCAAGAAGGGCACGGCGCTGGAGCTGGTCGTCACCGTCGACCTGGCCACGCTGCCCAACTGGGCGCAGTTCGTGCCGAAGCTGGCGCGGGTCGACGTCATCACCGGCAAGGTGACCGGCAAGCCGCAGGACAAGGACACCTTCACCGCCCCGAACACCCGGGTGGAGAAGTCGTTCGAGGTCGGCAGCGGCCAGAAGAAGGCCACCTTCACGTACGCGCTCGGCCGCGCCGACCACTCGTACTACGTGCGGGTCCGGGGCACCGACGGCAACCGCACGGCTCCGGGCTACCTCGGCGCCTCGGTCGACCCGCACGGACCGGCGATCGACGTGGTCGGCAACACCGACCCGTGGACCGACCTGTGGTTCTACACCAACCCGATCTGGGTCGAGACCCACTGAGATGGGTGTGCACGTCGGATTCGACCGTGGTGACAAGGATGTGCGGGCGGCGGAGCACTGGTTCGTCGAGCTGCTCGGCGACCGACGGGACCGCGTCGTCGCCTGCACCCACCTGTTGCGCGTGCCGAGCCCGCACGTGGCGTTCAGCATCGCGTTGCCGTCGGGGGTCGAGGTGGACCTGCCACCCGTCCCCGACGGCCTCGCGGCCGCGGCGGCCCTGGCCCGGGAGGAGCACCTCTCGCGCCAGGGCGGCCGGGCCTTCGCCTTTCCGGGGCGGGACGCCTGCGTCGGTGTGCTGAGCGTCGCGGAGCTCCTGTCGCGGAGCGCGATCGAGCGCGTCACGGTGATGGGCGGTGCGCCCGCCTCGCCCGACACGTTGGTCGAGACCCGCGACCACGTGCGTCCTTTGTGGATGGCCGGGCAGCTGACCCTGGTCACCCTGCCGCACACCGGTGGCCGGATCGCCCCGTTCGAGATGCCCGAAGAGATCCCCTGCTGCGGCCTGCACTAGCTCTATCCACCGATCGGTTGACCGCCGAAATCCACCGCCGGCGGCAGCCGCGTCGCCAGCTGGTCGGTGCCCGTGCGGCGCCCACGCGCCGAGGCTTAGTGGCATGACAGCGGTTATCGAAGTGCAGGAGTTACACAAGAGGTACGGGGAGAAGGTCGCCGTCGACGACGTCTCCTTCCGGGTCGAGGAGGGGGAGATCTTCGGGATCCTCGGGTCGAACGGCGCCGGCAAGACCACCACGGTCGAATGCGTCGAAGGGCTGCGCCGGGCCGACGGGGGCACGATCCGGGTGTTCGGGCTCGACCCGGCGCGCGACCGGTCCGAGCTGACCCAACGGCTCGGCGTCCAGCTCCAGGGTGCCCACCTGCCCGAGAAGCTGCGGGTCGGGGAGGCACTGGACCTCTACCGGTCCTTCTACCGGCGGCCGGCCGACCAGGCGGCGTTGATGGGGGCGCTGGGGCTCGAGAGCATCCGGAAGACCCGGTTCGGCAAGCTCTCCGGCGGCCAGCAGCAGCGACTCTCGATCGCGCTGGCGCTGATCGGCAACCCGCGCGTCGCGGTGCTCGACGAGCTCACCACCGGGCTCGACCCGCGCGCCCGGCGGGAGACCTGGCGACTGATCGAGGACGTGCGGGCCAGCGGGGTCACCATCCTGCTGGTCACCCACTTCATGGACGAAGCCGAGCGACTCTGCGACCGGGTCGCGGTGATCGACGCCGGCCGCGTGGTCGCCCTCGACACTCCGGCCGCACTGACCAAGCGGGCCGCGGCCGACCTCGGCGTCGAGCGGGCCTCGCTGGAGGACGCCTTCGTCGCACTGACCGGGGAGCACGCCGATGTCGACTGAGACCATGCGGCGGCTCACCGCCACCGAGTTCACCTTGTTCCTGCGCGACAAGGTCGGTCCGATCTTCGGCGTGCTGTTCCCGACGGCTCTGCTGTGCGTCTTCGGCAACATCGACTTCTTCACCGATCCGGCGAACGGCGTCGACGGGCAGCCGCTGCTCTACACGTACACGCCGATCCTGGTGGGCTTCGTGATCGCGATGTTGGCCCTCAACACCCTCCCGCCGACGCTGGCGAGCTACCGGGAGCAGGGCGTGCTGCGCCGGTTGCGCACCACTCCGGTCGGCCCGGCGCAGGTCCTCGGCGCCCAGTTCGCGATCTGCCTCGGCACGGCGCTGGTCTCGGTCGTGCTGCTGCTCACGGTGGCCCGGCTGGCCTTCGACGTGCCCCTGCCCCGGCTGCCGGTCGCGTTCGCGCTCAGTGCCGTGCTCGCCGCCCTGGCCCTGATCGGCGTCGCGGTCGTGGTGGCCGCCGTCACGCCGACCGCGAAGGCGGCCAACGCGATCGGGTCCGTGCTGTTCTACGTGATGATGTTCTTCGCCGGGCTGTGGCTGCCGATCGAGGCCATGCCGCCCGCGCTGCGCCACGTGAGCGTGGCCACACCGCTGGGCGCGGCGGTCCAGGCGCTGGCCGACTCCACCGAAGGCCACTGGCCACCGGTCTGGCGGCTGCTGCTGCTCGCGGGGTACGTCGTCGTGACCGCGCTGGTCGGTGTCCGCCTGTTCCGGTGGGAGTAGGTTCCAACAATGCCGAACGCGATGCCGTGGGAGGACGTCGACACCCGCGAGATGCGCTGGGTGCCCTACGCGAACCTCGCACCGTACGTGCTCCTGGCGATCCTGGCCGGCATCAGCCCGCTGCTGGCCGACTCGACCCGCGAGACCCTCGTGATCATCGGGCTGTGCGCGTTGGCCGCGGTCTGGGTGTTGTGCCTCTACACCCTGCGGCCGGCCTGGCGCGTACGCCCGGTGCTCATGGCGGTGTTCTTCGTCGGGTTCCTGGCGATCCTGCTGGCCCTCGTCCTGATCGCGCCGTGGTTCGGGTTCCTGACCCCGGCCGGCTACTTCTTCGCGTTCGGCGTGCTGCGGTGGCCGTGGCGGATCGCCGGTGTCGCTGCGGTCGCCGTGGCGGCCGGCCTGGCCCAGGCCTCCGGCATCACGTTCGACTCCGGCCAGGGCGTCATCTGGTACGCCGCCATCATCCTGATCAACGCGGTGCCGATGTGCGGGTACGCGTGGATCGACTGGGTCGGCGACCAGGAACGGGAGGAACGCCGGCGCGCGCTGAACGAGCTGAGTGAGGCCAACGAGCGCCTGGAGGCCACGCTCGCCGAGAACGCCGCCCTGCACGAGCGGCTGTTGACCCAGGCCCGGCAGGCCGGTGTCCACGACGAGCGGCAGCGGATGGCCGGGGAGATCCACGACACCCTGGCACAGGGGCTGACGGGCATCATCACCCAGCTCCAGGCGGCCGAGCAGGCGGCTTCGGAGGTGGACCGGTGGCGGCGGCACCTGTCCGCCGCCACCGACCTCGCCCGGGAGAGCCTGCGGGAGGCGCGCCGGTCGGTGCACGCCCTGCGTCCCGAGGCGCTGCGGGACGCCCGGCTGGCCGGCGCGCTGGCCGAGGTCGCCCGGAGCTGGTCGACCCGGCACGGCATCCCGGTCGAGGTGACCACGACCGGCAGCGAGCGGCCGATGTCGCAGGAGGCGGAGCTCGCGCTGTTGCGTACCGCCCAGGAGGCGCTGGCGAACGTCGCCGCGCATGCCGGCGCCCGACGGGTCGGCCTCACATTGTCCTATCTGGACGAGTCGGTGGCGCTGGACGTGCGGGACGACGGGTGCGGCTTCGACCCCTTGGTGCCACCCGTGTCGGCCGGCGGTTATGGCCTCGTCGCGATGCGGCAGCGGATCGAGGGGTTGTCCGGGACCCTCCAGGTCGAGTCCGAGCCGCGGGCCGGCACGGCGATCTCGGCGGCGGTGCCGGCATGATCACGCTGCTGGTGGTCGACGACCATCCGGTCGTCCGCAACGGGCTCACCGGGATGTTCGCCAGCGACCCGGACTTCGACGTGGTCGGCGAGGCTGGCGACGGTGACGAGGCGGTGCGGCTGGCCCGGGCGCTGCGGCCCGACGTGATCCTGATGGACCTGCGGATGCCGGGCA
This sequence comes from Asanoa sp. NPDC049475, assembly GCF_040676915.1. Lineage (NCBI taxonomy): Bacteria > Bacillati > Actinomycetota > Actinomycetes > Micromonosporales > Micromonosporaceae > Asanoa > Asanoa sp. NPDC049475. The sequence continues at coordinate 627,848 of NZ_JBFAPY010000004.1, read as the reverse complement.
CAGACGGGGTCACCGCCATCGCCTCGCTCTCCCGGCTGGGGGTCGAGAGCCGGGTGCTGGTGCTGACGACGTACGACACCGACAGCTACGTTGTGCCGGCGATCGAGGCGGGCGCGACCGGCTACCTGCTCAAGGACGCACCGCGCGACGAGCTGCTGCGGGCGGTGCGAGCGGCGGCGCGCGGCGAGTCGGTGCTGGCACCCGCGGTGGCCGGCAAGTTGATGAACCGTGTCCGCGCGCCCGGTGCGGGACCGCTGAGCCAACGCGAGCTTCAGGTGCTCGAACTGGTCGCGGCCGGTCGCAACAACCGGGAGGCGGCAGCGGCGCTGTTCATCAGCGAGGCGACCGTGAAGACGCATCTGCTCAACATCTACGCCAAGCTCGGCGTCGGAGATCGGGCGGCCGCGGTGGCGGAGGCGTTCCACCGCGGCCTGCTCACGCCCAACGGATAGCTGGCTGGTCGGTGCGCGCCGCCTCCTGGGGGAGAGGCGGCGGCGCACCCGGTGGTCGCTCGGCTTTGCGGAGAGAAGCGACCGCCGACCATGGGTACGGGCGGCGGTCGTCAAGGGTTCAGTAGCTGAACGTCGTCGCGCCCTCGTCGCCGATCCACTCCCACATCGGCACCGTGCCGCCGATCTCGGCGTTCTCGACCAGGTCGCCCTTGTCGAGCTTGCGGGCGTCGAAGCAGATCGGGCAGACGAGCAGCTTGCCGCCCGCCGCCGCGTACCGCCGGGTCAGGTCGGCCAACGGCGGGCAGCCGTCGCAGGCCACACCGACCGCGATGCCGTCGAGCGCCAGCCGGGTGGCCTCCTTGGTCAGGAACATGAGCGTCGGCCGCCCTGACTCGGCGGCGCCGACCGCGACCAGGAAGGCGACGGTCACCTTCTCCGGGTCCTCCAGGCCGGTGATCAGGCTGACAACGGCTTTACCAGGCATGGTTTTCTCCCCCTCGGGTTCGGTTCACGCCCTGGACGTTAGGCAGCCGGACCATCCGAGGAATGGGGAGAAATCCCTAACTTGTGTGCGCGGGCGGCCGCCTGGCCCCGGCTGGTCACACCGAGCCGGGCCAGCACTGCCGACACGTGGTGGTCGACGGTCTTCGGCGCCAGCCGCAGGCGCAGGGCGATGTCGGCGTTCGACATGCCGTCGGCGATCAGGCGCAGCACCTCAGCCTGGCGCGCGGTCAGGCCGGCCGGGTGGCCGGCGGTGGTCTGCCGTGGGCCGCGGGGGATCTTGCTGATGCCCTTGTGCCTGAGGTCGGCGCGCAGCCAGGCGGCCGCGCGGGTGGCGCCGAGAGCGTCCAGGCCCAGCACCGCTTCCGTCGCGGCGCTCGCGTCGCCGAGGGCCAGTGCCTCCAGGCTCAGGAACCGGCCTCCTCGTCCGTGCCATTCCGCCGCTGCTTCCCGCCAGTCACCGTCGATCATCCAGCGGAACGCGTCGAGCGCGTCGACGGGCGCGTGGGCACCGCCGCCGGCCTGCCAGAGGCGCAGCGCCAGCTCACCGCTGTGTGGGGCGGCGTGCTGCCCGGTCGCGCGGCGCAGGGCGTCGCGCACCTCGGCCGCCGCCTGCTCCGGTTGTCCGTACCAGCGGAAATGTTCGGCCCGGGCGCTCTTCGTGGGGCCGACCCACTGCATCTCCCTGGCCGGGCCGGCGTGGCGGTCGGCCTCGTCGAGGTGGTCGAGAGCGCGCTGCCGGTCGCCGCGAGCGCCGTGGATGCGCCCGAGCGTCACCAACGCGGGGACCCGCCCGACGCCGCCCTGGGCGGGGAGCCGCAGCGACTCCTCGGCGTCCTCGACCGCGCCGGCCCAGTCGCCGGACTGGAGCTTGACGCCGGCCCGCGTGCCCAGCAGGCATTGCAGGTAGCCGTCGAGATCCTGATCCCGGGCGTACGCGACGGCCCGGTCCAGCGCCGGCCCGGCCGCCGTGAACCGGAGCTGCTCGGCCAGCCCGCCGGCGAGGTTGAGCAGTGCCCGGGTCGCGTGGTCGGCGTAACCGTGTGCGGCGGCGGCCGCGTGCGCGTCTTCGAGGGTCTGCCGGCCGCCCGGGCGTTCCAGCTGCATCTCCGAGCTGCCCACGTTGATCGCGGCGTGGATCGCGGTCTCGTCGTCGCCGAAGTCCTCGGCGAGGGCGCGGGCTTTCCTCCCGAGGTCGATCGCGCCGAGGAAGTCGTAGTCGAGCATGCGCAGCTGCGACAGGTTGCTCCAGGCCATCGCCAGCTCCCGGCCCGGCGGCTGCGCGGCCAGGACCGCGACCGCCGTGTCGGCCGCCGTGCGGGACTCGGCCGCGTCGCCCGCCCACCAGGCGATCCGGGAGAGCCAGCGCCAGCTCGCGCCGAGGGGCTCCGGTGCGGCCAGCCGCTGCCGGATGGTGATCGCGGCCCGGCGCGGCGCGAGGCCGTCCTTGGCGGTGCCGGCGAGGTAGGCCGCCGTCGAGTAGCGCTCCAGCAGGTCAGCCCGCTGCTGTGGTTCGAGCCGGTCGGCGTGTGTCGCGGCGGCGCGGTAGTGGTCAGCCGCTTCGCGCCGGGCGCCCTGGCGTGCGGCGGCCGCGGCTGCGATCTGACCCCAATGGAGCACCGCGTCGGCGTCGCCGGCTCCACGTGCGTGGTGGACCAGCCTTCCCGGGTCGGCGCCGTGGCTCGTGGCCAGCGCTTCGAGGGCGATCGCATGCAGGGCGGCGCGTTGGCGGGGTGGGAGGGAGTCCTCGACGGCGGTGCGGAGGAGCTCGTGGCGGTAGGAGACGCCGTCGTCGGCGGGCACCAGGACTCCGCCGGCCACGCAGGCGTCGATCTGGTCGTCGCGGCCGGCGAGCAGGGGCTTGTCGGCCCGGCCGGGGACGACGGCGACGAGCCGGGCCAGGTCGGCGGCCGCTTCCGGCAGGGCACGGATGCGCTCCAGGATGAGGCCGCGTACGGTCTCCGGCGCCCGGTCGCCGGCCGCGGTGCGCAACAGCTCGGTGAGCAGCAGGGGGTTGCCGCCGGTCAGGGCCAGCACGGTGGCACCGTCGCGGCCGGCCCTCGCGGCCTCCCGCTCGACCCGGTGTGCGGACAGCGGCGCGAGGGGGATCCGTTTGCCGCGCAGCGCGGCGAGCACCCGGTGCAGCGGGTGGGCGGCGCTGACCTCGTCGTCGCGGTAGGTGAGCACGAGCAGGGCCCGGGTCCGGGCGATCCGCCGGCCGAGCAGGACCAGCAGGTCGAGGGTCGCCTCGTCGGCCCAGTGGGCGTCCTCGATGACCAGGACCGATCTGCCCGCCGGGTGGTCGAGCTGGTCGAGCAAGCCGGCGAGGATCTGTTCCGGGGGTGCCCCGGCGGCGAGGCTGTCGGCCAGCGGGCCGCTCGTGTGCCGCGCGACGTCGTGGAGGGGGCCGAGCGCGCGCGGGGTGACCAGCGGGTCGCACCATCCCCAGTGGAACCGCTGGGGTCTGTTGCGGGCGAACTCGGTGACCAGCGCGGACTTGCCCACGCCGGCCTCGCCCGCGACCAGCGCGACCCGGCCGCCGGTCGCGCTCGCCCGCAGCAGGTCGTCGAGCACGGCCAGCGGGGCGGCCCGCTCCCACAGCTCCACCTGCCGATGGTCCCATCACGAGGCGTCGTCGGTCATCCACCGACCGCGTTCTTCTCGAGGTGGGCCAGGCGGGAGGTCCCGGGGATCGGCAGGATCATCGGTGAGCGGTCCAACAGCCACCGCAGGGCGTCCCGCGGGGGCACGCCGGGCGCCAGCGGAGCCCAGGGGATGAAGGCGATGCCGTGCTCCGTGCAGTAGTCGACGACGCCGTCGTCCTGCCGCTCGCGCACGTTGTAGCGGTTCTGCACGCTCACGATCGGGGTGATCGCGCGGGCGACCTCGATCTGCTCGACCGTCACCTGGGACAGGCCGACGTGCCGGACGACGCCGTCTTCCCGCAGTTGGCGCAGGGCGCCGATCTGGTCAGCCAACGGGATGGTCGGGTCGACGCGATGCAACTGGTAGAGGTCGATCCGGTCCCGGCGCAGCCGCTTGCGGCTCAGAAGCGCCTGCTGGTACAGGTATTCGGGGCGGCCGAGCGGTATCCACCGGCGGCCGAGGTTGACGTGGCCGCCCTTGGTCGCCACGACCACCGGCTCGTGTGCGCCGATCGTGTCGCCGATCAACGTCTCGTTCTCGCCCAGGTCGTACGAGTCCGCGGTGTCGACGAAGTCGATGCCGAGCTCGACCGCCCGACGGAGGATCTTCCGGCCCTCGGCGGGGTCGGATCCCGGGCCGGTCAGTCGCATCGCGCCGAACCCGAGACGGTGGACGGTCAGGTCGCCGCCGATCGTGATGGTGTCCATGACTGTCGACCCTGCCGGCGGCCATCGTTCAGCACAAGCGACTGTTTCTTAAGCCGATCGCGTAGCATCGCTACGATGTTGGTCCTGGAGCGACTGCGCGTCCTGCACGCGGTCGCGGCCGCCGGCTCGGTCGTCGGCGCCGCGCGTGCGTTGCACGTGACCACGTCGGCGGTGTCGCAGCAGATCGCCCGGCTCGAACGTGAGGTCGGCCAGCCGTTGGTCGAGCGGCAGGGCCGGGGCATCCGGCTGACCGGCGCGGGCGCCGTACTCGCCGGGCACGCGGGCGACCTGCTCGACCACGCGGAGCGGGTGTCGTCGGCGCTGGACGCGTTGCGTGGGGCGGTGACCGGCCGGCTCACGGTGGCGGCGTTCGCGACCGCGGCCCGGGGGCTGCTGCCGGGCGCGCTGGCCGCGCTGCGGGCCGCGTACCCGTCGCTGGTGGTCACGCTGGCGGAGCACGAGCCGCACGAGGCGCTGCCGTTGCTGGTCCGGGGCCGGATCGACGTCGCCGTGGTGCAGGACTGGACGGAGGAGCCGCTGGTGGTGCCGGCCGGGCTGGTCCGGCGTGACCTGCTCGACGATCCGTTCGACGTCGCTCTGCCTTCCGCTCATCCGCTGGCCCGTCAACCGGCGGTGTCCCTGGCCGAACTGGCCGATGTGGACTGGATCGGGTGGAGCAGCGGGCAGATCTGTCATGACTGGCTGGTGGTGGTGCTGCGCGGTCTCGGCGTGGCGCCCCGCCTGGTGCATACCGCGTCGGAGCACGCCACCCAGGTCGCGCTGGTCCGGGCCGGGCTCGGTGGGGCGTTGATCCCGCGGCTCGGGCGCGAGCCGGCGCCGCCCGGAGTGCGGTTCGTGCCGATCCTCTCGCGGCCGAGCCGGCGGGTCTTCGCGCTCTGGCGTGCGGCCACCGCCGTGCGGCCCTCAGTCGTCGCGCTCGTCGACGGTCTGCAGCAGGCCGTGGGTGAACCAGAGGCGGTGCCGGGCGGTCTCGACCAGCCAGCGGGAGGGCACGTCGGGGTTGACCTGGCGGGAGTCGGGCCAGCGGTCGAGGGTGTCGGCGACGACGCAGGACCACGGCTCGGGTGACTCGGGCAGGTCCGGTGCGGGTGTGTCCGGCGCCCGCACCAGGGTGCCGTCGATGACGACGTTGGCCGCGCCGACGATCGCCTGCCAGCGCAGGTCGGGCCAGAGGGGGAGCCGCCAGTGGCAGACGGTCGCCGTGACGTCGCCGGCGCGTACGGCCTCCACGTGATCCTCCGGTCCCAACACCGCGTGCAGCAGGTCGAGGCCGCCCGGCGCGCGCCGCGAGTGCAGCATCGTCTGCCAGCGGTTGAAGGCTCTCAGGTAGTCGGTCTTGGTGGCGCCGAGCCGGGTGTACGCGTTCCTGACCAGTTCAGGCTGGTAGTCGGCCATGCGCCGCAGGAGCGTCAAGGTGAACTCCCGGCGCGCGAACCCGTACACCCGGTCGACGCTACGTGGTCAGACAGAAGGGGTGGCCGTCCGGGTCGGTGAGCACGACCCAGGTGTCGCCCGGTTGGAACTCGGGCTTGCCGGCGCCGAGGCTGATCGCCCGCTCGACGCCCTCCTGGAGGTCGGGAACGCTGAAGTCGAGATGGGCGTGCTTGGCGGGGTCGGGCCAGTCGGGGCCTTCGTAGCCTTCGACGCGTTGGAAGCCCAGCTTGATCGGGCCGTCACCCAGCGAGTGGAAGTCGTCGTCCTGGTAGCCGGGCGCCCAGCCCGTGAGCTCGGCGTAGAAGGCGGCCAGCTTGGCCGGGTCGGCGGTGTCGAAGGTGATCGCGGTGAGGTTCATGCGTCCCAGGGTCCCCCCGGTCCTCGGCCCCTTGCTTGTAGATCCTTGCGTTTCTTGTCGTACGGCGGTCTTAACGTGCTTCGCATGCGGACTTGGCGCACGTCGGCGGTGGGGCCGGGATTCACGGTCGGGGTGGTGACCTGCACCGACGACCACAGGGGTTGGTCATCGGTCGAGCCGACCCGTGGGCACGGGGTCGTGCTGCCCCGCCGTGGCCTGTTCCGCCGCATGGCCGACGGCGTTGGCGTCGACCTGGACGCGACGGTCGGCTACGTCTCGGCGCCGGGGGCGGAGGAGCGCTTCGCCCACCCTCGAGGCGGCGACGTGTGCACGTCGATCTCGGTGTCGGCCGCGCTGTGGCGAAGCGTGTTCGGTGACCGCCTACCGCGGTCGGCGATCTATGTCGACGGGCGATTGGATCTTTCCCACCGCCGCCTGATCTCGGCGGCGTCGTCTGCGGACCGCGACTATCGGCTGCCGGAGGCACTGCTGGCGCTGCTGGGGGTGGTGGCCTTCCGCTCGTCATCCGCTCCGGTGCCGGCCGCCGACGGAGGCTCGGCCGCGGACCGACTGCTCGTGGCCCGGGCCCGCGCGGCGATCGCTGCTGACGAGCCGGCGGCGCGGGGGTTGCTGCCGTTGGCGGGGTTGCTGTCGGTGTCGCCCTATCGGCTGAGCCGTGCCTTCAGCCGGGAGATGGGGGTGTCCTTGACCCACTACCGCAACCGGGTGCGCGTCGGCCGCGCCCTCGACCACCTGTCCCGAGGCGATACCGACGGCGCACGGCTGGCGTCGGACCTGGGCTTCGCGGACCAGGCCCATCTGTGCCGCACCATCCGCACGCACGTGGGCCACACCCCGACGGAGGTGCGCATGCTCCTGACCTCCTAACCCGGCGAGGCGTCCGCCCGCGGGCCGCCGCGGCGGGCGGCCCAATGCCGGTGGCGCGGCCCAACGTCTGTGGCGTGGCGCAAAGGCGGGCATGGGTCGTGGATGCCTGCGTTATGGCGTTGCCTGGGTTGCCGCGTTGGGGGTCAAGCGGCGGGTGACCACGTGGAGGGCGTACAAGGCGTAGCCGACCAAGCAGGCGGCCAGGATCGGGTGGACCAGAACCGCGAGCAGGCCGGCCAGGCCGATCACGCCCGCTGCCGCGCCGACGGTTGCCGGGCGCGCGCTCGCGGCGGCTTTCGCCGCCCATCGCCAGGCGCCAGCGGGTGCGGCCGGGCTGGAGTGCGCGTTCGCTGAGGGGTCGGCGTGGGCGTTCGCGGCCGCTACCGAGAGGCCCCGGCCGAGCGCGACCAGGGCGAGCGCCGCGTAGCCGCACGCGGCTGCCGCGATCACCCCGGTCAGTCCGGCCACCACCGCGCCGCCGGGCACCCGGCCGGTCGAGACGGCGGTGAGGTCGACCGTGACCAGCCACGCCGCCGTCAACACCACCGCGGTCGCCAGGGCGCCCGGCAGGAGGGCGCGGCGGAAGACGTGCCAGCAGGCGCGTGGAGCCGGCCAGCGGTCGTCGGTCAGGAACGTGTGCACCGCATAGCTGGCCGTGGCGAACGCCGCGCCGGTCGTGACGACCGGCAGCGACGTCGCCACCATCAGCAGGCCGAGCAGTGCGACGTCGGTCGCTACCCGCACCGTGTCGCGCCAGTCGGGTCTCATCCCTTGATGCCGCTCGTGTTGATGCCCTCCACCAACAGGCGCTGGAAGGCCACGAAGAACAGGAAGACCGGCACCAGGGACAGCAGCGACATCGCGAACATCGGGCCCACCGCGCTCTCGCTGGTCGAGTCGATGAACAGCGTGAGCGCCACCGGGACCGTGTAGTCCTGCAGATCGGACAGGAACACCAGCTGGCGGAAGAAGTCGTTCCACGTCCAGATGAACGAGAAGATCGCCGTCGTGACCAGGGCCGGGCGGCTCAGGGGCACGATCACGTGGGCGAACACCGTGTACGGCGACGCCCCGTCGATCTTCGCGGCCTCGTCCAGCTCGTAGGGGATCCCGCGCATGAACTGGACCATCAGGAAGACGAAGAAAGCCTCGGTGGCCAGGAACTGCGGGACCAGCAGCGGCAGGTACGGCCAGTCGCCGCCGACCCAGCCGAGCTGTTTGAACAGCACGTACTGCGGGATGATCAGCACGTGGCCCGGCAGCAGCAAAGTGCCGATCATGACCGCGAACCAGACCTTGCGCAGCCGGAACCGCAAGCGGGCAAACGCATAGGCGGCCAGCAGGCACGAGATCGCGTTGCCCACGACCGTCAGCAGGGCCACCATCGCGCTGTTGGCGAAGAACCGGCCGAAGCTCACGTCGAAGTTCTGCCAGCCCTCCCGGAAGTTGGCGGGAGTGAAGACCTCCGGCCACAGGCCGATGTTCGTGGCGATCTCCTCGCGCGACTTGAACGACGTGCCCAGCATCCACAGCAGCGGATACAGCACGACGGCCAGGATCAGCACCAGGACCACCACACGCCAGAAGCGCCTACTCATCACCGGTCCTCACCGTCGGCGTAGTGGACCCAGAACCGGCCCGTGCTGAACAGCACCACCGTGATCAAGGCGATCGCCACCAGGAACACCCACGCCAGCGCCGACGCGTAGCCCATTCGAAGCTCCGTGAAGCCCTTGATGTAGAGGTTGAGCGTGTACATCAGGGTCGAGTCGACCGGGCCGCCGGTGCCGTTCGACAGCACGAACGCCGACGTGAAGCCCTGAAAGCCGTTGATCGTCTCCAGCACCAGGTTGAAGAAGATGACCGGCGACAGCATCGGCAGCGTCACGGCCCGGAACTGGCGCCATGGCCCCGCGCCGTCCACCGAGGCCGCCTCGTAGAGCTCGACCGGGATCTGCTTCAGCCCCGCCAGGAAGATCACCATCGGCGCGCCGAACTGCCAGATGGCCAGCGCCATCAGCGTCTCCAGGGCGAACCGCGGATCGTTGACCCACGGGGCGCCCTCGATCCCGAACAGGCCGAGCAGCGAGTTGAACGCGCCGTCCCGGTTGAACATGTTGACCCAGACGATCGCCAGCGCCACGCTGCCGCCCAGCAGCGACGGCAGGTAGAACAAGCCGCGGAACAGCCCGACGCCCCGGAACGCCCGGTTGAGCAGCAGCGCGACTCCGAGCGCGGCGGCCAGCTTCAGCGGCACGGCGACCAGAGCGAAGGTGACGGTAACCCGGACCGCGTGCCAGAAGGACGCGTCCGCCGTGAACATCTCGCGGTAGTTGTCGAGCCCGATCCACTCGACCGCCGAGAAGTCAGAGAGAGCGTCGTAGTTCGTGAAGGACAGATAGAGCGAGAGCAGCATCGGGACGGCCGTGATGCCCATGAGCCCGAGCAACCAGGGCGACAGGAAGACGTACCCGGCGATGTTCTCTCGGCGGCGCGGGCCACCCCGGCCCCGCCGACTGGCGGGACCGGGGGAGGCGGAGCCGGCGGGCGGGGCCGCCGGCGGCGCGGTGCTGATGGCCAACGGTCAGGCCTGTCCGATCGCGGCCTGGGCGATGGCGAAGTACGCCTTGGCGGCCTCGGCGGGACTCTGGCGACCGAACTGCACCTCTTCGGCGGCCTTGATCAGCTCGGCACGGACCTTGCTGTGCCCCTTGAGCGGCACCTGCGGCGAGGCACCGAATTTCGCACCGAGCTCGGTCTGCACCTCGATGGCCACCTTCATGTTGGCGTCGGAGACGGTGGAGGCGACCGCCTTCCTAATGTCCAGGTTGGACGGCAGCCCGCGGTCGGTGCCGAGCACCGCCGCCGCCTCCGGGTCGTTCGACAGGAAGTTGATGACGTCGACCGCGATGTCCTTCTTGTCGCTGCCCCGGAACACCGAGAAGTACATGGACGCCCTGGCCCACTGCGCGCTCGGGTCACCCGGGTACGCGACGACACCGAGCTCGTCCTTGGTGTTCTTCTTCAGCTCGGGCATCTGGTTGGCCCACACCCAGGAGGTGCCGGCCTTGCCGGTCACGACGAGCTGCTTGCTGATGTCGGTGACGTTGCCCTCGTGGATCACGTCGGCGGTCGGGGTGGCGCCGCGGTCGCGGGCGCCCTTCCACAGCTCGAACCACGCGGCCACGTCCTGCTCGGTGAACCCGAGCGCCTTGTCCTTGTAGAGGTCCTTGCCCTGCTGCCGCAGCCACACCCAGAACGCCTTGTAGTCGGCGCTCGGGTCCTGCGTGCCGGGCACCTTGGCGGTCTTGGAGACGTTCTCCGCCCAGGTGATGAAGTCGGCCCAGGTCATCCCGGTCGTCGGCGCGGGCAGCTTGTTCTTGTCGAGCAGCGTCTTGTTGTAGACCAGGCCCTGCGTGTTCTCCCCGAAGGCGACACCGGCGAGCTTGCCGTCGACGATGCCGTAGTTGACGAGGCTCGACGGGAACTTCGAGAGGTCGAGCTTTCCACCGTCCTTGTAGGACGTGAGGTCAAGCGTCACGTTCCGCGACGCGTACTCGGTGAGGTAGTTGTCGTCGATCTGGAAGATGTCGGGCGCGTCGCCGCCGGCGGTCAGCGTCGCCAGCTTGTCGAAGTAGCCCTGGTTGGCCTGCCAGGTCTTCTTGAAGGTCACGTTGGGGTGCTTCTTGGTGTAGAGCGCCAGCGCGTCCTCGGTCAGCTTCGCGCGGCCCTCCGCGCCCCACCAGAAGATGGACAGTTCGACCGGCTTGTTGGGGTCGCTGGCGGAATCGCCGCCATCGTCACCGCAGGCCGCGGCGGCCAGCGCGAGGGGAATGGTGACCAGGGCCGCGAGCAGGCGTCGCCGCAGGCCAGGCCCCGAAAAGGCGGTACGGTGGTGGCGCGTGGTCGGCTCGACCGCACGCGGGGATGGTGCGCGGTGCATGTGCGCTCACTCCTTGGCGTAGGAGGCGACCTCTCCGGGGGCGGTGGCGACCACGCCGCCCGGGTCCGCATGGCTGTGCGGACCCGGGCCCGGCCCCGTCGAGTCGCGGATGACCAGCTCGGTCTGAAGGGTTATCTGTGCGGTGGTGCGACGGTCGTCGCCGTGCGCGAGGAGCATGTCGACGGCCGCCCGTCCGGCGGCGGCGGTTGGGGTCGCCACCGTCGTCAGCTTGGGGCGGGTGAGGCGGCTCAGCGCGATGTCGTCGATGCCGACGACGCTGATGTCTTCCGGGACGCTCCGGCCCAGGGTGGACAGGCCCTCGATCAGGCCGATGGCCATGAGGTCGTTGTAGGCGAGGACGGCGGTGACGCCGGCGCGCACGATCTGCTCGGCGACGGCCATGCCACCGTCTTCGGTGGGCTGGTTGGGCCCGATGACGGCCAGTTCGGCGTCGTTGGCCCGGGCGGCCGACATCGCCGACCGGCGGATCTCCCGGCTGGTCCACGACCCGCGCGGCCCGGCGACCAGGGCGATCTGCCGGTGACCGAGCCCGCTGAGGTGGTCGATGGCGAGCCGGGCGCCCTGCGCCACGTCCATCACCACGGTCGGCAGGCCGGTCAGCTGGCGGTTGACGACCACCAGCGGCACCTCGCGGCTGAGCTGTTCGATCAGGCTGTTGCTCATCCGCGGGCTGCACAGCAGGACCCCGTCGACCTGCTTGGCCAGCGCGCGGACCAGTCCTTCCTCGACGCTCGCGTCCTCGTTGGTGTCGGTCACGAAGATGTGGTAGTCCCGTTGCCGGGCCTGGCTCTCCGCCGCTTTGATCAGCGGAGGGAAGAACGGGTTGGCGATGTCGGCCACGATCAGGCCGATGTTGTGCGTGCGCCCGGTGATCAGCGCCCGGGCCGCCCGGTTGGGGCGGTAGCCGAGGTGCTCGGCACAGGCCAGCACCCGGCTGCGGGTCTCCGGGTTGACCAGGTGCGGCGCCGAGAACGTGCGCGAGACCGTGGAGATGTGCACCCCGGACTCGCGTGCGACGTCGCGGATCGTGGCTGGCACGCGAATAGCCCCTTTGGCTGTGGTGGCCGTCACTCAAGTGCGCCAATTAATGCAAACGGTTGCGTGGCTGTCAACGGTCTGTTGTTGCGACTCGGTTGCGGCCACGGTCTCATCCACCGGAAAACCCGAAGATAACGGACAAGACATTGACGAGTGCGAGGAGAGCATGCTTAGTTTTCTGCAAACGTTTGCACTCCGCGAAGGGGTTGGTCGATGTCTGACGGGCGACGTCGCTACGCGTTGGTCGGCGCCGGAGCACGGGCCGGGATGTTCCTGCGCGCCCTCGCCGTCGAGCACGCCGACCGGGGGGAGCTGGTCGCTCTGGCCGACGTCAACCACACGCGGATGGCAGCGCACAACCGTTGGCTGGAGGACCTTGGCGCCAGTCCCGTGAAGACCTACGGAGCGCACGACTTCACCACCATGCTCGCCGCCGAGCGCGTCGACGAGGTGCTGGTCACCACCGTCGACGCGACCCACGCCGACTACATCGTCGCCGCCCTGGAGAACGGCTGCGACGTGGTCACCGAGAAGCCGATGACGACCGACGTCGATGGCTGCCGGCGCATCCTGGCCGCGGTGCGGGACACCGGCCGCCGGGTCCGGGTGGCGTTCAACTACCGCTACAACCCGTTGCACGAGGCGTTCAAGAACGAGCTCGGCGAGCTGGGGGAGATCGGCTCCGTCCACTTCGAGTGGTTGCTCGACGTGCGGCACGGCGCCGACTACTTCCGCCGCTGGCACCGCGACGCGGCCAACTCCGGCGGCCTGCTGGTGCACAAGTCCGGCCACCACTTCGACCTGGTCAACTGGTGGCTCGACGCCACACCGACCACCGTCTACGCGCAGGGCCGGCGGTTCTTCTACGGCGCCGAGGGGCGGCGGCACGGCTATGCCCGCGACTACGCCCGTGGCGAGGATGCGCCCCGGGACGACCCGTTCGCCCTGCGCCTCGCCGACAACCCGCAGCTGCGCGCGCTCTACCTCGACGCCGAGGGGGAGGACGGCTACCTGCGCGACCAGAACGTCTTCGCGCCCGGCGTCACCATCGAGGACGACCTGGCCGTGCTCGTGCGCTATTCGACCGGGGCGACGATGACCTACCACCTCACGGCGTACGCGCCATGGGAGGGTTACCGGGTCATGGTCAACGGCAGTCGTGGCCGGCTGGAGCTCGAGGTCGTCGAGAGCGACCACGTCAGCCCCGCCGGCGCCAGCGAGGTCAAGGGCGCCGCCGTGCACGGCGAGGTCGCCGCGGCCGAGCACGGCCATGCGCGGTTGACCGTGCACCCGTTCTGGGCGCCGCCGCGCGAGGTCGCGGTCGACGGCTATGCCCGCGGCGGCCACGGCGGCGCCGACGCGCGGATGACCGGGGTGCTCTTCGGCGGCAGAGACGACCCGATGGACCGCTCCGCCACCGCCCGGGACGGCGCCCTCGCGCTGCTGACCGGGCTGGCCGCCAACCGCTCGATGGCGACCGGTGCGCCGGTGACCGCCACCGACCTGCTCGATCCGACCTGACCGCGAGGGAGTTCATGTCCGACCTGCTGTTTCCGGCCGAGCCGGGTCAACGGGCGATCGCCCGCGAGCTCTACGGGCTCGCGCGCGACCTGCCGCTGATCTCCCCGCACGGCCACGTGGACCCCGCCGTCCTGGCCGACGACGAGCCGTTCCCCGATCCCGCCCGGCTGATCATCGTGCCGGATCACTACCTGACCCGGATGCTGCTCAGCCAGGGCATCCCACCGTCGAGGCTGGGCGTGCCGACCCGCGACGGCGAGCCCAGCGAGACCGACGGCCGGGCCATCTGGCGCCTGTTCGCCGAGCACTTCCACCTGTTCCGGGGCACGCCGTCGCGGCTGTGGCTGGAGCGCACGTTCGAGACCGTCTTCGGCGTCACGCCCCGGCTCTCGCCGCAGACCGCCGACGAGGTGTACGACGCGCTGGCAGAGAAACTCGCTCAGCCGGACTTCCGGCCCCGCGCGCTGTTCGAGCGTTTCAACATCGAGGTGCTGGCCACCACCGAGTCGCCGCTGGACGACCTCGCGGCCCACGCCAAGCTCGCGGCCGACGGCTGGGGCGGCCGCGTGGTCACCACCTTCCGTCCCGACGACGTGGTCGACATGGAGTTCGAGGGCTGGGCGGACCGGGTCGGCCGGCTCGGTGAGGTGGCCGGCGAGGACACCGGCACCTACATGGGCTACCTGGCCGCGCTGCGGTCCCGTCGGGAGGCGTTCATCGCCGCTGGTGCGACCTCGAGCGACCACGGCCACCCGACCGCCCGCACGCTGCGCCTGAGCCCGGCGGAGGCGGCCAGCCTGTTCGCCAAGGGGCTGCGCGGCGAGGCGGACGCGGCCGACGCCGAGACGTTTCGCGCGCACATGCTGGTCGAGTTCGCTCGCATGTCCATCGAGGACGGTCTGGTGATGCAGCTCCACCCGGGTGCGGTGCGCAACCACAACCGGTGGCTGCACGCGACGCACGGCCGGGACGTGGGCGGCGACATCCCGCAGGCCACGGAATACCTGCACGCGCTGACCCCCCTGCTCGACGCGTACGGCAACGACCCGCGCCTGCGGTTGGTGGTCTACACCCTCGACGAGTACACGTTCAGCCGCGAGCTGGCCCCCATCGCCGGCGGCTACGCGGCGGTCTACCTCGGCGCGCCGTGGTGGTTCCTGGACTCGCCGGAGGTGCTGCGCCGGTTCCGCGAGGCGGTCACCGAGAGCGCCGGCTTCTACAACACCGCCGGCTTCGTCGACGACACCCGGGCCTTCTGCTCGATCCCGGTGCGGCACGACGTGTCCCGTCGGGTCGACGCCGGTTTCCTGGCCCGGCTCGTCGCCGAGCACCGGCTGCCCTTCGACGAGGCAGCGGAGACGATCGTCGACCTCGCGTACCGCCTGCCCAAACGGGTCTTCCGACTGGAGGGTGACAAGTGACGACGATCCGCGCCGTCGACGTGCACGACGTGCGGTTCCCGACCGCGGCGGCGGGCGACGGCTCCGACGCGATCAACCGCGGCGACTACTCGGCGACCTATGTGGAGCTGCACACCGACGGGACGTTGGTCGGTGCCGGCTTCACCTTCACCAACGGCCGGGGCAACGAGCTGACCTGCGCCGCCGTGCGCGCGCTGGCGCACCACGTCACGGGCCGGACGCTCGAGGAGATCGCCGCCGAGCCGGTGGCCTTCTGGCGGTCGCTGACCGCCGACCCCCAGCTGCGCTGGCTCGGCCCCGAGAAGGGCGTCATCCACATGGCGACCGGAGCGCTGGTCAACGCGGTCTGGGACCTGCGCGCCAAGGCGGCCGGCCTGCCGCTCTGGCAGCTGCTGGCCGAGATGTCGACCGAGGAGCTCGTCGCGAACGTCGACTTCCACCACATCACCGACGCGCTCACCCCGGACGACGCGGTGGCCATTCTCGACAAAGGCCGGCACGGGTACGCCGAGCGGCTGGCCCAGGTGCGGGCCGAGGGCTTCCCGTCGTACACCACCTCGGTCGGTTGGCTCGGCTATCCGGACGAGAAGGTCCGGGACCTGACCCGGGCCGCGTACGCCGAGGGTTGGCGGGCCATGAAGATGAAGGTCGGCGGCGACCTCGAGGACGACGTGCGGCGCGCGCGGATCATCCGCGAGGAGATCGGGCCGGACGCGCTGCTGATGATGGACGCGAACCAGGTGTGGGACGTCGACCAGGCGATCGAGGCGATGGAACGGCTCGCCGAGGTCGACCCGTACTGGATCGAGGAGCCGACGCACGCCGACGACGTGCTCGGCCATGCCCGCATCCAGCGCGCCGTCGCACCGGTCCGGGTGGCGACCGGCGAGGTCGCCGCCAACCGGGTGATCTTCAAGCAGCTCCTCCAGGCCGACGCGATCGGTGTCATGCAGATCGACGCGTGCCGGGTCGGCGGCGTCAACGAGGTGCTCGCGGAGCTCCTGCTGGCGGCCAGGTTCGGCGTGCCGGTCTGCCCGCACGCCGGCGGCGTCGGGCTCTGCGAGCTCGTGCAGCACCTCGCCTTCTTCGACTACCTGCGGGTCGGCACGTCGCTCGACGGGCGGATGGTGGAGTACGTCGACCACCTGCACGAGCACTTCGTCGACCCCGTGCGCACCCGCGGCGGGCGCTACCTGCTGCCCACGGAGCCCGGCTATAGCGCGACGATGAAGCCTTCGTCGGTGGCCGAGTTCTCGTTCCCGGAAGGACCGGTGTGGCGATGACCCCGACGACCCCGCGACTCGGGCTCGGTGAGCTTCGCCGGCTGCCCACGGAGAGCCGGCCCCTGGTGCGGCCCGGCACGGTGCCGGCCGGCATCGTGCACATCGGACTCGGTGCCTTTCACCGCGCCCACCAGGCCGTCTACACCGAGGAGGCGGTGGCCGCCGCCGGGGGCGACTGGGGGATCGTCGGCGTGGCACCGCGCTCGCACGACGTGGTGGCGGCCCTGAGGGAGCAGGACAACCTCTACAGCGTCTCCGAGATGTCGGCGGAGGGCACCCGGGCACGGGTGGTCGGCGCCCTGGCCGGGACCCACGTGGCCGCCGCCGACCCCGAGCGGGTGGTCGCGCTGCTGGCCGACCCGGCGATCCGGGTGGTCACGCTGTGCGTCACCGAGAAGGGCTACAAGCTCGACCCGGCGACCGGGCAGTTGCTCGACGACCCGGCGTTGACCGCCGACCTGCTCGGCGACGGCTCGCCCACCACCGTTCCCGGGCTGCTGGTCCGCGGACTGCTCGCCCGGGCCCGCGCCGACGCCGGACCGATCGCGGTCGTGAGCTGCGACAACTTCTCGGCCAACGGCCGCCGGGTGCGCGGCATGCTGGCCGGCGCGTACGCCCTGGCCGGGCACGACGACGCGTGGCTGCGGGCCAACGTGAGCTGTCCCGGAACGATGGTCGACCGGATCGTCCCGGCGCCGACCGCCGCGACCCGGGCGGCCGCGGCCACGTTGCTCGGCGTGCGTGACGAGGTGGCGCTGTCCGGCGAGCCCTACCGGCAATGGGTGATCGAGGACGACTTCCCCGGCGGGCGGCCCGCCTGGGAACTGGCCGGCGCCGTGCTGACCGACGACGCCGGCCCCTGGGAGCGGCTCAAGCTGCGCGCGCTCAACGGCGTGCACTCCGGGATGGCCTATCTCGGTGCGCTGGCCGGACGGGAGACCATCGTGGACGCGTACCGGATGCCCGGTCTGGTCGACGCGATGCGCCGGTTCGTGGCCGAGGACATCGCGCCCAGCTTCACCCCGCCGGACGGCATCTCCGTCGTCGACTACGGCGAGCTGTCGCTGGCGCGGTTCGCCAACCCGGCGATCGCCCACCGCACCACCCAGGTCGCGATGGACGGCTCGCAGAAGCTGCCACAGCGGGTGCTGGAGACGGTCAGCGGCCGCCGGGCAGCGGGCGGCGAGCCGCGCTGGGCCGCGCTGGTCGTGGCGGCCTGGATGCGGTACGCGCGAGGGGTCGCCGACGACGGCCGAGCGCTGCACCTCGACGACCCGCTGGCCGACCGGATCCGCGCGGCGATCGCGGCCGCGCCGGACAGCCCCGAGGGCCTCGCCGGCGCGCTGTTCGGCCTGACCGAGGTCTTCCCGGTGGAGCTCGCGGCCGACGAGACCGTTCGCACGCTGGTGGTCGACTGGCTGACCGAGCTCGACAAGCACGGCGTCGAGTCCACTCTGGCCGGTGCGGGATGACCCGCGTCGCGCTGGTCGGTGCCAACGGCCACGGCCGTTGGCACCGGCGGCGGCTGGCGACCCGGCACGACGTCACCTTCGTGGGCATGGCCGAGCCGAACCCGGTCGACCCCGACCCGCCGGTGCCGCCGGGCACGCCGGTGTTCCCTGACCACCATGACCTGCTCGCCGCGACCCGGCCCGACGTGGTGGTCATCTGCACACCGCCGGGCACCCACCTGCCGATCGCCCTGGACGCCCTGGCCGCCGGCTGCGACCTGCTGCTGGAGAAGCCGCCGCTGCTGTCGCTGGCCGACCATGACCTGCTGTCGGCCGCGCTGGCCGAGGCCGGGCGGTCCTGCCAGGTGGGCTTCCAGGCGCTGGGGTCCGCCGCGCTCGACGAGCTACGCGCGGCGATCGCGGCCGGGGCACTGGGCACGGTCACCGGCGTCGGCGCGCTGGCCGCGTGGCAGCGCGACGACGCCTACTACGCGCGGACGCCGTGGGCGGGCCGCCGGGGCGTCGACGGTGCCCTGACCAACCCGCTCGCGCACGCGGTGATGCAGGCCCTGGCGGTGGCGAATGAACCATTGACGTCGCTGGAGGTCGAGCGCTACAGGACCCGTGACATCGAGAGCGACGACACCGCCGTGCTCCGACTGACCGTCCAGGGTGGACCATCCGTGGTCGTGGCGGTCACGCTCGCGGGCGAGGAGTTCATCGCCGGCGAGCTCACGGTCACCGGCACGCGGGGGAGCGCGACGCTCGAGTACCCGACCGACCGCCTGCGGTTGCCCGGCGACACCGGGCCGCGCGAGGTGCCCGGCCGGGTCGACCTGCTCGACAACCTGCTCGCACACCGCGCCGACCGGGCCGGCGTGCCGCTGCGGGCACCACTGTCGGCCACCGCGGGCTTCACGGCGGTGGTCGAGGCACTGGCCGCGGCGCCCGTGCCGGTGGCGCTCGGCGACGCGCTCGTCGACGACATCGGCACCGGGCCGGGGCGGATCCGCTCGATCCGGGGCATCAACGCGGTGCTCCGCCGGGCCGCCGACGGGCTCGCGCTGCCGTCGGAGCTCGGCGTGCCGTGGGCCCGGCCGCCGCACACGGAAAACAGCTTGCAAACAACGGGGTCAGTCGCCCACCAGAAATAGGGCTAATAGGTATCCTACTCGGCCGTTCCGACGGTCGAGTAATTCGCTGTTCCCGCATTTCTCTGCAACATAACTGCACATCGATGGCATTGACACTCATAATGATCGATACCTATCTTTCAAAATAGGTATCCGGATTGTGATCGGAGTGTCCCAATGCGATTTCGAGGTCTCGCCGCCAGCGTGGCCGGCGTGCTTGTCGTCGCCGTCGCGGCACCCGCCGCGGCAGCGACCGCATCGCCGAGCGAGCGCCTGGCCAGGCAGTTTCTTCCCGCCGGCGACGGTTGGGCGGCCGAGGGTGCCGGCACGACAGGCGGCGCCGCGGCCACACCGGAAAACGTCTTCCAGGTCGACACGCGTGACGAGCTCGCGGCCGCCGTCGCCGGCACGACACCGGCGATCGTCATCGTCCGCGGCACCATCCGCGGAAATACCGACGCGAGCGGCACACCGCTTTCCTGCGAGCGATTCGCCGACCCGGCGTACACGTTGGACGCGTTTTTGAGCGCCTATGACCCCGCCGTCTGGGGCCGGGTCGCGCCGAGCGGCCCGCTGGAGGAGGCGCGGGCGCGTTCGGCCGCCAACCAGAGCGCCCGGGTGCGGGTCAACGTCGGCTCCAACAAGACCATCGTCGGTCTGGGCGGCGCCACCCTCAACGGCGTCTTCCTCCGGCTCGACGGCAGCTCGAACGTGATCATCCGGAACATCACGCACGAGGACAGCCGCGACTGCTTCCCGGTCTGGTCGCCGACCGACGGCGCGACGGGCAACTGGAACGCGGCGTACGACAACATCTGGATCCGGAGCTCGCACCACGTCTGGGTGGACCACAACACGTTCACCGACGCCGACAACCCGGACTCGGCGCAGCCGCTGCACTTCGGGCGGCCCTACCAGGTGCACGACGGGCAGGTCGACATCACCAACGGCAGCAACTACGTGACGGTGTCCTACAACCGGTTCACCAACCACGACAAGACGATGCTGATCGGCTCGACCAACACGCCCGGCGTCGACGTCGGCGCGCTCAAGGTGACCGTGCACCACAACGAGTTCGAAGGCAGCGTCCAGCGTGCGCCGCGGGTCAGGTTCGGCCAGGTCGACGTCTACAACAACCTCTATCGGGTGCCGGTGGACGACCCGTACGAGTACAGCTGGGGCGTCGGTGTGCAGTCCGCCATCTACGCGGAGAACAACTACGTCGCGTTCGGCGCGTCCGTGCCGCCCGACTCGTTCGTCTTCGACTGGGGAGGCACGATGCTGACCGAGAAGGGCACCTGGGCGCGGTCGGGCCGGTCCCTGCCCAGGCCCGTCAACCTGCTCGCGGCCTACAACGCGACCCACGACCCCGACCTCGCGCCGGACGCCGGCTGGACGCCGACCCTGCGCGCCGGCCACGTGCTGCCCGCACCGGCCGCCGCGCTCGTGGTCGAGCTGTGTGCGGGCGCCCGCCACCTAGGCATCTGAGGAACGGGCGTCTCAGCCCGGGTCTCCCGTACCTCAGAGATCGACAAACATCGATCAGAGGAGGATCCGTGTCACCCCCCAACCCAGCCCGGCGATCACGTCGCCGCGGCCTGCTGCTGGCCCTCGGGGCCACGGTCGCCGCCGCGGCGCTGGTCCTCGGCATGACCACCGGAGCCAGCGCGGCCACGCTGTTCTCCGACGACTTCGAGGACGGCAACTCGTCAGGGTGGACGACGAACGGGGGCAGCTGGTCGGTGACCACCGACGGCTCCCGCGTGCTCCGCCAGAGCAGCACCAGCAGCGACGCCCGCGCCCTCGCGGGCACGGCGAGCTGGACCGACTACGCCGTGCAGGCCCGGGTGAAGCCGCTGGCCTTCAACGGCAGCAACCGCTTCGTCGCGGTGCTCGCCCGGGTGCGGAGCAGCACCAGCTACTACTACCTGGCCCTGCGCTCCAACAACACCGTCGAGCTCAAACGGCTGGTCGGCGGTTCGTCGACCACACTGGACACCGCCTCCGTCGGCGTGAGCGCGGGGTCCTTCTACACGCTGCGGCTGGAGGTGGCGGGCTCGACGCTGCGTGGCTACGTCAACGGTGCCCTCCTCACCGAGGCCAGCGACGGATCGTGGAGCAGCGGCCGGGTCGGCGTGGCCACGTTCTACACCACCGCGAGCTTCGACGACGTGGCGGTGACGACAGGTGGCGGCACGGAGCCGACCCCGACCCCAACGCCCACGACCGAGCCCACCAACCCGCCACAGCCCAACGTCGCCGACGGCTGGGCATCCGTGAACGCCTGGGGCCAGAATGGCACCAGCGGCGGCGCGGGCGGTCCGACCGTGACGGTCACCACCGCCTCGGCGTTCCTGTCGGCGATCGCGCAGGCCGGCCCGCGGGTCATCCAGGTGCAGGGGATGCTCACCCTGCCCGGCCCCATGCACGACGTGACCTCCGACAAGACGATCGTCGGGCTCGGCTCCGGATCAGGTCTCACCGGCGGCGGCCTCACCATCGGGCTGCCCATCGACGACGACGTCACGGCACCGCCGACCGATGCGGTGCACAACGTCATCGTCCGGAACCTGAACTTCCGGGGCTGGCCCGACGACGCCATCAACGTGCAGATGTTCAGCCACCACGTCTGGATCGACCACAACACGTGGACGACCGGCACGGACGGCGGCGTCGACGTCAAGCGCGGCTCGTCCTACGTGACGATCTCCTACAACCACGCCGACGGCACCGACAAGAACATGCTGCTCGGGCACGACGACGACAACGGCGCGCAGGACACCGGCCGGTTGAAGGTGAGCTACCACCACAACTGGTTCGACGAGACCAACCAGCGCAACCCGCGGGTCCGGTTCGGCGACCAGGTGCACGTCTACAACAACTACTACAACGACACCGGCAACTACGGCGTCGCGTCGACCGAGAACGCCGGCGTGATCGTCGAGGGCAACGCCTTCGTGAACGTCGACGACCCCTTCCACCTCGGTGAGGCGTCGTCGGGTCCCGGCCGGATCGTGGCGAGGAACAACTGCTTCACCAACTCGGGTACGGGCGAGGCCGGCGGCAGCGTGTCCGCGGTGCCGTACCCGTACACCCTGCTGCCCTGTGCCCAGGTGCAGTCGACCGTGTCCGCGCAAGCCGGCGCCGGCCGGATCTGAGGAGGAAGTGATGAGCAGAACGGCACGTCGAGGCTTGCTCGCGGTCGTCGCGGGCGCACTCGCCGCCATCGTGGTCGCCTTCGGGTTGGGCGGTGTCGCGCAGGCGGCGACGCTTTTCTCCGACGACTTCAACGACAGCTCGGCCGATGGCTGGTCCAAGTCCGGCGGCGACTGGTCGATCGTGAGCGACGGCTCGCCGACGTTCACTCAGTCGAAGACCGACAGCGAGCTGGCCCGCCAGTTCGCGGGGTCGACGAGTTGGACGGCGTACTCGGTGCAGGCCCGGGTCAAGCCCCTCGGCTTCAACGGCAGCAACAGGCTCGTGGCCCTGGCCTCGCGCTCGTCGTCGGCCACCAAGATGTACCGGCTCGCCCTGACGAACGCCAACCGCGCCGAGCTTCAGGCGGTCGACGGCTCGTCGGTCACGGTGATCGGGTCGGCGTCGCTGACCGTGTCCACCGGCACCTGGTACACGCTGCGGATCGACGCCAACGGCAGCACCATCTCGGGCTTCGTCAACGGCACCCGGATCGCCTCGGGCAGTAACAGCGCCCACAGCGCCGGCCGGGTCGGCCTGGTGACCGCGTACGCGTCGGCGCGCTTCGACGACGTGGTGGTGAGCACGGACGGCTCTGTCCCGCCCACCGGGAACCCGACGAACCCGCCCACCAGCAACCCGCCGACGGGCGGTCCGACGACCCCGCCGCAGACCGGGCTGGTCGGCTGGGCGACCCAGAACGGCGGCACCAGCGGCGGTGGCAGCGCATCGGCCACCACCGTCACCAGCGCCTCGGCCCTGACCAGTGCGGTCGGGGCGAGCGGAGCCGCGGTGATCCGGGTCAGCGGCACGATCTCGTGCTCGGGCATGATCCGGGTGCGATCGAACAAGACGATCCTCGGCAACTCCGGCGCGACCATCTCCGGGTGCGGCTTCACCATCAACGGTGACCGCAACGTCATCATCCGGAACCTGTCGTTCCGCGGCTGGGACGACGACGCCGTCAACGTGGAGCAGTCGGCCACGAACATCTGGGTCGACCACAACAGCTTCACCGACGGGTACGACGGTGCCGTCGACATCAAGCGCGGCTCCGACTTCGTCACCGTGTCCTGGAACCGGATCTACGGCCACGACAAGTCGATGCTGCTCGGGCACTCCGACGACAACGCGTCGCAGGACGTCGGGCACCTGCGGGTGACCTACCACCACAACTGGTTCGACGGATCCGGCACCCGCCACCCGCGGGTCCGCTTCGGCAACCCGGTGCACGTCTACAACAACTACTACTACAACAACGAGTACGGCGTCGCGTCCACGATGGACGCCGGCGTGCTGGTCGAGGGAAACTACTTCGAGAACGTCGACGAGCCGACCCTGGTCGGGTACGCGGACTCGGACCCGGGCACCCTCGTGCAGCGCAACAACGTGTTCGTCGGCTCCGGCTCTCCGCAGAGCGCCGGCAGCACGGGCAGCATCCCGTACTCGTACCAGCTCGACAACGCCAGCGGCGTCAAGGCGAGCGTCACCTCGGGTGCCGGCGCCGGCCGGATCAACCCCTGACCGACCGCCGGCGTTAGATCGCCGTCCCGGCAGGTGACTTGAACAGCGGCGCCGCCTCGTCGACGTAGCCCTTCCGTCCGCTCCGCAACGCACCGCACGCGATACGGACCAGGTCGATGTTGACGCCGGCGGCGCCGCTGGGGTCGTGCACCTTCAGCTTCACGTCGAGGCTGACGGTGGTCTCGCCCCAGCCCTGTGCCTCGAGGTTGAGGTGGGCCACCTTCTGCGAGCCGAGCTGCGACAGGTAGCCGAGCGGCGCCAACTGCACCTTGTCGGCCGTCGACAGGGCGTTGAGCTTCGACTGCTTCTTGGTGTTGGGGTTCTCGACCAGGTTGCGGAAGTCCTCGGTGCCACCGAGGTTGACCTGGTAGGAGCTGACCAGCGTGAGGCCGCGCTCCGCCAGGAGCCGCAGCAGCGTGTCGTGCAGCACCGAGGTGCCGAACTGGCTGGTCAGGTCATCACCGAGCAGCGGCAGGCCGGCCGCCTCGAACCGGTCGAGCTCCGCCTGGTGTCGGGCCACCGGGTCGGAGGTGGTGTTGACGAACGCGACACCGGCCTCCCGGGCGGCCCGGGCGTAGGCGAGGGCGGTCTCCGGCCGGCCGCTCGGCGCGGAGTAGAGCAGCACCTCGGCTCCAGCCAGCGCCTTCGCCACGCGGTCCGCCTCGGTCGCGTCCGTCAATCCCCTGGTGACGGCGACGCCCGCCTTCGGCAGGTCGCAGTCGAGCCGGGGGAAGTTGTTCGGTGGCAGGAAAATCGCCTCGGTCAGGTCCCGGCCGACCTTCTCGGGCGACGTGGCGAAGGCCGCGACGATGTCGACGTCACCCACGCCGAGCCCGTCGATCGTGGGCCGGTGCACGCCGGCGAGGCTGCCGGTCTGGCGGTAGAAGGCGATGCCCTGCACGAGTGCGGACGTGTTGTTGCCGACACCGACGACCGCGACCCGCGCTGGTTTGATCATGAAGCCGAGGCTACCTGCTCTCGCGTGAGAGCGCCGTCCGCGACGAGAACGGTGATGCGCCGGGAGAGCGGCGCTTCCGGAGTGACCAGCAGCGGGTGCTCGAAGGCAAGGGCCGCGCACACGCCCGGATAGATCCCGGTCCGCACGAACCAGCGGTCGTCACCGGCGAGACCCCGAAACACAAGGGTGTACGGCCCGGGGCCGGTCAGCGCCAGCCATGGCGCCGCGCTGCCGTTGACCTGCTCCTCGCCCTCGGCGTCGGCGGTAAAGGTGTGCGTCTCGCCCGGCGCGGCGCGCCAGAAGAAGCCGCCGTAGCCGGCGCCACCGGGCCGCCCGTTCGTGGCCGGGCTGCCCAGAGACACCGTGCTCGTCGCGGAGAGGGTGAAGTCGACCGAGAGCTCCCAGCCGTGGGGGGCCTTCGTCGCGCTGAGCCGCCGCTCCTCGGTCAGCAGCACCCTGCCGTCCTTGTCGCGCCAGTCCATTCGGTTGCCCAGGCCTTGGCCGGCGGGGACTTCCTCGCCGGTGAGGTCATCCTCGCTGAGCAGCACCGAGCCCTTCCGCGGGCCGTGGTCGGTGGGCAGCCAGCCCGTGTGCACGATCTCGCCGTGGTCGTCCAGCCAGGTGTAGCCGCGGTCGCGGACGTACGTGCGGCCGCCCCAGAGGTTGGCCCCGGCGACGTCCTGCATAGCTACCGAGACGCCCAGGTGCCAGAGGTGGTCCTCGGGGGCGAAGTCGGTGACGGTCGTGCCGCCCAACGTACGTACCGGATGCAGATAGGGCCTCGGTCCCTGGATGAGGTCGACCTTCTCGTCCACCACATAGGACGCGACCGGAACGCCGTCGACGGTGAGGTCGGTCATCCCTCGACCGTCTCGCGGTAGCCGCGCAGCGCCGCGTCGAGCACCTCGTCGCCCGGCCGCGCCCACACCTCGGCCGAGAACACCTCGACCTCGACGGGACCCGTGTAGCCGGCCGCGTCGACCGCCTGGCGGAACCGGCGGTTGTCGACGCACCCGTCGCCGGGCAGCCCGCGGCCGAGCAGCACGCCGGCCGGCAGGGGAGTGACCCAGTCGGCGACCTGGAAGCAGGCGATCCGGCGCTGGCGGCCGGCCCGCTCGATCTGCGCCCAGACCTGGTCGTCCCACCAGAGATGATAGGTGTCGACCACGACGCCGACCGCGTCGACGGGGTGCGGCGCGGCCAGGTCGAGCGCCTGGCCGAGGGTGGACACCACGCAGCGGTCGGCGGCGAACATCGGGTGCAACGGCTCGATGGCCAGGCGGACGCCGGCCGCCTGGGCGTGCGGCACGAGTCTGCCGATCGCCTCACCGACGTGGGCGCGGGCGCCGTCGAGGTCGCGGCTGCCCTCGGGCAGGCCGCCGGAGACCAGCACCAGCACCGGTGCGCCGAGGGCGGCGGCCTCGTCGATGGCGCGGCGGTTGTCGTCCTCCCAGCCGGGGTCGGAGAAGAAGCCGCCCCGGCACAGCGACGTGACCTCGAGGTCCTTCGTGAGCGCTGCCGCCTTGTCGAGCCCGTACGCGGCGACCTCCTCCCGCCACAGGCCGACCTTGTCGACTCCGGCGCGTACGCAACCCGCGACCAGGTCGGGCAGCGGCCAGTGCTTGGTCGTGGCCGAGTTGAGCGCGAACCTGGTCATTGGGCCACCCCCACGGTCGTGAGCCAGGCCCGCGCGCGGGATGCGGCGAGGTCGGCGTCCGGTAGCACACCCGCCGCGTCGGCCAGCCGGACCAGCGTGGCCAGGTGCTGCGGCGACCGGCCGTTCTGCAGGCCGCCGACCATCGTGAAGTGCGTCTGGTGGCCGGCCAACCAGGCGAGGAAGACGATGCCGGTCTTGTAGTAGAAGGTGGGTGCGCCGAAGACGTGCCGGGCCAACGGCACGGTGGGCGCGAAGATCTCGTCATAGCCTGTTTCGTCACCGGCGTCCAGGGCGCGCAGCGCGGCCGCCGCCGGGGCCGCGATCGCGGCGAAGATGCCGAGCAGCGCGTCCGAGTAGCCCTCGTCGTCGCCCTTGATGAGCTGCGGGTAGTGGAAGTCGTCGCCGGTGTAGAGCCGGACGCCGGGCGGGAGCTTCCGGCGCAGGTCGACCTCGAAGCCCTCGTCGAGCAGCGACACCTTGATGCCGTCGACCTTCGCGGTGTGCGCGCCGATCAGGCTTTCGACGGTTGCCACCGGGTCGGCGCCCCAGTAGCCGGCCAGCGCCGGGTCGAACATCTCGCCGAGCCAGTGCAGCACCACCGGCCCGTCGGCCTGGCGCAGCAGGTCGCCGTAGACGTCGAGGTAGTCGTCGGCGTGCCGGGCGGCGGCGGCGAGGTGGCGGCTGCACATCAGCACCGGTGTGGCACCGGTTTCCTGCACGTCTTTCAGCTGCTCCGCGTAGGCCTGGCGGACCTCGTCGAGCGTGGCCGGCCCGGGCGGCAGCTGGTCGGTGGCGACTCCCGCGACGATCGGCCCGGCCGCGTCGCGGGTGCTGCGCCGGATCAGCTCGCGGGTCGCGGCGTAGTCGAGGCCCATGCCGCGCTGGGCGGTGTCCATCGCCTCGGCCACGCCGAAGCCGTGCGACCACAGGTGGTGACGGAAGGCGAGCGTGGCGTCCCAGTCGAGCGTGGCCGGCCGGCCCGGGGTGTTGTCGGCCAGCGGGTCGGCGACCACGTGCGCGGCGGCGTACGCGATGCGGCTCGTGAACGGTCTTCGCCGATAGCTCGCTCCGGCGCCGCTGAAGGTGAACGGGCCGTCGGGCAGCACGACGGTGGTCACGCGCCCAGCTCCGGCACCTCGATGCGCCGGCCCTCGCGGGCGGCCTGGGCACCGAGCTCGGCCAGCTGCACGCCGCGGGCTCCGGCCCAGAGATCCCAGGTGTACGGGGCGTCCTCGACCACGTGCCGCAGGAACAGCTCCCACTGCTCCTGGAAGCCGTTGCGGAACTCC
This sequence comes from Asanoa sp. NPDC049475, assembly GCF_040676915.1. Lineage (NCBI taxonomy): Bacteria > Bacillati > Actinomycetota > Actinomycetes > Micromonosporales > Micromonosporaceae > Asanoa > Asanoa sp. NPDC049475. The sequence continues at coordinate 600,407 of NZ_JBFAPY010000004.1, read as the reverse complement.
TCGTTGTCCGGCACGACCTGCCACTGCTCGCGGAACCGCTCGGTGGCCGGCAGGTCGGGGTTCCAGACGGGCTTGGGGGTGGTCGACCGGTGCTGCACCCGGCATTCGCGCAGACCGGCGACCGCGCTGCCCTCGGTGCCGTCGACCTGGAACTCCACGAGCTCGTCACGGTAGACGCGGACCGCCCACGAGCTGTTGATCTGCGCGACGATGCCGCCGTCGAGCTCGAAGATGCCGTACGCCGCGTCGTCGGCCGTCGCCTCGTAGGGCTGGCCGGTCTCGTCCCAGCGGCGGGGGATGTGGGTCGTGACGTGCGCGGTTACCGCGCGGACGGGCGCGAAGATCTGCTCCAGCACGTAGTGCCAGTGCGGGAACATGTCGACCGTGATCCCGCCGCCGTCGGCGGTGCGGTAGTTCCACGATGGACGTTGGGGCGGCTGCCAGTCGCCCTCGAAGACCCAGTAGCCGAACTCGCCGCGGACGCTCAGGATGCGGCCGAAGAAGCCGCCCTTGACCAGCCGGTCGAGCTTGCGCAGGCCGGGCAGGAATAGCTTGTCCTGCACGACGCCGTGCTTCACGCCGGCCGCGTCGGCCAGCCGGGCGAGCTCGACCGCGCCGGCCAGGTCGCCGGCCGTGGGCTTCTCGGTGTAGATGTGCTTGCCGGCCGCCACCGCGGCGCGGATCGCCTTCTCCCGGACGTTGGTCACCTGCGCGTCGAAGTAGATCTCGACGTCGGGCCGGGCGAGGGCCGCGCCCAGGTCGGTGGTCCACTCGGTCAGGCCGTGCCGGTCGGCGATGGCTCGCAGCCGGGCGTCGTCGCGCCCGACCAGGACGGGCTCCGGCCAGAGCAGCGTGCCGTCCCGCAGCGGGAGGCCACCGCCCTCGCGGATCGCGAGCAGTGAGCGGACCAGATGCTGACGGTAGCCCATCCGGCCGGTCACCCCGTTGAGGACGATCCCGATGGTTCTGCGATCCACGACCTTGACCTCCCCAGGTAAGCGCTTTCCCGGGCAACGTATCCATCGGGATGGGTTCAGGCAAGGGCTTTCCCGTATGATCTCGACGTGGCCACGCTGGACGACGTCGCGCGCCGGGCGGGCGTCTCGACGGCGACCGCATCGCGCATCATCAACGGGAGCAGCAAGCCGGTCAGCGCCGCCCTGCGCGACCGGGTCGAGGCCGCGGTCGCAGACCTGCACTACGTGCCCAACGCGCATGCCCGCCAGCTCGCCGGGTCCGGCCGCACCGCCGTCGGGGTGGTCGTCCACGACGTCTCCGACCCGTACTTCGCCGAGATCACCCGCGGCCTGCAACGGGTCGCCACGACCGACGGCCGGCTCGTCATCATCTGCAACACCTACCGGGACCCGGCCCGCGAGCTCGACTACGTGGAACTGCTGCGCGCCCACCAGGTGGCGGCGATGGTGCTGGCCGGCTCGGGCTACCACGACGCGGCCTTCGCCCGCTCGCTGCGCGGCAAGCTGCGCGCCTACGAGCTGAGCGGCGGCCGGGTCGCGGTCATCGGCCGGCACGACCGCGCCGGCGACGCGGTGGTCCCCGACAACGAGGCCGGGGGCTTCATGGCGGGCGAGCACCTCTACGCGCTGGGCCACCGCGAGATCGGTGTCATCGCCGGCCCCCGCAACCTGACGACGACCACGGACCGGTTGACCGGCATCCGCCGTGCGGCCCGCACCCACGGGCGGCCGGCTCCGAAGGTCGTATATGCCGACTTCGACCGGGACAGCGGGGCCGCCGCGACCGGCGACCTGCTGTCGGCGCACCCCCGCCTCACCGCGATCGCGGCGCTCAACGACTCGATGGCGGTCGGCGCGCTGGCCTTCCTCCGCGACGTGGACCGCCGGGTCAGCGTGATCGGCTTCGACGACATGCCGATCGCCCGCGACGTCACGCCGGCGCTGACGACGATCCGACTGCCGCTGGCCGACATGGGCGCCCAGGCGATGTCACTGGCCCTGTCGCCGGCGTCGCCTGACCCGCGCGTGGAACGCGTGCCGGCGTCGCTCGTCGAACGGGCCAGCACGTTTCCGCCCTAGGCCAGGGTGACCCAGTAGCGGCGTACCTTGAGCTGGCCCGTGTCCCGGATGCCTTCGAGGACGCCGCCGTTGCGCTCGATCGTGCGGGCCGAGGCCACGTTGTCGGCGAGGCAGGGGATCAGGACGCGGTCCAGGCCGAGGGTGGTGCGGGCCTCGCGCAGCATCTGGGCCAGCGCCCAGGTCGCGAGCCCGCGGCCGCGCGCCGACGGGCGCACGCCGTAGCCGATCTGACCCAGGTCGTCGTCGTACCGGTGCCGCAGGGCGATGCCACCCTGCACCTTGCCGTCCTCGACGATCCAGCGGAGTGAGGCGTGCTGGTGCTCCGGGCAGGGGGTGCCGACGGGGTGGGTGTTCTCGAGGCGCCGGCGCACCCAGGCCGCGAAGCCCTCGGCGGAGTGCACGTCGTCATCCTCGCCGAGGCCGAAGCCGTCCTCGTGAGCGCCCGGCCCCCAGTCGTCACGACACTCGACGAAGGCGGCGTGCAGGCGGACGGTCGGCGCGATCAGTTCAGGCATGTGGCCACGCTAGGCGCGACCCGCCCGGCCCGCGACCCGCGCCGCGCTCCCTCAGCCATCGAAGTCGTAGCCTCACTGGCCGATGCGGCCGTCGATTCGCTCACGCAGTAGGTCGACGTGGCCCATGTGGCGGCCGTACTCCCAGACCATGCCGACCATGGCCTCGCGTAGTGACATCGCGCCGCCGCCGGTGCCGTGCTGGTTCAACGGGTCGTCACCCGTGGCGTCGAGGCTCGCCGCCTCAGCCACGAAGCGGGTGGAGAAGTCGACCTCCGCGCGCCAGGCCGTCCACGCTTCCTCGACCACCGCGGGGTCGGCCACCGCGCCGTCGAAGTCGCCGTCGCGGTTCGTGTCCGAGACGTAGAGGCGGGGGACGTCCTGGGACGCCATCATCTTCCGGAACGTCGCGCGCTCGACCTCGGCCAGGTGCCGCACGAGGCCGAGGAGCGACATGGTCGACGGCTCGACGGACCGCCGCGCCATCTGCTCCGCGTCGAGCCCTGCGCACTTCATCTCCAACGTGAGGCGGGCGCTGCGCAGGGCTTCGGCCAGCGTCGTGCGCTCGTCGCCCAACGTGGGCCCGTGCTCGCGGGGGTCGTCGTCGGAGGGCTTGCCGTCCGCGGTGAACATGTCGGCGCGTCGAGAGGTAGCCATGGCCGCATCATCGACTGCGGTCTTGCCGGCCGACAACTCATTTGTTTAGGTTGCCGTCCATGAGCCGGGTGCTGCGCATTGTCCTGGCGTTGGCGCTCCTCGCCGCCTGCGACCCGGGCCAGCGTGCGCCGTTACCGCCCGCCCTGGCCGCCGAGCTCGCGACCGTCGTGGTCGACGTCTTCGAGACCGACCCGACCGCGGCGTACGCGTTGATGTCGAATGCTCGCTTGGTGTGCGTCGCCGAGCCCTTCGGCGTCGAACCCGCCGATGCCACCACGGCCGCCGACGTCACCACCGTCTACGCCGCGCTGTTCTGCGTGGAGCGACAGGCCGGCGTCGCGTTCGACGAGAGCCCAGGAGTCAGCACGGTGGTCGCCGTCCGGGGCGCGACGGTGGAGGTCCCGGGCGACGGTGCGGCCCACCGGCCGGACATCGAGCGAATCTTCCCGGAGGATCTTCGCGAGCGCGCGTTCGAGGGCTACCGCGACCCGAGCGCGGCCGAGCGCGAGCTCGCGCGCCGCTTCGCGGAGCAGAACCGCTAGCTCAGATGGACGCTCAGCTCGGAGGAGGGCGCCACCTGGGCCGGTTCCACGACGGCCGGGCGGGGCTCGTAGGCGGCGACGCCACCACCGCGCCGCTTGGCCACGTACATGGCGATGTCCGCGGTTCGGAGCAGTTCGCCGGAGCCCGCGTCGGCCAGGTGCGTGCCGGATACGCCGATGCTGACGCCAAGTCGGATCTGCTTGTCGCCCAGGTGGGACGGGCAGGTCACCGCCACGTGGATGCGCCAGGCCAGGTCCGCCGCCTCGGCCAGGGTGGCGCCCGGCAGCAGGATGGCGAACTCGTCGCCGCCCAGCCGGGCCAGCACCTGCTGCGGGGTCAGCACGACCTTGATGCGGTCGGCGGTCTGGGCCAGCACCTGGTCGCCGGCGGCATGGCCGATGCTGTCGTTGACCTCTTTGAACCCGTCGAGGTCGAGCAGCAGCAGCGTGGCCGGCGTCGCGAGCGCGTCCAGGTGCTCGTAGAGCGCCCGCCGGTTCGGCAGGCCGGTCAGGTCGTCGGTGCGGGCCTGCTGGTGCACGTCGCGCAGATCGCGTAGTTCCTTGAAGGTCAGGCTGGCCCGGCCGAGCGCGGCCAGCACGCATGCCGCCGCCAGCGTGGTGCTCAGCGCCGGTAGCCGGCCGGACTGGCCGATGGCCAGCAGCAGCACGCTGCTGACCGCGAAGAACGCGGGCACGGCGAGAGTCGCCCAGCCCACGATGGTTGGCGTGGTCGCCGCGTCGGACCGACGGCGAGGGGTTGCCGCCACGGGGGCGAACGCCAGCAGGACCGGCAGCGCGAGGGAGAGCACCACCAGCGAGCCGGGTTCGGCGAGCGTGCCGCCGGCGTGACCGAGCATCGCGAGGCCGTCCGCGATGCTGGCCGCACCGAACGCGGCGACCACGAGCACATGGGTGCGGTTCAACCGGCGGCCGCCGAGGCTGCCTCCGATGACCACCAGCAGGATCAGGACCAGATAGACCAGGACACCAGCCAGGTGTACGCCGATGCGTCCGTTGCCGTCACGACCGGGCGCGCCGAGGCAGGCCAGCGACGCGATGCCCAGACCGGCGACGACCCCGTCGAACCAGACGCCACTGTTGAAGGCCGGACGGTCCGACCGCAGCAGCAGGCCGACGAACAGGTAGAGGAGCACGAAGCCGACCACCGCGAGCGCGTCGCTGGTCGTCGTGTGGATCGGTTCGCCGCGGTCGGCGGGGGAGAGGGCGGCCCAGCCGGCGCCGGCGACGGCGGCGGTCATCGCGGCGCCGGCCGCGGCCCAGGTCGCCCGCTGGACGCCACCGCACCGCGCGCGCCGGAAGCAGATGGCGGCGCAGGCCGCGTAGGGGACCGGCATCAGGACCGCGACGATCGGGCTCGGCGCCCCGGCCGCGACCAACAGCGCGACCAGCAGCAGGGCGGCGCCGGCGGTGATGCGGAGCGCCTGGTCCACGCGAGGGCCGGGCGACTCAGGCATCCGGCCACCACCATCGCGGGACATATCGAGCATCCTCCTCGCGTGCACGGCCATGCCGCAAGAGCAAATGCACGTGCAAATGCGCTTGGTCCCAACCAGCGCGAGACGGCACGGACGGCATCAGCAGCGAATGTGGACATTCCACACCAGAGGTTTAGGCGTACGTGCATCTTCCCGTGAGAATGCACGTGCATTAGGCTCCCGATCGCGGGATGGACCCCCGTCGAACTCAACCGTCGAAGGTGGACATGAAGATCAAGAATGGCGTCGCCGCACCTGACCTCGGCGACGTGACCTGGGTGAAGAGCCGCCGCAGCGGCGCGCAGGGCAACTGCGTCGAGCTGGCCCGGCTGGCGGACGGCGCGGTCGCGGTGCGCAACTCGCGTGACCCGGAAGGCCCGGCGCTGATCTTCACCCCGGCGGAGATGACTTCGATGTTCCACGGTGTCACCGCCGGGGAGTTCGACCACCTCGTCGACTAGACGCATGATGGACCGGTAACCGCGGGGTCACGTAGGCTACCGAGCGATCTCGTCGATGCGACCGCAGACCGCCGACCGCAGACCGCCGACCTCGAAGGACGACATGACCGCGCCGGACGCCGCCGCTGGCCCCACGGCCAGACGGATCGTCGTGGGCGCACAGCTGCGCCGGCTCCGCGAGGCGGCCGGCGTGTCCAGAGAGGACGCCGGTTACCACCTGCGCGGTTCGGCGTCGAAGATCTCGCGCATGGAGCTGGGCCGGGTCGGCTTCAAGGAACGCGACATCGCTGACCTGCTCACCCTGTACGGCGTCGTAGACGAGGCCCAGCGCGAGCCGTTGCTCGCGCTGGCCCGCGACTCGCGCACCGACGGCTGGTGGCACCGCTACGACGACGTGCTGGAGAGCTGGTTCGGCACGTACGTCGGCCTCGAGGAGGCGGCCACCACCATCCGCGCGTACGAGGTGCAGTTCGTCCCGGGCCTGCTCCAGACCGCGGATTACGCCCGTGGTGTGGTGGTGTCCGGGCTCCCCGAGACGGCACCGGCCGAAGTGGACCGGCGCGTCAAGCTGCGCCTGGAACGCCAACGGATCCTGGACCGCATCCCGCCGGCCACCTACTGGGTGGTGATGGACGAGGCCGCCCTGCGCCGGCCGGTCGGTGGGCAGGCGGTGATGCGGGCTCAGCTCAAGCACCTGCTCGACCTGAGCGAGCGGCCCAACATCACGCTCCAGGTGATGCCGTTGCGCCGCGGCACCCACACGGCCGACGGCGGCGCGTTCAGCATGCTGCGGTTCGCCGACCCGGACATCCCCGACATCGTCTATGTGGAGCAGCTCGTCAGCGCTCTCTACCTGGACAAGCCCGAGCACGTCGAGCGCTACCGGCAGGCGATGGAACGGCTGACGGTCGCGGCCCTGTCGCCCGCGGACACGACGGACTTCCTGACGAAGCTGCGGACGTCCGGCTGACGTCAGCGCGTCTGGGGTTTCGCCGACACCGCTTGGTTGATGGCTTCAGCCCTAAGGCGCAGCTGCACAACCTCGTCGCCGCGCCCGAGCGTCTCCAGGGTGCGCGCGAGAAGCCGCTGGGCAATGGCAGTGTTGGGATGGTCGGCCCCAAGTGTCGCCTCAGCGATCGACAACGCCCGCCACTCCAGCGGCTCGGCCCGGTCGGCTCGCCCGAGCTGCAGCAGGGTGGACGCCAGGTTGCCCAGGCGGACGACCATAGTCGGGTGATCCGGGCCGAAAGCCGCTTCGGTGATCGCCAGCGCACGTCGTTGTAGCGGCTCGGCCTCGTCCGATCGCGCGAGCGCGTTCAGGGTGAGCGCCAGGTTGTCTAGGCTCGTCGCGAGTAACGGGTGGTCTGGTGCGAACGCGTTCTCGGTGATGGCCAGCGCCCGACGGTGCAGTGGTTCCGCCTCATCGGCGCGGTCCAGTACCAGGAGGCTGTAACCGAAGTTGTGAAGGTAGCGAGCGGTGATCGGATGCTCGGGACCCAGCGATGCCTCGGCGATGGACACCGCCCGCCTGTGCAGCGGTTCCGTCTCGTGGGTCCGGCCCAGATGCCGCAGGGTGAGCGCGAGGTTGTTGAGCCCAATTGCGATGGTCGGGTGATCGGGACCGAGCGCCGCTTCGCTGATGGCCATCGCCCGGCGCTGCAGCGGTTCGGACTCCGCCTCGCGGCCTAGGTATTTCAGGATGCCCGCGAGGTTTCCGATGATGGCGGCGGTCTGGAGGTCGTCGTCGCCGAGCGATGCCTCGGCGATGGTCAATGCCCGCCGCTCGAGGCGCAGTGCTTGCTGGAAACGGCCCTGGACGATGTCGAAGCCCACCATCGAGTCGAGCAACAGGGCCACGTGGCCGCCGCCGACCGTGTCGGGGCAAGCGGTGACCAGGGCGGTGACGTGTGGGGTCAGCGCGGCCCAGCGCGGCCAGCCCGCGACGTCCGTCTCCGGGCTCTCGGACGGCAGTGCGGCTCTCAGGAGTTCGATGGCGGTCAGTAGGATGCCGTCGAACTCGACCGCGGAACCCTGCTTGAGCTGGGTCGCGGTGACGCTTTGCACAAGTCGGTGCACGGCCACGGTGCCGTGGGTGAGCGTGATCATGTTGTACGACGCGAGCATTCCCAGTGCCTGATCGACGTCGTCGACGTCGGCGAGGGGGTGCAAGACGTCCCGTGGCAGGTCGTCCGGCGCAAGACAGGACAGGACCCGGAGCACCCGCATGGCGAGTGGGTTCTGTTGTCCGATGGTCTTGGTGGTGACCGCCCAGACCCGGGCGACGGCCTGCTGCGCGTCGTCGCCGGCCGCCACCAAGTCGAGGACAGTGGCCGGGTCGGACCGCAGGCGCCGCAGATAGCGCTCGATGCCGGTGCGGGTCTGCCGCAGGTACGCACCGGCTTGCCGCAGCGCCAGAGGCAGGTAGCCGAGCTCAGCTGCCAATCTCTCGGCGGTGGCGGCGTCGGCCTCGCCGGACAGTCTGAGCAGCAGGTCGACGGCCGCAGGTGGGGCAAGCACGTCCAATCGCAAGCAACCGTCGGTGATGTCGTCCCAGCCGACATCGCGCCGGGTCGTGATCAACACATGTCCCCGTCGCAGCTGTCCCAACAGCGGTTCCGCCAACAGCCGGTCCTCGACGTTGTCCAGGACTAGCAGCCAGCCGTCATGGGCCTGCAGCCACGCCAAGGTCCAGTTGGCCGCCTCGTCTTGAGTCGCGACGATCTGCAGCTCTGTGTGCAGCCGGAACGCCAGGTCGGCCAGACCCGCCCGGATCTTGTCGGCGTCCTCGGCGACGATCCACCACACCACGCCATATCGGTGCCGGTAGCGGGCGACATACTGCAGCGCCAGCTCGCTCTTGCCCACGCCGCCCAAACCGTGCACCGCTTGGGCGACCACGCCCGCACCGGCACGGACGAGCCCGTCGAGGGCGTCCAGCTGCTCGTGGCGTCCGACGAAGTCCCGGACCCCGGGCTTAGGCATCCCGAGGATTCCACCCTCTGGAACGGTGATCTGCGCCGGGACGCCGAGCGCTACGGAATTGTGGATGGCTTTCGCGCCCGCACCCGTCTGGACGATGCCCTGGTTGGTCGCCACCGCCGCCGCGTTTCTACCGGCCGCACGCACGCCGGAATCGCGCTCGGGCGCAGTCACGAGCCGTGCTGACTCGCGTGGCTGCCCCGTCCGGTCTGCACGATGCCCGAGTTGTGCTGCACGGCGACCGCTCCCTCCCCGGTGGCGTTGATAGCGACACCGGACCGCGCCACCAGGTGTGCCACGTCGCTGGCCAACTGCGGATCGGCCACGAGTGCCTTGCGTATCTGGAGGCGCAGCGCCGACACGCGGTCCGGGTCCGCTGGATCCGCGACGATGTCCTGCACCGCCTCGCTGACGGCATCCGCCGATTCCTGCCGGCCCAGAATGCGGCTCAAGAGACGCCTGCCCAAGCCGACGGAGGCGTCCGCTGTCGCGTCCGCCGCCGAGTCCCGCACCCGATCCAGCACGGCCGTCCCATAGGCCGCGGCCGCCGCTGTCAGGTACGGCACCACCGTCGTTGCCAGATCCGCATCCATCGGGTCACCTTCCACCTTCGACGGTCCCAACTATCCCTACCACGGGCGCGATCCGTTCGCCGTCACCCGGATGGATGCCCGTGGCCGGAATGGGCACAGGTCCCGCGCTAGAATGGACTCGTGAGTCCAAAAACCGGAATCTCGGGTACGGAACGCTCGTTGACCCGGAAAGGGGTCGCGACCCGGCAGCGGATCGTCGAGGGTGCGGCTGCCGAGATCCGGGAGCGCGGTGCCGTGGCGACCACCCTCGACGACGTGCGCGCCCGCACCGGCACCAGCAAGGGGCAGCTCTTCCATTACTTCCCGGACGGTAAGGACGAGCTGCTGCTCGCCGTCGCCAAGCACGAGTCCGAGCGCGTCCTCTCCGACCAGCAGCCCCAGCTCGGCGATCTGACGTCCTGGCCCGCCTGGCAGGCCTGGCGCGACCGGGTCGTCGCGCGCTATCTCGCGCAGGGCACCGAATGCCCGCTCAACAGCCTGATGTCGCAGCTCGGCCGCGGCACTCCCGGCGCGCGGGCCGTGACCACCGAGCTGATCGACCAGTGGCAGCGTGAGATCGCCAACGGGATCCGTCACATGCAGGGCATCGGCGAGGTCGACGGCGCCCTGGACGCCGATCGGTCGGCGGCCGCGCTCCTCGCCGGGATCCAGGGCGGCGTCGGTGTGATGATCGCTACGGGCCGGATCGAGAACCTCGAGGCCGCTCTCGACGTGGGCATCGCGAACCTGCGCCGATAGTTTTGGACTTGCAGGTCCATTTTCCCGCGCCACGGTTGCCGGCATGAATGACTACTACCTGCTCGGCCGGTCAGGACTGCGGGTGAGCCGGCTCGCGCTCGGCACGATGAACTTCGGTGTCGCGGGCTTCCACGCCGCCTATGGCAGGACCGAGGCGGAGGCGGAGCCGATCTTCCGGCGCTACCTCGAGGCCGGCGGCAACTTCGTCGACACCGCGGACTTCTACACGGCCGGCGAGAGCGAGACCATCCTCGGCAAGCTCATGGCCTCCGCCGGCGTACGCGATCGCCTGGTGTTGACCAGCAAGTTCACCAACACCGTCGACCGGACGGACCCGAACGCCGGCGGGAACGGGCGCAAGCACATGATCCGTGCCGTCGAGGCGTCGCTGAAGCGGCTCGGGACCGACTACCTCGACCTGTACCTGCTGCACACCTGGGATCGCATCACGCCCGTCGAGGAGGTCGTGCGGACCTTCGACGACCTGGTCCGCGCCGGCAAGATCCGCTACGCGGGCCTGTCCGACGTGCCCGCCTGGTACGCCGCCCGCGCCCAGACCTTCGCCGAAGCCAACGCGCTGACCCCGATGGTCACCGTGCAGCTGCCGTACTCGCTGGTGGCCCGTGACATCGAGGCCGAGTTCACCGCGATGGCGCAGACCCTCGGCATGGGGTTGACGGCGTGGAGTCCGATCGGCGGCGGCCTGCTCACCGGCAAGTACCGCCGGTCCGCTGACGGCCTGACCGGCGACGGCAGGCTCGGCGGCAGTGGCGGCCAGCGCCCGGTCAGCGAGCGCGAGTGGCGGGTGATCGACGAGCTCGAGAAGGTCGCGGCCGAGCTCGGTCGACCCATGGCCGAGGTGGCGGTCAACTGGGTGGCCACCCAGCCCGCCGTCGGTTCGGTCATCGTCGGTGCGAGCAGCGCCACCCAGTTGGACAGCAGCCTCGGGGCGCTGGACTTCGAGGTTCCAGCGGACCTGCGCGCCCGCCTCGACCGGGCGAGTGCACCGCAGTGGGGCTTGCCGTACCCGATGTTCACACCCGAGTACCAGTCCTGGATCGTCAGTCCCGGCCTCGGAATCGGCGACAAGCCCGCGGGCTACCAGCCTCCAGTGTGGAACGCCGCGGCTTAGGTGCGGGCGCGACCGCGCGTGGCCCGGGAACTCCGCGGGCCACGCGCGGCACGGTGGCTCAGGAGCTGCAGGTGTTCAGCATCGTCTGCAGCGCCGACTTCTCCGACGACTGGAGGCGCAGGCCCCAGTAGTACTTGCTGGCGATCCACATCTTCGCGTACGTGCAGCGGTAGGCGGTCCGCGACGGCTGCCAGGTCGACGGGTCCTGGTCGCCCTTGGACTGGTTGACGTTGTCGGTCACGGCGATCAATTGCGGGTGGGACAGGTCGTTGGCGAACGACTGGCGACGGGCCGTGGTCCAGCTGCTGGCGCCGGACCGCCAGGCCTCGGACAGCGGCACCACGTGGTCGATGTCGACGTCCGCCGGATCGGTCCAGGTGGCGCCGTCGTACGGGCTGTACCAGCTCCCGGAGGTGGCGGTGCAGGAGCTGTTGGTCACGACGTTGCTGCCGTCGCGGCGGAGCACCGTCTCGCGGGTGTTGCAGGCGCCGGAGATGGTGATCCAGTGCGGGAACAGGTCCCGGGAGTAGCCGCTCGACGAACCTTCCGCGGCCACGGTAAGGGCGTTGAGCTGGGACTGGGCGCTGGCCTTCGACGGGATGCCGGGCGGGGTCGCGTTGGCCGGGGTGGCCGTCAGGGTGACGACGGCGACGCCGGCCAGGATCGCCGCGGTCAGGGTGCGCCGGCGGGATCGGATCATGATGCCTCCAAGACGGGGGTACGGAGACATCGATAATCAGCGATGATGATGGCCGGGCGATAGAGGCGAGGTTAATTGATCAACTCTTCCGGACGACCCGTTCGCCCTGGCCCGGCTTCCAGATCGTGATGGTCAGCCGGCCGTCGTCGATCGTGACCGACGAGCCGCTGGTGAGCTCGGCGACCCAGAACGGGTCGAACTTCTGGCCGCGCAGGTCGAAGCCGTTCTCCGCGAACAGCGCCTCGGCGAACCGCTGGTGCAGCGCCGGATCCTGCTCGTTGCGGACGGCGCCGAACAGCTTGACGTCGCCCTCGCCGACGTGCGGGTCCACCGTGGCCGTGTGCAGGCAGAACCGGCCGTCCCGGGCCAGGTCGGCGAACTTCGTGGTGTGCGGCATGCCGACCAGCAGCAAGCGGCCCTCGAAGACCCTGGGCTCGATCGGGCTGATGCGTGGCGAACCGTCGGCCCGCACGGTGGCGAGCAGGCAGAGGTTGCCGGTCGCGGCGTGCCGCCGCTGGAAGATCTCGGAGATCCGGGGCGCTTCCGCGACGAAATCCCGCCAGGTGGCCATGCCGGGCATCCTATCGGTGGTCGGCCGGCCGACGGGCCGACCGACCACCATGGAGCGAGGGCGTCAGTCGACGACCGGCGGTGCGGTCCGGGCAGCTTCCTTCAAGGCCGCCGCGGCGCCGGCGTACGAGTTGTAGGTGTGCGCGCGGGAAACGCCACCGGGAATCGTGAAGTACGCGGAGACCACCTTCGCCGGGTCGCTGGCGAGCTCGCCGCGGCCTGGCAGGTCGTCGCCGTCGTCCCTGCCCCACGGCGCGTTCGCGGAGTTGGTGGAGCAGCCCCACGTGCCGGAGCCACAGCCGCCCGAGGTGTCACCGGCGAACGTGCCGAGGCTCGCGAACAGGGTCGGGTTGGCCCGCTGTGCCCAGAGACCGCCGGCCGCGAAGACGTCCACCAGCTTGTAACGGACGTCGCGGTCGTTGCCACTCGTCGGCTCGTCGGCCACTGTGGACGGATGGTGGACCAGGCCGCCACCGTTGATGGCGTACTGCGGGAAGGCCTTGAGGCCGTGCCCCTGCGCCTCCTGAGCGGTCACCGGATGCGTGAACGCGTCGTGTGGCGACGTCTGGAGCTGGAGGGTGCCGTCGACCGTCTCGCGGCCGCTGGTCCAGGTGCTGCCCGCCGGCGTGTACGAGTAGAAGTCGCTGTGCGCGACGGTGACGGCGCCGCGCAGCACGCCGTACGCGGTCGGTCCAGTCGCGGGGATGGAAGAACAGGTAGGTGAGGTACCAGTGGGTGCTGGTCTCGACCACGGAGTAGTAGGCGTGTGCCGGCAGCGCCGCGGTCGCGGCTCGATCCCAGTTGTCGTGCCCGTCGAGGTTGCCGTCGAAGTCGACGGCGGCGATGTAGTCGGCCCGCCCACCCAGAGCATGACTGCCCGTGGCATCGACGTCCTGGTGATGAATGGGCGCCCACCGCAACGCGAGCTCCGCCCGGCTGACGGCGGCCGAGGCTGCCGGGGCCGGGACGGTCACCAGGGCAGCACTCAAAACCAGGGCGGCGGTGGCGGCGATGAACCTGCTTCTGTCGAGCATTCTGTTGCTCCCGCGTCCGAAGTGGTTGAACCACCACGGATCCTGCTGCGCGCCGGCGTCCGGCCGGCAACATAAAGATAGACGTTGCTCAAAGTCATCGCGACGCGGACCCGGCTCGCGCGAAGCGCGTTTGCGCGCGGGAGCAAACGGTCGTGCCCCCGACGAACGTGCGTGAAACACGAATCCTGATCTTGCGCTTCGGGTCTGACTATCGTCTGATCCGTCGTCTCAACGACCTAGCGCTGTCGTCGAGTTGGCGGCGGATGACGGAGGGGGTGAAGCGGCGCAGCGGGCGCACGGGCTCGGGGCGGGGGCGGTTGATCGCGGGGGAGACCGACTCGGTGTCCGGGTCCAGGTCGTTGATCAACCGGTCGATGTGGCCGACGAGCGCCCCGTTGACGCGCCAGATCGCCGGCTCGGTCTTGGCGTCCTCCTGGAGCTGGAACGTGGTCTCGTCGCGAAGGAAGCGGGCGCGGCGCAGGGCGTGTCGCAGTGGCTCGGGGCTCGGCGGCGCCACGTTCACGTCGGAGGCGATCACGATGCCGAAGGCGAAGACCGCGTCGGCGATCGCGTCGAGCAGGCGCGACATGCTGAGTGCCACCCACGGGCCGGGCGGGTGCTCGGAAGCCTCCCCGGAGCGGCGGTCGAGCAGTGCGCGGGCGAGGCCGCGCTCCGAGATCGCCGAGAACTCCAGCGCGGTGAGGCCGGGGCGCATGGTGACCGGGATGTGCGCGGTGCGGGTGGCGCGCGGGTTGAGGCGCACGCTGTCCTCCGCCTGCGCCAGGGTGTCGCGGGCCTTGCTGATCAACGCCTCCACGTTGCGGGCGCGACGGAGCCCCTCGGCGGCCCGCTCGGCCGTCCAGTCGGACTGCACCCACCCCGCCATGTCACGTAGCTGTTTGCCGATCTCGGCGGCGAGGCTGCCGATGGCGTTGCCCGCGGGCTGCACATAGACCCGCGGCAGGGCGACGCTCACGAGCACAGCGACGGCGGCGCCGATCAGGGTCTCGTAGACCCGTTCCATCCCGACGTTCGTGCTGCCGGCGACCGCGAGCACGAGCATCGCGGAGATCGGCACTTCCAAGGCATGGTCACCGAGCCTCAGCGCGTACGCGATGGTCATCGACGCGGCCACGGTGACGCCCAGGCTCCACCAGTGCAGGCCGAAGACGCTGGACAGCACGACGGCGAGCAAGACGCCGGCGATCACACTGAAGATGCGCTCCCAACCGGAACGGATGCTCTTGATCGGACTGACCTGGACGACCAGCAGGGCGGTCAGCGCCGCGACGATCGGGGGTTCGGTGTCCGGCAATCCCTCGGCGAAGACGAAGGCCAGGACCGTGGCGAGCACGGCCTTGATCGTCCGGAGGCCGGGGACCGGCTCCTGCCCGCGGATCTTGGCCCACAGGCGGCGCTTGCGGGACGCGGTGGGGGCGACGTCCTCGGGCTCGGCCGGGGCCAGCAGGTCACCGGTGATCCGGACGCTTTCGGTCGCGATCCGGCGTGCCTTCGCCGTGGGTCGCGCGACCGCGCCCGAACGTCCGTGCCGCGAGCCCCTCGACATAGTCCTCCCGACCAGCCGCTACAACTGATCGAGTTTACCGGCGGGGCCCCTTTCCCGCTCCGTGCCCGCAGGAGAGGGGCCCCTGAGATGCGGACTGCCGGAGGCTCAGCCGCAGTGGCCGGGTATGGCCGGGTGCGGCCCAACGGTACGGTCCGTGTCAGAGTGACGCA
Organism: Asanoa sp. NPDC049475; assembly: GCF_040676915.1. Taxonomy (NCBI): domain Bacteria; kingdom Bacillati; phylum Actinomycetota; class Actinomycetes; order Micromonosporales; family Micromonosporaceae; genus Asanoa; species Asanoa sp. NPDC049475. The sequence continues at coordinate 585,199 of NZ_JBFAPY010000004.1, read as the reverse complement.
AGAAGTTTATCTATGCGTTGCAAGAATCGAACTGCACTTGCGTTCTGGAATGCGCCGGCTGGTCGTTGCGTTGCACACGCTGCACGTCAACGAACGGGAAGAAGGCTCCTCATGAAGGTCCGAACCTCGCTGCGCTCCCTGGCCCGCAAGCCCGGCGCGAAGATCGTCCGGCGCCGCGGCCGGATCATGGTGCTCAACCGGAAGAACCCGCGCTTCAGCGGCCGTCAGGGTTGATCTTTTCGCCTACGAAGAACGTTCGCGGAAGGCGGTCCTCCGAGGTCTCCTCGGTGACCGCCTTCGGCGTGAAACCGGCCTCCCGCAACAGTTCTAGCCACGTTGCTGTCGGATACAGGCCTGTCTCGTGGGTCTCGTGGGTCGTGTCCGTCCTGCCGTCGGCTTCGCGGAGCAGGAACGCGTACTCGGTCACTGTCGTCGTGTCGTTCGGGTCGGGGTCGTAGGACCAGCTCAGGTAGCGCGCGGCCCGGCCGTCGGGTGCGTCCGTGCCGCCGTGGTCGGTGCTCGGCTCGAAGGTCTCGGTGGTCGCGTCGGGCACGAACAGGGCTCGCCCATTGGGCGTCGTGTGCACGAAGGCGGTCGTGATCGCCCGTCGTAGGTCTTCCTCGGTGGTCATGTAGTCGATCGCGTCGTGCACGAAGACGGCGTCGAACTGCTGCCTGTCGAGCCGGAGGGTGCGCATGTCGCCCTGGCGGTGGGGCAGCTCGGGGTTGATCTTCTCGGACTCGGCGAGCATGGCCGGCTCGAGGTCGACGAGCGTGAGGTCGAAGTGCTCTTTGAGGTGGGCGGCGTTGTGGCCGCCGCCGCTGCCGAGCTCGAGGACGGTGCGCGCTCCCCGCAACAGCGCGGCCGCGAAGGCGGCCTCCTCGGCGTAGTCGGCGACCGGCGAGATCAGCGGCCACCAGGGCGCCAGATCCCGGTAGAACCGATGCCCACCCACCCCTTGATTGTCGGCCCGTCGTCACGCGATTTTCAGGCTGTCTGATTTGCCCGGTTCGTCGCTTCGACGCGCCGGGGGTACCCCGAGTTGGCATGTGCCGGGAGGCTCGGCTAAAGTTCTCATCCGTCGCCAGGAAACACAGCGACATGCGGACGTAGCGCAGTTGGTAGCGCATCACCTTGCCAAGGTGAGGGTCGCGGGTTCGAGTCCCGTCGTCCGCTCGGCACGTTGACGGAGAACACGGTGGAGTGGCCGAGAGGCGAGGCAACGGCCTGCAAAGCCGTCTACACGGGTTCAAATCCCGTCTCCACCTCGCGAGACCAATAGCAAGGGCGATTGGCGCAGTGGGAGCGCGCTTCCTTGACACGGAAGAGGTCACTGGTTCAAACCCAGTATCGCCCACCCGAAACGCGTATCAGACGCGGTCTGTGAAGGCGGTAAACGCCTGATCAGGCCGCGTTTTCGCTTGGTTCGCACAGGCCCGGCTGGGCGTGGTGGGCGCGCCACGGGCACGACTGTCGGGCCGCATATCGACTCTGACCAGAACGAACATCCGGCGGCGTCGGCTGACCAATTCAAGTCGAAATCCGTTCTACGGAGCGATGACGGCGGTCCCGGCCGTAGCTGGGCTCGGCTTCGCCGGACCGGCCGCGGCGGGTATCCGAGCAAACCGACCGTGGTGCTGGGGGCGCGTTCGCGGATGCGGCGGCCTGGACCGCGGCAGTGCTCAGCAGGCTGCCGGGTACGGGTGGTCGCGCCGGCGAATCCGCTACGGGCGCTGGCCTCCGACGTGGATTACCTGGAGGCGTTGCCGGCGCCCGTCACCGGTCGGTGACGGCGGCATGCCTGCTCCGCATTGACGTTACTGCGCGGTACGTGGCAAGGCGGGGCGCTCATGATCTTGTCGTCGCGGCGCGTCGGTCCTCCCGGCGCCGATGGCGTCGGCGTGCCGACGTCACGCCGCACGAGGCGGCATCGTTGGCGAAAGCTTTGTAAACAGTTGGAGTCGAAACGGTGGCCGAATCGTGTAGACGTCGGGATCGAAATTCGGCGTCGATGGTTCATTCGGCCCACAACGATCGCCGAGTGGGGCGGTGGGTTTACGCATCGAGATCCTGCGGGTGCCTGAAGTGATCATGGAGGGCCGGTGCCTCGCTGGCCGTGCACGTGCCGCCAGCTAACATCCCTCCGGCTCGACCAGGCCGCGCGCTGCCCTCCGCGATGGAGGTGGGCGCCGCGAGCCAGGTCGGCCGTTTCCTGTCGGCGGGCTGTTACGGGGGCCCCGCTCTGCAAAGGTGGCCATGCACAACAGCGATCAGCAGACCGCACTCATCCCCCGGCAACGACTGTCGGACTTCGACCCGGACGCGCGTCGTGATGCGTGGACCGAGCCGGAGGACGGTGCGGCGACCCAGCAGGGTCAGGCGGCCGCCCTGACGATGATCGCGTGGATCCTGCCAACCGTCATCATGGGCGCGCTCGGCACGGTCCGACTGACCTGGAGCAGCCTGTCCGCTTCCGAGCTGGACTACTGGGCGTTCGTGGTCACGCCCTGGGACCGTGCGACCGGGATCCTCGGCGAGCTGGACTCCGGGACCGTGCCCTACCATGTGGCGCTCAAGGGCTGGGCTGCCCTGGTCGGCAGCTCCGACCTCATGCTGCGCCTCCCATCCCTGATGTTCATGGCGTTCGCCGCCGGCCTGGTCGCGGCGGTGGGCGCGAAGCTGACGCGGCCGCGGACGGGCTTCACCGCCGGCATCATCTTCGTGATCGTGCCGGCCGCGACCCGGTTCGGCCAGGACATCGGCCCGACGGGCGCGGCTGTCTTCTTCACCGCGCTCAGCACCTACCTCCTGGTTCTGGTCCTGGGCAAGGGCACTGGCCCGCGGTACGTCGGCTACGCGTTGGCGGTCCTCGGCCTGGGCCTGGTCCAGCCCGTGTCGCTGGTGGTCCTGGTCGGCCACGGCATCGCGGTCGTGATGATGCGGCGCGGCGCGATGCTCGGCTGGCTGCTCGCGGCTGTCGTCGGCGCCCTCCCGGCCCTCGGGGCCGTCGTGTACTTCGGCCTGCCGCCCGTGCACATCGGCCTGGACGCGTCCAGCGAACTGCTGGACGTCAACGAGGTGGCGGGCGGACTCTTCGGCGCGGCGCTGCTCGCCGGCGCGGTGATCGGGCTGAGCCTGCGGAGCGTCTCCCTCCGCAAGCCCTCGGTCATCTACACCTGCTGGGCCCTCGTCCCCGTCGTGCTGCTCTACGCGCTGAGCCGGATCGGCCTCGGCTGGGAGGCCCCGGCGCTGGCGTTCACGCTTGGTGGCTGGGCGCTGCTCGGTGCGCACGCGCTGCACCATGCGCCGGTGTTCCGCGGCGTGGTCGCCGGCCTGACCCTGGCCGCGTTCTGCGTGCCGGGCCAGATCGACGTCCGCCAGCGCGACGGGCACGGCCTGGCCAGCGCGGAGCTTGGCGCGATCATCTCCGGTCAGGCGGAGAAGGGCGACGTCGTGGTCTACGGCCCGGGCCCCAAGGGCGCGGCCGTCGGCCGGGACGTCGTGTCCCGCTACGTGCCCGCCGACATCCGGCCGAAGGACGCGCTGGCCCTCGCACCGCCGCGGACCGATGGCAAGATCCTCGCCGACGAGTGCGTCCAGGTGGAGAAGTGCCTGAACGGCGCGCTGCGGGTCTGGCTAGTCCGCACCGACCGGGTCGACGCGCCGCTCTCCGGCTTGTCCCCGGAGAAGGCGGAGGCGCTCAGCAATCTCTACGACGTGGACAAGGCCTGGTATCTGCCTGGTCTGATGCTGGTCCGCCTGACGCTCAAGCCCACCGGTCCCGACCAGGTGCGGGTCGGCTGATGCTGGCCTTCCTGCTCCAGATCAATGCTTGGGCGACGACGGGGAAGCTGTTCCTGTTCGCCCTGTTCATGATCATGATTTGGTTCCTGTGGCTGCTGCGCGTGACCCTCGCGTCGTACTACAAGCCGTGGACCAAGCCGTATCACACCAGCACCGCGGTGATCATCCCAGTCGTGGACGAGCCGGAGGACCTGTTCCGGTCGGTGCTGTGGCGGATCATCGAGCAGCGGCCGACCGAGCTCATCGTCGTCATCAACGGCCCGCGGAACGAGACGCTGGAGAAGATCTGCGCCTCGATGGGCGTCCGCTGGGTGTGGACCGACATTCCCGGCAAGCGCAACGCGCTCCAGGTCGGCGTCGGCCTGATGGCTTCGGACATCGCGGTCCTGGTCGACTCGGACACGGTATGGACCAAGGACACGCTCTCCGAACTGATCAAGCCGTTCGCGGATCCGCGGGTCGGCGGCGTCACCACCCGGCAGCGGATCCTCGACCCGGACCGCAACGCGCTGACCCGCTGGGCCGACTGGCTGGAGAACGTGCGCAACGAGTACTCGATGCCCGGCATGAGCGTGCTCGGCACGATCGGCTGCCTGCCCGGCCGGACCATCGCGTTCCGCCGGTCGATCCTGGTCCGGTCGATGGACAAGTTCCTGCACGAGAAGTTCCTCGGCGTGTTCCTGGAGGTCAGCGACGACCGGACGCTGACCAACTACACGCTCAAGGCCGGCTTCCGCACGGTGTACCAGTCGACCTCGCTGGTCTACACGGACGCGCCGCTCCAGCTGAAGAAGCTGGCCAAGCAGCAGTACCGGTGGGCGCGCGGCTCGCAGTACAACACGCTGCGCATGCTGCCCTGGATGCTGCGGCACACCCCGCTTCTGGCCGTCTTCTACATCGCGGACATCGTCGTCCCGTTCGTGCTGGTCGGCTCGTTCATCTCGTGGGCGATCGCCCTGGTGGTCGGGCGCCAGCACGAGATCTACGACGCGCTGCCGCTCCCCGACACGCCCTGGCTGGCGCTCGTCTCGATCCTGCTGCTCAGTGGCGTGCTGACCGTGGTGTCGCTGGCCATCCGGTTCGGCAAGCACTTCGCGTACCGGGTGAACGACCTGCCTTATCTCCCGTTCTTTATGATCATCAATACTTTCCTGCTCATGCCGATCCGGGTGCTGGGCTTCTTCCGGCTGGCCCACAACGCCGGCTGGGGCACGCGCGCCGGCGGGTTCGCAGGCGAGAAGGAGCGCAACCCGCTGGAGACGGTGCCGTACATTCTGGGGAGCGTGCTGCTCGTGGCGTCGGTGATGATCGGTGTCTGACACGATGCGGGTCCGGAACGGCAAGCGCTCGGGCAAGCACAAGAACACGCTGGAACAGGGCGGCAGCCGCATCCGGTTCCGGGTGTGGATGACCATCAACTCGGTCATCCTGCTCGGCCTCACCGCCTGGATCCTGCTCCCCGACTCGACCGGCTCGGACCTCCCGGCGGTCGACTCCCCGCAGTCGCAGGTGGGGGCATCGGCCCTGCCGGAGGCGAGCGACGCGCCGCCGCCGACCAAAGAACAGGTCATGGCGATCCCGGGCGTACGGTTCGGGCTGAGCGCACCGCAGGTCCCGTACTCGTCGGAGGAGCTGAACCGGCTCAGCAACGCGGCCGGGGCCAGGCCGTCGATACTCCAGTTCTTCGTCAAGTGGACCGAGCCTTTGCGTCCCGAGGCGATCGGGCTTTCGTACGACCAGAACGCCCTGCCGCTCATCTCCTGGGAGCCGTGGGCGGGTTCGAGTGGCGGTGAGAGCCAGCCGAAGTACGCACTGGACACGATCACCGCCGGTGATCACGACAAGTACGTCCGCGCGTTCGCCACCACGATCAAGGACCTGGGCTACCCGGTCGCGCTGCGCTTCGCGCACGAGATGAACGGCAAGTGGTACCCGTGGTCGGAGAGCCGCTCCGGCAACGACAGGGGCGACTACGTCAAGGCGTGGCGGCACCTGCACGACGTCTTCGGCGAGGTGGGCGCGACCAACGTGATCTGGGTGTGGAGCCCGAACATCCTCCGCCCGGTACCGAACGTCAGCATCGAGAAGCTCTACCCCGGCGACAAGTACGTCGACTGGGCCGGCTTCGTCGGCTACGCGGTGGACGAGACCACGGCGAAGGCGGTCTTCCAGCCGACGATCACCGCCATCCGCAAGTTCACGAAGAAGCCGCTCCTGATCACCGAGACCGGCGCCCAGCCCGGCTCGAAGAAGCTCGGCTTCATCAAGGACTTCTTCGAGTGGCTCCCCGAACAGAACGGGCTGGTCGGCTTCGTCTGGTTCGAGTTCAGCGAGAAGCAGGGCGGTAGCGCCGACTGGCGCTACAGCGCCGACACTCGCTACGCCAAGGCCTTCAAGCAGGGCATGTCCAAGCTGAAGCTGGCCGCCCCACCCGTCCACCGATAAAGGAGCAGCCCGATGAGACGACGCTTTCTGCTGACCGGCGCCGCGGGCGCCGCCGTCGGTACGGTCGCGACCCTAGCGGTGCCGGGCACCGCCCAGGCCGCGGACACGACCATCGACGGCGACCTGACCGTGGGCACCGGCGCGGTCAGCAACGAACTGACCGTGATGTCATCGTTCGCGGGCGGTGACGACATTCCGGGCAGCACGACGGCGTTCGACTCGACCGGCCGGATCAACCTGCTGTCTTACCAGCGGGCCTACGTGCACCAGTACGGCGAGACGGTCCGCAACTTCCTGATGCGTAAGGATGCCAAGGCGATGACCGCCTGGTACGGCCCGGACGACCTGTACGACGCGAACCGCGACGCGATCGGCGACTGGCGCGACGCGAACGACTTCTCGCCGTGGGTCTGGACCGGCGCGCACTACGAGGCGAACGACCAGGGCTCGTTGCACGCGCACTGGGAGATCGAGGTGCCGGACAGCAACGGCGCGCTGCAGGGCCGGTTCGAGGTGCTCTTCGCCGACCAGGCCACCGGGAAGATCGGTCTGGACACCACGAAGATCCTCACCAACCTGGCTCACTTCGTCGTCCGCTGCTCGAACAACCAGCAGCTGCGGTTGCAGGCGGGTGCGGGTTCGGAGAAGGCGTTGGTCTTCACGAACGACACCGACGCGAAGAAGTCCCGGTGGAAGATTCGGACCACCAGCGAGGCCGAGTCCGGGGCGAACGCGGGCAGCAACTTCGAGGTGGCCCGGTACAACGACAGCGGCACTATGATCGACCAGCCGTTGATCGTGAACAGGGCGTCCGGTCAGATCACACTCTCCGGCCGGTCCGGCACCGGCGGCGGCGTGGTGATCAACCGGAACACCGGGGTCGCCCTGGCCGTCAACACCACCGGCGCTGCGGGCCAGGCCGTGGTGGTGACTGGCGCGGACACCGCGTCGGCGGCATACCAGACGAAGATCACCGGCGACACGACCAACCGGTTCCGGGTGCTGGTCGACGGCAAGATGGAGTGGGGCAACGGCACCGCCGCCCGTGACACGAACCTCTACCGCTCCGGCGTCGACACCCTCAAGACCGACGACACCCTGCACGTGGGCTCGTACTTCCGGCACCTCGGTGCGGGCCTCGGCTTCTTCGGCGCGGCCGCGGTCACCAAGCCGACCGTTTCCGGCTCCCGCGGCGGCAACGCGGCCCTGACCTCTCTCGTCACGGCGCTGGCCTCGCTCGGTTTGATCACCAACTCGACCAGCTGAACAGGACGATCATGGATCTGACCATCGAGGACTTCCAGCAGGTGCTGTTCGAGCTGTACATGGCGCAGCGGGAGAACAACCAGCTCCGGGCGGAGCTGGCCCGGCTCAAGGCCGGCGCGGGCGAAACCCCGCACGGCCATGTTCACCCGCACACGCACGACGGGGACGAGTGAGCCGCCGCCTGCTGCGCGTGGCGGTCCCGGTGGCCGCGGTCGTGCTGGCCGGCGCCCTCGCGGCGGTCGCGGTCGTCGCCACCTCCGGCGACGGGACCACGCCGCCGACCCAGCAGGCGACGACGCCGGCCACGCGGAAGGTCCCGGAGCGACCCGGGACCGTCACCGTGGACGTATCCCACGACCTCGGGCCGCTTTCCAACCCGGCCGATTTCCAGAATCAGAGCGGTCCCGCTTACCCCCTCGGCCCGAAGGACTTCGAGCGGGTCGCGGCCCTCGATCCGAAGGTGGTCCGCGCCTGGTTCAAGCCCGACCACTACTACGACCCCGAGACACGCGAGTTCGACTTCGACTATCCGACGATCGACGGCACGACCGACTACGACTACCTCGACCAGGTCGCCGCGCAAGGCACGATCCTCGGCAACTTCGACCAGTGCAACCAGAAGCTGATGCGGCTGGACGACCCCGCCGAATGCCGGTGGGTGCTCAAGGCCGGACTGCTGCACTACAAGAAGCGGTACCCGTCGCTGCGCTACATCGAGTTGTTCAACGAGCCGGACAAGACCTGGAAGCCGACCTCGATCGAGCAGCCGGCCGTCCCACTGGACGACTACTACAGCTGGTACCAGATCGGGTACGACGTGGTGAACGAGGTCAACGCCGAGCTGAAGCCAGGCGTGCCGCTGGAGCTGGGCGGCCCATCCTCCTACACGTTCAACACCAGCTTCCTCAAAGGCTTCCTCGACCGTTACCGGGCCGACACGAACCCGGCGAAGAAGCTCGCCTTCCTCTCCTACCACCAGTACAAGCAGCGGGAACGCCCGGCGGACGTGGCGAATGAGCGGGACCAAGTCCGCTCCTGGCTGCGTGAACGGAAGCTGGACGAGAACCGGCCCGTCTTCGTTACCGAGTACGGGGTTTTCCCCGGTCCGAACACCGGCACGACGTTCGAGGCGGACCTGCTCACCCAGGCGGCGGGGATGGCCACGATCGGGCGGTACTACGCGTACAGCGGCATGGACATGTACCTGCACTGGGTATATGACCACTTGGACAACGAGCGCAAGTCAATGCTGGTCGACGAGGTGGACGGTGACGTCTACCCGTACTACAACCTGGTCCTTATGCAACGGATGCTCGGCCCACGCCTGATCCCATCCGAGTCCACGATCCTCGACGAGGCAGGCATTGGCGTCTCGGCACTGGCGACCGCGAGCGACGACCGGATCGCGGTGCTACTCACCAACTACCAGTGGACGAACGGCACGGACGCGCACGACGTGACGCTCGCCCTGCGGAACCTGCCGCCCGCACTGACCGGCGGCGAGGTCAGCGTCGAGCGATATCTCGTGGACGCGGTGACGAGCAACCGCACCCACGACCCGGCCACCCAGGGCCTCCAGAAGGTCGAAGACTACGACGCCGTGCTGGGGCGATCCCCCGACCTGAGCCTGCACCTCGGTGTCAACGCCATGTCCCTGGTCGTGATCTCACGGCAGGCGGCGAGCTAGCGCCCCACGTAAGTGCGTTCTTTCAAACCTGGACGACTCACGGAGCGGCACGACCACCACCCGCGCGGCACTTGGGTTCAGGCGTTCTTCCGCCGCAGGCGCGACTGCGGCTCACGCTGAGGTGACGGATCCTGCCCGGAGCGGCGGTGACATGTCTGCGCCGCATTGAAGTAACTCCGTGTAACGCGGCATGGCGAGGCGCTCATGATCTTGTCGTCGCGGCGCGGCGGCGAACGGCCGCGACCGCCACGGATGGGACCTGAACTGGGAAACGCGGTTCTTATTCTCCCACGTCGGGTCCACCCGAACGCGTACCCGAACGCGCCCTGAGCAGACGGCAAACGCCTGGTCAGGTCGCGTTTTCGGTTAGTTCGCACAGGCCCGTTCGGGCGTGGTGGGGCCGCCGCCACAGGCAAGGCTGTCGGGCCACAGTTTTCTCTGGTGTAACCCGTCCGTGCTCGTGCTCGCCTATCTCCATGGCCTGGCCACTTCGGCAAGCCGTCACCGCGTCCTCGGTGGCGTGCGTCGTGAGGGGCCCCAGAAAACGACTCGTTGCGCCAACCACAGCGGTGTCCGTCGGATCTTGGACTGACTCCCTGCGTGTCGCTGCACATCCACTCATGTCGATGAGCGGATTGTCGGCCATGCCGGCGAGAGCGACCTTTGGGGTGCTGTGGTGCACCGATTATCCAGGCCGTTCCTGTCCCTCGGCTTCTACTGTCGTGGGATGACCTTTCCTGCTCGTCCGTCGTTGCCGCCCGACGTTGACCCGAACCTGTGGTTCGACACCGAGGGATGCGGACGGCACTACCTCCTTGATGGCAACCCGCACACGTTCGCCGGACGCATGTTGGCCTACTGCGCGGAGAGCGGCATTCGTATACGGGTGTCGAAGGGAGAGATCGGCGACTGCTCCGAGCAGACCAGGTACTTCGTACGCGGGTTCCTGTCCGGTAGTGAGTTGGCCCCGCCTGCATCGGGCGGCGGCGCCGAGCCGGCGTACCTCGCTTGGCAGGGGGCGGCCGCTCGTTTTCGGGACACCGGTCACTGGCCCGACGTCGACTCCGCCGCCCTTGTTGAGGTCGACGTTCCCGTTGGCTCCGGGGTCGGGGAAGTGCTCTACCCCGTGCTGACGCATGCATTGGGAGTACTGGCGCAGCGCCTCGGTCTTGTCCGCCGCCGGCGCACCGCCGTTGCCGCCGCCCTGGTACTGGCCGCACGCCGCTTGTGCCTTGTCCTGGGTGGCCTGGTCAATCCCCCTCGGGAGGTCGAATTCGACGTTGTCGCCGTTGAAGACCGGGTCCGACATGAGTACTCCGTGCTCGCGCATGCACTGCGCGTACTTGAACTGTCGGTCCCGGGCGCTCAGGCTGGGCGTCGGGCTCGCCGTGGCCTTCGGCTGGCCGGAGCCATCCACCGACGCCACCCCTTTTTCGGGGGTCGTACCGCAGCCGACCGCGAGTATCAACATCAGCGGCAGGGCGCTTACGATCGGCAACCATTTCCTCATCGGTCTCTCCCTCTTTTCCGTAACCGGGTTCGTGGGCAACCGCTTTGCCCGGGTAACAGGAGACCAGGGGCGCCGTGACGCTGCGGTGACCTTGGCTGTCACGCCGGTGTCACACGGGCTGGGAGAGACTGGGACGATGCGGGTACTGCTGATCGAGGACGAAGCGCTGCTGGCCCAGCGGGCCGCCGAGGGCCTGCGCGACCGGGGCTTCGCCGTCGATGTCGCGCTGGATGGCATCGACGGCCTACACAAGGCCGGAGCCAACCGGTACGACGTCGTGGTGCTCGATCGCGACCTGCCGCTTCTGCACGGCGACCAGGTGTGCACCGCGCTGACGGCGGGCGACGGCGGCGCGCGGATCCTCATGCTCACCGCCGCCGGCGAGGCGGCCGACAGGGTCGCCGGCCTGACTCTGGGCGCCGACGACTACCTGCCCAAGCCGTTCGTCTTCGACGAGCTGGTGCTGCGGATCCGGGCGCTGGGGCGCCGCGCCAACAACGCACCGCGGGTCCTCCAGCGCGCCGGCCTGACCTTTGACACCCCCCGCCGCGTGGTCACGCGCGACGGCCGGTTCATCCCGCTGACCACAAAGGAGCTGGCGGTGCTGGAGATCCTGATGACGGCCGACGGCGCCGTGGTGAGCTCCGAGGACCTCCTGGAGCGGGCCTGGGACGAGCATGCGGACCCGTTCACCACGGCGGTGCGGGTCACCATCGGCCGGCTGCGCCGCAAGCTCGGCGAGCCGACGCTGATCGAGACGGTCGTCGGCGCGGGGTACCGGCTGTGAGCGCCCCAACCCGCCGGTGGCACCCGTCGATCCGGCTGCGGCTCACGCTCACGTACGCGGTGATGCTGGTCGTAATCTGCGCGGCGCTGCTCGCACTCAACTACGCCATGCTCTACCACAGCCTGTACACGGAGATCGGACCACCCGCGAACGTGCAGGTGGAGTCCGGGACCACGCCGGGCGAGGAGACGCAGGAGCGCGTCGTGAAGGTCAAGCGGCAGGCCATGGCCGAGTTGCGCGCCAGCACGCTGCTGGACACCGCCGGTACCTCGGCCATCGCGCTGGCGGTCATCGCCGTGTTCGGCCTTGGCGCGTCCTGGCTGCTGGCCGGCCGCATGTTGCGGCCACTGCAGAAGCTCACCGCCACCACGCGTCGGATCTCTCAGGACCGGCTCCACGAGCGCATCGCGCTCACCGGACCCAACGACGAGCTCAAGGAGTTGGCCGACACGTTCGATGACATGGTGGCGCGGTTGGAAAACTCCTTCGCCAGCCAGCGCCGGTTCGCCGCCGACGCCGCACACGAGCTGCGCACCCCGCTCGCCATCGTCCGTACCGGCACCGAGGTGCTGCTCACCAAGCGGCACAGCACGGTCGAGCAGTGGGAGGCCATGGCGGCCCACACGCTGACCGCAACCGGCCGAGCCGAACGGTTACTGGACGGTCTGCTGGCGCTGGCCCGCAGCGACCGCGGAGCGCTCGTCCACGAGGCACACGACCTGGCGGCCATCGCGGCCACCGTGCTGGGCGAGGCGGACCACACGGCCGAGGCCGGCGACGTGACGATTACCAGCGACCTGCGCTCGGCGCCGGTCGACGGCGACCCGGTCCTGTTGGAGCGGCTGGTGCGAAACCTCGTGGACAACGCGATCCGGCACAACCACCGGGGTGGCTGGATCGAAATGACCACCCGCCATAGGCCCGACGTTGCGCTCGTCGTCGTACGCAACAGCGGCGAAACTATCCCGCCGGCCGAGATCGACCGGCTGTTCGAGCCGTTCCAGCGACTCGACCCGAACCGCCTCACGGCAGCCGGATCCAGCGGCCTGGGCCTAGCCATCGTGCGGTCGATCGTCCACGCACACCGTGGCACCGTCGTGGCCGCGCCGGAGCCCTCCGGCGGCCTGACGATCACCGTGGCCCTACCCGTGACCCCCCCGATCGGACGCGGATCGAACTCGCACGCACCTGACACCCGATGAGCAAAATGGGCTCGTGCCTTTCGTCGACGTCGCGCGACAGGCGCTCCCGTGAGTCAGGAACTTGCTATGGTCGGCCGCAGCTGTGCATGCTCGTGTCCGCGTAGGGCACGGTCCTTTCCTGCTCCTCCCGGGCCGCGACCGCCGTCGCCGTGATGTCCGCGAGTGCGACCGAACCGCCTGCCGCGGTTGGCGCGGCGCGGGCTGGCATGATCCGAGCGTGCGAAAGACTGTCGTCCTAGTCGGACTTGTAGTTTCGCTGACGGCCTGCACGCCGTTCAGCGATGGTGTCCGGCACGAGCGCTACCAGGCCAGCTCCGTTTCGATGGAGCCGACGATCGGGGAAGGTTCGATCGTCACCGCCGAGGTCGTGAAGCGGGGCGAGTACCAGCCGCGTACGGGCGATGTCGTCGTGTTCGATCCACCGGCAAGCTACGGCTGGAATCCCGATGGACGGCCACGGATCTATCGAGTGGTGGCGGTCTCGGGCGACACCATCGCCTGCTGCGACGCTCAGGACCGGATCATCCGTAACGGCACCGCGCAGGACGAGCCCTACATCATGGATGCCCGCATTCAGAAAGAATTCGAGCCCATCACCGTGCCCACCGGCGAGGTGTACCTCCTCGGCGACAACCGAGAGGCGGCCAACGACTCCTCGCTGAACGGAACGGTGCCGGTGGGAAACGTGATCGGCGTCGTCAAGCTCTGAGCATGCGGCCCGGCGACACCGGCGGTACAGGATGACCTACCGAAGCCGAGCCCTCGCGGGTCTAGGTGACGCGGGGGTGCCTCAGCCGACCGTGGACACGGGACGGTCGTTTCCGTCCGAGTCATGTCGGCTGTTCCGCCAGGCGAATCGTCTGACTGCCCTCGGGTGCCGTGATGGCCACGGAGGCGGTGCGGCCGGCGTGATGGACGACGTACTCGCCGAGGAAGCCGCAGATGGTGACGCGTCCGGCGTTGTCCGTTCGCAAGCTCGTCGGAGACAACCACCACTCCTGCTTCACCAGGGCGCGCAGCGCGTCGTAGGCCGGCTTCGGTGTGCCGTCCGCGCGGACGAGGCCGGACGGCGCGCCGAGCCAGGCTCCCGCGTCCGACAAGCCCCAGTACGTGATCGCCTGGATCGAGGGGTGTGAGAGCAGCGTGCGGTAGTGCCGCACGAGCTCCTCGGCCTGGCGTTGCTCGCCGGCTGGGGTCGAGGGCCACGACCGCACCTGGTAGTCGTTCAGGTCTTCGATCTCCGGCGGCATGAGAGCGCCCGAGACCAGCGACGTCTCGGTCATGTGGATCGGGAGTCCGTAGCGGCCGAACCGGTCCAGGATCGCCAGCGTTCGCTCCTCGCCCCAGTAGCCCTGGTGCATGTGGGTCTGCAGGCCGATCGCGTCGACCTGGATGCCGGCCTCCAGGACGCCCTCGATCAGGCACTCGTACGCCGTCGTCAGGTCGAAGTCGTTGATCAGGAGAGTCGCCGCCGGGTTGGTCGCGCGGGCCTCCTCGAACGCGAGTCGGACCGTCGCGATCCGGCCCCGCTCCCACGCCAGCCGGGTGATCGCGTTGCGCCGCTCCTCGTTGCGGAACACCGGCATGATCACCGCTTCGTTGATCGCGTCCCACGAGTCCACGACGTCCGCGAAGTCCGCTACCTCGCGCCTGATGCGCGCTCGGACTGCCGCCTCCACCTCATCGGTCGAGGCTTCGAGCAGCCAGTCGGCGGTCAGTGTGTGCCACACCAGCGGGTGCCCCTTCACCCGGCAACCCCGCTCGACGAACCACTTCGCCGCCCGGTGCAGCCGCTCGGTGTCGGGGCGGCCGCGCTCCGGCTCGAAGGGGCCCCAGTAGAACGGCAGCGTCGCCGTGTTGAAGACGTCCAACCACAGGTCGGCCAGGCCCGCCGCCGCGGACGACACGTCGATCAGCTCGAAGCCGATGTTGCCGAAGGAGAAGGCGTGGGCGCGCTGCTCGATGGTGACGTCGCTGTCGCTCAGCGGCTGGCCGTCGACGTCGAGCACGGTGACCAGGACTTCGCCGTAACGGTGATTAAGGTCGATGTCCGTCACCTCGGGACTCCTGTCGCATCAGTCGGGTTCGTCGCAACTTCCACGCAGTTTCGGAGACTTTCGCCGCTCAGGTCTTTAGATCGTGGCCTCCGAGCAGCTAGGCGAACATCTTGACATGCACATGGATCTGTTCCTAGTTTTGGCGACACATTCCGGAAAACATTCCGAAACTTTCGGTCCGAGAGGTGAGCCTCATGGCACCCAAAAAGACCTTCGCGATGGCTGCCGTGGTGGCGTTGGCCGCCGCGAGCTTGGCCGCCTGCGGTGGCGGCGACGACGACAACGGCGGCTCGGGCGGCAATGTCACGATGCAGCTCTGGATCAACGCGACGACCGGTCCCGGCAAGGCGTTCTGGGACAAGGCGGCCGCCGACTTCCACACCGCCAACCCGAACGTCACCATCAAGGTCCAGTCGATTCAGAACGAGGACCTGGACGGCAAGCTCCAGACCGCGCTGAACTCCGGCTCCGCGCCCGACATCTTCCTGCAGCGCGGCGGCGGCAAGATGGCCGCGATGGCCGAGGCCGGCCAGCTCAAGGACATCACCGCCGACATCACCGACGCGACCAGGGACGCGGTCGGGGACGCAGCGCTGAAGACCGGACAGATCGACGGCAAGGCGTACGCGGTGCCGATCTCGATCCTGCCCGGGGGCCTCTGGTACAGCAAGGACCTGTTCCAGCAGGCCGGTGTCACGGCGCCGCCGACCACGCTGGACGAGCTCAACACCGCGGTGACCAAGCTCAAGGCCAAGGGCACGCCGATCGCCCTTGGCGGCAAGGACGCGTGGCCGGCCGCCCACTGGTACTACTTCTTCGCTCTGCGCGCCTGCAGCCAGTCCACACTCGACGCAGCGGCCAAGAGCAAGACCTTCGACGACGCCTGCTGGACCAAAGCCGGTGAGGACCTCAAGGCGTTCGCCGACACCAAGCCGTTCAACGAGGGCTTCCTGACGACCTCGGCTCAGCAGGGTGCCGGCAGCTCGGCGGGCCTGCTGGCCAACCACAAGGCGAGCATGGAGCTCATGGGCGCCTGGAACCCGGGCGTGATCGCCTCCTTGACGAAGGACACCAAGCCGCTGCCCGACCTGAGCTTCTTCCCCTTCCCGGCGGTCCCCGGTGGGCAGGGTGACCCGGCCGCGATCATGGGCGGTGCCGACGGCTACTCGTGCTCGGCCGGCGCGCCGAAGGAGTGCTCCGACTTCCTCAACTTCATCCTGACCAAGGACGCGCAGGAGGAGTACTACAAGGCCTTCAACGCGCTGCCGGTCAACAAGCAGGCGCAGGGCGCGGTCACCGAGGACTACCTCAAGGCGGTCCTCGACGCCTACAACAAGGCACCGTACGTGTCGCAGTGGCTCGACACGGTGTACGGCCAGAACGTGGGCAACGCGCTCAACGTCAGCGTCGTGAACCTGCTCGCCGGCAAGGGAGACGTCGCCGGAATCATCAAGGACGTGAACGAAGCGGCCAAGAAGGGCTGAGAGGTAACCCGACGATGAGCAGCAGCTTCGGTGGCGAAGGCTCAGCGGTCACTGAGGATGCGCCCGGCAGTCGCGTGCGGAACGGAGGTGGCGTGCAGGCGCCGCCTCCGTCCCGTCCCCGCCGGCGCGGAATCGGATGGGCGCAACGCCTGGAGATCACGGCACTGTCCGGTCCCGCGATCGTGATGTTCGTCGGCTTCGTGATCTTCCCGGTCCTGATGGCCGCGTACTACGGCTTCTACCGGTGGAAGGGTTTCGGGGTACCGACCAACTTCGTCAACTTCGACAACTACCAGACCATCCTGCAGGACAAGGACTTCCTCGAGGCGCTGTGGCACAACGGCCTGATCGTCGTGCTGTCGCTCGTCATCCAGGGTCCCATCGCGATCGGCCTCGCCCTGCTGCTCAACCAGCGGGTGCGCGGCCAGTCGGTCATCCGGGTGCTCATCTTCGTCCCGTTCGTGATCGCCGAGGTCATCGCGGGCACGGGCTGGAGCCTGATGCTCCAGACCAACGGCGCGGTCAACGGCATCCTGCGGTCGATCGGCCTGGGCTCGCTGGCCGAGGACTGGCTGGCGAACCCGAAGCTCGCGCTCTGGAGCCTGATGGCGATCCTGACCTGGAAGTACATCGGGTTCGCCGTGATCCTGTTCCTGGCCGGAATGCAGAACATCCCCGAGGAGCTGTCCGAGGCGGCCGCGGTGGACGGCGCCTCGTACTGGCAGACCCAGCGGCGGATCACCCTGCCGCTGCTCGGGCCGACGATCCGGATCTGGGCGTTCCTGTCCATCATCGGCGCGTTGCAGTTGTTCGACCTCGTGTACGTCATCTGGGGCCAGTACGTCGCGGGAACGGCCGGCACCTCGACGATGGCGACGTACATGGTCGTCGAGGGCCGGAACGCGGGCAACTACGGCTACGGCAACGCGGTGGCGGTCGTGCTGTTCGTCATCTCTTTGATCATCGCGCTCGTGTACCAGCGCTTCGTTCTGCGCCGGGACACCGAGGGCGCGCTCACCGAAGGACGGTAGGACATGGCCAGAGGCACTCTTTCCCGGCGCCGGCCGAGGAAGAAAAGCGGCTGGGGCAACCCGATCGTCTACCTGGTGGCCCTGCTGCTGATCGGTCTCATGCTCGGACCCGTCCTCTACATCATCCTCGGCGGCTTCCGGACGAACTCGCAGATCACCGTCGACCCCGCGGGCCTGCCGAACCCGTGGGTGTTCAGCAACTACACCGAGGTCATGAAGAGCGAGACCTTCTGGCGCCAGGCGACCAACTCGACGATCGTGGCCGTCGCCACCACCGTCGGGGTCGTCGTGCTGGGTGTGATGGCGAGCTACGTACTGGCCCGGTACCGGTTCCGCGGCCGCGGGGCGATGTACGCGTTGTTCGCCGCCGGTCTGATGTTCCCCATCACGGTCGCCATCACGCCGCTGTACATCCTGATCAAGGACCTGGGCCTGGTGAACACCCTCCCCGGCATCATCCTTCCCCAGATCGCCTTCGGACTGCCCACGACGATCATCATTCTGGTCCCCTTCCTGCAGGCGATCCCGAGGGAGATCGAGGAGGCCGCCGCCATCGACCGCTGCAGCCGGCTCGGCTTCTTCTGGCGGATGGCGCTGCCGCTGTCGGTGCCGGGCCTGATCACCACCGGGATCCTCGCCTTCGTCGGCAGCTGGAACAGCTACCTCCTGCCGCTGTTCATCCTGAACAGCGAGGACACCTTCACGCTGCCGCTGGGGGTACGGGCGTTCGCGTCGCAGTACTCGGTCGACACCGCGCGGGTCCTGGCGTTCACGTCGCTGTCGATGATCCCGGCGCTGGTCTTCTTCAGCCTGTTCCAACGCCGCATCGTCGGCGGCCTCACCGGCGCGCTGAAGGGGTGAGTGTGCTCTTACCGGCCGGGAGGTAGGCGACGGCGTGCGCCATGTTTCCTTTCTGTAACCGCGCTGGCTCCGCTTGAAGATCAAATGCCAGGTTCGTTCAGGTAACGGGTTGGCGAAAGCCTCAAGACTTACTCAAGATCGTTGCGATCGCCCCATGAGGACAGTCAGGCTGACGGGCACCGATGTCTTGATCAAGACAGGGTCCCCCCACCTGGAGGTTCCATTGAACCAACGGCGGTCGACAGTAATAGCAATCTCCGCCTTGCTGGCTGCCACGTTCGCCCCCGTCGTGACGTCGACCTCGGCGTTCGCGGCTCCTCTGCCGGCCTTCGCGGCGGCCGAGCCCAACCAGGTCACCGGCCTCTCCGTCACCCAGGCTGACGGGTTCGCCACCGTCGCCTGGACGCCGGTGGAGGGTGCCACCGACTACCAGATCGAGCGCACCGCGGTCGACGCCTCGAACGCTCCCACCGGCACCCCCATGGTGGTCGGCGTGTGGCGGCCGAACCGGCAGATCAACAACGAAGAGCCGACCTTCGCCGACGCGGGCTTCAACCCCGGCAGCCGCTTCCAGTGGCGGGTGCGTGCCCGGATCGGCACCGCCGAGCAGCCGTACTCGGCCCCGATCTTCGACACCACCAAGGCGCCGTGGGGTGACCCCGCCGTCGCCGGGCAGAACCTGCGTACGCAGTGGGAGACCACCCAGGCCGCGCAGTACACCAGCGACGCCAACGAGTACGCCTACACGGCGGAGGTCGACCGGCTGAGCGAGCGGGTGCGGGTGGTCGAGATCGGCCGTACCGTGCAGAACCGCCCCATCAACATGTTCGTCATCGGCTACCCGACCCCGCCGGCGACCCCGGCCGCGGTGGCCGCCACCTCGCCGCTGGCCGTCAACTGCAACGTGCACGGCAACGAGCCGGGCGACCGCGAGGCCTGCCTGATCATGGCTCGCCAGCTGGCGTTCAGCGACGACGCCCGTACCCTCGGGCTGCTCAAGAACACCACCGTCCTGATCGTTCCGACGATCAACGGTGACGGCCGGGCCGCCAACACCCGCGGCAACGTCACCGGTCAGGACCTCAACCGCGACTACTCGCTGATCCGCCAGCCGGAGACCGCGGCGTACGTGCGCATGCTGCGCGACTACCGCCCGGTGGCCGGTTACGACGGTCACGAGTACGGCAACAGCCAGGCCGGCGACCTGCCGATGCTGCCGCCGCGCCACCAGAACGTGGCTCAGCAGATCTTCGACGAGTCCCTCGACATGATCGAGAACCACATGTACGTCGAGGGCGCCAAGGACGGCTGGTGGGCCTGCCCGTACGGCTGCGCCAACGGCAGTGGTGTCGGTCTGTCCGAAGAGACCATCCTGCGTAACACCCTGGGCCTGAAGAACACCGTGAACTCGCTCTTGGAGCTCCGCAGCTCCGGTGGCGCGACCCGGCCGGACGAGGGCAACACGGCGAACAACCGTCGCCGCAAGACCTTCTCCGCGCTGTGGACGTTCAACCAGTTCATGGACTACCACCACAACCAGCTCACGGACATCAGGAAGGCCCGTGGCGAGGCGATCGAGTTCCAGGCCGGCAACAACGGCCGGATCGTCTTCCGGGGCTCGCGGGTCATCCCGCTGCACCCGGCGCCGCACCCGGGTGAGGCCGGCCCCCGCGAGGACCTGCCGACGCCGGACATGATCCTGGACGACGCCCCGTGTGCCTACAAGCTCACCGAGGCGCAGTACAACGGCGCGCGTACCGACGGTCCGAACGACATCGGTGCCACGGTCGCCGAGCGGATCGCGGCGCACGGCTGGAAGGTCGTCAAGGTCGCCGACGGGTACGTCGTGCCGCTGGCCCAGCCGGAGCGCGGTCTGATCCCGCTGCTGCTGGACGAGCAGGGTGAAGAGGAGTGGGTGAGCGGCGAGCGGGTCTACCCGACCCTCACCGGTCGCCACAACGGCCCGCTGACCATCTCCGGCTTCGCCTGCCTGGAGGGTGCGACGGTCAACGGCCCGGTCAACCTGCGTCCGGGTGCGACCCTGGTCGCCACCAACACGACCATCAGCGGTCCGGTCAACGCCTTCAACGCCGCGGGTGTCTTCTTCGGCGACAGCACGGTGCGCGGTCCGCTCCAGGTCGCGAACACCAACGGCCCGGTCACCGTGATCGGCACGAGCGTGTCCGGTCCGGTCAACCTGGTCAACAACACCAACGGCGCTGCTCCGTACTTCGCCGGCAACAGCGTCAGCGGCCCGCTGAACTGCTCCGGCAACAGCGTCGCCCCGACCAACCTCGAGGTCCGCAACGTGGTCAACGGACCGCGGGCGGGTCAGTGCTCCACCCTGTGATCCACTGACGTAACACTGTCGTGCCGGCGGGCTGGACCGGGAAGCCCGGCCCGCCGGTACGCTTTTTCTTCTTGGAGGCCCTTGATGCGCACCCGGTTGCTGGCCACCGTCGTGGTTGCCGCGCTGGCGTTGACCGGCTGCACCGCCGACTCGTCGACCACCGCGGTGTCCGGCCCGCTGTGCGACGAACTGCCCAAGGGCGACGAGCCGGGCAACCCGACGGCGCTGGCGAGCGAGCCGGTCGACGAGGCGTTGCGCTGGATCACGGTGCTCACGACGTTCGAGGGCGCGATGCGGGCGTCGGAACTGGTGCCGGAGCTCGAGGGCAAGAAGGCCATCACGGTCCTGGCGCCGTCCGACGACGCGTTCGCGGCGAAGTTCTCCCAGGACAACCTCGACGAGCTGATGATCAAAGACAAGGACACGCTGCGTACGCTGCTCCGCGCGCACATCGTCGACCGCGCGCTGAGCCTGGCCGACCTGCGCGACACCGACTCGATCACGACGCTGGACGGCACGAAGGTGAAGGTCGGCGAGGCGGACAAGATGGCCCGGATCGGCGACGAAGCGACAACGGTCTGCGCGGACTACCGCATCGCGAACGGCCGCGTACACGTCATCAACCACGTCCTGGGCAACCTCCCGACCACAGCCGGCCAGGGCGACTCAGGCCACTGAGCTACCGGGGCGCTGACGCGACGACTGTGATGCCGAGGGCTCGGGCGAAGGTGTGTGAGAGGGCGACCAGGTCGTCGGCCGTGATGGTGGCGCCCGAGAGGCTCGTGACGCCGCCTATGCCCGACAGGTCGCAGTTCGTCAGGCGGGTGCCCGCGCAGTTGGCGTTCGAGAACTGAGCTCCGGTCAGGTCGCATCCCACGAACTCCGCGCGCCTCAGGTCGGCTCCTGTGAAGTCGGCTCCCGTCAGGTTGCAGCCGTCGAAGCGCGCGTGGGCGAACGTCGTGAAGCGGAACCCCGCCAGGTCGGCGCGGCAGTCGTCGAACGTCACGTCGCGCAGCGTGCCGGCCGTGCACTGGGCTCCCGTCAGTCGCACGCTGGTCAGCCTCGTGCGCAGCAGCGCCGGCTTGGTCAGGCGGGCGTTCGCCCAGTCGCACTGCGAGACCTCGCAGTCCGTGAAGCGCGGCTGGTCCAGGACCGCCGCCGCCAGCGTCGTGCGCTCGAAGCGGCACTGGTCGAACTCCACCGCTTCGGCCTCGCGGGCCGAGAAGTCCAGGCCGGTGTACGACAGCCGTCGTGACAACCCCTCGTGTTCGAGGTCCGCGGACCCCTCGGTCAACGGAGCGAGGCGGGGTTCTGCTGGCGCGTGCACGTCGTTCACCGTAGTCAACCCGCCATCGGCGGCGGTGTGCGACGTCCGGACGTCGAGGCGATCGCGAGCCGACCACCGGCTAGACGGGCGGTTCGGCGCCCGACTGTTCGCTGGCCATGTACGTCGCGTACCAGTCCGGCCAGTCCGGGTCTTCCTTGCCCGTGCGCTTCTCGTGCTCCCCGTGGGCCACCGAAGCCCTGCGCATCGCGGCGGCCAGGTCGCTGACCGACTCGTACGACGTGATTCCGGTGTCGACGCGGCCCGGCAGCCGGGTGACGATCTCCTGGAGCAGCCACTTGTTGCCGTCGGGGTCGCTCCAGGCCGCCAGGGAGTTGTAGCTGTTGCGGTCCGGGTCCGGCCCCTCCGCCTGGCCCGTGGCCGTGTTGTGGAAGATCGGCCCTACGTCGACCCCGTGGTTGATCAGGTCCTCGCGGGCCGCGACGATGTCGGTGACGATCAGGAACATCCCCGGCGGCGAGTCGACCGGTGTGGGTGGGTTGCCGATCCCGAAGTGGATGGACGCCGGTGAGCCCGGCGGTGTGAACTGAATGGCGCGCCGCCCGCCGAGCTCGAAGTCCGCGTCCAGGCGCCAACCGAGGCCGGCATAGAACGCCTTCGCGCGGTCCGGGTCCGATACGGGGATGGTGATCACTTCGAGCTTGGCATCCGAGTTTGCGGCGTTCTGGGCGCTTGGCATCACAGTCTCCCAGTCGTTGGCGTCCCCTCGTCGCCAGTATCGCCCGGCCACCCCCGCCCCCGGTGCGGAGATCGAGCCCTGACTAGGCACTTACGTTCCTCGTACACCGTTGGCCTAGCCTCGCCCCATGGCTGACCGCGCGAGGATCGCCCACCTGCTGCGCCGGGCCACCTTCGGCCCGACCGCGGAAGAGGTCGACGACGCCGAACGGGCCGGGTACGACGCGACCGTCCGACGGCTGGTCGATGCCCGGGGCGTCGACGCGGAACCACCCGTGTTCGCCGCGGTGGCGGCGGGTGACAGCCGTGAGGAGCGCCAGCGGGCCATGAAGGAGCGACGCGAGCAGGTCACCGCGGCGATCGAGTGGTGGCTGGACCGGATGGTCACCGCCGAGGACCAGCTCGCCGAGAAGATGGTGTTCTTCTGGCACGGGCACTGGGCGACCAGCGCGCAGAAGGTCAAGACCGCCTCGCTGATGCTCGGCCAGCTCGAGACCTTCCGGGAGTACGGCCGGGGCGAGTTCACCGCGTTCGTCACCAGGATGGTCCGCGACCCGGCGCTGATCCTGTGGCTCGACGGCCAGAAGAACACCGTCAAGGCGCCCAACGAGAACCTCGCTCGCGAGCTGATGGAGCTCTTCACGCTCGGCATCGGCAACTACACGGAGGACGACGTCAAGGCCGGCGCCCGCGCGCTGACCGGCTGGACCGTCGACCGCCGCGCCGGCACCGTGCGGTTCGCCCCGCGCCGGCACGACGAGGGCACGAAGACGATCCTCGGCCGCACCGCCGCCTTCGACGCCGACGGACTCGCCGCGCTGGTCGCTGCGCAGCCGGCCGGGGCGGCGTTCCTCGCCGAGCGCCTCTGGTTCCGGTTCGCCAGCGGCGAGCCCATCGCCGCCGAGGTCCGGGACCGGCTCGCGGCCGCCTTCGCCGCCCGCCGCGACGTCGACGCTGCGCTGCGGGCGATGTTCACGGACCAGGCCTTCGCCGGTACGCGCGGCCAGCTGGTCAAACAGCCCGTGGAGTGGGCGGTCGGCGCGCTCCGCCAGCTCGGCATCCGCCCCGCCCGGCTCACCGACCAGCAGCGCAAGCAGTTGCTGAGCGGACTCAACGGGCTCGACCAAGTGCCGTTGCGGCCGCCGAGCGTGGGTGGCTGGCCGGCCGGTGCCGCCTGGCTGACCACCAGCTCGCTGCAGGCCCGGGTGCGGCTGGCCGAACTGCTGGCCGCGCGGGCGGCACCGGCCGTGGTCGAGCGGCTCAAGGCCGCCCCGACGGCCGGGCGGCCGGACGCACTGGCCCGGTTGCTGGTGGTCGACGTCTGGACCGACCGCACCCGGTCGGTGCTCGCCGAGGCGGCCGCCAAGCCCGAACGGCTGCTCCAGCTCGGTCTGGTCAGCCCCGAGTACACCGTCCACTGAGGAGCAGACCCATGGATGTCCTGACCCGGCGCAAGTTCCTGCTCGCCAGCGGCGTCGTGGGAGCGGGCGCGCTGGCGGCCGGCGCCACGGCGTACACCCTGGCCGACCTTCTCGACACGGCCGGTGACCGGCCCGCGGACGCCGGCACACTCGTGCTCGTGACGCTCTACGGCGGCAACGACGGGCTCAACACCGTGGTGCCCTACGCGGACGCGTCCTATCAGGACGCTCGGCCGGATATCGCCTACGACGCCGGCGAGGTGCTGCGTCTCGACGACAGCACCGGCCTCAACCCGGGCCTGAAGGGCTTCCAGCGGCTGTTCGCCGACGGGCGGCTGGCGATCGTCCGAGGGGTCGGCTACCCCAAGCCGGACCGCAGCCACTTCCGCTCGATGGACATCTGGCAGACCGCGGACCCGGTCCGGCCCGGCACCACCGGCTGGCTCGGCCGCTGGCTCGACACCGTCGGCGGCGACCCGCGCCTCGCGGTCAGCTTCGAGCCGGCGCTGCCGCCCCTGCTGGCCGGCGCCACCAGTGCCGGCGCCGCCGTGCCGACCGGCGCCCGGCGCCAGGTCAAAGGGGTGACCGGGCTTGGCCTGCCAGCGGCGGGGGAGCCGCCGTTGCAGGCCCGTGCCGCCCGGTGCTTCGCCGACCTGGAGCGGGTCGAGACGATGATCACGGGGGTACGCGACGCGCAGCCCGAGGACGCGGACGACGAGGACTCGGCCACCGGCACCGGCGGCCGTGGCGACCTCGGCGCGCAGCTCGACCTGGTCGCGCAGTGCGTCGAGGCCGGCGTGGCCACGCGGGCCTTCTCGGTCTCGCTCGGCGGCTTCGACACGCACGCCGACGAGAAGCAGCTTCAGGAGATCCTGCTCGCCAAGGTCGACAAGGCGGTCACGGCGTTCGTCGACCGGATGGCCGGCCGCCCGGTGACCGTCGCGGTCTACTCGGAGTTCGGCCGGCGGGTGCGCGCGAACGCCAGCGACGGCACCGACCACGGCACGGCGTCGAACGTGTTCGTGCTCGGCACCGGGGTGCGCGGCGGCCTGCACGGCGAGCAGCCGAGCCTGACCGACCTGGACGACGGCGACCTGAAGCACACGGTCGACTTCCGCGACGTGTACGCGGGACTGCTCACCGACGTGCTCGCGACCGACCCGGCCGAGGTGCTCGGCGGCTGGACCGGCCGGCTGTCGCTCACCGGCTCGTGAGCCACTCCATGGCCGCCGGGAACCGCCGCAGGATCGACACGTGGCCATCCACATCGGACGGCTGGTAGCTCGCGCCTGGGATCCTCTGGGCGAGCCAGGCGCTGTGGGTGGGCGGCACCATCCGGTCGCGCGTGCCGGCCAGCAGCAGCGCCGGTGCGGTGACCGAGGCGGGGTCGAAGCCCCACGGCGCCAGGTAGGCGAGGTCGTCGTCCGCCGCGGGCAACGGGCCCTGGGCCACCGCCGGCCGCACCACGTCCATCACCCAGGACCAGTCTGTGGCCAGGGCGTCCTCGTCCGCGTCTACGAAGCCGATGTCGGGGTCCGTGGACGGGTTCGCGCCGAAGTCCTCCCGGGCCTCACGGCCGGCGAGCGCCGCCTGCAGCGACGCGGCGGCGCCCGGGGCCATCCCGCCGAACCAGTCCAGCCCGTCGGCGCCCCACGGCGCGAGGCTGGACCCAACCAGCACGGCCGTCACCCGGTCGGGCAGCAGCGCGGCCACGGCCAGCGCGTGCGGGCCGCCGCCGGAATGCCCGACGACCGCGAACCGGTCGAGTCCGAGCAGGTCGGCGATCGCCACCGTGTAGCGCGCCGCGGAGGCGACGTCGCGGCCCGGCATGCGGGTCGAGCCGCCATATCCGGGCCGGTCGTACGCCACCCAGCGGATCGCGTCGTCGAACAGCGGCTCCGGGGGCGCGCCGAGGTTCGGGGTGCCGTGGTGCCAGAAGACGGTGTGCTCGGCGGCCTGGCCGGTGTCGTACACGTGGAGGTTCTGCCCGCCGCCCAGGTCGAGATCGAACTCCTTTGTCACCCGGCCGACCCTACCGCCGGCGGTCGCCGGCCGTCAGACCAGGCTTGGCACGCCGTTGCGGCAGACGAGGCTCGCGCTCAGGCCCAGCACCGTGATCGTCACCTTGTCCTTGGGGCCGGACGCGTGCTCGGCCGGTGAGACGACCTCGACCTGGTCGCCGACGCAGCGCGCGTCGACGCTGATGCCGAGCAGACCGATCTCGACCGTTCGGCCGGGGGTCGGGCCGGGGTTCGCCGGGGGTTCCGGATCGTCCGGGCCGTCGTCGCCGCCCTGGTCGGAGCCGGAGTCCGGGTCGCGGGTCGCTTCCGGCGCGTTGCCCGTGCCTGGTCCGTCGCCGCTCGTGTCGCCTGACCCCGATCCCTGCCCGAGGTTGCCGCCGGCCGGCGCTGTGGTCGGCGGGCCACCGGGCTGGTCGCCCGGCGAGCCACCCGGCGAGCCACCCGGCGAGCCACCCGGTGTGCCGCCCGGTGTGCCGTTCGGCGCGGAGGAGGCCGTGACGGAGGGCGTGCCGGCGGCGTCGGCGCTGACGCCTGGGTCCTCGCCGGGCAGCACCAGCGCGGCGACCACGGCGGCGGCGACGAGCACGGCGCCCGCGGCGGCGAGCAGGGCCGTGCGGCGGCGGTCGGGCCGACGCACGGGCTTGGCCGAGACCGGCACCACCTCGGTGGTCAGCTCAGGGTCGATCTTGGGTCGCGCCGCGTCGACCACGTCGTCGGCGACGGGCGCTGCGGCCGCGGCGTGGGTGGTCGCGTCCATGGCGGCGACCAGGCCGGCCAGCGCGGGGTCCTCGTCCTGCGGTGGCGGCACGATTCCGGCGGCCGTGGCCAGCACCGCCGCGACCTCCGTGGCGGCCGGTCGGTCGGCGGGCTCCTTCGCCAGGCACCGGTCGCAGATCTCGTTGACCTCGGACGGAATGCCGGGCAGTGGCGGCAGCGGTTCGGGTTCGACGTACACGTGTGCGTCGATCATCTGGGTCGTGGTGTCGGCCAGCCAGGGCAGCCGGTTGGTCAGTGCGCGGTAGATCAGCAGGCCGAGCGCGTAGATGTCGGACGCCGGCGAGACCTGGCCCAACGTGAGCCGCTCCGGCGCCAGGTAGGCGGGCGTGCCGAGGAGCAGGCCGTCGGCCTCGAGCTCGTCGCGGCCGACGACGGCGGCGATGCCGAAGTCGACGACCTTGGCGCCGGACGGGGTCAGCATCACGTTGGACGGCTTCACGTCGCGGTGCACCAGGTCCTGGGCGTGCGCGGCGGCCAGGGCGGCGGCGACCTCCGACAGGGTCCGCAGCGCGACCCGCGGCGGCAGCGGGCCGTCTTCGAGGCGCTGCGCGAGGGTGCGTCCGGGCAGCAGTTCCATCACGACGTACGGAACCTTCGCGCCGTCGTCGTCGGTGGCCTCGCCGTAGTCGAAGACGCCGGTCACGTGTGGATGCCAGAGCCGGGCGGCGGCCCGGGCCTCGGCGCGGATGCGCTGGCGGGCGGCGACGCTGACGGCGTGCCGGGTGGCGAGCACCTTGACCGCCACCGGCCGTTGAAGCACCAGATCGTGCGCGCGCCAGACGACGGACATGCCACCGGCGCCGAGTCGATCGTCGAGCCGGTAGCGCCCGTCGAGGACCTGTTCGGTGCGCACCCGCACAGCTTGCCAACATCGCGTCGAAATGGCATCCCGGCGACGGGACCGCCATCGACGGCCGTGATGACCGTATCGTGCCCCCTTGGGACGGACGAGGTAGGTTGGCCAGGTGCATCGCGACGTGCTGATCCGGCCGCTCCGCCGGGTCGTGCGCGGTTCTGTGCGCATTCTGACCGGTTTGGCGGCTTTGGCGCTAGCTGTAGGCATCGGCGTGTCGACGGCCGCCACGCCGACGGGCGCCACCGCGTCCCCGACGTCCGGGGGCGCCGAGGTCCGAGCGTCAGACGTCGTCGGGGTCGCTGAGGTAGCCGCGTCCGCGGTCGCCGAGGTCGAGACGCCGGGCGCCGTCTCGGTCGAGTCGCCCGCGGCCGGTGAGGTCGAGACGCCGGCCGCCGTCGGGGTCGACGCGCCCGCGGCCGGTGAGCAGCCCCCGGCCGTCGCCGAGCGTGTCGTCCCCGCCCAGCCTGTCGTTGGTGACACCGGCGGCGGCGTCGTGCCGGTGCCGGCCGCCGTCCGCACGATCAAGACCTCACCCCAGCCTGAGCGATCCGCACCACGCGCCCCACCGGCAGACGACGACACCGCCGCCCGCTGAGCATCGCTCGGCACCCCGTCGTCCCCTCGTAGTCCCAACCGGTGAGGTGTCCCGTGCAAACGGTCCTTGAGCTCTTCTACGTCGGCGTTCCCCGCGCCGCCGCCATCTGGTCGATCCTGCTGTGCCTCGCGGTCTTCTCGATCACGGGCCTGCAACTGGTCGGTCCGCGCGGACCGCGGCGGCCCGGTGTGCGTACCCGGCTCCGCGCCGCCCGCATCCGCCGCGAGCAGCGCGCCACGGCCGCCGCCGAGGTCGTCCGGTTCGCGAGCGAGGTCGGCGTCGCGGCCGACCGTGCCGACGCCACCGCCCGGCGCCGGCACGAAGCCTGGCTGGCCGCGCAGGAGGCGGCCGAGCGGGCCTGGGCGGCCTTCGAGTCGGCCGACCAGACCGCCAGCCGGATGACCGCCGCGGCGCTGCTGCCCTCTCCCGCCACCCCGCAGACCCCGACGGAGTACGCCGAACGCGAGCAATGGCTGCACCGCGCGGCGATGTCGGCGTGTGCCCACAATGAACTGTCCGTATTGGACCTGAACGACGCGCTGGCCCACCGCAACGGCTGGGACCCCCGGCGGCACCCGGTGGAGCAGGAGACCATGCTGCGCCGGGCGATCCGCGACACCCTGCGCGCCGCCGAGCGCATCGCCGCCCGCGAGGAGCGGATCGCCTGGGAGGCCGCCGAGTCCGCCGCGGCGGCGGCGCGTAGCCTGCGGGCCGAAGCCATCGCCGCCGACGAGCGTGCGCGCGGCGTCCGGCACCTGGTGCGGCCCGACCTCACGGCCGGTGCGCAGCCGCGCCGCCAGCGCCTGCGTACCGCCGTCGCGCGTTAAGAGGGAGCACGAGTGTCCTATCCGGATCCGACCTACTTCGGTGACGCCGGCGAGGTGTCCGGTGCGTTCCGTCCGGCCGGCGCGGAACCCCTGGTGTTCCTGAGCCACCTCTCGTGCCCGCGATGCGGCGCCCGGCACGACTCGGAGGCGCTGACCAACCTCTGCGACTGCGGCTCGCCGTTGCTGGCCCGCTACGACCTCGACGCCGTGCGGGCCGCGGTCACACCCTCGTCGATCGCCGGCCGGAGCGCGGACCTCTGGCGCTACCGGGAGCTGCTGCCGGTGCGCGACGACGCGCACCGCGTGACGCTGGGGGAGGGCTGGACTCCACTGTGGTCCGCCGACCGCTTCGGGGCCGCCATCGGGCTGGATCGGTTGCTGGTCAAGGACGAGGGTCTCGTGCCGACCGGCTCGTTCAAGGCGCGCGGCGCCGCCGTCGGCGTCTCGCGGGCTCGCGAGCTCGGCGCCCGACACGTCGCGATGCCGACCAACGGCAACGCGGGGGCGGCCTGGGCCACGTACGCGGCGCGGGGTGGTCTGCGCTCGACGATCGCGATGCCGCTCGGCGCGCCGCTGATCACCCGCGACGAGGTGGTCGCCGCGGGCGGTGAGCTGATCCTGGTCGACGGGCTGATCGGCGACGCCGGGAAGCTGATCGCGGAGGTGGTCGCGGCCGGCGGCGTCTTCGACGCGGGCACCCTGCGCGAGCCCTATCGGCTCGAAGGCAAGAAGACGATGGGGTACGAGATCTGCGAGCAGCTCGGCTGGCGCGTACCCGATGTGATCATTTATCCGACCGGAGGCGGGGTCGGGCTGATCGGCATCCACAAGGCGCTGGGTGAGCTTCGGGAACTGGGCTGGATCGGTGACAAGCTGCCGCGGTTGGTGGCCGTGCAGTCGACCGGCTGTGCGCCGATCGTGCGAGCCTTCGAGGCCGGTGCCCGGCGGGCCGAGCCGTGGCCCGACGCGCGCACGGTCGCGTTCGGCATCACGGTGCCGGCGCCGCTCGGCGATGAGCTGATCCTCGACGCGCTCGTCTCCACGGACGGCACCGCGATCGCCGTGGACGACGCCGAGATCCTGGCCGACCTCCGTGCCTTCGGCGCGGCCGAAGGGCTGCTGCTGTGCCCGGAGGGCGCCGCCTGCCTGACCGCCGCCCGCCTGCTGCGCGAGCGCGGCTGGCTCGCGGCCGCCGACGAGGTGGTGGTGCTCAACACCGGAGCGGGCATCAAGTACCCGGAGACCGTGTCAGCGGGCGCGTAACCGGCGGAGCATCCGGGCGTCGTCGAACCCGACCGCCCGGGCGGCCGCCTGCATCGTGCTGCCGTGACCGATCAGGTGCTCGGCCCGTTCGAGGCGCAGGGCCTGCTGGTAGCCCAGCGGGGTCAGCCCCGTCGCCCGGCTGAACTGGCGGGTCAGCGTGCGCTCGCTGACCCCGCCCTCGTCGGCCAGGGCGGCCAGTGGCAGGCGCTCCGCGTACCGCTGGTCGATCAGGTCCTGGATCCTGTGCACCGCGTCGCTGAGGTGGCCGCGGTGCCGGAGCATCGCGCTGCTCTGCTGCTCGTCGCCGTTGCGGCGGGCGTAGACGACCATCTCGCGGGCGATCCGCGCCGCGGCGGCGGGGCCGTGTCGCACCGCGATGAGGTGGAGCGCCAGGTCGATGCCGCTCGCGATGCCGGCCGAGGTGACCACCCGGCCGTCGACCACGTAGAGCACGTCGCGCACGACCGTCGCCCGCCGGTAGCGCCGGGCGAGCTCCTCTTGCAAGCCGTGGTGGGTCGTGCAGCGGCGGCCGTCGAGCAGGCCGGCCCGGCCGAGCACGTCGGCACCGGAGCAGACGCTCGCGACGGTGCCGCCCGCGCGGTGGTGGGCCGCCACCCAGTCCAGCGTCCGCCGCTCCAGCCGGCCGGTGCCACGCAGGGTCGGAGAGCGCCAGCCGGGTACGACAAGCAGGTCGCTCGGGCTCAGCGCGGGGAGCTCCGGGTCGGCGTGCAGCGGCACGCCCTGTGCGGTCGGGACCTCGGCCTGCTCGGAGACATAGGCGAGCGTGTAGTCGTGGCCGAAGTCGCGGGCCGTGGAGAACACCTGCGCGGGCCCGGCCAGGTCGAGCAGGTGCAGGCCGGGCACGAGCAGAAAACCGACGGTGCTCATGATCTGGTCATCATGCCACCAGCGCGGCCCCGATGAGCTCCGCTGTCGTGCGCACGGTGGCGAACCGGCCGTCGAGGACCCGCTCGGTGCGCTCGACGATCGCCTCGACGCCGAGCGTGCGGGGGTCGGCCAGGATCTCCTCGACACCGGCGTCGGCGGCGTCGCGGTGTGGGATGGGGAAGGTCAACGTGGCGTCGGTGACGAACGTGACGGCGTACCCCAGATCGCCTCCGACCCTGGCGGTCGTCTCGACGCACTGCTCGGTGCGGATGCCGGAGACGGTCAGGTCGAAGATCCGTCGCTCCGTCAGGAACTGGCCGGCGTTGGTGGTGGTGAAGACGTTGTGCGAGGTCTTGATCAAGGTGGGCTCGTCCGGTCGCGGCGTCCGGATGCCGTCGAGGAGGCGGACGTGGCCGTTGGTCGGGTCGAAGACGCCGCCGGTGCCCGGCTCGCTGTGCAGCACCCAGATCACCAGGTCGCCGTTCGCGCGGAAATAGTCGACCAGGCTGTTGACGTTGGGTACGAAGTCGGGGTTGGAGCCGGCCCGCCAGATCTCCCGCTGGTGGAACGACTCTTGGGCGTCGATGACGAACAGTGCGCGGTTCATACCCCGATCGTCGTCGTGCGACAGCTCGTCGCGGAAGGTCGGATCGAGTCCCTGGGCGGACGGATCCGGTCACCACGCCGCGGCGTTGTCCACAGGCGGCGACACCTTCGTACCGACTAGTGCTTTCATTGGTGGCATGGCGAATCCGGCGATCCTCACTGTTGACGACGACATTGCCGTCTCCCGCGCCGTCGCCCGCGACGTGCGACGTCAATACGGCGACCGTTATCGGGTCGTCCGCGCCAACTCCGGCTCCGAGGCGCTCGAAGCGCTCAAGGAGATCAAGTTGCGCGGCGACCAGGTTGCCGTGCTACTCGCCGACTTCCGCATGCCACACATGAACGGCATCGAGTTCCTCGAAGCGGCGATGGACCTCTTTCCGCGCGCCCGACGCGTGCTGCTCACGGCCTACGCCGACACCGACGCCGCGATCGACGCCATAAACCGGGTGGACCTCGACCACTACCTGCTCAAGCCGTGGAACCCGCCGGAGGAGAAGCTCTACCCGGTGCTCGACTCGCTGCTCGAGGCGTGGACGACCACACCCGAGGCGACCGCGAGCGTCACCCGGGTGGTCGGCCACCGCTGGTCGGCGCCGTCGTTCAAGGTCCGCGACTTCCTGGCCCGTAACCTCGTGCCCTACCGGTGGTATCTGTCCGACGAGCCCGAGGGCGCCCGGCTCCTGGCCGCGGCCGGTGTCACCGAGGTCGACGTGCCGCTGGTGATCACTCCTGAGGGCAAGTCGATGGTCCAGCCCTCCGAGACCGACCTGGCGACCCACGTCGGGCTGTCCACCACGCCCGCCAAGGAGTTCTACGACCTGGTGGTGGTCGGCGCCGGCCCGGCCGGGCTCGGCGCGGCGGTCTACGGCGCGTCCGAGGGGCTGCGCACGCTGCTGGTCGAGCGGCACGCCACGGGCGGGCAGGCCGGCCAGAGCAGCAGGATCGAAAACTATCTGGGCTTTCCCGACGGAGTCTCAGGCTCACAGCTGGCCGAGCGGGCGCGCCGTCAGGCGGTGCGGTTCGGCGCCGAGCTGCTGACCACGCGCGAGGCGGTCGAGCTCGACGTGCGCGGCGCGACGCGGGTGCTCAAGTTCGGCGACGGCAGCGAGGTCGCCTCGCACGCGGTCGTGCTGGCCACCGGCGTCTCCTACCGCATGCTGGAGGCACCCGGGCTGTCCGACTACCGGGGTCGGGGCGTCTTCTACGGCTCGGCGGCCACCGAGGCGCCGAGCTGTTCGGGGCAAGAGGTCTATATCGTCGGCGGTGCCAACTCGGCGGGCCAGGCGGCGGTCTACTTCTCCCGTTACGCCCAGCGGGTGCACGTGCTGATCCGGGGGGAGAGCCTGGCCCGCACGATGTCCCGTTATCTGATCGACCAGATCGAGAGCCACGAGAACATCGAGGTGCACCCGTTTACCGAGGTCGCCGAGGCCTCCGGCGAAGAGCATCTCGAGCAGTTGGTGCTCCGCGACACCCGCGACGGGGAGAGCCGCTCCGTCGACACCTCGTGGTTGTTCATCTTCATCGGCGCCGAGCCGCGCACCGACTGGCTCGACGGGGTGATCAGCCGTGACCGCCACGGCTTCGTGATCACCGGCCCTGACCTGATCGCGGGTGGCAACCGCCCGGTCGGCTGGACCATGCCGCGCGATCCCTACCACCTCGAATGCAGCGTCCCCGGCGTGTTCGCCGCGGGCGACGTCCGCTCCGACTCCGTCAAGCGGGTGGCATCGGCGGTCGGCGAGGGCGCGATGGCGATCTCCCTGGTGCACCGTTATCTGGAGGCGCAATGAGCACCGATCTCGCCGGTCACGCCGAGGGCGACCGGCTTTCCCCCGCGGAGCTGCGCAAGCTGTTCCTGTTCGAGAAGCTCGACGCCGAGCAGCTCGACTTCCTGGCCAGCCACGGCGCGGTCGAGCACTACGCGGGCGGCACCTACGTCTACCGCGAGGGTGAGGAGGCGACGTGTTTCTACGTGCTGCTCAGCGGCACCGTCGCGCTCAACCGCACCGTCCGCGGTGACGAGATCGAGACCACCCGCACCGACCAGGTGGGCGCCTATGCCGGGGCCACCCAGGCCTACATCGAGCGGATTCCCCAGATCTACCTCAACAGCATGGTCGCGATCTCCGACGTGGCGGTCTACCAGTTGCCCGCCGACGAGCTCGCCGCCGCGCTGCGCGACTGGTTCCCGATGGCGATGCACCTGCTCGAGGGCCTGTTCTTCGGCATGCGCTCGATGCAGACCATGGTCAGCGAGCGCGAGCGGCTGCTGGCCCTGGGCTCGCTGTCGGCCGGCCTGACCCACGAGCTCAACAACCCCGCTGCCGCCGCGGTACGCGCGACGTCGGTGCTCCGCACCCGCGTCACCGGCATGCGCCACAAGCTGGCCATGATCGCTGACGGGCGGGTCGACGGCACGCGCCTGCACAAGCTGGTGAACCTCCAGGAAGAGGCGATCAAGCGGGCGGCGAGCGCGCCGGAGCTGACGCCGATGCAGACGAGCGACGCCGAGGACGAGGTCGGCGAGTGGCTCGAAGACCACGACATCACCGGCGCCTGGGACATCGCGCCGACCCTGGTGTCGGGTGCGATCGACACCGCGTGGCTGGCCACCGTGCGCGACGAGATCGGCGCCGACAACTTCGAGAACGCGTTGCGCTGGCTCGTCTACACCCTCGACACCGAGCAGCTGATGACCGAGATCGACGACTCGGTCACGCGCATCTCGTCGCTGGTCGCGGCGGCCAAGCAATACTCACAGCTCGACCGGGCGCCGCACCAGACGGTCAACGTGCACGAGCTCCTGCACGCGACCCTGGTGATGCTGCACGCGAAGTTCCCCGCGGGCATCAAGCTCGTCAAGGAATACGACCGGTCGATCCCGGAGATCCCCGCCTACGCGGCCGAGCTCAACCAGGTCTGGACCAACCTGATCGACAACGCCATCGGCGCGATGGGAGAGTCCGGCACGCTGACCGTCCGCACGTCGCGCGAGGGCGACAACGTGGTGGTCTCGATCGGCGACACCGGGCCGGGCATCCCCAAGGACGTCCGACCACGGATCTTCGAGCCGTTCTTCACGACCAAGCCGGTCGGTGAGGGCACCGGGCTCGGGCTCGACATCTCCTACCGGATCATCGTCAACAAGCACCACGGCGACATCCGGGTCGACTCGAAGCCGGGCGAGACCTGGTTCCACGTGCTGCTGCCGATCGACCCCGACGAGTCGGTCGAGCCGCAGACCGGGGCCGCGCTGATCGACGGTGCCGGCTCCGAGTGAGCCACATCCTCTTCGACTTCTTCGGCACGCTGGTCGACTACGACGACGGGCACGCCCGGTCGCCGGTCCGCACGGCCGCGTTCGTGAGCTCGCTCGGCCGACCGATGTCGGCCTCCGAGTTCACCGTTCGGTGGGACGAGGTGTGGATGGCGTGGGAGGCGCGCTGCGCGCCGTCGCGGTCGGAGTTCTCGATGCTCGACGTGGCGCGGTCGTTCCTGCCGTCGGCGTCGGCTGAGGAGATCGCGTCGTTCGTCTCGGTCTACATCGACGAGTGGAACGCGGGCGTGCGCTACCTGCCGGGGATCGCCGACCTGTTGGGGTCCCTCTCCCGACGGCACCGGTTGGCGGTCGTGTCCAACACGCACGAGCCCGATCTGGTGCCGTCCCATCTGGCCGCGATGGGCGTGCTGGGCCTGGTGGACACGGTCGTCACCTCGGTCGAGGTGGGGGTGCGCAAGCCGGCGCCGGAGATCTACGCGGCGGCACTCGACCGGCTCGGCATCGCGGCGTCGTCGGCGGTGTTCGTCGGCGACAACCCGTCGGCGGACTACTTCGGGCCGCTGGCGCTCGGGATGCGAGCGGCGTTCCTGATCGACCCGGCGGCACGGTGGGATGCCGTACCGCCGGCTCATCGGTTGTCCTCGGTCTTCGACCTGCCGTCAGTGCTGTCCTGACGTCCATTCGTGGGCCGAGCCCTCGTGGAGGGCTTCGTAGACCCGGTCGCGGATGGCGTTCGCCTCCACTGTGGACAAGGTGCGGGTGAGGTCGCGGAGGACGAGTCGCAGGAGCACGTTCTTCTGCCCGGGTCCGAGGCCCATCCGTTCGCGGGCGGAGTGGGGGAGGTCGGCGTAGCCGGTCTCGCTCCGGACCTCGATCTCCTCGACGGCCGAGGCGTCGTCACCGAGGACGGCGCGTACCCGGTCGCCGAGCTGCTCGGCATCGGCTTGCTCGGCGACGGCCAGGGACAGGTCGCGGGTGGTGGGCGGCATCGCGGACACCGGGTGGTAGAGGCTCAGGTCCCGCATCTGCCCGGCCACGCGCGGGTCGGTGGCGCGGAGCAGCCGGATGTCGTCGATTCCCTTGACCAGCATGGCGATCCGGTCGAGCCCGAGCCCCATGGCCAGACCGGTCGTGGTCTCCGGGAGGCCGCTGCCGCGGAGCACGTCGGGGTGCGCCAGGCCGCACTCACCGATCTCGACGCCGTCCACGTAGATCTCGCGGCCGTCGAGTGTGTAGGGATGTTCGCTCGGCGGCGTCTCGATCTTCCTGTCGGGAAGCACCGCGCTCACAACCTGCTCGATCATGGTGGTCAGGTCGTGGGTCGTGAGCTGTCGGTGGGCGCTGATCCGCCAGAGATCAAGCTGATGTGGCTCCCCGACATGCTGGCGATCGATGGCGTCGCGGCGGTAGCACATACCGGGCACGCTGAGCACGACATCGTCTTCGGTGAGGTGGTCGAGCAGGGCGGGAATCCGCGCGGTGGTGTGCGACCGCAGCATCCGCTCGGGATCCACGTAGCGGCTGTAGCGCCGGTCGCGGGTGACGGCGGCCCCGTCGTACCGGAGACGGTCGTAGTTGTCGGCGATGGTGACGATGCGGTGCCCAGGGTCTCTTCGCACCGGGATGCCCCATTGTTGGGCCAGAGCACGCTCGATGCGGTCGACGACGTGCTGGACGGCGTGCTCACCGGCGGCGGGATCGGTCAGATCGCGGCGGGCGAGGGCGTCTTCCAGTTGGGCAGGCGTCAGGTAGGTCATGGCTGGTGGTGTCCTCACGGGAGCAGGGAGACGGGAAAAGAGAAACCCCCGGTTGAACCGGGGGTTAGCTCGTGGTCTCCTGCGCCCGCGAGGGCGCGACTGAGATCAGCGCACGACAGAACACCCACCGGTCACCCGGGGGCAGCTAAATCGCCTCGCCACAAGCCTCACCCACCCAGTGTAAGCCACTGGACTACCCATTTCCTTTGACGCCGTCGCGTCATGCCGGACACCGGCCGCAATGGGCCGTCCGGAGCCGCGCGGCACAGTCGTGCACGACGCTGCGTCATGGCGTTTCGATCAAACCCTTCGACTGCGCGGCGTTCGTGCCGATCGCGGCCGTGTCGTTGTAGTCCGACCCTTCAGCTCCGGGGCTTTCATGCCGATGAGGGCGGTGTCGTTGCGGCCCGAGCCTTCGGCTCCGCGGGTGCCGTGTTGTTGCGGTCCGATGCTTTCGGCTCCGCGGCCTAGTGCCGGCCCGGACCGTGTCGTCGTGGTCCGGCTCTTCGGTTCCCGGGCTTGTGCGCCGACGCGGGCCGCGCCGTTTCGGCTCGGCCCGCGGTGGCCACAACCCATCAGGCCGCGGCGCGGATCTCGGCCTCGATGCGGCGGCGGAGGTCCTCGACCTGGATGCCGGATTCGGTCAGGACCAGCACGCCGAGGCCTTCGCCTTCGCGGATCAGGCCGAGTAGTACGTGTTCGGTGCCGATGTGTTTCTGCTTGAGTCGGAGCGCCTCGCGCAGCGACAGCTCCAGGACCTTCTTGGCGCGTGGCGAGAACGGGCCACCGGTCAGGTACCGCCGACGGCGGAAGCCGAACAGCCCGCGAGAGTGTGTCCGGGTCGGCGGCCGCAGGGCGCCTTTGCCGAACGATGCTTCGACCGCCTTGCGTACCGCGTCCAAATCGATCCCGATCTGCCGCAGGGCCTCGGCGTCGGCGTCCCCGAGCGCTCGGCGACCGACGTGGGTCTCGATGCGGCTGCGTACGTCGTCGGCGGTGACGCCGGCCTCTCGGAGCACCCGCCCGGCGACGCCACCGCCGGCGCCGTCCGGCTTGTCGTCGAGCATCGCGAGCAGCAGGTGCTCGGTGCCGACCTTCTCGTGCCGCAGCGCGTGCGACTCGGCCACAGCCCCCTTGACCACTGCCCGCGCCCGGTCGGTGAACCGCTCGAACATCACGCCTCCTGTGACGGTCGCACTACCGGACGCCCGGCGTGCTTCTTGTGTACCGCCTGCCGGCTCACTTCGAGCGCGGCGGCGATGTCCTGCCACGACCAGCCCTGCGCACGCGCGTTGTCGACCTGCACCGTCTCCAGACTTTCCAGGAGCCGGCGCAGGGCCAACACGGCGCGCAGGCCGACCTTGGGGTCGGTGCTGCTGGCGGCCGCGGCTAGGTCCACTGCCTGAGTCATGATGTCAATCTACGTTGACGCGGTGGCTTGTGTCAACTCGGGTTGACAAGCTGCAGCGGCTCGCCCGTCTCCATGAGCGTCTTGAGGTTGGCGATGATCTGGGGCCAGCCGGTGTTGATGGCGCTGAGGACGGCACTGCCCGGCGCGAAGCCGTCGTGGATCACCGTCAGTTTGACCGCGTCGCCGGCGGGCTCGAGCTCGAAGGTCACAGTGGACCGTGCCTCGGCGGCGAACGTGGCGCGGTCGGCCTCGGCGATGCCGGACGCTTTCGCCCAGTCGTCGGTGAAGGTGTGCCAGGTGTACGAGAGCTTCGTGTGCGGCTCGGAGGCGACGACCACCTGCGCCGGGTCGGAGATGCGGGCGCCTTCCGCGTGCCACGTCATGGGGGAGCCTTTCGACCAGTCCGTCTCGAACTCGACGCCCCAGTAGCGCTTCGTGAAGGCCGGGTCGGTCAGCGCCTGCCAGAGCCGCTCCGGCGTGGTGTTGATGTACGTGGTGTAGACGAACTCGGGCCTGCTCATCGGCGTCTGCTCCAATGCGGTCTTGAGGTCGGCGAGGGTTTGTGCGCGGCCACGGTCGTACCTGCTGATCCAGCGGTCGGCGATCGCGTTGACCGGCGCCGCGTTGAGGTAGTGCAGCTTTTCGCGGCCGCGCCGGACCGTCGTGACGAGCTCGGCGGCCTCGAGTGCGGCGAGGTGCTTGCTGACCGACTGCCGCGCCATGTCGAGACCCGCGCAGAGCTCGCGCAGCGTCTGGCCGTTGCGCGCGTTCAGCGAGTCGAGCAGCTCGCGGCGGCTCGGGTCGGCCAATGCCTTGAACACCAGGTCCACGGGGGGCTCTCACCTCACATGCAGCCGTTTGGCTGCCTTTCCACGATAGGCAGCCTTCTGGCTGCTCGTCAAGGCTTGGCAAAAACTGTCGTACGTACGTTCTAATCTGTCTGCATGGATATGGAGCTGGCCACCCGGGGTGGCGAAGGCGGTCCGTGGGGCGACGGTCCTCAGTGGTGCTCGGTGGCGTCGGGGGCGGTGAGCTGACGATGCGGTCCACGCAGTCGGGGCAGCAGCGCGGGCACCTCGCGCATGTGGTCGGCATAGCCGCTGCGGCGCTTCAGCGACCGGCGGTCCATCAGCGGAATGCTCGCCGCTTTGAAGAGCACCACCATGGCCAGCGGACCGATCGCCGTCCACCACCAACCAGGCGCGGCGGCCAGCCCGAAGAGCCACAGCCCCCACCACAGGGCGATCTCACCGAGATAGTTGGGGTGGCGCGTGCGCCGCCAGACGCCGGTCGCCAAGATGCGGCCGCGGTTGGCCGCCGCGGCCGCGAAGCGGTGCAGTTGCAGGTCCGCCACGGCTTCCAGGGCGATCGCGCCCGCGGTGACCAGCGTGGCGATCACATCGAGCACACCGAAGGGACGTGAGCCGGCGAGGGCGGGCCAGACCGAGAGCAGACCGAGATAGACCACGACCGTGGGCATGAGCTGGATACCGCCGAGGTTGACCAGCCACCACGGCACCCGGCCGCGCGTCGCCCGCAGTTGGTCGTAACGCCAGTCGACCTTGTGCAGGCCCGTCCAGCCGTAGGCCCAGTTCCCGGTGAGCCGCACGGCCCAGACGGTGATGAGCCCGACGACGAGCACCTGCCGCACGACATCGCCGCTGCCCGCGACGGCAACCCACCAGGCGGCGATGAGGGGTGGGGCGACGCTCCAGTAGGGGTCGTAGAGGCTCGCGTTGTCGAACGCCATCGACACCGCGAAGACGACGAGCGTGGCGACCACGTCGGCAACGAACGCGGCCAACAAGGGATGCCAGGAAGGAGGCGCTGCGACGATCACAACCCAGGCTGCCCCGAGTGCGAGCAGATAGGTGCCGAGGACAACGACCATCGACCGGGTCCGCGAAACAACACGCCTGTCCACGCAACGCCTCCCGTCACCAGATCGAGATCATCGCACCGGGCGCGACCACACACCAGGCCCGCATGCGCGGCCACCCACCGCCGCGCGCGGCTGGGCGACGCGGACCGCCTGCGCTGTGGGTACGGCCGGCCGCGTAGGCCGGCGGCTGTGTGAACCAGCGCGGCTGGGTGTCGTGTGGCCGGCGGCTGTGTGAACCTGTGCGGCTGGTATGGCTGTCGTGTGGCCGGCGGCTGTGTGAACCTGTGCGGCTGGTATGGCTGTCGTGTGGGTCGGCGGCTGGGCGGGCCGGCGCTGTGAGGTACGGCGACCGCGTGGGTGGGGCTGTCTAGGCCTGCGGTCCTGGCGTGGGGTGCGCCTGTCGGGTAGGTGCGGGGTGCGTCCGGGCCCGCACTGTTGGCGTGGCGTCGGGCGCGGCTGCCGGACCGGTGCGGGTCCTGTCTGGTTACAGGCCGTTGTGGGATGTCGTAAATGGCACGCGCGTTGGTGTCTGCCGAGGCGGCCCGATCGACTCGGTGCGCCGCGTAGGGCAGTGCGCGTCGAGCGGCTGGTCACGGCATCCGCGGCCCCTTGCCCCGCTCCACGGCAACTCATGCCTGAAAGTGGGGATGGGCACCCGAAGGGAGTTCGGGTCGCCGAAATCGTTGCGGTCCTGCACACTCTGCTGCGTGGAGGTCAGTCAATCCGGGGTGCGCTCGGCCGTCGTGGTTAATCCGGCCAAGCTGGACGACCCTGACGAACTGCGTTCCACCCTGCGCAAGGCACTGGAGAAGGCGGGCTGGCCCGCTCCCGAGTGGTACGAGACGACCGTCGAGGATCCGGGGCGGGGGCAGAGTCGGGCCGCGGTCGAGGCCGGCGCTGAAGTCGTCTTCGCCTACGGCGGTGACGGGACCATCATGGCCTGCGCTTCCGGGCTGGTCGGCACCGATGCCGCGCTCGCTGTGCTGCCCAGCGGCACCGGCAACCTGCTCGCCGCCAACCTGGGCCTCTCCGGTGAGCTGCCCGCGGGCATCGCGGTCGCGCTCGAGGGTGGCCGGCGGCGGCTTGATCTCGGGCTGGTCAAGGGGCGCGACGAGGACCGCTACTTCACCGTCATGGCCGGCATGGGGTTCGACGCTCAGATGCTCGGGTCGACCTCCGAGTCGACCAAGGCGCGGATCGGCTGGCCCGCGTACGTCTTCGGGGGTCTCAAGCATCTCCGTGACCGGCCGATGCGGATCTCCGTGCGCATCGACGACCGGCCTCCGATGCGCCGGCGGGCGCGGTCCGTCCTGATCGCCAACGTCGGCCGTCTCCAGGGCGGGGTGCGGCTGTTCAAGGAGGCCGAGCCGGACGACGGCTGGCTCGACGTCGCCATCCTGACCCCGCGCACCATGGCGCACTGGGCCGCGCTCGGCTGGGCCGTGCTGCGCCGGCGGGGGCGGGTGCCACGGATGGAGATCTACCGGGGGCACCGGGTGCAGGTCACCAGCAACCGGCCGCAGCCGCGGGAGCTTGACGGTGACGTCATTCCCGCCGGGAAGACGCTGTGGGTCGAGGTGCAGCCGCGGGCGATCTGGCTCTGCGTGCCGCGTCCGGCCGACGACGAGGACCTCGCCTACGACGTCGACGCGGCCGCCGCGCGGGCTAAACGGCTGGTGGGATGACCGACAGGGGAGCGGGGGCATGAGTTCGACCCGGATCGTTCCGGAGACGCGGCTGATGTCCGCCGACCAGCTCACCGCCGACGACGCCTGGCACACCCTGCGCCGGCACGGCGGCTGGCATCTGGTGCGCGACGCGTTCGTCCGGTTGCGGTACGGCGACGGGTTCAGCCACGCCCGGGCCTTCGCGTTCCAGCTCTGTCTCGCCGTCGTTCCGTTCCTCATCGCGCTCACCGGTCTGACCACCGACCTCGGGGTCGAGTCCGGCGGGCGGGTCGTCGCCGACACCGTGATCGCGCTGACCCCCGGCGCCAGTGTCGACGTGGTGCGCGAGCTGCTCACCGACGACGAGCGCACCGAGGACGCTGGCGAGCTGGCTCTGGCGCTGGGGTTGATCACCGGGCTGGTCGCGCTCACCATGGCGATGTCGCAGGTCGAACGGGGTGCCAACCGCATCTACGGGGTCGAGCGGGACAGGCCGGCACTGTTCAAGTACCTGCGTGCCGCCGTGCTCGCCGTCGCGGCCGGCCTGCCGATGTTCCTCGGGTTCCTGCTGCTCGTCGCGGGCGGGCCGATCGGTGACTCGGTGCAGCGCCAGTACGGCTGGGGTGGCTGGGTCCACGACCTCTTCGACGTGATCCGGTGGCCGGTCTCCCTCGCGCTGACGGTGTTCGCGATCGCCGTGCTGTTCCGGCACACCCCAAGGCGCCGCCAGCCGGGGCTGTCCTGGCTCCTGTTCGGCTCCGGCATCACCACCGTGCTGTGGATCGTGGCCAGCCTGCTGCTCGCCCTCTACGTCTCTGTGGCGGAGAGCTTCAACCAGACGTACGGCGCACTGACCGGGATCATGGCCCTCCTGCTCTGGGCCAACCTGACGGGCGTGGCCTTCTTCTTCGGGCTCGCCTTCACCGCGCAGCTCGAAGGCATGCGCGTCGGTGTGCCCGAACCCGCCGAACCCGACCTCTGGAAGCCGCTCGAGCAGCGCCGCTCCGACGAGGGTGTGCACGAGACGACTTCCGGGTAACGAACGCCGCATGACGGTCGGCACAGACAACCGAGACACCGCGGCCCGGATGCCGCGTCGCCCGCTGGAACATTTCACCGCGCGCAGCCTCGTCGGGCTCGGCGCGGTCGTCGTCGCCGGCATCGCGTTCGGCGTGCTGCTCGCGTTGGTCCGGTTCCGGTTCGGGCCGCTCTACGACCTCGACCACGGGGTGGCCGAATCCGTCAACGGGTACGTGGCCGACCACGAAGGCCTGCTCAACGTCATCCGGTTCGTCACCGACCTCGGCGGCGGGCTCAAGGTCTGGGTGGTCACGCTGGCCGTCGCCGTGCTGCTGATCCGGCGCCGCGCCCGGCTCGCCGTCTTCGTGATCGTCTCCGGACTTGGCGCCCTCGCCCTGGAGCCGACGATCAAGCTGCTGGTCGGCCGGCTGCGCCCGGTGGTGGACGTGCCGGTCGCCCACGCGCCCGGCAACAGCTTCCCCAGCGGACACTCACTCGGCTCGTTCGTCGTCTACGGCTCGCTGCTGCTGGTCTTCCTGCCCGCCGTGCCGAGGAAGTGGC
Organism: Asanoa sp. NPDC049475; assembly: GCF_040676915.1. NCBI lineage: Bacteria > Bacillati > Actinomycetota > Actinomycetes > Micromonosporales > Micromonosporaceae > Asanoa > Asanoa sp. NPDC049475. Next base: position 541,854 of record NZ_JBFAPY010000004.1, on the reverse strand, counting down.
GGCCCCTGGTGATCGCCGCGGTCGCGACCCTGATCACCGCCATCGGCGTCAGCCGGATCGCGCTCGGCGTGCACTTCGTCTCCGACGTGCTCGCCGGCTGGTTGCTCGGTGCGGCCTGGCTGGGCATCACCTTGTACGCCTTCCGGCTCTGGCGCCGCGAGGAGCACCGCCGGGAGCCGGCGCTCACCGAGGGTCTGGAGCCCGAAGCCGCCCGCGACCTCGAGCCGGCCCCCACCGAACGGGAAGTGCTCCCGCACCCCTGGGTGGAGACGGCCGAGGTGTTGGTCGGCTGGGTGCTCGTGCTCGGAGCGTTGTTCGGATTCGGCACCTGGGCCAGCTATCACGCCGACGGCACGGTGCTGGCGGCCCTCGACACGGAGGTGCCGCGCTGGTTCGCCGAACACCGCACAGCCACGCTCGACGGCTGGAGCCACATCGCGAGCAAGGCCGGCGACACCCACACGATCCTCGCCGTGTCGCTCGTGTTCTGCACGCTCGTTCTGGCACGCTGGCGGCAATGGCGGCCGATCCTGTTCCTCGCGCTGGTGATGGTCGGCGAACTGACGCTCTTCCTCGCCTCGGCCGCCGCGGTCGACCGTCCGCGCCCGGACGTGCCGCACCTCGACCAGAACCTGCCGACCGCCGCCTTCCCCAGCGGCCACATCGCGGCGACGCTGTGTCTGTGGACCACGATCGCGCTGATCGTGATGGCTCGCACCGACCGCTGGTGGCGCTGGCTCACGATCGTCGCCGCTGTGGTGATGCCGCTCGTCGTCGCGACCTCCCGCTTCTATCGGGGCATGCACCATCCCAGCGACCTGATGGGCGCCATGTTGCTGACCGCGCTCTGGGTTGGCCTCCTCTACGTGATCGTGCGCCCCAACGCCGAGGCGGTGGTCGCGGGTGCGGGTGATGACGTACAACATCAGAACAGGGGGGTACGACAAGTCGCGCGGGATGCGGCTTGAGGTGATCGCGGAGGTGATCGGCTCGGCCCTGCCCGACGTGGTCGCCTTGCAGGAGCTGCGCGGTGACTCCGGATCCTGGCTGGCCGAGCGCCTGGGGATGCGGATGATCCGCGCCCGCTCGTCCTGGGGCCAGCCGGTCGCGGTGCTGGTCGGTCCGGAGTGGACAGTCCTGTCCGCCGGCAGCGTCGCCCGACCGTTCCACCACGCCGCCGCCCGGGTCGAGATCGCCACGCTCGGCGGGCCGCTCACCGTCATCTCCGCCCACCTTCACCCGCACTGGGGCTGGCGCCGCCTGCACGAGGCCCGCTGGTTGGTGAACGCCGTCGGGCGTACCCGGCAGGCGTTGGTCCTCGGCGATCTCAACACCCTGGACCCGTGGACCGACCACCGGGAGCGGCTGGCCGCACTCCCGGCGCAGTACCGGGTCCGTCACCTCCGCTGGCGCCCTCTCGGCCGCCCGCCGAGCGAGCGCGACGTCGCCACCGTGGCCCGCGTCGACACCCGCGCGATCGCGGCCCTCGACGCCGCCGGGCTGGTCGACGTCTTCCGCACGGTCGGCGACGGCCCCGCCGAGACCGCACCCACCGCCCTGGGCGGCGCCGAGTTCTCCGGCATGCGGCTGGACTACCTCTTCGCCACGCCCGCGCTGGTCGACCGGCTCCGTTCGTGCCACGTCGTGCGCACGCCGGCCGCCGACCGGGCCAGCGACCACTACCCGGTGATCGCCGAGATCGACATCTGACGACGCCGGCGCCTGCTTGGCTAGGCTGCGCGCATGAGCGACCTGTGGCCCCCCGCTCCGATCAGGACCGAGCGGCTCACGCTCCGTGAGTCGGAGGCCCGTGACCGTAGGGCGTTCATCGAGCTGCTCGGCTCGCCCGAGGTCGGCACCTACGTCGGCGGCCCGCGGCCGCAGGAGGAGCTCGACCGCACGCCCGAGGTCCCCGGGCGGCGCCCGGGCGTGTTCGTCGTCGAGCGCGACGGCGCGATGATCGGCACCGTCATGCTCGAGCGCCGCGACATCGGGCCGCCGAACCGCGTCCGTCCAGAGGCGGGAGAGGTCGACCTCGGCTACCTGTTCCTGCCCCGGACCTGGGGACACGGGTACGCCGCCGAGGCATGCACGGCGGCCCTCGACTGGTTCGCCGGCGCGTTCCCGGGCGAGCCGGTCGTGCTCTGCACCCAGAGCGCGAACCAGAGCTCGATGCGGCTGGCGGCCAAGCTCGGGTTCGTGGAGGTCGACCGCTTCGTGGCCTGGGACGCCGAGCAGTGGTTCGGCATCTGGACGCCGCCGGGCAGTTGATCGACGGCCCAGACGCCGCGCAAAGCCCTGAGAACCCGCTCGACCGTGACATTGACAGTGCTGAAACCCGATGGCAACATGGGAGCGCTTCCAAGGATGACTGTCTATCTCCCACGGGAAGGGACGGCTCGTGACCCGTCAGGCCCGCACCGCCGCCGCCACCGTCATCGTGCTCGTCGCCGCCGGTCTCGTCGGCTCGGCCACCCCCGCGGCCGCCGCACCCGTGGAGCACATCACCAACGGGACCTTCGACGCCGGCACCGCCCCCTGGTGGTCGACCGCCAACACCACCCTGGCGGTACGCGACGGCCGGCTCTGCGTCGACGTGCCCGGCGGCACCGCCAACCCGTGGGACGTCGCCATCGGCCACAACGGCATCCCCCTCACCGACGGCGCCGCGTACACGCTGGCCTTCACCGCCGACGCGACCACCGACACCACGGTCACCGCCAACGTCCAGCTCAACGCCGCGCCGTACACCACCGTCCTCTCGACCGCGGTCACCCCCGACGGCGAGGAGGAGACGCACAGCTTCACCAGCGGGCTGACCGCCGCCGACGGCACGTTCACCTTCCAGCTCGGCGGCAAGGCCGACCCGTACACCTTCTGCCTGGACGACGTCAGCCTGACCAGCGACGGCGAGGCCGACCCGGAGCAGCTCGAGAACGGCGACTTCGGCGACGGCACCGCAGGCTGGTACTCCTACGGCACCACCAGCACGACCGTCCAAAACGGACAGCTGTGCTCCGCGGTGCCCGGTGGGCTGGCCAATCCCTGGGACGGCGGTGTCGGGCAGAACGACGTCCGCCTGACCGCCGGCGCCGCGTACACGCTCAGCTTCGACGCCCACGCCGATCCGACCGCGACCGTACGCGTGGCCGTCCAGCTCGGCGCCGAGCCGTACACCGGCTATTTCAGCCGTGACCTGAGCCTGACGCCGCAACAGGACCATTACGAGTTCACCTTCACCGCCCCCGACGACACCCCGGCCGGGCAGGTCGCGTTCCAGGTCGGCGGCAACGCGGCCGGCTACGAGCTCTGCCTCGACAACGTCTCGCTGCGCGGCGGGGAGCCGGAACCGCCCTACGTGCCCGACACCGGCCCGCGGGTGCGGGTCAACCAGGTCGGCTACCTCCCCGACGGCCCGAAGCGCGCCACCCTCGTCACCGACGCGACCACGGCCCTGCCCTGGCAGCTCAAGAACAGCGCCGGCACGACCGTCCGCAGCGGCACCACCACCCCGCGCGGCGAGGACGCGGCCTCCGGCCAGAACACCCACACGATCGACTTCACCGGGTACGCCGCGGAGGCGACCGGCCTCACCCTGACCGCCGACGGCGAGACCAGCCACCCGTTCGACGTCACGAAGAGCCTCTACGCGCAACTGAGATCGGACTCGCTCCAGTTCTTCTACATCCAGCGCAGCGGCATCGCGATCGACGGGAACCTGGTCGGCCAGCAGTACGCCCGCCCGGCCGGACACCTCGGCGTCGCGCCCAACCAGGGCGACACCGACGTGCCCTGCCAGCCCGGCGTCTGCACCTATCGCCTCGACGCCCGCGGCGGCTGGTACGACGCCGGCGACCACGGCAAGTACGTCGTCAACGGCGGCATCGCGACCGCCCAGCTCCTGAGCACGTACGAGCGCACCAAGACCGCACCGACGGCCAACTTCGGCGCCGCCCTGGCCGACAGCACCCTGCGGGTGCCCGAGCGCGGCAACAAGGTCCCGGACGTCCTCGACGAGGCCCGCTGGGAGCTCGAATGGCTGCTGCGCATGCAGGTGCCGGCCGGCCAACCCCTCGCCGGCATGGCGCACCACAAGCTGCACGACCAGAACTGGACCGGGCTGCCGCTGGCGCCGGAGGCCGACCCGCAGCCGCGCGAGCTGCACCCGCCGTCGACCGCCGCGACGCTCAACCTGGCGGCCGTCGCGGCGCAGGGTGCCCGGCTCTGGGCGCCCTATGACCCGGCCTTCGCCAACCGCGCGCTCGCCGCGGCCAAGACGGCGTACGCCGCCGCCAAGGCGCAACCGGCCGTCTATGCGAGCCCGAACGACGGCAACGGCGGCGGCACCTACAGCGACAACGACGTCACCGACGAGTTCTACTGGGCGGCGTCCGAGCTGTTCCTGACCACCGGTGCCGCGACCTACCGGACCGACGTCGAACAAAGCCCCCACCACACCGGCGACGTGTTCACCCCGACCGGCTTCGGCTGGGGCAGCACCGCGGCGCTCGGCCGGCTCGACCTCGCGACCGTGCCCAACGCCTTGAACGACCGGACCCGGGTCCGCCAGACCGTCATCACCGCCGCCGACACCTACCTCGCCACCGCCGCCGGGCAGGCCTACGGGCTGCCGATGCCGGGCTCGGCCAACGCCTACTTCTGGGGCGCCAACAGCAACATCCTCAACAACGCGGTGGTACTGGCGACCGCGTACGACCTGACCGGCCAGGCGAAGTACCGCAGCGGCGCGATCGAGGCGATGGACTACATCCTCGGCCGCAACGCGCTCAACCAGTCCTATGTGACCGGTTGGGGGGAGAACGCCTCCGAGAACCAGCACAGCCGGATCTTCGGCCACCAGCTGAACGAAGCGCTGCCGCACCCGCCGGCCGGCTCCATCGCCGGCGGTGCCAACGCCAGCCTCGACGACCCGTTCGCCAAGCAGCTCCTGGACGGCTGCGCGCCGATGTTCTGCTACGTCGACGACATCAACTCGTACGCCACCAACGAGGTCGCCATCAACTGGAACTCGGCGCTGGCCTGGGTCGCGTCCTTCCTCGCCGACCAGAGCGTCCAGGGGACCGTCTCCTGCAAGGTCGTCTACACCAACTACGGCACCTGGCAGGACGGCAAGGGCTTCACCGGTCAGCTCGACATCACGAACACCGGCACCGCACCCGTCAACGGCTGGACGGCCCGGTTCGCGTTCGCCGGTGACCAGCAGCTCCGCGAGGCCTGGTTGGCCCAGGCGAGCCAGGCCGGCGCCGTGCTGACCGCCCGCAACGAGTCCCACAACTCTCGCATCCAGCCGGGAGCCACCGTCATGTTCGGCTTCAACGCCACCCAGTCGTCCTCCTACGCCAATCCCGCGCCGAGCCTGGTGACCGTCAACGGAAGCCGGTGCTCGTCATGAGGAGGACAGCGGTCGTGACGGCGACCGCGCTTCTCGGCGCGAGCCTCGCCGCCGCGGTGGGCACAGCCACCGCGGCGGCGGGGTGCCGGGTCGACTACACGGTGCCCAACCAGTGGCAGGGCGGCTTCGGCGCGAACGTGGCCGTCACCAACCTCGGTGACCCGATCACCGGGTGGACGCTGACCTGGAGCTACGCCGCCGGCCAGACCGTGACCCAGGCCTGGAACGCGGCCGTGACCCAGTCCGGTGCCGCCGTCACCGCCCGCGACGCGGGCTACAACGCGAGCCTGCCGACCAACGGCAGCACGGCGTTCGGCTTCAACGGCGCGTGGAGCGGCAGCAACCCGGCCCCGACCACGTTCACCCTCAACGGCACCGCGTGCACAGGCGCCACAAGCCCGAACCCGACCACGCCGCCACCCAGCACCCCGCCACCGAGCACCCCGCCACCCACGCAGAACCCGCCACCCCAGCAAGGGGCCAGACAGGTCGAGGACCTCGACCGCGGCGCCATCAGCGTGAGATCGGGCAGCAACAACCTGGTCTCCTGGCGCCTGCTCGGCACCGAGGCGACCAACACGGGCTTCCATGTCTACCGCGGCTCGACGCGGCTCACGAGCACGCCGATCACGGCCAGCACCAACTACCTCGACGCGGGCGCGGCGGCCGACGCGAGCTACACGATCCGCGCGGTGGTGGACGGCGCCCCGCAGGCGGCCGGCCCGCCCGCGCTGCGGTTCGCCAACGGCTACCTCGACGTGCCGATCCAGCGCCCGCCCGGCGGCAGCACGCCGGCCGGCGAGGCCTACACCTACAGCGCCAACGACGCGAGCGTCGGCGACCTGGACGGCGACGGCGACTACGAGATCGTGCTCAAGTGGGACCCGTCCAACGCCAAGGACAACTCGCAGTCCGGCTACACCGGGCCGGTGTTCGTCGACGCGTACCGCCTCGACGGGACGAGGTTGTGGCGGATCGACCTCGGCCGCAACATCCGCGCGGGAGCGCACTACACCCAGTTCCAGGTGTACGACTACGACGGCGACGGCTCCGCCGAGGTGGCCATGAAGACGGCCGACGGCAGCCGGTCGGGCACGGGCCAGGTGATCGGCGACGCCAACGCCGACTACCGCAACAGCAGCGGCTACGTGCTGGCCGGCCCCGAGTTCCTCACGATGTTCGACGGCCGCACCGGTGCCGCGAGGTCCACGGTGGACTACGTGCCGGCCCGCGGCACCGTGTCCAGCTGGGGCGACAGCTACGGCAACCGGGTCGACCGGTTCCTCGCCGGCACCGCCTATCTCGACGGGACCAGGCCGTCGCTGGTGGTCTCCCGCGGCTACTACACCCGCACGGTCATCGTCGCGTACGATTTCCGCAACGGTGGCCTCCAGCGGCGCTGGACGTTCGACTCCAACAGCGCGGGATCGGCGTACGCGGGCCAGGGCAACCACAGCCTCACGATCGGTGACGTGGACGCGGACGGCCGCGACGAGATCGTGTTCGGCGCGATGGCGATCGACGACAATGGCGCTCCACTGTGGAACACGAGGAACAACCACGGCGACGCCGCCCACCTCGGCGACCTGGACCCGTCGCGCGCGGGCCTGGAGTATTTCAAGGTCTCGGAGGACAGCAGCAAGCCCGCGTCCTGGTTCGCCGACGCCCGCACGGGCCAGGTGCTCTGGTCGACCGCGCCGGCCGGCGACAACGGGCGTGGGGTGGCCGCCGACGTCTACGCCGGCAGCCCCGGCGCGGAGTCGTGGTCGGCGGCCGTTGACGGGCTCCGCTCGACCAGCGGCGCCAACGTTGGTCGCAAGCCGTCGAGCGCCAACTTCGTGATCTGGTGGGACGGCGACCCGGTGCGCGAGCTGCTCGACCAGACCCGGATCGACAAGTACGGCACGAGCGGCGACACCCGCCTGCTCACCGGCTCGGCAGTGGCCAGCAACAACGGCACCAAGGCCACCCCGGCCCTGTCAGGCGACATCCTCGGCGACTGGCGCGAGGAGGTGATCTGGCGCACGTCGGAGAGCACGGCGCTACGCATCTACGCGACTCCGGTCCAGACCGACCGCCGGATTCACACGCTTGTCCACGACCCGCAGTACCGGGTCGCGCTGGCGTGGCAGAACACCGCCTACAACCAGCCGCCCCACCCCAGCTTCTTCATCGGCAACGGGATGGGGCAGCCGGCGCGGCCCAACGTCTACGTGAGCTGACGCACGAGCTCGAAGGAGCGGATCCGGTCCTCGACGTCGTACACCATGGTGGTCAGCATCAGCTCGTCCGCCTTGGTCGACTCGAGCAGCGCGCCCAGCTGGCCGGCGACCGTCGACGGCGAGCCGACCGCCTGCCCGACCAGGCGGTCCTCCATGAAGATCCGCTCCACCTCGGTGTAGGAGACCGCGGCGGCCTCCTCCGGCGTCGCGAGGGGCTGCGGTCGGCCCTGGCGCATGCGCAGAAACGACAGCCCGGCCGGTCCCATCAGGTAGCGGGCCCGCTCATCGGTGTCCGCGACCACGGTGGAGACCGCGACCATGGCGTACGGCTTGTCGAGCCAGCGCGACGGCGTGAACCGGTCGCGGTAGAGGGCCAGCGCCGGCAGCGTGTTCTGGGCGCTGAAGTGGTGGGCGAACGCGAACGGCAGCCCCAGCAGGCCGGCGAGCTGCGCGCTGTAGCCGCTGGAACCGAGCAGCCACACGTCCGGGGTCAGGCCCGCGCCGGGCGAAGCGACGATCGCACCCGGCTCGTCTTCCGTGAAGAAGTTGATCAGGCTGGCCAGCTCCTGCGGGAACTGCTCGGCGGAGAGCCCCTCGACCGTGCGGCGCAGCGCCAGCGCCGTCGCCTGGTCGGTGCCGGGCGCCCGGCCGATGCCCAGGTCGATCCGGCCCGGGTGCAGGGCGCTCAGCGTGCCGAACTGCTCGGCGACCACCAGCGGGGCATGGTTCGGCAGCATCACGCCGCCGGAGCCGACCCGGATCGTGGAGGTGCTGGCCGCGAGGTGGGCCAGCAGCACCGCCGGCGCCGAGGAGGCGATGGCCGGCATGTTGTGGTGCTCGGCCACCCAGAAGCGGCGGAAGCCGAGCTCCTCGGTGCGCCGGGCAAGGGCGGTCGTATGGGCGAGTGCCTCACCAGGCGAGCCGTTGGCGGCGACAGGGGCGACATCGAGCACGGAGAGCGGAACGTCGATCACGAACGAGACCCAACGCCGCCGCGGCCAAATAGCTTCCCGTTACAGGCGTCGGAGTGCCGGGATCAACTCGCTCTCGGCCCAGTCGAAGAAGTCGCGCTGGCTGTCGTCGCCGATCTGGAGCACCGAGACGTGGGTGAAGCCGGCCTCGGCGAACTTCGCGATCGCCTCGACGTGGCGGTCGGTGTCCGGCCCGCAGGGGATGCCGCCTGCCACGTCCTCCTCGCGGACGAACTGCGAGGCCTCCGCGAAGGCGGCCGGGTTCGGCAGGTTCGAGTTGACCTTCCAGCCCAGGCCGAACCACGGGAACTGCTCGTGGGCGATCTTCCGGCTGGCTGCCTCGTCCGGACCCCAGCAGATCGGCGCCTGGCCGTAGCGCGGCTTGCCGGACCCGCCCGCGTCGTCGAAGAGCCGCAGCAGCCGGCTCTCGGGCTGGGTGGCGATCGCGCCGTCGCCGTACTCGCCGGCGATGCCCGCGGACTCCGGCCCGGACAGGGCCACCGCGATCGGCACCCGGGTCTCCGAGCGGTCCCACACGTACGCCTCGGGCACCTCGAAGTACTCACCGGAGTAGGTCAGTGTCTCGCCGTCGAGCAGCGGCCGGATGATCTCCAGCGCCTCGGCCAGCATGGCGTGCCGCTCGCGTACATGTGGCCAGGGTCCGACGACGTGCTCGTTGAGGTTCTCGCCCGCGCCCAGCCCCAGCACGAATCGGCCGTCGGCCAGCAGGTGCACGGTCGCCGCCTGCTGCGCGACGACGGTCGGGTGGTATCGGCGGGTGGGGCAGGTGATGTAGGTCATGAGCTCGGCCCGGGAGGTGGCGTGAGCCACGGCGCCCAGCACCGCCCACGCGTTCGGGGAATGGCCCTGCGCGTCGAGCCACGGGTAGTAGTGGTCGGAGATCGTGATCTGGTCGAACCCGACCTCCTCGGCCCGCACCGCGTAGTCGACCAGGTCCTTCGGTCCCGACTGCTCGCACAGCAGGGAGTAGCCAACGGCGACCATAAGTTGCCTCCTCGCTCCGAACGTCCGCTTACCCCGCTTACGGGAAGGCAACCCCGATATCCTCGCCAGCGTGCTCGCCGACCTGCTGCCGCCCGGCGCCGTCGCGGTGGAGCGTCGTGACGACGACGACCCGGCCCCGCTGTTCCCGGTGGAGGAGGCGGCCGTGGCCGGGGCGGTGGCCAAGCGCCGACAGGAGTTCGCCACGACGCGACGCTGCGCCCGGGACGCCCTCGCCCTCCTCGGGCTGCCGGCGGTGCCGTTGCCCCGCGGCCCCAACGGAGGACCCGTCTGGCCGGACGGCATCGTGGGCAGCCTGACGCACTGCGCCGGCTACCGGGCCGCCGCTGTGGCCCGGGCGAGCGACGTGCCCGGGCTCGGCATCGACGCGGAGCCCGACGAGCCGCTGCCCGCCGGGGTGCTGGACCTCGTCTCCGACCCGGACGAGCGGGCCGGCCTGCCGGAGGGCGGCGGGCCGTGCTGGGACCGCCTGCTGTTCTGCGCCAAGGAGGCGCTCTACAAGGCCTGGTCCCCGCTGACCGGACGTTGGCTCGGTTTCGAGGAGGCCCGCGTGGCGTTCTCGGCCGACGGCACCTTCGACGTGCGCGTGCTGGCGAACGGAGCGGGGGAGCGCACCCGGTTCGAGGGCCGCTGGGAGGCCGCGCCGGGGCTGCTGATCGCATCGGTGACCGTCAACTTAACCGGTTGACCTGTCCGGGTCGGCGGCCCTACTGTGAGTCGACGCCCCAGGGAGCCGGGCGGCAGCTGACGGGCCAGCTGCCAGCCCTTGTCACGTCTCCCTTGTGAAGGCAGGCCTCGTGAAACCGAGACTTCTCGCCGTCGTCACGGCACTGTTCGCGGCCGCGCTCGCGGCCATGTTCGTCCTCACCGTCGGTTCGCCGGCCCGCGCCGCCGCCGGCTTCACCGTCACCAACGGGCGCCTCTACGACGCCAACGGCACCGAGTTCGTGATGCGCGGCATCAGCCACGCGCACACCTGGTACCAGAGCCAGACCCGGGCGTTCGCCGACATCAAGGCGACGGGCGCCAACACCGTGCGGGTCGTGCTGAGCGGCGGCCGCTGGCCGGCCAACGGCGCCTCCGACGTGGCCAACGTGGTCAACCTGTGCAGGCAGAACCGCCTGATCTGCGTGCTGGAGAACCACGACACCACGGGGTACGGCGAGCAGAGCGGCTCCGTGCCGCTGTCCACCGCCGTCGACTACTGGATCGGCCTGCGCGACGTGCTGGCCGGCCAGGAGCGCTACGTCATCATCAACATCGGCAACGAGCCGGTCGGCAACAACGCGGTCAGTCCGACGTGGACCCAGGCGACCACCACCGCGATCCAGCGGATGCGCGATGCGGGCTTCGACCACACGCTGATGGTCGACGCGCCCAACTGGGGCCAGGACTGGCGGTTCGAGATGCGCGACAACGCGGCCACCGTGTTCGCCGCGGATCCCGACCGCAACACCGTGTTCAGCATTCACATGTACGGCGTGTTCGACACGGCGGCGGAGATCACCGACTATCTCGGCCGGTTCCGCGCGGCCGGGCTGCCGATCGTGGTCGGCGAGTTCGGCTTCGACCACTCCGACGGCAACCCCGACGAGGACACGATCATGTCCTACACGCAGGCCAACCGGATCGGCTACATCGGCTGGTCGTGGAGCGGCAACGGTGGCGGCGTCGAATACCTGGACATGGTGACGAGCTTCGACCCAACTAGGCCGACGAGCTGGGGCCAGCGGATCATCGACGGCGCCAACGGGATCCGGTCGACCTCGCGCGAGGCGACCGTGTTCGGAGGCGGCGGACCGACCGGCACGCCGACGTCCACGCCGACCTCGACCCCGACGACGCAACCGACCACGCCACCGCCGGCGCGCGGGTGCTCGGCCGCGTACAAGGTGATCGGCTCGTGGCCCGGCGGGTTCCAGGCCGAGGTCACCGTCACGGCCGGCAGCGCCGCGATCAGCTCGTGGACGGTCGGCTGGACCTGGGCCAACGGCCAGCGGGTCGGCCAGTCCTGGAACACCACGCTGACCACGTCGGGCAGCGCGGTGACCGCGCGCAACGTTTCCTACAACGGCAACCTGGGCGCGGGGGCGAGTGCCACGTTCGGCATCCTCGCGTCGTGGACGGGCAGCAACACCGCACCGACACCCACCTGCACGGCCGGTTGAGCCGGCCCGGTGGCGCCGGGGTCGCTCAGTCGACCTCGGCGCTGCCGGTGACGCGGAGCTTGCGGCGGGCGCGCTCGGAGAACGTCGTGTGGCCGAGGCGGATCACCCGGGCCGCGCCCGGCACCGCGTTGACGTCGAGGCGGTCGCCGGGGCCGACGTAGGTCGCCACGCCGCCGTCGACCTCGACCGCCAGCCGGCCGCTGCGCTCCAGGACGTCGAGGCTCAGGGTCTCGTCGACCGAGAGCATCAGGGCCCGGTTGTACGAGGAGTGCGGCGACGAGGGCACGACCAGCACGCCCTCCAGGTTGGGGGAGACGATCGGGCCGCCGGCCGAGAACGCGTACGCGGTCGACCCGGTCGGGGTCGCCACGATCACCGCGTCGGCGGCGTACCGGACGAACGGGACGCCGAGGATGCGCACGCCGACGGCGGCCGATCCGTCGCCGGGCACGCGTACCAGGGCGATGTCGTTGAAGGCGGTGACTTCCCGGCCGTCCGGCAGCGTCGTGCGGACGGCGAGCCGCTCCTCCAGGGTGTACTGCCGACTGTCGATCGCGGAGAGCGCCCACGGCAGGTCTTCGACGTCGATCTCGGCCAGGTAGCCCAGCTTGCCGAGGTTGACCCCGAGCACGGCGGTCTTCGTGCCTGCGGCGAGGCGCATGCTGCGCAGCATGGTGCCGTCGCCACCGAGGCTGACCAGGATGTTGGACTTGTCGGCCAGCGTCTCAGGGTCGACGGGGATCGCGTTGCAGTCGATGCGGGCGATGTCGTCGGCCAGCCCGAGCACCGAGGCGCCGTGGTTGCCCGCCCACTTGAGGATCGTCTCCAGCGCCGGGGCGGAGTCGCGCTGCGGATGCAGCACGATCCCGACGGTATGCACCATTCCCACAGCGCAACTGTAGTGCCGCATACGACGGAGCGCCCGGCCACCGAAGGACCGGGCGCTCCAACTGATCTTGGTCAGCGGTGGCTGGCCGCCACCTCGTAGAGCCGCTCCGGGCTGACCGCCCCGAAGAACACCCGGCCGTCGTCGGTCAGCAACCCGGTCGCCAGGTGGCTGGTGAACAGCCGCCCGCTGCCCCAGGCGCCGCTGACCTTGGGAAGCTGGCCGAGCAGGCCGGCGATCCCGGGCTCGTCGCCGCCCCCGTTCTTGTCGAGCTTGGCCATCACCACGGTGGTCCAGCCCTCGCCGATGATCGTCGGCGCCTCGCCCTTCGCAGGCTGCTGCCGCTCCTTGGCGATCTTGTCCTCGAGCGCCTTGCGGTCCTTGCCGCCGGTCGCGGCCTTCACGGCGTCCTCGAACTCGGTGACCTTGGTGCCGGCCGGCGGGTTGAAGACGAACTGCGCGTCGTCGGGCCGGTCGAAGTTGACCATCGTGAAGGCGACCTCGAAGGCCGCCTTGTCGGAGGCCGAGGGGTAGACCCGGAACCGCAGCGGCACGTGCTCGGTCGCGTCGATCGCGATCGACACCTGGCCGACCAGCGACTCGTGGTCCTTCGGGGTCAGGTTCAGCTCGTACGCGTCGCGCCCGGCGATCTTCGTCGAGCGCCCGACGCTGATCTGGGTGCTCGGCTCGATCGCCTTCAGCGCGAGGTCGGCCGCCTCCTGGGGAGAGGTCGGCAGCCCGGCCGGCGGCGCCCCGTGGTCGCCGTCGCCGTCCTTGATCTTGCCGTGGGTGGCGGTCTTGGACCGGCTGCTCCAGAGCCAGGTGTCGGAGCCGTTGCGGATCACGTCGGTCTGCGCGTCGCCGCCCAGCAGCGAGACGCGCGCCTTGTCGGGGCCGGCGTACCAGACCCGCAGTGTGTGCTGGCCGTTGACGAGCGAGGCGAAGTTGTCGTCGCCGAGCATGCCGGCGAGGCTCGCGATCGGCGGGAGGCCGAGGTCCGCCCGCTGCACGACGGTGCCCGAGAGCCCGTCCAGGCGGGCGGTCTGCAGGTCGACGAGGAGCTGGGCGGCGGATCGGTCGGGGAGGGTCGGGTCGGCGGCGCCGGCGACGGTCGCCACCGCGGCACCACCACCGATGACGGCGGCCGCGGCGGTGGCCGGAACCAGCCAGCGCAGCACCGGACGTTTGCTCAGGACAGACATGGGCGGATACCTCCTGCGGAACATGATGCCGGGCATCGGCTGTGACGCGGCTGAGAGAGCTGTCAACCGATGCCCTCGGGATGGCACGCTTTGCTGGTGAGATTGCTGGTGGTCGAAGACGAGGCGCGGCTCGCGTCGGCGCTCCAGCGTGGGCTCCAGGCCGAGGGCTTCGCGGTCGACGTGGCCGGCGACGGACCCAGCGGGCTGGAGCTGGCCCGGCACGGCGAGTACGACGCCATGATCCTCGACGTGATGCTGCCGGGGCTGTCCGGCTACCGGGTGGTCCGCGCGCTGCGGGCCGAGGACCGGTGGCTGCCGGTGCTGATGCTCTCGGCCAAGGACGGCGAGTACGACCAGGCCGACGGGCTGGACTGCGGCGCCGACGACTACCTGACCAAGCCCTTCTCGTACGTGGTGCTGCTCGCCCGGCTCCGTGCCCTGCTGCGCCGGGGCGCACCGGCCCGGCCGGCGGTGCTCGAGGTCGGCGACCTGAGCCTGGACCCGGCGCAGCGCTCGGTGACCCGGGGCGGTGCGGCGGTCGGGCTGACGGCACGCGAGTTCGCGCTGCTGGAATACCTCATGCGCCGGCCGGGCGAGGTGGTCTCGAAGACCGAGCTGCTCGACCACGTCTGGGACGCCAGCCTGGACACCGCGCCGAACGCGGTCGAGGTGTACGTCGGCTACCTGCGCCGCAAGATCGGTCGGGAGCGGCTGGAGACGGTCCGCGGCGCCGGCTACCGGCTGGCGCCGTGAAACCCGCGCGGGTGTGGCGCCGGCTCAGCCTGCGCGGCCGCCTGATGGTGGTCGGCGTCTCCGGACTGGTCGCCGGCTTGCTCGTGGGCGGTGTGCTGCTGGTCAGCGTGCTGGGCAGCACTCTGCACCGCGGGGCGGAGGACGCCGCCACCAAGACCGCCGCGGAGCTGGCCCAACTGATCGCCGCCGACTCGTTGCCCGACCCGCTGCCGGTCTCCGGCGACGACGTGCGCGCCCAGGTCATCGACGGCCAGGGCCGCGTGGTCGCGGCGTCGCTGGGGGCCGACCGGCTGGTGCCGTTCCTCTACCCGGACGAACGGGCGGCGCGGGGCAGCGACAAGGCGCACAGTGTCTACATCGACGGGCAGCGGATCGGGGTCACCGGTCCCGTGCAGGTGGTCGCGGTGGACGCGGGCACGCGGGACGAGCCGCGCACGGTGCTGGTCGCGAAGTCGCTCGGCGACCTGGTGCGCGCGGTCGACCTGCTCAAGCACTCGCTGCTGATCGCGTACCCCCTGCTGGTCCTGTTGCTCGCGGCGATCGCCTGGCGGGTGATCGGCGCGACCCTGCGCCCCGTCGAGACGCTGCGGGCCGGCGCGCAGGCGATCACCGACGGTGCCCGGGCCGACCGGCTGCCGTTGCCGGCGTCCCGCGACGAGATCCACCGGCTGGCCGTGACGCTCAACGGGATGCTGGCGCGGCTGGAGGGCGCGCGGGCGCGGCAGCGGGCGTTCGTCGCCGACGCCGCGCACGAGCTGCGCTCGCCGCTGACCAACCTGCGCACCGAGCTCGAGGTGGCGCAGCGGATCGGGGAGGCGCCGGACGCCGAGGAGCTGCTGGCCGACGTGCGCCGGCTCGGCCGCCTGGTCGACGACCTGCTGCTGCTGGCCCGCTCCGACGACCTGGCCGGCCGCCCCGACCCGGTGACCGGCCCCGTCGACGTCGGTGCGCTGCTCGCCGGCATCGCGGCCCGCTATCCGGCCAATGTCACCCTGCGCCCGGTCGCCGGAGCGCCGTGGACGGTCGGCGACGAGGCGGCGCTCGACCGGGTGGTGGCCAACCTGGTCGACAACGCCGTGCGGCACGCCCGCGAGCGGGTCGAGCTGAGCGCCACCCTGGCCGGCGACCAGGTGGAGATCACCGTGACCGACGACGGCCCGGGCATCCCGGAAGCCGACCGCGAGCGGGTGTTCGACCGGTTCACGCGGCTCGACGACGCCCGCGCCAGGGACGCCGGCGGCGCGGGGCTCGGCCTGTCGATCGTGCGGGAGCTCGTCGCCCGGCACGGCGGCACGGTCACGCTCGGCGACGCGGCGCCGGGCCTCGTGGCCACCGTGCGGCTGCCGGCCGCGTCGATCGCCGACGCCGGGCTGGACAACCCGCCACCTCAGCCCCGGTCGGTGCAGACGGGCTTGGCCCGGCCGACCACCCCGGCCGGGTAGTTCACGCCGACGACGAAGCAATAGTCGCTGGTCGGGTCGAGCCCGTAGACGACGAAGTTGTCGCTGCCGGCGGGCAGCTGCTCGATCGGGCGGGGCTGCTGGCCGGTGCGGCCCGCCGACACCACGACCGTCCCGGCCGCGCCGGTCGGGTATTTCCAGCGCAGGGTGACCTGGTCGGTGCCGTCGTCCAGGGCGACACTGCCCGGCGGGGTGCCGGCCTTTGCCGTCGGCGGCGCGGTGGTGGGTGGCGGCGCCGTGCTGGTCGGCGGCACGGTGCGCGGCGTGGTCGGCTGGCTGACCGGGCCGGTGCCGGTGCCGTTGCCGTCGATCAGCGCGAACCCGGCGATCACCGCGGCGGCACCGAGCACGACGACCAGCAGGCCGGCGATCACCAGCGGGGTCACGCGGCGCTTGGGCTTCGCATAGGGGACCGGCAGCTGCTCGGCCGGGCGCCGCTCCGGCAGCCGGGTCGCACGGCGCTCCGCCTCTTCGCCGGCCTCCAGCTCCCGGGGATAGGCCGGTGCACCGGCGGGCAGGGCGGCGGCCCCGGGCTCGGTGCCCCAGGCGGCGCGGTCCCAGTCCTGGTGGGGCGCCATCTCCGGATCCGGGTCCGGCTCCGGCTGCTCGGGCGGCGGCTGTGCCCAGCGCTCGTCGTCGCGGCGCCGGGCCGCCGCCCAGGCCTCGTCGTCCGGGCGAGCGTCCCACCCGGTGCCGTCGTCCCACCCTTGGCCACCGGGATCGTCCCACGTCTCGCTGCTGGTGCTGTCCCAGCTCTCCTGGCGGCGCCAGACCTCGTCGCCGGTCTCGGCGGGCTCCCGCCGGCGAGCCCACTCCGACTGCGCCTGGTCGCTGGCGCGCCCGGACCACCCCGGGCGGCTGCGCGCGTCCTCGGGCCACAGCGGGACCTCCGGGGCGCGCTGAGTGGGCGGGGACCAGGCTTCCAGCGGCGGTTCGGTGTCGGGCGGGTAGGTCTCGGTCGCGTACGCGTCGCGCAGGTCGGAACTTGACGCGAAGCGGGTCGGCACGTCGTCGTCGGCCGCGTGCCGGGGCCGGAGCGGCCCGTCGTCATCGAGCGCGGACCCGCTGGTGAAGCCGTCGCGCAGCGTCGGGGTGACCGGGGCGGGGGCCACCGGCGGTGGGGCGAGCGGGGTCGGCGCCACGGGCGGCGGGGCCATGGGCTCGGGCACGGCCGGCGGGATGTGCTCGGGCACCGGCGTGAACGGGCGGGCGTAGCCGGTGCCGGCCGGGGAGATCGGCGAGCGCGGCGGTGGCGGACCCGAGCCGGCGGTGGCGACCCGTTCGCTGTCCTCGACCGCGCAGACGTGGTCGGGATCGGCCGCCGCCCGGGCCAGCGCGGCGACCTGGGCGATCAGCGGGTGCTCGGGCGGCAGGTGCGTGCGGCACAGCTCCTGGGCCAGCGCGAGGTGGGCGTGCGAGGCCTCGAGTCGGCCGCAGTCGCGCTCCATCGCGCCGAGTTTGGCCAGCATGCGGATGCCGGCCGGCCGGTCGTCACCGTAGACCTCGCGGTGCATCTCCCAGGCGTCCTCGAGCCGGGCCCGGGCGGCGGCGCAGTCGCCACGGGCGTATTCCACGGTGGCCAGGTCGGCGTGGACGGCCAGCACGCGCGCCGACTCGGGACCCTCGGCGGCGGACAGCTCGAGGATCACGTCGTGGTAGAGCCGGGCCGCCCGCTCGTGCGCCCCGACCCGGTGCAGCACCGCGGCGAGCGTGGTGGCGGTGTCGATCGTGCGCGGGTCGTGCGCGCCGTAGAGCCGGGTGGTCGCCGAGTAGGCGTAGGACGCCCAGCCCCGGGCTCCGTGCGCCTCGCCGAGCGAGAGCAGCACCTTGGCCTGCAACGCGGCGGCCAGGGCGAGCTCGTCGGTGGCCGTCGAGGGGGAGGGGTCGGCCGTGGCGAGAGCGCTGCCGAGCAGCTCTTCCGCGCCGGCCAGGTCACCGGCGTGGATCCGGTCCTGCGCCCGCGTGGTGAGGTCACCGAGGCCGATGGACATCGCCTCATCGTGCTTGCCCGGCGACGTTCTGTACAAGAGCCAGTTGGCCGAGATATTGACCGGACCCTACGTGACCAGGGCCTGTGTCGGAGGAAGTCGTCCTTTCGTGCGCATGGCGCACGTGGCTGGCTGGGCGTGCGTATGGCGCACGCCCGTTATGCCCGGTGCTCCTTGAGTCCGCCGAGGATCGCGTCGCTGATCCGCCGCAGCTCGGTGACCTGGCTCGGGCTGAGCTGGTCGAAGAGATGGCTGCGTACGCCCTCGACGTGGCCGGGCGCCGCCTCGGTGAGCCGGCGCATCCCCTCGTCGGTGAGCACCGCGAGCTGGCCGCGGCGGTCCGTCGGGCAGTCCTGACGCCGCACCCAGCCGGACTCCTCCAGCCGCGCCACCGCGTGCGAGAGGCGACTGCGGGACGACCCGCAGGCGTCGGCGAGCTCGCTCATCCGCATGTTGTGCTCGGGTGCCTCGGAGAGCCTGACCAGGATCTCGTAGTAGGCGTGCGGCATGCCGGCCTCGTGCTGCAGCTCGCGGTCGAGGGCATCCATCAGGGCTCGGGTCGCACCGAGGAACGCACGCCAGGTCGCCTGCTCCTGGTCGTCCAGCCATCGCGTCATGGCGACATCATACGCGCTTAGTTGAACTCTCAACTAGATCGCGCTACCGTTGTGAGCATGGGCATCCACCGACTCAACCACGCGGTCCTCTTCGTCAGTGACCTGGAGCGCAGCGTCGCCTTCTATCAGGACGTGCTCGGCTTCCGAAAGGTCGCTATGACGCCCGACGGGTTCGCCGGCGCGGCGTTCCTCCAGGCGAAGGACTCGGCCAACGACCACGACCTCGGGCTGTTCGAGCTCGCCGGTGCCGGGCCGTCGCCGGCCGGGCGGGCCACCGTCGGCCTCTACCACCTCGCCTGGGAGGTGGACACGCTCGACGAGCTCTCGGCGACCGCCGAGCGGCTGGCCGCCGCGGGCGCCCTCGTCGGCTCCTCCGACCACGGCAGCACCAAGTCGCTCTACGGCCGCGACCCCGACGGCCTCGAGTTCGAGATCGTCTGGCTGATCCCGGCCGACCAGCTCGACGACGCCGCCCTCGACGCGCGGCGCCGGATCGGCCGGCTCGACCTCGAAGCCGAGAAGGCCCGCTACGGCGGCCAGACGCGAGGCGGTGTCGGGATCTCCGTTCCGGCGTGAGGTCTTTTCCGCCAGAATTGACGGCATGGGCGGGCCGATCGACGACGTCGTGCGCGAGATCCTCGTGCGGCAGCTCGACGCGTGGGGCCCGGCCGCGCTGCACCGGTCCAAGCGGGCCACCTTCGCGCAGGCCTACGACGGCCCGCCGGACGGGCTCCCCGAGGCGGCACTTCGGGTCTTCGACGAGTTCACCGACCTGCTGCGTGGGCGCCGGCTGACCGCGCCGGTGGTCGCGCCGAGCCCCGACCGGGCTGCGCTCGAGGCGGTCTACCAGGAGCTCGACCGGCCGTCCGGGTTGGACATCCACGCCGTCGACGGCGGCGTCGACACGCTGCCGGCCGTGCTCATCGCCGCGTCGGCGACCGGCGCGCCGCTGCTGGCCTTCCTCGACGCCCCGAGCGGACCGCCGGCCGCGGCCACGCTGGCGGCGGTCGCGCGGGGCAAGCCGGGCGAGCTGCTGCTGGTGCTGGCCGCGGGTTTCCGGGAGCACCGGGCCTTGCTCAGCACGGCCGGGTTCCCCCTGGTCGCCGACGTCGAGCTGGTCGCCCGTGACGGCAGCGCGCGGTTGGTCGCGTTCGCCACCGGCTCGGGGAAGAGCCTCGACACGTTCAAGGACGCGATGTGGGCGGTCGACGAATACGCCGGTGTCCGCTACCGCGACCCGCACGACCCGGAGGGGCACCTGCTCGACATCTCCGAGCGGCCGCATCCGGGGCCGCTGCGCAGGGAGCTGCTGGCCCACCTGGCCGAGGTGGGCCGGGCGACGGTCACCGAGCTGCGCCAGTTCACCGTGACCGACACCGTCTACCGGGCGGCCGACGCCAACCGGGTGCTGACCACGCTCCTCAGCGCGGGCCAGGTGACCCGCGAGCCGCCGTCCGGCCGGCTCGGCGGCGACGTGGTCATTTCTCCTTCCGGCTAGCGCGTACGCGGGCGGTGGCCTGGTTGATCAGCAGTGACGCGCCTGTCGCCAGCACCACGATGTTGAACACCATCTGGAAGATGACCAGGATCCGGGCGCCCTGGCCGGACGCGTGGATGTCGCCGAAGCCGACGGTGAACAACGTGCTCAGTGCGAAGTAGAGGGCGTCGGTGCGGGTCGAGAGTCCCACGAACTGGGTCGGCAGGGAGATCGCCAACACGTAGTCGGCCAGCGCGAACGCGATCGCGCCCGCGACCAATGCGACGGCCAGGCCCTCCAGCGGCAGCTGGTCGCTGCGCAGTCGGCGCCTGATCTGCCAGACCACGAGCGCGATCGCGCCGCCGATGAACACCGCTGACGCCAGCGCGCGGAGCACCAGCCGCCAGCCGCTGTCGCCCCCCTCGACGGGCACGATGTAGTAGAGCGCGACCAGCAGCACGACCGCCGCGCACACCCGGAACCAGGCTGCCCGGCTCATATCGGACAATCTACTCAGGGCAGACGTACTCGTGGCGCCCTTCCGGTGTTATGGGAAGGACGCCACGAGGTGGGGAGGGTCAGCTCTTGTCCTGCTTCCAGGACAGCGGCCCCGGCAGGTCGACGCGGTGCGCGCGTGCCCGGGAGTTCCACGACCAGCGACCGATCTTGATGCTCCAGGAGCTGAAGCCGTTCTCCGTGAAGTTCAGGATGATCGGGCCGATCTTCTTCCGCTTGCGGAACATCAGACCCATGATCGAGCACTCCTTCGTCTCGCCCACGGCGTCCGGTGCGCGCCGGGGTCGGCAGGAATGTTCCCAGTGGGTCTGTTCGCGAAACCGCCTCAGTGGACGGTCAGCCCTTCATAACGGCGGCCCGCGACGCCCACGACATGATCGAGCGCTCGGAGGCGGCCGAGAGCAGCGAGAGGGCGCTCGCCCACGAGCCGATCGAGAACGCCGAGAAGGCGCTGCCGATGGAACCGATGCTGCAGACGGACCCGATCGAACCGATCGAAAGGACCGAGCCCCTCGATCCGATGCTGAGTACGGAGTCCTTCGAGCGGATGCAGAGCATGGTCGGTCTCCCTTCCTCGCCCTCGTAGTGCCCCGTCCGCGCGGCGCTATTCTCGAACGGTGAGCCGGGCTCGGATCGCGTTGACCATGGTCACCGTCGTCGCCCTCGTCGTGGCCGCCCTCGGCGGCATCGCGGCCTGGCGGGGCTGGTTCAGCGAGCCGTCGGTCCCGTCCGCGCCGGACGCGGCGCCGGCCAGCGTGACCGACGTGGTCACCGACCTGCGTGCTCCCTGGGGACTGGCGTTCCGGCCGGACGGCTCGGCGCTGGTCACCGAGCGGGACACCGCCCGGATCCTGACCGTGCGGGGCGGCAGCGCCACCGAGCTCACGGTGGTCGACGAGGCCGCGCCGGCGGGCGAGGGCGGCCTGCTCGGCATCGCGGCGGCCGGCGACTGGGTCTACGTCTACTACACGGCCGACGGTGACAACCGCGTCGCGCGCTTCCATCCGGACCGGCCCGACACCCGCGAGACGATCTTCACCGGCATCCCCAAGGCCGGCAACCACAACGGTGGCCGGATCGCGCTCGGGCCCGACGGGATGCTCTACGTCGGCACCGGCGACGCGGGGGACCGCGACACGGCTCAGGACCGCGGCAGCCTAGGCGGCAAGATCCTGCGCCTGACGCCCGACGGCGCCCCGGCGCCCGGCAACCCCTTCGGCGCCACCCCGGTCTACAGCTACGGCCACCGCAACGTCCAGGGCCTGGCCTGGGACGCGAGCGGGGCGATGTTCGCGTCGGAGTTCGGGCAGAACACCTACGACGAGCTCAACCGGATCGAGCCCGGCCGCAACTACGGCTGGCCCGAGGCCGAGGGCGACTCCACCGACCCGGCGTTCACCAACCCGATCGCCACCTGGCGCACCGCGGACGCGTCGCCCAGCGGCATCGCGGTCGGTCCGGACGGCCGGGTGTGGATGGCCTGCCTGCGGGGTGAGCGGCTCTACATGATCGGCACCGACGGCGGCGGGGCGCAGGCGCTGCTGCGCGATGAGCACGGCCGCCTGCGGCACGTGGCGGCGGCGCCGGACGGGTCGATGTGGGTGCTCACGTCCAACCACGACGGGCGGGGCGACCCGGCCCCGGGCGACGACCGGATTCTGCGCATCACCGTCTGATTCCCCCACCGTCGGGCACGCCGCCGTCCGACACCGGCGATTTCGCCGATGCGCGTCCGCGTGGCCGCGCCAAACACTGGTCAACGTCGATGTCCCCCGACGGACCAGGAGCCCCCCACGTGAAGACAGCCATCCGTCTGCTCGCGACGACCGCCGCGGCTGTGCTCGCCGTCGGCGTCGCGGGCGTGCCGAACGCCCTCGCCGCCGACAACCCGTACGAGCGCGGCCCCGCGCCGACGACCTCGATCCTCGACGCCTCCCGCGGCCCGTACGCCACCTCGTCGACCACCGTCTCCTCGCTGGTCAGCGGCTTCGGTGGCGGTGTCATCTACTACCCGACCACCACCAGCGACGGTACGTTCGGCGCGATCGCGCTCTCGCCCGGCTACACCGCCGCGTGGTCGAGCATCAGCTGGCTCGGCCCCCGGATCGCCTCGCACGGCTTCGTGGTCATCGGCATCGAGACCAACAGCCGCTTCGACCAGCCCTCCAGCCGCGGCACGCAGTTGCTGGCCGCGCTGGACTACCTGGTCAACAGCAGCTCGGTGCGTTCCCGTGTGGACGGCACCCGGCTCGCGGTCGGCGGGCACTCGATGGGTGGTGGCGGCACGCTCGAGGCCGCCTCGCGCCGGCCGTCCCTGCAGGCCGCCATCCCGCTCGCACCCTGGAACACGGACAAGACCTGGTCGGAGCTGCAGGTGCCGACGCTGA
Organism: Asanoa sp. NPDC049475; assembly: GCF_040676915.1. Lineage (NCBI taxonomy): Bacteria > Bacillati > Actinomycetota > Actinomycetes > Micromonosporales > Micromonosporaceae > Asanoa > Asanoa sp. NPDC049475. Next base: position 518,771 of record NZ_JBFAPY010000004.1, on the reverse strand, counting down.
TCATCGGTGGCGAGAGCGACTCGGTCGCACCGGTGGCGTCGCACTCGATCCCGTTCTACAACAGCATCCCGGCGTCGGCGGAGAAGGCGTACCTGGAGCTCAACAACGCCAGCCACTTCTTCCCGCAGAGCACCAACACGCCGACCGGCCGGCAGATGGTGGCCTGGCTCAAGCGGTTCGTCGACAACGACACCCGCTACGAACAGTTCCTCTGCCCGGGCCCGAGCGGCAGCGCGATCGACGAGTACCGCAACACCTGCCCCAGCAGCTGACCGAACGCGACCGACAAAGGCGCCCGTCAATAGACGGGCGTCTTTGTTGCGAGGAGCTTTCGGATAGGTGACACTGGACACATGCTTGTTGCACCGGCAGTGCATGTTCATGAGCATGCGGTGCTGCGCGGCCGGTCCAGAGAGCTGGCCGCGATCAGCCGGCTGCTGTGGCGGGTCGCGCACGGCTCGGGCGACGTGCTGCTGATCGAGGGCGACCCGGGGTCCGGCCGCAGCGCCCTGCTCGCCCACGCGACGCGGCAGGCGCCCGGGTTCGTCCGGCTCCACGTGCGAGGGCTGGCCGGCGAGACGGACCTGCCGTACGCGGCCCTGCACCGGTTGCCCGCGCCGCCACCCGTCCGCCGGCCCCGGACCGCCGAGCAGCGACTGCGGCTGTGCACCCGGGTGCTCGAGGCGGTCGTCGCCCGCAGCCGGGGCCGACCGGTGCTCCTCGTCGTCGACGACACGGACCGGATCGACCCGCCGTCGCTGGAGGTGCTCGCGTTCCTCGCCCGGCGGGCTCCGGACCACCGGATCGCGGTGCTGTTCGCCGGCACCACCGGGCCGCCGCTCGACGGCACCGCGCTGCGGCTCGCCCCGCTGGACGAGACCGCGGCGACCGAGGTGCTCGCCGACCAGGGCGTACGCGGTGAGCTCGCGGAGGTGCTGGTCGCGCTGGCCGGCGGCAACCCGGCGGCGCTGCACGACCTGGCCCTGGCGCTGACCCCGGCACAGCGGCGCGGGACCGACCCGCCGCCCGATGCCCTGCCTGTCGACGGCGCGCTGCACCGGGCGTACCGGACGCGGTTGGGCTCCCTGCCGCCGGCGACGCGGCGCGCGCTGCTGCTGGTCGCCCTCGACGACGGCCTGGATCCCGCGCTGCTGGCCCGCCTGGCCGGCGGCGCGCTCGCCTCGGCCGAACGGTCCGGGCTGGTCCGCGGCAGCGCCTTCGTGCACCCGGCGGCACGTGCGGCGGTGCGCGCCGAGGCCACGCTGGCGGAGCGGCAGCGCGCGCATCGTGCGCTGGCCCGGCTGCTGACCGGCGAGACCAACCGCCTGCGCCGGCTGCTGCACCTGGCCGCCGCCACCCCGCCGCCGAACGCCGGGCTGGCCGACGAGATCGAGCGCGCGGCGGCGTCCGTCGTGGACTGTCCCGTCGGATCGGTGGCGCTCGAACGGGCGGCCGAGCTCACCCCCGACGCCGGCCCCGCGTCGGCCCGCCGCGTGGCGGCGGCCCACTACGCCTGGCTGGGTGGCGATCCGGGCCGTGCCCGCCGGCTGTTGGCCCGCGCCGGCGCGACCGGCTCGCTGCTCGCGGGCGAGATCGCCCTGCGCGGCGGTACGCCCGGCGAGGCGTTGGACCTGCTGCTGGCCGCCGCCGACGAGCTGGCACCCGGCCGGCCGGAGCAGGCCTGGCGGGCACTGGTGCTGGCCGGCGAGGCGGTGTGCCTGCACGGCGACCACGCGCGCTACCGGGAGGTGCTGCGCCGGGCGGCTCAGCTGCGCCGGGCGGGCCTGGTCGACCCGGTGCGGTCGGCTCAGGTGGCCGGGCTCGCGGCGGCGCTGCGCGGCGACCACGAGCGGGCTCGGCCCGCGCTGCGCTCGGTGCTCGAGCTGCACACCTCGGACCCGGAGGTGCTCGTCTCGACGGCGTCGGCCGGGCTGCTGCTCGGCGACGACGCGGCCGCGCACCGCGCCCTGGAGCGCGCCGCCGAGCTGGCCCGGGCCAACGGCGCCGTCGCGCTGCTGCCGCGGGCGCTGGAGCTGCGCACCTTCGTCGAGTACTGGATGGGCGCCTACGCGGCCGCGGCGGCCAGCGCGCGGGAGGGGCTCGACGTGGCCCGCACCTGCGGCCAGCGAGCCGCCGCGGGCAACCTGGTCGGGCTGCTGGCGCTGCTGGCCGCGCTGCGCGGCGACGCCCCGGAGTGCATGCGGTGGATGCGGGAGCTGCGCTCGGGCTCACCCGCCGGCCGGCCGCGCGCGCTCGTGCAGTGGGCGCTGGCCGTGCTCGACCTGGTCGCAGGCCGCGCCTCGGACGCGCTGGGCCGGCTGGTCACGATGGCCGACCCGGCTTCCGGCAGCGGCACCCTGCTGATCCAGATGACCGCGGCGCCGTACCTCGTCGAGGCGGCGGCCGCGGCCGGAGACCCGGCGGCCGGCCGTGACGCGGCGGCGGTGTTCGGCCGATGGGCGGCAGCGACCGGCGACCCGACCCGGTGCGCGCTGTCCGCCCGCTGCCGGGCCCTGCTCGCACCGCGCGGGGGCGAGGTCGCGCTGGCCGAGTTCGCCCACGCACTGCGGCTGCACCCGGTCGACGGCGGCGACTTCGAACGGGCGCGCACGGAGCTGCTGCTCGGTCGCGACCTGCGCCGGGCGCGCCATCCCCGGGACGCCCGGCCGCACCTGCACCGCGCGGCGGAAGGCTTCGCCCTGGTCGACATGCCGGTCTGGGCCGCGCAGGCGACGGCCGAGCTGCGGGCCGCGGGCGAGGCGTCGGACCAGCCCGCGGCACCCGGGCTGTCGTTGACCGCGCAGCAGCAACGGATCGCCCAGCTGGTGGCGAGCGGTGCGACCAACCGGGAGGTGGCCGCCCAGCTCTTCCTCTCGACCCGCACGGTCGACCACCACCTGCGCAACATCTTCAGCCGGCTCGGTGTCCGCTCGCGGACCGAACTGGCCAACACGCTCTAGCTCGACGTGAACGCCGCCAGCAGGCGGCGCACGGCGGTCGCCAGGTCGGCCCGGTTCTCCGGTGTGCCCGGCGGTGGGGCGGTGAGTGCGCCGGCGCCGACCATCCGGTCGAAGAGCAGGCCGTCCACACAGGCCACGAAGTGGTCGCCGGCCTGGGCCGGGTCGGCCACGCCGGCCGCCGTCATCAGCGCGCGCGCCTGGTCGCGGGACGACCGCCCGTACTCCAGGATGGTCCGAAGCTCCGGGTGGTGGGTCGCCTCCAGCAGGCAGGCGTAGCGGGCCAGGGTGCGCTCGCGGCCGACCGTCAGCCAGGTGTCGAGCACCCGGGCCACGCCCTCGGCGAAACCCTCCGAGGCGTCCAGCTCCTGCGCGGCGACATCGGCGTTGTCGAGGTCGGCGAGCCGGCGGACCAGCCCCTCGATCAGCGCCTTGCGGGTGCGGAAGTACGCCGACGTCGTGCCGATGGACAACCCCGCGCGCGCGTCGACCGCGCGGTGGGTGAGGCCGCGCATGCCCTGCTCGGCCACGACGGAGATCGCGGCATCGGTGAGGTCGGTGAAGCGGGTCACGGACGGCTCCTGTTCTTCTACAGCTGTAGTATGGCCTTCTACAGCTGTAGAAGGGTGGGAAGGGTCATGGCGACTGCCGTCGTGGTCGGTGCGGGGATCGGTGGGCTCAGCGCGGCGATCGGCCTGCGCCGGCGGGGCTGGGAGGTCACGGTCCTGGAGCGGGCCGCCCGGATCGCCCCGGTCGGAGCCGGGATCACGCTGTTGGCCAACGGCATGCGCGGGCTCGACGCGCTGGGGGTCGGCGACGCGGTGCGGGCCGAGGGCCAGATCGAGGCGTCCGGCGGGCTGCGCACCCCCGACGGCCGCTGGCTCAGCCAGATCGACGGCGCCGACCTGGCCCGGGTGCTGGGCACGTCCGCGGTCGGCATCCACCGCGCCACGCTGCACCGGGTGCTGCTGGATGCGCTGCCGGAGGGCACGGTGGTCACCGGGGCGGAGGTGCACGACGTGGTGTCCGGCCCGCGTCCCCGGGTCGACGGCCGCGAGGCCGACCTCGTGGTGGCCGCCGACGGCATCGACAGCGCGGTCCGCCGGCGGCTGTGGCCCACCGTCCCGTCGCCCGCCTACGCCGGCACGACCGCCTGGCGCGGCGTGACCGCCGAGCCATGGCGCGGTCCGCTGGTCGTGGCGATCACCTGGGGGCCGGGTGCCGAGTTCGGCATGGTGCCGCTCGGCGACGGCCGGGTCTACTGGTTCGGCGCGGTCAACGCCCCGCGCGACACGCACTACGACGACGAGCTCGCGCAGGTGCGCGCCCGGTTCGGTGACTGGCACGACCCGATCCCGGCGCTGATGGCCGCCACCGACACCGTGCGGCGCGACGACCTGCGCTACCTGCGGACACCCGTGCCGTCCTATGTGCGGGGCGGGGTCGCGCTGCTCGGTGACGCCGCGCACGCGATGACCCCGAACCTCGGCCAGGGCGCCAACCAGGCGATCGAGGACGCGGTGGTGCTGGCGGCCTACTGCGACCCGGCCGGTGACCTCGGCGCGGGGCTGGCCGCCTACGACACGGCGCGGCGGCCGAGGTCGCAGCAGGTGGCGCGGGCGGCGTACCAGATGGGTCGGTTCGGCCAGCAGTTGCACAACCCGGTGGCGGTCGCGCTGCGCAACGCGGTGATCAGGTTCACGCCGCCGAAGGCCAGCCTCCGCTCGATGGCCCGCTTCGCCTCCTGGACCCCGCCCGCGACCTAGGGTTGACCGATGGGCGACGTGGAGGAGCGGCTGCGGGCCGAGCGCGCCGGCACCGTCGCGCAGATCGAGACGTTGAGCCGGGTGGTCGAGGGGATCGTCACGGCGCAGACGGGCACGGCGACCGACGACGAGCACGACCCCGAGGGCCAGACGATCGCGTACGAACGTGCCCAGGCGGGAGCCATGCTGCAGCGCGCCCGTGACCGGCTGACGGCGATCGACGCGGCGTTGGCCCGGGTGGACGCCGACAGCTACGGCCGCTGCGAGCGCTGCGGTGAGCCGATCGACCCGGAACGCCTGGCCGTCCTGCCGGCGGCGCGCACCTGCGTGGCCTGCGCCGCCGGAAGACGTTGAGGATCAGGCCTCGCGGACGACCGAGAGCTGGTTGAGCATCTGGGTCTCGCTGCCGACGTTGGCCGGCGTCTCGACGCCGAGCGCGCGGAGTTGACCCTGCATGAACGCGACGAGCTGCGCCCGGTATTCGCGGTCGAACTGCTGCAGCGACTCGATCTCCTGCTGCAACGCCTCGCGCTGCGGCTGGAGGCTGCCGACCTGCTCGTCGTAGCGGCGCTGCGCGTCCTGCTCGAGCGCGTCGGCGGCGTCCTGGGCCTCCTGCGCGACCTGCTCGGCCGTCGCGTGGGCCTCGGCGACCATCCGCTCCGCCGCCTCGGTGGCGTCGGTGACGACCTGCTCGGCCGTGGCCTGTGCCTCGTTGAGCACACGCTCGCCCTCGGTGCGGACGTCGTCGGCGTGCGCGGCCGCTTCGCGGGCGGACTGCTCGGCCGAAGCGCGCGCGTCGGACAGCACCTTGTCGGCCTGCCGGCGCATCTCGTCGGAGTAGCCCTGCGCCTCGCGGGCGACCTGGTCGGCGGCCCGGCGGGCCTCCGCGAGGAGCTGCTCGGACTGGCGCTGGGCGGCCGCGATGTGCTCGTCGGCGGTGCGCTGGGCAAGGGTCAGCACGGAGAGTGCTTGGTGAGAGTTGGGTTCCACGAGCGCCTCACTGGGGGTGGGCTCGACCACATGGTGGCCATTGTCCGGAGTCGTCCCGCCGAACAACCCTTTTACGCGGCCTTTAACCCGGTTGTCGGTCACCGGTCGACCTCCGTCCTTGAGCGGCCCGGTCGGCCGGACGCTACCAGGCCCGGCGCCCTTTGTTCGAGGGGGAAGGGCACAGGAACCACCCTTGACCAGGTGCGTTCGCCCTTAATGTCCACGATGAGCTGAGTGAATTCGGCCGGGTTGGTGGACTATCCGGTCAGCGAGCTCGGCGGCCAACCGGTCAATGTCGGGAAGTAGACCACGGTGGACCGCGGCGCGTTCGGCGACGAGCTGCTCCCGGCCGGCGGCGACGATCGCGTCCGCCTCGGCGCGGGCGGCCGCCAACGCGTCGGCCCGGGTCTGCGCCGCCTCGGCCCGCGCCTGTTCACGGATCGCCGCGGCCTCGGCGCGTCCCTCGGCCAGCTTCTCGCGATAGCTGTCGCGGAGCCGCTCGGCTTCGCTCCTGGCCGCTTCGGCCCGGGCGAGGCCACCGTCGATCGCGTCGGCGCGAGCCTCGAACGTGCGCTCCATCCGCGGGAACACGACCTTCATCAGCACGAGCGCGAGCAGACCGAACGCGACGAGACCGATCAGCACCTCGGGCAGGAGCGGCGTGATGGCGAGATACGGGTTGTCGATGTCGAACACTGCGACCTCCGGACCGGGACATCGAACCTATCGGATGTCCACCGCGCCCGTCAGCCCGCGACCGGGACGAGCTCGCCGGCCGCCCAGAGCGGAAGCTGGTCGGCGTAGTGCGGATCACCGGGCCGTCCGCTCGCCCCGAACGGCACGATCCAGCGGCTGGCGGCACGGTCACGCAGATCCCAGACCCAGCGGGCGACCGGCCCTCGCCAGCACGCGTCGGACACACCGGGCACGCTGGACGTGGCGAGCACGCAGTCGGTGTCGCCGCTGAGTGCGGCCGTCGGCGCGCCGCCGGGAACCGCCTGGATCGGTGCCAGCACGTGCGTGGCGCCCCACGGCCGGGCCGGCTCGGCGGCGGCGTCTTCGAGCGCGGCCGCCGCGACCGCACCGCACACCTCGGGGCCGAGCCCGGCGACGACGCTCTCCAGCGCGACGCCGATCCGGCCGAGTGGGTCGGTCCACGGCGCGAACAGCTCGTCGTACGCGGACGGCGCACGCAGCGACGCCAGCGCCGGGTGGTCGTGCAGCCGCCGGACCAGCGCGGACCGCCACGCGGCATAGCCGCCGGCCGCCACGCTGGACGCGTCCATGTGACCGTCCCAACGCAGCAACCGGTCGCGCAGCAGCGCGGCCGGCCCGTCGACGACCGCCGCCGCCAGCAGGGGTGTCAACACCGGTGTCCGGCTGTCGGTGTGGATCGCCCCCGCCGGGGCACCGGAGTCGACCAGCTCGCGGATCCGCCGTGCCCGATGCCTCGGCGCGAAGTCGAGGCCGAGCGCCGCGACCTGTGGACGGCGGTCGTTGGCATGCACGGCCACGCCGGACACGGGCGCGGCCGGCGTGGGTGCGTAGCCCTGCCAGGCGTACCGGGACTCCCAGGCCGGCACCGGCTCGCGCCGGCAGCGTTCGTCGCGCACCGGCACCAGCCCGGCGACCAGCTCACGCACGTCGCCCGTCGGGTCGGCGACCAGCACGCTGTTGACCGGCTCGACCCAGCGCCGCAGCGCGTCGACCACGTCCGCCGTGGACCCGGCCCGCAGCAACGGCAGCAGCGCGTCGAAGCCGAGCGCGCCCTCGACCCGGCTCGGCGTGCGCAGGCTCAGCGCCTCGCCGGTGCGCCGGTCGACGTCGACCACGGGACCGCGCGCGGTCTCGACCACCTCGACGGGCTCGGACGCGCCGCCCCGGACCGCGACGTGTTCGACGTGGACGGCGACCGGCTCCCAGCCGGACGGGCCGCGCGCCGACGTCGTGCCGCCGCGCCGCCGCAGCTCCTCGCGATAGAGGTCCTGGTAGTCGGCCATCGCGTTGGTGATCCCCCAGGCGACCCCACCCGCGTGCCCGAAGTGCGGCACGCCGGGCACGCCGGGGAACGCCAGCCCGATCACGTCGAACTCGGGGCAGGCCAACCCGACCTGCTGGTAGACGCCGGGCAGCTCGAGCAGCCGGTGCGGATCACCCGCGAGCACCGGCCCGGCCGTCGCCCAGGCGTTGCTGCCGGACCCGCTGGTGGCGAACAGCTCGGTGTCGCCGAGGGCGGCCGCGAGGTCGGCGCGCCACAGCTTGTGCGGGAACGTGCCGAACAGCGCGTGCTGCACCAGGAAGACGCCGAGCGGCGTCCACGGCCGCCAGTCGTCCGGCCGGTGCGCGGTGGCGGCGAACTCGGGAGCGTCGGTGACCCGCAGCCCCTCGTTGACGCCGTCGACGTACGCGGCCACCCAGCGGCGGGTCTCCGGATCCAGCCGGGCGAAGCACCGCCGCGCGGTGTCGTCCAGCCGCGCCCTGCGGGCGAACCGGTCCCAGGGCACCTCCGCCGGGCCGAGCACCGAGGCCGACCGGCCCTCCGAGCGCAGCCGTTCCACCTCGATCTGCCAGGCCCGGTCGGTGGCGGTGACCCGGCCCTGGAGGAACGCGAGCCGGTCGGCGTCGGCGGCCCAGAGGTGCGGGATGCCCCAGTCGTCGCGCCGGACCTTCACCGGGCGGCGATCGGGTTGGCCAGCGTGCCGGCGAAGATGAGCGACCCGGCTTGGTCGGTGAGGTCGACCATCTGGAGCGTGTTGCGCAGCTGGAGCCGGTTGAGGCAGGAGTGCCTGAACTCCGGCCGGGCCAGGGCGAGGCGCCCCCGCAGGTCCGGATGGTCGGACGCGTGTTCCTCGACGCAGTCGGCGACCAGCGCCCAGAACCGGTCCCAGGGCAGCACCCCGTCGCCGTCGAGGATGCCGGCGAGGTGCCGCAGGAAGCCGTCGAACACGTCGGTGTGCAGGGCCAGCGCCTTGACGTCGTCGGACACGTCGATCCGGATGCGCTCGATCTCCGGCGGAAGCGGCCGCTCGACGCTCATCACCGCGACCTCCTCGCCGATGTCCTTCATGAACACCCGCGTCGGCACGTGCCCCTCCAGCACGAGGATCAGGTTCTCGCCGTGCGGCATGAACGCCAGGTCGTGCTTCAGGACGCAGTGCACCACCGGGCGCACGTACGCGCGTAGGTAGGTCCTGACCCACCTCTCGGCCGGCAGCCCCGACGCCGCGACCAGCTCGGCGGCCAGGAAACGGCCGGACCGGTCGCGGTGCAGCAGGCTCGCCATCGTGGCCAGGCGCTCGCCGGCCGCGAGGCGCGGCACCGGGCTCTCCCGCCAGAGCGCGGCGAGCATCCGCTGGTGCGCGGAGGGGAAACCGCTGCGGTGGTACGCGTCGCCGGTGTAACCCACCGAGGCCAGCTCGCGCAGCACGCTGAAGCCGCACTCCCGCAGGGTCTCGTCGCCCTCGACGACGCCCGCCACCCAGTCGTTGATCGGCGGTGTCGCGCGCATGTAGCCGGGGGAGAGGCCGCGCAGGAAGCCCATGTTCTGGATGGCCAGGGCGGTCTTCACGTAGTGCCGATCAGGCCGGTCGGCGTTGAAGAAGGTCCGGATCGACTGCTGCGCCCGGTAGCGGTCCGGTCCGCTGCCGAGCGGCACGATCGCCCGCCGCGCCACGTCGGGCGCGAACGTCACCGCGTGCTTGTGCTCCCACTGCCAGGGGTGGGCCGGCAGGTAGCGGTAGTCGGCGGGGTCCAGGCCGAGCGCGCGCAGCCGGCCGGCGAACCGGTCCAGCGTGTCCTGGCCGAGCTCGTCGGCGTAGAGCGCGTCCTCGGTCACCCCGGCTCCCGCGGTGAACGCGCTCTCGGACCGCAGCACCGCGAGCCAGACCAGCCGCACCGGTCGGCCCGCCTCGGGGGCGTACGCCTCGTGGTCGGCCAGCCCGAACCCGATCCGCCCGTTGTTGGCGACGAAACCGGGGTGTCCCTCGGTCATGGCGGCCTCGATCGACTGGAAGTCGGCGTGCACCAGCGCGGCGGCGTCGTGCCGCTCGTGGTGGTGCTTCCAGGCGGCGCCGGCCAGGGTCGCCGCGATCTCCTCCAGGTAGGTGCCGACGAGCCGGTCCGGGATGCCGAGCGTGCCCGCGAGGCCCGCGACGAACGCCATCGCGTCCAGCGGCCCCTCGATCGAGTCCGGGTCGACCACCCAGTGCTCCAGCGGGTATCGGCGGGCGCGGAAGCGATGGTCGCCCAGGACCCACCCGTCGCCGTCGGGCTCGGGTGTGACGATCCGTTCGTGGCTGAACTCGGCGATCGCCTTGGCGATCAGCCGCCGGTGGGCGAAGGCCATCGTCTCCGGCGTCAGGTGCGCCGGCGGTTCCGGTCTCGTCAACACGTACGCGTCACGCGTGCAGAAGCTCAGGTTGGCCACCTTGTCGGAGAGCTGGACGCGTCGCTGGACCACGAAACCGACCTCGGCGTTCTTGCGGGCGATGGCGTCGTTGCGCTCGTCGGGCTCGACCACCACCCGGCGGGCTCGCGGGTCGGCGAAGACGAACTCCATGACGGCCCGCATCACGCCCGACGTGAGCCCGTGTTGTCTCTTCCCGCCCGGCGGGGCGACCAGCACGTGCATCCCGACGTCGCCGTCGGCGACCGGGTAGTGCGCCGCGAGCTCACTGTGCGCCGGGTCGTAGGTCTCGGCCAGGAACGCCGGCTCGCCCTCGATGCGGCCGAGCCAGGCGTGGTGGTGCGGGTCGGCCGCGATCTCCGCGTACGCCTTGCGCACGGTGTCCACCGAGGCGCCCCGCATGCCCCAGTAGACCGACCGCGGGTGGGTGACCCAGGCGTGCAGCAGGTCCGCGTGCGCGCCCGGGTCGAGCGGTTCGAGGGTGAACGTCACGGTGCCACCTCCGCGAACGCCGGTGCCGGCGCGCCGAACTCCTGGAACGCGATGCGCTCCTCGACCGGGTAGACCTCGCGCCCGGTGAGGGCGCGGATGATGACCGAGTTGCGGTAGGCGCCCATGCCGAGGTCGGGCGCGGTGAGGCTGTGCGTGTGCTCCTCGGCGTTCTGCACGAAGATCTCGTCGCCGACGCGGTCGACCGCGTAGTCGAGCGAGACGTCGTAGCGGCCCCGCTCGTCCCACCGGATCCGGTCGCGCACGGGTTCGAGGAACGCCGGCACCCTGGGCGCGTAGCCGGTGGCCAGCACCAGGCCCTGCGTCTCGGCGGTGAACGAACGGTCCTGCTCGCGGTGGTGCAGGTCGAGGGTGTAGCGGTCGCCGTCGTGGTGGGCGCCGGTGACCTCGACACCGGTGCGCAGCGTCGTGTTGACCGGGCTCGTCAGGCTCTGCTCGTAGAGCGTGTCGAAGATGGTGTCGACCAGGTCGCCGCTGATCCCCTTGTAGAGGTTGCGCTGCTCGCGGGCGAGCCGGTCGCGGGTCGCGGCGGGCAGGGCGTGGTGGTAGCGGATGTAGTCCGGCGACGTCATCTCCAGCGTCAGCTTCGTGTATTCCATCGGGAAGAACCGCGGCGACCGGGTCAACCAGGTCAGGTGGTAGCCGTGCTCGGTGGCGCCGGGCAGCAGATCCAGGTAGATCTCGGCCGCGCTCTGTCCACTGCCGACGATGGTGATCGAGTCGAGCCGCTGGAGCCTCTTTTTGGCGGGCAGGTAGTCGGCGCTGTGCACGATCGGCAGGTCGCGGAGGGCCGGGGGAACGTGCGGCGCGGTGCCGATGCCGAGCACGAGCTTGCGCGCCAGCACCGTCTCGACCGCTCCGGCCGAGAGGACCCGCAGGGCGTACACGTCGCCGTCGTGGTCGATGCGCTCCACCCGGCTGCCGAACCGGATCGGAAGCTGCGCGGCCGCCCAACGGCAGTAGTCGTTGTACTCGGCCCGCAACGGGTAGAAGCTTTCGCGGATGTAGAAGCGGTAGAGCCGGCCCGTCTGCTTGAGGTAGTTGAGGAACGAGAAGCGCGAAGTCGGGTCGGCCAGCGTGACCAGGTCGGCGACGAACGGCACCTGGATCGTCGCGCCCGGGATCATCAGGCCCGGATGCCAGTCGAAGCCGTCGCGCTGCTCGAAGAAGACGCCGTCCACATCGGAGAGTCCGGCGGTCAGGCAGGCCAGCCCGAGGTTGAACGGGCCGACCCCGACGGCGGCGAAGTCGTGGACGCGCATCAGACCACCGCCGTCGCGAGCCGGGTGTCGTCGTCGGCCAGGAGCGCCCAGCCGGTCTCGCGTACCAGATCGAGCACCGCACGCAGGTGTTCGGTCGTGGTCATCGGGTTGAGCAGCGTGAACTTGAGCCACTGCCGGCCCTCCCGGGTGGTGCCGGCGATGATCGCCTCGCCGCCCGCGAACAGCCTGGCCCGCAACCTCGGGGTCAACTGGTCGCAGGCGTTCTCGTCGAGCCGGGCCGGGCGGTAGCGGAAGAGCACCGTGCTCAGCGTCGGCTGCGCGGCGACCTCGAACTCGGGGTCGTCGGTGAGCAGCCGGTGCGCGTCCTCGGCGAGGTCGACGACCCGGTCGAACATCGCCCCGAGCTGCTCGGCGCCGACGGTGCGCAGGGTCATCCAGAGCTTGAGCGCGTCGAACCGGCGGGTCGTCTGCAGGCTCTTGTCGACCTGGTTGGGCACGGTCGCCGTGCGGGGGTTGAGGTAGTCGGCGTGGTGGGCCATCCGGCGCATCGCGCTCGCGTGGCGGACGATGATCGCGCTCGAGCTGATCGGCTGGAAGAAGCTCTTGTGGAAGTCGACCGTGACGGAGTCGGCCCGCTCGATGCCGTCGAGCAGGTGCCGGCGGCGGGTGGAGACCAGCAGACCGCAGCCGTACGCGGCGTCGACGTGCAGCCAGACGCCCCGGCGCGCGCAGGCCTCGGCGATCTCCGCGATCGGGTCCACGCAGCCGAGATCGGTGGTGCCGGCGGTGGCGACCACGGCGATCGGCACCAGCCCGTACGCGGACAGGTCGTCCAGCGTACGGGTGAGCGCGGCCGGGTCCATCCGCCCGGCGGGGTCGGTGGCCACGGTGACGACGGCGTCCTTGCCGAGACCGAGCAGGATCGCCGCCTGGGTGACGCTGAAATGCGTCTCGGTGGTCGCGAGGACGCGCATCCGGGACAGGTCGGTCGCGGGGCTGGCCTCGCGGGCGAGCAGCAGCCCGTGCAGGTTGGACTGGGTGCCCCCACTGGTGAAGACGCCGTCGGCGTCCGGGCCGAAGCCGATCCGGCCGGCGGCCCAGTCGACCAGGCGGCGCTCGATCAGCGTGCCGGTGGTGCTCTGGTCGTAGGTGTCGACGGACGAGTTGACCGCCGCCAGCAGCACCTCGGCGCTGAGGGCGGGCAGGGCGACCGGGCAGTTGAGGTGGGCGACGTAGCCGGGCTCGTGGAACCAGACCGCGTTGTCGAGGTAGAGCCGGGCGACCTCGTCGAGGGCGGCGTCGGTGTCGCCGAGCGGCCGGTCGAGGTCGACGGCGTCGACCATCCCCTGCAGGTCGGTCAGGCTCGCGCCGGAGTACGGGCGGCGCACGGTGCGTACCCGGTCCGCCACGGCGGCCGCGGCCCGCTCGACGTCACGCTGGAACGTTCCCACAGTGGACCGACCGAACAGGTGTGGAGATGACCCCTCCAACACGACCTCCCTTAGGTTAGCCTTGCCTAACTCGGGCAAGACGTTACCTGGAGGAAGCGTGAAACGGAACTGGGAGTCGGTGGTTCTCAAAGCATTGGTGTGCATCCCACGATGTGGGTCCGGCTCTGGTTCGACGGGGCGGCAAGCCGCACCAGCGGGCCTTCACGCTCGTCGACCTTCGGTCTCGACGGGGCAGTTCAGCCTCGAGTTCGCCCTGCACGACGGCACGGCCGCCCGGTGGGCGCAGGCTGCGGTGCCCGGTGACACGGTTGACGCGACGGTCCAGGGCAGTGCGTTCGTCGTGCCGGCTCCGCTTCCGGTCCGGTGGTACGGAGTCGGTGACGCGGCCTCGGCGCCGGCCCTGAACAGCCTGTTCGACACGCTGCCGGACCAACCGGCGACGATCTGGCTCGAGTACGCCCACGACGAGGAGCGCGAGTTCCCGCTGCGCGCCCGCGACGCGCACGAGGTGGTCTGGCTGCCCCGGCGCGACGGCGGCGCCCACCTGGTCGCGACCGTGTGCGAGGCGGTGCCCGCGACACCGGAGGCGTTCTACTGGGTCGCCGCCGAGGCGGCCAGCACCAGGGCGATCACCAAGCACCTCCGCCGCACCCTCGGCGTCGACAAGACCCAGGTCAACTCCCTGGCGTACTGGCGGTCGTAGAGTCCATTCATGCGGATCATTGGAGTGGGTTTCGGGCGCAGCGGCACGCTGTCGCTGCGCTCGGCCATCGAGCGGCTGGGCGCCGGGCCGTGCCTGCACATGCAGGATCTCCGGAGCGGCGACCAGGCCGAGCGCTGGAAGCGGGTCGCCGACGGTGAACGGGTCGACTGGCGGGAGATCTTCGAGGGCTGGCAGGCCACGGTCGACTGGCCGGCCTGCAGCCGCTGGCGCGAGATCTGCGCCGCCTTCCCGTCCGCGACGGTCCTGCTCAACTACCGCCACTTCGACGGCTTCTACCGCAGCGTCGAGCGCACCGTCTGGGCTGTGCGCCAGGCAGCCCGGGCCGGCAAGCTCGGCCCGCGCCCGGACGGTCTTGTGCCTCCGCCGGCGTTCCGGCACGTGATCGAGGCGCTGATCTGGCAGGGGGACTTCCAGGACCGGTTCGAGGACCGGGACTGGATGGAGCGGATGTACGCCGAACGGATCGCGGCCATCCGCCGGGAGATCCCGGCCGGGCGGCTCGTGGAGTGGCGGCTCGGCCACGACGGCTGGGAGCCGTTGGCGCGGGCGCTGGGCGTACCCGTACCGGACGAGCCCTTTCCCCACCTCCACGACACCGACGAGTTCCGCGTGCAGGCCGGCCTGGCTCAGTCGGCTACGTAGCGCTGCCCGAAGGACCGGTCGCCCAACGCCCGCAGGAACTCGAAGCTGTCCGCCGTGTGCGAGCCCGGCTGCGGGCGGAAGATGACCAGGCGTTGGGCGGTGGTCTCGCTGCGTACGAAGTCGCACTGCACGTCGAGGTTGCCCGCCCGTGGGTGGACGATCAGCTTGCGGGTGCTGTGCAACGGGGCGACCCGCATGTCGCTCCAGTAGCCGGCGAACTCCGGACTGGCCGCTCGGAGGTCGGCCACCAGGCTTTCGGCGTCGGAGCCCGCACGGGCAGCGGTGGCCCGCAGGTCCGCCGCATAGCCGCGACCGATCGACTCGTGCTCCTCGGGGGCGTTGAGGGCGCGTGACTCCGGATCGGTGAACCAGCGCCAGATCACGTTGGCGGCCCGCCCCTCGCCGTCGGTCCATGGGCCGAGCAGCGCCCGGGCCAGCGCGTTCTGCGCCAGCACGGTGGTCAGGGCGTCGATGACCTGAGCGGGCACCTCGGCGAGCGCGTCGAGCAGGAACAGCAGCGCCGGGTCGACATAGCTGGTGACGGCGCCGGCCGGGGGCGCCGAGTGGCCGGCCAGGCGGTAGAGGTAGTCGCGTTCCTCGACGGACAGCCGCAGCGCTCGGGCGAGCCCGGCGAGCAGCGCCTCCGACGGCGTGCCGGCCCGCGACTGCTCGAGCCGCTCGTAGTAGTCGACGGACAGGTTGGCCAGCAGCGCGACCTCTTCGCGCCGTAGGCCGGGGGTGCGGCGCCGGCCGCCCGACGGGATGCCCACGTCGGACGGCCGGAGCGCCTCCCGGCGGTTCCGGAGGAAGTCGCCGAGCTCGTTGCGTGCCACTGCTCACTCCTCGATGGCCGCCATGGCCTGGGGTGTGTAGCGGGCGCCCACCGCCGCGCCGACCGGCGCCGCCACGCTGAGCTCCGCGAGCACCGCCGGGCTCAGGTCGATCCCCGCGGCGGCGACGTTGTCCGCGAGGTAGCTGCGGCGCTTGGTGCCCGGGATCGCGGTGGCGCCCTGTCCCAGCACCCACGCTAGTGCGATCTGGGCGGGAGTGACGCCTTCCCGGTCGGCGATGGCACTGATGCGGTCCACGAGAGCCAGGTTGAGGTCGAGGTTGCCGTCGGCCAGCCGGGGCCAGGTCCGGCGGAAGTCACCCTCCGGCACGTCCGTGAGGTTGCGGATGGTGCCGGAGAGGAAGCCCCGACCCAGCGGCGAGTACGCGACGAAGCCGATCCCGAGCTCGCGCGTGGTCGCCAGCACGCCGTTAACCTCGACGTCCCGGGTGAACAAGGAGTACTCGGTCTGCACCGCCGACAGCGGCGCGGTCGTGTGAGCCCGGCGGATGCTCTCCGGAGACGCCTCACTGATGCCCAGGTAGCCCACCTTGCCCTCGGCGACCAGCTCACCCAGTGCGCCGAAGCTCTCCTCGACCGGCACGGCCGGGTCCACACGGTGCAGGTAGAGCAGGTCGAGGCGGTCGACGCGGAGCCGGCGCAGGGACCGTTCCACGGCGGCGCGCAGATAGGCCGGGTGTCCGTTGGCCGGGCCGACCCACCGGTCGTCTTCGTCCATCGTCTGGCCACCGACCTTGCTCGCGACGACGGCCTCGGCGCGTCGCCTCGCCAGCGCGCGGCCGAGCAGTCTCTCCGCCCCACCGAGTCCGTAGAAGTCGGCGGTGTCGAACATGGTCACCCCGAGGTCGATCGCGCGGTGGATGGTGGCGGTGGCCTCGTCGTCGTCCGGTGTGCCGTAGGCGGCGGTCAGGCCGAACGTGCCGAGACCTTCGACAGAGGCATGGAGACCCTGGCTGCCGATGGCGTGGGTTCGCAGTGTCATGAGACCACCGTGCGTCGGCGCGGCGGCCATAGCGGCGCCCTCGTTATCCCCGGTCCGCCAGGGCGACCCTGTCGCAATTGTCGAGCGCATCTCAACCAGCCTCGCCGCGGTTGACACCTCGGCGCGGCCGACCGTAGCGTCCCGGTCAGAAGTGACGATGGTAGGAAGCCGGTGAGATACCGGCACGGTCGCGCCACTGTGACCACGCCCGCGTGGAAGTCAGACCCTCCGCCGTCACGGAAACCCATCGTGGGACGCGTGATCCCGAGGAGGTTCGCCCCGTGTCCAGCATTTCTTCTTCCGCCACCCCCCGCCCGGCCGTCCAGCCGGTGGCCATCCCGTGGCGTCAGCTCCAGCCGTGGCTGCTGTTCGGAGCCGTGCTCGCCATCGCCCTGCTCTACTTCGTGGGCACCGAGCAGGGTGTCTTCCACCTGATCGGTGGCAGCGGCGTGCACGAGTTCGTGCACGACGGCCGCCACCTGCTCGGCTTCCCCTGCCACTGACGGCGGGGGCGATCATGCTGTCCCCCCGTTCGTTGCTGGTTCGCGGCATGCTGGTGGGGCTGGCCGCCGGCGTGCTCGCGTTCGTCTTCGCCTACTTCGTGGGCGAAGGCCCGATCAACGCCGCGATCGCCTTCGAGGAAGCACACAGCGAGGCAGGCGAGCCCGCGCTGGTGAGTCGCACCGTGCAGAGCACCATCGGCCTGCTCACCGCCACGCTGATCTACGGCGTGGCGCTCGGCGGCATCTTCTCGATGGCGTTCGCCGCCGCGTACGGCCGGCTCGGCCACCTGGGGCCGCGGGCGACCGCGGCGCTGGTCGCGCTGGCCGGCTTCCTCGTCGTCGCGTTGGTGCCGTGGCTGAAGTATCCGGCCAACCCACCGGCCACCGGCTCCGAGGACACCATCGGCCGGCGTACGTCGCTGTACCTCCTGATGCTGGTGATCGCGCTCGCGTCACTGACGCTGGCCGTCTATGTCGGACGGTCGCAGGTGGCCCGGTTCGGCGGATGGAACGCGGCCGTTCTCGGTGCCGGAGCGTTCGTGGCCGTGATCGCGGTCGCGCACGTCCTGCTGCCGTCGATAGAGGAGATCCCGGAAGGGTTCTCGCCGGTCCTGCTGTGGAACTTCCGCCTCGCGTCCCTCGGCACGCAGGTGGTCGTCTGGACCGCCCTCGGCCTCGGGCTGGGCGCGGTCGTCGAGCGCGGCCTGCGTCGCGAGGCCGTGCTGTCCACTCAGTGATGGTGGTGGTGGTGGTCGGCCGGGTGGTGGTGGGGTAGCTGGGCGGCGCCGACGGACTGCTCGTGGAACGGCAGGGCGATCCGGTACCTGCAGGTGTCACAGTTGGCCCGGATGTCCCCGCCCAGCGCCTCGTGGTAGCGCTCCACCACGATCTCGGCCAGCCCCGCACAGTCGCCGATCACGTCGGCGGTCCGCACGTCAGTGCCGCGGGCCGCCGACCATTCGGCCGCCTGAGCCTCGACGCGGCGGGGCAGGACGCCGGTGAAGAGGAAGTACGGCAGCACCACGATCTTTCCGGCGCCGAGGGCGCGGCACCGGTCCAGGCCGGCCGGCACACCGGGTTCGGCGAGCGAGACGAACGCGTACTCGACGCCCGCCACCGACGTGGTCTCGGCCAGCAACCGGGCCACCTTGGCGACCTCGGCGTTGGCATCGGGGTCAGTCGAGCCGCGGCCGACGAGCAGCACCGTGGTGTCGGCGTCCGCGTCGTGGAGGCGCTCCCGCAGGAGCGCCAGCACCCCGGGGTGCGGGCCGAGCGGCCGACCATAGGCGAACGACAACCCCGGGTGCCGGGCGCGTTCGGCGGCGAGCGAACCCGGGATGTCGCCCTTGGCGTGGCCGGCGGCGACGAGCATCAGGGGTACGCAGGCCAGCCGTCGCGCGCCGGTTTCGAGCAGCGAGGCGACCGCGTCCTTGACCGGTGGCGGTGACAGCTCGATGAAGCCGCCCGCGACGGGCACGTCGATGGTCTCGCCGACCCGGGCCACGAAGCGGCGGAAGTCCTCGGCGCCTTCCGGGTCGGTGGTGCCGTGGCCGGCGATGAGCAGTGGGATGGTCATGCGAGGGGATCTCCGTACAGCAGGGCATTGACGGCGGCGGCCGCGACGGCCGCACCGCCGCGAGCGGACCGGTTGGACAGTTGGGGGAGTGCCGTCTCCCGCAGGGTGGCCTTGGACTCGGCGGCGCCGACGTAGCCGACCGGCAGGCCGATCACCAGCGCGGGCCGGACCTCACCGGCGGCGGCCAGCCGCAGCAGCTCGGTGAGCGCGGTCGGCGCGTTGCCGACCACCCACACGGCGCCGTCGGGGTGGTCCGCGGCGGCCAGTCGCACTCCGGCGGCCGACCGGGTGAGGCCGGCTGCCTCCGCCGGCATCCGGCAGGTGGCCGGATACCGGGTGATGCCCGCCGCGACCATCGTCACGTCGGTGACCAGCGCGGCGCCGCCGGCCAGCGCCGCGGCACCGGCCGCCAGCGCCTTCTCGTCGACGACCAGGTCGCCGAGCCAGTCCGGGTCGGCCGTGGTGTGGATGATCCGTTCGACCACGTCCCGGGAGTACGGCGGCAGGGCGGCCGTGTCGGCCTCGCGGCGCAGGATCCGGTAGGACTCCGCCTCTATCGGGTGCACGGTGCGCGTTACGACAGCCACGTGTACTCCCTCGGCGTGACCATCCGGCCGGCCACCACCCGGGTGCGGCTGGACCCGACCAGCACCACCGACCTCATGTCCACGATGGATGGATCGGCGGTCAGCGCGGCCAGCGTGGTCAGGTGCACCCGCTGGCCGTCCCGTGACGCGTCCCGGACCACCCCGACCGGTGTCTCCGGCGGGCGGTGCCCGCCGAGGATCGCCAGCGCCTCGGCGAACTGCGCGGTGCGGGCCTTGCTGCGCGGGTTGTAGAGACAGGCGACCAGGTCGGCGCCGGCCACCGCGCGGAGCCGCTCGACGATCACCGGCCAGGGGGTGTGCAGGTCCGAGAGCGACACGTAGGCGTGGTCATGCCCGAGCGGAGCGCCGAGCAGCGCGCTGGCGGACAGGGCCGCGGTCACCCCCGGCACCGTGTCCACGTCGACGTCGGCACCGGCGAGCTCCAGGGCCGGTGAGGCCATCGCGTAGAGCCCGGCGTCGCCGGAGCCGATCAGTGCCACGGCGTGCCCTTCGGTCGCGAGCTCGACCGCTTCCCGCGCTCGCTTGGACTCCTCCCCGAGCACCGATTCGACGATGCGCGCGCCGGGGGAGAGGAGGTGGCGCACCTGGTCCACGTACTGGTCGAGGCCGACGACTACGGACGCTCGCCGCAGCGCGGCGGTTGCCCTCGGCGTTCGCAGGTCCTCGGCCCCGGGACCGATCCCGACGATGGTCAACCGCCCACGCGGCACGAGCCGAGCCACGGCCGCGGTAGCGGTCGGCGTCACCTGCTTGGCCATCACCAGTTCCGCGTCCCGGCCGGCGTCCCGGGCGGCCCGAAGCGCGGCCGCCTCGGCGACGCTGGGCGTGCCGACCGCGGCCCGCACCACCTCGGAGGGCGTGGGCACGTCCTCGACCGCGAGCTCGGCGGCCGGGAAGGTCAGCACCGGCCACCCCCGGTCGGCAGCGACGGCCAGGATGCCCGCCTCGTCGGCCTTGACGTCCACAGTGGCCAACGCCCGCACCGATGCCGGGTCGAGTCCACCGGCCGTGAGCGCGGCGTCCACGACGGCGGCCACCGCTTCGGCCGTGACACCCCGACTGGCTCCGACGCCGACGACGAGCGAAGGAGGGCGGTAGACCAGATCACCGCGCGCGTCGACCCGATCCGAGACGACCAGCCGCACCGGCTCGCCACCCGTGGGCACGGCCGGAACGGGCCAGGTCACGTCGGAGACGACGGCCGCACCGGCACCGTCCAGCACCGCCCGGGTGACCCGCGCGACCGGCGCCGGGTCGGCGAGCCGGAAGCCCAGGTCGGCGCCGAATCCGTCGAGCGGCGGGAGCCCGACGCTGTCGGTGGCGGTGGTGACCACCGGCTCGGCACCGAGCAGTGCCGCGATCCGCCTGGCCGCGTCGTTGGCGCCGCCGTCGTGGCCGCCCGTGAGCGCGATCGCGAACCGGCCGGCCTCGTCGACGCAGACCACGCCCGGGTCGGTGTGCTTGTCGGCCAGCAGCGGCGCGATCAGTCGCACGGTCGCACCCGTCGCCAGGAAGCAGACCACGACGTCGCTTCCGGCCCACGCGTCCTTGAGCTGGCCGAACACCCGAACCTCGTCCGGCCAGGCGACCGCGAGTCGCGCGGCGAAGCCGCGACCGGCGGCCGTCGGTGCGACGATTCCGATCATCGGGTCCCCCAGACCAGCGTCACCGGGTTGGTGGCGGCCAGGCGGTGCCGGCCGGCGATCTCCACCAGACGGTTGGTTTGCAGCTGTGCGCCACCGGTCGCGTAGCCGGCCGTGGCCAGTGCGTCCGCGGCCGGACCGACCGGCTCCACGGCCGCATAGGCGGCGACGACCTGGGACGGACCGCGTGCGATCACCGCGGCGAGGACCTCCGGCCCACCGCCGCCCACGAAGACCGCGTCGGGATCCGGCAGGTCCGTAAGGGCGGTCGGGGCCGCGCCGGTCACGACCCGGACGTCAACGTTGTGCTCGGCCGCGTTCGCCCGCACCAGGTCCGCCGCAGCCGGGTCGCGGTCGACCGCGACCACCGCGGCACCGAACCGGGCACATTCGACGGCGACCGAACCCGATCCCGCGCCGACGTCCCAGACCAGCGTGCCGGGCGCCGGGCGCAGGTGGGACAGCGCCACCGCCCGCACCTCGGCCTTGGTGATCATCGAGGCGCGATGCCGGTACGCGTCCTCGGGCAGCGCCCACCCGTCCGGCGGCCGCACGCCGCCCGCGAGCCAGCCGGCCGGGCCGTCCGCCACCTCAGGCGCCAGGACGATCGTCACGTTCGGGTCGGCCCAGTCGCCGTCCGGGCCGGTCAGTCGTTCCTCGGCCGTGCCGAGCCGCGACGCGACGACGACGCGCCGCCGCCAACCCCGCAATCCTGACGCCAGCGCGGATGGCTCCGAGCCGGGGCCGGTGAGCACGGCGACCTTCGGGTGCGCCCGGCAGACGTTGAGCGCCCGCCGCAGGCCACCGTCGCGCCCGTGCGCCGACACCACCACCGCGTTGTCCCATGGCAGTCCCAGCCGCGCGAAGGCCAGCGCGACCGACGACACCGCCGGCCGGACCACCGGGTCGAGGCCGGCCCGGCGCAGTGCCCGGACGATGCCGAAGAAGCCCGGGTCGCCGCTGGCCACCACCGCGACCGGTCCATCGTGGACCGAGATGCGCTCGACGGCGGCGGCGACGGAGCCCATCACGACGTGCTCCGCCTCGGACGCGATGCCGTCGAGGTGCCGTGCCCCGCCGACGAGCAGGGTGGCGTCCGCGACCGACGAAGGCAGGGGGCCGCCGTCGTATCCGTACACGGTGACGTCAGGCATGTCGGGCTTTCAGCTCCGTGCGGGCCGTGCGCTCGGCCTTGCGATGCCCGTGGAAGTGGCCCGGGTGGTACAGGTGGCTGCGCGTGCCCGACGCCGACAGCGCCGGACCCACGAGGAACAGCGTGTGCTTCCACAGCTTGTGCGCCCGCACCGTCTCGGCCAGCGTCTCGATCGTGCACCAGGCCAGCAGCTCGTCCGGCCAGCTCACCCGGGAGCCGATCACGACCGGGGTCTCGGGGGCGTAGCCACCGCTCAACAGGTGCTCGGCCAGCTGCTTGGCCCGCGCCGCCGACAGGAACACCGCCATCGTCGTGCCGTGCCGCGCGAAGTCCGCGATCCGCTCGCCCGACGGCATCGGCGTCTTGCCGCCCTCCAGCCGGGTCAGGATCACCGACTGGGCCACCTCCGGCACGGTCAGCTCCCGGCCCGCGGCGGCGGCGACCGCGGCGAACGCGGAGACGCCCGGCACGATCTCGGTCGTCAGGTCGAGGTCGGCGCAGGCGTCGAGCTGCTCGGCCACCGCGCCCCACAGGCTCGGGTCGCCCGAGTGCAGCCGCACCACGTGCAGGCCCTCGGCCGCCGCGCGGTGATAGATCTCCACCACGGCCTCCAGCGGCACGGCCGCCGAGTCGACCACCTCGGCGCCCGGCCGGACGTGTTCGAGCACCTCGGCGGCGACCAGGCTGGAGGCCCACACCACCACGTCGGCCTCGGCCAGCCGGCGGGCCGCGCGCAGCGTCATCAGGTCCGCGGCGCCCGGGCCGGCGCCGACGAAGGTCACGCGACCCGTCACAGTTTTCCTCCACGTCGTGCGCGCAGGGCCGGGATCAGCACCGTCGCCAGGTACGGCAACGGCCCGTCGACCGCGTCCAGCGGCCGCACCTTCTCGTCGCGCAGCCCGAGGTGGCTGCCGACGACGGCGCCCCGCCCGGCGGCCGCCTCGGCGATCGCCGCCATGTGCCGGCCTCCCTTGTAGACGACCACGGTGGCGTCGCGGGCCAGCGCCGCGTGCAGCGGCTCCAGGTCGCCGCGGGCCATCGGCAGCAGCACCAGCTCCTCGCCGCCCTCGACCAGCGGGCGTCCGGCCGCGGCGGCCAGCGCCTGCATCGCGGTGATGCCCGGCACGGTCTCGAGCTCGACCGACGGGATCAGGGCGCGTACGGTCTCCGCCAGGTAGCCGAAGGTGGCGTACACGTTGGGGTCGCCGAT
This sequence comes from Asanoa sp. NPDC049475, assembly GCF_040676915.1. Classification (NCBI taxonomy): domain Bacteria; kingdom Bacillati; phylum Actinomycetota; class Actinomycetes; order Micromonosporales; family Micromonosporaceae; genus Asanoa; species Asanoa sp. NPDC049475. Next base: position 495,578 of record NZ_JBFAPY010000004.1, on the reverse strand, counting down.
CGTCGCGAACGCGGCGGTGCCGCCGGTCTCCCGCAGCCAGTCGGCCACCCGGCGCCCGGCCGCGTCCCAGTGGTGCTCGCGCCGTCCGGCGTCCTCCCGCTCGTTGAGCGCGAACACGAGCCGCTCGATCCGGTCGTGCGCGGCGTGCGCCCGCACGGTCGCCTCCGCCCGTCCGACGTCGGCGGCGTCCAGCACGGGCACGAAGACCCGTCCGGCGGTGGCCAGCGCGCGTACCCCCTTGAGCGTCATCAGCTCCGGATCACCGGGCCCGACGCCGACTCCGATCAGGCGCATGCCGCCACCAGCCGTTCCGCGATCTCGGGCGTGCCCGCCCAGTGCAGGTGCAGATAGGAGGCGTGCACGTTGCCCGCCACGAAGCCGTCGGCCGGCTGACCGCGCCAGGCCCACGCCGGGGACTCGCCCGCCGCGGGGCTGGTTGCCGTCCGGTGGAACTCGTGCCCGGTGACCCGCGTGCCGATCGGCGCGAGCCAGCTCGGCGAGATGGCCACGGCGTCGCGATAGCCGAGGGTGAGCCGGCCGGTCATCGCGGCGTCGGTGGGCAGCACGCCGCACATCGGGGCGCCGTCGAGGCTGCGGGCCAGCCAGAGCAGGCCGGCGCACTCGGCCACGATCGGCGCACTTGCCGCGGCGAGGGCGGCCACGGCCGACCGCAGGGGTCCGTTGGCCGACAGCTCGGCCGCGTACACCTCGGGGAAGCCGCCGCCGACGACCAGGGCCGCCGTGCCGGGCGGCAGGGCCTCGTCGTGCAGCGGGTCGACCGCGACGACCTCGGCGCCGGCCGCCGTCAGCAGCTCGGTGGTCTCGGCGTAGCCGAAGCTGAACGCCGGGCCGCCGGCCACCGCCACCACCGGCCGGCGCGAGGTCGGGACGACAGGCGGCTCCCAGGGCGACACCGCGAGCGGCGGTGCGGTGGCGGCCGCGGCCGCCACCTCGTTGAGGTCCACACTGGACGCGATCAGATCGGCCAGCGCGGCCATGGCGGCGGTCGCCTCGGCGCGGCGCTCCACGACCGGCACCAGGCCGAGATGCCGCGACGGCGCGGCGACCGCGTCGGAGCGGCGCAGCACACCCAACACCGGCGTGCCGGTCTCCTCCACGGCCTCGCGCAGGATCGCCTCGTGCCGGTCGGAGCCCACCTTGTTGAGCACCACCCCGGCCAGCCGCAGCGTGGGGTCGAAGCTGCGGAAGCCGTGCACCAGCGCGGCCACCGACCGGCCGACCGCCGAACCGTCGACCACGAGCAGCACCGGCGCCCGCAACAGCTTGGCCACCTGCGCGGTCGAGCCGTGCTCGCCGGCGTGCGCGCGCCCGTCGTACAGCCCCATGACGCCCTCGACGACCGCGAGGTCGGCGCCGGCCGCGCCGTGGGCGAACAGCGGCGCGATCCGCTCCGTGCCGACCATGACCGGGTCGAGGTTGCGCCCCGGCCGGCCGCTGGCCAGCGCGTGGTATCCGGGATCGATGTAGTCCGGGCCGACCTTGAAGCCGGCGACGCTCCGGCCCCGGGCCGCGAACGCCGCCAGCAACCCGCCGGCGACGGTCGTCTTGCCGTGCCCGGATGCCGGTGCGGCCACCACGATCCGTGGGGTGGCTACCACTCGATGCCCTGCTGTCCCTTGCGGCCGGCGTCCATCGGGTGCTTGACCTTGGTCATCTCGGTGACCAGGTCCGCCGCGTCGACCAGCGCGGGCGCCGCGTCCCGGCCGGTGACCAGCACGTGCTGGTTGCCGGGCCGCCCGCGCAGCGTCGCCACGACCTCGTCGACGTCGACCCAACCCCACTTCATCGGGTACGTGAACTCGTCGAGCACGTAGAACCGGTAACGCTCCTCGGCCAGGTCGCGCTTGACCTGTGCCCAGCCCTCGGCCGCCTCCGCCGCGTGGTCGCGCTCGTCGCCCGGCCGGGCCAGCCACGACCAGCCCTCGCCCATCTTGTGCCAGGTCACGGGAGCGCCGCCGCCGGTGTTCACGTGGTGCTCCCCGAGCGCCTTGAGCGCGGTCTCCTCGCCGACCCGCCACTTGGGGCTCTTCACGAACTGGAAGACCACGATCGGCCAGCCCGCGTTCCAGGCCCGCAGCGCCATCCCGAAGGCGGCCGTCGACTTGCCCTTGCCGGTGCCCGTGTGCACGGCCAGCAACGGCTGCCTGCGGCGTTCGCGGGTGGTCAGGCCGTCATCGGGTACGCGCTCCACCTTGCCCTGTGGCATGGCGCTTCACACCGCCCTCAGGGTGGCCGCGGACAGCGCCGCGAGCGGAAGGTACTCGGCGTCCAGTGCGCCCGCCAGTGTGCGCGCCATGCCGAGCCGGACCGGGCCGCTCTCGCAGTCGACGACCACGCTCGGCACTCCGGCCAGCGCCGGTGCCACGGTGCGCGGGTCGGGGCCGCGCGTGTAGCGACCGTCGGTGACCACGACCAGCAGCGGTCGGCGAAGCGGGTCGCGGCGGCGTTCCCCGGCCAGCGTGCGGGCGGCGGCGGTGAGCCCGGCGGCGAGCGGCGTGCGTCCACCCGTGCGCAGGTCGGCCAGCCGCCGCACCCCCACCTCGTGGCTGGCCGTCGGGCGCAGCACCGTGGTGGCCTCGGTGTCGCGGAAGGTGATCATTCCCACCGTGTCCCGGCGCTGGTACGCGTCGCGCAGCAACGAGAGCACGGCGCTCTTGACGGCGGCCATCCGCGCGCGGGCGGCCATGGAGCCGGACGCGTCGACGACGAACAGCACGAGGTTCGCCTCACGTCCGATGTGGACAGCCTCGCGCAGGTGGGACTGACGGACCGCGATCCGCCCGCCGCGGTGGTCGCGGGCGGCGGCGAGCACGCTGTCCGGCAGGTGGACGGCGCCGATCCGGCCGCGCGGAGCCCGCGAGCCGGCGACCCGGCCGCGCGCCGCGTAGGCCGGCGACCGCCGTCCACTGTGGCCGTAGCGGCCACGCGAGCGGGCGGTCAGGGTCCGGGTCCGGTAGGCGGTGCCGACCGGCGCGGCGGCCGGCGGCGGGGGAGTGGCCTTGGGGCCGCCCGGCCGGTCCTCGGCATCGGGTGCGGCGGTCGCGTCGCCACCACCAGGGCCACCGTCGTCCGGCGGCGGATTGTCGGGACCGGGACCGTCGGCATTGCCCGGATCCTCGTCGGGATCCGAGGCGCCCGCCTGGTCCAGCGCGTCGTCCAGGGCCCGCTGGTCCGCGCCCGGCGGGTCGAACGGGTCGCGCCGCCGCCGGTGCGGCAGGGCCAACCGGGCCGCGTCGTCGATGTCGGAGTCGGCGACCATCGACCGTTCCCGCCAGGCGGCCAGCGCCACGGCGGTGCGCGCGATGACGATGTCGGCGCGCAGCCCGTCGACCCCGTACGCCAGGCAGATCCGGGCGATCCGGTCCAGCGCGGCGTCCGGCAGCGTCACCTTCGGCAGCCGCGCCCGCGCCGCGACGATCCGCTCGGCGGTGGTCGCGTCCTCGTCGGCGAACCGGGCCGCGAAGCCCTCGGGGTCGGCCTCGAAGGCCAGCCGCCGCCGAACCACCTCGGCCCGCTCACCGGGCGCGGTCGGCGCACCCACCTCGACCACCAGGCCGAACCGGTCGACGAGCTGCGGGCGCGGCTCACCCTCCTCGGGGTTCATCGTGCCGACCAGCAGGAACCGGGCGGCGTGCCGGAGCGAGACGCCGTCGCGCTCCACGAACGCCTGGCCCATCGCGGCGGCGTCGAGCAGCAGGTCGACCAGGTGGTCCGGGAGCAGGTTGACCTCGTCGACGTAGAGCGCTCCGCGGTGCGCGGCGGCCAGCAGTCCCGGCTCGTACGCCTTGGTGCCCTCGGTCAGGATCCGCTGCACGTCGAGCGTGCCGACGACCCGGTCCTCGGTGGCCCCGACTGGCAGCTCGACCAGGCGCGACCTGCGCACGGACGCGGTCACCCCGGTGTGCGGGCCGTCGGGGCACGACGGGTCGGGCGCGGCCGGATCACAGGCGAACCGGCAGCCGGGCACCACCGCGATGTCGGGCAGCAGTGCGGCCAGGGCACGCACCATCGTCGACTTCGCGGTGCCCTTCTCGCCGCGCACGAGCACCCCGCCGATGACCGGCGAGACGGCGTTGAGCAGCAGGGCCAGGCGCAGGTCGGCCAGGCCGACCACGGCGGAGAACGGGTACGCGGAACTCATGGCGCGCTCAATCCCTTCCGCGGGTGTCCACGCCCGCGATGGTTCTACGGCGAGCGGCCGAGTGTCCTGGCTCCCGGATCGACGCGTCCCCCTCGGCCTTCCAACCCGCAATGGGCCGTGACCATCAGGTGAGGGTTTGCTACCCGGTGACAGTGGCGGGACCGCCCCGGAATCGCACCGGGTTCCTCCGCACCGCTCGCCCAACATGCTGACCCACCGAACGGGCCCGCGTCAAAGGGAGGGGAATCACGCCCCTGCTGTGCTCCTCCAGGCGCCTGGTCCTACGGACGTCGCAACCCGGGTTCAAGACCCTTCGAGGTCACCTTCCGTCCGGAGGTACTCGGCGCGCAACGCGTCGATGGTCTCCGGGTCGGGCGCGGCCCAGAGACCCCGCTCCGCCGCCTCCAGCAGCCGCTCGGTGATGCCGCGCAGCGCCCACGGATTCGACTTGTCGAGGAACTCGCGCACGGACGGGTCGAGCACGTACGCGGCGGCGAGCTTCTCGTACATCCAGTCGTCGACCACGCCGGCCGTCGCGTCGTACCCGAAGAGGTAGTCGACCGTCGCCGCGAGCTCGAACGCGCCCTTGTAGCCGTGCCGGCGCATCGCCTCGATCCAGCGCGGGTTGACCACGCGTGCCCGGAACACCCGCTTGGTCTCCTCCGCCAGCGACCGGGTGCGCACGTGGTCAGGGCGGTGCGAGTCGCCGATGTACGCCGCCGGGTCGGTGCCCCGCAGGGACCGGACCATCGCCACCATGCCGCCGTGGTACTGGAAGTAGTCGTCGGAGTCGGCGATGTCGTGCTCGCGGGTGTCGACGTTCTTGGCTGCCACGGCCATCCGCCGGTAGACCGTCTCGAGGTCGCCGCGCGCCGCCCGCCCGTCCAGCCCGCGCCCGTAGGCGTAGCCGCCCCAGACCGCGTACACCTCGGCCAGGTCGCGGTCGTCACGCCAGTTCCGGGCATCGATCAAGGGCAACAGGCCGGCACCGTACGCGCCCGGCCTGGAACCGAAGATCCGGGTGGTGGCCCGCCGCCAGTCGCCGTGCTCCACCTGGTCGGCGAGGGCGTGCGCCCGCACGAAGTTGTCGGGCTCGTCGAGCTCGGCCACCGCGGCGATCGCGTCGTCGAGCAGGGCGATCACATGCGGGAAGGCGTCCCGGAAGAAGCCGGAGATGCGCACCGTCACGTCGACGCGAGGCCTCCGGAGCTCTTCGCGGGGCACGATCTCGAAGCCGTTGACCCGGCGCGACGCGTCGTCCCAGACCGGGCGCACGCCGATCAGCGCGAGCACCTCGGCGATGTCGTCGCCCTGGGTGCGCATCGCGCTGGTGCCCCACACGGTCAGCCCCACCAGCGCCGGCCAGGTCCCGGTGTCCTCCCGGTGCCGGGCCAGCAGCGAGTCGGCCAGTGCGCGGCCCACGTCCCACGCGTTGCGAGAGGGGATCGCCTTCGGGTCGACCGAGTAGAAGTTGCGGCCGGTCGGCAGCACGTTGACGAGGCCGCGGGTGGGTGAGCCGGACGGACCGGCCGCGACGTAACCGCCGTCGAGGGCGTGCGCCACGGCCGTGAGCTCGTCGGTGGTCGCCGCGAGCCGGGGCACCACCTCGGTGGCGCCGAACCGCAGCACGTCGACGACCCGGGCCGGGGCGCTGCCGAGGGTCGCGGTCGCGGCCTCCTCGACCTTCTCTGGTGCCCAGTCCGCCGCCTCCATGGCGAGCACGAGGCGGCGGGCGACGTCCTCGAGTTCGTCGCTCTCCAACGCGGTGTCGTCCAGGCCGAGATGGGCGCCGAGCGCCTCGCGCAGGCCGGGCAGCGCGCCACGGCGGCCACCCCAGACCTGGCGGGCACGCAGGATGGCCAGGACCATGTTGACCCGCGCCTCACCGGCCGGCGGCGCGCCCAGGATGTGCAGGCCGTCCCGGATCAGCGAGTCCTTGATCTCGCAGAGGTACCCGTCGACGTGCAGGACGAAGTCGTCGAAGTCGTCGTCACCGGGCTGCTCGTCCACGTGCAGGTCGTGGTGGAGCTCGGCGGCGTGGATCAGCGTCCAGATCTGCGCGCGCAACGTCGGCACCTTGGCCGGGTCGAGCGCGGCGACGGTCGCGTACTCGTCGAGCAGCTGTTCGAGCTTGGCCATGTCGCCGTACGTGTCGGCTCGCGCCATCGGCGGCACCAGGTGGTCGACGATCGTGGCGTGGCCGCGCCGCTTGGCCTGGGTGCCCTCGCCGGGGTCGTTGACGACGAACGGGTAGACCAACGGCAGGTCGGCAAGGACGGCGTCCGGCGCGCACTCGTTCGACAGTCCCAGCCCCTTGCCGGGCAGCCACTCCAGCGTGCCGTGCTTGCCGAGGTGGACGACGGCGTCCACATTGGAGTCCAGCCAGCGGTACGCGGCGAGGTAGTGGTGCGAGGGCGGCAGGTCCGGGTCGTGGTATATGGCGATCGGGTTCTCGCCGAAGCCACGCGGCGGCTGGATCATCAGCGTGACGTTGCCGTAGCGCAGCGCGGCCAGCACGATCTCGTCGTCGTCGACGTAGAGCTCACCGGGCGGCGTACCCCAATGCTCGGTCATCGCGTCCTTGAGGCTCTGCGGCACCCGCGCGAACCACTCGCGATAGGTGGCCCCCGGCACCCGGATCGGGGCCGCCGCGAGCTGTTCCTCGGTGAGCCACTCGACGTCGTGCCCGCCGGCCGCGATCAGCGTGTGGATCAGGGTGTCGCCGTCGGTCGGGACGTCCCCCACGTCGTAGCCGGCGTCCTTGAGCTTTGCCAGGAGGGCCACGGCCGATGCCGGGGTGTCGAGGCCGACCGCGTTGCCGACCCGGGAGTGCTTGGTCGGGTACGACGAGAGGACGATCGCCAGTCGCTTGTCCTGGTTGGGGATCGTGCGGAGCCGGGCGTGCCGGAGTGCGATCCCGGCCACCCGGGCGGCCCGCTCGGGGTCCGCGAGGTAGATCGGGACGCCGTCCGGGCCGGGCTCCTTGAACGAGAACGGCACGGTGATCAGTCGGCCGTCGAACTCGGGGATGGCCACCTGCATCGCGGCGTCCATCGGGGTCAGCGCCGCGTCGCTGCGGTCCCACGCCTCGCGGGTCGTGGTCAGGCACAGCCCCTGCAGCACCGGCACGTCGAGCGCGGCCAGGGCCTCCACCGACCAGGCCTCGTCGTCGCCGCCCGCGGACGCGTCCGCCGCGTTGGTGCCACCGGCCGCGAGCATCGTCACGATCAGCGCGTCGCAGCCCTCGAGCAGGTCGAACAGGCCGGTCTCGGCGGAGCGCAGGGAGGCCGCGTAGACGGGCATCGGTGTGCCACCGGCCTTCGCGACCTCCTCGGCGAGCGTGTCGACGAACGCGGTGTTGCCGGCCAGGGCGTGCGCCCGGTAGAAGACGATGCCGATCGTCGGGCCGTTCTGCTCCGCGACAGCGCCGTGGCGACCGTACGCCGGGAACTCGACCGGCGCCTCGAAGCCCTCGCCGGCCATCAGCAGCGTGTCCGCGAGGAAGCGGTGCAGCTGGAGCAGGTTCGCCGGCCCGCCGGCGACCAGGTAGCGCTGTGCGTCGGCGACCACCCCGGCCGGCACCGTGGACAGCGCGGTGAGCTCGGCGTCCGGCACGGCCTCGCCGCCGACGGCGACCACCGGCAGGCCCGCCGCGAGCACCGCGTCAAGCCCCTCGGGCCAGGTGCGGCGCCCGCCGAGCAGGCGCACCACGACACCGGCGGCGCCGTCGAGCAGTGCTGACAGGTCGTCGACGGTCAGCCGGGCGGGGTTCGCCACGCGCCAGTCCGCGTCGGCGGAGCTCGCGGCGAGGAGGTCGGTGTCGGCGGTCGAGAGCAGTACGAACGTCACGCGTCGGAGAGTAGTTCGCGCACCCACGCCGCGGCCGCTTCGGGTGTGTGGACGGTCGGCATCGCGGCGGCGCGCGGACGGTCGACCAGGATGACCGGGATGCCGCGCTCGCGGGCGGCGTCGAGCTTGGCCCGGGTGGCGTCGCCTCCGCTGTCCTTGGCCACCACGACGTCGATCGCGTGCGCTTCGAGCAGGTCACGCTCGTGGTCGAGGGTGAACGGCCCGCGGTCGAGCACGACGTGGACGTTGCCGGGCAGGTCGTCGCCGTCGGGTGGCTCGACGCAGCGCACGACGAGCAGCGGCAGCGCGGCGCAGGCGGGATGTGCGGTGAAGGTCGCTATGCGCTGCCGGCCGGTGGTGATCAGGGCGCGCCGGCCGGTCGCCGGCAGCAGGTCGGCGGCGCGGTCGAGGCTGTCGACCCGGAGCCACCGGTCACCCGGCTCCTGTATCCATCCTGGACGGACGAGACGCAGCCGGGGTACGCCGTGCGCCTCGGCCGCGTGCGCGCTGACGGTCGCGGCGAACGGGTGGGTGGCGTCGACGAGGATCGCGGGGCGGTGCGCCGCCAACCACGCGCGCAGGCCGGCGGCGCCACCGAAGCCGCCGCTGCGCGTCTCGCCGGCCGGCTTCCGTGGATCGGTGGTCCGTCCCGCGTACGAGGTGACGACCCGCAGACCCTGGTCGGTCAACAGCCCGGCGAGCTCCCGTGCCTCGGTGGTGCCGCCCAGGACGAGCACGGTCGCTTGCCGCATGCCGGGGAGTCTGCCATCCCGTTCTTGGCGCTCACGGTCATCGATGTTGCCAGAGCGGGGCGGGCGTGGTGAAATGGCTCATATCGCCGCGGCACGGGGGCAACCGTGCTGATCACGGCCAGCCTCGCCGGGCCACCTCCACGACCACTGGGCGCACGTGCGCCCGCACTGGCGACGAGGTGTTTGCAATCGTGAAGCTTTTCCGGAACCGCTTCGTATGGGTAGCGGTGGTCCTGCTGTCGGCGTCAGCCGGTGCGTTCGCCCTGGCCGGGTCCGACTCGGAAGCCGAACCGGCGGATCTGCCCGCCCAGATCCTGACCCGGATGCGCACGACGCTCGAACGGGCGGACCCGGGTCAGCACAACCACGCCGGACACCAGGCGGCCGCCGCGGCGTCGGAGGTGGTCTGCGGTGTCCACCTCTACGGTTTCGAACCCGCCGACGTCACCGCCCTCGCCGAGGTGCGCACGGTCTACGGGTTCCATCTCTGCGGGGTCGCCGAGCAGGGACGGCCCTGGGACGTGGCCGTCAAATTGGCCGGTCCGGTAATCATGGACATGTCCGCCGAGCCGCCCGGCATCCAGGTGGTCGAGGCGACCGCCGAGACGAGGTACATCGACCGTCTCAAGGAGATGTTCCCGGCCAGGTACGCGGACCTCGCGCAGAAGGAGGCGCTGGCCGGGCCGGAGATGGCCGACCTGCGCCGCCGGTACGACGACGCCGCCGGATTATGACATTCACGTTTATGGATGTATGGTAGCTGGAAGCGCTCCCATCCCGACCGTTGTCGAAGTACGGAGGATGAACAGTGCGTACTCACAAGTCCCTTCGGGCGGCCCTGGTGCTGTTGTGCACCGTGGTCGTCGGTCTCCTGCCGTGGGCCGGCCCGGCCCAGGCCCACGGCACGATCATCAACCCGCAGAGCCGCCAGTACCAGTGCTGGAAGACCTGGGGCAACCAGCACATGAACCCGGCCATGCAGACGCAGGACCCCATGTGTTGGGCGGCCTTCCAGGCCAACCCCGACACCATGTGGAACTGGATGAGCGCGTTGCGGGACGGCCTGGCCGGGCAGTTCCAGGCCCGCACCCCGGACGGTCAGTTGTGCAGCAACGGCCTGTCCCGGAACAACTCGCTGAACCAGGTCGGAGCCTGGAAGCGGACCAACGTCGGCCAGAGCTTCACGGCGCAGCTGTACGACCAGGCCAGCCACGGTGCTGACTACTTCCGCGTCTACGTGACCAAGCAGGGGTTCAACCCCAACACCCAGAGCGTCGGGTGGGGCAACCTCGACCTGGTCGCGACGACCGGGCGGTACGCGCCGGCGCAGAACATCTCGTTCGGCGTCACGGCTCCTGGACGCTCCGGACCGCACGTGCTCTTCGTGATCTGGAAGGCGTCGCACATGGACCAGACGTACATGTGGTGCAGCGACATCAACGTCGTCTGAGTTCCTGGACGGTCATGCGTCGCGGCGGCGCAGGAGATAGGTATCCATGATCCAGCCCTTTCGGGCGCGCGCCGCCGCGCGTACCGCGTCGATCCGGTCCTTGGTCTCGTCCAACGGTCCGGAGATCAGGATCTCGTCGGGAGTGCCGAGGTAGGCGCCCCAGTAGATGTCGACATCGCCGGTGACGTGCTGGTAGGCGGTCCGGGCGTCCAGCATCACGACCAGGTCGTCGACGCCGTCGGGCATGCCCTGCTCGGCGAGCCGGCGACCGGTCGTGATCTGGACGGGCCGGCCGACGCGGTTGAGCCCGATCCGGTGCCGGGCGGCGAGGGTGCTGACGCTGCTGATGCCGGGAATGACGCGGTAGCCGAACTCGACGCCGTCGATGTCGTCGAGGACGCCGATGGTGCTGTCGAACAGGGCGGGGTCGCCCCAGACGAGGAAGCCGCCGGTTTGGGCGTCGGCCAGCTCGTTCTCTATGAGGTTCTGGAACTCGGTCGTTCTCTTGCGGCGCCAGTCGTCGACGGCGCCTGGGTACTGGTCGGCGGTGCGGTCCCGTGGCGGGTCTTCGACGATGACGACGCGGGCATCGGGGGCGTACTGCTTCAGCAGGTCCAGGCGCAGGTCGGTCAGGTCGCGCTTCGCGTCACCCTTGTCGACCAGGAACGCGGCGTCGAGCCGCCCGAGCGCCTTGACGGCCTCGATGGTGAGCTGGTCAGGGTCGCCGGCCCCGATTCCGATGACGAGCACCTCGCGCATGGGACGTCAGTGTGCCGCATCGACGGTCTACGCTCACACGCGTGCCGCCACACCGAACCGCCGCCGCGGGTCCGGCTCTCGCGGCAGCGGCCGCTGTGGGGCCGTACTTCGCGTGGGAAGCCTGGTCCGCGGGTGCGGACTGGCAACCGTTCACGGACCTGCTGCGCCCGTCGGTCGCGACCGCGCGGGTTTCCGTGGCGCGATCGACACTGGTCGGTGCGTTCGGTCTGGCGCCATCGGATGTTCCTGACCGGGTCGTGGCGTCGGTCTACTTCATGGGGGTCGCGTCGCGGCTGCTGTCGGCCCCTTTTGGCGCGGCTGTCGCGGGCGGCGCGCTGCCGCTGGCGACGCGGGCCAACCTGTGGTGGCGGCCGGTGCCGTCGGGTCCGATGCCCATCGGGTACGGGGTGGTCCGGGCGGTGCCATCGCTGTCCCCCGGGGAGGTGGCGGGGGAGCTGGTCGCCGGCCCGTTGGCGGAGACGGTGACGCCGCTGCTGGAGCTGTTCCAGGCGGAGTTCCGGCTGTCGCCGAAGGTGCTGTGGGGCAACGTGGCGTCGGCGCTGGCCGGCGCGGCCGGGGTGCTGGCCGACACGATGCCGCGGCACGCGTCGACCGCGGGCGCGGTCCTGGAGGCGGCGCTGGCCCTGCCGCCGCTGGCTGGCACAGGTTCGATCGTGCGCCCAGAACCCCGGCAACCACGGTGCTTCCTCGTGCGAGACAACTGCTGTCTGTACTACCGCATCCCCGGCGGCGGGACGTGCGGCGACTGTGTGCTGACGCCAGACGCGGAGCGCCGTCTTCACTGGGCGTCGGTGCTAGGCAAACCGCTGTAGCTCGTTTGCCGGTCGTGGATTGGACCAGTTAGACATCGTCGGGATCCGACAGACCCGGGTCGTCGATGATGGGTGGCGCATCATCCTCATCGGACTGCTCGGCATCGAGCTGGGTCGCGGTCTTCGTCCACAAGTCGGCGGTCGAGGCGCTCATGGTGTAGACGAGCTGCGGCCGGCCGAGTTGATGACGGATAACTACCTCGCGGTGAACGAAGACGTTGGCGAGCTGATGACCGTGAAGGCCTCGGCCAGCCGGCCCGGGGCGATGGTCACGCCTCGGTACTGGGCCAGGCCGTACGCCATCGCCCAGTAGTCGATCTCGCCTAGCTGGGATTTGTGGCATTCGAGGGCTTGCCGCAGGAGGGCCGAGACGTCTGTGATGTCCTCCAGGTAGGACACGTGCCGCAGCGGGGTCCACACCTCGTAGGCCAGTACCGTCGGCACTGCCCAGGGGTCTCCCGTCGTGCCTTGGAACCACGGGCCGGCCGCTTGCGCCAGTGCCTTCACCACGAGCCGGTGGGTTTCCTGGTGGTCCGGATGGCCGTCATCCTCATGGGGGAGATAGACGTATTCCGGGCGGTGTTCGCGCACCAGATTGATCATTCGTTCCGCGAGCTCGGGCGTGTCCTTGAGATAACCGTCGTCGTGGCGCAGGAACGTCAAGTTTCGGACACCGAGCAGTTCCGCCGCGCGGGTTGCCTCTTCCTCGCGTATCTGCGCCAGTGATTCCTTGTCGATGACCCGACTGCCGGCGTTGCCGCTGGTCATGTAGACCACGTGCACGGCACGCCCGTTGGCGAGATGCTTCGCGATGCTGCCACCACAGCCGATCAGGTCGTCGTCTGGGTGTGGGGCGAATATCAGGACGCTCATGGTCGCTCCTCGGGCCGGCTAGGGTGTCTTTCACTCTAAAGATCGAGATCCATGCCCTCTAGAGCCTCGCTGGAAGCCACGGGAACCCCGAAAGACCACGCGTAGTCGGGCAAATCATACCTAAAGGTATAACGCACCGCAGTCAGTCGCACACGCAGCGCTTCCTCAGTGTCGGGGTCAGCCTCTACGATCGCCGCATGTCCAAAAAGAACCGTGCGATTGAGATCTCCTTCGTGGTTATCGCGATCGTCGCGGTCTGGAACCTTCAGCTAAACAATCTCGCGATCGAGATCGCGGCCGCGCTGGGGTTCAAAGAGGACTCATTCGGTGAGGAAGTCGTCGTCGGGGTCTTCGTGCCGGCGGTGGTCGGAGCGATCGCGGTTGTCGCTCAATATTTCTACCGCCACGTCGGTTGGCGGATCACCGCGAAATCGAACAACTGCCAAGGTTCATGGGTCTATGTGCTCATCGCCCAGGCGGGTGCCGAGGAGTTTCCGATCGCCGGTTGGTTCAAGCTCACGCAGGACGCCGTGGAGATGAAGATCGACGACGCGCGCGCCTATTACATCGAGCCGGACGACCTGCTTTTCCGGGGCGACTGGACGAGCGACACGGTCTGGCTGCGGGGCAAGGAACTCGGCATCGTGTTCGCGATGCGCGCCGAAGGCATCGGCAAGGAGCCCATTCCCTCGCAGTACTCGGGCTTCATCCAACTCCGCCCGCGCATCGCCGACCGCCGGACGACCCCGATCTGGACCGGCCACTTCCACGACCTGGGCGACCGCACGGGGGTGCACGGCCCCATCGCGGCGAAGCGCCTGAAGAAGGCACCTCGGGGCGACCTCGAAGACGTCCTGGAGGAGCACGTCGACGAGCTACGGACGGTCGCGCTGCGAATCATGGGTCGGGCCGGGACCCGCCAGACATCCGCCGCCGTCCCGCCCGGGCAGCGGCCGCCGGAGGTAGCCGAGCCGTGAACCTGCTCCTGGTCGGCGTCGGCGTCACCACGCCTCTCGTGCTGGGGTCGCTGGTCACACGCTGGGAGTCTTTGGATCTCGAACACATCTGCCTGTACGACGAGAGCGCGGAACGCACGCAGTCGCTCAAGTCGCTGGTCGGCTTCGTCCGGGAGTCGCAGCCGCACGCCCGCATCACGATGACGTCCGACCTCCGCGTGGCCGAGGCGTCGGCGCCGGACTGCTGCGTCATCTCGATCCGGCCCGGGCTGGAGCGCGGGCGGGTGACCGACGAGCTGCGGGCCAAGGAGCTCGGATATCTGGCGAACGAAACGGTCGGTGCGGCCGGCATGGCCTTCGCGTGCCGCGCACTTCCCGCCGCGCGGCGGCTGGTCGAATCAATCGAGCGGTCCAACCCGAAGTGCGTGTTCGTCAATTTCACCAACCCCGCCGGAATCGTGACCGCCGGCCTTTCCCGGCAACCGGGTCGCACGGTGTTCGGCGTGTGCAGCTCGGCCGAGAAGAGCGCCCGCGCGTTGGGCGCGACCGGGCGGGTGTTGACCTATGGCCTCAACCATCTCTCGTGGATCTATGCGATCGAGCGCGACGGTGTCGACCGTCTGCCCGAGGTGCTCGACGACCCCGCATTGCTCGAAGCGGCGCAGCCCTGGTTCCCGGCGAGCGTGCCGCGCGACTATCGCGGCCTCGCCAACGAATACCTCTACTATTACGACCTTCACGACCACGCGATGGCGGCACAGCGGTCGGCCACGTCGACGCGGGCCGAAGTCGTCGAACGGCTCAATGCCTCCTGCCGTGCGGAGTTGGCCGCCGCGGGCGACGACTCGAAGCTGGCCTATTCCGCGTACACGGCCTATCTCGCGCAGCGGAAACGTTCCTACATGGCGAGCGCCATCGGATCGAGCGATGCGGATTCTCTTTATGTGCTCAACGACGACGACGGCTATTCGGGGCCGGCGATCAGGGTGATCGAAGGCGCGGTGCTGGGCCGCGACCGGGTCGTCACGGCGATCACGGCCAACGACGTCTCGCCGAACCTGCCCGCCGGCGTCGGCATCGAATGCACGGTGTCGTTCACGGACCGGCGGGTGCGCAAGATCGTGCCGACGGCGCTGTCGCCGCGGGCGATGGCCTTGATTCAACAGGTGGCCACGTACGAGGCGACGCTCTTGCGCGCTTTGACCACCCAACACCTCGACGGGCTCGTCGCCGCCTTGGACCTGCATCCGCTCACGCCGTCGCACGACACCAACGCCACGTTCGTCGCGCGTACGGTGTCCGCCTGGCCCGAGGTCTTCGCGTCCTGGAGTCGTGATTGACATGCTCGTGCTGCTGTGTGGGTCGAGCGGCGTCGGCCGCTCGGAGTGCCTGAAACGCCTGGTCGCGGACCACGGTTGGGTGACGGTGCCCTGGCTCACCACCCGCGCCCCTCGGGAGGGTGAGCGCGACCGGATCCCGGTGAGTCCCGAGGCGTTCGAGGACGCGGACCGGGCCGGCAGCATCTTCTACCGGTTCGAGTTCCACGGCCACCACTACGCGATCCTGCGGCGCGACGTGCGGGCCGCCGTCGAGTCACCGCTGCCGCACGGCACCGACGTGCTGCCGTCGTCGTTGGCCGCCTTCGACGTGGTGCCCCGGGTGGCGATCGGGATCAGCGCCGATCCGTTCGACCTCAGTGCGCGGCTCCGCGCCGCCGGACGCGGCCAACGCCAGCTCACCGCGGAGCTGGAGTCCCGGCTGCTGTTGGAACCCCCGGTCGCGGAACGGATCGACCGCGTCCTGGTCAGCCACGAGGGCAAACTGTCGGAACTGGCCGGCGAGATGGCCGCCCTGCCGCTTCCGTCCCTGGTGCGACCCGGCTCGGGCTAGAGCTTCATGCGGAAGTGTCCGCCGTACGGGTCGAAACCGGCCTGTTCGTAGAAGGCGTGGCCGTCGCGGCGTCTGTTGTTCGAAGCGACGTAGAGACGCGCACATCGGCGGCCTTTGGCGTCCTCGGCGACCGCTGCGACGAGTCGGCTCGCGATTCCGTCCCTGCGGTCGCTCGGGCTGACGTACAACTCGTCGATCTCGCAGATCGGCTCTCGTTCACGAGCGACCCGGCGGTACGAGGCCGTGACGAAACCCACGAGCGCCTGGTCGTTCGTGGCGACGAACACGACGTGGCTCTCCGAGGCGAGGATGGCGTCGGTCGAGTGGCCGCGCTTCTCCAGACCTGGTGCGTCCAGTTCGAGGAAAGCGGCCATCAACCGTTCGAGCTCGCGCGCGTCGTCGGCGTCAGCTCGCCGCACTCGTCTCGCGGCCACGGTTGCGCTCCTCGAGTTGGTCGAATGTCGCGAGCACGATGTGTCCCTCGGCGACGAAGGCCGACACCTTCGGGTCGAGCAGGGTCTCGAGCTCGGGACCCCGTGGCGCCGCATAGGTGCTGACCCGCAGGAGCTCCTCGTCGACGACGGCGGGATGCACCATGAACTCGGCCGTCCGACCGTCCGGGACGGCCCGCGCCAGGTCGACGAACTTCTCCGCCGACGAGCCCTTCATCAGCTCGCCGACGAACAGGTCCGGCATGCGTACGGCTGCCTGCTCGAACATCATCGGCACGGCCGGGTGCGACTCGGGCGGCGCCGGCGGCCTGCGAACGGGGAGGCCGTACCGCGTCGCGAGGTTGAGCAACGCGCGTGCCGTCGTCGGGTGGAGGTAGGAGCTGTGGTGGTGGCTGTCGAGGTGGTCGACCTCGACGCCGCAGCCGATCAGCCGGTCGATCTGCCTCGACCATTCGAGCTCGACCTCGTCGATCGCGTAGTCGTCGCAGGCGTCGAAGAAGCCCTGCCGGCTGTGGAACATGCCGTCGCTGTCCACTAAAGACGGAACCTCGTGCGGCGCGGAGATCGGGCGGCCGGCGGTGAGCACGAGATGCGCTCCGAACGGCAATGCCGGGGTCTTTTCCCGCGCCACCCGGATGTCGTCCTCGACGCCGGGCATGTTCATCATCGCGGTCGTCGACGACAGGACACCTTCGGTGAACGCGCGGCGAATTCCTTCGGAGACTCCGCGCGTATAGCCGTAGTCATCGGCGTTGACGATGATCGGTTTAGCAGCCGGCTCCCTCATGGATGCAGGGTCGCAGGTCGGCTGGGCGGCGGCAAGCGTAACCGTACAAAGTCGACCCGATCTCGCGCGCATTCATGCGTGCGCTTTTCATATCGTCGAATCGCGGTCGGAGTAAGGCAGGTTCGCGTAACCCGCCTCGCCCGACACCCGTTCGGCGATGGTCGTCAACTGGTCCATCTCGTGGGGCTCGAGCAGGTCGACCAGGACGCGGCGGACGGTCTCGAGCTGACCCGGCGCGGTGGCGACGACGATCTCGAATCCCTTGTCGGTGATCCGCACCATCGTGCCGCGGGCGTCCGACTCGCACTCCTCACGGGTGATCAACCCGCGCTGTTCCATGCGCCGGAGCTGATGCGAGATCCGGCTGCGGTCCCAGCCCAGCCAGCTCGCGAGGTTGCGGACGCGCAGCGTGCGGTCCTCGGCCTCCGACAGCGGCACGAGCACCTCGAAGTCGGGGCGGGAGATGCCGCTCTCGGCCAGTTGCTGACCGAGAGCGACGTCGACGGCGCGCTGCATCCGCAGGTACGCCCGCCACATGCGTTGCTCCTGCGGGTTCAGCCAGCGCGGTTCGCTCATGTGGCCCAGCTTACCCGTCGTTTGTTGACGCATCAGCTTTCGCCCCTCTACGGTTGCTGATGCATCAGCAAAACTTCTGGAGGATTTGGACATGTCGCTGTTCCGACTCGACGCGAGCATCCGCGTCGAGGGTTCACACAGCCGCGAGATCGCCGACATCGTGGAGGCCGAGTGGCGCGCGGCACACCCCTCGGACCCGATCGTGCGCCGCCACGTCGGCACGGCGGCGCTGCCTTCCACGGTCTGGAGGGACGCGATCTCGGCGAAGTTCGTCCCGCCCGAGGAGTGGAGCGCGGCCCAGCGCTCGGCCGCGTCCCAGGCGGCACTGCTGACCGACGAGCTGGTCGAGGCGGACGCGCTGCTGTTCGCGGTGCCGCTCTACAACTACGGGGTCTCTCAGCACTTCAAGACCTGGGTCGACACGGTCCTGGCCGACCCGCGGATGGCTGCTGGCGCCCTGCCCCTACTGGCCGGCAAGCCGGCGGTGTTGGTCACGGTCCGCGGTGGGGGTTACGGGCCGGGTACGCCGCGAGAGGGCTGGGACCACGCGACGCCGTGGATGCGCCGGATCCTGGCTGACGTGTGGGAGCTGGACCTGCGGGTCATCGAGACCGAATTCACGCTGGTCGACGTGGATCCGGGGCTGGCCCGGTTCAAGGAACTGTCAGCGTCGCTGCGGTCGCGGGCCGAGCGGGCGGCACGTGAGCATGGCCGGGCTCTGCGGTCCGACGGGCCTGTGCCGCTGCGCTAGCGCGGTGTTCGTCGGGGTTCGTCGCGCGCCGTCGCGGCTATGGCCACGCTCTGCGGTGTGCCGCTCCGGTGCCGCTCCGTTGGGGCAGTGCTCCTTCGGGGTTTGTCGCGCGCGGCCGTGCGTATCCCCTGAAAAAGAAGGCGCCGCGCGGAGTCGGCAGATCCGCGCGGCGCTCTCTCAGGTTGTTATCTACCGGCGAGGAGCCGGTTGACCGCCGCGTCGACGTCGAGGTGGTCGGTTTCGCGACCCCGCGGTACGACGACGTAGGTCCGTCGCAGGAACCGCACCAGCACGCTGCGCGGCACCTCGAACAGGGCGTTCCCGTCGGGTGACGACAGCGCCAGCGCTACGAAATCGCCCCGTGGCGTGGCCCACGGCCAGACTCGGACGTCGCCGATGCCGGCGGGCTCGTCGAGGCCCGTGACCAGCAGCTCACGGGCGAACGACCAACTCACCGCCTCGCCGCCGGCCGAATCCGCGTGGAACAGGACGTGGACCGCGTACGGGTCGGCTGGGTCGTAGCGAAGGCTGGCGCGCACCGGCAAGGCGGTGGCGTCTGGTGCGACGAGCCGCAATGAGGTTTCAACCTCAACGGTCGTCGGTCGGATGACACTCATGTACGTTCTCCCCCCGGCACCGCTGCGGGACGCGCTTGCCCCGCGTTTCCCATACTCAGGTGATAGTTCTACTTACGCTCCGTCAATCGCTGATCTCACCCAGTAGTGGGAAGACGGCGCGTTCTTGCGCAACAGGTCAAGCAAAATGCGTATAATGCCCGACTTGCTGTGGTGCTGCGCACCGTCCGGCGTCGGGTAGCTCAGACGTCGACTTAGTTCGGTAACGTCGAGCGGTCCCGTTGAGTGACGGGCCGAGGCGGAGCCGGAGTGGATTGGGCGATGAAACCATCCTCAATGGAGCAAATGGGCAGCGGCGCGGAGCTTGCGGCGGCGACTGGGGAGGACGAAGAGCGGAGGCACGGGGTGACGCTCGATCGGGGTAGCCCGCCCGAAAATTCGGAACACGAGGCCCGAACGGGTGTTGCCGCGCCCGAAGCACGACACCGAGGCCGCGTCGGCGAGACCTTGGATCTAATCCGGGCAAATCCGACCGGACGGATGATCCTCCGTATAACCGTCGCGATTGCCGGCCTGGCAGTGGTCGCTCTGGGTATTCTGCTCATACCGCTACCCGGCCCGGGCTGGTTCATCGTGATCGGTGGCCTGGCTATTTGGGCCGTCGAGTTCACCTGGGCCAAAAAGCTCCTCAACTTCACCCGCCGCAACGTCCGAGCCTGGACATCCTGGATCGCCCGCCAACCCTGGCCGTTACGTTTAGTAGTGGGCGCGGTCGGCCTGGTCTTCGTGGCCTTCGTCGTGTGGGCCTCCGTCAAGGTCAGCCTCGACATCGACTTGATCAAGGAAACCCGAGACTTCTTCGGCTGGTGATGCTCGGCGGGGCTGGTGTGCACGGGGGTACCGGGATCAGGTATTGTCGTGCGCGCTGAGGGCGATTAGCTCAGCGGGAGAGCGCTTCGTTCACACCGAAGAGGTCACTGGTTCGATCCCAGTATCGCCCACCAAGCTCAGAGGCCACATTCCATCGATGGATGTGGCCTCTTTGCTGTCCAAACAGCGCTGGCTTGAAGCCCGACAGTAGGCGGGCAGAAATTAGTGAGCTGCTATGAACTCAGCGTCTCTCCAAGGCGCTGAGAGCATCCCGGGTCGGCGCGGACGGGTTGGCGACCGAGATCTCGAAGCGGGCGAACCCGCACGGCCAGTCGAACCGCAGGGTGTCAAGCGCGACGAAGGAGGCCCGCCGGCTGTTGTGGCAACGGCGGCAGAACGAGGCCGACGGGCCGCCGCGCTCGGCGGGGCCGATGCCACGTTGATCCTCGGCCTCGGAGGCTTCAGCGCAGACGGGCTTGGTCCGGGGCAGGCTTGAGGTCCATGCGGTAGGTGGCCGAGCGGCGCGTCGATCCGGTGTACTCCGCGAGGGCAAACCGGCGATGGTCGTCAGATGGCTGGACAGCCACGGCGACGGTGCTTTCGTCCTCGAAGCGCAGCGTGAAGACGGGATCGAGGTCGCAGAGAAAGGCGAAGCCGTCGCGGTCCTCGTCGGCGTCGCCTGCCAGGTGACCGCGGGCGTTCCAACCGGTGTGGGTGGCGGTGACCACGACGACGACTTCGACGCTGCCGAGCAGGGTTGACGAGTTGGCCCACCAGTCCAGCCAGCAGCGGGCCTCAATCCGATTCATGACCGTCACCTTCCGAAATCGCCCGCAAGGAGGGCAGGTAAAGACAAGCCACTCCGTATCTACCCCGGGCCGGCTCGATTCCGGCGACCCAAATGCCCGTCGCGTCCAACACGGTCGGCACGGCTGTGAGCCTTGGGCCGTCGCTGGTGGCCCAGCGCTCAGGTCGTAAGTGGGTCAATCGGACGCCGCGCGCCAGACGAACGCGCCAGTTCCACAAAGTGGAGCCGGCCTTTTCCTTTGTCCGTGGCGTGTGGGGAGTCTCCTGGGAGGGGTCTTTCTCGCGCATCGACTAGCAGCTCTGCAGAACGCGCTCCACGTCCCGACCCGCTTGGACGATCACGGCATCGGCTTGAAGCTCCTCGGGAAGGTGACGCCGCTGCCCTTCGTGCGCGAGCAAGGTCGGGCAGCCGGGCGGAATCACAACGGCGTCGGCGAGCCCGATGTACTCGACGAGCAGGTCGAGAACCGCGCCGGGGGAGAACCGGCTGATCATCAGACTGTCCAGCGCACCGTCGCCAAGGGCGGCGTAGAGGTCCGCGGTGCCGCCGTCCTCGGCGCCGACGTGCCAGTGGTTGTGTTGAGCTTCCCGACAGTCGACGCGGGGTTCAAAGACAGCGAGGAACGCGCCACCGGCCATACGTACCGCATCGCCGTGGTCGAACCGCCGCACGAACATGTCGTAGCTCATTCAGGAAAGCTAGCGCCCGGCCCTGACGCTTGAGGTTGCGTCCCGGGTGATGCTCGGCGGCTCGTCGGCCAGCTTTCAGGCCGGAAGATTCGCCGCGCCGGGACCTGCCCTCTTCCGCGTTTCTGGGGCTTGCTGCCATCGACGAACCGCCGAAATCGGTTGAATTCGATCCACTGCGTGGTCGTTGCCGTTCGTGTGTTTGCCAGGTTCCGGTCGTCCGCTATTCGGGTTCCGGGTCTAGCCATGGGGGTGACCAACCTTCTTCAACGGGGAGCAGAAACGTTGAACCAGTCAAGGCGCGGCGTGCTGAAGTCGGCCGCCGCGATCACCGCGCTCAGTGCCGGACGCCTCGCCCTCGGCCCGCAGCCCGCCGCCGCCTCCGAAGCGCATCATGAGGGAGTCCGGCCCGACACCGTGTCCATGGCCATGCACATCCACGCGTCCTGGAGCGAGGGAACAGGAAGCATGGAGGGGCACCTCGACCAGGCCACGAAGACCGGCATCGACGTGCTCTTCTGGACCGAGCACGACTTCCGCATGGCCGAGCACGGCTACCCCGACGTCATCCACCTGACCGGGCCGAGCGAGACCGTCGACAAGGTCGTGTGGACCTGGGCTCAGCAGTCCGCCGGCGCGCTGGCCACGTCGCAGGTGGTCTGGGATCCGGCCATGGCCTCACCCGGGGACCAGGCCGTGCCGGGCTCGCTCCACCTCGCCGCGCTGTCGGATGGGAGGGAGGCCGCGTCCGTCGGGGTCAAGGGATCCGCGGCCAACACCGTCGACCAGCGGTCCGTGTACGACCAGAAGATCACTGTCGACGTGTTTCCCGCGGCGGTGTCGCCGGACAGCTACCTGACGCTGAAGGTGACGACGAGTTGGCGGCCCGCCACCCACGGCCGTCCCGCCGGCCAGTACACGCTCACCTACGTCATCGACGGCACCCAGAGCCGGGCGCGTACTCGTGACGGCATCGCCGGGACCGTGCACGTCCCCGCCCGCCAAGGCCGCTGGAACACCATCGAGGTGCGGCCCGAGGAGGACATGGCACGCCTCTGGCCGGACATCGCGGCCGCCGACGCCGCGATGTCCAACCTGACGCTCAGCGCCGTCAGCACGCGGGGGCGCAGCGCCGAGGGGTGGTTCGACCTGCTGCGGATCACCCGGCCGCCGCGCGACGCGAACGCCGTGCTGCGGAAGCAGGCCGAGCTGATGCGCGGCTACGCCCACCGGTTCCCGGCCGTCCGCCAGTACCAGGGCATGGAGGTGTCACTGCTCAAGCCCACCCATTTCAACTGGTACGGGCCGCGACTCACCATGCCCACCTTCGCCCAGCCGACGCCGACCGCGGATCCGGACCCGGACGCCGCCGTCGCCGCCATCGACATGATCCACGCGGCGGGCGGGCTGGCCTCGTACAACCATCCGTTCGGCACCTCGAACCCGGCCGTCCTGCCGCCCGAGCAGCAGGACGCGATGCGGGCCTCAGTCGCGGCGTCGATCGTGACCGGGAGGGCGATGGGCGCGGACATCCTCGAGGTCGGCTACCCCAGCCGCGGTGGCGTCGACCTCGATCACCACGCACAGGTCTGGGACGTCTGCTCCCGCAACGGGCTCTTCCTGACCGGCACCGGCGTCAGCGACGACCACTCGGGCCAGGACTGGTTCGGCCAGCAGGCCAACTTCGTCACCTGGGCGTACTCGAAGAGCCGCGACCTGGAGCACCTCCTCCCGTCGCTCTCGTCGGGCAACGTGTTCTTCGGCAATCCCGCGGTGTTCACCGGCACGCTCGGCCTGCTCGTCGACGGCGAGGCCCCGATGGGGTCGATCACCGTGTCCCGGGCCAAGACCCGCAACGTGCGCATCCTCGCCGACAAGCTGCCCGCCGGCGGCACCGTCCGCGTGGTGCGCGGCGTCGTCGACCTGGCCGGACCCGCCGTCCCCGAGCCGGGAACCACCTTCCAGGACATTGCCGCAACCGAGTTCACGCGGGGGTACGTGGACCTGAAGGTCGACACGAGCGCACCGACGTTCGTACGGGTGGAGGTGCGCACGGCGACCTCGGCGACCCCGATCGCCCTGTCCAACCCCGTGTGGCTGCTGCGCGACACCCCCGCGGGCGGCATCCCCCGCCACCGTCGGGTCGGCTGACAGCACTCGGATGAGCAAGAGCCCCGCCGTGGGAGGTAGGCGGGGCTCTTGGCCTGAGTGCGGCCGGTCAGCCCAGCTGGACCGTGACGCCGCCCGAGAAGGGGGAGTCGTGGAGCTCGAGTTTCGCGAGCTTCGCCTTCTTGGGGATGTCGAAGACGACCACGCCCGTGACCTTGTTGCCAGGGTTGATCTCCGTGAAGAGCGTGTCGGCATTCTTGTTCGCGTAGATGCCGGCTCCCGAGTCCGCCGAGTACTCGGCGTCGTCCGCACCGAAGGCTTTCTGGCTCGAGTCGCTGAAGGTCTGCGGCTTGTCTCCGATGTTCTTCACCGTGACCGTGACCAGGCAGAACTGGCCCTGTGCCTGCTGGTTCAGGTACTTGTCGCCGACCTCGGCCACCCCGCACTTCGGCGCCTTGACCGTGAACTCGAACTTTCCGTCGCGGGCCGCCTCGCCCACCTTCGCGGTCTTCGCCGCCGCCTCCTCGTTTCCGCCCGAGTCGCCTGAGTCGGACCCGCCGCCGGATGCGGTGCTCGATCCGGCACCGCAGCCCAGGGCCAGCAGTCCACCGACGACGAGTGCGAAAAAGGTCGTCCTGCGCATGGTTGTTCCTCCCAGTTGAAGTCGGGTCAATGAGAGCATCATCTGTGAACCATGTCAACGCAATGGAAACTTGACGCCTCTGTACACTGCTTGCGTGCCCGAAAACGCGAAGGTCACCGCTACCGAGATCGCCCGCCTGGCCGGGGTCGGGCGTGCCGCCGTGAGCAACTGGCGGAAACGGCACACCGACTTCCCCGATCCGGTGGGTGGCACGGCGAGCAGTCCGGAGTTCGACCTCACCCAGGTCGAGGAGTGGCTGCGTGACCAGGGCAAGCTGCCCGAGGTGTCCGTCGAGGACAGAGCCTGGGCGCGACTGGCCGCCACCGGCAGCGACATCGCCGCCAACCTCGGCGCGGTCGGCGAGCTGCTGCTCGCCCATCAGCGCGGCGAGAAGCACGGCACGCATCTGCTCGTGCTGCCCGAGATCGCGGATCTGCTCCGCGGGCGCAAGGCCGAGGTCGTGTTCGAAGAGCTGTGGCGACGGTTCGCGCAGACCCAGGCGTGGCGGGTCGGGCTCACCCCCGAGGCGCTGTCGGACCTGATGGTCGGCCTGGCCGATCCCAAGGGCGGCACGCTGCTCGATCCGGCCTGCGGCGCCGGCAGCATCCTGCGTGCCGCCGTCCGCGCCGGCAGCACCGCCGTCTACGGCCAGGAGATCGACGCGGGCCTCGCGCACCTGGCGGAGATGTGGGTCGCGCTCGGCGGCGTGCGAGGCGAGGTGCGGGCCGGCGACTCCCTCCGCTCCGACTCCTTCCGCGAGGTTCGGGTCGACGCCGTCGTGTCCAACCTGCCGTTCGGCGACACCAACTGGGGACACGACGAGCTCGGATACGACCCCAGATGGGAGTACGGCGCACCGCCGCGCACCGAGCCCGAGCTCGCCTGGGTCCAGCACGCGCTCGCGCACCTGCGTCCGGGCGGCACCGCGGTGGTCCTCATGCCCCCGTCGGCGGCGAGCCGCCGAGCCGGCCGCCGGATCCGCTCCGAGTTGCTGCGTCGGGGCGCCCTGCGTGCGGTGATCTCGCTGCCCGCCAAGGCCGCCGCGCCGCACAGCATCCCGTTGCACCTGTGGGTGCTGCGGCGTCCGGAAGGACAGGCGCCGGCGGCGGCCTCAGCGTTGCTCGTCGACGCGGCGGACGGCGGCTACGACCGCATCGTCGCCACCTACCGCGCGTTCGACCGCGACGATCCGGTGGACGAGCCGGGCTTCGCGCGAGCGGTCCCGGTCATCGAGCTGCTCGACCAGGACGTCGACCTCACGCCCGCCCGCCGTCAACCGGCCGCCAGCGTCGCGGCCGACGCGGCCGACTTCGCCGGTGCGCGCGCCTCGATGCTGACCCTGCTCGCCCGAGCGGCAGAGGTGGTGCCGGACCTGGCGGTCACCGACGATCCCACCGCGCCGCCGACGGTCTCGGTGACCGACCTGGCCAAGTCCGGCGCCCTGCGGATCCTCGGCCCGGTGCGCCCGGCCGGGGGAGAGAGCACACCGATCGCGCTCGAACCGGGCGACGTGCTCGTGCCGACGGTGGCACGCCAGCTCACGGCCCGGGTCGTGAGCGACGAGGGCGGCTCGCTCGGCGCGAACCTCTTACTGCTGCGCCCGGACCCGGAGGCACTGGACCCGTGGTTCCTCGCGGGCCAGATCGGCAGCGTCGCCAACGAACGACAGGCGGCCAGCGCCTCCGGGGCGCTCCGGTTCGACGTGCGTCGCGCACAGATTCCCCGCCGTCCCTTGGACCAGCAGCGCCGGCTGGGCGAGGCCTTCCGCCAACTGGCGGTGTTCGAGGAAGTCGTGCGCCAGACAACGACGACCGGCACCGACCTGCTGCGCACAGCCCGCGAGGGCCTCGCCGCCGGCGCCCTGCACCCATACCGTCCTATGTGAACAGAGACGCGTAACGGTCGAGGTAGAGCGGCCACCCCTGGTCCTTGGCGACGCCGTCGCTGACGGACTCCCAGCCCGGGCCGTGGCGGTCGAGGTTGCGGTGCTCCAGCTCCACGCGGGTCCGGTCGGGTGACTCCGCCACGAAGCGCACCTCGACCTCGCTGGTGTTGTCCAGGTCGGTTTCGACCTGCCACGCCGGGCTGATGTCCCAGCTGAAGACCACCCGGGTCGGCGGCTCGTACGCGAGGATGCGCGCCCACCGGCACTCGTCCCCGTCGGCGCTTCGGTCGTAGATGTGTCCCCCGACCTTCGGCTCGAAGACCGTCTCCACGATCGGCGCGCTCATCAGATTGTGCTCGCGCGGCTTGAAGTCACCGAATCGGGCCGTGAACACCTCGAAGGCCCGTTCGACCGGTGCCTCCACCACGATGTGCCGATGAACCACCACGTCCGTCATGAGGTCTCCTCCTCTGTGATCTCCTGGTAGCCCTCCAACGCGCGGGCCCAGAACGTGTCGAGTTGGTCGCGTAGCGCCGCCACGCCGGTCGGGTTCAGGCGGTAGACCCGGCGGGTCCCGATCGCGCGGTCCGTGACCAGGCCGGCTTCCTTGAGCACCTTGAGGTGCTGCGAGACGGCCGGGCGGCTGATCGGAAGCTCCGCCGCCAGCTCGCCGACCGCCTGCGGTCGCTCTGCCAGGGCCGTGACGATCGCCAGGCGGCTCGGATCGCCCAGGGCCTCCCAGGCTCGGTAAGTGGCCACAAACCGTAAGCTACGACTTACCGAGCCGACAGTCAAGCCTGTCAGCGGCGGACAGCGCGTGACAGCGAACCCATCTATGGTGGCGAAATGGCTGAGGTTGTGCTGTTCCACCACGCGCAGGGACTGACCGCCGGCGTCACCGCGTTCGCGGAGGCGTTGCGCTCCGCCGGGCACACCGTGCACACGCCGGACCTTTACGAGGGCAGCACCTTCGACACCCTGGACGAAGGCCTGTCGCACGCGCGGAAGGTCGGCTTCGACACCGTGCTCGAGCGCGGCGTGGCCGCGGCCGCCGACCTTCCCGCCGACGTCGTCCACGCGGGTTTCTCGCTCGGTGGCATGCCCGCGCAGCTGCTCGCGCAGACCCGCCCGAGCCGTGGCGCGTTGCTCTTCCACACCAGCATCACGCCCACGGAGTTCTCCGCCGGTTGGCCCGCCGAGGTGCCGGTGCGGATCCACGCCATGGACCACGACCCGTTCTTCGCGGAGGAGGGCGGCGACATCGACGCGGCCCGGGCGATCGTGGCCGCGGCCGCCGACGGCGAGCTGTTCCTCTACCCGGGCGACCAGCACCTGTTCACCGACGTCAGCCTGCCGTCGTACGACGCGGACGCGACCGCCCTCGTGCTGCGGCGGACGCTGGAGTTCCTCGCGAGCCGTTGAGATGCGTCGACTCTCCACGACGGTGTCGCGTCGGCTCCTGCTGGCCGGTCTGAGTGCCATGCTGCTGTCCGCGTGCGCGGCCACGCCGCCCCGCGCGGATCCGGAGTCGAGGGTCGCGGCCTACTTCGACCCGCCGCAACGCTATCCAGGTCCAACGTGGACGCGAGGCGGTCGTGACGTCGACAGCGAAGAGCTCAACAGCATCGCCGGTCCCGAACACTGCGGTTGGGACAGCGTGGTGATGATGCACCTCGGCTGGCCACTCGGCACGGTCTCCCGCACGTCCGCCGAGATCCGCCAGTACATCCGGGATCCGAACCAGGTCATCAGGTACGGCGTACCCGGAAAGGTGGAGATCGGCGTCGACCTGCCCCCGGATGCGCAGGACACCGGATACCGCAACGGCGCACTGGAGCTCTGGCTCGCGGCGTCGGACCCGCACGCGGCCTTCCTGCGCGCGGCCGACGAGGTCGAACGCTGGCCACGCGCCGACCCCGTCGTCGCCTGCGACTGAACGACCTGCCTGCCGATGTGGGAACGGGCGGACCCGGGCGTGCGACTTCGAGGGCCGTCAGGGGCCGGGAGCGCGCACCACCTGGTCTCGCTCCTGGTCGCGGCGGCGACCGCGGTCACCGGTCGGCTGACAGCCGCGGCCGATCTCGGCCCCTGACGGTCGCACGGTGCGGGTCCGGACCCGCACCATGCCCCCGTTGACCAACGACCACTGTGCCGGTCCGCGCCTGCACGCCGGTTGCAGCGGGGTTGCGGCGCCGACACCCCGTGCGCGAGGCTGAGCTAGCACCCGGGAGGCCAGGCTGTTCTTCGAGGCGTTGGGCCCGCTGCGGGTCCGCAGCCAGGGCAGGACGATTCCACTCGGCACGCCGATGCAGGCGCGGCTGCTCGCCCTGCTGCTCTGCCACGACGGCCGGCCGGTCGGCACCGACATGCTGCTCGCCTCCCTGTGGGAGGGCGACCCGCCGCCGACTGCCCGCAAGACCCTCCAGGTCTACGTCCACCGCCTGCGGCACGCACTCGGCGATCCGAACCGAGTGGCCCACACCGGCGACGGCTACGCGATCGCCCTCGGACCCGACGACGAGTTCGACGTCCGACGCTTCGGCGCGGCGATCGAGCAGGCGCGCGCCGCCCGTCGGCACGGTGACCTGCCGGCCGCGGAGAAGCTGTTCCACGAGGCGCTCGGGCTGTGGCGCGGCGACGCGTACGGCGGCGTGCCGGTCGGTCCCGAGGCACGCCGGTTGACCGACCTCCGCGACACGGCGCGGGAGGAGAGCGCGGCCGTCGCGATCGACCTGGGCCGGCCTGTCGAGGCGGCCGCCGACCTCGCCGGCCTCGCGGAGGAGCATCCCTTTCGCGAGACGGTCCGGTCCTTGCTGATGCTGGCGCTGCTGCGCACAGGCCGGCAGGCCGACGCCCTCGACGTCTACCGGCGCGCCCGGGCGCTGCTGGTCGAGGAGCTGGGCGTCGAACCGGCCGTCACCCTGCGCTCGCTGCACGCGGCCATCCTGCGCGGTGACCCGCGGCTCGCCGGGGTGGCGACCACCGAGCTCGGCGAGTTGGGCGACGCCGACAACCGGCCGGCTCGACCTGTCGTGGCGCCGACGCCACGCCAGCTTCCGGCGGACACGGCGGGCTTCACCGGGCGGGCCGCCGAGCTGGACCGGTTGGACGTGATCCTGCGCGGTCCGGGGCCGTCCGTCGCCGTCGTGTCGGGCATCCCGGGCGTAGGGAAGACCGCGCTCGCCGTCCATTGGGGACACCTGCGCCGCGACCGGTTCCCCGACGGCCAGCTGTACGTGGACCTGCGCGGTTACGACGACCGCCCGCCGCTGCGGCCCTCGGCGGTGCTCGCGGTGTTCCTGCGGGCGTTCGGCGTGCCGGCCGACGAGGTGCCGGCGGACCCGGACGAGGCGGCGGCGCTCTACCGCAGCAGCCTGGCGGAGCGGAAGGTGCTGGTGGTGCTCGACAACGCGGGCCACACGGCGCAGGTGCGGCCGTTGTTGCCCGCCGGTCCGGGCTGCGCCGCGCTGGTGACCAGCCGCGACCAGCTCGCGGGGCTGGCCGTCCGGGACAGCGCCGTCCGGGTGCCGCTCGACGTGCTGCCGGCTGGCGACGCCGCCGACCTGCTGCGCGGCGCCATCGGGGCGGGACGGATGGAGGCGGAACCAGGATCGGCGGCGCGGCTCGTCGACCTGTGCGGACATTTGCCGCTGGCGTTGCGGATCGCCGCCGCGCAGCTCACCGATGGCGGGCTCGGCGACATCTCCACCTACGTCGCCGCGCTCAGCGGCGACCGGCTGACCGCGCTGCGGGTACACGGCGACAGCCAGGCGGCGGTGCGCGCCGCGTTCGGGCTGTCGTACGCCCGCCGCTCGCTTCCGGCCCGGCGCCTGTTCCGCCTGTTCGGAGTCGTGCCCTGCGCGGACCTGACCACCCCGACCGCGGCGGCGCTGACCGGCGTGACCGCCAACGAGGCGGCGCGACTCCTGGCGGAGCTCGCCGACGGCCACCTCGTCGAGCAACACCGGCCCGGGCGCTACGTAGCCCATGACCTGCTCCGCGTATACGCCGCGGAGCGGGCTGGCGTCGAGGAGCCGGAGCCGGACCGTCGGCAGGCACTGGACCGCCTGTCGGACCACTACCTGCGCACAGTGGTCGCCGCGACCCGGATGGTCAGCCCGCAGGTGATCCGGCTGCCGGACCCGGTCGGCACGCCTGTGCGGGACTTCGCCGACCATGCCGCCGCCACGGACTGGCTGGAGGCTGAGCGGTCGAACCTGCTCGCCCTGGTCACCCACGCCGCCACGCACGGGCCACACCACTACGCGTGGCAGCTCGCCGACGCCCTCCGCGGTTGGCTCCACCGGCGCCTTTACGTCGCCGACTCGCTCGTGGCCAGCCGCACGGCGCTGATCGCCGCCCGCCGCACCGGGGAGCCCATCGGCCTGGCCGCCGCCTACAACTGCCTCGCCACCGTGCATTGGCAGGCAAACCACACAGGCCTGGCCCTGCGCTACTTCACGCAGGGCCGCGTCAACGCCCACGCCGCCGGCTGGGCGGAGGGCGAGTCGACCGCGTTGTACGGCCGGGCCATCATCCACGTGCTGCGCGGCGCGGGACCCATCGCGGCTGACGACCTCGGTCAGGCGCTGGCCATAAACCGGCGCAGCGGATCGGCGCGCGGTGAGGCGATCTGCCTCAACTCGCTCGCGGTGCTCCACTTCGAGCTGGGCGACCTCCACACCGCCGCCGGGTACGCGGCGGACTCGGTGCGGGCCTACCGCTCCGCGTCGGCGGTGGGGGGTGCGGTCCCGATTGCGAACCTCGGTGAGATGAAGCATCTGCTGGGTGACAGTGACACCGGGCTCCGCCTGCTCGCCGAAGCCCTGGCCGCCCACCGCGCGGTGGGCAACTGGAGCGCCGAGGCAGCGGCCCTGACCAGCCTCGCCGCCGTGCACGCCGACCGCGGCGACCTGGCCCGGGCGGAGGCGCTGGTCACCGCGGCCGAGGAGCTCGCCGGCGACACCCGGTACGACCGGCTGAGGGTCGACGTCCTCAACGTGGGTGGCGCCGTCGACCGAAGGCTCGGTCGGCTGGCCCAGGCGGAGCGGCGGCACCGGGAGGCGCTCGCCCGCAGCGGCCGCCAGCCATACCCACGGGCGGTCGCGCTGATCGGGCTCGCTCGGGTCAGCTTGGCCGCCGGAGACCATGCCGCGGCGCGTCAGCACGCCGAGACCGCCCGGCGGCTCGCCGCGCAGGCCGGTTACCGCTTGCTGGACGCTTTCGCGCTCGACGTGTTGGCGGTGACGGACGCCTCGGACGCAGCGACCGCGCGGGCCGAAGCAGCCGCCATCTACCGTCGCAGCGGCTACGCCTGGGCCGGGACAGCGGCCGCCACCTGATCGGCGGCGGCCGCTGCCGGCGGCGGTCAGGCCGCGTCGAACAGGGCCGCCCAGGGTTCGACCAGCATGGTCTGTCCCTTCAGACCCGCGATCATCTCCGCCCCGGCGATGCCGTCCATGCCGGGCAGTTGGCCGGCACCGCCGTTCGGGCCGAGCGGGACCGCGATGGCCATCGGTCCCGGCACGTACTGCCGGAGCTCGCCCTCGCCGGTGATCAGCGCCCGTAGGTTCGCGGCGACCAGCTCGGCCTGCGCGCCGGCGGTGCCGATGCCGTCCCGGTCGGCGTCGGTGATGTCACCGACCGCGTAGACGCCGACGGCCAGCCGGAGCTGCGCGTCGACCCGCAGGTAGCCGTCGGGGCGCCGGGCCTCCGCGAGCGCGCCGCGCAGGTAGCCGGTGGCGGGCTTGACGCCGAAGGCCTGGTACCAGACGTCCGCCGTCAGCTCTTCTCCGTCGGCGGTGGTCACCCTGACGTCGCCGAGCGTGGTGGGCGGCACCGCCGGGAGGTCACGCACCGGGGTGCCCAGCCGCAGCTCCACACCCAGCTCGTCGAGCTGGCGGCGCAGCTCGTCGCGGAGCTCCTGGTCGAACGGGCCGGGCATGACGTCGCTGTCGGCGCCGACGATGGTCACCGCCTTGTCGGGGAAGAACGCCCTGATCTCGCCGGCCAGCTCCAGGCCCGACGGCCCGGCGCCGATCACCAGAACCCGCTTCGCGTCTCGTAGCTCCTCGTGCGCCTGCCGGAAGCGCGCCCGCGCCGTGGCGGCGTTCCGCTCGTCGACCTTGGCCGGGAACGGGTAGCCCGAGCCGGTCGCCAGGACCAGGTGGTCCGGTTCGAGCACCTGCCCGGAGGCCAGGGTGACCCGGCGGCCGTCGACCTCGGTCGCCCGGTCGTGCACGAACCGGCCGCGGGTCAGCAGACGGTCGTACGGCAGGAAGATGCGGTCCAGCCACTCCGGCTCGACCAGTGCCCGCCAGGCGGCGCCGTTGTGCGTGAACGCGTCGGCGGGTGCGACGAGCGTCACGTCGGCGACGTCGTCGAGCGCCTTCGCGACTTTGATCCCGCTATATCCGCCGCCCAGAACGGTGACGGTCGGCCGGGTGTCGGTGCTGCTCACAGTCTTGTCTCCCTCGATGCCTTTAACGGAGATGTCCCTCCGCTACACGGCTATAACGGAGGAGCCTCTCCGGTATTCCCGCTATGCTGGGCGCGTGGCGAACGAGGCTGGTGGGAAGGCGCGGCGCACCCGCGCCGAGCGCAGCGACAGCGTCCGCAACCGGGAGCGCCTGCTGGCGGCCGCTCGCGCGCTGTTCGCGACCGAGGGGCTGCACGCGCCGCTCGACCGGATCGCGACCACGGCCGGAGTCGGCCCCGGCACCCTCTACCGCCACTTCCCGACCCGGCTGGCGCTCTGGGAGGCGGTGCTCGAGGAGCCGCTGCGCGCCCAGCTCGACCTGGTGGAGCGCGCGCTGGCCAACCCGGATCGGTGGACGGGGCTGGCGGACTACCTCGTCGAGACGTGCGCCCACGAGGCCGAGCGCGGCGGCTACCTCAACCTGATGACGACCCGGTTCGACGGCGCGCCCCGGCTGCTGGAGCTCCGCCGGCAGATCCAGCGCCGGATCGTCGAGCTGATCAACCGGGCCCGCGCCGAAGGCGTCATCCGTCCCGACTTCACCACCGAAGACCTGATCTTCCTCACGCTCTCGAACAGCCGCGTCGCCGAGGTCACCCGCGATGTTGCACCCGGCGCGTGGCGCCGCAACGCCGAGCTGTTCCTCGACAGCATGCGGCCCGAACGCGCCCACCCGTTGAGCCAGCCGCCGATGGAGCCGAGCCAGGTCGCGCGCACGATGACCCGCCCGGCTCCCCGGCACCCGCTCTAGGGCTCCGTGCCGGCGACCTTGACGCCGTCGACGTAGACCGTGATGCGGGCGTTGGTGGCATAGCCCGGCGCGTTGGGGCGGAAGCTGTGGTCGTCCGTCTCGGTGAAGCGCGACCAGTCGGCCTTGCTCATCCGCAGCTGGAGCTGGCCCGTCGACGAGCTGGCGGCGAGGGTTCCCGAGGAGAAACCCACCTCCAGGTACGCGTCGGCGCCCGGCCGTGGCACCGGCAGCGCCACCACCCGGCGGGTGACGCTCGTGCACCCGACCTGCGCCCAGTCACACCACGCGTTGACGTTCGGCGCGCCGCCGTCCCTGGTGAACCAGTAGCGCGCGGTGACCCGGTTCAACGCCACCGCGGTCGCGCCGCTGTTGTCGAGCTGGATGCCCGGCCTGATGGCGTTGTCGCCCGGTGACCAGTCGAGGTTGAGATAGCGCGCGGTCAGGGTTGGCGCGCCCGGACGTGGTGCGGTCACGACGGTCAGGCCGGGGGAGGGCGGCGACTGGTTGCCGGCGGCGTCGCGCGCCCGCACAGTGAAGCGGTACTCCGACGCCGGCTGCAGCCCGGTCACCGTGACGCCGGGCGTGACCGAGCTGGCGGCCTTGTAGACGTAGTCGGTGTGCTGCGCCCACACGTCGTACCCGGTGACCCCGGTGTCGTCCGTGGCCGCCGGCCAGCTCAGCGTCACCGAGTCCGGGCGGATCGCCGACGTCGCCGGGGTGCCTGGCGCGCTCGGCGCGGTGGTGTCCGCCAGCACGAACAGCGTGATGCTGTCGGCCGGGAACGTCGCCTCGAAACCGCCACCGGTCAGCGGCTGGTCGGCCGCCCGGACGATCGCCGAGGTCTCGGCTGCGCCGTAGCGGTAGACGCGGGCCGTCCCGGACGTCCGGCCGGCCAACGATACCGGGGCCGTTTGCGCGGCACCGCTCTTGTTGACCACCATCATCGTGAGCGCGCCGTCCGACGAGCGCTCCGCCGCGTACACGGAGAGCTGCTCCTGGTTCGTGCTCGTGGCCCGCACCCCGACGTCGCCGAACCGGCCGCCGGCGCCGTCGTAGTTGCGGTACATCCGGAACGCGAACGCGCCCGGGTCGGTGGTCGCCGGCGGCGCCCACAGCGTGGCCAGGTCGAGCCGTTCGCGGCCGAAGATGCCGAGGATGTCGGCCTGCGCCAGAGCGCCGTTGACGTGGTCGAGCGCGCCCCAGTTGTACTCGGTGACCGCGGTCTTCGTGCCCGGGTAGTTGGCGGCCACCAGCTCACGCATCCGCGGCACCAGTCGGACCTGCGTGCCGATCCAGCTCTCGTCCACATAGGTGGGATCCCAGAGCGCCCGGGTCGAGCGCAGCCGCAGGGCGTTGGTCGTCGGGTCGTTGCCGTTGCCGAACGCGACGCCGCCGGCCTGCGGATAGAAGTGCATGTCGAAGTAGTCGAGGACGCGGGTGCCGTGCGCCTGCTCGTACGCCCGAAGCTGCTGGAGGTACCACGTGGTGAACGGCAGGCCGCCGCGGGCCGAGCGGTCCGGTGGGTCGGCCCAGCAGCCGGTGCGGCCGCAGGTCTCCTGGTCGTGGCCCGAGTAGTCCCAGCTCGTCCAGCCCCAGCCGACCGGGCCGAGGGTGGCGGCGGTGGGGTCGGCGGCCTTGACCGCGGCGCCGATCTCGATCGCCTTGTCCCGCAGCTCGACCGAGCTCGCGCCGAGCGGGTGCACGTCCCGATGCGTGCTGTGCCAGATGTCCGGCTCGTTGTCGAGGTTGTAGAACTGGACGCCGCCGCCCGCGGCCGTGCCGTACTTGGCGGTCAGGTGGCCGATCCAGTCGCGGACGTACGCGGCGCCCACGGGCGCGCTGGTGTCCCGCGGGTCGTTGCCGGTGACCGGGGTGCCGTCCGGCTTGATGCCGTTGCCGCAGTCGGGCCGCCACTCGTCGGTGCGTTGCTGCGGGCCGTACTTGGCGACCGAGAAGCCGCACGACCCGTCGCGCGCCTTCGGCGCCCAGCCGATCAGCGGCACGGTCAGGATCGTCTCGCTGCCGGTCGACCGGTCCTGCTCGACGAACCGGTCGGTGCTCGAGCCGTCCGGCAGCGCGCCGGGATCCGGGTTCTCCTCGGCGATGTTCTCGAAGAACCAGTCGCTGGCCCGGTTGGTGGTGTCGTAGCGGTAGTCGTAACGGGTGGTGGCGTTGCCGCCCCAGCGGCGCACCGGCAGGTCGAGCTCGTCGGCGAGGGCGGCGTCGGCGTGGTTCATCCCGTACACGTAGGGGCTGATCTGATGTCGGTCGGCCGTGACGTCGACGGTCAGTGCGGGACCGGCGGCGGCCAGCACCACGGTGGTGGGGGTGGCGGCCAGCAGGACGGCGGCGAGGAACGGTGTCGGGCGCATGCGCACCTCCGGGCGGCGACGTGTGGGGACGGTGCCCAGCCCGGACCGGCCTGAGATTAACCGACGTCCGTCTATCTCCGCTACCACGGACGTGGATCGTCACCGGCTTGTGGGATGCGCTCCGGCGCGTCCCCCGCTACCGTCGGGCGATGGCCCTTATCGGTCAACCGGCCGGAGACAGCGCAGCGATGGCGCCCGCGCCCGGCTGGGCTGGTGTCGGCACGGTCACTCTGCGCGAGCTGTCCGCACACTACGACCTGGCCGGCGTGCGCCGGTGCGACCAACACGTCCTGGTGCTGGTCACGGTCGGCCACGGTCAGCACGAGATCGACTTCCGCCCTTACCCGTGCCGGCCCGGCACGCTGCTCTGGGTGCGCCCCGGCCAGGTGATCCGCCACAACGGCGGCGCCGGCCTCGACGCCGTCGTGGTGTGCTGGGAGCCGTCGGCGGTCGCCGAGGTCGCCGACGACCCGGCATTGCTCGACGGTGGGCTCGGCCCGGCCTGCTGGCAGCTGGCGGGCGAGGACGAGGACGCGGTCATCAACGAGGTGAGCCAGCTCGTCGTCGACTGCCAGCGGCACCGTTCGGGCACGCTCGCCGCCGGCCTGCTGCGGCACCAGCTCGCCGTGCTGCTGTTGCGCATCGCGCTGCTGCCCGGTCGACGGCCGGCCGAGCGCAACGACGCGTACGTGCGCTTCCGGTTGGAGGTCGAGAAGGACTTCACCCGGACCAGGAGGGTCGAGGAGTACGCGGAGCGGATGGGCTACTCCGTCCGCACGGTCACCCGGGCCTGTCTCGCCGCCACCGGACGCAGTGCGAAACAGGTCATCGACGACCGCGTCACCCTGGAGGCCAAGCGTCTGCTGGCGGTGACCGACGAGCCGATCGCCGACATCGGCCGGCGGCTGGGTTTCCCGGAGCCGACCAACTTCGGGCGCTTCTTCCACCGGGAGGCGGGCACCAGCCCGGGCGCCTTCCGGTCGGCCCAACGGCCCGCGCCGCGCAGCACGTTCCCGTCCCAACGCCGCCCCGCCGCGGGCGATCTTCACGGGCGGCCGACACCTCAGGCCGCGGGCGAGGCATGATGGTCCCGTGCAGATTTCGGCGCGGGGTGACTACGCGGTACGCGCGGCGCTGAGCCTCGCCGCTTCGTACCCGTCGGTCATGTCGGCTCAGGCCTTGGCCGCCGACCAGGACATGCCACGCAAGTTCCTCGAGGCCGTCCTGGCCGACCTGCGCCGGGCGGGCATCGTGCGAGCGCAGCGTGGTGCCGAGGGCGGCTACACGCTGACGCAACCGCCGCGTGAGGTGACCGTCGGCGCGATCCTGCGGGCGGTCGACGGCCCGCTGGCCGGGGTGCGCGGCGTGCGACCCGAGGAGACCGCGTACGAGGGCTCCGCCGAGAACCTGCCCCGGATCTGGGTGGCGGTGCGCGCCGCGGTCCGCGAGGTGGTCGACGAGACCACGCTGGCCGACGTGCTGAGCGGCAAGCTCCCCGCGCACATCCGCAAGCTGACCGCCCTGCCGGACGCCTGGCAGCCGCGCTGATGTCGGTCCTGGTGGCGTTCAGCGTGACTCCCTTGGGCGTCGGCGAAGGCGTGGCCGACCTCGTCGCCGAGGCGGTCAGGGTGGTCCGCGCGTCGGGCCTGCCGCACCGCACCGACGCCATGTTCACGACGGTCGAGGGCGAGACCTGGGACGAGGCGATGGCCGTGGTCAAGGCCGCCGTCGCCGCCGTCCAGGCCCGCGCCCCCCGCACCTCGACGGTCGTCAAGGTGGACTGGCGCGAGGGCGTGACCGGCGCCCTCGACAGCAAGGTCGCCACCATCGACCGCCTGCTCGGCTAGACGGCGACACCGACATACCGCAGGCCGGTCAGCGCGACCCCGGCGGCCCGCTCGTCGTCCTCGCTGATGCCGAGATCGGCGAAGAAGTACGGCGTCTCGGTTGACGAACGCGTGCGGAAGCGGCGGTCCAACGCGGTGACGATGCGGTCGGAGCGGTGCAGCCGTTCCGCCTCCGCCCAGCCCTCGACATAGGTCGCCCAGTCGGCGCCCGACTCCCGCCAGGCACGCGCGTGCCGGTGCAGCCAGCCGTCACCGTCGCCGGCGGGCAGCCGGTCGAAGCACCAGCGGGCGGTGTGCTCGTCGAACCGTTCGCTGGCCCACTCGACCACGACCAGCGTGCCGCCGGGGCGCAGGGCGGCCGCGATCCGGTCGACCACCCGCTCGAGGTCGTCGACGTGGTGCAGCGAGGTGCAGGCGACCACCGCGTCGACCGACGCCGCGGGCTCGTAGCCCTCGAACTCCATCCGGTGGAACCTCGGCCCGTCCGGAGCCTCGGGGTCGACGCCGACCGGGTCGTAGCCGGCGGCTTCGAGGTGAGGCACGAACCCACCCGCCGGCCCGCACCCGATCTCCACGACGTGGGCCGGGGCCGCCGGCAGCGCGTCGCGGACGAACGGCCAGAGCGCCTCTAGCCAGTCGGCGCTCATCGCTCGTCGACGACCTCGGCCGTCTCGACGCCCTTGACCTCGACCAGCGCGAACGCCTCGCCGGCCAGCGGCAACCGGGCGGCGGCCGCGGCGTCGGCGTGTGCCGCCGACTCCCAGGTCCAGGTGTCGGTCCAGATCTCGCTCTCGGCGTCCCGGGTCAGCCGCGTCGCGGTGGGGCCGGAGAACGCGGCGCGAACGGTGGCGATCAGTTCGGCCCGCTTGGCCAGCAGGGCGTCGGTGTCGGGGTGGTCGGTGGTGAAGCGGGTGACACGCACGATGGACATCTCGATCTCCTCGCTAGAGTTTTTCACTAGTGACTAACTCTAGAGTTACACTAGGTCGGTGACGAGCGTCAAGGGCAAGGCGCCGAACCGGCGCACGGTGAAGGCGCGGGAGACGCGCACCCGCATGCTGGACGCGGCGCGGCAGCTGTTCGTCGAGCGGGGATACGGCGCGACCACGCTCGCCGATGTCGCCGCGGCGGCCGGGGTCGCGGTGCAGACCATCTATTTCACGTTCGGCAACAAGCGGGCGTTGTTCAAGGAGATGGTCGACGTCACCATCGCCGGCGACGACGAGCCGGTGGCCACGATGGACCGTGAGTGGTTCCGGGCCGGGCTGGACGCACCGACCGCCACGGAACATCTGCGCCTCCACGCGGCCGGCAGCGCCCGGGTGCTCGACCGGGTCGCGCCGATCATGCGGATGGTCGAGCAGGCCGCCGGGTCCGATCCGGAGATCTCCGGGCTGTGGCCCGAGGCCAACCCGCGCTACACCGTGCAGTCGACGGCGGCCCGGTCGCTGATGGGCAAGCCGGGCGCGCGGGCGGACGTCTCCGCGGCCGACGCCGCCGACGTGCTCTACGGGATCCTCTCGCCGGAGCTCTACCTGCTCCTGGTCCGCGACCGGGGCTGGTCGCCGGAACGCTTCCGGGGATGGGCCGTTTCGACCCTGCTGCCCCAGCTCTGCACCGAGAATTAGGGTCATGCCGACCGACGCCGACCGCACCGCCATCGACCGGCTCGTCCGCGACTGGGTCACCGCCGTGCACGCCGGCGACCTGGACGGTGTCGTGGCCGACCACGCCGACGACATCGTGATGTTCGACGTGCCGCCGCCGTACGAGGGCGTTCGTGGCCTGGCCGCCTACCGGGCGACGTGGCCGGACTTCTTCGCGTGGCAGGCACAGGGCGCGGAGTTCACGCTCGAGTCCCTCGACCTGACGGTCGGCGACGACGTGGCCTTCGCGCACGGCCTGCTGCGCTGTGGCACGCCCGCCGAGCTCGCCGCCAAGCCCGACCTGCGGCTGCGGCTGACGGTCGGGCTGGTCAAGCGCGACGGACGCTGGCTGGTCACCCACGAGCACCACTCGTTCGCCGACGACAGCGCGACGGCCGACGACACCGAGCTGGCTGCCTAAGCTGATGCGATGGATTTTCAGGATGTAGTCCGCAAACGCCGGATGGTGCGCAGCTACGAGCCCGACCGTCCGGTGCCGCCCGAGGTCGTCGACCGGATCCTGCGCAACGGGCTGCGCGCCCCGTCGGCCGGCTTCTCACAGGGATGGGGCTTCCTGGTGCTCGACACGGCCGCGGACCTCGACCGGTTCCGCGCGGCGATGCACCGTTCGGCGGAGCCAGAGAAGTGGCTCGCGTCCCACTTCGCCGCTCCGCTGCTGATCGTGCCGTGCTCGCACAAGGACGCCTACCTCGACCGCTACGCGCAGGCGGACAAGGGCCACGAGGACCGGTCCGACGCCTGGTGGCCGGCACCGTACTGGGACATCGACACCGGCATGGCGTCGTTGATGATGCTGCTCACCGCCGTCGACGCGGGGCTGGGCGCGTGCTTCTTCGGAATGCCGATCGACGCCATCGAGCCGTTCAAGGAGGAGTTCGGCGTGCCGGCCGCGTACACGCCGATCGGCGCCATCTCCGTGGGCTACAGCGCCGAGCCGCCGCGGGACCTGCGTGCGCGCCGCCGGCCCACCGACGACGTGATCTTCCGCGGCAACTGGGGCGCCTCAGCCGACTAGCACCGGCTCGCTCTCGTTGTTGGCGCGGTCCAGCGACGTCACGCAGTAGCTGGCCGCCGGGCCGATCCAGCTCGGCAGGTCGTTGGCCCGGATGGTGTCGACCAGCGTGGCGGTCTTCGCCTCGGGGTCGGCCCGGTAGATCGCGTAGCTGGTCACGTCGTCGACCGGCCGCCAGGTGAGCACCGTGCGGTCGCCGTCGCGCCGTGCCCCGGTCGGGGTCGGCGCCGGCGGCCGCGCGTCGCGCAGCCGGTCGACGGTCGGCACGAGGGCCGGTGCGGCGTAGTGCTTGTCGCGGTAACGGGACACGGCACCGAGCCGGTCGGCCTTCACCTGCTTGGCGCTGAAGTGGATGCTGCCGCTGACGCCGTAGCGCTCGTTGAGGGCGAGCTGCTGGTCGAGCTCGGCCGGCTTGCTCCACGGGCCGGCCTCGCCGATGCGGTAGTCCGCCTGCCCGACGTAGAGCTGCACGC
Source organism: Asanoa sp. NPDC049475 (assembly GCF_040676915.1). Lineage (NCBI taxonomy): Bacteria > Bacillati > Actinomycetota > Actinomycetes > Micromonosporales > Micromonosporaceae > Asanoa > Asanoa sp. NPDC049475. The sequence goes on along the minus strand of NZ_JBFAPY010000004.1, from coordinate 455,312 downwards.
CGGTGCCCTTGACCGTGTCGGCCCACCAGGGCAACAGCTTCGCGTAGTCGGCCTTGTCGAACCCGATGTTCCAGTAGAGCTGCGGGACGATGTAGTCGAGCCACTTCTCGCGTACCCACTTGCGGGTGTCGGCGTAGATGGCCTCGTAGCTCTCCAAACCGCGGGTAGGTGAGCCGGCCGGGTCCGAGCTCTTGTTGCGCCAGATGCCGAACGGGCTCAGGCCGAACCGTACCCACGGCTTCGCCTCGTGGATCTTCCTGCTGATCTCCTCGATGAAAGTGTCCACATTGGCCCGACGCCAGTCCCCTCTGGACCTGCCGTTGCCGTAGCGCGCGTAGCTCGCGTCGTCGTTGAACTCGTGCCCTTCCGGGTACGGGTAGAAGAAGTCGTCGAAGTGCACGCCGTCGATGGCATAGCGGTTGACGGCGTCGAGGATCGCGTCCTCGACGTGCGCGCGGGCCGCGGGGTTGCCCGGGTCGTAGTAGAAGCGGCTGTTCTTGGCGCCCTCAGGGAAGGCCACCGCCCACTCCGGGTTCTTGCGCAGTGGGTGGTCGGGCGCGAGCTTGTCGAAGTCGGCGCCGGCACCGCCGGACGTCGCCGGCTGGCTGCCCCGGTACGGGTTGAACCAGGCGTGGAACTCGAGGTTGCGCGCGTGCGTCTCCTCGATCATCCAGGCCAGCGGGTCCCAGCCCGGGTCCTTGCCGCGTACGCCGGTCAGCCATTCCGACCAGGGCGCGTACGCCGACGGCCAGAACGCGTCGCCGCTGGGCCGGACGTGCACGAAGACGGCGTTGTGGTTCATCTTCTCGGCCAGGTCGAGCCAGCCCCGGTATTCCTGTTTCACCTTGGCCTCGGGCAGGCCGGGCTTGCTCGGGAAGTCGATGTTGCTGACCGTGGTGAGCCACATGCCGCGAAGCTCGCGCTTGGCGACGAGGCTCTGCGTGTCACAGGTGGCCAACGACGCACCGGCCGCGTCGCTGTCGGGGCTCGACTCCGAGGTGCGATTGAACAGCCCGCAACCGGCCGGCACCGTCACCGCGAGGACGACAACCACCAGCCCGACGAGCAACCGACGCTGCACGGCCAAGACGGTAGGCCCATTGACGCAAGGTGGTCAACGGAACAAAGGCCCCCATAAGGAAAGCGACCCCTTTAGGTCTAGCGTCCCGGGGCTGGTTGAATCGGATCATGGTTCAGATCCGTCCCGTCGAGGTGACCGACGCGGAAGCACTCACCGCCCTTGCCATCGCCAACCGCGATTTCCTCGCGCCGTTCGAGCCCGACCGCGCGGAGTCGTTCTACACACCGGCCGGACAGCTCGCCCGGATCGAGACCGCGCTGGCCGACCCGACGCTGCTCCGGTGCGTCATCGAGTCCGGCGGCGGAGTCGTCGGGATGATCTCGCTGAGTGTCATCGAGCGCGGGCCGGCCCAGTCCGCCCACCTCGGCTACTGGGTGTCCCAGGCGGAGAACGGGCGCGGCATCGCGTCCAAGGCCACCGCGCTCATGATCGAGAAGGCGTTCGGCGAGCTCAACCTGCACCGGCTGCAGGCCGGCACCCTGCTCGACAACGTCGGCTCGCAGAAGGTGCTCATCCGCAACGGCTTCGAGCGGATCGGCGTGGCCCGGTCCTACCTCCACATCGCCGGTGGCTGGCACGACCACCTGATGTTCCAGCTCATCAACGACGAGTGGAAGCCGGCATGAGGCAGACGATCACCAGCGGTTCGACCTTCGAGGAGCGCATCGGGTACGCCCGCGCGGTGGTCGACGGCGACCACGTGTACGTGTCCGGCACCACCGGCTACGACTACGCCACGATGACCATCGCGGACGACGTGGTGGCGCAGTGCGAACAGGTGGTCCGCAACATCTCGGCGGCCCTGGCGGGGGCCGGCTGCACGCTGGCCGACGTCGTGCGGGTCCGCTACCTGCTGCCGGACCGGGCCGACTTCGAGCCCTGCTGGCCCACGCTGCGCGCGGCGTTCGGGCCGGTGCCGCCGGCCGCCACGATGATGGTCTGCGGCCTGGCCGACCCCGCGATGCGGATCGAGATCGAGGTCGACGCCCGCCGCCACTGACGGCACGGGATGATGGTGCGGTGCGCGACACACCTGAAGAGCTGCTGGTCGGGACCCCGGGGCGGTACGCCCGGGAGGTCTTCCACGATCGCCATCCGACGCTGGTCGAGCGGGTCGCGGCGGCGCACCCCTACGGCGAGGCGCAGCGGTCCGCCCTGCGCGCGCTGCTCGAGGAGTCGCTGACGGCAGCGGTGCGAGGGCTGCCCGGCGACGCCCCGGACTGGGCCGACTGGGACGCCTGGGACCGCGGCTACTTCGGCCGGCCCTGGGCGGACGTGCCGTTCCTGTGGGCCGAGAGCTACTTCTACCGGCGGATCCTCGACGCCGTCGACTACTTCCGGCCGGGTCCGTGGCAGGGCGTCGACCCGTTCGCCCCGATGAAGGCCGCGGAGCTCGCCGACCCGGACCTCGACCGTGACTTCGCCTGGGTCGCCTCGCTGCCGTCGTCCGCGACCGCGGCGGGCTTCGCGACCGTGGTGCGGGCGGCCGTGTTCGGCAACCGCGCGGACATCAGCTTCCGGATGCAGGAGCCGGGCGTTCTCGGAGATCCCGCGCAGGACGAACTGCTGCACGACGACACCGAGCGGCTGGCGGCGGCGCTGCGCGAGCCCGGCCCGGTCTGCGTGGTCGCCGACAACGGCGGCCGGGAGATCATGGCCGACCTGGTGTTGGCCAACTGGCTGCTCGACACCGGCCGCGCCGACCGGGTCACGCTGCACGTCAAGCCGATGCCGTACTACGTCTCGGATGCCACCGCGTCCGATGTGGATGATGCCTGCGCGCGGCTCGGTCGGCCGCTGGACGCGCGGATCGTGGTGCGTACGCACTGGTTCTGGTGCGCGCCGCTGGACTTCCGGGCCATTCCGGCGGACCTGCGGGACGACCTGCGCGGGCATCGCGTGGTCGTCGCCAAGGGCGACCTCAACTATCGCCGTTTGGTCGGCGACCGGGACTGGGACGCGACGACGCCGTTCGCCACCGCGGCCGCGGACCTGGGTGTCCCGGTCGTCGCGCTGCGCACCTGCAAGTCAGAGGTGGTGGTCGGGCTCGACGGCGCGACCGTCGCACGGCTGGACGCCGCCGAGCCCCGCTGGCGGGTCAGCGGCCGGCACGGGCTGGTGCAGGCGCGCTGACCCGGGTCGCCAGGTCGACCAACGTCTCGTCACCGGTCGGCGACATGCAGAGCACATGGCCGCGCGGGTTGAGCCGGTCGTCCTTGGCGTAGCGCTCGGCCAACTCGTCCGAGGCGGCCTCGTCGCCGGCGTCGGCGGCCAGCAGCAGCGCGGCGATCTCGTCGGCGAGCGCCGCGCCGGCCTCGTCGACTTTGTCGGACATGTCGCCCCAGATGTCCCAGAGCAGCAGCTCGTCGCCCTGCCGGGCGGCCAGCTCCGCGATCACGTAGTCACGGATGAACCAGTCGCCCCCGATCGGGACGCCGGGGGCGACGCCGTACGTGCCCGGGTCGACCTCGCCCTTGCGGAACGCGGTCCAGACCGCGGCCGCCGTCGCGAACGGCGTGCCCGCACCGTGCGGGCGGGGCATGTCGTCGGGGTCGAACGGCCAGTCGCCGGGGCCGATCTGGGGGTCGGCGAGCACCCAGCGGCTGCCGTCCCAGTAGTCGACGACCACGTGGTCGTGGTGGAAGCCGGGCACGAAGAAGTAGTCCGCGAAGCCGATCCGCACCCGCGCGGGAATCCCCTGGTGGCGCAGGGCCGAGACGGCCAGCAGGGAGAAGTCGCGGCAGCAGCCGCCTACGCGCTCCTCGGGGGCACGCGGCTCGGCCAGCGGGCGGTCGTGCCGGCCCTGGTCGGTGGCGAGCACCCGTTCGATCCAGCGGTTGTTGATCTCGTCCGCGCGCTCCGCCGGCAGCGTCACGTGGGGGTCGCGGTAGTGCGTGAGCACGTTGCGCACGGTGGCGGTCAGCTCACGCGGGTCGGTAGGCAGCTTGTCGAGCAGATGGGCGTACGCGCCGGGGTCGCTGAACGCGGTCTGCCGTGCGTAGTTCATGCGCGGTCATCCTCCATTGTGGTCTGCACTGGGACGGCGACGTGGACGAACGGGTCGTCGTCGCCGATCTCGCACCATTCGGCGAAGTAGATCTCGCGGGACACGCCGATCATGGTCAGGCCCGTGTCGTGCACGTGGTCCTGGACGTCGTCGTACGCGAGCATGATCTTGGGATAGAAGCAGTCACCGCGGCTCACCGTGACGGCGGCCAGGGTCTGCGCCGGCTCGATCCGGATGACGATGTCGTCGGTCGGCTCGACGGTGCCGGTGAACGGCACGCAGATCTCGACCGTGGCCTCGCTGTCGGGCGTGACGTGGCCGTGGAAGAGGATCCAGCGCTCGCCGACCGGGTCCGCGCCCGCCGCGCGCAGGTGCGTGCCGATCTCGGCGGCACACGCGAGCGACGTGGGCACGAGGCTCTGCTGGTCGCAGTCGCGGGTGATGCTGGCGACCTTGGTGCGCTCGCGTGCGAGCAGGTGCACCGGGTACGGGACGCGGGCCGGACCGCCGCGGGTCAGCTGCGCCCGCAGGTAGTCGGCGCTGGCGCGGCGCGACTGCACCTGTGCCTCCTGCGCCTGCCACCAGCGGTCCAGCCGGATCGACGCCTCGGTGTCGTCGCCGGCGAGCACCTCGGCCACGACGGCGAGCGGCATGTCCAGCTGGCGCAGCAGGCTGATCCGGCGAGCCCGTTCCACCTGCTCGACGCTGTAGCGGCGGTAGCCCGTCGCCGGGTCCACGCTGGCCGGTCGCAGCAGGCCGGACACCTCGTACAGCCGCAGGGCCTTTGGTGACAAACCGGTCCGCCGACCGAACTCCCCGATGGTCAGGTCGCGCACGTCCATGGCGGCAAGTCTTCACCCTGCCCAAGGGTCAAGGTAAAGACCGCAACGGATTGGGTATCCGAATGCGTCTCTCTACTGAGACGGGGAGGACGCCTGATGTCGCCGAAGGAACCCGCCGAGACAGCCACCGCTACCGACTCTTCTCGTCAGAAGAAGCCAACCCGCGTCCGTTCGACCCCGCGTTGGGCTCGGGTCTGCCTGATCATCGGGGCGGTGCTGATGGTCGTGAGCGGCGGGCTGATCGTCACGTCGCAGGCGCTGCTGGCCCGCTACGAGGGCGCGGTCAAGACCGAGGACCTGTTCGGCGAGGGCGGCGACGTCGAGCCGGAGGAGAGCGACATCAAGGGGCCGCTCAACATCCTGCTGGTCGGCATCGACCCGCGCGAGGCCACCACGCTGCCCCTGGCCGACTCCATCATGATCATGCACATCCCCGAGGGACTAGACCGCGGCTACCTGTTCTCACTGCCCCGCGACCTGCTGGTCGACATCCCGGCGTTCCCGAAAGCGAACTACCCGGGCGGCAGCGGCAAGCTCAACTCCGCGATGGCGTTCGGCAGCCGGGTCCGCAGCGGCAACCCGGATCGGGCCAAGGGCTTCGAGCTGCTGTCGAAGACGATCTCGGGATATACCGGCATCAAGCGGTTCGACGCCGGCGCGATCGTCAACTTCAACGGCTTCAAGAAGATCGTCGACGCGATGGGTGGCGTCACCATGACCGTCGACCAGGACGTCGTCTACTCGGAGCACCTCAAGCCCGATGGGACGCACCGCCCGAACGACGGCTCCGGGAGCGACCATCCGTACTACGGTCCGCAGGCCAAATACACCCGTGGCACGCACAAGTTCAACGGGTGGCAGGCGCTCGACTACGTGCGGCAACGCTACGGGGTCAAGGACGGCGACTACGGCCGGCAGCGGCACCAGCAGCAGTTCGTCAAGGCGATGGCCCAGCAGGCGCTGAGCAAGGCGGTGCTGACGGACCCGGCCAAGCTCGACCGGGTGCTGCGGGCGGCGGGGGAGTCGCTGGTGTTCAACGGGCGTGGGCACAGCGTGGTCGACTTCGGCTTCGCGCTGCGCGGCATGCGGCAGGACTCGATCACGATGGTCCGGTTCAAGGGCGGAAGCGTCTTCAACTCCAGCGGCAAGTACGCGGGTGAGGGACTGCCGGCCGAGGCGAAGCAGTTCTTCGCGGCGATCCAGGCGGGCACGGCTGACGCGTTCATCGCCGCGCACCCGCAGCTCGTCAGCAAGTAGCCTTCCGGGAATGTCGCGGATTCGCGCAACGTACGACACGGTGGCTCTCGCTTATGACGCGGCGCTGCGGTCGGAGCTCGCGGGCAAGCCGGTCGACCGCGCCCTGCTCGACGTGCTGCTGGAGCTCAGCCCGGGGATCGTGGCCGACGTGGGCTGCGGTCCGGGGCACGTCACCCGGCACCTGGCCGCCCGGCACCGCGCGGTGGTCGGCGTCGACCTCTCGCCGGCGATGGTGTCCATCGCCCGCGCGGCCGCGCCGTCGCTGAGCTTCGAGGTCGCCTCGATGCTGGACCTACCGGTGGCCGACGGCGCGTGGTCCGGCATCGTGGCGTTCTACTCGATCATCCACCTGACGCCGGCTGAGCGACGGCGGGCCTTCGGCGAGTTCGCGCGCGTCCTCTCGCCCGGCGGCTGGGTGCTGGTGTCGTTCCACGTCTCGGCCACCGACCAGCCGCCCGGCAGCACCCAGCACACGCGCTCGTGGTTCGGGTCTCCGGTCGACCTGGACTCGTTCTATCTCGAGCCGGCGGTGGTGAGGGCGGACCTGGCGGCGGCCGGGTTCTCGGTCTCGGCCAGCACGGAGCGCGAGCCGCTGCCGGACGTCGAGTACCCGAGCCGCCGTTGCTACCTCCTGGCCCAGTCAGCCGGTTCGGCCCGGTCGGATGCGCAGGGTCTGTAGGCGCCAGGTGGCGGGGTCCGGGATTCTTTCCGTCCTCTCGGCCAGGGTCAGGTTCGGGTAGCGGGCGAACAGCGCGGTCAGCGCCACCTCGGTCTGGACCCGGGCCAGCGGCGCGCCCAGGCAGAAGTGCGGGCCGTGGGCGAAGCTCAGGTGGTTGTTGCCGCTGCGATGCACGTCGAAACGGTCGGGGTCGGTGAACACCCTCGGGTCGCGGTTGGCCGCGGCCAGGACGGCGGTCACCCGGGCTCCCTCGGGTATCACCTCGCCGCCGAGCTTGACGTCCTCGCGGGCCTGGCGGGGGATGGTCAGCAACTGCGGGCCGCACCAGCGGAGCAGTTCCTCGACCGCGCCGGGGGCGTTGCCATCCTTGAAGGCGGCGAGCTGGTCGGGGTGGTCGAGCAGAGTCGGCACCGCGTTGGCGATCAGGCTGGCCGGGGTCTGGCCCGCCAGCACCAGGTGCCAGACGAAGGTGACGAGCTCGCGCTCGGTGAGCTTGTCGTCGTCCCGGCTCCGCAGCAGTTGGCTGATCACGTCTTCGCCCGGCGTGGCGCGCTTCGCGGCCAGTGCGGCCTGAGCGCCCTCGATGATGGCCGGTACGGCGGCGACGAAGTCGGCACCGTGTCCCGCCGTGATCGCGGCACCGTAGACGCGCCACTGTGGACGGTCTTCCACCGGCACGCCGACGAGCTCGCAGATCACCTCCATCGGCAGCGGGGTGGTGAAGTGCCGGGCCAGGTCGACGGTGCCGTCCGGCTCGATGTGGCGGTCGACCTCGTCGAGCAGGCTGTCGACGATCCGCTCCAGCCGCGGGCGGAACTCCGTGCCGCGCCGGGCGGAGAACTCGGGGGAGACCAGGCGGCGCAGGCGGGCGTGCTCGGCGCCGGTGGTCTGCTGCATGGTGCGCAGGTAGGGCAGGCAGTGCTCGGGCACGTCAAGGTGCTGGAAGCTCTCCTCGCCGAGGGCGAACCTCGGGTCGCCGAGCATGGCCCGCGCCTCGGCGTGCCGGGTCACCGCCCACAGCCGCAGACCCGGCGCGACGAGCGTGGCGACGGCCGCCTGCTCACGGACCCGTCCGTACGCGCCGAACGGGTCGCTCATCAGGTCGGGATCGCTGAGCTGGATCTCCATGGCACCCCTCGGATGTTAATATCAGATGTTCACATCATCTGAATGGTGGAGATATCTTGACACTGACGTTGGCCGCGGCGCCAGGCCTGGCGCCGCCCGTGATGGGAGTGGCATGGCAAGGCTCAACCGGGCCGAGGCGCAGTCGCGCAACCGCGAGAAGGTGCTTGCAGCGGCCCACGCCGAGTTCCTGTCACGGGGCTACCGGGCAGCGAAGATCGACTCGATCGCCGAGCGGGCCGAGCTCACCCGGGGTGCGGTCTACTCCAACTTCCCCGGGAAGCGCGCGCTCTACTTCGCGGTGCTGGCGACAGCGCTGATGGCCGAGCCCCTCGACCCGGCACCTCCCGCGGCCACGCCGCGGGAGGCCCTGGCCGCCTTCGCCCGAGCCTGGTGCGCCCGGCTGCCGCTGTTCACGGACGACGACCGTTCCCCGGCTCGGCTCGGTGCGGACCTGCTCCCGGAGATCCTGGCCGACGAGCGGACCCGGCGGCCGTACGCGCAGCTCATGCGGCTCAACGCCCTGCTGCTGGGGTTGGCCCTGGAGAACCTGGCGTTCGCCGATCTGCGCACCCGCACGGGCCGGATGGTCCGGGTGGCGGAGACGGCACTGACCACATTGCACGGTGCGAGCCAGTTGGCGGCCGCCGCGCCCGGGTTCGTCGAGCCGTTCGACGTGGTGCGGGCGTGCGCGCAGCTCGCGGACCTCGACCTCGACGACGCGTGGCTGCCGCCGCATCTGCCGTACGCGGTTCGGGCGCGCCCGGTCTCGGAACGCTGGACGCCGCCGGCGGGTGGTCCTGCCGGCGGGGTGATGGCGGTGGTCGGGCTGCAGCGCCTGGCGGCGGTGGAGGAGGCGGTCCGGTCGGCGCCGGCTGGCACCGAGGTCACGGCGGTGTTGGTCAGCAGCGATCCGGCGGAGCTGTCGTCGTTGGCGCGGCTGGCGTTGGCTGAGGTCGGGAACTGCTTACGGGTGGCGTTCCCACCGACAGCCTGGCCGCGCGTGGCTGTCGTGCACGACGACGGGGGTGAGCTGGCCGCGGCGGCGGGAGTGGCGGCGGTCAGCGACGCCACCGAGGCGGCGGTGCTGGTTCGCGACGGGCGGATCGTCGCGCGAGCGGAGGGCTACGGCGCCTGCCACGCCGCCGCGTCGGCCGCCGTCTGACCTCCGGCGCGCTGGCGATCGGCGTCTACGCTGTGGCTCAGCCGTTCTGCTCGGGAGGACGATGTCATCGCGCCGGCGGTACCGATCGACTGGCATACCGATCTTCACCGCGCTGCTCACCATCGTGGGCGGCATGACGGTCACCTACATCCTGGTGTACGCGTAACGAGGTCGGCGGCGGCCCGGAGTTGACGCGTGGACGTCCGCGGTCAACTCGTGCTCACGACCACCTTGCCGATGGCGGCGGTGCTTTCGACGCGGGCGTGGGCGTCGCGCATCGTCGCCGCGTCGAGTGGGCCGAGCCGGGTGGTGGCCGTGCTGCGTACCGTGCCCGCGTCCACCAGCTTGGCCGTCTCCTCCAGCACCTCGTGCTGGTAGGTGTCCTCCGGCAGCAGCATCGGCCGCGTGAACATGAGCTCCCAGTGCCACGCCACGCTTTTCGGCTTGAGGGGCAACAGATCCAGCCCTTCCGGCTCGTCGGTGGCCGCGATGTGGCCCAAGGGGCGGATCAGCTCGGCGTACGCCTCGATGTTGCCCTTCGAGAACGGGCTGATCAGGTAGTCGACGCCGTCCGGTGCCACCGCGCGCACCGACTCGACCAGGTTGTGCCGGTCGACGACGTGGTGTGCGCCCATCTGCGTGGCCCAGCGCTGTGAGTCGCCGCGGCCGGCGGTGGCGACCAGGGTCAGGCTCGTGCGGGCGCGGGCGAGCTGGAGGACCATCGACCCGACGCCGCCGGCGCCGCCTACCACCAGGAGCGTTCCGGTGCTCGCCGACGTCAGTCCGAAGTGGTCGAAGAGCATCTCCCACGCGGTGATGGTGGTCAGCGGCAGCGCGGCGGCCTCCGCGAAGTCGAGGGCGGCCGGCTTGTGCCCGACGATGTTCTCGTTGACGGCCTGGAACTGGGCGTTGCTGCCTGGCCGGTCGATCTGGCCCGCGTAGTAGACCTCGTCGCCCACCCCGAACCGGGTCACGGCGGGGCCGACCGCCGCCACCACGCCGGCCGCGTCGTACCCGAGGATCCGGAAGCCCTTCGGGTCGCTGCCCGACCGCGACTTGACGTCGGCCGGGTTGACCGAGACCGCCTCGATCCGGACCAGCAGGTCGTGCGGCCCGGGCATGGGCATCGGCACTTCGGCGTCGACCAGGCTTTCAGGGTCGGTGATCGGAAGAGCCTTCCGGTAGCCGACCGCGCGCATGAGGTCACCCATCACCCCACGCTAGGCGCTGCGCCCGGCTGCGTACGCCGGATGTCGCTTCAGGGCCGACGCCGCAGGGGCTTGCAAGCGGGATCGTCGAGGACACAACGAAAGGAGCCTACGATGGTGACCCAACTGACGACGTACGCCGCCGACCCCGCGTGGCACAACGGCCCCTGGAACCACGGCGGCCCCGGCTGGTGGATCGTCTTTCCGATCGTCTTCTGGGTCCTGGTCGCGTCGGTGATCGGCTACGTCATCTGGCGCCGGTCGCCGGGCCAGAGCGCCAGGCACGCGGGGGAGCAGACCCTGGCGGAGCGGTACGCCCGCGGCGAGATCGACGAACACGAGCTCCGCGAACGGCGCGCGAACCTCCGCGCCAAGCACTGACCCGGGGCGGGAGCCCGGCTATTCGTCGTAGTAGTCGGGCTCCACCAACTCCTCGTCACCCCACAAGTCGTCGTCGGCGGGCGCCGGTCGGGGTGCGGCCGCCGCCTGCGGCTGGGACGCGGCTGGCGGCGCGGCAGCCGATCGCCCAACGGGCGTGGCCGACGGCGGCCGTGCCGGCTGGGTCGCGGCCGACGGTGCAGCAGCCGATGGTGCCGCGGCCGACGGAGTCGCGGCCGGTACGGAATCGGCCAGGACGTCGAGGACCGGCTGGCCGTACTTGGCCAGCTTGTTCTCGCCGATGCCGCTGATCCGGCCGAGCTCGGCCAGCGACCGCGGCTCGTCGGCGGCGATCTGCCGCAGCGTCGCGTCGTGGAAGATCACGTAGGCCGGGACGCCCTGTTCCTTCGCTGTCGCAGCCCGCCAGGAACGCAGCCGCTCGAACGTGCCCACCGCCTCGCCGGACAACGCGGCGGCCGCCGCCGCCTTGGGTGCCGTGGCACGAGACTGGCGCGGGGTCTTGGGCGGGTCGCGACGCAGCATGACCTGGCGTTCCTTGGCCAGCACGCTGCGGCTGGCGTCGGTCAACGACAGCGTGCCGTAGTCGCCCTCGACCGCCAGCAGACCCTGCGCCAGCAGCTGGCGCACGGCACCGCGCCACTCGGCCTCGGAGAGCTCGGTGCCGATGCCGTAGACCGACAGCTGGTCATGGCGGAACCGGGTCACCTTGTCGGTCTGCCGGCCCAGCAGGATGTCGATCAGCTGGCCGGCGCCGAACCGCTGGTTGCGCTCGCGGTCGAGGCGCAGCACGGTGGAGAGCAGCTTCTGTGCGGCGATCGTGCCGTCGAACGAGGACGGCGGTGTCAGGCACGTGTCGCAGTTGCCGCACGGCTGGCCGCCCGGCTCGCCGAAGTAGGCCAGCAGTTGGACACGCCGGCACTCGACCGTCTCGCACAGCGCCAGCATCGCGTCGAGGTGTTGGCCCAGTGCGCGGCGGCGGGTGCGGTCGGCGTCGGAGGTCTCGATCATCTTGCGTTGCTGCACGACGTCTTGCAGGCCGTAGGCCAGCCATGCCGTCGACGGCAGCCCGTCGCGGCCGGCCCGACCGGTCTCCTGGTAGTAGCCCTCCACCGACTTCGGCAGGTCGAGGTGGGCGACGAAACGCACGTCGGGCTTGTCGATGCCCATGCCGAACGCGATCGTCGCCACCATCACCAGGCCGTCTTCGCGCAGGAAGCGGGCCTGGTTCTCGGAGCGGGTGCGAACATCGAGGCCGGCGTGGTAGGGCAGCGCCGGCACGCCGTTGGCGACCAGGAGCTCGGCGGTGCGCTCGACGGACGCGCGGGACAGGCAGTAGACGATGCCCGCGTCGTCCTTGTGCTCGGTGCGGAGGAAGTCGAGGAGCTGGGTGGCCGGGCTCTTCTTCGGCACGATCCGGTATTGGATGTTGGGCCGGTCGAAGCTCGCCACGAACCGCTTGGCCTCGGTCAGGTTGAGCCGGGTGGCGATCTCGTCGCGGGTAGCGGTGGTCGCGGTCGCGGTCAACGCGATGCGCGGCACGTCGGGCCAGCGCTCGTGCAGCACCGACAGGCCGAGGTAGTCAGGCCGGAAGTCGTGACCCCACTGCGCCACACAGTGCGCCTCGTCGATCGCGAACAGGGCTATTCGCCCGCGCTCGAGCAGGCGCATCGTCTTCTCGGAGCCGAGCGCCTCGGGCGCCAGATAGAGCAGGTCCAGCTCACCGCCGACGAAGGCGGCCTCGGTGTCACGCCGCTCGCCCCACTCCTGGGTGGAGTTGATGAAGCCCGCCCGGACCCCGAGGGTGCGCAAGGCGTCGACCTGGTCCTGCATGAGCGCGATCAGCGGGGAGATGACCACCCCGACGCCGGGTCGCACGATCGCCGGGATCTGGTAGCAGAGCGACTTGCCACCGCCGGTCGGCATCAGGACCAGCGCGTCACCCCCGCCGACCAGCTGCTCGATGATCTCTTCCTGCTGGTTGCGAAACGTGTCGTAACCGAAGAGCCGCCGAAGCACCTCGACCGGCGCGGCTCCTGCCATCTCCGCTGTCGTCGTCACCCGGCGATTCTATGGGGCGGCAAGGGGGTCGCAGGACTGCCTGTGGATAACTCAATCGATACGCATGAGCTGACGACCCCGGGGCGCGACAAGCGGGAGCAGCGGGAGATATCGTCAGCGCATGCGTACGGAAACGGATGTCGCGACCGCCCGCCGGATCCGCCTCGGCGTAGCCGCCTACAGCGAACGGATCCGCGCCGAACGCGCCGGCGTGCTGACACTCACCCAGACGGCGCTCCTGGGCCAGGTCTACCGCCACGGCGCGATGACCCCGGGCGAGATCGCCGACCGGCTGCGCGCACTGCCGCAGACCCTCACCCGGGTGTTGGCCGCGCTGGAAGACCGCGCCCTGATCACCCGTACCCCGGACCCAGGCGACCGCCGCCAGTCGCTGATCACCATCACGGACGCCGGCCGCGCGACGCTCCGCGACGAGATGCACCCACGCGACGTCTTCGCGGCGGCACTCATCGCGCACGAGCTGACCGCCGAGGAACGCGACCTCCTGACCATCGCCGCCCGCCTCCTGGAACGCCTGGCCACCGCCGGCGACCCACCGATCAGAGCCGAACCATGAGCAGCGGAGATACGCGCGACGGCGCCCCGCAACCCCGCAGGAGCACCGACGACAGTGGCTCGGCCGACGTCGACCCCCGGACGCGCGGCGGCGTCCGTCGACCGGGCGGGAGCGTCGCAGACCGAGGCGCCCAAGACGTGCGTCCCCCGTTGCGGCGGGTCACCGCCCTCTTCCGGAGGCACCGGCGCTGGCTGGCCGCCTTGATATTCGCCGCCTGTCTGCTCGGTGCCGTCAACGTCGTCTCGCCGTTCCTGCTGCGCGCGATCATCGACCGCGCTCTGCCCGAAAAGAATGCCGCGCTGATCTCGTACCTCGCCGCTGGGATGATCCTGGCCGCCCTGGCCGGTGCCGGGCTCGGTGTGGTGACCACCTGGCTGGCCAACCTGATCGGGCAGCGGGTCATGCACGAGCTTCGGGTCGACGTGTTCACCCACCTTCAGCGGATGTCACTGCTCTACTACGTGCGCACCCGCCCGGGTGAGCTCCAGTCCCGCATCGCCAACGATGTCGGCGGCGTCGAGAACGTCGTCGCCAACACCGCCGCCTCCGCCGTGCAGAACGCGACCAGTGCCGCGGCGGTCGGCGTCGCCGCCCTGGTGATGAGCTGGAAGCTCGCTCTGATCTGCCTCGCCGTGGTGCCGCTGTTCCTGCTGGCCGCGATCCGGCTCGGCGGGCAGCGTCGCGGGATCGCCCGGCGGCGGCAGGGGCAGCTCGCCAACCTGACCGCGATCGTCGAAGAGGGACTGTCGGTCGCCGGGATGATGCTGGCCACCACGATGGGTCGGCGGGCGGCGCTTGCGCAGCGGTTCACCACCGAGTCCCAGGCGCTGGCCGACAGCGAGATGCGCGCGGCGATGAGCGGCAAATGGCTGCTGTCCACCCGTCGGGCGAGCCTGACGATGGTGCCCGCGGTCGTCTACTGGGTGGCCGGCCTCGCTTTCGCGCACGGTGCCGTCGTCATCTCGATCGGCACGGCCGTCGCCTTCACCAGCATGCTCAACCGGCTCGTCGGCCCGGCCAGCGCGCTGCAGGGGCTGGGGCTTGCGGTGTCCACCTCGATGGCGCTGTTCGGCCGGATCTTCGAGGTCCTCGACGAGCCGGTCGACATCGTCGAGAAGCCGACCGCCGTCGCCCTGCCAGCCGTCAAAGGCGACGTGCGCTTCGACAACGTCGGCTTCCGGTACGCGGACGACCAGCCGTGGACGCTCGACGGCATCGACCTGCACGTGCCGTCCGGCACCACGACCGCGCTCGTCGGCGAGACCGGTTCGGGCAAGACCACACTGGCGTACCTGGTGGCCCGGCTGGTCGACCCCAATCGCGGAGCGGTCCTGATCGACGGCGTCGACCTGCGCGACGTGGGCCTCGACGCGGTGTCCGGCGCGGTCGGGCTCGTCTCGCAGGACACCTATCTCTTCCACGACACCGTGCGGGCCAACCTGCTGTTCGGCCGGCCGGACGCGAGCCAGGAGCAACTCGAGGCGGCCTGCCGCGCGGCCCGGATCCACGGCCTGATCGCCTCTTTGCCTGACGGGTACGACACGGTGGTCGGTGCCCGCGGCCACCGGTTCTCGGGCGGCGAGCGGCAGCGGCTGGCGATCGCCCGGATGATCCTGCGCGACCCACCGGTGCTGGTGCTCGACGAGGCCACCAGCGCGCTGGACAACGAGACCGAGCGGGCGGTGCAGGCGGCGCTCGACGAGCTGTCCCGCGGGCGTACCACCATTGCCATCGCCCACCGCCTCTCCACCGTGCGGCAAGCGGATCAGATCGTCGTGCTGGACCGGGGGCGGATCGTCGAGCGCGGCAGCCATGACGAGTTGATCAGACAGGGCGGTCGTTACACCCGGTTGGCCACCGGCGTTTGGGGTGCCGGACCCGGGGAAACCCGAGCAGATGAAGCAGCTGCTGACCCGACTCGAACAGGCGTCCGGTCTCGACCGGATCAGTGATCCACTTCAGAAGGCGCTGCAGGCTGTACTCAAGCCGCGTATGCTGCGCGACGCCCTGCACGGCGTGCAGGTCGGCCACCCACTGCATCCCGCGCTGGCCTCGTTCACGTTGGGCTCGATGACCAGCGCCGCGATCCTCGACGTGCTGCGCGGCCAGGAGCTCCCGGCGACCATCATGGTCGGCGGCGCCGTGGCCAGCGCGCCGATCACCGTGCTCGCGGGCGCCAACGACTGGGCGGAGCTCGACGCCGAGCAGCGCCGGGTCGGCCTCGTGCACCTGGTGGTCAACGCCGCGTCGGTGGGCTTCTACACCGCTTCGTTGGTGCTCCGCATGCGCGGCGACCACGCCCGTGGCCGGCTGCTCGGCTTCGCCGGGTTCGGCCTCGTCAACGTCGGCGCGTTCCTCGGCGGCCACCTGGCCTACAAGCAGGGCGCCCAGGTCAACCAGGCGGCCACCCAGCTGCACCGGATCAGTGACGGCTGGCACCCGGTGGCCGACATCAGCGCGTTGCCGCACGGCATGCCCGTCTCGCGCAGCATCGGCGAGGTGCCGGTGCTGGTCTACCGCGACGGCGACCGGGTCTCGGTGATGCTCGAACGCTGCGGCCACGAGACCGGCCCACTCGGCGAGGGCCGCGTGGTCGACGTCGACGGCGACGCTTGCGTCGAGTGCCCCTGGCACGGGAGCACGTTCCGGCTCGCCGACGGCCTGGTCATGCACGGCCCGGCCGGATCCGACCAGCCCGTCCTGCGTACCCGCGTGGTCAACGACGTGGTCGAGGCAAACCTGCCGTAACCGCATGTCCACAAGGGAAACGACTGATCGTGACATGCTTTGCCGGTGACCGAAGCTGAGATCGTGCCGGAGCCGCCGGCGCAGCAACCCCGCCGGCTGCGCCGGACGGTGCTGACCCTCGCCACGATGGTGCTCATTCTCTTCGGGGTGCCGTGCGGGTTGCTCGTCTTCACCGGTCAGGACTGGCCGGCCTGGGTACGTGGCCTCGGCAGCGCGATCTTCTTCTTCGGCGCCCTGCTCTACGGTCGGATGATGGTGCTCGGCCACGGCCGCCGGCATCGCGACTGGGCCGCGCGCATCGGCGACACCACGCTCGGCGTCATCTGGGTGCTGTTCACGTGTTCGATCCTGGCGCAGTTGCTGCGCCTGCCGCTGTGGGCCGGCGGCGTCGACGACCCGCTCCGGTCGCGCGTCACCGCCGGCGCCGCCGTCGTGGCCGCGCTGGTGCTGCTCGGGTGGGGCCACTACGAGGCGATGCGGGTCTCACGGGTACGCGAGGTCGAGGTCACCATCCCGCGCCTGGGTGCCGGGCTCGACGGCCTGCGGGTGGTGCTGCTGACCGACACGCACTACGGGCCGATCGAGCGCGCGCGCTGGTCGGCCGGGGTGGTCGACGTGGTCAACGCGCTCGACGCCGACCTGGTCTGCCATACGGGTGACATCGCCGACGGCACGGTCACGCAGCGCCTGGAGCAGGCCGCGCCGCTCGGCCAGGTGAAGGCCCGCTACGGCCGGGCGTACGTGACGGGGAACCACGAGTACTTCTCGGACGGGCAGGACTGGCTCGACCACATGGCCGACCTGGGCTGGGACTCGCTGCACAACCGGCATATCGTGCTCACCCGCGACGGGTCGAGCCTGGTGGTGGCCGGTGTGGACGACCGGACAGCGGCGCTCTCCGGTAAGCCGGGGCACCGCACCGACCACGAGGCCGCACTGGCCGGCGCCGATCCGGACCTGCCGGTGCTGCTGCTGGCCCACCAGCCCCGGCAGATCGACGCCGCCGTGGAGCACGGGATCGACCTGCAGATCTCCGGGCACACGCACGGCGGGCAGATCTGGCCGTTCCACTATCTGGTGCTCACCGACCAGCCGGTGCTGCACGGTCTGAGCCGCCACGGTGACCGGACGCAGCTCTACACGAGTCGGGGCACCGGTTTCTGGGGTCCGCCGTTCCGGGTGTTCGCGCCCAGCGAGATCACGCTGATCACGCTGCGGGCCAGCGCGGGTCACAGGTAGCAGAGGCTGACCAGCCCGGACAGGACGCCGAGCGCGACCGCGTTGCGGAAGTTGCGCCGGAGGTCCCGGGCACGGACGTGCATGGCGACCGCGATCGCGAAGTACGCGACCAGGGCGGCGCAGGTCAGCACGCCGAGGTAGGGCACGACCAGGCCGGCGAGCAGCCCGGTGCCGGCGGCCAGCTTGATCGGCGTCAGCAGGCGGCGGACCAGCGGCGGCGCTTCCACGTCGTCGAGGCACCGGCGCACCGCGTCAACCGGGCGGGCGCACATGGCCGCGTCGACGTACTGGATCGCGGCCAGCCCCACGACCGGCCAGACCGGGTCGGCGATGATGGTCATGCTCACAGGACGAGAGCGCCCGGCGAGATGTGACATAGGTTCGTCGGTGTGCGGTGGGTGATCGTGGGTGCGGGCGCTGTCGGCGGAGTGGTCGGCGGTCGCCTGGCAGCGGCAGGGCAGGACGTGGTGCTGGTCGCGCGCGGCGCGCACCTGGACGCGATCCGCCGAGACGGCCTGAGACTGCACTCGCCGGAGGGCCGGCAGACCCTGCGACTGCCGACGGTCGGCGCGGTCACCGAACACGAGTGGCGCCCCGGTGACGTGGCGGTGCTCGCGGTCAAGGGCATGGACACTCCTGACGTGCTGCGCCCGCTGGCCGCGGTCGCACCGCCGGAGACCCCGGTGCTGTGTCTGCAGAACGGCGTGGCGAACGAGCGCGCCGCCCTGCGGCTCTTTCCCAACGTCTACGGCGTGTGGGTCATCCTCCCCGCCACCCACCTCGCGCCGGGCGTGGTGGTGGCCCACAGCGCGCCCACCCCCGGCGGCCTCGACCTCGGCCGTGTCCCCGGCGGCGTGGACGACACCGCCACCGCGTTGGCCGCCGGCCTGCGCGAGGCGGGGTTCGTCTCGGAGCCGCGGGCCGACATCATGCGCTGGAAGTACGTCAAGCTGCTGATGAACCTGGGCAACGCGATCCAGGCCCTCTGCGGCCCCGAGGCCGAGGGCATCGACGAGGTGGACGCCCTGCTGCGCGCGGAGGCCACCGAGGTGCTGCGGGTGGCCGGCATCGACGTGGCCACCGCGGAGGAGGACGCCGAACGCCGCAAGGGCCTGCTCACCATCAAGCCGGTCGAGGGCACCCCGCGCGGAGGTGGGTCGAGTTGGCAGAGCCTCGCGCGCGGCACGGGCACCGTGGAGGCCGACTACCTCAACGGCGAGATCGTGCTGCTGGGCCGCCTGCACGGCGTCGCGACGCCGGCGAACGAGCTGGTCCGTCAGCTCGTCAACCGCGCGGCGCGCGAAGGCACCCGCCCGGGCGCCCTGACCCCCGCCGAGTTCCTGGACCTAGTCGGCTGACACCGCGTAGGTCAGGTAGGCGAACGGGCCGACCTGCTCCGCCGCCGTGAGGCTCAGGCGGCGCGAGGTTAGTCGGCGGGGTAGCAGCGGTGCGCCGCTTCCCAGGGTCACCGGTGTCACGCCCAGGATGATCTCGTCCAGCAGGTTGGCGTCGGCGAACGCGCCGACCAACTCGCCGCCGCCGACCAGCCAGATGTCGCGGTCGCCGGCCGCCGCTGTCATCGCCGCGTGCACCGGACGGACGTCGCCCGAGACGAAGGTGAGATCGACGCCCGGGACCTTCGGTAGGTCACGGTGCGTGAACACCCAGGCCGGACGGTCCGCATACCACTCCTGCCATTTCGACGGGTTCTCGAGCAGCTTCTCGTGGTCGAGCATCCACTCGTAGGTCGTCGAACCCATCGCCATCGCGCCGATCTGGGCGATGAACGGGCCGAAGCGGTCGTCGCGGTCCGTGACTTCGAAGAGCCAGTCGAGCGAGTTGTGCTCGTCGGCGATGTAGCCGTCGATGGAGGTCGCGGTGTAGTAGCGGGTAGCCATGCGGACACGACATCACAGGGGTACGACAAGAAATGCTCAGAGCGGCGAGGGGTCCGACCGCAACCGGCTGTAGAGGTAGCCGTTCCGCCAGGCGCCGTCGCGGAACTCGCATGCCCGGACCACGCCCTCGAGCTGAAAACCGGCCTTGACCAGCGAGCGCTGCTCGGCCAGGTTCTCCTCGTGCGTGCCGGCCTGGATCCGCTGCACCGGCGAGTGGGCGAACAGATAGTCACAGAGCATCGCCTGGGCCTGCCAGCCGATCCCGCGGCCCCGGAAGTCCGGGAGCAGCGCGATGCCGATCTCCCAGTAGGGCCCGCGCCCCGCGTACAGGCCCTCGGTGAAGCTCACGAACCCGGCCCGCTTGCCGGCGGCGTCCACGACCAGCCGCCCGTCGCGCTCCCCCAGGAAACCGTCCTCGGCGTACCGCTTCGCGACGCCCTGGACGTCCCGGAAGCCCCGCCAGTCGAGCCCGATCAGCCCCGGCTCGACGCAGAACCGGCGCAACATGTCGAGGTCCTCTTCGCCGGCCACCGGCCGCAGCCGGATCGCGATGTCGGTCACCACCATCCGGCCATCCTGCCGGCCGGTGACGCACTTGTGTGACCCTGCACGCGTGGAGGCATGGCTGCAGCGCGGGTACGGGGTCCGGTTCGACTGGGGTCCCGAGGGGGCACGGAGGCTGGCGCCGGGCAGCACCTGCGCCGTGGTCGTCGACGTGCTGTCGTTCACCACCTCGGTGTCGGTGCTGGTCGACGCCGGCACCAGGGTGCGTCCCCGCGCCTGGCACGCCGACCCCGACGAGAGCGACGTGGGCGTGCCGGTCGCCGTCGGGCGCCGCGCGGTCACGCCGGACCGTCCCTGGTCGCTGTCGCCGGCGGCGTTGCGCCGCGCCCCGCGTACACCGGAGCTCGTCCTGCCCTCACCCAACGGCTCCGCCATCGCGGCCGCGATCAAGGACCACTGCGGCCTCGTCGCCGGCAGCCTGCGCAATGCCGCCGCGGTCGGACGGTGGTTGCGGCGATCCGGCGTGGGTACGCCCGAGCGCCCGCTGACCGTGATCGCCGCGGGGGAGCGGTGGCCGGACGACAGCCTGCGGCCGGCGGTGGAGGACCTGCTCGGCGCCGGCGCGGTGATCGCCGCCCTGGGCGCAGCCTCCCTGTCGCCGGAAGCGGAGACCGCGCTGCGGGCGTACGCCGGAGCCGACCTGACCCGCACCATCATGGACAGTGCCTCGGGCCGCGAGCTCGCGGCGATCGGCTTCGAGGAGGACGTCGCGATAGCGGCGGAGGTCGACGCCTCGGACGCCGTGCCGGTGTTCCGGGACGGCGCGTTCAGCGCAGCAGACCCCGGATCGGGTGCGGGCTGAGCTTGACGCGGATGTCGCGCATCGCGGTGCGGCGGGTGGCCGGGTCGAGGCGGTCCAGGAACAGCACGCCGTCGAGGTGGTCGGTCTCGTGCTGCAGGCACCGGGCCAGCTCGTCGGTGCCGACCACCTGCGCCGGCCGCCCGTGCTGGTCGACGCCGTGCCCGACCGCGTGCAGCCGCCGCGTGGTGTCGTAGTAGAGCCCCGGAATCGACAGGCAGCCCTCCGGGCCGGTCTGCCCCTCTGAGGAGGGGAAGTCCAGGGTGGGGTTGACCAGATGTCCGCGTACGCCGTCGACGTCGAACACGAACACTCGCAGCGGCACCCCGATCTGCGGCGCGGCGAGGCCGGAGCCGCGCTGGTCGCGCAGGGTCTCGCTCAGGTCCCGGACCAGCGTGCGCAACGACTTGTCGAAGTCGGTGACCGGGTCGGCCGCCATCGTCAGCACCGGATCACCGAAGAGCCGCACCTGCCGCACGGTCACGGTCGCCACCATCCCTCGCTCTTGACTTTGCAAAGCTTTGCAAACAGCAGGGTACGATGCGATGCGTGATCGGGCAAGAGACGGAGATGGCGTTGCGACACCCGCTGCGGGTGGCGCTGATCGACCTGTTGACCACCGCGGGCTCGGTGACCGCCAACGAGGCCGCCCGCCTGCTCGGCGAGAGCTCGGGCGCCTGCTCGTTCCATCTGCGACAGCTGGAGCGCTACGGCTACGTCGAGCCGGTGGCGGGCGCGCATGGGAGGGCACGCCCGTGGCGCCTGACCACACCGCCTCCCGCGCCGAAGCCGACCCAGGGCCTCGGGTCGCTGGCCCGGGAGCTGGAGGACGAGGGCTACCACCGCTGGCTGGCACGCCGCCACACAGCACCGGAACGCTGGCGCCGCGACGAGGCGTTCAGCGAGGTGCTGCACCTGACCCCTGACGAGCTCGCGATAGTCGCGGCCCAGATCAACGCCGTGCTGGCGCCCTACACGGCCCGAAAACGCCCCCGGGGCAGCGGCGCGGTCGGCGTGGTCGCCCGCGTCTTCCCGCTGCTCCCGGAGCCGGACGCGTGACGCACCTGAAGGCACGCGACCGGGAGCCGGACGCGTGATCGAGCTGACGCACGCCGGCGCGGCCGTCCCCGCGTCTCGGTCGCATGCCGAGGCGGGCTCGTGATCGACCGGGCGGTCGCGCGCCACCGGCCCGACCGCGACAATTGCCGTCCGCTGTTCGCTTCGGAGGTGCCGGCGTGATCGAGGTTCTGCATACGAGCGCTGCCGGTGCGGCCGCGTTGGGTGCGGCGTACCGGTTGCTCGAGGAGGTGTTCGCAGGGGACTTCGGCGCCGAGGACTGGGAGCATTCGCTCGGCGGGATGCACGCCTTCGTGTGGGAGCGGGACACGCTTGTCGCCCACGGGAGCGTGGTCCAGCGCCGCCTCGTTCACAACGGGCGGGCGTTGCGGTGCGGATACGTCGAGGGGGTCGGCGTGCATCCGGAACATCGCCGCCGCGGTTATGGCGGCGACGTCATGGCCGCGCTCGAGGCGGTCATTCGCGAGGCGTACGACCTGGGCGCGCTCGGGACCACCGACGAAGGGGAGCCCTTCTACCGCTCCCGCGGCTGGCTGCCCTGGATCGGCCCGCTCGCCGCACTCACCCCCGACGGTGTGAAGGACACCCCCGACGAGCAGGGTGCCGTCTACGTCTTCCCAGGCGTCATGCCGCTCGACCTGTCCGCCCCGCTCACCTGTGACTGGCGCGACGGCGACGTCTGGTAGCCACCCTCCAGATAGAACCCACCCCCGCTGAGGGACGCGGCGGCGCGCACCCTACGGGCCAGCCGCGGCCGCAGGTGCCCGTCCAGGTCGGCCAACGCCACGAAGGCGAAACCCGACAGCTCGTCGGGCGGCAGCACGATGCGGGCGAGACCGACGCCGACAGCGTGCCGCCGTCGTACAGGAACATCAGCCCCGCGTCCCACGGTGGGTCCGCCGCGACCCAGTCGACCACCAGCAGCCGGCCCACCGGGAAGTCGAACCCCAGTTCCTCGCGCACCTCGCGCCGCGGCCAGATCGAAAGTCACCCCGAAATTCTCACGGGGCATGTCGAGAACAGCCTCGCAGCCACTACGTACCGGGTAGAGACGATGACAAGGAGAGTGTGATGTCCGAGCTTCGTACCCTGGTGTCCGGTGTCGCGATGGGTGAGTCGCCGCGGTGGCGGGACGGGCGGCTGTGGTTCTGCGACTGGGGCGCCGGCCAGGTGGTCCGCGTCGAGCCCGACGGCGCCACCACCGTCGTCGCCGAGATCGACGACATGCCGATCTGCATCGACTGGCTGCCCGACGGCACGCTGCTCGCCGTGTCGAGCCGCCAAGGCCTGCTGCTGACAGTCGAGGACGGCAAGACCGAGCAGCACGCCGTCCTCGGCGAAGGGCGGTGGAACGAGATCGTCGTCGACCGGCGGGGCAACATCTTCGTCAACGACATCGGGTACGACTTCCCGGAGGGCGAGTTCCGGCCCGGCCGCGTCTGCGTGCTGACCCCCGGCGCGGAGAAGCTACGCGAGGCCGCGGGCGGGCTCGCGTTCCCCAACGGGATGGCGGTCCGGGGCGACACCCTGATCGTCGCGGAGTCACACGCCGGCCGGCTCACCGCGTTCGACATCGCCCCGGACGGTGGGCTCAGCGGTCGACGGGAGTTCGCCGCCGTGGAGGGCTCGGCTCCCGACGGCATCTGTCTCGACGACGACGGGTCGGTGTGGTTCGCCGACGTGCCCAACCAGCGCTGCGTGCGGGTCGCCGAGGGCGGCGCGGTCCTGGCCACGGTGGACGCCGACCGCGGCTGCTTCTCCTGCGCGCTCGGCGAGAACGACACCCTGTTCATCACCGCGAACCGGTGGGGTGCGGACGGCGCGGCCGACGGCGTCGTCTACGCGACCGACGTCAACAACCGGGCGAGCACGTCCAGCGCCGCGGGATAACGGCTCTCGCTCGGCGTCCCGTACCCGACGATCAGCCCTTGTGGGTGGTCACCGGGTGCGTGCCAGTGGCTGCCGAGGTCGCCCAGCGCCAACCCGCGCCGGGCGGCCTCGGCCAGCACCTCCGACTCAGACGAAGACGAAGACGAAGGCAGCGGCACCAGCGCGTGCAGCCCGGCCGCGACACCGCGCACCGGGGCGCCGCGCAGGCGGGCCAGCAGCAGGTCGCGCCGCGCCCGGTAGCGGGACCGGGCCGCGCGCACGTGCCGGTCGTACTCGTGGCTGGTCAGCAACGACGCCAGGGTGAGCTGGCCGATCACCTCGCTGTGCAGGTCGATGTGCCGCTTGGCCTCTACCACCGGCTCGACCAGCCGCTCCGGCAGCACCACCCAGCCCAGCCGCAGCGCCGGCCCGAGCGTCTTGGCCGCCGTGCCCACATAGGCCACCTGCTCAGGCGCCATCCCCTGCACCGCACCCACCGGCTGGCGGTCGTAGCGGAACTCGCCGTCGTAGTCGTCCTCGATGACCAGCCCACCCCAGTCCACGACCGTCCGCCGCCGCGCCGGGGCGAGCGCCGCGCCCAAAGGGAACTGGTTGGCCGGCGTCAGCACCACGGCATCCACAGTGGACTCCAACAGGTCGGTGCGCGCGCCGAGCGCGTCGACCGGCAGCGGGACGACCCGCGCACCGGCCCGCCGGACCACCGCGCGGTGGAACGCCAGCCCCGGATCCTCCATCGCCACCACCCGGTGCAGCCCGGCCAGCAGGGCGAGTGCCTGCACGTAGCCGGACGTGACCACGATCCGGTCGGGATGGGCGAGCACGCCGCGTACCCGGCCCAGATAGTCGGCCAGCGCGCCCCGTAGCGCGGGATGGCCGCGCGGGTCGCCGTAGTCGTAAGTGGCGGGCGGCGTACCCGACAGCGCCCGCCGGGTGGCCCGCAGCCAGGCCGCCGTCGGGAAGAACGACACGTCGGGGCTGCCGGGCCGCAGGTCGAACCGGGGCGGCACCTCGGGTGCCAGCGCCGGGGCGACGGGGGAGGGCGGCGGCAGCGCGGCCACGGTCGTGCCGGACCCGGTTCGCGCGGTCAGATAGCCCTCGGCGACGAGCTGGTCGTAAGCGGCGGCGACCGTGTTCCGGGCGATCCCGAGCTCGGCGGCCAGTGTCCGGGTGGCTGGCAGTCGGCTGCCCGGGGCGAGCCTCCCCGACCGGATCGCCGTGCGGAGGGCGCGCTCCAGGCCGGCCCGCCGGCCGCCGGCAGGCACGTCCAGGTGCAGGTCGACGCCCCAATCGGCCCAATCAAACGCCACGGTATTGGACCTTAGCGCGGGTCCAATCCTCGCCTAACGTCATGGACATGACCACGACGACGATCCGCCTCGCGGCCGACAAGCTCGCGCCGCACATGAACAAGGCGATGAACGCCCTCGACGCCGCCTCCCGCAAGACCACGCTGGAAGCGCCCCTGCTGGAACTGGTGCGGGCGCGGGCCTCGCAGCTCAACGGTTGTGCCTACTGCGTCGACACCCACAACGCCGACGCTCGCGCCGGAGGCGAGACCGAGCGCCGGCTCTACGCCCTGCCGGTCTGGTCGCAGACGCCGTTCTTCACCCCCCGTGAGCGGGCCGCGCTCGCGCTCACCGAGGCGATGACCCGGCTCACCGACGGCCCGGTGCCCGACGAGGTCTTCGGCGCGGCCCAGGCCGAGTTCGACGAGACCGAGCTCGCCGAGCTCGTCTGGTCGATCACCGTGATCAACGCCTGGAACCGGGTCGCCGTCACCACCCACGCCTGGCCCCTGTCGTGACCCGTGCCGACGCGCTGCGGGCGCTGCACCGGCCAGGCGATCCGCTGGTGCTGCCCAACGCCTGGGACGCGGCGTCCGCGCGTGCGGTGGAGGCGGCGGGCTTCCCGGCGGTCGCCACGAGCAGCGCCGCGGTGGCGCTCAGCCTCGGCTACGCCGACGGCGAGGCCACCCCGGTGCAGGAGATGCTCGACGCGGTCGCCCGGATCGCCCGCGCGGTCGGTGTCCCGGTCACCGCCGACGTCGAGCGGGGGTACGGCCTGCCACCCGCGCAGTTCGCCGAGCGCCTGCTGGCCACCGGCGCAGTGGGCTGCAACCTCGAGGACTCGAACCCGCGTACGAAGCGACTGGTCGATGTGGACGAACACGCCGACTTCCTGGCCGCCGTGCGGGAGGCGGCCGGCACCGACCTGGTCGTCAACGCCCGGGTGGACGCCTACCTGCGCGTCCCGACAGGTCCGCTGCCGGTGGCACTGGAGCGCGCGCGAAGGTTCCTGGCCGCCGGCGCCGACTGCGCGTACCCGATCGGCGCCACCACGAACGAGGACATCGCCTCGCTGAGCGGGGCCGGCCCCGTGAACATCCTGTTCACCCCGGCCACCCCGCCCCTGGCCGAGCTCGCCGCCCTCGGGGTCGCCCGCGTCAGCTTCGGCGACGGCATCCACGAGGCGCTGGCCGCCGAGCACACCCGCATGCTCGGCGCGATCGTGGCAGGGGCGTCGCCGTACCCGGGATGAGCGTTACGGTGGCTGGGTGACCGA
This sequence comes from Asanoa sp. NPDC049475, assembly GCF_040676915.1. Taxonomy (NCBI): domain Bacteria; kingdom Bacillati; phylum Actinomycetota; class Actinomycetes; order Micromonosporales; family Micromonosporaceae; genus Asanoa; species Asanoa sp. NPDC049475. Next base: position 429,137 of record NZ_JBFAPY010000004.1, on the reverse strand, counting down.
CGTGCGCGAGCCCCGGCATGACCTGGCCGACCCGAAGCTCCTGTTGTTGGACTTCCTCGACTACTACCGGGTGGTCGTCGGGCGCAAGGTGGTCGGCCTCGCGCCGGAAGATCTCAGCCGCAGCCGGCTGCCGTCCGGGTGGACCCCGCTGGAACTGCTCAAACACCTGGTCTACATGGAAGAACGCTGGATGCGCTGGGGTTTCGCGGCCGAGCCGGTGCCGCACCCGTGGGGCGACCAGGACGCGGACGGAAAGTGGCAGGTCGGTCCGGAGGAGACGGTCGACCTGCTGCTGGCGGCGATGGACCTCGCCGGTGCCCGCACCCGCGAGATCGCCGACCGCGCCGCGCTCGACGACCGGGCCGCGGTCGGCGGGCGGTTCACCACCGAGGCCGAGTGTCCCTCGCTGGGGTGGATCCTGACGCACGTCCTCCAGGAGTACGCCCGGCACGCCGGTCACCTGGACGTCGCGCGCGAGCTGATCGACGGCTCCGTCGGCGAATAGGACACTTTAGAGGGCCGTCGTCGGCCGGCCGACACCACAGCGCGCGCCGCGGTCGTACCGTGCGGTGCGTGACCCTCCGGCTGGCGACGTTCAACGTCGAGAACCTGTTCGCGCGCGCCAAGGCGCTCGATACCGAGGAGCGCGAAGAAGGCCAGCCGGCCCTCTCCGCCTTCGAGACCTTCAACCGCATCGCGGCCAACCCGGTCTACTCCGACCAGGACAAGGCCGAGATGATCGTGGCGCTGACGACCCTGCGCGTGCTGATCGAGACCCCGCAAGGGCTGCGCCTCAACCCGAACCAGTTCGACGACGCGTGGGCGCTGCTGCGGGAGAACCGGGGCGACTTCCTCGCCGCGCCGGCCAACGCGCCGCCGCGCATCGTCGCCAACGGGCGGGGCGACTGGCTGGGCTGGGTCGAGCTGACCGTCGAGCCGGTCGACGAGACGTCCACCCGGATGACCGCCAAGGTGATCACGGACCTGGCGCCCGACCTGCTCTGCGTGGTCGAGGCCGAGAACCGCCCCGCCCTGGCGAGGTTCAACGACGAGCTGCTTGGCGGCCGGTTCGCGCACTGCATGCTGGTCGACGGCAACGACCCGCGCGGCATCGACGTGGGGCTGTTCTGCACCGACAAGGTCAAGGTCCGCTGGGTGCGCAGCAATGTCGACGTGCCCGACCCCAAGCGCGAGGGCAAGCGCCTGTTCAGCCGCGACTGCCCGATCTACCAGCTCCGGCTGCCCGGCGGGGAAGACCTGTTCCTGCTGCTCAACCACCTCAAGAGCCAGTCGTTCAGCAGCGGCGACCCGGATCCCCTGCGCACCCGGCAGGCGCAGGAGGTGCGGTCGATCTACGACGGCCTGCGGGCCGAGGGCGCCGACTTCGTGGCGGTGCTCGGCGACCTCAACAAAGGCCCCGACGGTGACCGGCACCCGACGTTGGAAGCCCTGATCGGACCCGAATCGCCGTTGGTCGACGTGTACGGCCACGAGAAGTTCAGCCAGCTCTTCGGCGACAAGGACCTCGACCACGAGCGGCCGGGCAGCTTCCAGTCGTGCTCGCTGAAGAACCGGCTCGACTACATCCTGCTCTCGCCGGAGCTCGCCGCGAAGGTGTCCGACGGCGGGGTGTTCCGCAAGGGGCTCTGGGGTACGCCCAGCAACCTGAAGCCGCCGAAGCTCTGGAGCGTCTACCCGGAGATCACGGCGGGGCGCCATGGTGCCTCGGACCACGGAGCGGTCTGGGTCGACCTCGACCTCTAGAGATCTTCGGCCAGGTAGCGCTGGATGGTCGGGGCGACCCAGGCGACGAGCTCGTCGCGGCGTAGGGCGACCACCGGAGCGAAGCGGAGCACGTACCTGGTGAGTGCCAGCCCCAGGATCTGACTGGCGGCCAGGCCGGCGCGTTGCTCCGCTGTCGGTCCGGTGGCACCGCGCGCCGCGCGGGCGACCACCGGGCCGAGCTGGCTCGCGAAGATCTCGCGCATGCGCTCGGCCGCTGCCGGGTTGGTCGTGCCGGCCCGGAGCAGCGCGATGAGCGTCTCGTCGCCGTCCCACCGGTCGAAGAAGTGCGCGACCACGATCTCGCCGAGCGCGTGGTGGGGAAGTCCGGCGAGGTCCGGCAGCCGCAGGTCGAAGTCCGCCGCGGCCGCGAAGAGCCGCTCCTTGTTGCCGTAGTAGCGCATCACCATCGACGGGTCGATGGCGGCGTCCGCCGCGATGGCCCGGATCGTAGCCCGCTCGTAGCCGTCGGCCGCGAACCGCTCCCGGGCCGCACGCAGGATCGCCGCCCGGGTGGCGTCGGAGCGCCGCACGCTGTCCGTCATGCCAACAAGCGTAGGCCAACACCTGTTGACCCCGGGCACCACCCCGGCGTACCGTTGCCAACAGGTGTTGGCCAACGGTTGTTGGCATTGATGGAGGGGGTTGTCGTGCTGCCGAACGAGACTGACGTGCTGGTGGTGGGTGCCGGCCCGGTGGGGCTGGCCACCGCGGTCACCCTGGCGATGCGGGGGATCAGGACCACCGTCGTCGACCGGGCCGCAGCGGGTGCCAACACGTCCCGGGCGGCCGTCGTGCACGCGCACACGCTCGAGGAGCTGGATCGGATCGGGGCGGCCGAGCCATTGGTCCGGCAGGGGGTGCGGGCGCCGCGGTTCACGATCCGCGACCGCGACCGGACGCTGGTGCCGGTCCGCTTCGACGACCTGCCGACGCGTTTTCCGTACGCGTTGATGGTCCCGCAGTCCGTCACCGAGGCGGTGCTGCTCGACCGGCTCACCGACCTCGGCGGTCGCGTGCTGCGCCCGCACCAGGTGGTCGACCTGACCGTCGAGGACGGGGGCGCGAAGGTCGCCTTCGCGGACGGCACGAGCTGCCGCGCGCGCTACGTGGTCGGAGCTGACGGCATGCACAGCACGGTCCGGCGGCTCGCCGGGATCGGCTTCGGGGAGGCGGGCGAGGCGGGGGAGTCGTTCACCCTGGCCGACATCCGGGTCGACACCGACCTGCCGCGCGACGAGGTGGTGCTCTTCTTCTCGGGCACCGGCATGGTGGTCTGGGCGCCGCTGCCGGGCGACGTGGTGCGGATCGTGGCCGCCGTGGAAGAGGCGCCGGAGGTTCCGGACGCGGCCTACATCCAGGCCCTGCTCGACTCGCGTGGCCCGGCCCGGAAGCGCTCCGTGGTCCGCGAGGTCGTCTGGGGATCCCGTTTCCGGGTGGACCACCGGGTCGCGGACCGGTTCCGGTCCGGCCCGGTGCTGTTGGCCGGCGACGCGGGCCACGTGCACAGCCCGGCCGGTGGCCAGGGAATGAACCTGGGCCTGCACGACGCGATCGCGCTGGGCGAGAGCCTGGCCCGCGTGCTGGCCGGCGAGCCGGAGTCGGTGCTGGACGACTACGCGACGGCCCGCCGACCGATCGCGGAGGAGGTGGTCACGTTCGCCAACCGCCTGACCCGCCTGGCAACGGCGCCGGCACCGGCGCGCCCGATCCGCAACACGGTCCTGGCCGCACTTTCAGCCCTTCCCGTGTTCCGACGCAAGCTGGCCTGGCGCCTGTCCGGCCTGGTCTACCGCTGAAAAGGCCGACGGCAACACCGAGACCCCGGCGCGTGCCTTGGATGTACGGGCCGGACACTCGGGCCGCGGCGGAAGGAGCGGATCCGCAGGCTGCGGCGGACAGGGGCCAGACCCAGGCGGGCTGCGGCGGCCAGCGGCGGCACCCAGGCGGGCTGTGGTGAGGGGTCAGACCCGCGCGGGCGCTGCGGTGAGAGATCAGGGCCGCGCGGGTCGCGGTGAAAGGTCAGAGCCGCGCGGGCGCCGCGGTGGGAGGGCAGGCCCGCGCGGGTCGCGGTGGAAGGGTCAGGCCCGCGCGGGCGCTGCGGTGGGAGGGCAGGCCCGCGCGGGTCGCGGTGAAAGGGTCAGACCCGAGCCGGCTCCGCGGCCGGCTCCTCGGCGACGGTGGTGGCGGCGGCGCGGTTGGCGGCCAGGTGGGCGCGGACCGAGTAGGTGACCGCGGCCGCCCAGGTCAGCCAGATGACCGCGTAGATCGAGTAGCGCACCCCGTCCGAGGCGTCGATCCAGTCGCTGCGGAGCAGAGTCCGGACGTTGGTCAGGATGATCACACCGCCGACCGCGGAGCCGAGTACCCGCGGCGGTACGTGGCGGACCAGCCAGGCGGCGATCGGCGCTGCGATCACGCCGCCGGCCAGGAGGGCGCCGACCCAGGCGAAGTCGATCTCTTCGGAGCCGATGCCGATGATGAAGCCGATGCTGGCCGCGATCGCTACCAGGAACTCGCTCGTGTCGATCGAGCCGATCGTCTTGCGGGGCTCGAGCCGGCCGCTGGCCAGGATCGCCGGCGTGCCGACCGGGCCCCAGCCGCCGCCGCCGGTCGAGTCGACGAAGCCCGCGACCAGGCCGAGCGGGGTCAGGAAACGCTTGCGGAGGGGCTTGCCGAGGTTGGTCTTGGGTAGGCCCGAGACGGTGAACCGGGTCAGGATGTAAAGGCCGAGCGCCAGCAGGATCAGCGACATGACCGGTGCGGCGGTCTCGGTCGACAGCTTGGACAGGAACGTCGCGCCGGCGAAGGCGCCGATCGCGCCCGGGATGCCGATCTTGGCGACGACCTTCCAGTCGACGTTGCCGAAGCGCCAGTGGGACGCGCCCGAGACGAGCGTCGTGCCGATCTCGGCGAGGTGGACGGTGGCCGACGCCGCGGCCGGGTTGGTGCCGATCGCCAGGAGGAGGGTCGTCGACGTGACGCCGTAGGCCATGCCCAGGCTGCCGTCGACGAGCTGGGCACCGAGCCCGACCAGCGCCAGGAGGACCAGCTTGCGCACCGCGGCCACCGCCTTTCCCTAGTATGTCGATAGAGAATATGTGTCCCATCGAGAAACGAGCAAGGTACGTCCCAGGGAACAGGAAGAGCCCCGCCGCAGGCGCCCCGAAATCCGCGCCGAGGCCCGATGATGGGCAGATGGGTGCCTACGCCGACGCGTACCGGACGAGCCTCACCGACCCGAGCGCCTTCTGGAAGGCCGCCGCCCACGACATCGATTGGTTTCGACCGCCGGTCACCGTGCTCGACGACAGCGCGGCGCCGTTCTACCGCTGGTTTCCCGACGGCGTGCTGAACACCTGCTTCAACGCCGTCGACCGGCACGTCCGGGCGGGACGCGGCGACCAGGCGGCGATCGAGTACGACAGCCCGGTCACCGACAGCCGGCGCACCCTGACCTATCGCGAGCTCCAGGACCAGACCGCGCGCTTCGCCGGCGTACTCCGGCATCTCGGTGTCGACCGCGGCGACCGCGTAGTGATCTACATGCCGATGGTGCCCGAGGCCGTGGTCGCCATGCTGGCCTGCGCCCGGCTCGGCGCCGTGCACTCCGTCGTGTTCGGCGGGTTCGCGCCGCGCGAGCTCGCCGCCCGGATCGACCACGCCCGACCCAAGGTGCTGGTCACCGCCTCGTGCGGCATCGAGGTCAAGCGGGTCGTCGAGTACCTGCCGATCGTCGAGCAGGCGCTCCGCGAAGCCACCCACGCGCCGCGCAGCGTGGTGCTGCTCCAGCGCCCGCAGGGGCCGGCCACCCCGCGGGCCGGGCGCGACGTCGACTGGCACGACGCGCTCGGCGAGGCGGAGCCGGTCGACTCCGTGCCGGTGGCCGCCACGGACCCGCTCTACATCCTCTACACCTCGGGCACCACCGCCCGGCCGAAGGGCGTGGTGCGCGACAACGGCGGCCACGCGGTGGCGTTGCGGTGGAGCATGCGACACGTCTACGACACCCATCAGGGCGAGACGATGTGGACCGCTTCAGACATCGGATGGGTCGTCGGGCACAGCTACATCGTGTACGGGCCGCTGCTCGCCGGCTGCACCTCGGTGCTCTACGAGGGCAAGCCCGTCGGCACCCCGGACGCCGGCGCGTTCTGGCGGGTGGCGTCGGAACACCGCGTCAAGACGATGTTCACCGCGCCGACCGCATTCCGGGCGATCCGCCGCGCGGACCCGGACGGCGCCTTCCTCGACCGCTACGACCTGAGCCGGCTCCGCTATCTGTTCCTGGCGGGCGAGCGGCTCGATCCGGACACGTACAACTGGGCGCGGGAACGGCTCGGCATCCCGGTGGTCGACCACTGGTGGCAGACCGAGACCGGCTGGCCGGTCGCCGCGAACCCGATGGGCCTCGAACCCCACGAGCCGCGCCCCGGATCGGCCACGGTCCCGATGCCCGGGTACGACGTGCGGGTGGTCGACGACGACGGTCGGCCGGCGCGGGAGGGGCAGATCGTCATCAAGCTCCCGCTGCCGCCCGGCACGCTGCCCACGCTGTGGCAGGACGACGAGCGCTACCTGGCCTCCTACCTGAGCACCCACCCCGGCCACTACCTGACCGGCGACGGCGGGTACGTCGACGACGACGGCTACCTGTTCGTCATGGGCCGCACCGACGACGTGATCAACGTGGCCGGCCACCGGCTGTCCACCGGCGCGATCGAGCAGGTCGTGGCCGCCCACCCGGCGGTCGCGGAGTGCGCCGTGATCGGTGTCGCCGACCAGCTCAAGGGTCAGGTGCCCAGGGCGCTGGTGGTGCTCAAGGCCGGCGCCGAGCCGGCCGACCTGGACGCCGAACTCAAGGCCCTGGTGCGGCAACGGATCGGCGGGATCGCCGCGCTGAGCCGGGTCGACGTGGTGGCCGCCCTCCCGAAGACCCGCTCCGGCAAGGTCCTCCGCAAGACCATGCGGGGTCTGGCCGACGGTGTCGACGAGCCGGTGCCGGCGACGATCGAGGACCCCGCGGTGCTCGACGCCCTCCGCGCGATCCTGAAAAACGGCTAGCGCGTCGAGCGGGCCGGCGTCGGCGGACGGACCGGCAGCTCCGGCGCCGCGTTGTTGAGCGGGACCTCGGGGCCGCGGATCAGGCCCAGCTGCACCGCCTGGCGGGGGAGGAACGCGTGCAGCAGCCAGTCGCCGACCACCCGGATCCGGTTGCCCGGCAGCGACAGCAGGTGGTAGCCGCGGGTCACCACCATGCCCGGGATGCCCGAGACGTGGATGCCGAGCGGGTTGGCGGTCGCGTCGACGCCGCCGAGGTCGACCACGAAGCCCAGGTCGCGGTGCCGGTAAGGCTTGCGCTTCCCCGTGCCGTACTCCGCGGCGATGTTCGCCGCGACCTGCTTGCCGTGCCGCACCGCGTGCTGTGCCGTCATCGGGGTCGCCCGTCCCGGGTGCTGCGGGTCCGGCACCGCGGCCGCGTCGCCGATGGCGTAGACGCGCGGGTGGCCGGGCACGTTGAGGTATTCGTCGACCACGATCCGGCCCTTGTCGGTGGGCAGGCCCAGGTCCTCGACCACCGGGTCGGGACGCACGCCGACGCACCAGATCAGCGAACGGGTCGGGATGTAGCGGCCGTCGGTCAGGCGCACGCCGTCGAAGAGCGCCTCCTGCACCGAGGTGCCCAGGACCACCTCGACGCCGCGCTCCTCGAGCACCCGGTGCGCGTCCTTGGACATCCGCTCGTCGAGCTCCGGAAGCACCCGTTTGGCCAGGTCGAGCAGCATCCACTGGGGCTTGATCGGGGTCTTCTTCTGCTTGGCCAGCAGGTCCGTGAACTGCACGCCGTGCGCGGCCACCTCGGTGCCGGTGTAGCCCGCGCCGACCACGACGAACGTGCAGCGGGCGGTGCACTCTCCGGGATCGGCCTCGGTGAGAGCCATCTCGAGCTGGCGGACCATGTGGTCGTGCAGGAACAGCGCCTCGGGCACGCCCCGGAAGCCGTGGGCGTGGTCGGCGACGCCGGGGATCGGCAGCAGCTTGTTGACGCTGCCGAGCGCTATCACCAGCCGGTCGTACTTGACGTGGCCCTCGCCGCCCTCGGGGTTGGTGTAGTGCACCCGGTTCTCCCGCAGGTCGAGGGCGTTGGCCTCGCCGAGCACGAGCCGGACCCCGGGCAGCTTGGCGGTCAGGGAGACCGCGATCTGCCGAGGCTCCAGCACCCCCACCGCGACCTCCGGCAGCAGGGGCACGTAGAGCAGATAGTCCGTCGGGTTGATCAGCGTGATGTCGGCGCGGCCGCGGGCCAGCCTGACCAGCTTGTGCGCTGCGTGATACCCGGCGAAGCCGCCGCCGACGATGACCACCCTGGGACGAGCCATGCCACCCACGTTAGTGGCCCTTGGGAGGTCCGGCACGCTATGTGCCTAAATCGGCCCGCGTGCTGATACCTCCGATGTCTTACGGCCGGGTAATACAGAACGCTCGGGAAAGACATCGATGCTCGGGGATTGACGGCCGAAGACATCCAATGTTAAATCCTTGTCACAGATGAAGGTCGATGCCCATTTCGGCGGATGGGCACCGGACGAAACGATCTAGAAGGGATCGTGTCGGATGAAGGTGCGTTCGCCGATCTGGCGACCGACGCTGCGCGCCAGCGTGCTCCTCCTTGTGCTGACCGGCGGCCTCGTCGTCGCCGGGCCGGGTCCCGCTTCCGCGGCACCCACCGACGCCGCGTACAACGCGGGCACCGGTGCTCTGAACGTCGACTATGCGAACTACCTGTCCAAGCACGACATCGTCTACAACCGGCCCAACACCAACCCGCTGCACGGCCTGACCGTCGGCAACGGCCGGACCGGCGCGATGATGTGGAACCAGAACGGCCTGACCGCTCAGGTGTCCGGTGTGGACCTGGCGGAGCAGTCGACCTACGCGGCCGGCAACCTCAACCTGTTCACCTCGCCGCAGTTGGACGCCGGCTACACCACGTTCCAGCAGCGCCTGTCGCTCTACGACGGCACGCTCACCACCAGGTACGACAGCAACCGCACGGTGACCGTGCTCGGCGCGCCCAACTCCGAGGTGATGGGCATCCACGTCGAGGACTCGCGGCCCGGCGTCACGAGCATCGGGCTGGACCTGTCGCTCTGGGACATGAACACCGTCCAGAACATCGCAGACGTGCCCAACCTGACGACCTGGAGGACCGTGAGCACGTTCGCGGACTCGACCGGCGTGGGTCTGTCGCGCGGCCAGGCCGACCCCAACAACTTCGGCTACACGTTCGCGGCGACCGTCGAGGGCGCGGCCTACACCTCGCAGACCGTCAACGGCACCCGGGTGCGGCTGAACATCACGCCGACGTCGAGCTACACGATCTGGTTCACCGCTGCCAGCCGGATCAACTCGCCGAGCTTCAACTCGGTGCAGCAGGCGAAGAACCAGCTGGCCGCCGTCAAGGCCACCGGATACACCAGCACGCTGAACGCGTACAAGAACTGGTGGCACGCCTTCTGGGCGAAGTCGTTCGTGCAGTACGGCGGCAGCGCGGACAACGACTACCTGGAGAACGCCTACTACCTGTTCACCTACATGATCGCGGCCGGCGGCTACGGGAACTACCCGGTGCACTTCATCAACGGCAACTTCCGGGCCACGCAGGACAACTCGAAGTGGTCCAACGGCTACTGGTACTGGAACCAACGCGACGTCTACAACTCGTTCTACAGCTCGAACCACACCGACCTGATGCGGACGTTCAACAACCTCTACTCCCGCAACTACGGTGCGATGAAGAGCTACACGCAGACGCGGTACGGCACCGACTCGCTGTGGGTCCCGGAGACGATGGGCTGGGACGGCAACGCCCGCGGCACCATCAACAGCGACTACGTCAACGACACGTACTCGACGGGCACCGAGGCCGCCTACAACATGTACCTGTACTACCGGTACACCAATGACACGGCCTACCTGCAGAACGTGGCCTACCCGTTTATGCGTGACGCGGCGCGGTTCTACCAGAACCGGCTGTCCCGCAACGGAGCGCAGTACTACATGGCCAGCTCCAACGCGCACGAGACCTACTGGGACGTGAAGAACGCGCTCACCGACCTGGCGGCGATCCGGCTGCTCTATCCGTTGACGATCCAGGTGTCCACCCAGCTCGGGCTCGACAGTGGACTGCGGGCCGGCTGGCAGGACGTGCTCAACAACCTGGCTCCGTACCAGATCTCGAACGGCGCCTATCTTCCCCACGACCCGCCGAGCGCGCAGGTCCGCAACGGCGAGAACGTGGCGCTGGAGCTCGTCTGGCCGTACGACCAGAGCGGCATCGGCTTCCCCGACCAGCAGACCAGCGTCAACACCTGGAACGTGCGGCCATTCCCGTACGGCAACGTCTGGGCCAACGACCACGTGCACGCCGCCCGGCTCGGCCTCGGGCCGCAGGCACAGGCCGGCATGAGGACGATGCTCCAGAAGTACCAGAACTACCCCAACGGCATGACCAACAACACCAACGGGGTGTACGAGTACATCGGCATCCACCTCGCGGCGATGAACGAGTCGCTGATGCAGTCGTACAACGACAAGATCCGGGTGTTCCCCGCGATCCCGTCCGACTCCGGCTTCGTCGGCAAGTTCACACTGTTGGCCAAGGACGGCTTCCTGGTCAGCGCGGAACGCGAGGCGCAGGAGACCAAGTACGTCGGCGTCCGCAGCCTGCACGGCAAGCAGGCGCGGGTGGTCAACCCGTGGGGCACCCAGCAGATCCGGGTGCGCCGCACCAGTGACAACGCCATCATCACCACGGTCTCGGCGGCCGAGGTGACGTGGGCGACCGCGGCGAACACGAGCTACGTGGTGGAGCGGGTGGCCAAGCCGCTGACGTCCTACTCGGCGACCACGCTGACCGGCACCGCCAACCAGGGTGCGAAGTCGCTGTCCGGCACCGCCTCCACGTTCGGCCTCGGGCCGGCCGGGCAGGGCGGTCTGGTCAACGACACCGACCTGACCTACGGCGCGAACTGGTACCACACCACCGCCCGCGGCTACGGCGACTACAACGACGACACCCACCACAGCAACACGGTCGGTGCGGAGGCGTCCTACACCTTCACCGGCACGGGGGTGGAGTACCTCTCCGAGCGGTTCAGCGACATGGGGAACGTCGACGTCTACCTCGACGGCACGTTCCAGGACAACGTGAACCTCAACGTGAGCGGTGCACGGCAGGCGCAACAGGTGGTGTGGAGCCGCACCGGGTTGACCAGCGGCCAGCACACGATCCGGATCGTCAACAAGACGACCTCGGTGGGCATGATCGACGCCCTGCGGATCATCACCGGTGGTGGCTCCAACCCGACCGGGGGCACGGCGTTGCGGGCGGGGGCCAACAACCTCTACGTGACCGCCTCGGGGACGACCCCACTGATCGCCAGCGCGGGGTCGATCGGCGGGAACGAGCGGTTCGACGTGGTCGACCTCGGCGGTGGCAACGTGGCGCTGCGGTCCCGGGCCAACAACCAGTTCGTCTGCGCGGAGAACGCCGGCGCCAACCCGCTGGTCGCGAACCGGCCGTCGGCTGGTTCCTGGGAGACGTTCGCCCGGGTCAACAACGCCGACGGCACGATCAGCCTGCGGGCCACCGTCAACAACAAGTACGTCGTCGCGGAGAACGGCGGTGCGGCCAGCCTCATCGCCAACCGTGACGCGATCGGACCGTGGGAGAAGTTCACGCTCGTCGCGGGCTGAACCCACTGCGGGGGCAGGGGAATGGCACACCCTGGCCCCACCACCCGTATCAACCCACTACCCGTCCCAGTCGAGCATCGGCGGCCCGGCTCCTAGCCAACCCATCGCACATGGAGGAGCAGAGTGTTGAGACGTTTGGTGGCAGCCCTCGCCGGGCTTGCCGTGGTGCTGGTCGCCGCGTTGTACGCGGCGCCCGCCTCGGCGGCGCCGGTGACCAAGGTGCTCGTGTTCTCCAAGACAGCCGGTTTCCGGCACTCGTCGATTCCCAACGGCATCGCGGCGATCCAGACTCTCGGGTCGCAGAACGGCTTCACGGTGACGGCCACCGAGGACGCCGCCCAGTTCACCACCAGCAACCTGGCGCAGTACCAGGCGGTGGTCTTCCTCTCCACGACCGGTGACGTGCTCAACGCGACGCAGCAGACCGCGTTCCAGTCGTACATCGCGAGTGGCAAGGGCTACGTGGGCGTGCACGCCGCGGCCGACACCGAGTACGACTGGGCCTGGTACGGCGGCCTGGTCGGCGCGTACTTCTCGTCGCACCCGGCGATCCAGCAGGCCAACGTGCTGCGCCAGGAGACGGGCCACCCGCTGACCTCGTTCCTGCCGGCGACCTGGACCCGCACCGACGAGTGGTACAGCTACCGGACCAACCCGGAGCCCAACGTGCGGGTGCTGCTCAAGCTCGACGAGAGCAGCTACTCGGGCGGGACCATGGGCGGCAACCACCCGATCACCTGGTGCCAGAACTACGGCGGCGGCCGCGCGTTCTACACCGGGCTCGGGCACACCGAGGCCTCCTACACCGAGGCCAACTTCACTCGGCTGCTGCTCGGCGGCATCCAGTGGGCGGGCGGCGCGACCACCGCGGACTGCACACCGCGGTCGGCGCCGCCGGTGAGCGGCACGGCAGTGCGGGCCGGGGCGAACAACCTGTTCGTCACCGCCGGCTCCGGCAACCTGATCGCGAACGCCTCCGCGGCGTCCACCAACGCGCAGCGCTTCGACATCGTCGACCTCGGCGGTGGCAACGTCGCCCTGAAGTCGCGTGCCAACGGCATGTACGTCTGCGCGGAGAACGCCGGCGCCAACCCGCTCATCGCCAACCGGGCAGCGGTCGGTGGCTGGGAGACGTTCGCGCGGGTCAACAACTCCGACGGCACGGTCAGCTTCCGTGCCCAGGCGAACGGCCGTTACGTCGTGGCCGAGAACGGCGGTGCCGCGGCCCTGATCGCCAACCGCACCACCATCGGCGCCTGGGAGAAGTTCACCCTCGTCACCAGCTAGCCCTCATCCACGGACCCACGGTCCGCACGGCCGATGATCGGCCGTGCGGACCGCGGTCCGCGACTGCTCCGTACCCCTACCCAGCACGGGAGCATCCACATGCGACGTACGTCCCTGCGCCGCAGACCGCGCCTCTTGAGCGCGCTCGGCGCCGCCCTGCTCGCGGCGGCCAGCCTGACGGCGTTGACCGTCACTTCCACACCGGCGGCCGCCGCGCCGCCCGCGACGAGCCTGTTCGAGAAGGTGAAGCTGGACGGCGGCACCTCGATGGGCGAGCCGATCGAGCTCGCCGTCGCGCCGGACCAGAAGGTCTTCTACATCAACCGCGGCACGTCGTCCGGCGGCGGCCAGGTCCGGCTCTACAACCCCACCACGCGGACCACGACGGTGGCCCTGACGATCGCCCTGGACGCCCGCTTCGAGGACGGCCTGATCGGCATCACGCTCGACCCGGCCTTCGCGACCAACCGTTGGCTTTACCTCTTCTACTCGCCGGCCCAGTCGACGCTGGTCAACCGGATCTCGCGGTTCACCTTCAACGCGAGCACGAACGTCATCGACCCGGCGTCCGAGGACATGATCATCGAGTGGCCCACCGAGCGGCGACTGTGCTGTCACTCGGCCGGCTCGATGACCTGGGACACCGCCGGCAACCTGTACTTCGCGGTCGGCGACAACACCAACTCCGGTGGCGACTCGGCCGGCATGGCGCCGATCGACGAGCGCACCAGCCGCGACGCGCAGTACGACGCCCAGCGCACGTCGGGCAACACCAACGACCTGCGCGGCAAGATCAACCGGATCAAGCCGACGACATCGGGCACGTACACGATCCCGAGCGGCAACCTGTTCGCCCAGGGCACCGCGGGCACCCGGCCCGAGATCTACATCATGGGCACCCGCAACCCGTACCGGATCTGGGTCGACAAGAAGGCCAACAACACCCTGTACTGGGGCGAGGTCGGTCCGGACGCGGGCGCGACGATCGCCAACCGGGGTCCGGCGGCCTACGACGAGTTCAACCGGGCGACCGCGCCGGGCAACTACGGCTGGCCCTACTGCGGCGGCCCGAACGTCGCGTACAACGACTGGGACTTCGCGGCCAACGCGCCGCGGGGCTGGTTCCCCTGCGGGGGCTCGACCGGCCCGGTCAACAACTCACCGCGCAACACCGGGCTCCAGCAGTTGCCGCCGACCAAGCCGGCGCTGGTCTGGGAGCAGCACGGCGGCAGCAAGGAGTGGCCGGCCCTGGACAACCCCGGCGGCTGCGGCTCGCCGAACCACACCGAGGTCTACCACTACGACCCGAACCTGGTCTCGGACGTCAAGTGGCCGGCCTACTACGACAACAAATGGTTGATCTCCGAGTACTGCCGCAACTGGATCAAGGAGGTCCAGTTCAACAACGGCAACCCGTCGACCGGCACGCCGACGGTCATCGAGCCGGTGCTCGCCGGGATGCAGCTCGTGCACCCGATCGACATGGAGTTCGGCCCGGACGGGTCGCTCTACTTGCTCGAGTACGGCAACGGCTACTTCTCCGGCGACGTCGCGGCCGGGCTCTACAAGATCAATTATGTCGCCGGTGGACGCGCGCCGGTCGCCGTCGCCTCCGCCAACCGGGACAACGGCCTGGCGCCGCTGGCCGTCACCTTCTCCAGCGCTGGCAGCACCGATCCTGACGGGGATCCGCTGACCTACCAGTGGGACTTCGACAACAACGGCACCGTCGACTCGACCGCAGCGAACCCGTCGTACACCTACACGACCAACGGCGACAAGCGGGCGCGGCTGACCGTCAACGACGGCACCGGCCGCACCGGCACCACGCTGCTGCCGATCGTGGTCGGCAACAACCGGCCCACGGTCACGCTGGGCGGCCTGCCGGCCGGCGGCATGATCTCGTGGGGCGAGAACGTCACCTCGACCGCGACGGCGACCGACGCGCAGGACGGCACGGTCCCCTGCGCCAACGTCGTCATCCGGGCGGCGCTCGGCCACCAGGAGCACGCGCACGAGGAGGGCCAGGGCACCGGCTGCGGGTTCACCGTCAACACCGGCCCGGTGCACGCCGGCCCTGACTCGACGCTGTTCTTCGTGCTCCGGTCCAGCTACACCGACCAGGGTGCGTCCGGCAGCGTCCCGCTGACCGGCGAGAAGGAGATCACCCTCTGGCCCAAGCAGTGGCAGGCCGAGCACTACGTCACGCTCAACGGCCCGCAAGTGATCAACGCGTCCGGGGCCGAGGGTGGCAAGCGGCTCGGTGACATCCAGAACGGCGAGTACGTGCGGCACCACGCCGTCAGCCTCAAGGGGATCACCCAGCTCCGGGCACGGGTCTCGTCCGGAGGCGCCGGCGGCACGATCTCGTTCCGCTACGACTCGACCAGCGGCACCGAGGTGGCCCGGGTCGCGGTGCCGAGCACCGGCAGTTGGGACACGTACACGGACATCACCGTCCCGGTGAACAAGCCCGACGACAACACCCACGACCTCTACATCGTGTTCACCGGTGGCAGCGGGGCGTTCCTCGACCTCGACAGCTACACGTTCCTCGGTGCCGGCGTCTCGACGCCGGTCAGTGGCGGGCCGCGCACCGGCGCGATCCGGGCGCTCGGCAAGTGCGCCGACGTCAACGCGGGCGGCACCGCCGACGGCACGAAGATCCAGGTCTGGGACTGCAACGGCGCGACGAACCAGACCTGGACGGTCGGCACCGACGGCACGATCCGGGCGCTCGGCAAGTGCATGGACGTGCAGTCCAGCGGCACGACCAACGGCACGAAGATCCACCTCTGGACGTGCAACGGCACCGGCGCCCAGCAGTGGGTCACCGGCGCCAACGGCAGCCTGCGCAACCCGCAGGCCAACAAGTGCCTGGACATCCCGGGGTCGAACACCACCAACGGAACCCAGCTTCAGATCTACGACTGCAACGGCACCGGCGCCCAGAACTGGACGCTGCCGTAAGGCCGGAGCGCACAGCCGCGCGGGGTCCGGTCGCGCCGACGGCCGGGCCCCGCGCCCTACCCCCTTTGGAGTAAGCATGCGCATCCGCGCCCTCGCCGCGGCAGCGGCGCTCGCCCTCGTGGCGGGCCTCGCGGTCGCCCCATCGGCGGCCCAGGCCGCACCCCTCACCAAGGTCCTGGTGTTCTCCAAGACCGCCGGCTTCCGGCACTCGTCCATTCCCAACGGCATCGCGGCGATCCAGTCGCTCGGCTCGCAGAACGGCTTCTCGGTGACCGCGACCGAGGACGCCGCCCAGTTCACCACCGCCAACCTCGCGCAGTACCAGGCGGTCGTCTTCCTCTCGACCACCGGTGACGTGCTCAACGCGACCCAGCAGACCGCCTTCCAGTCGTACGTGACCGGCGGAGGCGGCTTCGTCGGTGTGCACGCGGCCGCCGACACCGAGTACGACTGGCCGTTCTACGGCGAGCTCGTCGGCGCCTGGTTCGCCTCGCACCCGGCCAACCAGACGGCGACGATCCGGGTCGAGGACCGTGGCAACGCCTCGACCGCCCACCTGCCGGCGACCTGGTCCCGGCTGGACGAGTGGTACAACTACCGCACCAACCCCCGGTCCACCGCCAAGGTGCTGGCCAGCCTGGACGAGTCCTCGTACTCCGGCGGCGCGATGGGCGGCGACCACCCGATCACCTGGTGCAAGAACGTCGGGAGTGGACGGTCCTGGTACACCGGGCTCGGGCACGTCGAAGACGCCTACACGGACGCGAACTTCACCCGGATGCTGCTCGGCGGCATCCAGATCGCGGCGAACAACCGGCCGGCCGACTGCCGTCCGGAGACCGGCTACACGGCGTTGTTCGACGGCACCCAGGCCAGTCTCAACAACTGGCGCCAGATCGGTGCGGGCAGCTTCACCCTGGCCAACGGGACGCTGAGCTCGGTCGGCGGGATGGGCCTGCTCTGGTATCCGGTGCGGACCTTCGGCGACTACTCGCTGAAGCTCGACTGGATGATGCCGGGCGACGACAACGGCGGCGTGTTCATCGGCTTCCCGGATCCCGCCGGCGATCCGTGGAACCCGGTCAACCAGGGTCACGAGATCCAGATAGACGCGACCGACGCCGACCCGACCCGGACCACCGGCAGCGTCTACAGCTTCCAGGGGCCGAACTACGCGTCGCGTGACGCCGCGCTCAACCCGTCGGGGTCGTGGAACACCTACGAGATCGGCGTGCACGGCCAGCGGGTCGAGATCTGGCTCAACGGCGTGAAGATCAACGACTACGTCTCGCCGCGAGCCATCGCGAACGGCTACATCGGCGTGCAGAACGACGGCGCGGGGCTCGACATCAACTACCGCAACATCCGTGTCAAGGCCGAGGGCGGCAACCCGCCGGCAACCGACATCGCCCAGGGCAGGCCCGTCTCGGTATCCAGTGTGGAAGGACCCAACCTGGCCGCGTACGCCACCGACGGCAACTCGGCCACACGGTGGGGCTCGGCCTACTCCGACCCGCAGTCGATCACGGTCGACCTCGGGCAGTCCTACAACCTCACCCGGGTCCGGCTCAACTGGGAGGCCGCGTTCGGGCGGGCTTACCAGCTCCAGACCTCGCCCGACAACTCCACCTGGACGACGGTCTACTCCACCACGACCGGCGACGGGGGAGTCGACGACGTCACCCTCTCCGGCACCGGGCGCTACGTGCGCATGAACGGCACGCAGCGCGGCACCCAGTGGGGTTACTCGCTCTGGGACTTCAACGTGTACGGGACGCCGGCCTCGTCGGGTCCCACGCTGCTGTCCCGCAACCGGCCGGTGACGGTCTCCAGCGTCGAGCCCGGGTCACCGCACGCCGGCGCCAACGCCGTCGACGGCAACACCGCCACCCGCTGGGGATCGGCCTACAGCGACCCGCAGTGGATCACCGTCGACCTGGGCTCGGCGCGGACCGTCAACCGCGTCCGGCTCCAGTGGGAGGCGGCCTACGCGCGGGCGTACCAGATCCAGACCTCGACCAACGGATCGACCTGGACCAACGCCTACGCCACCACGACCGGTGACGGCGCCGTCGACGACGTCACCCTCTCCACCCCGCCCACCGCCCGCTACGTCCGCGTCAACGGAACGCAGCGAGCCCTGACCCAGTACGGCTACTCCCTGTGGGAGCTCGAGGTCTACGGATCCTAAGGAGAAAGAATGCGCCCTACCCCTCGGCGCTGGTCGCGGCTGCTCGCCGTCGGCCTGCTCGGCATCGCCAGCTCCACGCTGGCGGTGACCGCGACCGCGGCGCCCGCCGCCGCGGCAGACATTCCGGCGTCCGACTACCAGGCCGTCCAACTGGCCGTCGGCTCCGCCGAGATCGGCGAGGCGATGTCGCTGGCCGTGCTGCCCGACCGCACGGTCATCCACACCGCACGCAACGGCACGGTCCGGGTCACCGACCCGGCCGGCAACACCAAGGTGGCCGGCACCATCCCCGTCTACACGCACGACGAGGAGGGCCTCCAGGGCGTCGCGGTCGACCCGAACTTCGCAACGAACCGCTACGTCTGGCTCTACTACTCGCCGCCGTTGTCGACGCCGTCGGGTGATGCGCCGACGACCGGCACCGCGTCGGACTTCAACGCGTGGAAGGGGCACCTGAACCTGTCGCGGTTCACCCTCAACGCCGACAACACGCTCAACATGGCCAGCCAGGTGGTCACGCTGACCGTCGACAACGACCGGGGCCAGTGCTGCCACGTCGGTGGTGACATCGACTTCGACGCGGCCGGCAACCTCTACCTGACCACCGGCGACGACACGAACCCGTTCGAGAGCAACGCGTACACCCCGATCGACGAGCGGACGAACCGCAACCCGCAGTTCGACGCACAGCGCTCCTCGGGCAACACCAACGACCTGCGTGGCAAGGTCCTGCGGATCAAGCCGACCGCGGCCGGGGGCTACACCATCCCGTCGGGCAACATGTTCGCGCCCGGCACGGTCAACACGCGGCCCGAGATCTACGCGATGGGCTTCCGGAACCCGTTCCGGATGAGCGTCGACAAGCCGACCGGCATCGTCTACCTCGGCGACTACGGCCCGGACGCGGGCGCGGCGGACGCCAACCGTGGTCCCGGCGGCCAGGTCGAGTTCAACAGGATCACCGGGCCGGGCAACTACGGGTGGCCGTACTGCACGGGCAGCAACTCGACGGCCGAGACCTACAACGAGTACACGTTCCCGAGCGGGCCGTCCCTGGGCAAGTACAACTGTGCGGGCGGACCGACCAACAACTCGTTCCGCAACACCGGCCTGACGACCCTGCCCGCGGCCAAGCCGGCGTGGATCCGGTACGGCTTCGACTCGACCCCGCCGGAGTTCGGTGGCGGCTCCGAGTCGCCGATGGGCGGCCCGGTCTACCGCTACAACGCCTCGCTGAACTCCGCGGTCAAGTTCCCGCAGTCGCTGGACGGCCGCTACTTCGCCGGTGAGTACGGCCGGCAGTGGATCAAGGCGATCGCGGTCAACTCGAACGGCACCTACGGCGAGATCTCCGACTTCCCGTGGAACGGCACGCAGGTCATGGACATGGCCTTCGGACCGGACGGCGCGCTGTACGTGCTCGACTACGGCACGGGATCCAACAACCAGGCGCTGTACCGGGTCGAGTACATCGGTGGCGGCAACCGCAGCCCGGTCGCGGTGGCCTCGGCCAACCGGACGTCCGGACCGGCGCCGCTGAGCATCACGTTCTCCTCGGCCGGCTCCTCGGACCCGGAGGGCGGCGCGCTGTCGTACCTGTGGACGTTCGGCGACGGGACCACGTCGACGGCGGCCAACCCGACCAAGACCTACAGCACCAACGGGACGTACACCCCGACGCTGCGGGTCACCGACCCGACCGGGCTCTCCGGCACCGCGAGCCTCGTCGTCACGGTCGGCAACACCGCTCCGACGGTCAACCTCAGCGCCCCGGCCGATGGGACGCTGTTCAACTTCGGCGACACGATTCCGTACACGGTGAGCGTCTCCGATCCTGAGGACGGCACCATCAACTGTGCGCGGGTGTCGGTCACCTACTTCCTCGGCCACGACAACCACTCGCACCAGATCACGTCGAAGACCGGCTGCTCCGGCACGCTGACGGTGCCCACCGATGGGGAGCACGACGCGGCGGCCAACATCTTCGGCATCTTCGTGGCGTCCTACACGGACAACGGCGGCCTGACCACGACCAACCAGAAGACGCTGCAGCCCAGGCACCGCCAGGGTGAGCACTTCGCGGCGCAGTCCGGTGGCGTGCAGATCGCCAACCACGCGGCGGCCGAGGGCGGCGCGACCGCCGGCTACATCGACAACAACGACTGGATCTCGTTCCGGCCGTACAACCTCTCGGGAGCTTCGAGCATCACCGCCCGGGTCGCCTCCGGCACCGTCGGCGGCACGATCGAGGTGCGCAGCGGCTCGCAGACCGGCACACTGCACGGCACGCTGACGGTCAGCCCGACCGGCGGCTGGGAGACCTACGCCAACGTGACGGCCAACCTGTCGAACCTGCCGTCGGGCTCGACACAGCTCTTCTTCGTGTTCAAGGGCGGGTCGGGCAACCTGTTCGACCTCGACGCCTTCACCATCAACTCGAGCGGCACGCCGCCGACCGGGGGCTCGACGCTCAAGGCGCTGGTGAACAACCTGTTCGTCAGCGCCGCCAACAGCACGACGCCGCTGATCGCCAACAAGACGACCGCGGGCACCACCGAGCGGTTCGACGTGGTGGACCTGGGCGGTGGCAACATCGCGCTGCGTTCGCGGGCCAACAGCATGTTCGTCTGCGCGGAGAACGCGGGCGCGGCCGCCCTGGTGGCCAACCGGGCCGCGGCCGGCTCGTGGGAGACCTTCACGCTGGTCCGCAACTCGGACGGCAGTGAGAGCCTCCGGGCGACCGTCAACGGGATGTACGTGGCCGCGGAGAACAGCGGGGCCGGCTCGTTGATCGCCAACCGGACGGCCATCGGGCCGTGGGAGAAGTTCGACCTGGTCTAGCTCGCGTCTCGGATAGATTGGATGAATCGCCTCGGCGACGGGGCGATTCTTCCTTTGTGGAGAGCGAAAGTCTTGCCATACATCCGACCACCTGGTAAACATCGGATCTATGAATGCGCGTGAGGATCGTCGATGACCGCCCGCTTCGTATCGCTGGACACCTACGACGTGCGGTTCCCGACCTCGCGTGAGCTCGACGGCTCGGACGCGATGAACCCCGACCCGGACTATTCGGCGGCCTACGTGGTGCTGCGGACCGACGAGGTCGATGGGCACGAGGGTCACGGGTTCGCGTTCACCATCGGGCGGGGCAACGAGGTGCAGACCGCGGCGATCGCCGCGCTGCGGCCGTACCTCGCGGGTCGGCTGGTCAAGAGTGTCCTCGACGACCTGGGCGCGTTCTGGCGCGAGCTGGTGCACGACTCGCAGCTGCGCTGGCTGGGTCCCGAGAAGGGCGTCATGCACATGGCCATCTCGGCCGTGGTCAACGCGCTGTGGGACCTCAAGGCCAAGCAGGCGGGGCTGCCGCTGTGGCAGTTGCTCGCCTCGATGCCGCCGGAGGAGATCGTCTCCCTGGTCGACTTCCGCTACCTGACCGACGCGCTCACGCCGGGCGAGGCGCTCGAGCTCCTCCAGCCCGGCGCCGCCGGCCGCGAGGAGCGGATCGCCGAGCTCCTGGCGCACGGCTACCCGGCCTACGCCACCTCACCGGGCTGGCTCGGCTACGACGACGCCAAGCTGCGCCGGCTGTGCCAGGAGGCCCTCGAAGCCGGCTTCACGCAGATCAAGCTGAAGGTCGGCGCGGACCTCTCCGACGACATCCGGCGGCTGCGGATCGCCCGCGAGGTCTGCGGCCCCGACATCCGGATCGCCGTCGACGCCAACCAGCGCTGGGACGTCGGCCAGGCGATCTCGTGGGTCGGAGCGCTGTCGGAGTTCGACCCGTGGTGGGTGGAGGAGCCGACCAGCCCCGACGACGTGGTCGGTCACGCCGCCATCGCCCGGGGCATCGCACCCGTGCCGGTGGCCACCGGCGAGCACGTGCAGAACCGCGTGGTGTTCAAGCAGCTCCTCCAGCTCGGCGCGGTGTCCTATGTGCAGCTCGACGCCGCCCGGGTGGCGGGGGTCAACGAGAACATCGCGATCCTGTTTCTGGCGGCCAAGTTCGGCGTGCCGGTCTGCCCGCACGCGGGTGGCGTCGGCCTCTGCGAGCTCGTGCAGCACCTCTCGCTCTTCGACTACGTGGCGGTGTCGCGGTCGATGGACAACCGCGTCATCGAGTACGTCGACCATCTCCACGAGCACTTCCTCGACCCCGTGCAGATCCGCGCCGGTCGCTACCTGGCACCCCAGGCACCCGGCTTCAGCTCGACCATGCGCCCCGAAAGCCGGGCCCGGTTCGCCTTCCCCGACGGACCGGCCTGGTCGCGCACCGTCTGATCCCCCCGCATAACCCCTACCCACCACAGAGGACTGCGATGATCCTGAACAGACGCGCCGTCGTCAGCGTGGCGGTCGTGGCCGCTTTCGCCGCGGCGACCGCTGGTTGCAACTCGTCCGACACCGGCTCCACCGGAGGCAGCGGCACCGACGCCGGTGCTGCCAAGGCGCCGATCGCGGTCGACCTGCCCCGGGCCGACTCCGACTTCTGGAACTCGTACGCCAAGTACATCCCGGAGTACGCGAAGGAAAGCGACATCAACCTGATGACGCCGACCAACTCGCAGAACGACATCGCCAAGCTGGTCGCCAACGCGCAGGCCGTCACCGCGCAGGGTGCCAAGGCGATCGTCATGGCGCCGCAGGACACCGGCGCGATCGCCTCGACGCTGACCATGTTGGAGAGCAAGAAGATCCCGGTCGTCTCCGTCGACACCCGCCCGGACAAGGGCAAGGTCTTCATGGTGGTGCGGGCCGACAACCGCGCCTACGGCCAGAAGGCGTGCGAGTTCCTCGGCGAGAAGCTGGGCGGCAAGGGCAAGGTCGTCGAGTTCCAGGGCTCGCTCTCGTCGGTCAACGGCCGCGACCGGTCCGAGGCGTTCGCCGAGTGCATGAAGACGAAGTTCCCCGGCATCACCATCTTCGAGGAGCCGACCGAGTGGGAGGGCGCCAAGGCGTCCGCCGCGCTGCAGACCCGGCTCGCCCAGCACCCTGACATCAACGGCATCTACATGCAGGCCGGCGGCGTGTTCCTGGCGCCGACCCTGCAGCTGCTGAAATCCAAGAACCTGCTGAAGCCGCCGACGGACCCGAAGCACATCTTCATCGTCTCCAACGACGGCATCCCGCAGGAGTTCGAGGCGATCCGCAAGGGCGAGATCGACGCCACCGTGTCGCAGCCGGCCGACCTCTACGCCAAGTACGCGATCTACTACGCCAAGGCCGCGGTCGAGGGAAAGACGTTCACCCCTGGACCTACCGACCACGACAGCACCATCATCGACGTCGGCAACGGCGTGCTCGAGGACCAGCTGCCGGCGCCGCTCGTGACGAAGGACAACGTCGACGACGCGTCGTTGTGGGGCAACCAGATCGGGAAGTGATGACCGACGTACTCACCGACGCGGCCGGGAGCGGGGCTGCCGCCCCGCCCCCGGCCGTCTCGGCCCGCGAGATAACCAAACGCTTCGGCGCGACCACAGCGCTGTCCGAGGTGAGCGTCGCGATCCAGGCCGGCACGACCCACGCCCTCGTGGGACGCAACGGCGCTGGCAAGTCGACGCTGGTCTCGGTGCTCACCGGGCTGCACCGCGCGGACGAGGGGACCGTCTCGTTCGGTGGCTCGCCGGCGCCGGCGGACTCCGACCGGGACGGGTGGCGGCGCCAGGTCGCCTGCGTCTACCAGCGTTCGACCATCATCCCGGCGCTGTCGGTGGCGGAGAACCTGTTCCTCAACCGGCAGACGTCCGGTGGCCCGATCAGATGGGGCGGGCTGCGTCGCCGGGCGGCGGCGCTGCTGGAGGAGTACGGCGTCGACGTCGACCCGGGCGCGCTGGCCGGCGACCTCAACGTGGAGCAGCGCCAGCTCGTCGAGATCGCCCGGGCACTGTCCCTCGGCACCCGGTTCATCATCCTCGACGAGCCGACCGCGCGCCTGGACGCCACCGCGATCGAGCGGCTGTTCGGCCGGATGCGCACGCTCGCCGCGGGCGGGGTGACGATGATGTTCATCTCGCATCACCTGCGCGAGGTCTACGAGGTGTGCGACACGGTCACCGTGCTGCGCGACGCCCGCTGGGTGCTCACGGAGCCGGTGTCGGCGGTCAGCCACGACGCGCTCGTGGCGGCGATGACGGGCGAGGCGGTCGGGCTCACCGAGGTCGCGCCACGGTCGGTGCCAGATGCTCCACCGGTGCTCTCCTTGCGGTCACTGACGCTGGGCGACGCGTACACCGGGATCGATCTTGATGTTCGGCCTGGCGAGATGGTCGGCGTGACCGGTTCCGGGAGCAGCGGCAAGGTGTCGTTGGCGGAGACCGTCGGCGGGCTGCGGCGCGCGGACAGTGGCACCGTGTCTGTCTCCGGCGTCGCGGTCGGTGCTGGCGTGCCTTCGGCGCTTCGTGCGGGGATCGGGCTCGTGCCGGAGGACCGGCACCGTGAGGGGCTTGTGCCGTTGCTGTCGGTGGCGGAGAACGCGACGATGCCGATCGGCGACCGGCTCGGGCCGGCCGGTGTCGTGGTGCCCCGGCGGCGGACCTCCGTGGCCGAGGAGATGATCCAGCGGTACGACATCCGCACCGAGAGCGCGGCGGCCCCGGTCGCCAGCCTGTCAGGTGGCAATGCGCAGAAGGTCGTGCTGGCCCGCGCGCTGTCCACCGACCCGCGGGTGCTCGTGCTCATCAATCCCACCGCCGGCGTCGACGTGCGCTCCAAGGAGTCGCTGCTCGGTGCCGTGCGTTCGGCGGCCGACCAGGGCACGGGTGTGCTGATGGTCTCCGACGAGCTCGACGACCTGCGCCACTGCGACCGGGTGCTGGTCATGTTCCACGGCCGCGTGACGGCCACGCTTTCCCGCGGCTGGGACGACGCGCAGGTGGTCGCGGCAGTCGAGGGTGTTTCTTCCGAAGGAGCTTCTTCATGACTACGACAGCGCCGGTCTCTCCGCCGGAGGCGCCGGTCGCGCGGCGGCGGTTGACCGGGCCGCGCCTGGCGCGGATGCGGGACCTGGCGCTCGTACCCGCGATCGTCGTGTTGGTCCTCGTCGGTGCGCTCATCGATCCGGTGTTCCTGAGCAGCGCCAACATCACCAACGTCCTGCAACAGCAGACCGAGCTGTCGCTGCTGGTGCTGGCCGAGGCGATCATCCTGATCGGCGGCCGGTTCGACCTGTCGCTGGAGTCGACCGTCGGTCTCGCGCCGGCGTTGGCCGTGGCGCTGGTCATCCCGGCCGCCAGCAACGGGATCGGCACCGAGTGGGCCTCGTACCTGGCGATCCCGCTCTGCCTGCTCGTCGGTCTGGCGGTCGGTGCCTTCAACGGGCTGCTGATCCTGCGGTTCGGGCTGTCGGCGTTCATCGTGACGCTCGGCATGCTGATCGTGCTGCGCGGGCTCCAGATCGGCATCACCGGCGGCCAGAACCTGTTCGAGCTGCCGATGTCGGTTCTCTACCTCGGCAACGCGGTCTGGCTCGGCCTGCCGGCCTCGATCTGGATCTGCGGGATCCTCTTCGCGATCGGCATCGCGGTGCTCGGTTTCTTCCGGCACGGGCGCGCGGTGTACGCGATCGGCGGCAACCGGGACGCGGCGCGCGCGGCGGGCATCCGGGTGGACCGGGTGATGTGGATCGTGTTCATCGTCGGCGGTCTGCTCGCGGCGCTGGCCGGTCTGCTGATGACGGGGCGGCTCGGCTCTGTGGCCGCCGCCCAGGGCGACGGCATGATCTTCACGGTGTTCGCGGCCGCCGTGATCGGTGGCGTCAGCATGGAAGGCGGCAAGGGCACGCTCTTCGGCGCGCTCTGCGGCGTCATCGTGCTCGGCCTGATCAACAACATCCTCACGCTGGCCGGCGTCTCCGCGCAGTGGATCCAGGCCATCTACGGCCTGATCATCCTGGTGGCGCTGATGCTCGCCCGGTTGACGACAGGCAAGGCCCAGGACTGAGGGTTGAGGTGACGGCGTGGCGTTGACCGACGAGGCCATCGACAAGATCAAGGAGATGATCGTCTCCGGGGCCCTCGGCCCCGGGGACCGGCTCCCCAAGGAGGCGGATCTCGCCGAGCGGCTCGGGTTGTCCCGCAACTCGCTGCGCGAGGCGGTCAAGGCGTTGTCGATCATCAAGATCCTCGACGTACGACAGGGTGACGGCACGTACGTCACCAGCCTGTCGCCTGACCTGCTGCTCGAGTCGCTGAGCTTCGTTGTCGACTTCCACCGCGACGACACGGTCCTCCAGTTCCTGGAGGTGCGCCGGATCCTCGAGCCGGCGGCGACGGCGCTGGCGTCGTTGCGGATGTCGCCGAGTGACGTCGGGGCGCTGCAACGGGTGCTCGACGAGCTCGGTGCGTCACCGTCGGTGGAGGCGCTGGTCGCCAACGACCTGGAGTTCCATCGGGCGATCGCGGCCGGGTCGGGCAACGCGGCGCTCTGCTCGCTGATCGACGGGCTCTCCGGGCCGACCACGCGGGCACGGATCTGGCGGGGTCTGACCCAGGAGGGCGCCGTCGACAAGACGCGCGAGCAACACCAGGCGATCGTCGACGCGATCGCGGCTCACGAGCCTGAGCTGGCGCGGTCGTGGGCCACGGTGCACATCGCCGGTGTCGAGGAGTGGTTGCGACAGGCGCTCTGATACGTCCTGTGACGTACTGACGGATACTCCCCGCCGAGTACGAACCTGTCGTACGCCGGCCTTACAGTCATCCCGTCCAACACAGACTCTTCAGACGGGGTGCATCCGATGCGTTCGCTCTACATCTGGTTGTCCAGGTTGATCGCGCTCGGCGTGGTGGTGCAGGTGCTGGTCATCGCCTGGAGCGCGTTCGACATCCAAAACAAGGCCGGCGACGGCGTCCCCTTCACGGAAGACACCGAAGCCAACATCGGCGCGATGCTCCACTCGGTGATCGGCATGATGGTCATCCCGGTGCTGGCCCTACTCTTCGGCATCGTCTCGTTCTTCGCGAAGGTACGCGGCGGCGCAGCCATGGCGTGGGGTGTCGTCGGGCTGGTGGTCCTACAGATCGCACTCGCCTTCGCCTCGTTCGCGGCGCCGGTGGTGGGCACTCTGCACGCGCTGAACGCGTTCGCCGTGGCCGGCCTGGCCGGCGTGGCGGGGTCGCGCGCGACCAAGGCCGATCCCTCGGTTGCCGCTCCTGCCAGGAGCGGTGATTCCGGGATCCCCGCGAGCGCATGACCGTCGCCGACGACTCGGCCGAGCGCACCTCCAGCCCGGCCGAGTCGGACAGCCATGCCCAAATGACGCCCGACTTTTCTCCCGAGAGCTCCACAACCTCCTCGGAGGCCTCGGCCTCCGCGGGTTCTGCGGCTTCTTCGGGCGCCTCGGCCTCCACGGGTGCAGCGCCCTCGTCGTCTGGCGGTGCGGAGGCCGCCGGGTGGCGTTCGTGGTTGCGGTGGGGTGCGGTGGTCCTGTCCGTGGTCCTGGTCGGGACGCTTGGCTATCTCTGGTATGACAGCCGCGTTCCGTCGACGGTGTCGGTCATGGAGATGGGCTATGCCGACTGGGGTGGCGGTGCGGTGCCTTCCGGTGGGCATCAGCATGCCGGTGGGATCGACATCGCGGGCCTGACCGGGCCGTCCGGGAAGCCGGCCGTGTCCGTCTCGCTGACGGCGCGCGCGGAGACCTTCACGCTGGCCACGGGGGAGAAGGTTGCCGGTTACACGCTCAACCACGTGTCGCCGGGTCCGGAGATCCGGGCGCGGGTCGGTGACCTGGTGCAGGTCGAGCTCGTCAACGAGTCGGTGCCCGATGGCGTAGCGCTGCACTGGCACGGGGTGCGGGTGCCCAACGCCGAGGACGGGGTCGCCGGGGTCACGCAGGACGCGGTGCCGGTCGGTGGGCGCCACACCTACCGGTTCGTGGTGAGCGATCCGGGGACCTACTGGTACCACTCCCACCAGATCTCCCACGAACAGGTGAAAGGCGGGCTGTTCGGGGCATTGGTGGTCACGCCGGCGTCCGGCGCCGCGGAGCACGACGTGGTGGCGACCGTGCACACCTATGACGGTCGGCGGACGGTCCAGGGCGCGACGGGGGAGCGGTCCGTGCCCGCGCCGATCGGGGTGGCGACCCGGGTGCGGGTGGTCAACACCGACAACGGGCCGTTGCGGGTGTCGGTGACCGGTGCGCCGTACCGGGTGGTCGCCGTTGACGGTCATGACCTGCACGAGCCGTCCGACGTGACTGATCGGGGTCTCGCCATCGCGGCCGGTGGTCGGGCGGACCTCCTGATCACGCCTCGGGATGGCGCGGTCCGGGTCGATCTCGGTGCGGGATCCTCGCTGGTGGTCGGCCCTGCGGGCGCATCGGCTCCGGCCGCGGTGACCCCCGCGTCGACGCTGGACCTGCTGTCCTACGGGACGCCGGCCCCGGTCTCGCTGGATACCGGGCATTTCGACCGCGACTTCGAGCTGACGATCGACCGGCGGCCCGGCTTCCTGGACGGGCGGCCCGGTCTGTGGTGGACGATGAACGGCCACCTCTATCCCGACGTGCCGATGTTCATGGTCCGCGAGGGCGACGTCGTACGGATGACGATCACCAACAACTCGGGCGAGGTGCACCCGATGCACCTGCACGGCCACGTGGCGCTGGTGTTGTCCCGCAACGGGGTCGCGGCCAGCGGAAGCCCATGGTGGACGGACTCCCTCGACGTCGACGAGAACGAAAGCTACGTGGTCGCGTTCCGTGCCGATAATCCGGGCATTTGGATGGACCACTGCCATAACCTGCCGCATGCCGCGGACGGTATGGTCGCGCACTTGGCCTACGAGGGCTACACAACTCCCTATCTGATCGGCGGAAGGGCCAAGAACGAACCCGAGTGACCAACCAGTCAACGTGAATGACCTTGCATTTTTCGTACATCCCGGTACCGTTGCCTGTCGATCAATGATCGAGGAACGGGCAGGTTATGCACGTCGACGTCGAGAAGGTCCTGACCGGCAAACGACGCGAGGAGGCCTGGCACCTCTATACGACGGCATTCGAGGAACTACGCTACGCGGCGGTCCAGCGGCACCTCATGCACCGCGCGGAGTTCGACGAGGTCATGGCCGACGACCGGGTCGAGAAGTACATCGCCCTGACGGCGGAGGACACGCTGGCGGGCCTGTCGACGTTCACGAACGACCTGGACGCGATGCCCCTGATCTCCCCGGACTACTTCGCCCACCGCTGGCCGGACCGCTACGCGGAGCGCCGCATCTGGTACCTGGGATTCATCGCGATCGAGGCCGACCAACGCCGGTCGGGCGTCTTCGAAGAGATGATCGAGAGGATGTGGCGGGTAGTCCGGGCGAACGCCGGAATAGCGGCCCTGGACCTGTGCGCCCGCAACGAGTCGCGGCAGCTTGACGCCGCCATCACCCGGACGCTGACGTCCCTGACCCCGGACGTGGTAGCCACCCGCCTGGACACCCAGGCCTTCTGGTCCTGGGAACTCCCGATCGCCTCCTAACCCGCCGACCGGAATCAACCTTCAAACAGAGCCCGCAAGAGGTCTCCGCCGCAGTCATCCGACCCCTCGCTTGGGCTGTCTTGCGGCGGTTTCCGGTGCTGTCTTTCGGCGGGGCCCTTCGCCGTCTTCCGGCCCCTCGTTCATCCGTTCCGCGGCAGGCGGTGGCGAAGGTCAGTTCTCGTCGCGGTCGCCTGTGTTGGCGTCCGTCAGCGGGTCTGAGGTTTCGAGCGGTGTGCGGGCGACGCGGTGCCCGACTTCGATCTCGTCGACGCGTTCGGCGCCCCCGCCGTTCGTCGACTCCGTGACCGGTCGGGCGCGCTGCACGTCGTGCGTTGACCGACGGCGGTTCTTGACCGGGACCGGCGGCACCGCGGTCACCGGCTCATGACCGTTGTCCTCGCGCCCCGGTGACGACGACCCGTTCGGTGAGGTGGTGTCCGCCTGGGACCCGAGCACCCGACCATTGGTGCCGTCCCCGGCCCGCCCCGCGTCCGCAGCGCCGGCGGCATCCGGTGACTCGCCCCCCTCGGCGGTGACCTCACGCATCCGGCCGTTGACCGTCCACCTGGGACCGACCGTGGACCCGTTCGCCGCCATTGCCTCGCTCCCGAGCGACCGGTCCGTTTCGTCGCTCGCCTGCTCCGCGTCCCGCGGTCCAGCGCCCGCCAGGTCCGCTCCACCGTCGCGGTCGGCCCTGTACGCCGTCCCAGGACCGCCGTTGCCGACCTGCGGTTCGACTCCGTTTCTCCCCGGCCCGCGGTCAACACCGTGCGTCTGGCCGGCGGACGTCGCCGAGCCGGCGCCGCTCGTGGGTCGAGGCGGAGCAAAGGCGGCGCCGTTCTCGCCCGACACGGACTTGGGCCCGGTGGCCGGACGGACCGGCGCCACAGGCGGCTCGCCCGGGATCGGGTCGAGCAGCCGCCGCGCCGCCTCGGCCTCGTCGCCGTTCGCCGCGGGAGGAGGCCCGAGTCGAGGGAATCCCTCGACCACCGTCGACCGCTTCGGCTCCTCCGGGGCCGGCCGTTCGGCGCGAGCCAGGTCGCCACCCCGACCGATGGCCGCCGGCCGGCGCAACCGGGCGAAGGTCTCCGGGTCCTGCGGGCGGCCCCACAGCCAACCCTGCCCGTAGACGACCCCGAGCGCCTGCAGCACGTCCCGCTGCGACTGGGTCTGCACGCCCTCCGCGACCACCGTCAGCCCGAGCGCCGAGCTCATCGCGACCACGGCCCGGACGATCTCCTCGTCCTCCGGGTTGGTCCCGAGGCCACCGACGAACGACCGGTCGATCTTCACCCCGGTGACCGGGTGGCGCCGCAGGTAGCCCAGCGCCGAGAACCCCGTGCCGAAGTCGTCGACGACGAGCCGCACGCCGAGACCGCGGAGATCCGCCATCACCTGGTCGGTGACCTGCGAGCCGTCGACCATGACCGACTCGGTGATCTCCAGCATCACCGAACCGCCGGACAGGCCGTTCTCCGTCAGGGCCTCGGCCAGCTCGCCGGGCAGGCGCGGGTCACGCAGTTGCCGCGGCGAAACGTTGATCGACAGCCAGAAGTCCTCGGTGACCACGTCGTTCCTGCGCCATTCGGCGAGCTGCCGCAGGGCCTCGCGCATCACCCAGCGGCCCAGGTCGGTGATCAGTCCGGTCTCCTCGGCGACCGGAATGAACTTGGTCGGCGCGATCGTGCCCTTCGTCGGGTGCTCCCAGCGGATCAACGCCTCGACACCCGTCAGGCGGGCGCCACCGAGGCGGACGATCGGCTGGTACGCCAGCCGGAGCTGGTCATGCGCGAGCGCGTGGCGCAACGAGAGCTCGAGCTCGATGCGGTCGCGTACCCGGTCGTGCATGGTCGAGTCGAACAGCACCCAGCGGCCGCGCCCCTCGGCCTTGGCCTGGTACATCGCGGTGTCCGCGTCCCGCAGCAACCCCTCGGCGGTGATCAGCGCGTCGTCGGCCTTGGCGACCGCCGACCCGGCGATGCCGATCGACCCCGACACCACCACGTCCGACGCGGTGGCCTGCAGCGGCAGGGTGAGGCTGGCCAGCACCCGCTCGGCGAGCGCGATCGCCTCGTCAGCGGTGGACACGTGCGCGATCACGAACTCGTCGCCACCGACCCGGGCGACCGCGGCCCCGGCCGGCACCGTGCGGCGCAGGCGCCGGGCCACCTCGACGATCACGCGGTCGCCGGCGTAGTGCCCCCACGAGTCGTTGACCAGCTTGAACCCGTCGAGGTCGAGGAAGAACAGCCACAGCGGACGGTCCGTCTCGGTCGGCCGCGCGAGGATCTGGCCGACCTGGTCGACGAGCAGCGCGCGGTTCGGGAGGGCGGTCAGGTGGTCGTGCGTGGCCTGGTACTCGTACTCGCGCTGCGCGGCCGCGTACGCCTGCACCGCCGACACCGACCGCAGCAGCAGCAACGCGACCATCAGCGCGCCACCGACGGCCAGCACGATCCGGTCGAGCCGGCTCAGGTCGGGGATCGCCGCCGTCAGCACGAACGGCACCGCGAGCGCCGGGATGAGCAGGAGCAGCCGGCGCCAGGACCAGGCCTGGACCGGCAGCGGCGTACGCCTGCCGATGTGTCTCATCGACGGATGCAGCGCGCACGCGCCGATCAGCACGAAACCGAGGAGGAAGGGCAGGTCGATGAGCCGGCTGCCGTTGAGCGTGCCGTTGACGCCGATGATGGCGTAACCGATGTCGCCGACCAGCAACAACACCATCGAACCGATGAGCATGAGGTAGCTGGGGCCGCGGATCGCGGTGGTGAAGGCGACGTTGGCGACGAGCAGCACCAGCACCAGGTCGAAGATGGGGTACAGCCCGGCCACGGTGGACACCGCCGCGGAGCGGTCTTCGATGCCCGCCGCCGGCATGCTGAACAGCAGCGCGAATATCAGCCCCGCGCCGAGCCCGAGCAGCATCCCGTCGATGACGGCGTGCCGTTTCGGCCCGTGCTTGACCGTCAGGAAGCCGACCAGGGCCGCGAACATCAGCACGTAACCGGGCAGGGTGAACGCGTCGCCCGTGAGCTGGACGGCCCCGCGTTGCTCGGTGGACCAGGGCCGCACGACGGCGCCGGCCACGAACAACACGGAGGCGGCCCCGAGCAGGAGCCAGGGCCACCGAGGTCGAGCGCCGTTGCGGCGTGACCCGAGGACCAGCGACGCGGCCGCGCCCCCACCGACGACCGCGAACGTGATGCCGCTGGCCGTGGTGCTGTCGACGAGGAGATATGCGATAGCCGCGGCCAGCCCCACCAGCACGAAGAGCCCAGCCCAGAACGCCGGGGCCTGCGACTTCGCGACGGCCGAGACCGCACGTGGCATTTCATCGCCCCCTGCGCGGACTTCCGGCGACATTTTCCCAAGCGAACCACGACTGTAGCAGGGTTGATCGGCGCTAAGTGACTGTTCTTCGTGTTTGTCGGCCAGATTCGGAATGGGAGCGCTATCGATGTCGAATTGACTGGAATGATCGCCGTCCTAGTCCCACCGACAGGACCCATTCAGGACAGTTCGCGACCCCTGATGACCCGGGTTCGCGTGGGGCACGACCGTCGCTCCCGCCGGGGATCGCTCGCTGACGCGTCACTGGCCAGGCCCGCGGCGGGTCACCCTCAACCCCTTGCCAGCCGGTCGGCAAGCTCGCGCGGACTCAGCCCCGTACAGCGGTGACAGCGGTGTCGAGCAGTTTCGCGAGGGGCTTCGTGCCGCCGCTGCGAGCCCATTCGTCCACCGCGTTGTTGAGGCAGACCAGGGCGGCCCCGACGACCGCGCGCGCGGCCAGGTCGCGCCGCGCGGGCGGCACCTTCAGCCTGCGCGCGATGTCGGGGACGAGCGCCTCTTCCCACCTGGCGCGTTTCGCGAGGAGTGCCCCGCGCAGCGCCGGGGTGTCGGCGAGCATCACGGCGGTGGCGATTTTGCGGTCGCTGTCACGGATGAGGTCGTCGAGGTGCGGGGTCATGGCGTGACGCAGGGCGACCCAGGCGGACTCGTCGCGCGGCCGGGTGGCGAGCGCCGCCGCCAGGCCGTCGCCCACGCCGTCCAGCAGCCCGACCACCATGTCTTCCTTGGTGGGGAAGTAGCGGAACACGCTGCGGCTCGAGATGCCGACGGCGGCAGCGATCTCGTCGACGGTGGTCTCCTCGTAGCCGTTGGCGACGAAAAGCTCCATCGCCGCCTCGGCGATCTGCGTGCGCACCGCGCGCCGGGTCAACTCCCGCAATCCCACGAGCTCGACGGTAGCAGCATGTGTCGACTGCGACAGGCTTGGCCTTGGATGTCAGCTACTGACAGATTTAGCATGGGCCGCAAGCACGCGTGCTGACGACGAGCAGGAGGTCCCGCATGAGAGTGATCCTGGTAGGCAGCGGAGCGATCGGCGCGGCGGTCCGCGAGACCCTGCAGACCCACGGCCACGAGGTGGTGACGGTAGGCCGCACGTCGGGCGCACACCAGGCGGACCTCACGGACAAAGCCAGCCTCGACGACCTGTTCGCCCGCCTGGCCCCGTTCGACGCGGTAGCCAGCGCGGCCGGCGAAGTCTCTCCCGGCCCGCTGGCGGAGGCGTCGGACGCCCAATGGGCGGACTCGATCGCGGGCAAGGGCATGGGCCAGATCAACCTGGTGCGAGCGGCGCTGCCCCACATCACGGACGGCGGCTCGTTCACGCTGGTGTCGGGCGTGCTCAGTGACGAGTACACCCACCACAGCACCCTCGGCAGCACCGTCAACCACATGGTCGAGGGCTTCGTGAAAGCGGCGGCCACAGAACTACCTCGCGGCCTGCGAATCAACTGCGTGAGCCCCACGGTGCTGACGGAGTCGACGCACTACCACCCGTTCTTCCCGGGCTTCGCGACGGTGCCGGCGGCCGAGGTGGGCCTGGCCTACCTGCGAGCGATCGCCAACCCGATCACCGGCCGCATCCTCAAACTCCACAAAACCAACTCGTAGGCGCCTAACCGCGTTGCGGCGGTCGGGAAGATGGGGGCGTGATCCTCCTCGTTCCCGCCGACCCGCTGCGGCCGCGCCGTCCGGACGACCATTTCGCGCCGGAGGCCGCCGCCGCGCGAGCCGCTGGCCTCGGCCTTCACCCCTGACCTCGACGACGCTCCGGCCGCCTGGCGGGTGGCGCAGCGATTCCGAACTGCGTGGGGAGGAGGTGGCGGGCGGTTTCGTGCTGCGACGCGGCGAGCGGTTCGAATCAGCGGAGGTCCGCACTGGTGGGTCGACGGCGTCTGTGTGCTCGGTCGGCGCGACCCGGACACCCCGCCGCAGCCGGGGCACAGGAACTCGATCACGCTTCGATGATCCGGACCTCGGCCGACGGGATGCCCTTTGTCCACCAGTGGCGGTAGCGGCGGTAGACGGTCGGGTCGCGGTCGGCGAGGAAGGTCGTCAACGCGCGCGCCTCCGTCGCGATGCCGGACCACGTGGCCGGGTCCAGCCGGTGGAAGGCGGTCACCTCGATGCCAGCGCCGTCCTCCGCGGGGCGCCATACGCCCGCCACGTAGCCGTCCACCAGCAGCGTCGGCAGCACGTCTCCGTTGCGGCGCACCACGACGGTGCGGTAGTCCGCCGGGATCACGCGCGTGCGGTCCGCGTACGCCAGCAGGACGTTGTCCCACATCGGCAGCAGCCGCGGTGGTGCCGCGACGTCCTCCGGTGGCAGCGTCGCGTCCGCCAGGTCCAGCAGGCCGTCGCTGACCGTCAGCTCGGCGCCCAGCCCCGCCACGGCCGCCTTGACGCGCGCGCTGTTGAGCCGGGTGAACGCCATGATGTCCGATGTGGAGGCCGGGCCGAAGGCGGCCAGATAGCGCCGCACCAGGGCGCGCACCGAGTCGTCGTGCGCGGCGGCACCCGGCGCCGTCACGAACGAGGCCGGGTGCCGGAACGACCAGGGACCGCCCGTCGGGCGGTAGTGCAGCGGCGCGAACGTGCGCAGCGCCCACCACATCTTGGCCGGGTCGTCGACCCGGCCCTCCAGCATCGCCTGGATCTCCGCTCCGGACCGAGGCTCGGTCGCGAAGGCCGCCAGGTCGTCGAGCGCCGCCAACGCCGAGGCGTCGGTCAGGTCGCTTTCCAGCCAGCGGTAGTCGGCCAGCCGCGACGCCCGCAGCAGCGGCGTCATAGCCGCGTGCAGGGCGGCCCAGTCGCCGCCGTGTACGGCGTGCAACGTGACCCGCATCAGGCTGGAGCGGACCACCGTACCGTCGGCGAACGCCCGGTCGACCTCGGCCGCGTCGAGTCCCGCCACCCGGTTCCACAAGGCCAGGTACGGCGACGCCGGCTCCTGTGCCTGCAACGCCAACAAGCGCCGCACGGCCTCGCCCACCCGCAGCGGCTGCCGCCCGAGAAGGAGCTGGCGGTCGAGAGTCGCCCGGTTGAGTCGGCGTGCGGTGGCGGTCGGCGGCGGCGCGAACACCATGCTCAGCTCTCGGAGCGACGGGCCAGGTAGACGACGTCCGGCTCACCGTGGGAGACCTCGGTCAGCAGGGTCTCGACCGGGCCGATCGTGGCCGTCAGGCGGGCCAGGTAGGCGGCCGAGGCGTTGGCGCTCCAGACCGCCAGCACGCCGCCCGGGTCGAGGTGGCCCCGCAGCAGCTCGGTGCCCGCGTCCTCGTACAGGGCCGCGTTCTCGCCGAAGACCGTCCAGTCCGGACCGTTGTCGACGTCGAGGCAGATGGCGTCGAAGCGCTCGTCCGTGGTGGCCAGCCAATGACCCAGGTCGGCGGTGACCACGCGGACCCGCGGGTCGGCCAGGGCCCCGTCACTGAAGGGCTTCAAGTAGGACGAGTGCCAGGCGACCACGGCCGGCTCGATCTCGACGACCACGATCTCGGCGGGCGTCTCGGATCTGACGGCCTCGGCCAGGGAGAAGCCCACGCCGAGGCCACCGATCAGCAGGCGGGCACCGGGGGCGGCGGCGGACAGCGCGGCCTGGACCAGCGTGCGCTCCGAGGCGCCGGTGCGGGTGTCCATCAGGAACACGCCGTTGCTGATCAGCTCGTACTGCCCGCCGTCGCGGCGCAGGACGAGCTCACCGCGTTCGGTGACGACACGCTCGACGGTCTCCATCAGACAAAGACTACGACCGGGTCATTTCGCCGGGGCCACCGCGCTGTCGCGGACGATGAGTTCCGTGGCCAGCTCGACCCGCGGGCTCTCGATCTGCTCGCCGCGGGCGAGGCGCAGCACCGTGCGGGCCGCCAGGAGCCCCATCTCGGCGAGCGGCTGGCGGACGGTGGTCAGCGGCGGCGAGCACCAGCGCACCTCGGGCAGGTCGTCGAAGCCGACCACACTGATGTCGTCGGGCACCCGGAGCTGGCGCTGCCGCACCGCCTCGTACACGCCGAGGGCCATCTGGTCGCTGGAGGCGAAGATCGCGGTCGGCGGGTCGGCCAGCGTGAGCAGCTCGGTGCCGCCCGCGAACCCGGCCTCGTGATAGAAGTTGCCCGGCCGGATCAGGTCGTCGTCGATCTGGATGCCAGCCGACTCGAGTGCCGCCCGGTAGCCGTCTAGCCGGGCACGGCTGCACATCAGCTGCGGTGGGCCGCCGATGAAGCCGATCCGACGGTGCCCGAGCCCAAGCAGGTATTCGGTGGCGTGCAGGCTGCCGACCCAGTTGGTCGCGCCGATCGTCGGCGACT
The DNA here is from genome assembly GCF_040676915.1 of Asanoa sp. NPDC049475. Lineage (NCBI taxonomy): Bacteria > Bacillati > Actinomycetota > Actinomycetes > Micromonosporales > Micromonosporaceae > Asanoa > Asanoa sp. NPDC049475. The sequence goes on along the minus strand of NZ_JBFAPY010000004.1, from coordinate 392,013 downwards.
CCTGAGGCGGCACGCCGGCCGGGTCGACGATCACCACGGGGATGTTGAGCCGGCGCAGCTCGCTCTGCAGCGGAGGCTCCAACGTGGAGGTGACGAAGATAACGCCCTCGGTCGAGCGGGTGCGGATGTTGTCGAGCCACTGCTTGGCCGACGACGTGCGGCGGTGGATGGCCGACACCACGGTGCCGACGCCGGAGGCGTGCGCGACGTCCTCGACGCCACGGATGATCTCGACCGCCCACGGGCTGTCGATGTCGTTGAAGACCAGGTCGACCAGCCCCGAGTTGGCTCGCATGCTGGGCGGTCGGCGCCGGTAGCCGTGCTGGCTGAGCAGGTCTTCGACCCGCTTGCGGGTGTTCGGCGAGACGTCGGCGCGGCCGTTGAGGACGCGGGAGACGGTCGGCACCGACACGCCGGCCAGGCGTGCGATCGCCGCGATTGTCACGGTCCTCTTGTCACCTGCGGCAGTGCCACCAGACACGGATCGCCCTTTCGTCATGGGTGGAGCCTACGGACGTCGATCGGTCCGTCAACCCGCCGAAAGTTTCAGATCGATTTCCGGTATGCCGGCGACGGTACGACGACCGCAACTGCCGGTCAAGGAACTGTCGGATCTCGATATAAGCCGTTACCGTGTTCGGAACGCTCGCCGATCCCACGGGGGAGCGGCTTCCGGAAGTCCCCGGAAGCGGACCTGAAGGGAAGCTGCCCATGTCGACCGAGACCGCAGCCACCGTTACCGCCGCCCGGTCGATCCAGAACCCGGTCCTGCGCGGCTTCAACCCGGACCCGTCGCTGCTGCGGGTGGGCGCCGACTACTACCTGGCGACCTCGACCTTCGAGTGGTACCCCGGGGTGCGCCTCCACCACTCGCGCGACCTGGTGCACTGGCGCGCGATCGGCGGCATCATCACCGACCGGCGCCTGCTCGACCTGCGCGGCAGCGGCGACTCCAACGGGGTGTGGGCGCCCTGCCTGACCTACCACGACGGTCGCTTCCACCTGATCTACAGCGACGTGGCCAGCTTCGCCAGTGGCTACTGGGACCCGCGGAACTTCCACACCAGCGCGCCGTCGATCGACGGGCCGTGGGACGACCCGGTGCAACTGCACGGCCACGGCTTCGACGCGTCCCTGTTCCACGACGACGACGGCAGCACCTGGCTGCTCAACCTGAGCGCCGACTGGCGTCCCGGCCGCGAGCGCTTCGCCGGCATCGAGATCCAGCGGTACGACCTGGCGAAGCGCGAGCTGGTCGGCCCGTCCCGGATCATCTTCACCGGCACCGCCGCCGGGATGACCGAAGGGCCGCACATCTACCGCCGCGACGGCTGGTACTGGCTGGTCACCGCCGAGGGCGGGACGAGCTGGGAGCACCAGGCCACGGTGGCCCGGTCGCGGGAGCTGTTCGGCCCGTACGAGCCGGACCCGAACGGGCCGCTGCTCACCTCGTACGGCCGCCCCGAGCTCCGGCTGCAGAAGGCCGGCCACGGCAGCCTGGTCGAGGTGCCCGGCGACGGCTGGTACTTCGCGCACCTGGCGGCCCGCCCGGACACCCCGCTGGGCAAGTGCGTGCTCGGCCGCGAGACGGCGATCCAGCGGGTCGACTGGGAGCCCGGCGGCTGGCCCCGGATCGCGGGCGGCATCCCGGCCGACGAGGTCGCCGCTCCCGCGCTGCCGGCGCACCCCTGGCCCGACGAGCCGGCCACCGACGACTTCACCGAGCCGCGGCTCGGCCCCTCGTGGTCGACGCTGCGCCGGCCGGCGACGCCGGACTGGGTCGACCTGACCACCCGCCCGTCGCACCTGCGGCTGCACGGCGGCCAGTCGCCGGTCGGCCGGCGGTCGCCGAGCCTGGTCGCCCGGCGGGTGGGCTCACTGCACTGTGAACTGTCCACCGTGGTCGAGTTCGAGCCGCGCGACTTTCGGCAGTTGGCCGGCATCACCGCCTACTACAACTCGCTGAACTGGCACTTCCTCTACCTGACCCGCGGCGACGACGGCCGGGTGGTGCTCGAGCTGCTCAGCAGCGACCAGGGCAAGCGCACCGCGCACCCGGAGCTCACGGTCGACCGTGGCGACGCGACCCGGGTCGGCCTGCGCGCCGTGTTCGACGGCACGGTCGTGCGGTTCGGCTACGACCTCGGTGACGGCTGGCAGGAGCTGCCGGTCGCGCTGGACGCCACGATCCTCTCCGACGAGCACGCCGCCCTGGTGGTCGACGGCGAGCCGGCCGCGTGGGGGTTCACCGGTGCGTTCCTCGGCCTCTGGGTGCAGGACCTGGGTGCCGACGGCGGCTACGCGGACTTCGACGAGGCCACGTACCTCGAAAGATGATCCGAAACTTCCGGTGGCCCACCGCCGTCGGAACCGCGTGCTCTCGTCCGATTTCCGGAACTCTTTTGGATTGACGGGGAGCGATCTCGACGGCTACGTTTCCGGAAAGTTACGGAACTCGATCCGCAACTATCGGCGTCGCTCGCGATCGGCACCCCCGGTCATCCCGAGAGGAGCGCACATGAAAGTGAATCGATGGTTCGCCGCCGGCGTGGCGGTGGTCGCGGCCGCCGCCGTGGCGGGCGCGGCACCCGCCACGGCGAGCCACCCGGTCGACCCGACCCAGCAGAGCCTGCGCCAGTTGGGCCTGCGGCACGACCTTTACATCGGCACCGCCGTCGACATGGCTGCCCTGGCCGACACCTCCGACCCCCAGTACCGGGCCACCGTGTCCAAGGAGTTCTCCTCGGTCACCGCCGAGAACGTGATGAAGTGGGAGAGCCTCGAGCCCACCCGCGGCACGTACAACTTCGGTCCGGCCGACGAGCTGATCGACTTCGCCAAGCGCAACAACCAGAAGGTGCGCGGCCACGTGCTGGTCTGGCACAACCAGTTGCCCGCCTGGCTCACCACCGGCGTCAGCGACGGCTCGATCAGCAAAGCCGAGCTCCGCGACATCCTGCGCAACCACATCACCACCGTGGTCAAGCACTTCAAGGGCAAGATCTGGCAGTGGGACGTCGTCAACGAGGCGGTCAGCGACCCCTGGGACAGCCCGCCCACGCTGCACTACAAGGGCTTCTGGGCGGAGAACCTCGGCCCTGGCTACATCGCCGACGCGTTCCGCTGGGCGCGCGCCGCCGACCCCAAGGCGCTGCTGTTCTACAACGACTACAACATCGAGGCGTTCGGCTCGGGTGACCCGGCCAACGACAAGACCCAGTTCGTCTACGACCTGGCCAAGTCGCTGCTGCGGGACCGCGTCCCGATCGACGGCATCGGCAGTCAGGGACACCTCGGCACGCAGTACGGCAACTATTCCACGCTCCAGGTCGCCGCGGCGCTGAAGAAGTTCGCCGGGCTCGGGCTGGCCACCGCGTTCACCGAGGTCGACGTGCGCAGCCAGCTGACGGCGGGTGTGCAGGCCGGCGACTCCAACGAGATCAACCCGCGCCTCCAGGCGTCGGCGGCCAACTACAGCGCGCTGCTCCAGGCCTGCCTGGCCGACCGGCACTGCCTCTCGTACACGGTCTGGGGCTTCACCGACAAGCACTCCTGGGTGCCGACCTGGTTCACGAACCCGCCGGAGGGCCTGGCCACGATCATGGACGAGAACTACCAGCCCAAGCGGGCGTACCACGAGCTGAAGGCAGACCTGATCTACAGCGGTCCGCCGTACGTGCTCCCGCGCGTGCCCCAAAAGCCCCGGCGCTGACGCGCGGGCGGTGAGAAGGCGGAAGGGACCCTATCGGCCAGGGCCCCTTCCGCCCACCGTCGGATAGACCCGGTGCGCGTTCTCGGTGGTCCGTCGGACCAGGTCGGCGTCGGCCGCGGCACGGAACAGCACCGCACCGAGGAAGTGCAGCTCCGGCAGGGCGTACCCGTCGGAGGAGTAGAGGAACTTGCCGTACGGGCAGAGCTCCAGCGCTTCCGCGAGCACCGCGGGCGCCCGCTCGCCGACGTTGTGCGTGGCCAGCCCGAGGTCCATGTGGACGGTAGGGAAGACCTGGGCCAGATAACCGGCATTCCGTTGGTACGGATAGCAGTGCAGCAGCAGCACCGGCACCTCGGTCGACTCGGCCGCCCGCAGCCACGGCGCCAGCAACAGCGGGTCACCCAGACGCAGGTCGGTGTCCCGGTCGCCGAGTCCGGTATGGAACTGCAAGGGCAGCCCCGTGTCCAACGCCGCGAAGGCCAGGAACCGGTGCAGCACCTCGTCGGCGACCCGCCCCGCACCGTCGGCCAGCCAGCGTCCCGCGGCCTCGCGGACATCGGCCTCGCTCGGACGCTCGTCGCCCAGCGCGAGGCCGACCCGGTAGGCGACCACCGACTTGAACGCGACGGTGTCCGGCCGGGCGGCGGCAGCGGCGAGCGCCTCCTGCACCGCACCCGCGAACCCTCTGGCGGTGCCGACCTCGAGCTCTTCGGCCAGCGCTTCGAGCCGGACCACCTCGTGCGCCGCCGCGTCCGCCGCCGCCGCGAGCTCCGCGGGCGTGGTCAGCGGCTCCGGGGCGAAGCCGGTGTCGACCAGGACCGCGGCGAGTCCGGCGGCCCGCAGGAGTCGCCGCGTGACCTCCTCGTGCCCGAGCTCCGCGCGCCGCGCCAGATAGTCGTCGGGGGTGGCGGTCGCGGCCAGGTCGAGCACCGGGAAGCAGTGCCGGCGCAGCGCGTCGCCGAGCGCCGAGTCGAACAGCGTCGTGCCCGGGGCGGGCCGGTCGGCCTCGGAGAGCCGGGCCTCGAACTCGGCCCGGTCGAGATCGCGCCGCACGACGCCGTGGCAATGATGGTCCACCAGCAGGTCCATCGTCATAACCTAGGTCCGTGGACGCCATGCAGCGGGATCGCCGTGCCGCGCAGGCCCGCGCCGCCGCCGACCGGCTCGTCGCCGACGGCATCGACGGCGTCGCCCTGACCTGGGTGGACACGAGCGGCGTCACGCGGGTCAAGGCCGTGCCGGTGGCCCGGCTCGCCCACGCCGCGCAGTGGGGCGCGGGGGCCGCGCCGGTGTTCGACACCTTCCTGGTCGACGACGGCTCGGTGCGCGGCCGCTTCGCCGGCGGGCCGGTCGGCGACCTCCGACTGCACCCCGACCTCGACAGGCTCGTGCCGCTGGCCGCTTCGCCCGGCTGGGCCTGGGCGCCGGCCGAGCGGTTCGACCAGGCCGGCGAGCCGCACCCGCTGGACGGCCGTTGGCTGCTCCGCCGGGAGGTCGACCGGCTGGCGGCCGACGGGCTGACGGTGCGCGCCGGCTTCGAGGTCGAGTGGTGCGTGTCCCGGGGCGCCGGCGACGACTTCGTCCCGGCCACCACCGGCCCGGCGTACGGGATGATCCGGCTGGTCGAGCTCGCGCCGTACCTGCGGGCGATCCTCGCGGCGTTGGCCGCGCAGGGGGTCGTGGTCGAGCAGATCCATCCCGAGTACGCGCACGGCCAGTTCGAGGTCTCGCTCGCGCCGGAGGACCCGGTCGGCGCCGCCGACACCGTGGTGCTCGTGCAGGACACGGTCCGCGCGGTCAGTGCGGCGCACGGCCTGCGCCCGTCGTTCGCGCCCGTGGTCAGCGCCGGGAAGGTCGGCAACGGCCGGCACGCGCACCTGAGCGTGCTGCGCGACGGGGTGAGCGCGATGGCCGGCGGGTCCGGGCCGTTCGGGCTCGACCGCGCGGGGGAGGGATTCGCCGCTGGCATCCTGTCCCGGCTGCCGGCCCTGCTCGCGCTCGGTGCCCCGTCGGTGGCCTCGTACCTGCGGTTGGTGCCCGAGCGCTGGGCCGGCGCGTACGCCTGCTGGGGTCTGGAGAACCGCGAGGCGGCGCTGCGGATGATCGCGGGTCCGAACGCCAACCTCGAGGTGAAGTGCGTCGACGCGGCGGCCAACCCGCACCTCCTGCTGGCCGGTCTGCTCGCGGCGGGCCGGGCAGGTGTGGCGGCGGAGGCGTTGCTGCCGGATCCCGTGCCGGTCGACCCTCACGACGTGGACGGCATCGAGCGGCTGCCGGCATCGCTGACCGCGGCGGTGGCCGCGTTCGAGGCCGACGAAGTGCTCACCTCGGCACTCGGGGCGGCGCTGGTCGACACGGTCGCGGTGGTCCGGCAGGGCGAGATCACGCTGTTCGAGGGGGCCGACGACGAGACGGTGGTGGGGGCTACCCGCTGGCGCTACTGAACCCGCAGCGGCGCCGGGCTGCTGTCCCACATCGGCATCGTCCAGGTCAGGCCCGCGTCGCGGGCGGCCCGGCGCACCTCGTCGAGGAACACGGTGATCCGGCCGCCGATCCACTCGAGGTCGGCGGGGCCGAGCAGGGCCACCGTGCTCACCCGGGTCTCGGCCAGCACGCACGGGCGGCCGTCGCGGGCGACCTGGCGGATCGACTCACCGGTGCGGTCCAGGTGCGTGAGGACGACCGGGACGATGAGCTCCGCCACCATCGCCGTCCATCGCGGGTTGGCCAGCAGGCCGTGGTGGGTCAGCGCCCGCAGCGGACAACCGTCGCCGACCACCCGGGCGGCAAGGAGACCCGCGCCGCCGCGCACCCCGGCGTCGAACCGGTAGACGCAGGTCAGTTGGCGGATCCGGGTCGCGCGAAGCTTGTCCATGATTCCCCTCCGGGCCGTTCACGGTGGACGGTGCTAACCGCGTAGGGCCGGACACCGTTTCCGGTGCCCGGCCCTTCCGCAGCGGTAGTGCTCGCGTAACTAGCGGGTGACGACGATCCGGACCGAGTCGAACGCGGGGATCTGGTTGGCCCGCACCATCATCGGGATGCGGTGCGAACCGTCACCGGCCCACGCGGCGCACTGGGCGACACCGGTCGCGGCCAGACCGGGCACGGTCACGGTCACGGTGTCGGGGGCAGCGCCGCCGCCGCCGTCCTCGACCGCCTTGAAGAAGGCCGGCACCGGAGCCGGGTCCTGGGCGCCCCGGCCGCTCAGCAGGCGGCAGGCCATGTGGAAGTGACCGCGGAGCAGGCCCTCCTCGGTGAGGAAGGAGCTCTCCTTGTAGTAGCCACCCGCGCCGGCCGGCAGGAACCGGTCACGGACCAGGTTGCGGGTGCTGACCTGGATGTCGAACGGCTGGTTGACCCGGGCCCGGGCGGGCGCGCGGCTGATCAGCAGCGTCGGGTTGTTCTCGACGGCGCCGACCTCACCGAACTGGGTGGTGACGCAACGCGGGCCGTTCTGGAAGCCGTCGTGCTCCTGGAGGCTGCTGTTCTCGCAGGTGTTGCCCAGCGACTCCGGCAGCGCCGGGGGAGCGGCGGGCGAGGTCGGGCTGGTGGTGGGAGCACCGGTGGTGGGGTCGGTGCCAGTGCCGGTGCCCGGCGACGTCGTGCTGCCGGGGCTGGAGCCGCCGCCGTTGCTGCCACCGCCGTTGGAGCCACCGTTCGAGCCGCCGCTGGAGCTGCTCGGCGTGGTGGTCGGGCGGCAGTTCCTGTTGTCGTTGCTCTGCCGACGGCGCTGCTCGGCCTGGGCCTTCGCGGCGGCCGACGCCGTCGCCTTGGCGGCCGCGGCGTCCTGCGCGTCGGGCGCGGTGGCGTCGCCCGACGTGCCGTCGCCGGCCGCACCGGCCACCTCACCGGCCGGGGCGTCGGCCGGCGGCGTCGCGTTCGGGTCCTGGTCGGTGCTGTGGTCGTGCGCCGCGGCCGCGGCCGTCGTCGGCTGACACCACGGCAGGTTGTTGCCGCTGTTGTGACCCCGGCGGCTGCCCGCGAGCGACACCTGTGTGACTGCGACGAGGCCGGCGAAGACCGCCAGCGTCGCGAACACGGCGATGTACCGCCGGTTCTTGCGGGGGGCCTGCCTACTTCTGGTCATTACGTGTCACCTTCCATGTGGACACACACCGATGCGGTTTGTTGTTTTCGTGGTGTTACCGAGGACGCGTTACGCGGATCATGGTGATGAGGCCCGCGACGAGGGCGGCTCCCAACACCAGCCAGATCACTGTCGGGCTGACGCCGCTCTTGATGTAGCCCGCGGCGGGAACGGGGCCGTCGGCCGGCTCCGGAGGAAGCGGTAGGTGCTGCCAGTCGACCAGGGACGTGCTCTCCAACAGCGTGAGGTGCGTGCCCACGAACTGGTTGGACTGCTGCGCCAGCTCACGGACGAGGTCGTTACGGGTGCCCGCGCGAACGAACGCGATGGCGGAGAAGACCTTGCCGTGTGCGGCGCGAAGCCGGTCGACGAAGATCTGGTCGAACTCGTCGCCCTCGGCATCGCGCATCTCCTGCAGCCAGAACTGCTGGTCGCGGTTGGGCTCGTTCGGGATCTGGATGCCAAGACGCTGGGCTGCCAGCACGTCGAGCTTGTCGAGCACGGCGTGCTGCTCGGCAATCATCTTGCCGATCTCCTTGACCCGCGGGTTCTTGCCCTTCTCCACGGCCATCTGACCGGCGGGCTGTTCCCACAGGCCGGCGAGCCGCACCTTGACCACCAGGTCGACGTCGGACGGCCCGACGGGGCCGTATTTGCCGTTCTCGGCGACCGCGACGTCCGGAGGCACCGGAATGGGGAACTTCTCCGGCCCCGGCGACGGCGCGAGATAGCTGAGCTTGCTCGTGTCCCGCATGGCATTCATCGCGGCCATGTGAGCGGCGTGGTTGGCGTTCCAAGTGGCCTGGTTCATCGCCGCCATGTGGGCCGCGTGGCTCATCCCCGCCACGTGGCCGGGATGGTTCATGGCGCCGCCGCCCACGGCCGGGGCCGCCGCACGGTAGTGGTCGTTGGCCAGGGCCGCGGACGCGGGCACCAGCGCCACCAACGACGCCACCGCGATCACTCGCGCTCCCAACCCGACCAGCTGCCGGACTTCCACTTTCACTCCTCCGGGGTCGGCGGCCGTAGCCGCACCTCGACACGCAGAGAGACGATAAACGTCTGTCAATTAGAGAAGGCTTAAGTGAAGGAAGGCCTAGGGCACGTTTAAAGCAAATTTATAGTTCGCCAACCGACCGTCCGGTGACCGTTCCACAGCGTGTTGGCCATCGAAAACTCCCCCCGAAACGGGCGACGACACCAGATTGACAATTCGTCGCGCCGCACCATACTTGCGTTGTCCCCACATCCCCTCACGAACATGGGAGGAACCGCCGTGCGCAACGCACAGGAGAGCGTGCACATCGTCGCGGCCACAGTTGGGTTCGTGTCGCTCTTCCTGCTCTGGCTGGCGGTCCTCTGGGGACTCATGCTCCGCAACGGTTGGGCTCAGAGCCGGATCAAGCACGCCACCGTGTACGGGATCCACCAGACGATCGCGCTGCTCGGCCTCACGCTCGGCGTGGTGCACGGCTTCACGCAGCTCGCCGGCCCGATGGGCACGGTCAGGCTGGTCGACGTGGTCGTGCCGTTCACCAACCCGTACGACCCGATCGGCATCGGTGTCGGGGTCATCTCGCTCGAGCTCTTCGCGGCCTGCACCCTTTCGGTGCTGATCCAGAAGAAGATCGGCTACACCCGCTGGCGCGCGTTCCACGCGTTCAACTACGTCGCCTACATGCTCCTGGTCGGACACGTGCTGATGTCCGGCTCCGAGATGGCCACCGGCGTCCGCTGGGGTGCCGTCCTCGGCTCGTTCGTGATCACCCTGCTGCTGTGGGGCACGACGACGCCCTGGTACCTCGGGTGGCGCCAGGAACGCACCAACCGCCGCAACGGCAACGCCGGCGTCGGCGACGAGCTGCTGGTCAACGTGGACGGCAACCGCTGCGCGCGGTTCGGGTTCTGCGAGCACGAGGCGCCCAAGGTGTTCGCCCTGCGGGGTGACGGGCGCCTGGCGTACAAGGCGACCGTGCCGCCGGATCTGGCGAACGACGTGATCAGAGCCGTGGAGGTGTGTCCGGCGCGAGCGATCCAGCTCAACCGGACCGCGACCACGGTGGTTACCCAGAAGAAGACTGAGCCGGCCGAGGAACCACTGACCGGCCCCACACGGATTCCGGCGGGCTCGGGCGCCGGACCACGTCGACGTAGCAGGGGAGACCGATGACGCGGCGGAAGAGGCGCGCGGACTACGGCCGAATTCTGATCGTCGGAACGGGACGCGCTGGCGTCGCCGCGGCCGAAGAGCTCCGGCGCCAGGGATACCCGGGCGAGATCGCGATGGTCGGTGCGGAGAAGGAAGGCCCGTACGACCGTCCGTCGTGCTCCAAGGGCATCCTGACCGGCCACAAGCGCCCGCAGGACACCCGGATGCCGTTCCACGACGAGGATCTGACCTGGTACCTGGGTCGGACGGCCGTCGACCTCGACCCGGACAACCGCCGGGTGGAGACCGACACGGGCGAGTCCTTCGCGTACGACGGCCTGGTCATCGCCACCGGCTCGTCGCCGACGATGCCCAAGTGGGCAGCGGAGCCGGGCGTGCACCTCCTGCACAACCTCGAGCACGCCTGGTCGCTGCGCCGTGCCCTCCGCGACGCGGAGCGCGTCATCATCGTCGGCGGCGGCATCACGGGCAGCGAGGTCGCCTCGGCGGTACGGTCCATGGCCCGCAACTGCGTGGTCATCGACTCCAAGCAGCAGGTCATGGTGCGGGCGCTGGGCGAAGAGGTCGGCAACCACGTCACTGATGTCATGCGCGACGAGGGCGTCGACTTCCGCCTGGGCCACCGGGTGGCCACGGCCAACCGCTTCCGCGACGGCTGGATGGTGCAGCTGGACGACGGCGAGAACCTGGTCGGCGACGTCGTGGTCGCGACCACGGGCGGCCGACCGGACACGGCCTGGCTCGAAAACGCCGGAATCGACGCCTCCAAGGGCGTCGTCTGTGACGAGAGCCTGCGGGTGGTCGGCCTGGAGGACGTCGTCGCCTGTGGAGCGGTCGCGACCTGGCCCAACCTGCGGTACGGCCCGCAGCTGCGCAAGGCCGAGCACTGGATCAGCTCGCTGGAGCAAGGACGAGGTGCGGCCCGCACGCTGCTCGCGGAGGACGGCAACCCTGGCCCGGTCACGGTCATCCCGCGTTTCTGGACCGAGCAGTGGGGCCTACGCATCCAGGTCTGCGGCGAGCTAGTGCCCGACGGTGAGGTCTCGATCAGCGAGATGAAGCGCCACCGCCGCGACACCGCCCGGTCGGGGGTCGTGGTCGGCTACCACCGCGACGACCGCCTCGTGGGCCTGGTCTCGGTGAACGCGGCCCACGCGTTCACGTCGCTGGCGCGAGCGATGATCGCGACGCCGCTGCCGGCGGTGCAGGCAACCCCGATGCCGCTGCACACCGACCGCCCGCTCGACACCGAAATCGCAGAGCCGGCCCCCCGCCGCCTCGCCTCGGTGGCCTGATCCGCGACAATGTGAATTGCTAGCACTACGATCGGTCACTTAAGAGAAAAATAAGCAAAAGAAATGGTTGGCCGGAGCATTTAGCCCCGGCCAACCATTTCTTTCCGTGCCGGACGACGAGCCTGAAAGCGCGCGGCCGCTTGGGCCTTTAGCGTGTTTCCGCTGCTAGCGCCACGCAGGCCACGCGGAATGGTGGCGGACGTGGCCGCTCGCAATCTTTTCCGATCCGGATGGTGAGCGTCCGCGGCGGCCAGCCCGCGACCGAGCCGGGTGGCGGCGGACGGATGCGCGGCCGACGCCCGGCGCTGGGCGGGCCGCGAGGCGGCTGCGTAGCAGCGGCAGCGGCCGCGATCCGCCACGCGGCACTGCAGGTGGCCGCGAATGGGCCGCTCGTGGGGTTCGGCTGCCGCCGCGATGCAGTTCCACCGCGGTGGTCATGGCCCGCGAACGCGCAACGCGGCGGCGGGCCGGTTGCCGCAAGCGGCCCAGGCCAGCGCGGCGGTTGCCGCAACGGGGCCACGGCTGCGCGGGGTCGCCGCAACGTGGCGAGGGCCGAGTCGGGGTTGCCGCAACGCGGCGAGGGCGGCTTGGCGTTGCCGCAACGCGGCGAGGGCGGCTTGGCGTTGCCGCAACGCGGCGAGGGCGGCTTGGCGTTGCCGCAACGCGGCGAGGGCGGCTTGGCGTTGCCGC